>NZ_PQVF01000006.1 GCF_002920915.1 Solitalea longa
AACACTAAAAAAAGTAACTTCGAAAAACAGCCTGTATAGGTTAATTAGGATTAACAACATCCAGTGTATAGTTAATCCAGGATTTATTCACTAATCTGTATAGTTATTTCAGGACGGGTCAAGTGGTTATTTGAGGACATGTTATCTCGTATATGCGTCGAGTATACGTCTAGTATGCGTCGAGTATACGTCGAGTTTGATCCTACTTAAGATCTTTAAATTCAGCTGCTCTGCCAAATGAGCTACGGAGTCAGCATTGGTATTTCAGGACAGGACACAACAACTTATAAAAAAAGCCTGATCGGTTAAGATTAGGCTTTTTTATTGAGTGACCCCGGAGAGGCTCGAACTCTCGACCCGCTGATTAAGAGTCAGCTGCTCTACCAGCTGAGCTACGGAGTCAATGCTGGTGATTTTCAACTTCAATATAGGAAAAATTAATCTCCAACAAAGAGGCTATAAATAAAAATAGCGTCCCGATTTTCAGGACGCTATTTCGCTTATTTTATACTCGATTTAACTTTGCAGTTCACTCAATTCCAGCCAGCGCAGTTCCTTTTCTTCTAATTGCTTCATTATTGTTTCCATTTCGGCCGAAAGTTTTTGCAATTCTTCAGGTCCAGCGTTAGGACTTTCAAAAATTGCCGTGATCTCTGCTTTCCGGTCTTCCAAAACTGCCATGTCTTTTTCAATCTGCTCAAACTCGTGCTTTTCTTTAAAAGTCATTTTACGGGTTTTTTCAGCAGCTTGAGGAGTAGTGGCAACCGTTTCAGTTTCAAACTTTTGACTCTTTGCTTCCAACTTTAAGTTTTCAGCATCCAATTTCTTTTCCGATTTCTTAACAAGCATATAATCCCGGTAGTCCCCGTAATCGCCGTTAAAATCAGTAATAATACCATCACCCTCAAAAATGAATAAATGAGTGGTTAATCGGTCCATGAAATAACGGTCGTGAGAAACGATCAATAAACATCCCGGGAAATCTTCCAGGAAATCCTCTAAAACCTGTAAGGTCATAATGTCGAGGTCGTTGGTAGGCTCATCGAGAATCAAAAAGTTCGGGTTCTTCATCAGCAATGTACACAAGTACAAACGGCGACGTTCACCACCTGAAAGTTTTGAAACATAAGTATATTGTTGATCGCCAGAGAAAAGGAATCGTTCTAACAACTGTGCAGCCGTAAGGCTTTTGCCTTTTGCCATTGGAATAAACTCGGCAATATCTTTTACCACTTCAATTACCCGTTTGTCTTCAGGTAATTTCATTCCGTCCTGGTTGTAATAGCCGAAAACAACGGTTTCCCCGGTTACAATTTTACCGCCATCGGGTTGCAGCTCATCGGTAAGTAACTTTAAAAAAGTGGATTTACCGGCACCATTAACACCTACAATGCCAATACGGTCATTACGTTTAAATACATAACTGAAATTGTCGACCATCTTGCGGTCGCCAAAGCTTTTTTTCAAATGATGCAGTTCAAGGATTTTACCGCCCAAGCGATTCATCTGAATATCGAGCTGCACTTTTTTGTTTTCCAAACGTTGTTTGGCAACTTTCTCCGTTTCATAAAATGAATCGATACGCGCCTTTGACTTGGTGCCGCGAGCCTTCGGCATACGACGCATCCATTCGAGCTCGGTGTTATATAGGTTCTTGGCTTTATCAATAGTAGCAGCCTGCGTCGACTCCCGCTCAGCTTTCTTCTCTAAAAAGTAACTGTAATTACCTGAATAGGAGTAAAGCTGTCCGTTCTCTAATTCTAAGATCTGATTACAAACCCGATCCAGGAAATAACGGTCGTGAGTAACCATTAATAACGAAACCTTTTCCGTTTCAAGATATTCTTCCAGCCATTCCACCATATCAAAATCAAGGTGGTTGGTAGGTTCATCCAAAATTAACAGATCAGGATTTTGCACCAGAGCCATTGCCATTGCCACGCGTTTCTTTTGTCCACCTGAAAGTGAACCAATTTGTTGGTGCAGATCAAAGATCTTCAGTTCGCCCAAAATCTGTTTGATACGCTGTTCATAATCCCAGGCCTGCATAGATTCCATTTGGTCAATGGCTTTTTGCAAGGCTTTCATGTTATCATGGTTTTCCAATGCCAGCTCATAAGCCATAATGGTTTTAAGCAGCGGGTTCTCCGCATCATAAACCGCATCAAAGATCGATCGGTCTAAAGGTAAATCAGGCTCTTGGTCGAGGAAAGCGATTTTGATATCTTTCCGAACAGAAACAGTTCCTGTGTCGCAGCTGTCTTTACCGGCTAATATTTTAAGAAGAGAAGTTTTTCCGGTTCCGTTTTTGGCAATCAACGCAACTTTTTGCCCCTGGTTAATTCCAAAGGTAAGGTTGTTGAACAACACACGTAAGCCTAATGATTTGGATATATTTTCTGCTGAAAGAAGATTCATTCAAGTTTAATTTTGAAAGGGCGAAGTTAGGGATAAGTTTTTGCACTAAAATGTACTTTTTTATGTGCTAATTCGTATCTTAAATAGAGGTTGATTTACCAGCTGCTTAAACCAATTGCATTAAAAAGAGTCTTTAGTTAAGCAGATTTTCATATTGAGCATTTAAAATTTCCATTATTAGTTTTGTAAGTAGAAACATGAAGAACTTTGTATTTTTTATCGCACTCGTTTTGGTCTTCGCAGTATTAAACTCATGCTCAACCAAAACCTTTAAAAGCACCTACAGAACCAAGCCGGTTGTAGCCGATGGCAAACTCAATGATTGGGGCTATGCTATTGAAGACGAAAATGTGGACAGAAGCGGAAGGGTTAAATACGCCATTGCCAACGACAGGGAAAATTTATACATCACCTTTAGGGTGTTCGACAAAACCACGCAGGCAAAACTATTTTTAGGAGGAATGAAACTGGTGCTGGATACTGCTTCTCAAAAACAAGCTTCTACCTATATCGAATTTCCACTATTAGTTAAATTGAAACCGGGAGAAAAACCTAAATGGGATTTTAAACCGGGAGAGCGTATGGGAATTAAAGATCTGCACAAACAGGCAAAAGAAACCCATAAGGAAATGAATATTTCGGGCTTTTATGCTTTTGCCAACGGTAAGCAAGCATTAACCGATAATAAAAGTGGTGTGTCAGTTGGTTTTGATTGGGATGAGGACGATGCGCTGATTTATGAAGCCATTATTCCATTTAAAGCATTTTATTCAACCGCCTTTAAAAACGGCAAACATCAATTAAGCGTAGGAGTTAGGGTTGAGGGGATAGATAAGAATACCCTGCCTGAGCAAAATTATTATGCCATGATGAATGGAATGGGCAGACGCAAGGGAGGATCGCCTATGGCTAACGCAAGTAATTTGCCAAATCCTGCCGATCAACCCTATGAGATCTATACCGAACCCATTAAATATGATCTTAAGTTGCAGTTAGCAACCCGATAATAATCAATGAAGAGGCTGCCGGTTTTCGACAGCCTCTCTTTTTTAGATCCTTTACTTCCCACTTAATCTTCATAAAAACTATTCGATCTTTAAAAGAAGAAGATTTTCTTTAAATAATAAAAGATATTTTTGTCTTTTATTATTTCGTTTCTACATTTGCCCTATAAATTCTAATACACATTGTTTTCAAAAGCTTGTAAATACGCTGTAAAGGCAACAATCTACATTGCGGTACAATCAGGGCAAAATACCCGAACCAGCCTTAAAGATATTTCGGCGAAAATTGACTCTCCAGAGGCCTTTACAGCCAAAGTGTTGCAAGTTTTGGTAAAGAATCAGGTAATTGAATCGCTAAAAGGACCCTTAGGTGGATTTTTTATAAGCAATGAAGCAGCAAAATTAATAACCCTGAGCCATGTGGTGTATTTGATAGATGGTACTGAAACCTTTAACAGTTGTGGTTTAGGTTTAAAAGAATGTTCAGAGTGCAGGCCATGCCCAATGCATCATAAATTTCAAAGAATTAGATCCGAGTTAAAAGAAATGATTGAAAAGACCACCATTTATGAGCTTGTTTTAAAAGTGGGAGAGGGCGAATCATTTTTAATGTAAAAATTTTAAACATATAAAGGACAGTTTTGTCCGAAATTATAAATCACAAACTAAAAACTAACAATGAGCAGTACAAAACGACTATGGTTATTATTTGCCCTGGTTTTAGGCGTTTCTTTCGCCGTACTTGGGTATTACGGTATAAAAATTTATCAAGAGGCGCCTCCTATACCGGAGAATATAATTACCACGAATGGAGAGGTAATTTTTACTAAGCAAGAGATCAAGGATGGACAGAATGTATGGCAAAGTATTGGAGGACAAGAAGTAGGTTCGATATGGGGGCACGGTGCTTATGTTGCTCCTGATTGGACTGCTGATTGGTTACACAAGGAGGCTGTCTTTATTCTTAACAAGTGGTCGCAAAAATATTATGAAACCGATTTCGAAAATTTGAATGAAGAAAATAAGGCGTTTTTAAAGGTCCGGTTGCAAAAGGAAATCCGGAAAAATACCTATGATCCACAGACCAAAGTTATTACTGTCTCAAATGAACGAATTGAAGCCATTAATTCATTAAGTGATTATTATTCGCGTTTATTTACCAACGATCCGCAATTTGATAAGTTAAGAGAGCATTATGCTATCCCTAAAAATTCAATTCAAGATCAGGATCGCCTTAAAAAACTAAACGCATTTTTGTTTTGGGCAACCTGGGCTACGGTTACTGAAAGACCGGGATCAAAGATCTCCTACACACATAACTGGCCTGCCGATGATCTTGTTGGAAACGGCCCAACTAAAGACTTGCTTGCCTGGTCGGGTGTGAGTATTATTTTGTTGTTGTTCTTTGTGGGTGTAATGGTGTTTTATCATATCCGTTCAGGAGAAGAAGAAACATTACCGGCTCCAGCCGAAGATCCGCTGATCAAAGAAAAGCTTACACCTTCAATGGTCGCGGTTAAAAAATACTTGTTTGTAGTTAGTTTACTTATTGTTCTGCAGGTGGTATTAGGTGTAATTACGGCTCATTATGGCGTTGAAGGAAATGGATTTTTTGGAATCCCATTAGGTAAGATTCTGCCGTATTCAGTCACCCGTACCTGGCATACACAGTTGGCAATTTTCTGGATCGCAACTGCATGGCTGGCAACAGGATTATACATAGCACCTGCCGTGGGTGGAAAGGATCCAAAGTTCCAGGTGTTTGGGGTAAATTTCTTATTCATTGCCTTGTTAATTATTGTTGTTGGTTCGATGATCGGACAATGGATGGGCGTAATGCAGAAACTGAACCTGATCAATAATTTCTGGTTCGGCCACCAAGGTTATGAGTATGTAGATCTAGGAAGATTTTGGCAGTTGTTCTTGCTGGTAGGCTTGTTCTTATGGTTAGCTTTGATGGTGCGTCCGTTGCTGCCATTATTAAAAAGAAAAGCAGAAGAAAAACACATGATCACTTTATTTCTGATCTCATGTACCGCTATTGCCATGTTTTATGCTGCTGGTTTAATGTGGGGGCGCCAAACAAACCTGGCTATTGCCGAATACTGGAGATGGTGGGTAGTACATTTATGGGTGGAAGGCTTTTTTGAAGTTTTTGCCACCGTGGTGATCGCTTTCTTGTTTGTGCGTTTAGGATTGCTTAAAACCAAAACTGCTACCCTGAATGTATTGATATCGACGATCGTTTTTATGTCTGGTGGAATTATCGGAACTTTTCACCACCTGTATTTTACAGGAACACCCACCGCAGTGATGGCTTTAGGAGCAACCTTTAGTGCTTTGGAAGTAGTGCCTTTGGTGCTTATGGGGCATGAGGCTTACCATAATTTTAAACTCTCAAAATCATCAAAATGGATAGCCGATTATAAATGGCCAATATTGTTTATGATCGCTGTGGCATTTTGGAACTTCCTTGGAGCCGGCATCTTTGGCTTTATTATTAATCCTCCAATTGCACTTTATTATGTGCAAGGCTTAAATACAACACCTTTGCATGGTCATACCGCCTTATTTGGGGTGTATGGAATGTTGGGTATTGGTTTGATGCTGTTTGTTTTGAGAAGCATGTATCGTGATCATACCTGGAACGATAAACTGTTGAAATTTATATTCTGGTCTATTAATTTGGGTTTATTCCTGATGGCAGTGTTGAGCTTATTGCCGGTTGGTATTTGGCAGGCATTTGAAAGCATTGAAAAAGGAATGTGGTACGCCCGTTCGGCTGATTTAATGCAATTGCCATTAATGATAAAACTGAAATGGATGCGGGCAATCGGTGATACTATTTTTGGAATAGGGTCCTTAGCCTTGTGTTGGTTTGTTTTGGAGTTAGTGATTAAACGAAAAAGCAAAGCCTAAATTCAATTTATAGCAAAAGAGCCTTTCGGGATGAGGAAAGGCTCTTTTTGTATTATCTGATTAGACTATTCTTAATGCTCAGTAACCATTTCTACTGGTGGCTCGGCAGGTGTTTGAATGGGTTGTTTGTTTTTGATCATCACATATTGGTTAATAAAAAACATCATTCCAATGGCTACCACCATCGCGCCGATAACCACATATCCTAAGATATTATAGTTTTCAAGCATACCGCTTTTCGTTTCAACTACAATCATCCCTGCGATAGCAGCTGCAATACCTCCTGAAATTTGCTGAACTGCCGAGTTGATACTCATAAAGGCCCCTCGATCCTGGGCTTCCGGAACCGCGGTCATTAAAGCCGATGCTGAGATCATTCTTGAAGAAATACCAACAAATAATAAAATGTTCAGTCCAACAACTGTCCAAAATGGCGTTACCCCCAAATTGGTGTAAATGGCCACCATGATCATACTAATGATCGATCCAATGACAAACATTTTATACTTGCCAATTTTATCGCTGATCTTACCACTTAATGGACCTAAGATCATCGAAAAAATACCTGTTACAAAATACAATAACGATAATTTATTCATCGGAACGCCCATGTTATGCGTTGAGAAGGCACTGCCAAAAGGCATTAGCATAAAACCACCGGTTGCCAGTAAAGTGGTACCTAAAAAAGCACGTACATAATTGGGTTGGGAAATGGTTTTTGCCAGGTGTTTAAAAGCATTGTGTTCTGCTGATTTCAGTTTTAAATGTTCGTTAATGGGTTGCAAATAAAATAGCATTACCATACCTAAGATAATTCCGAAACATACAATCATCCAGAAAGGAGAGTGCCATCCGAATTTATTAGCTAAAACTAATCCTATCGGTAAACCTAAGATCTGGCTTGCAGCAAAGGCCATTTGTACAAAACCCATTACCCGGCCACGTACTTCCATATTAAACAGATCGGTAATAATGGCAAAAGAAATGGAACCGATTACACCACCGAAAATGCCGGTAACAATACGTGCAAACAGTAAAAAGTTATAATTGGGCGCCATCGCACATAAACTGGTGCCTAAAATAAAACCGGTATAAAAGAATAAGAGTAATCGTTTACGGTCGAATTTATCGGCAAAGCCTGCTGCAAGTAGTCCCGATGCTCCGGCGCTAAATGCATAAGCCGAAACCACCAGGCCAAATTGTGATGTGCCCATATTCATTGCCTTCATCAAAAACGGTCCTAATGGCGATAATACCATAAAGTCGAGAATGATGGTAAATTGTAGTATTGCCAAAATGGCAATAACGAAAATCTCATATTTAGAAAAAGTATGTTTTGTCTTCATAAAAATCAATTAAAAGTTAAGTTCCTCACAGGCATAGCCCAGTGTGTTTATTAATCTGATAAAGCCCTCAGGTTCCGTTTCGCTCGATTCTATCCGCAGTATTTTGTCGCAATCGTCAATGGCAACATTCCATTTTAAAATATCTGAAAAATCATTGAGCGATGACGCTATGGCCTTAACATCGGGTTCGTCGTTTATGTTTGTTTTAAAAATGTGAATGGTTCGGTTTTGTAAGAGAGTCGGCATATTGATGTGTTTTTAGTTAACGATTCATTTTAATTAAATAATGGGTGATTTAGCTTCAAGTTGCTCCGCTTGAGTGGAGGTGAAGGCTTAATTAGGGCTTTAAAGCTTTTAGCACCACTTTAAGTGTTTGGTCCATTACTGAGTCTGTAAGTTCAAAGCTTGATGAAGCGTAACTTTCTCCTTGCGTATGAAATTTCATCAGTTGATACAAAGGAGAAAAGGCCACCGACCAATACACCTCAAATGGCAGCTGCACCAATTCACCTTTAAGGATGGCCTTATGAACAAACTTTCCCATTTCTTGTTTAAAGCTATTTTTAATAGTTTGAGAGATTGTTTTGAACGAGGGCGAATACCGCAAATGCTCAATAAACTGAACTTCCAATGGGTTTTCAAGGAAAAACGCAGCTCTGTTTTTCCATTGAACTTTCAGTCCTTCCTCAAAACTCATTTCAGCGCTAAAATTCTTTAAGCTATACTGTTGCATTTTATTGAAAACCTCTGTTCCTAAGCTTAATACCAGGTCTTCTTTGTCTTGGTAATAAATGTAGAGGGTGGCTGGTGATACCCCGGCTGCTTTAGCCAACTTCTGCATGCTAAAGCCATCCAGTCCATTTTTTACAATCAGTTCAACGGCCTGTTGCCTAATGGCCTGTTCCTTGTTTTCGTCTCGGGTTCTCATTTATAATGCAAATATAAGTGAATGTTCATTTATTTATAAATTGAATTTAAAATTCCTCCCAGCGAAAGAATAAATGCTTGGTCTACAGAAACAAGGATTTAGTCGTTAATAGCATAATTTTACCGGTTGAAAATCTATTTTTGAAACCGGAGCAACAATAAAATGCATTGAGAGAGTTTAAGAATATTCGTACAGTTATTTTTCATATTCTGGCATGGGTAGGTGTTTTTATCATTCCAGAATTTTTCAGACCCGATTCTCCGGCCATACCTTCACGTATCTTTTCATTTCAGCATTTCTTAACGTTTAATCTTCCATTAGTGGTATTCTTTTACCTGAATGCATATTATCTGATTCCACGTATCATGCGTAAAAAACCACTTTATGCATACGTTTTATCGGTAATTGGCATAATGGCAGCTATTCTGCTTTTTAACCAATTGTTACGGATGGAGATGCCACCGCCTCAACGCATGTTGCCTTTACGAGAAGGAAGAGGAATAGGAATGGGTGCGGGAGGAGGCATGCGGCTATTTCTGCTGTTTCCATTATTGTTTATCTGGGCAACCAGCACCAGTTACCGGTTCATAATTGATCAGCTTAAAGCCGACCGCCAAAATAAAGAGCGCGAAAATATTCACCTTAAAACCGAACTTTCGTTTCTGCGATCACAGATCAGTCCGCATTTTATTTTTAATATTCTAAACAGCCTGGTGGCCTTAAGTCGCAAGCGGCCTGAACAGGTGGAGCCCGCCATCATTCAACTATCACAAATGATTCGTTATATGTTGTATGAAAACGACGAGTTAAAGGTGAGCATTGAAAAGGAAATAGAATATTTACAGAATTATATCGATTTGCAGCGTCTGCGTTTTGGCGATTCGGTGCAGGTAATCTTTACGGTTATTAATGAAACAACCGGGAAAAGCATTGAACCGATGTTGCTGATCCCTTTCATTGAAAACGCCTTTAAACACGGCGTTGGCTTAATTGAAAAACCTGTAATTGAGATTCATCTGCATGCCGATGATAAAGACTTTTGGTTTACCGTAACCAATAAATTTAATGATGCCGACCCTAAAGACGAGAGTTCGGGTATTGGCCTTGTTAACGTTGAGCGCCGTTTGAAAATTTTGTACAATAACCATCATCACTTGCGTTTAATGAAAGACGATGAATACTTTAAAGTTGAACTTAGCATTGAACTCCAATGATGAATTGTATTGCTGTTGATGATGAGCCATTAGCATTGGAGCTTTTGGTTGATAATATATCCAAGATCCCCTTCCTGAATTTAGTAGGCAGTTGTCGTAACCCATTTGAAGCGATGGAGGTGTTGCAGGATAAGCCGGTTGACCTTATCTTTTTAGATATTCAGATGCCGGGAATAAGTGGGGTTCAGTTTTTACAGGCAACCCGACCTAATCAAATGGTTATTTTTATTACCGCATATGAAAAGTATGCTTTAGAAAGCTATAATTTAGACGTGGTTGATTACCTGCTTAAGCCGGTCTCTTTCGACCGCTTTATGAAAGCGACTACCAAAGCATACGAGCTTTTCAACTTAAAGAATAAAAATACCCAGCCCGAATCAGCTCCCGACTATATTTTCATCAACTCTGAATATAACCTGATAAAAATAAACCTTGCCGATATTTTATATGTGGAAGGGCTGAAGGATTATGTGAAGATCTATGTCGAAAAGAATCCACGCCCTATTCTTTCCAGAATGAATATTAAAGCGATTGAAGAGAAACTTCCATCGATGGGCTTTCTGAGGGTTCATAAATCGTTTATTATTTCCACCGCCAAAATAACCTCCATCCGTAAGAACCGGATAAAAATAGGGGAGGTAGAAATTCCCTTGAGTGATAATTTTAAAGACGAACTGATGAAGTTTGTTCACCCCTCCAGCTCCCTGAAGGGGGAGTAATGGTCCTTGCATCTAATGCCCCCGGGAGGTAAGCCTCATCGGCACAATTCGGTAATTAGTATGCAAATGCCTTAATGCTGTCTACTTCGTTTTAGTTACCTGTTTTTTCAATTCATTTTTGAGCTTAAACGAGCTATACATGAATCGGAAAATAGTTTTACTCATCATTTTTACTCTTTTATCAACGCAGGCTTTAAAAGCTCAGGTGAAGCTTAGAGAGGTTCTCCTGAACAAATATTACAGGGGCTCGCTGGCTTCGGTTTTCGACAGCATTGCAGTTGATCATAATTTAAAGTTTTCTTTTGACCGCGAGCGCTTGCGTTATTCATTCGCAGAGCGTTATGCCGATATGCCGCTTGATGTGGCGCTCAAATACATTTGTAAAGATTATGAGCTAAAATATTACATCGGTGCCGGGAATGTGATTTTTGTTTTGGATAAGAATCAGAAGGTTGATCCGAAGACAATGGCCAGTGGCACCCAGGAGATCGGTGAAAAGGCAAAAGTTGCCGCGTTAAAAAAGAACTATCTTCTAACCGGCCGGGTGGTCGATGCTGCCAGCGGTGAATCGCTGCCCTATGTAAACATTACCATTGTTGGAACAAAGCAGGGGACAGCCACTAATGCTGATGGTTATTTTACATTGAATAAAGTTCCTACCGATACTTCCACACTGTTCATCAGTTACCTGGGTTATCATAAAACAAGCTTTCACTTAAATCCTGATTTACCTAAGGCTGGTTTGATCATCGAACTAAACCCTGATAATGAACTGGAAGAGGTGCTGGTGGTAGCCGACAAGGAAGACCTGATGAAGGTATCGGAAAAAGTGAGCATGATAAAAATTTCGCCGCAAAAACTGGCGATGTTACCCAATGTGGGAGAGAAGGATATTATGCGTTCTTTTCAGCTCATGCCCGGCGTTTCGGCCAGTAACGAGTCTTCATCGGGTTTATATGTACGTGGAGGAACTCCCGATCAGAACCTGGTGGTATATGATGGTTTTACCGTTTACCAGGTAGATCACTTGTATGGTTTTTACAGTGCCTTTAATTCTAATGCTATTAAAGACGTGCAGTTGTACAAAGGCGGGTTCGAACCTAAATATGGTGGGCGCTTATCGAGTGTTACCGAAATTACCGGCAAGGATGGCAATAGCAAAGGCTTTAATGTAGGAGGCGATATCAGTTTGCTAAGTATCAATGCCTATCTCGAATCGCCATTTGGCGAAAATGCTACACTATTATTGGCAGCTCGTCGCTCTTACAAAGGACCGCTCTATAATAAGATCTTCAATAAGTTTAACAGCAGTAATTCAACTACCACTACGCAGCGGCCAGGTTTTGGCGGTGGTCCCCGCGGCAACGCTTCTAATTTCGCTACCACGGTTTCATCTTATTTCTATGACCTGAATGGCAAGTTCACCTATAAGGTTTCAAAAAAAGATGCCTTATCGCTGAGCTTATACAATGGAACCGATAATCTCGACAACTCCCAGGAAGCACAGGCTCCGTCTTTTGGAGGAGGTGGTTTTGGCGGCAGCGGCAGAGGCTTTGGCTTTAACGTGAATGACGTGACCAATTATGGTAACATGGGAGGTAGTTTACGTTGGACCCGTAAATGGTCTGACCGGTTCTTCAGCACTTCGGTATTAAGCTATTCGAATTATTACAGCGACCGTGACCGATCGAACGAAAATACACTCACTGATGAAGATGGTAATTCGCGAACGATTAAAAACGGTACCATCGAAAATAATGATCTGAAAGATTTCAGTTTTAAAACCGATTTGGAGTATGCCTGGACAAAAGATAATGCGATAAAACTGGGAGCTTATGCAACCAATTACAAGATCAAGTATAACTACAGCCAGAACGATACGTCAACGATCCTGGATCGTAACACAACAGGAAACCTGGCCGGGATCTATATTCAGGATAAACAAAACTTATTAGGTGATAAGCTTTCCCTTGAACCCGGCTTGCGTTTCTCTTATTTTGACCAAACGTCAAAAGGATATATAGAGCCACGTTTTTCGGCTAATTATAGATTTAATAGCAAAGTTACCTTTAAAGCTGCAACCGGTAAGTATTATCAGTTTGCTAACCGCGTGGTTCGCGAAGATGTGCTTTCGGGCAGCCGCGATTTTTGGATCTTGTCTGATGGAAGCAATGTTCCGGTAAGCTCGGCAATACATTACATTATTGGAGCCTCTTATGAAACCCGTCAGTATTTGTTCAGCGCTGAATACTATTACAAAGATTTGAATGGTGTAACCGAATATTCGCTTCGGTTTAATCCAACGCGCGGCGGTGGTCCAGGAGGTGGTGGAGGAGCGCCAACCACTTCCTACGAAGAAAACTTCTTTAGCGGTGTAGGCTATTCACAAGGCATTGAATTTTTAATTCAGAAAAAGGTGGGTAATTACAATGGATGGATCAGTTATTCATTGGGTGAAGCCCGCAATAAAATAGCTACTTATGGTGATGATTATTATTCTGCCAGCCAGGATGTAACCCATGAACTAAAGATTGTAAACATTTATAAGCTGGGTCGTTGGAATTTTTCAGGCGATTGGGTATTTGCTACTGGAAGGCCTTATACCGCCCCACAGGGAGGTTATGAATTGACTTTGCTTGATGGCACCACCCAAAGCTTTATCAATATAGGTGCTAAAAACGGTTCGCGATTGCCAAATTACCACCGCCTTGATCTGGCTGTTAACTATGAGTTGCGTGGTGCCGATGCGCATAATAACATCGGCTCTATCGGTGTCTCTTTTTTCAATGTTTACAATCGTAAAAATGTTTGGTACAAGGAGTTTCAGATTGCCGATAACCAGGTAGTTGAAACCAATGTGAACTACCTCGGATTTACTCCAAACTTAACCCTTACCCTAAAGCTCAGATAGTATGAAAAAGATAGTAGGTTTTTTAGTGTTGATAATGGCCTTTTTTACCGGCTGCACCAAAGAAGAAGCGGAAGAGCTCGCTGCAATAGATAAGCCGGTGGTGGAAGCTTACCTAATACCGGGACAAGCGGTTAATGTACATGTTACCCAACAAGTAGGTTTTGGAACGGCTGATACCACTCAGGTGCCGATCAATGATTTAACGATAAAAATTATAAGTGAAGGAACTGAACATGTACTCGGTTTTACCGCTGATGGAAATTATGTTTCAGGTAGTGATCTGAAAATTGAAGCGGGTAAAACCTATGCATTATCATTTACCTATCAGGGTGAAGAGGTGAGCGCCGAAACGGTAATTCCGGAAAAACCTCAAGACTTTACGGAGTCAACCTCTTCGTTTACCATGCCGACTTTTGATTTTAGCAGCGGTACACGCCCCGAGTTTCCGGATCCGGTAAAACTAAGCTGGACAAACCCGGCCGGTGAATACCACCTGGTAGTGGTAAAAAACACCGAAACTTCACCAACCGAAGTTAGTTTTGGTTTTGGTGGAGGCTCCACTACCTCGGCCAGACCCATTTTCAGAAATCAACCTGATCAGGGAACGTCTTATGAAATAAACGTTCAGAACTTTAGTTATTACGGGCATCATTGGGTCATTTTATACCGAATTAATCCAGAGTATGCAGCTTTATACCAGCAAAGCGGAAGTAATTCACTGAACCTGAAGAATCCTTCAACCAATATTAAAAACGGCCTGGGCATTTTTACAGGCATCAACACTGATACATTAAGTTTAACCGTCAATTAGATTTTATATAGTGAAACGGATCATTCAACATTCTGCATGGCTGCTCATATTCATGGCATTGTCGTGTTCTTCTACCAAAAGCATTTCGAGTTTAAAGTCGCAGGTACAACATCAAATTGATGGATTACCGGGTGAATGGGGGCAACCCATACGGTTTAGTGATAATGACACGGGAATACAGTACGCAATTGAAAATGATACCGATCATCTTTATCTCATTTATCGGATCACGGATCAGCAAACCATAATGAAGGTTTTATCGGCCGGAGCTAAACTTTGGCTCGACCCAAGTGGTAAAGGAGATAAGAAGATGACCATCGACTTTCCCTTAAAAAAAGAGATGGGCAGAGCTCCTATGGTTGAGCATGAAAAGAACCGCTTGATTATGATGGAAGATCTCTTGCTTCAAAAAAACGAAGCCGTTTTAACAGGTTTCTTGAATGGGCCAAGCGGTAAAAAGGCATTGGATAGTATCGGTGATTTCAGGTTTAAAGTATTGATCAATAATGATGAAAGCCTGGTGTATGAACTGGCAATTCCACTAAATAGTTTGTATGCTGCCTCAGCTAACCGTAATATGCCATTTGACCTGGGCTTAGAAATTAATGGAATGGAGATGCCGCAGCGCAAAGGCGGTTCGGGCGGAAGTGGAGGTAGGGGACCTGGAGGAGGAAGGCCTCCCGGAGGCGGTGGAATGGGTGGTGGTATGCACGGAGGAGGCGGTCATGGAGGGCCAATGCCGGGTGGTCACTCTTTTGAATCAATGACCAAAGCGGTAAAGCTGCAAACCAAGGTTTTGCTTTCTAAATAAATATATCCCCTGTTAATCCCGATTTACCATTCTGTCATAGGCATTTGTTAGCGTAAATGTTATAACAAGGATTTTACACTGGTAATTAAACCTCGGGGTTAACTTTGGGGTCTACTAGAAGTTATGAAGAAAATTTTATTGCAATTATTGTTTGGCTTATTGGCCTTGGGCTCCTATGCTCAAGTGGGTGGCCCCCCAAAAGGAACGGGTTCAATAGGCGGAGTTGTCATCGACTCAACTACTAAAAAACCTGTGGAATTTGCCACGTTAGCGTTAATTCGATCTACAGATTCGAAATCTGTAAACGGTGGAATGGCTGATGAAAAAGGCGTTTTTAAACTCCAAGGTATCCCTAATGGCGATTATAATCTGATTATTTCATTTATTGATTATAGTACAGTAACCAAAAAAGTAAACATCTCAGCACAAAATCAGGAGATCAAACTTGGAAAAATTATACTTCAGCAAACCGGAAAACAACTGAAAGAAGTTACCGTTGTGGGCCAGCGTGAACTGGTGGAGAATAAGATCGACAAAATGGTTTACAATGCCGAAAAAGATGTGACTTCTAAAGGTGGCGATGCCGGCGACATTTTGCGCAAAGTGCCAATGGTAAGTGTTGATATGGACGGAAACGTTGAATTACGCGGTAATTCGAACGTTAAGATCTTAATTAACGGTAAACCTTCAACTATAGTCAGCAATAGTGTGGCCGATGCCATGAAAATGATTCCGGCCGATCAGATCAAAAATGTAGAAGTGATCACGAGTCCTTCAGCTAAATATGATGCTGAGGGTTCTGCCGGCATTATTAACATTGTAACTAAGAAAACTGATGTTGCCGGTGTTACCGGAAATATCAGTATGAATTTGAGTAATCGCTTTAACAGAGGGAACGGAAGCTTAAACATTCGTCAGGGTAAAGTTGGTTTCAATGCCGGCTTTGGTGGTATGTATTTTATTCCGCAAGACGGATCAAGTGTTTTTCAACGCAATAGCTTTTTCCCTGATATGCAAAATACCGGTGTTGATACCACTCGTTTAACCGATCAGAATGGAACCAATAAAGGTGGCAGAAATGGTGGTAATGCCAACTTTGGTATATCCTATGATATTAATAAAACCAACTCAATAAGCAGTAATGTCAAGTTTAGCCGCTGGAATAATAATAACGACGGGTCAATGCTTGTTTCCAACTCTGATAATATTGATGGATTGCTAAGTCAATATAATCGTATTTCGCAAAATGATAACCAGCGAAAAGGAATTGATTGGTCAACAGATTATAATAGAAAGTTTGCTAATCCACAGCAAGAATTTAGTCTTGGGTTTCAGTTAAGCGACGATAGAAATAATACGGATTTCCAGAATTCGATTGATGGAATTGTAAATATGCCAAATACCGCAGGCAGAAGCTTAAATGAAGGAACTAATAATGAGCTTACTTTTCAAGCTGATTATGCCCATCCATGGACAAAAGCTGTTTTGATGGAAGTTGGTGCGAAAACAATTTTAAGGGACATCACCAGTGCTTATAATTATGATTTGATAAACACTAATGGAGAATATGTACCTGATCTAACGAGATCCAATGACTTTAACTATACTCAAAATGTTTATGCAGGATATCTTTCGTTTAACCTTACGTTAAATAAAGGGTATGCAATTAAAGCCGGTGGACGTTTAGAACGTACAGAAATTACCGGTGATTTCAGAAATTCACAGTCGAACAGTATCGCTAATAATTACAACAATTTTGTTCCGAGTTTAACTGTTGCTCGTACGTTTAAAGATATGTCGTCGCTTAAGTTAAGCTATAGCCGTCGTATCCAACGCCCGGGTTTACGCTTTTTAAATCCTTTTATAGATTCAACCGATCCACAGAATATCTCTTTTGGTAACCCAAACCTTGCTCCGGAGAAGACCAATAATTTTGAATTAGGATATTCAAGGTTTATGGGACGTTCATCAGTGAATGCCTCAGTATATTATCGTAATACTTATGATGTTATCGAAAGTATAGTAGGCTTATCTGCTGATGGTAAAATATCCGGAAGCACATATGCAAATATCTCTAATAGCTCATCAGTAGGGGTTAATCTTTCAGGATCTGTGCAACTTGGCCAGCGTATTACCTTAAGAGGAAACGCGAATGTGTATTCGTATAATGTTAACGATCCGAATATTCAAACCACGTATAGCAATAAAAGCCTGCTGTACAATGTTAATGCAAATGCTTCATGGTCATTGCCTAAAGATTTTGCTATTGAAGCATTCGGAATGTTCAACTCGCCTCGCAGAACTATTCAAGGAGAAAATCCTTCATTCTCGATGTTCAACCTTGGGTTTAAGAAAGACTTTTTGGAAAAACGTGCCAGTTTAGGCTTAAACATGTCGAATCCATTTAATAAGAACCGTGAATTCACCACAAAATTAAGCGGAAACGGATTTGACCAGTATCAGCAAAATTCGGTTCCTTTCCGTTCAGTTGGAGTTTCATTTAGCTATCGTTTTGGTAAAATGGATTTTAACGGCCAACAAGGCGGAAGTAAAAAAGGGAAGGGTCAAGGTCCGAAAAAAGAGGGCATTAATAACGACGATATCAAACAAGAAGAGGATTCGCAGCAAGGTGGTGGAAGACCTTAGTGTTTGCCGGCGCTAAGCGAATAGTTCAAAAGCATTTTACATATTTAAAAGAAGTTCATTCACCGAATTTTATAATGTAGTCCTGATCGGAAGATCGGGACTATTTTGTTTATAAAGCAGTCTGTACACACTACTATTTTCTAAAACGTTAAAGCAGCTGTGACTAAGAAAAATTCATTGTTTAGTGTTAATTTAAAAGAACATTTTTTAGCAAAATAATTAGTTTAAAATAGGAAGAAGATATATGAAGAAAGTGATCCTTTTTTTACTGCTAATGGGTATTGCAGTTAAACTTCAAGCTCAGTTAAATGTTCCTTACTTTGGAAAGATCCAATGGATCAATGGCTATGCAAAAGAAATAAAGGGTGAAAATATCAATTATGATTCGGCCTATCCGGATTATGCAACTACCGCTTTGCTAACACGTTGTACAGATGGAAAAAAGGAAATTGCCTGGGAAACATCTCCGGTGCCACAAAAGATCAGTGGAAAATACGTTTATTTTAGTTGGGTAGCGGCTCATTCATCTGGTACCAGCAAAGGCGATCGTCATTTTGACTTATACCTGAATGATGAAAAACTCCTCAGCTTTACTACTTACCCCGCTCATAAACAACCAGATTGGAAATTTGTAGCTGCTGATAGTTCTGCATTGGTTTTTCATCAAACTAAAAGAGATGGAGCCAATGATGCCCATGGCCTGGCATTTCTTCGTTTGCCGGTAAGCAAGGTGAAACCCGGTCAGCCTCTTAGACTAAAAATTGTAGGACAAGCCGAAAACAGTAATGACTGGTACATGACCTTTAAGTTTTCTTTTGAGGAAAAGGCCGACCTCGATCCAAGGCCGTTTCTCTTGAAAAATGGGAAGCAGATCATTGCATTAACAGCTTTGCATTTTGGCAATGATGGGCAGCTTCTGGTGAAAATTAATGACAAGGATTCGTTTACCTACACCGTACATAATGGAGTAAATAAGTTTGATATTCCGGTAAATGCAGTTTCAACTAAAGACAGTGTGAGAGTAAGGGTAGTGTCGGGTAAAAATGTGTTGGTCAATAGTTACGTGTCCTTAAACCCGGCGAAATATCGCGAATTACATTTTATTCACCATTCACATACCGATATCGGCTATTCACATCTACAACCGGAAGTGCTGAAAATCCACAATAAAAATATTGATGATGCTTTGCAGATGATCGAGCAAACGAAAAAGCTGCCGGTCGAGGCTCGCTTTAAATGGAATATTGAATCGTTATGGGCGGTTGAAAATTACCTGAAACAAGCTTCGCCAGAGCAAAAAGAAAAATTTGTTAAAGCGGTTAAAGAAGGTAGTATTTGCTTGTCGGCCTTGTATGCAAATATTTTAACAGGCTTAAGTGAGCCGGAAGAAATGTTTCATTACACTGATTATGCTGAAAAGTTAGAGAAAGAGTTTGGTTTTACCATTAATAGCGCCATGATTTCGGATGTGCCCGGTTTTGCATGGACAACGGTAACAGCTCTGGCAAAAGGAGGTGTTCGTTATTTTTCAAGCGGCCCTAATTTTCTGGGTGATACTCACCCTTATTGGGGCGATCGTGCCGGATATTTTGTAAAAACCTGGGGGGATAAACCTGTATGGTGGGCTTCTCCATCAGGTGAAGAAAAGGTGTTATTCTGGGCTGGTGCTAAAGGCTACTCTTCATGGCATGGCATGGCTCCGGGAGGCATCTTTGAACGTGGTCCTGGAAAAATAGCTGCTTACCTTAACCAGCTCGATCAGAATAATTACCCTTATGAAATGGTACAGTGGCGCTATAATGTGGTTGCTGATAATGGACCGATTGACACCGCAATCGCGCGTTTTGTTGATCAATGGAACAAGACCTATTCTTCTCCCAAAATTGTGTTAAACACCACTGATAAATTATTTGAGGAATTTGAGAAGAAACACGGTACTGAGTTAAAAACTGTTAGAGGGGATATTAGCCCTTATTGGGAAGATGGAGCAGCTTCAACAGCAGAGGAAGAAGGGAAGAACCGTGTAAACAGCTTACGCCTACAGCAATTGACGACACTGTATTCAATGGTAAACCCTCAAAAGTATAATGCTGATAAATTTTATGAAGCCTGGAAAAATGTGATCATGTTCCATGAACATACCTGGGGTGCCCATAATAGCATTTCTGAGCCTGATGTTCCATTCGTTACCGAGCAATGGAGGATAAAAAAGCAGTTTATGCTTGATGCCGATCAGCAGATCAATGACTTGGAAAAGGATATCTTGCAACCGATGACAAACTCAACATCAAAGAAAATTGCGGTATTCAACACCTTATCGTGGAAGCGCAACGGAATGGTAATATTGCCTGAAGGCTGCAGTGCAAAATCAGTAAAGGATGCCTCTGGCAAATTATTGCCAGTGCAAAAATTGAGTAATGGAACGTTAGTATTTATGGCTGCAGATGTTCCGGCTCTAGGAACTGCAATCTATGAACTTTCAAATAGGGAAGTAAAATCACCCTCCAAAGTCAAGCTGAATGATAATTCCCTTTCTAACGGAAGAGTGTCTGTTCAATGGGATACAGCCAATGGTAGCATTACCAAACTAGAAAAAGCAAACGACTTCAATTTTGCAGGTTCTTATAATAACCAAGGTTTAAATAGCTATTGGTATGTGCCGGGCTTAAATCCTGCGGATGCGCAAAGCAACAGCCAGGTTCAGGTGAAAATATTGGAAAACGGCCCGGTGTTAACAACTATAAGCATCAGTTCCGATGCTCCCGGAGCCAATAAACTGGAGCGAAAAATTACGCTGTTTAGCGAAGGTGGAAAAATTGAACTTGATAACATCGTAGACAAAAAGGCGATTCGCACTAAAGAATCGGTTCATTTTGGTTTTCCATTTAACCAATCTTTGGATAAGACCTTGTTAGATGCAGGTTATGGTTCAATGCAATTTATTACTGACCAACTGCCCGGTTCAAACATGGATTACTTATATGGCCGTCGTTGGCTGGATGTTACTGCTTCAGATAAAGGTATTCAGTGGATGTTATTGGAAGCTCCATTGGTTGAGCCCGGAAATATGATTGACGAGCGGCTTACGGTGGCTCCAGGTCATAAGGAATGGAAGAAAGAAGGAAAGCCAACTTCAACCTGGTTTAGCTATGTAATGAACAATTACTGGCATACCAATTACAAAGCAGATCAGAGTGGAGCGATTCGCTTTAGATATGCTTTGCGTCCGCATGATCAGGTCAGCTTTGCTGAAAACGAAAAAATGGGTGCGGCTTTTACCCAGCCGCTGTTAGCCTTACCGGTAAATGAAAAGCTAATAAGTAAAGGCAGTTTGTTTCAGTTGAGTAATGATCGGGTGATTGTAACCAGTATTTCCCCTGATGAAAATGGGTTTATTATCCGTCTGTTCAACCCGGAGGCTGGAACTGAACAAACAAAAATTGAATGGGGAACTTTAAAGCCCTCCCAAGTTATCATTAAACCAACCGGTAAACCGCTTGAAGGCCAGGAGAGTTTTAGCTTAAAGGGGATGGAAGTGTTGGAGTTGATGATTTCGAGATAATTAAAAGCGCTTGTTTTTTAACCAGGAAGAGAATAATAAAACTTAAAAATATTCAGAATAATATTTTTCGAAAAAAAATAAATCAAAATATAAATCTTAATTTTTCTGCTATTTTTGCCGGTCCAGTACAATAATTTTAATAAGCATGGTATCTGTCGGAAAGGCAAATCTGTCTCTCGCTGATTTTGAGGAGGTGTTATTCAACGAAGAAAGAATTTCCTTAGACGCGGAGGCGTTAGCAAATATTGAGGAAAACCACCTTTTTCTAAAGCAGTTTTCATCCAATAAACTTATTTATGGCATAAACACGGGTTTTGGCCCGATGGCTCAATATAAAGTAAGTGAAGAAAATTTGCTTGCTCTGCAATATAACTTAATCAGAAGTCATAGTAGTGGTGCTGGTAATTTACTTTCACCCTTATCGGTGAAATCATTAATGATAGCCCGCTTAAATAGCCTAATGCAAGGATACTCGGGTGTGCATACGGATGTGGTTCACCTGCTAAAGGACTTGATCAATAATGATGTTTACCCTTGTATTTATGAACACGGGGGAGTAGGGGCAAGCGGTGACCTTGTGCAACTGGCACATTTAGCATTAGTATTAATAGGAGAGGGGGAAGTGATCTTTAATGGAGAGGTTCAACCTACAGCTCAGGTTTTTGAAAGCGTACAAATAAAACCATTATCAATTCAATTAAGAGAGGGATTGGCGATCTTAAATGGCACATCGGCCATGACGGGAATCGGCGTTCTAAATCTGTTGAATGCACATAAGCTTTTGAATTGGTCCATTTTGCTATCTGCAATTACCAATGAAATTGTGGGAGCCTATGATGATCATTTTTCATTCGAACTAAATGTGGTTAAAAAACATTTGGGACAAAATAAGGTGGCAGAAACCTTCCGCAATATTGTTAGTGACAGTAAACTGATCCGTAAACGTGCTGATCATCTTTATCGTCATGAAAATATAGATCAGGAGGTTTTTGAGGACAAAGTCCAGGAGTATTACTCATTGCGTTGTGTTACCCAGATTTTGGGTCCAATTGCTGATACAATTGATTACGCCGAAAAGGTTGTTATTGGGGAGGCAAACTCTGTAAATGACAATCCGGTAGTTGATCATAAAAACAAAAACGTATTTCACGGTGGTAATTTCCATGGTGATTATGTTTCCCTGGAGATGGATAAACTGAAAATTGCCATTACGAAGCTGTCTATGCTATCGGAACGTCAGTTGAATTACCTGTTAAACGATAAGCTGAATAAAAAGCTTCCTCCGTTTGTAAACCTAGGAACTTTAGGGTTGAATTTTGGTATGCAGGGAATGCAGTTTACTGCAACTTCTACAGTTGCCGAAAATCAAACACTTTCGTTCCCGATGTATTTACACAGTATCCCGAATAACAATGATAACCAGGATATAGTAAGTATGGGCTGCAATGCCGCATCATTAACCCGTAAAGTAATTGAAAATGCTTTTGAAGTGTTGGCCATTCAGGCAGTTACGTTATTACAGGCTATTGATTATTTGGGTTGTGCAGAGCAATTATCGTCGGTTGCAAAACAAATGTATGATGATTTGAGGGAGATTTTTCCTGTTTTTGCTGATGATAAGCCGCGCTATAAAGAAATGCGACTTGTTAAAGAGTACTTAAGTAAGAATAATCCGGTTTTATGTCCAGCATTTTTAGGGCAGGAAGCGGCTTTATAATTTAATCATCTATTGTTTTAAAAATTACAGTATAAATGAAAACTGCATTAGTAACCGGTGGGTCGAGAGGAATTGGCAATGCAATTTGTATAAAAATGGCCGAAATGGGCTTTTATGTTCTGGTTAACTATAAAGGCAATGTGACAGCTGCGCAACAAACCCTCGAAGCTATTAAGCAAAATGGCGGAAACGGAGAATTGCTTCAGTTTGATGTTTCGGTAAAAGAAGAAGTTGACCAGGCTTTAGGAGTTTGGATCGAACAGAATACTGATAAATCTATTGATGTGTTGGTAAACAATGCAGGCATTAAAGAAGATACTTTAATGATGTGGATGAGCAACGATCAATGGAACAATGTTGTAAACACTAGTTTAAATGGCTTTTTTTACGTTACTAAGCTGGTGTTGAACAATATGTTGGTAAAAAAGTTTGGAAGAATTATCAATATTGTTTCTCTTTCAGGACTAAAAGGAATGCCGGGCCAAACCAACTATTCTGCCGCTAAAGCCGGCGTTATAGGAGCCACAAAAGCTTTAGCTCAGGAAGTGGGCAGAAGAGGCGTTACAGTTAATGCGATTGCTCCAGGTTTTATCAAAACAGATATGACCGAAGGCTTGGATGAGAAAACCCTAAAAGCATTGATCCCTGTTAACCGTTTTGGTACGCCTGAAGAGGTAGCACATGCTGTTGGTTTCTTAGCTTCTCCGGAAGCTAGCTATATTACAGCGGAGGTGCTTTCTATCAACGGGGGCTTATACTCTTAAGCGGTAACGAAAAATTAAATATTCCATAAACAAAACCTTTGCGCTCTTCTAAAAAGTTAAACTAATACTTAATGCATAGGGTTGTAATAACAGGAATGGGCATCTATTCTTGTATCGGAGAAAATTTAGAACAGGTTAAAACCTCGTTATTTCAAGGTAAATCAGGCATTATACTCGACCAGGAACGTAAAAGCTTTGGCTATCGCTCAGGCTTAACGGGTATGGTTAATCGTCCTGCATTAAAAGGGGTTTTAGATAGAAGAGCACGTGTTATGCTACCTGAACAGGGCGAATATGCTTTTGTTGCCACCCTCGAAGCCTTGAAAAATGCCGGTATTAGTCAGGAGTACATCGATGCCCATGAAATTGGAATCTTGTATGGAAACGACAGCTCGGCACAACCGGTAATTGAGGCTACTGATATTATTCGGGAAAAGAAAGATACCACCTTAGTGGGATCAGGCTCCGTTTTCCAAACCATGAATTCAACGGTAACCATGAACCTGGCTACCATTTTCAAATTAAGAGGAGTAAACTTTACAATAAGCGCAGCTTGTGCCAGCGGTTCTCATGCCATTGGTATGGGTTATCATTTAATTAAAAGCGGCTTACAGGATTGTATCATCTGCGGAGGCGCCCAGGAAGTAAATAAATATTCAATGGGTAATTTCGATGCCTTGTCGGCTTTTTCTGTTTTCGAACAAGCACCGGAAAGAGCATCTCGTCCGTTCGACAGAGACAGGGATGGCTTAGTTCCCTCGGGAGGCGGTGCTACCGTAATTTTGGAAAGTTTGGAGTCGGCTTTAAAACGCGGAGCTCCTATACTTGGGGAAGTAGTTGGTTACGGCTTTTCATCAAACGGCGGACATATTTCAACGCCAACTGTTGAAGGACCGGTTAAGGCGTTAACCATGGCATTAAAAGACTCGGGTCTTTCCATTGCTGATATTCCTTATATCAATGCTCACGCTACCTCAACGCCGGCAGGTGATATGAGCGAAGCACGAGCCATTGACGAGGTTTTTGGAGCAACTAAACCTTTTGTGAGCTCTACCAAATCAATGACCGGCCATGAATGCTGGATGGCAGGAGCAAGTGAGATCGTGTACTCTATGCTGATGATGCAAAATTCATTTATCGCTCCAAACATCAATTTTGAAAATCCTGATGATGATTCGGCAAAACTTAACATTGTAACCTCCACCATTGAGCGTGAATTTGATGCATTTCTATCAAACTCGTTTGGCTTTGGAGGTACCAACTCATCATTAATTATAAAAAAGTGGAAATAAACTAGTATTGCGCATGAATAGTTCAGAAATTATTGAAAAAATTAACGGTTTCCTGGTAGAAGAGTTTGAAGTGGAAGCCGAGAAAATTACCCCGGATGCAAATCTGAAAAGTACGCTGGAATTAGACAGTCTCGATTATATCGACTTAGTAGTGGTGATTGAAAGCAACTTCGGTTTTAAAGTAAAGCCTGAAGACTTTGTAGGCATCGTTACTTTTGGTGATTTTTATAATTACGTTATTTCTAAAGTTGAAGTAAAGGAACTTGCATAATGCCAACCTGGCAGGGCAAATCAAAAGGCAGCCAAACCGGTTACCGCATTTTTGTTTTTGTACTTAAAAAATTAGGACTGCATTCGTCATACTTCCTGCTGAGGTTTGTGGCGTTGTATTATTTCTTTTTTTCGTATAAATCATCTAAACCTTTATTTCAGTTTTTTAAGTATAGGTTAGGTTTTAAACTGCATAAAGCTATAACGAGCCTCTATCATAATTATTATCAATTCGGACAAAGTCTTATTGATAAAGTGGCGGCTATGGCTGGAATAGCCAACCAGTTTACCTTTCATTTTGATGGTGAAGAGCATTTGTTCGATATCATTGATCAAAATAGAGGAGGAATATTACTTAGTGCACATTTAGGAAATTGGGAAATCGCCGGGCACTTATTACAACGGCTGAATACCACTATCAACATCGTAATGTTTGATGGGGAGCACCAAAAGATAAAGGATTATCTAAAGGATGTGGTAGGTGAACGCAAGGTAAAGGTGATCGTTATTAAAAATGATATATCACACATTTACGCGATAAGTGAGGCTTTTAGAAATAATGAATTGGTGTGTATGCATGCCGATCGGTTTTTAGAAGGCAACAAAACCTTTACGCACTCTTTTTTAGGTAAAGATGCCCAGTTCCCAATGGGACCTTTTGTATTGGCCTCTAAATTTAAAGTTCCGGTTTCATACGTTTTTGCGGTAAAGGAAAGTAGTTCGCATTATCATTTCTTTGCAACCAAGGGTAATGATTATGCGCATGTTCCTAAAGCAGAAGTGATGAATACCATGCTTGGCGATTATGTAAATGGATTGGAGAACAAAGTGCACCAGTATCCACTGCAATGGTTTAATTACTATGATTTTTGGAAAAATTAACAATGAGTAATAACGCTGACATTATATCATTAATTCCACAGAGAGCACCATTTGTAATGGTTGATGAATTGTTGCTGACGGATGAGAAGTGTTCCCGCACCAAATTCTCTATTAATGCGGAGAACTTGTTTGTGGAAAATGGAAAATTCACCGAGCCTGGTTTAGTAGAGAATATAGCGCAAACAGCAGCTGCACGCGTTGGTTATATTGCCAATCAACTTCAACAAGCTGTTCCGGTAGGGTTTATTGGTGCAGTTAAAAATTTAGAAGTGTTCTCGCTGCCAAATGTCAATGAAACGATAGAAACAGAAATTGCAATTGAAAATGAAGTGTTTAATGTGACGGTAATTTCTGGTAAGGTTTGGTGCAATGATGCGCTTTTAGCTCAATGCGAAATGAAAATCGTAATTAACCAGTCATAAAAATTGAATTATGAAAAAGCAGTTTTGCCTACTCTTGTTACTAGTGTTAAATACATTGTGCACCAATGCACAATCGTTTTCAGAGTTCCTTAATGATCCTTCAATAAAACTCACCTATTTGGGTATTGATTTTACTGAGGTTCGTTTAATGGGTGATGCTACCGCAAATACATATGAAATAAAAAACAAATATTTTGCATTAATAAATGATGTGGTGGTTAATGAATCACTTAAATACAATATTGCAAAAGCATTTCGTAAACCAAGCATTGTTAACAATTTAACATTTGTAACGGAGCATAATAAAGCTATTGATGCCGACAAACTTGTATCTCTCAATCAAGCGGATTATACCCGCTTAACACCTGAAATGGTGCAGCAAGTTGTTGGCAACTATGATTTTGGAACCGAAAAAGGGATAGGACTAATGTTTGTCATGGAGGGTATGAATAAATCAATTGTTGCTGCAGCCATGTACGTGACATTTATTGATATGGAAACCCGCAAGGTGATCTTTAGTCAACGCATGGAGGGAAGTGCAGGAGGTTTCGGTTTTCGCAATTATTGGGTTCACCCTGTTTATAGCGTGCTGAAAAATATAGATAGTTATGAGTTCGCCAATTGGAAACTTCAAAATAAAACTAAAAGAAATCAGCTTTAAAACATGATTGAATAATGAAAAAGCAATTCTGCCTTCTCTTGTTATTAACGCTAAATGCGTTGTGTACTAATGCACAGTCGTTTTCTCAGTTCCTTAATAATCCATCTATAAAACTCACTTACCTGGGTATTGACTTTACGGAGACCCGCTTGATCGGTGATCCCAAAACCTACTCTTGGGAGCTAAAAGATAAGCATTTCGGGGGGATCAATGAGGTTGTTGTCAAGGAGTCGGGTAATTACACTATTGCAAGCGCATTTCGTAGAAAAGAGCTGGTTAACAACTTAAGTTTTGTTACTGAACATAATAAATTAATTGACGCGGAGAAGATCATATCTTATGATGTTAGAGATACCATGCGCCTTTCCCGTGATCATATTCAAAGGATTATCGATTCCTATAATTTTGGTAATGAAAAGGGGATAGGATTAATGTTCGTTATGGAAAGTATGTGTAAAACGACTGCAACGGGCTCATTCTACGTGGTATTGTTTGACATGGAATCTAAGAAAAGGATACTTACCCAACGGATGGTAGGGGATGCAGGAGGTTTTGGTTTTCGCAACTATTGGGCTCGTACGGTTTACGAGATAATAAATGAGATAGAAATGCATACGTACACAACGTGGCAAAACCGAAATCCGGAGATAGGAAAGTAAAGCATTTAATGGGTGCTTTGCCTGATAATTTGATATTGATGTTGAATGATGAGTACGATTTTAAGTGAAAGAACTGAGGTGAGAATTCGTTTCAATGAAGCGGATCCTTTGGGCATTGTTTGGCATGGGCATTATATTCAATATTTTGAAGACGGAAGAGAAGCCTTTGGCAAAAAATATGGTCTAGGCTATCTCAATTATTTCGATCAGGGCTATGTTGTACCCATTGTAAACGTAAACTGCGATTATAAGCGTTCGTTACGTTACGGCGAAAGTGTAATTGTAGAAACAATATATGAGAACTGTGCTGCAGCTAAAATTAAATTTAATTACAAGCTATACAGCACTGTTTCAGGAGAAATGGTGGCCTCGGGTTCTACGGTTCAGGTTTTCTTGGAGAAAGAATCATCAGCATTGCAACTAACTGTTCCATTGTTTTTTGAGCAATGGAAAGAAAAATGGGGGATTAAATAGTCGTGGCCAGGGTTTTTGTTGTTGCTGATAATATGCTCACACCAATGGGCAGCACTTCTTTCCAAAATTTTGAGGGAATGAAGGCTGGTATTAATGGTGTTAGAATTCATGATAACCCCACTCTTTCAAATGTCCCCTTTTGTGCTTCTGTTTTTTCCGATCAATCGCTATTCAATCTTCCTAACTATACAAAGTTTGAACAGTTATTGATCAATTCCATTCAGGAAGCAGTTAGTAAAACAACTATCAGTCTTAACGATCCCGAAACCATTCTTATTCTTTCATCAACAAAAGGGAATATCAGTTTAGTTGAAACTGAACCGTATACCCATGAGTTGAGAAAAAGGATTTCATTGCATCACTCAGCGGCTTTAGTAGCTGATCATTTCAATGCCATCAATAAACCAGTTGTGGTTTCTAATGCTTGTATATCGGGTCTTGCGGCTATGCTGGTTGCTAAGCGTTTGATCGATTCGGGAAGATACAAGAACGCAATAGTTGCCGGCGCCGATGTGATCTCCAGGTTTGTTCTTTCAGGTTTTCAATCGTTTCAGGCAGTAAGTGAGAGTTTATGCAAACCATTCGACCAAAACCGTAAGGGAATCAATTTAGGCGAAGGTGCAGCAACCATTATTCTTACTTCCAACCCTAAACATATTCATGATCAGGAGCAGATTGTATTGGAAGCTGGAGCCATCAGTAATGATGCAAACCATATTTCGGGCCCATCACGAACCGGTGAAGAACTGAATATTGCTATACAACGAAGCATGCAAATGGCTGGTATTAAAGCGGAAGATATCGACTGGATCTCAACGCACGGTACAGCCACTATTTATAATGATGAAATGGAGGCAAAGGCTATTGCTCTTGCTCAATTGCAACATAAACCATTAAACAGTTTAAAAGGGTTTTTCGGTCACACGCTGGGTGCAGCAGGATTGCTTGAATCAGTGGCCGGAATTTATAGTTTAAAAACCAATACAATATTACCAACACCGGGCTTTGAGACTTTAGGAGTTTCTGCTTCGGTAAATGTTATTAAAGAACCTGTACAGATGCCACTGAACAGATTCTTAAAAACAGCCTCCGGATTTGGTGGCTGTAATGCAGCATTAATATTTAGTAAACAGCGTTAAAGGCAATTTATAACAAACCTAAAATGACTTTTTTTAGTAAGGATAAGAAATCGGCTTTGCAAGCCATAGAAACCGCTCAGTGGATCGCATTTGCTCCGGTAGTTTTTCAGGCCACCCGGATATTACGTAATTCAGGGATCCTTTTAGCGGTGCAGGAAAGTAAATCGGCAGGGTTAACGCTCGAAGAAATTGTTGAGAAAGTGAATTTGCCTCATTACGGCGTTCGGGTTTTATTGGAGTCGGGCTTGGGCATTGGCTTGGTTACCGTTAATGATCAGAAATATCGATTGACTAAAACCGGCCACTTTATCTTAAATGATGAACTAACCAAAGCCAATCTGGATTTTATTCATGATGTATGCTACCAGGGACTTTTTCACCTGGATAAAAGTATTGAAAACGGGAAACCTGAAGGATTGAAAGTATTTGGTGAATGGCCAACAATTTATGAAGGTCTTTCACAATTGCCTCAACATGTTCAAAAAAGTTGGTTTGGGTTCGATCATTATTATTCCGATACCGCTTTCCCGGTGGTATTGCCTCATGTATTCAAAAACGGTACAAAAAAAATAATCGATATCGGTGGAAATACCGGAAAATGGGCTGTAGCATGTGCTAAACATTCGGCAGATGCGCAGGTAACTATTTTAGATCTGCCGGGTCAGTTAAATGTTGCTAAGGCGAAAATTGAACAATTAGGTTTTGCCGATCGTGTATCTTTTCAGGCGGTAAATATTCTGGATGAAACGCAGCAGTTTCCTAAAGGCCACGATGCCATTTGGATGAGCCAGTTTTTGGATTGCTTTTCAGACGCCGAAATAGTTTCTATTCTAAAAAGATGTCACGAAGCCATTGATGAAAATGGTTATGTATTCATTCTGGAAACATTTTGGGATCTGCAACGCTTTGAAGCCTCGGCATTCTCTTTACAACAAACCTCACTTTACTTTACTGCAATGGCAAATGGTAATAGTCAGATGTACCATTCAGATGTCTTTAAAAAATGTGTGTATGAGGCAGGTTTCGAGGTTGTGGAGCAAATAGATAATATTGGCGTAAGTCATACGCTGTTAAAATGTAAAAAACGACAATAATAGCTGAATTGACCGCTGAGCATTACATAAAAGAAAGTTGTCTGATCACAGCAGCCGGCATTTTCAAAAATGATGAATTGATCTTTGATAATGAGGGGCTTCAACCATCAGAATTCCTGCTTGCTGCATACAAGGGGCTTAATCTCCATTATCCTAAATTTTACAAAATGGATGTGTTGAGCAAATTGGGTTGGTTATGTGCTGAGGTGTTGCTGCAAAATGGAAGTTTAAGTGCATATCAGCCGGAAGAAATAGCAGTGATCACAGCTAATTCAAATGCAAGTTTAAGCGCTGATTTAAACTATGCTGAAACGATCAGCTCAATCGCCAGCCCAGCATTATTTGTGTACACCTTGCCAAGTATTGTTATCGGAGAGATCTGCATCCGACATGGCATTAAAGGAGAAAATACCTTTTTTGTTATGGATAAGTTTGATGCTGATTTTATGGTTGAGTATGTATCGGGCTTAATGGATGGTCAAACCACCAACGCCTGTATCTGCGGCTGGATAGAAGCATTGGGCGATGATGCAAAGGCTGTTTTATATTTAATTGAAAAGAAGGAAACTTCAAGAGAGTTTACAGTAACCGAACTAAATAAAGATTAATTACAAATGGATAAGTTAATATTAGAGCTTAAAGAGCACATTATTGAGCAGTTGAACTTACAGGATTTAACTCCTGCAGATATTGGGGATGATGAACCTTTATTCGTTGAAGGATTGGCTTTAGATTCAATTGATGCGTTAGAACTTATTGTGTTATTGCAACAACAATATGGTATCAAATTATCAAAGGCCGAAGATGGCCCTAAAGTTTTTGCTTCGGTAAAAACCATGGCTGAATACATTACTGCAAATAAAGCTTAGAAGAGATAATTCATTAGCATGACTGAGGTTTATGTTGCTGGCTTAGGCATTATTTCGGCTATTGGCACATCGGTAAACGAGACGTTAAGCTCATTTGAGCAACATCGTACGGGTATTGATGATATTCGCTTTTTAGATACTATCTATAGAGGTCAATTGCCAGTGGCTGAAGTAAAATTGAGTAATGATCAACTTTCAGCACTCTCAGGGTTGCCGGAAAATGTAAGCCGAACCGCCTTATTGAGTACGGTTGCCGCTAAAGAAGCATGGGTTGATGCAGGGATCGGATCTCCTTCTAAATTCAGAACGGGTTTTATTTCGGCCAATAGTGTGGGCGGAATGGATAAAAGTGAAAACTTTTTTATTGATTTTCTGAAAGATGCAGGCAGCGGTGATTTAAATGATGTTAAGCATCACGAATGCGGCAGCATAACCGAACTTACAGCTGATTCTTTAGGTATTAGCGACCATATCAGTACCATTAGCACAGCATGTTCCTCTTCCGCCAATGCCATTTTTATGGCTGCCCGTTTAATCAAGCATAACCTGTTAGATGTGGTGGTTGCCGGAGGATGTGATTCAATGGCTAAGTTCACCCTAAACGGATTTAACACTTTACAGATTTTGGATGAGGAGCATTGTAAACCCTTTGACGAAAATCGTAGAGGATTGAATTTGGGAGAAGGAGCGGGTTATGTGGTATTGGTTTCGGAGAAAGTAGTTCAGCAGCTTCATAAAAAGCCATATTGCAAACTCAGCGGTTATAACAATGCTAATGATGCCTATCACCAAACTGCTTCATCACCCGATGGTACAGGGTCTTATCTGGCCATGAAAGGAGCCTTGGAAAAGGCCGGTTTGCAACCCGAGGACATTGATTACATCAATTTGCACGGAACCGGAACCCAAAATAATGATCATGCAGAAAGTACAGCTATAAGCAGGCTGTTTTCTTCAAAAGTTCCCAAAATGAGTTCCACTAAATCATTTACCGGGCATACATTGGGTGCTAGCGGAGCCATTGAGGCTGTTTTATCGGTATTGGCAATAGAGAAAGAAATTATCTATCCTAATGCTAATCATACAACCACTATGAAAGAGTTCGGATATACTCCCGTGAAGGTCTTTCTTAAAAATCAGCAGGTAAAACATGTATTGTCAAATTCCTTTGGTTTTGGCGGAAATTGTTCATCATTAATTTTTTCAAAGATTTAAGATGAAGATCTATATACGTGCCACCGAAAGCATTTCTCCTCAGCTGAGCTTTGGAAATGAAGGATTATTAGCCGATTTACAGGTGTATGAAGCTAATCGTTTGAGCTGCCTGGAACCCGATTATAAATCATTGATCGATCCAAAACAGATCAGAAGAATGAGCCGGGTGATTAAAATGGGGGTTGCCAGTGCGTTGGGCTGCTTAAAAAAGGCAGATGTAGAGGTGCCTGATGCCATTATCACCGGAACTGCTTACGGTTGTTTAGAAGATACATCTTCTTTTTTAACCAAATTGGTTAACCAGAATGAAGAAATGCTTACCCCAACAGCCTTTATTCAGTCAACTCATAATACAATTGGTGCACAGATAGCACTATTGCTGAAATGCCATAACTATAACAATACTTACGTTCATCGCGGTTTTTCCTTTGAAAATGCACTGTTAGACGCCATTCTGCTGTTAAAAGAACAGAGTGCTGAAAACGTATTGGTGGGTGGAGTTGATGAACTAACCGATACGAGCTTTCAGATATTGAACCGTTTTGGCTTTTTTAAACAGGCCTTTACCAATGAGCTATATAATGCTCCTTCAAAAGGTAGCATTGCCGGTGAAGGTGCATCGTTTGTTTTGCTTGCCAACCAACCTGGCAATAATGATAATGCTGTTTTAGAAGCCGTTTCTACATTTTATAAACCTGCCACAATTGAAGAGTCACAAGAGAAGATCAACAGATTTTTACTGGATAATGATCTGTCTCCAAATGATATAGACGTGGTTATTACCGGAAGAAATGGTGATGAGACGAATGATGTTGTTTATGATCAATTAATGTCGGGGATGTTCAGAAACAAAACGGAGGTTTGTTTTAAGCATTTATGTGGTGAATATCCAACAGCCAGTTCCTTCGCTTTATGGATGGCGGCATCAATCATAAAAAAGCAAAAAGTTGATAAAAAGTTGATTCACCATGGAGAAGATGTGATCCCCCAAAGGATTCTTATTTACAATCATTCACAAGGAATCCATCATTCATTAATGTTGATTAGCGGATGTTAAAGTTTAAGAACGTAAATATCGTTTTTGGAGTTCTTTTACTGACTCTGATTGCCACCGGACTGGTTGGCAAGTTTAACTTTTGGCTCATCGGATGTCTTGTTCTGCTCTACTCTGTCATTGTTTTTTACGGAGTTTACTTTATTCAATCCAACTTTTTTATACCGGTTTATTGTTCAGCAAATACAACCAGTAAAGAGATCGCGCTAACGTTTGATGATGGCCCCTCAGAGGAACATACACGACAAATAGCAGAATTTTTACAGCAAAATAATATACAGGCCACTTTTTTTTGCATCGGTCGTCGTATAAATGAAAATGAGGAGCTTTTAAAAGAGCTGCATAAGAAGGGACATTTAATAGGCAATCATTCGTATTCACATCACTTTTGGTTTGATCTGTTTTCTACGGATAAAATGCTCGATGATTTGAATAAGACCGATGAACAGGTAAAGAGAATAATAGGCTTACAACCCAAATTATTCAGGCCGCCTTACGGGGTTATCAATCCCAATTTAACAAAGGCCATTAAAAAAGGAAATTATGATACCGTTGGATGGAACGTTCGTTCGTACGATACGGTTATTACAGATAAGAATAAGTTGTTGGCAAAACTGACAACCGCATTGAAACCCGGAGCGGTTTTTTTATTACATGATACCTGCAAAATAACATTGGAGGTGCTGCCTGAGTTTGTAAAAACAGCGAAGAAGCAAGGGTACAAATTTGTTAGAGTTGATAAATTATTTAAAATAAAAGGATATGCGTAAACTGATTTTGGCGGGTATGCTTATGCTCAGTGTGCTGAGTGGAAAAGCACAGTACAAGTTGGTTACCGACTTGGCAACTTTTAAGGTGCAATTTGCTAATGCAGCAAAAACCACTGAAACCATAAAGAGTGATTTTATTCAGGAGAAAAACTTAAGTGTTCTTGAAGAAAAAATTGTGTCGAAGGGGAAGTTTTGGTTTAAGAAAGACAACCTGGTGCGCATGGAGTATACGCAGCCGTTTAAGTACCTGATGGTTATTAATAAGAATAACATTTTGATCAGAGATGGACAGAATGAGAATAAAATCTCTACCAAATCGAACAAGATGTTTCAGCAGATCAATAAAATTATTGTTGACTGCGTGCAAGGAACTGCATTGAATAACCCGGACTTTAAGTTCAGGGTTTTTGAAAACAACCAAACGTATATGCTCGAGTTAACGCCGGTAACCAAAGGATTAAAAGACTTCTTTAAAAACGTAAATATTACGGTAGATAAGAAGGACTATTCAGTAGGTAAACTGGAAATGGTGGAAGCTTCAGGAGATAATACAATAATTACTTTTCTGAATAAAGAATTAAATCAAACTATACCGAATGCGGTTTTTGCTGTTAACTAGTAGCTTTTTTTTATTGATCGGTTGCTCTTCAGCCTACAAGAGTCTTCAGGCAGTTAATGAAGGGGATGCAAGTTGTTTAAAGCAATTTAAGCCACAGTTTTCTTCGGCATTATATTCAACGCATGTGAATGTGGTGGGCAAGCACTTGAGCGGATTATTGCTGATCAAGAAAATGCCCGATAGCTCAAAGCGCATGGTGTTTTCGAACGAAATGGGGGTTAAGTTTTTTGATTTTGAATTCGCTAAGGACGGCAGTTTTAAGGTTCACTCCATCTTACAACAGATGAACAAAAAAGCCGTAATAAACACCCTACGAAAAGATTTTGAAATGGTGTTTATGGATGCTTTGGATTCGGCAGTAACTAAGGTTGCCAAGACCGACACTTGTAATTACTATGGGTATAAGCAGCCTAAAGAAATGCTTTGGTACATAACCGATAGTAACTGCAGCAAATTAGTACGTATAGAAAGAGCTACTGATAAAAAGCCGAAGGTGACTGCGATTATGAAGAACTACGTTAACGGAATTCCGGATACGATCGGCATTTCGCATAACGGATTTACATTTAATATTGGATTAAAACGAATTGAACGATAATGTTAGCGGGCGATTTTTACATAATTGAAACATTGGAGCATGATAATGCTGTTATCAGATGCGATATTTCCATCAATGCTGATCATGCAATTTTTAAGGGGCATTTTCCTGATATGCCGGTTGTTCCTGGAGTTTGTATGATGCAGATCGTAAAGGAGCTGCTTGAAACCGCACTTAATTGTAAGCTGCAGTTAGCCAAAGCCGACCAGATGAAATTTTTAGCTGTTATCAATCCGCTTGAAACTAAAACGTTGCAATGTGCCCTTAGTTACTCTGTTAACGAAAATGGGGATATTATAACATCTGCTGGTCTTCAGAATTCAACCACTTCTTTCTTCAAGTTTAAAGGGCGATTTAAAAATGACTGAGAAAAGTAATTGCAATGCCAAATTTGAAGAGTATGGTGTTTGCGTTTTAATTCCAACTTACAATAATGAAACCTCATTAGCTGGAGTGATAAATGATGTGCTGGAATATACCCAGCATGTTATTGTGGTTAATGATGGTTCTACTGATTCTACCCGAGAAATTCTGCAATCATATTCACAGGTTCAGGTCGTTGACTATGAGCAAAACCGTGGTAAAGGCTGGGCTTTGCGTAAGGGCTTTGCCTTTGCTTTGTCGCAAGGGTATAAATATGCCATTACCATTGATTCGGATGGGCAGCATTTTGCTTATGATTTGCCTGTTTTTCTTGAAAAGCTTGAATCTTCTCCAGATACAATTTTGATCGGTGCCCGAAACATGGAGCAGGCCTCCGTTCCAGGTAAAAGCAGTTTCGGCAATAAGTTTTCCAATTTTTGGTTTAAGGTAGAAACGGGCCACACGCTACCCGATACGCAATCTGGTTATCGATTATATCCGCTGGAGTTATTGAAAGACTTTCGATTTTTTACCCCTAAGTATGAGTTTGAAATTGAGGTATTGGTTCGTGCTTCCTGGAGCGGTATAAAAATAGAAGCAGTTCCTGTTACCGTTTTTTATGCGCCAAAGGAAACCAGGATCTCTCACTTTCGCCCATTTCAGGACTTCTCTAGAGTTAGTGTTTTAAATACGGTGCTGGTACTTATTACCTTTCTTTACATAAAACCCAGGGACTTTTTCAAAACACTTTTTGATCGTCAAAAGCTAAAGGCTTTGGTCAACGAGCATCTGTTTAATAAAAACCAATCTGATGAATTGAAAGCCTTCTCAATTGGGGTTGGTGTTTTTATGGGTATTGTACCCTTATGGGGTTTCCAAATGATGGCTGGTTTGTTTCTGGCTTTTCTTCTTAGATTGAATAAAGCCCTGGTGGTGATTTGTTCTCATGTAAGCTTACCTCCAATGGTTCCCATTATCATCTTTTTAAGCTATAAAATGGGGGAGCTTTGGATGGGCCAAAATGCGATTGCTTTAGAGTTTACCACTCATATTTCGTTGGATGCTATCAAAAGAAATCTTCAGCAATATATTTTGGGAAGCCTTTCGTTGGCAGTTGTTGCAGGTTTATTAGCCACGTTGATCGCTTATTTTTTCTTGAAAACAGTTAAACGCAAAACATCATCGTTGGTGGGTTAAGTTGGGTATATGGAAACGTTATTTATTAAGTTATATAATTACTTTGAAAAGCGTCGGGCGGCGTTGTATATATGGTTGTCGCTCTGCTTTTTAGTGTCAATATTTTTTGCTCTTCGCTTGCAATTTGAGGAGGATATTTCAAAGGTTTTACCTAAGGATAAGAAAATAGATAAAATGAACCAGGTTTTCCAAAACTCTAAGTTTATGGATAAGCTGGTGTTAACAGTTTCTTTAAAAGATACCCTTGCCGAAGCTCAGCCTGATAGTTTGGTTGCTTATGCAAATGAGCTTAATACGGTCATTCTTGAAAAAATGCAGCCTTATGTGGCTAAGGTGAATTTTAAGGTGGATGATGATATGGCTCTTCAAATGTTTAATAACATTCAGGAGAACTTGCCCATTTATCTCAATGAAAATGACTACAAGCACATTGATTCATTAATTGAGCCCAAACAGGTAGAAAAAACAGTAGAGAATAACTATCATATTTTGAGCTCACCGGCAGGCTTTGCTCTTAAAAACATGATCATCAATGATCCGGTTGGGATTACTTTCCTGGGCTTAAAGAAATTACAGCAATTGCAATACGATGCCAGTTTCGAACTGTATGATAATTGCGTTGTAACTAAAGATCATAAACATTTATTGATGTTTATTACACCGGTTTATCCTCCAAATAATACCGGTAAAAATGATCAGCTGCTCACTCAGCTTGATAAAAGTATCGATAGCCTTAATAACTCATCATTTAGAAGCATTAATACCTCGTATTTCGGTGCGGCTGCAGTGGCGGTGGGCAATGCCAAGCAACTGAGAAAAGATACTATGTATACGCAGGGGCTCACCGTTCTTTTTCTGATTTTATTTATTGGGTTTTACTTCCGAAAAAAGCGGGCACCGTTTATTATCCTGCTGCCGGTAGTGTTTGGGACTGTTTTTTCTTTAGCGCTGATCTATCTGATCAAAGGTAATATTTCGGTAATCGCATTAGGAACAGGTTGCGTGGTGTTTGGCATTGCTGTCAACTATTCATTGCATGTATTTAATCATTACCGTCATGTTGGCTCCATGCATGAGGTACTGAAAGACTTATCTTTTCCGCTTACTATTGGAGGTTTAACTACCATTGGAGGTTTTCTTTGTCTGCAGTTTGTTAAATCCGAAATGCTGAAAGACCTCGGTCTTTTCGCCGCTTTAAACTTAATAGGGGCTTCTCTTTTCTCTCTGGTCTTTTTGCCGCATTTAATCCGTTCAAAAAACAATGAAACAGAAACGGAAAAAACTAAGCTCGATTGGTTGGATAAAATTTCTAACTATAGACCCGAAAAAAATAAGGGCCTGTTGGCGGCTATTGCTGTTATTACCCTTGTGCTGGCTTATACTTCGCAGTGGGTAGGGTTTGAAGCTGACATGAACAAGATGAATTTCATGTCGGATAAAGTGAAAAAGGATGAAAGCGATTTAAATAGGATCAATGCGTACTCATTACAATCGGTTTACCTGGTTTCCGAAGGCAAGGATTTAAATGATGCTTTGCAAAACAATGAAAAGATAAACGCTGAAATTGAGCAGCTGAAGCAAAAAGGTATTGTTAAAAAATATTCAGGGGTATCATCGCTGATTATTTCTGATAGTATTCAAAAGATCAGGATAGCCCGGTGGAATGCGTATTGGACCCCGCTAAAGAAGCAGCAATTACTAACTACATTAAAAACGGAAGGCGCTAAGCTCAAATTTAAAGCCTCGGCTTTTAACAACTTCGAGAATTTACTCGATCGTCAGTTTACTCCTGTAAGTATTCAATCGCAGGATGCATTAAGGAAAAATTTCTTAGATGATTATATCACCGAGAAAAAGGGTTCGGCAAGTGTGGTGACGCTGGTGAAAATAGATCCAAAGGATAAGCACTTGTTGTATTCAATGTTTGAAAAGAATGAGCAGCTAACGGTTATCGACAAGCAGTACCTGACTAGCCGTTTTGTTGAGATCATCAACCAGGATTTTTCAAGCATTGCATTAATGTCGTCAATATTGGTTTTAGTAGTGTTGCTTTTGACCTATGGCCGCATTGAATTAGCGCTAGTATCGTTCATTCCAATGGCTATTACATGGGTTTGGATACTTGGCCTTATGGGCTTGTTTGGCATTAAGTTTAATATCATCAATATTATTATTTCGGCCCTGATATTTGGATTGGGAGATGATTATAGTTTGTTTATTATGGACGGCTTGCTTCAGGAATATAAAACCGGCAAGAAGAATCTTTCCTCTTTTAAATCATCCATTATACTTTCGGCCATTACCACAATTGCGGGCTTAGGCGTTTTGATCTTTGCCAAGCATCCTGCATTAAAATCAATCGCCCTTATATCCATCATTGGTATTTTATGTGTGGTGATCATCTCACAGGTGCTCATTCCTTTTTTATTCAATATTTTAATTAAAAACAGGGTTCATAAGCATCAAAATCCATGGACGTTCTTCTCTTGGTTGAAGTCGGTATTTGCCTTCAGCTACTTTGTTTTTGGGTGTTTGCTGTTAAGTGTTCTTGGATGTTTGATCATCAAACTAAACCCTTTTAAAAAGGTAAGAGCGAAATACATTTATCACTTTATACTATCAAAGTTCGCTTGGTCGATGATGTATATAATGGGTAATGTCAAAAAGGAAATCATCAATGAACAGGGTGAAGACTTTGCTAAGCCTGCCGTTATTGTTAGCAATCATCAATCGTTCCTCGATATTTTGACGATGATCATGCTGCATCCCAAATTAGTGTTGTTAACGAACAGCTGGGTTTGGAATTCGCCGTTCTTTGGCTTTGTGGTGCGTATGGCTGATTATTACCCGGTAGATAACGGAGCCGAAAACAGTATCGCACTGCTTGAAGCAAAAGTAAAACAAGGCTATTCGGTGGTGGTTTTTCCTGAAGGAACCCGTACCCTCGACGGAACCATGAAGCGTTTTCATAAAGGCGCATTTTACCTGGCGGAGCAACTGCAACTCGATATTTTACCAATTGTTTTGCACGGAACCGGCTACACTATGTCAAAAGGGGATTTCTTACTTAAAGATGGAACCATTACTGTAAAATTCCTGCCTAGAATATCGTTGTTAAATACTGATTTTGGAGAAACCTATACTGAACGAGCCAAACAGATCGGTCGCTATTTCAGAAAGGAATTTGCTTTATTAAGATCGCAGATAGAAGGCCCCGAATATTATAAAGAGCAATTGATATATAAGTATTTATACAAAGGTCCTGTGCTTGAATGGTACATGAAAGTTAAGTTGAAACTCGAAAAAAATTACCACTTATTTCATGAATTGGTACCGGCTGAAGGCAAGGTTTTAGATATGGGCTGCGGTTACGGATTTATGTCATATATGTTGCATTACCTTTCGCCAAAACGTGTGATCACCGGCGTTGATTACGACGAAGAAAAAATTGATACGGCTAATTATTGCTTTGGAAGGTCAGAAGAAGTTCAGTTTGCTTATGCAGATATAACCACGTTTGAATTTGACCAACAGGATGTTTTTATTTTGAGCGATATGCTGCATTATTTGCAGCCGGTGCAACAAAAACAGTTGATTGAAAGATGTATCGACAAGTTAAATGCAGGTGGAAGTATCATTATCAGGGATGGTAATAAGGATGATGCCCAAAAGCATAAGCGAACAAAGCTAACCGAGTTTTTCTCTACTCGTTTTGTTGGTTTCAATAAAACAATTGAAGGAACCGAACTTTCATTTTTTTCAGCTGATATGATCAGAGCTATTGCTGATGAACGCAACTTACATTGCAGCGAAATACAAAATTCTAAATACACTTCTAATGTTGTGTTTGTACTTAAAGATCAGATGAATTAGGGATGGAACAATTTGATATAGTAATTATTGGAAGTGGCCTTGGAGGGTTGGTTTGTGCTAATATTTTGGGCCGTGAAGGTAAAAAGGTTTGTGTAATAGAAAAGAACAAGCAGATTGGTGGCAGCTTGCAAACCTTTGTACGTGATAAGGTGATTTTTGATACCGGCGTTCATTATATAGGTGGATTAGAAAAGGGTCAAAATCTTTATCAAATATTCAAATACCTGGGGGTGATGGATAACCTGAAACTCCAAAAAATGGATGAAGATGCCTTTGATAAAATTGTATTTGAGGGCGATGAAAACGAATACCCTTTGGCACAGGGTTATGATAATTTCATTAACCAACTGCTAAAGTTCTTTCCGGAAGAAGAAGCCGGCATACGTGCCTATTGTGATGAAATAAAAGAGGTTTGCAGTAAGTTTCCATTATACAACTTGCAAAAAGGCGGTTCTTATGATGATAAGGCCGGTGTAATTGGTATTGACACCAAGACCTTTATCGATTCAATAACCAATAATCATAAGCTACGCCAGGTATTGGCAGGGAACAATCCTTTATATGCCGGGAAAGCCGAAAAAACTCCTTTATATGTGCATTCTCTAGTGCTGAACAGTTATATAGAAAGTTCCTGGAAATGCATTGATGGTGGCTCGCAAATTGGTAAGATGCTGGCAAAAGGAATAAAATCTTTTGGAGGTGTAATTAAGCGCAATAGTGAAGTTGCACAGATTGTAGAAGAAAATGGTAAAGTTACCCATGTAACGCTGGCCGATGGATCTAAAATTTATGCCGATGAATTCATTTCTAATATTCATCCGGCTAAAACGCTTGAAAAAACAAAAAGTGAAATCATTCGCCCTGCTTATCGTAACCGAATTAATAATCTGGAGAATTCTATCTCTTCGTTTACATTAAGTATCGTTTTAAAGAAAGATAGCTTTAAATACCTGAAACACAATTATTATTATCATGATGTAAATGCAGTTTGGGAGGGAGATGATTATACCACGGATAATTGGCCAAGAGGATATGCGCTATTCTGGTCGCCATCGTCAAAGTCGGTTGAATATGCTGATGCGGTTTCGGTGCTGGCTTACATGAAATACGAAGAAGTGAAACAGTGGGAGAATTCTTATAATACGGTTGCTGATGAAAATGACAGGGGAGAGGGTTATGAAGAGTTCAAGAAACAAAAAGCGGAAGCGTTAATTGCCAAAATTGAGCAAAAGTTCCCCGGCTTTAGTGATTGTATTCAGTCGTACTATACTTCTACACCGTTATCCTACCGCGATTATATTGGGACTGACGACGGATCGATGTATGGTGTTTCTAAAGATTACCAGGATCCGCTTAAATCGTTTATTTCTCCCCGGACAAAAATTCCAAACCTTCACCTAACGGGTCAAAACTTAAACCTTCATGGTGTTTTGGGAGTGACCATTAGTGCTGTAGTTACCTGCTCTTCCTTTATTGAACCTGATTTATTGATTGATAAGATAAACAATGCCTAAACCTCGAAAAACTAAATTCCGATTACTGATAATATTAAGAAATGCCGTATTGGCTTTTATTGGCTTATTATTGATTGGGTTCATATACCTGTACTCGGTATCAATAGTTAAACCACCGCAAATTGCTGATGTAAGCGTAGATAAGTTAAACCGAAAAGAGTTATCCACCGGCTTTTATACGATTGGCAATAATTGGTTTCGAAAAAGTAATACAGGTTTGTATGAAATGTATGTGGAAGGAGAGCCTTATCAACGTGGCATTGTAAATGGGTTACTGAGCAAAGAACTGGTGATAAAGCAAGAAGTTGCCTTTAGTGATCAGATCAATAAGATGATCCCTTCTAAATTTTACCTTAATTTTTTAAAGTATTTTATAGGATGGTTTAATCGTCATTTAGCCGAAAATGTGAACGAGGAATATAAAGAAGAGATCTATGGAATCTCTCAATCTGCCTCCAATGATTTTCAATACATAGGATCAAACTATCAGCGGATTTTAAATTATCACGCAGCGCACGACATCGGGCATGCTTTGCAGAGTATGGCTTTAGTGGGTTGTACTTCTTTTGGCACATGGAATGATCGTTCAGCCGATAGCACCATGATTATTGGCCGCAATTTCGATTTTTACGCCGGCGATAAGTTTGCTGAAGACAAGATCGTTGAATTTGTAAACCCTTCTAAAGGCTACAAATACATGTCGGTTACATGGGGTGGTTTTGTTGGGGTGGTCTCGGGAATGAATGATCAGGGGCTTGCGGTTACTATTAATGCGGCCAAAACAAGCATTCCATCCGGTTCGGCAACGCCTGTGTCATTAGTAGCACGCGAAATCTTGCAGTATGCCAAAAATATTAAGGAAGCTCAATCCATTGCTGCTTCCCGGAAAATGTTTGTTTCCGAGTCATTCATGGTGGCCTCTGCCAACGATAATAAAGCCGTAATTATTGAAAAGACTCCGGATACTCTGGATGTTTATGATCCACATCAAAATTCAATAGTTTGTGCAAATCATTTTCAGAGTAAGGGGCTGGTTACATCGGCTCAAAATGTAGAACAGGTTAAAGAGAGCGCTTCTGACTATCGTTATAAAAGAGTAGTTGAATTGTTGGAGACAACTGAGCCTAACACAGTGCAACGAACCGTTGATATTCTGCGTAATCAAAAAGGGTTGCAAAATGCGAACATCGGTATGGGAAATGAGAAAGCCATTAACCAGTTAATTGCACACCACTCAATCGTCTTCGAACCGCAGAAAAAGATAGTATGGGTAAGCACATCGCCTTGGCAACTAGGTGAATTTGTAGCGTATGATTTAAATAAGGTGTTTGCCATTCATGGGCTTCAAAGTAACCACGAAGTTTATGAATCTGCCTTAACCATTCCTGCCGATCCGTTTTTAGCGACGGATGACTATAAAAAATTCCTTTCCTTTCGTTCATTTAAGCAAAAGATTGCCGATAAAGAGAACGTGGATATCAACGCTTTTATAAAGTTGAATCCTCAATATTATCATACGTTTGTGTTGGCGGGTGATTATGAGTTTAATCAACACAACTTTGCTAAGGCATTGGGTTTCTATAAAACGGCTTTAACCAAGGTTATTGCAACAAAAGGGGAAGAGAAGCACATTCACGAACAAATAAAGAATTGTAGAGCTAAACTGAATTAAATTTCAGTGAAAAGTTTTTCAGTAATATAATCGAGCTGTTGCATGCAAATACAAGAAGTCGAATTCCAAAGCAGAGAAGCTATTAGAGCGGTTCAGTCACAAAAATTAGTGGAACTACTCCGTTATTTGAGCAGTTATTCTCCTTTTTATAAAGCCTTGTTTGCAAAGCATCAGGTTGATGTGACTGCTATTAAATCGCTTGATGATCTGGAATTATTACCGCTAACTACAAAAGAAGATCTGCAACAGTTTAATGACGATTTTTTATGTGTTGATAAGAGATCTATCATTGAATATGTTTCAACTTCAGGAACGCTGGGTAGTCCGGTTACCATAGCACTTACAGAAAAAGATCTGCAACGTTTGGCCACCAATGAGTATAATTCATTTCGTTGTGCCAATTCTGGATCCAATGATATTTTTCAGTTAATGCTTACGCTCGACCGCCAGTTTATGGCCGGTATGGCCTACTATTCAGGGATCCGAAAATTGGGCGCCGGAATCATTCGATTAGGACCCGGAGTTCCTGCCTTGCAATGGGAAACCATATTAAGATTAAAACCTACTGCCATTGTAGCTGTTCCATCGTTTATTTTAAAGCTGATCGATTACGCCCAGACACATCAAATTGATATAAATGCCACTTCTGTAAAGAAAGCCATTTGTATTGGCGAAGCCATACGGAATGCGGATTTTTCATTAAATGTTTTAGGTAAGAAAATTACATCGGCATGGAATATTCAGCTTTTCTCCACCTATGCCTCAACAGAGATGCAAACTGCTTTTACCGAGTGTAATGAAGGGAAGGGAGGCCATTTACAACCTGAATTACTAATTGTTGAATTGCTGGATGAGAATAACCGACAGGTTAAAGCCGGTGAGTTAGGTGAAGTGACCATTACCACGCTCGGTGTTGAAGGAATGCCTTTACTTCGCTATAAAACAGGTGATATTTGTACTTATTACCAGGACGATTGCAGCTGTGGCCGGCATTCATTGCGACTTTCTTCGGTGTTAGGTAGAAAGCGACAAATGATAAAATTCAAAGGAACTACCCTTTATCCTCCCGCATTATTCGATTTGCTGAATGATATGGAAGAAATAAGTGATTATGTTGCCGAAGTTTTTACTAATGAAGTGGGCAATGACGAAGTACTCCTGCATCTTTCAGTAGTTAACTATTCGGAAAGCGCTGAACGGAAAGTCAGAGGGTACTTACAGGCGAAACTAAGAGTAACCCCGGAAATAAGATTTATTGCTGCCGCTGAATTGCAAAAACTGCAATTTCCTGAAACAAGCCGTAAACCTATTAGATTTATCGATAGAAGGAAACAAGTTGAAGCCTAGCTTAATAGTTTAACTTAGAGTTAGCCAGAACTTCTCTACTAGTTCTTTTGTACTCTTTTCAAGTTCAACAAGTTCAGTGCATTAATATGGTATCCGGTAATATTATTCTGGTACATATTTACCAGCTGATCATAAAACAATACCACTACTGGAGCTTCTTTCATTACCAAATTATCCATTTGGTGGTAAAGGTCGAATCGAATGGAATCATTGGTTTCGTAATATGATTTCTCAAATAGTTCATCGAACTTTTTATTCTTAAAATTGGTATAATTAGGGCCTATCGGAACATAGTTTTTTGAGTAAAAAACCGATAGGTAATTCTCTGCATCAGGAAAATCAGCAGACCAGGAACCACGGAAAAAGTTAATTCCATTTTTAGAGATCATTTCCCTTAAACTGGCCCCGGGTTGAACCTCTACCTTGGTTTTAATGCCCACATCGCTTAGTTGCCCCTGAACAAACTCAATCAAATCCCGGTAGGTGGTGGTGGTATGTAAAGTAATTTCAGGTAAATCCTTTCCGTTGGGATAACCCATTTGGGCGAGTAACTGCTTCGACTTCTCAGGATTGAAGGAATAACCGGTCACTTTCTTCTCATCAAAACCGGGCATTCCTTTCGGAATAAAACCTTGGTAGGCCGGTGTTCCAATACTGTTACGTAGGTATTTAACCATTTGATTGCGGTCGATGGCGTAATTAATAGCTTGTCGGAAACGCTTATCTTTAAACGGACTGTTTTTTACAATGGCCATATTGCTATCAACCAGCATTCCAATGTATTCGGTATTCAAATAAGGGCCTTTAAGCAGTACAAATTTTCCCCGGTATTTCTCCTGAAGTTTACCCGATTTGGTTAAAATATCGTCGCGGTAACTGCCATCAATGTTATTAAAGAAATCGAGATTGTGTTTGATGAACTCCATAAAAGCCGTTTGCTTATCGGCAATGAAGGTTATTTTAACTGCATCCAGAAAGGGGAGTTGAGTGTTGCCATCTTTTTCAAAATACTTTTCATTTTTAAGGAACACCATGATCTCACCCTCTTTCCAGTATTTAAATTTAAAAGGGCCGGTTCCGACAGGATGATTTCTGAAATCTTTACCGTAAAACTCGGCTACTTCATGAGGTACAACCACGCAGTATTGACCGGTTAATAAGCTAGGAAAGGCCGGAAATGGTTTTTTTAGGTTAACACGAAATGTACTATCGTTCAAGGCTTCAAAAGGTACTTTTTCGCTCACCTTGTCATTAAATATCCACGAACCCGATGAGGCTACTTTAGGGTCAATGATCCTGTTAAAACTGTAAACAAAATCTGCCGCCACTACTTTACGGCCTTTTCCATTGGCAAAATGTTCATTATCATGAAAATACACATCATTGCGCAGATGAAAGGTATATATTAAACCGTCGTTACTCAGATTAAAGCTTTGGGCAATAGAAGGAACCGCTTTTAAACTGTCGCTTAGCTGCAGCAGGCCGTTAAAGAGCATATTGTCGCACCAAATATTGTTATTGTTACGGGCAAAAGCCGGGTCGAGTGAAGTTACGCCCTGATCGAGGTTAATGTTAAAGACTTTTTTGCTGGAGTTTTCTTTATCTGAAGAACAGGAAAGTAATCCGAAAAGGGTTAATAAGAAAAGAAAGGAAAGGAACTTTTTATCAGCTATTTCGGGTCCTCCTTTGAAGGTAGGCGGATGATTAACATTGGTCAACTGCTCACATTTATGCTCTATTACAATTCTTACATTTTGTTTGTCACTCATTACTTTTTCGTCTGTAAATCTTATAAAGTAATATTCCAGGTTTTCAAGCTCGGCTAGGCGTTAATTGTCCTAAATCAAATTATTCCAAAGAGTCAGTCGATCTGAATTTTTACTCATATCGATTTAATGTCAATTATTACCTTTGCAACGAAAATAAGCTAATTCAACAAATTATATGCATAATCGCGAGCAACTATTAGGGAGTGTTTCAGTAGAAATCAGAGAAGATCTTGAAACCCGCATAGATATCATTGAACATAAACTAAAGTATGTTACTGATAAGCCGGTAATTGCAATTGTTGAAAGTTTAGTGCCGTTTAAGTTAGCTGTTGTTAACAACGAACTGGTAAGTTTGGTTGGAGGTTCAGTGGTTGAATCATCAGCTATCAACTCATGGGAGGATATGAAAGCCATTGATCCGGAGATTGTTGTTTTCGCATTGAAAGGCTTCGACATTCCTAAAACCTTGTCGGCTGTATTTGAACAGGTGCCGATGGAATTGTTAGGACAGTTATTTGCCACAAAAAGCAATAGACTCTATATTGTAAATCCAGAGAACTTTTATGGGGCTAGCGGAGCTGCTTTAGTTGATCATTTGGAGCTAATGGCCGAAATTATAAATCCGAAGCAGTTTTATTTTGGTTTTGAAGGCGAAGGCTGGGTGAAATTATCAGTTTAAGATTTAATTTGATTACACCAATTAACTTAATCAGTGTAATCAATATTAATCGGTGTAATTAAAAAGCTATAAACTTATCGGCCTGGTCGTTGACAAATTTTAAAGTGGTTGGGTCAACAATTGCTCCATGAGCGTCAAGTGTTGAGTTGATCTTAGGGATATGAATACGCATTGGTAAAACCGTAAGGCCAATGTAATTGCAAATTCCGGTAAAGTGTTCTACTCCGCGAATATTGCCATAGGTTCCATCGGCAATGCCCACCAATGCTGTTTTTTTGCCCGAGAAACTTTCAGGGAATTTACAGCCATCGATAAATAATTTTAATACTCCCGGAAAACTGCCGTTGTATTCAGGAATCACAAAAATGAATTTATCAGTAGCGCTCACTTTATCCTGGATCAGCTGAAACTGCTCACTGCGACGGCCGTACAGATCTGATTTGATCATGTTTTCAGGCAAATCGCATAAAGAAATTAAATGAGCATCGATGCCTTTTTGCGCCAAAACCTGCTGATAAAATCGGGCAACCAACAAAGTTTTACTGTCATGACGGTTGGTACCTGCTATTATTGAAATCATATGTTGAAAATATACTTTGTTAATTTGTTGAATATTTAGGTTATTGCCAATGTTAATAAGCCCTGTAAATTTTTGTTTAAAGTTGTATCTTTAGGCGCTTTGAAAAGCCGGGGCAAAACTAACAAAAATCTAGATTAAGCCATTAAATAAGCCATCAAAAGCACATTTTAACAGTTAAACATACCACTAATGAGTAAGATTATTGCGCTTGCCAATCAAAAAGGCGGAGTAGGTAAAACCACATCAGCCATCAACCTTGCTGCGAGTCTTGGCGTGCTTGATTTTAAAACCTTGTTGATCGATGCCGATCCGCAGGCCAACAGTACATCAGGCACTGGCTATGATCCTCGTAGTATTAAATCCAGCGTTTATGAGTGTATCATTAACGATTTGGACCCTAAAGACGCAATCATTAAAACCACTACTCCAAATCTTGATCTTCTTCCTGCCCATATCGACCTGGTAGGTGCTGAAATTGAGATGATCAATTTGCCTGAGCGTGAGTTTAAAATGAAGAAAGTATTGGATACCGTTAAGGATCAGTATGATTTTATTATTATCGACTGTTCTCCTTCATTGGGTCTTATTACTATTAACTCATTGGTTGCTGCTGATTCGGTAATTGTTCCGGTACAGTGTGAGTATTTCGCTTTGGAAGGTTTAGGAAAACTATTGAATACAATTAAGATCGTTCAATCTCGTTTAAATACTAATCTTCAGATCGAAGGTATCCTGTTAACTATGTACGATGTGCGTCTTCGCTTATCGAACCAAGTTGTAGAAGAGGTGAAAACACACTTCCAGGATTTGGTATTTGAAACTATTATAGCACGTAATACCAAGTTAAGTGAAGCGCCAAGTTTTGGAGTTTCGGCAATTATGCACGATGCTTCAAGCAAAGGAGCTGTTAATTATCTTAACCTGGCACGTGAATTACTTCGCAAAAACGGTATTACCACCGAAGCTGGTGCCGAAGCTGCTGAAGTAGGAGACTAGCTTGTTTTAATCTGATTGAGTAGATCAGATCATACAATATTTATAAATTAACTAACCCCGGTCGTTTCGGCTGGGGTTATGCAATATAGAATGGTTAGGCGAAAGCCGATTTTATAACTTAAAAACACGATAGCAATGAGTGCCATTAAAAAAAGTGCTTTAGGTAAGGGTTTGGGTGCCTTGTTGGCAGAAAATGACACTACAGAAATACACGAAAATTTACATAAGCAACAGCCTGCAACTCCTGCAGCAGCTGTAGCCGGCTCAATATCATTTATCGATATTGAGAAGATCGATACTAATCCTTTTCAGCCTCGCACCGATTTTGATGAGCTTGCCTTAGGCGAATTAGCCGACTCTATTAAAGTGCAGGGCATTATTCAGCCGCTTACCTTGCGTAAGCTGAATGATAACCAATTCCAGTTGATCTCTGGTGAGCGCCGTTTACGTGCTTCTAAAATTGCTGGTTTAAAAGAGGTTCCTGCCTACATTCGTACGGCCAATGACCAGGAAATGCTGGAAATGGGTCTTATCGAAAACATTCAGCGTGAAGACCTGAATGCCATTGAGATCGCGATCAGTTTTCAGCGAATGATTGACGAAGTTGGTTTGAAGCAGGAAGAACTGGGGGATCGTGTAAGTAAAAATCGTTCAACGGTTACCAATTACCTTCGTTTGTTAAAACTTCCACCGGTAGTTCAGGCTGGTATTCGTGATGGGCGTATTTCCATGGGCCATGCCCGTGCAATCATCAACGTTGCTGATATTGATAAACAATTGTGGATCTATCGTCAGATCATTGAGAAAGACCTTTCGGTTCGTAAAGTAGAAGAATTGGTGAGAGAGCTAGGCAAAAAAGCCGAACCTGTTGAACGTAAAGAACCCAATATCCTCTCCATTCATCTAAAAAAAGTTCAGGATGATCTTTCCTCTCGTTTCAGTACTAAAATCGCCCTGCGCATTGACGATAATGGCAAAGGAAAAATTGAAATACCTGTTCTTTCCACCAACGATCTGAACAGAATTCTCGAATTATTAGGTTAAGTGATATTGAGGTCAACAAAATATATTAATCCTTCGCGCTGCCTTTTGGCAGCGTTGTTTATACTCATTAGTTCCCTTTCGGCGTGGGCACAGCAACCTGCCGACAGTCTTAAACTGGCAGATCCTATCATTAAGGCTGATACGCTTAAAAAAGGAGAGGTAGAGCCTGTTGTTAAAAAGAAAAAGGTTCGGACACCAAAAGATCCCAATACTGCGGTTTTTCGGTCGGCAGTAGTTCCCGGTTTAGGACAAATTTATAACCAGCGGTACTGGAAACTTCCAATCATTTATGGTGGTTTTGTGGCCCTGGGTTATGCCATTAATTTCAACCAGAAATATTATAACGAGTTTGTAAACGAATACATTCTCCGTACTGATGGTGATCCCAGCTCAATACCAAATCCTGATTATAAGAATGCCCCTGATGAGCAGATCATCAGCGTAAAAGATTTTTATAAGCGTAACCGCGATATATCTATCATTGGAACGGTGGCTCTGTACGCCGCCCAGGTTATTGATGCTTATGTAGATGCCGAATTGTCAAATTTTGATGTTAGCGACGATTTATCGTTAAAAATAGGCCCTTCAATCAATCAAAGCTTTGCTTACCGGGGAATGCCTTCTTATTCAGTAGGGCTGAGTTTAAAGTTCACCTTAAAAAAATAAAGAGTACTTAGTTACCGTTAATCGGTGTAATCCTATAAATCAGAGTAATCATTTTTAATATGAAAATAGCATTGTTAGGCTACGGAAAAATGGGTAAAGAAATTGAACAAATTGCTTTACAACGTGGTCATGAGATAGTTTTAAAAGTAAACGATACCAACCTGGAAGACTTAACTGTTGAGAATTTGGCTAAAGCCGATGTTGCTATTGAGTTCAGTACTCCATTCACCGTTTTAGGCAATATTGATCTTTGTTTTAAAGCTTCAACGCCAATTGTGGTAGGAACTACAGGTTGGTATGCCGAATTCGATAAGATCAAAGAACGTGCTTCAACAGAAGGAAATGCGCTTTTTCATGCAACTAACTTTAGCATTGGGGTAAATATTACTTTCCATATCAATAAGGTTTTAGCTAAAATTATGAATGGTTTTCCCGGTTACGATGTGCAAATGGAAGAAATCCATCATACCCAAAAGCTTGATCATCCAAGTGGAACAGCCATTACATTGGCAGAAGGTGTATTGGAAAACCTTAACCGTAAACAAAAGTATGGTGCTTGGTTAAATGATGGAAATGAACAAAAACCAACTGTTTCGGAGGATACGCTTTTGATCGAGGCCTTGCGCCAGGAAGCGGTACCAGGTACGCATACCGTTAGCTATATTTCAGAAATTGACCGGATTGACTTACGCCATGAAGCATTTAACCGTAAAGGTTTTGCCACAGGAGCCGTTGTTGCTGCTGAATGGCTAAAAGATAAAAAGGGTGTTTTCACGATGAAAGACCTGTTGTCTTTTTAAAAAAAGTTTTGCAGATAAATTTTTCAATTATATTTGGTCGCTAAGCCAAGGACAATGAATTTGAAATTTTGGAAAAAGAACGGCACTACAGCTGCCGCAGATAGTAAAAAGAAGTCAACAGCGCGTGAATGGACCGACGCCATCATTTTTGCCGTTATTGCTGCCACGTTAATTCGTACATTCTTTATTGAGGCCTATACCATTCCTACCCCTTCAATGGAAAAATCGCTGCTAGTTGGTGATTTCTTATTTGTAAGCAAGGTAAACTATGGCGCTCGCACCCCGATGACACCAATTGCCTTCCCTTTTGCCCATCATACTATTTTAGGCATGAAAGCTTATTCAGATGTTGTTCAATGGGATTATCACCGTATTCCAGGGTTTCAGGATATTAAAAATGGAGATGTAGTTGTGTTTAATTATCCGGTGGATGTGGATCCGGCAACGGGATTGCCTCGACCAGTGGATAAACGGGAAAACTATATTAAACGTTGTATAGCTATTGCAGGCGATACTATTTCGGTTATTAAAGGTGAGGCCTATGTAAATGGCAAACCAGCACCTGTTCAGCAGCAAGGGCAAACCGATTATACAGTTCAAACGGATGGTACAGATTTGAACCGTAAAACTTTACAGGAAATGCATATTTCTGGCGATAAGATCAGCAGTAATGTTTACGATCTTACCATGACTCCTGAGAATGCAGAAAAGATGAAGCAATTCTCAAGTGTAAAGAGTGTTCAGAAGTTCGTTTATCCTGATTCAATTGCGGATCCTTCTATTTATCCGCAAGACGCTGCCTTTAAATGGAACGTAGATAATTTTGGTCCGTTATGGGTGCCTAAAAAAGGAGCAACCTTAAAACTTACCAAAGAAAATATAGCGTTGTACCGTCATTGCATTAATTTCTACGAGAAAAATGAATTAAAGGAACAGCCTGATGGCTTTTATATCAACGGCAAGAAAACGGATAGTTATACCTTTAAAATGAACTATTATTTCATGATGGGTGATAACCGCCATAACTCATTAGATTCGCGCTTCTGGGGCTTTGTTCCTGAAGACCATGTGGTGGGTAAAGCCTTATTTATCTGGATGAGCTATGATTCAGAAGGAGGTTTCTTTAGTAAGATTCGTTGGAGCCGTTTATTCAACGGTATTCATTAAATTCATAAAGAATCATTAATATAAACAAAAGGGGACCTGAATATTACTTCAGGTCCCCTTTTGCTTTGTTGTTTATTCCAGTAAGTAAAAATGACAGGTAGCTTAACTATTCTTCTTACCTTTAATAAACTATGAAGTTATAACTTCTCTCCAATTATTTTTGTGCGGTATTTTGCTATGCCGATCTCGCATTTAATTCAATTTCAACTTTATTTATGTCGTTTACCCTTAAGCTGCGTGCATTTGTTTCATTATTAAAAAAGGCTGTTAATGGTACTGAAACCGATTTTACCAGCGGTAGTATTGATAAAGCTATTTTATTGCTGTCAGTTCCAATGGTGCTTGAAATGGCAATGGAATCGTTGTTTGCTGTTGTTGATGTATTTTATGTTAGCCGTTTGGGAAAAGACGCTGTGGCTGCAGTTGGACTAACCGAATCAACCCTTTCTATCCTGTATTCACTAGCTATGGGCTTAAGTATGGCAGCTACTGCAATGATAGCCCGTAGGGTTGGCGAGAAGAATGAAAAAGCTGCTTCAGAAGCGGCAGTTCAGGCAATTTATATAGCCTTAACACTTGCGGTGATTATTGGACTGACCGGGGCCGTTTTCGCAACCGATATTTTACGGTTAATGGGCGCTTCAGCCAAAGTTATAGAGGAAGGACATTTATACACCCGTATAATGTTTGCCGGTAACTTTTCTATTATGCTGTTATTTCTGATCAATGGAATTTTCAGAGGAGCAGGTGATGCTTCCCTCGCCATGCGTTCATTATGGATATCTAATAGTTGCAACATTCTGTTGGGGCCTATTTTTATTTTTGGTATCGGTCCTGTACCTGCACTTGGTGTTACCGGAGCTGCAATTGCAACAACTATTGGTCGTGGCATAGGTGTTACTTACCAGGTTTATCATTTGTTTAAGGGCAAAGGGATTATCAAAATTCACCTGGAGAATATTTTAGTAAAGTTTGATATCATCAAGCGGTTGCTAAAGGTAGCTGCCGGAGGCGCCGGTCAGTTTTTAATTGCTTCAGCCAGTTGGATCTTTTTAATAAGAATTATTTCCATGTTTGGCAGCGATGCATTGGCTGGATATACCATTGCTATTCGCGTTGTAATATTCGCCATTTTACCTGCATGGGGTATGGCAAATGCAGCGGCCACATTAGTTGGTCAGAATTTAGGAGCAGGACAACCGGAGCGAGCAGAGCGTTCGGTTTGGAGGACGGCCTATTTTAATATGCTGTTTTTAGGAGCAGTAGGCATTTTGTTTTGGATATTCGCTCATTTCATTGTTGGGTTCTTTTCTACTGATGCAGCTGTAATAAAATATGGAACACAGTGTTTGCAATATGTTTGCCTCGGTTATGTATTTTATGCCTATGGAATGGTTATTAGCTCATCATTTAATGGCGCTGGTGATACCCGGACGCCCACTATTTTAAATTTGTTTGGGTTTTGGGCCATTCAAATTCCAGCCGCTTATTTTATGGCAGTGCATCTTGATATGGGCCCTAAAGGTGTTTTTATTGCAATAGTTTTAGCAGAGTCAATCTTAGCCACTGTAGCGATATTAGTTTTTAAAAGAGGAACTTGGAAACTTGTTAAAATTTAAAGTCTCAAGAAAGTAAAAAAAACATATGGAAAATATTCCTATTTATTTAGGAAATATGTACATTTGGTTAAAGGGTAAAAAATATGTCGGCAATTAAAAAAACAACTTACCGAGTTGAAGATGATGATAATGCATCTGTTTCAATGGTTGCAGAAGCGCTTGCTCCTTATCAAACCTTAATGGGCAATCCTCAGGCTCAGTTAAGAGTAATAAGAGAAGGGTTGCCGGCAAAAGCATTGTCAGATATGATCACACTTTCAGGAGCCTCGCAAATTGATGTTGCCAATATGTTGCGCATGTCAGAAAAAACCTTGCGCTCATACATTAAAGAGAGCAAGCAACTGGATATTGGCGTTAGTGAGCACCTGATACAACTCTTTGAACTTTTTGATAAAGGCATTGAAGCAATAGGAAGCTTAGACAGTTTTAAAAAGTGGTTACAATCAAAAAGTATTGGTTTGGCAGCTAAGCCCATAGAACTTCTAAACACAATTACAGGCATTGAGCTTATAAAAGAAGAGTTAATTAGAATTGAGTTTGGAGCCTTAGCATAAACCCATGCTGATTTACAGAATTACCTCAACTAAATATGCTCAAAAACTCATAGGTTCAGGCTCTGCAGCTCGCTGGAATTCAAATGGTGTTTTTATGATCTATGCAACAGGAAGTGTGGCGTTAGCTTGTTTAGAAAATGCCGTTCACAGAAATGGAGCTGATCTGTCGCTAGGAGATTATTCATTGATGATAATTGAAGTTCCGGACGGGAGCAGTAGAGAGGTTACCATAAATGAATTAACTGCCATTCATAAAGAATGGTATAGAGTAGATAACGAAGCTTACCAGCGAACGCAGCAAATAGGCGATCAATGGATTGCCGACCGAGAAACATTGTTGTTAAAGGTTCCTTCTTCAATTGTACAATATGAGTACAATTATTTGATCAATCCTAACCATCAGGAATTTTCCAAAGTGAAGATTCAAGACGTTCAGAAGTTTGTTTTTGATGAACGGATAAAGGCCGGATAAAGAATAAAAAGCAAAACGGTGAGGATATTGTCCTCACCGTTTTGCTTTTTAACCATTAATGAATAGTTGTTTTTCGGAGTGCTTCTCTTCCATAGAAAACAGGGAAATACATCAATTCAACTTTGGCTGGGTTTAAAATATAATTTCCTTCAAAACGAGGCACTAATTCAATTTCGTAACTATAGGTTCCTTGTTTCAGTTTAGTACAAAAAATGGAAACCTTGTTTTTTAAATATTCACGGTGATCTTCATTAAAACCAGATTCGGTTTTGCTGCCATATGAGCATCCCGCAGGTATTGGGATCTCAATCATTACATAATCTGCATCCGCTTTAACTTCAATCTTCGTTTTTAATATTGTATTTACCCCTGGTTTTAAACTGATGACAGACTTGCCATTATTTTCAAAATGAGTGTCGATCACAAAATCTTTTGAAACTTTTCCAGGTTTCGAATTCCACCACTGTTGGTATGCAGTTATATACGAAGGTAAAGTGCCGCTTTTATTGACTTTTATAACGGCATTAGGGTTAAAAGTGGTTTCATAAGGGAACTTATCAACGGTTAGGGTTTTATCGCCATCCGTTAAAGTTAATTTAACCGGTTTTAGCGCGGTCGAGTCTTTAAGCAGATCAGGTAAAATGGTTTCTAAAATGAGTGATGACTCGTAGGTATTTCGCCATGATCCATTTTTTCGTTGTTCAAAAAAGTAGTTCCTGATTTTAGCCAGGGAGGAATCATTTGCATTTGCCCCTTTAATTATTTTATAACTAAGTATTGTTTCCTGAAAACTGTTATCGAACAAATTGTAAGAGTCTTTACCCCAATACCAATTTCCAAACATGGTTGATTTGTGACGGTTTTTAATACTGTGAGTGTTTATCGGCAAATTCATCGATTGCTTAATTTCCATTAAGCTTAACATGGTATACTGAGATGGTTGGGTTTTCAAATGATCAATGCTGTCTTCAACTTGTTTGATTAATGCATTGAAGTTTGATTTAGCATCTAGACCCCTAAGTAACTTGATCGAAGAGATCATTCCTTCAATATTTCGGCGAGGGAAATTGAAAACTAATTCATCGATTAATGGTTGAGTGTTGGGCAGGTTAATCGTATAGCCTGATTTCCGGGCCTCATTTAATGTTTCAATCACATGAACCGTGATCCAATCTGAGGCAGCAGTTTTAGGCCACCAACCCCAGTTACCACTAGTTAGCTGATTTTCTTTTAATTTTTTAATAATCGTATTAACCTGTTCTTCTCCATCAAAAGGTTCTTTTAACAATTTCCTAACCCTTTTTTCAAGCAATAGTGCTTTAAGTTTTGAGGCTAACTGCTCATTACAGAAATACTCGTATGATCTGATATTTTGAATTTCGCTGAGAAGAATTGGCAAAGCAGATGCATCGGCCCTGAATGTAATCTTCCCTCCATCAGGTTTTAATGCAATGGCAACAGAAGTGTCTCCTTCTAATGAATAAAAGATACCGGTACTTTCTTTAACTCCTTGCGGAAATACCGGAATTTGTCGTTTCTCTCCGTCTTCATAGCCATTCACAGTATTTAAAACAGTGTATAAAGCGTTAATGGTATCTTTAGAAGAGACTGTAATTGGAATGGTGTCGAGCAAGGCATTTTTAACACGAACAGCTTTTGATGAAAGCAGTTTGTTATTCAGTTTTATGGTTCTGTTCAGCGCAACCGTATCAAAGGTATAATTGCTAACTTTTCCTAAAATGTTAATGCTGTCGCCCACAATGGCAAAACGAGGAGCGGCAAGGGAAGCTGTAAGCAATTTAAATGATTTAATTTCCTGTTGAGTAAGCCCACTTAGCCGTTTGCCACCCATGCCAATTACATAGGTGCTCCATTTAGAGATATCGTCAGGAATGGTAACTTTGAAACTGGTTTGGCCATTTTGATCAGTAGTAAGTTTGGGCTGCCAAAAGGCTACGTCTGAGAAATTCTGGCGTAACCCTAAAGTTCCATCCGATTGAAGACCATCAGCTGAAGGGGAGTTACTCGCGGCTTTTTTGGTTGTAATAATTATTACGCCGTTTGCTGCTGCTGATCCATAAAGGGCTGTAGCATCCGATCCTTTAACTATTTTAATGTCTAGTATGTCTGATTGAGTTAAATCACTTTGCTTGCCGGCATAGGGTAAACCATCCAGAATAATCAATGGATCACTATTTTGAGCAATAGAGGCAGAACCTCTAATAGAAACTCCAGCAGCTTTAGCTTGAAGTGAATTTATATTTATAACTGAACCAGTGAAACTCTGCTTTCTCTGAACCCCATAGCCAACTACCACCACTTCTTGTAATGCCTTCGAGCTTTCCTGCATCTTTATGGTATAGTATTCATTGGTTTTAATGGGCTTTTCCTGAGATTCGAAGCCAATGAAAGAGAATTGGAGCATTCCCCTTTTAGGAACCATTAAAGTAAATCCTCCATTCATATCTGTTAAGGTACCAATCTTAGTTCCCTTGATGGTAACTCTTACACCAGGTAAGGGTAAGTTGGTCGCATCTGTAACTAGTCCGGAAACCTTATCAGTAAATAAAGATGAATTAAGCTGAGACTCATTAAATGCTTGACTGATGCTTTCGGTAATGTATGATTTATCCGAATAACCATTGCTTGAGGATTGATCAATTGACTCAATAAGTTGATTAATTTTTATACTTGTACTGTCCTGAGGTTGGGGCTTTATTGAATCGATATAGAAATAATTAACGCCATAACTATTGAGTTTTATATCCTCTTTTATAAAGTATAAATCCTTCTTCAATAAAAACAGCATCCGATAACTGCCCGGTTCTAATTCCTCGATTTTTGTGGTATTGCCCGGATAAATTCTTATGAAAGTTGGATCGATATAATTGTATACGATAATGTTTTTGATGAAAGGAGTTTCCCCGTTTGGAAGTTCCCCAATATTAAACTCCATTTTGGCTGCAGTGGCTGAATACAATTTTGGGTTTGTGAATAAAGAAGTGGTATGTGAACGAAGGTCTAAATAATAACGCCACAGTGAGTCAATTTCAGATCTTGTAACTTCTAATTCATTAAAATTGGGCTCAATTGAAGTGGAACTTAAGTGCCGATCAAAAGGCCAATCGGCTTTGATCGATTTCATTTTGAGCAATTCTCTTTCAAAATAATACGTATAACTAGGTTCTATTAAAAAGCGGGTGCTGAAGTTATTGTAGCTGACAAAAGTAGCTCCCAATCCGGATAGTGGGCCAACAAGAGTGGTTGAGCCTGAACTTTTAAAATCCGGGTTTAGCCAAAAAATATGTCCTCCGTTTTCAATCCAGGTTGGTTTAGAGCGAAAGTTATTATCAACCGTAATTACATATTTGTTAATGAGGTTTTTCTCATGATTATTTAGCGTATCCGGTTCTTTGTCAAAAATGTTTAATTGATGGTTAGCACTATCGATATTGATGGAAAGTATTAACTTTTTCTGATAAGGAACAAACACTGAATCTAATCGTACTAAACGATCGGTTGTGCGCAAACGAAGCGAATGATATCCCGAATCAACTTTAAAACTGTATGGGTTTACCTGCTCTGCCTTACTAAAATAAACCGGACTTTCATCAATATAAAGGATATGAACGGGCTCAATAATGCCCTTGTTTACAGCAAAAGGAGCAATTTGAGTTGATTTGTCTTTGGTGTTTTCAGTGTTCTTATAAACGTTTTTTGTATGTAAGAAACGATAATATTCAATGGTGTCGAGGTTGAGTTCTTTTGCCCATCGTTCCCATTTAATTAATAGCTGACCATTTGATTTAACCCGATCAAGGTTAAAATTGAATGAGTTATTTGGATAGTATGGATAAATTTTTCCAAAATAAGGAACAAATGGAGTTTCGGTATTCTTAAACTTTGAGGTAAATCCATAAGCTGTTAAGTCACTATTGGGAACCGGATTTCCTGCTGCGTCCTTTACTGAAAGTTCTACTTTAATTTTTTGCCCTGGATAAACCATTGCCGGTGCTTTTATTCGTATGTCAAGCTGATTTTTGCGTAATGTGGCTAAGGCTGTGGTTTTTTTCGGTTCTCCTGCCCAAACATATTCGAGTTTTACACTGATGGTCTGAGGAGAAGAAAGACGTCGGTTGAAATTTAACTGTGTTGATTTTCCCTGCGCTATGATTTTCTTTCCAACCCTAACAGTATAAACAAACTCATGTTTTTGAGGATTTGATACATATATAAAAACGGAATCCCTGGTACGTTGGGTAGCAATCGAAGGCTCAACCAGAAACTTGTTCATGTTAATGGTTTCTGCAATACAATCAACTCTTACCGTATAATAGTTAATTGCCGGGTTAACAGGTAAAATTGCGGGGAGCTTGATCTTTGAGAAGAAAATGGAATCTCCTTCATTGGTATAACCGGTCATGCTTGCTTCAATCGGCTGCGCTTGGTTTTCTTTTAAATAGGTTATCGAAAGAGAATCATTATCGCATTTCGTATTTAGTTTATGTTGTTTTAGTAACCGACTAAAATACAAGGTTTCTGTAAGTAGCTGGTTGTCGCTATTGGTAAACTGTAATTCTATCTTTCCTGAATAATTTGCATCCGGGAACTTATTAGCAGGTATCTCAATCCTGGTTTCACCAACAGGGTCAAGTGCTTGTTCATGCGTCCAAATGGTATCGGGTACAAATTGATCTGCAGGGTTAAAATTGAAAACTCTTTGCGTGATAACGTTAATAGAAACTTTTCCATCAGGAACAGCCATGTCATTTTCGTCCGTAGCTTTGGCATAAATCACAACAGGTTCTCCTTTTAAAAACGAATCTTCTGTTCGCGCATTAAATTTTACGTCTTTCAATTCGTAGTCTTCGTATTCAAATTTACCTTTAATAAAAAAGGGTTTATTGTTCAAATTGGTATCATCATCCTCTTTCCCTTTCGCTACTTTTTTTGAACTTATTCGTTCTAAAAATACCGTATAGTCATCATCCAAATCAAGGTCAAGGGAATCTGTAAGGGCAAAACCATATTCATAGGCGCCTTTCCTATAAGCATTAACCGTACCCAGGGTTATTAAATCAGAGTAGTCATCATAACGTAAGCCCACCTTAACCAATAATTGTTTATCAGTTATCGGATTGCCTTTTTTATCTGAAATGTAGGCTTTAAAGTTAACAGTATCATTGGGCCTGTATTTGGGTTTACTAAACACAATATACCCTGTATGCTTATCTGAAAACTTGTTTGAGTAATTTGAATAATAGTTGTTACGATATGATTTTCTGAACGTTTTTTTGATCGGGTAATAAACGTATTTATTGAAAGGCTGAACGATGTTTTTTCTGAAAAAGTTAGGTTGGTATGGATCAAATCCGTTGTTAATGGTAAAGTAATTATCAATTCCCTGATAGGTTACTTTTAGCATTCCTGTTTTTTGCTTTGTTTTTAAAGTATAGCTTTTAAGCTCGGTATTGTATGTAGCCTTTTTTTTGTTGAATAAGACAGTAGCCCCATTAATTTCCTTTAACGAGTTGGGTTCGGTAATTAAAATGTTAACGAATTTCTTTTCGTTGAACAAATAAGGCTGAACATTATTGATTTGAACTATTGAATAATTTAGCTTTTGATGATCGGCATTTATAAATACATAACTACCGGGTTTAAGCTTTTTGTTAAAGCCTTTATCTGTTAAAAAAGAATCAACAGGTTTTGATAAAAAGCTAATGTCGAGTTCTTCTTGATCCTTGGGTTTTAACGCATGAAGTTTTGATAGTTGATCATTTGAAAGTGGGTAGATCAGTGTGAGTGCACTTTCACGGCTGCTTTGAGAAAGCCTTTTTTGCGCAAATGAAGAATTAAAAACTAAAAGAGCAAGGCAAAGGATGCTGAAAATACGAAATTTCATATGTAGCTATAACGACTAAAAAAGTCTTATTAATTATGTTTTTCAATAATAAAGAAAATAATTCAGATGTGTTTTTGTAGATAGGCTCAAAAGCAAGAAAAGACGATCTTTTGAATCGACTTTTCTTACTTTATTAATAATTAATGTCCTTTTGCCCGTTTCAATTCCAGGCCTTCGAGCACTCGGCGTATATCGTTTATCTTGCCAATTTCTTTAAAAAGAGAGTCGGCATCATTATTGGCTATCAAATCCCTGAAATCTTGAAGGTTTTTTAGGTATTCATCCACCGACTTTAATAATGATTTTTTATTCTGAAGGAAAATAGGCGTCCACATTTCGGGTGAACTTTTGGCTAAACGTGCTGTTGAAGCAAATCCCGAACCTGCCAATTCAAAAATATTCGTTTCGTCTTTTTCAATTTCTAGTACTGTTTTTCCTAGAACGTAAGAAATAACATGCGATAAGTGAGAAACATAGGCAATATGTCGGTCGTGTTCTTCGGCACCCATATGGATAACATGCATGCCAATAGCCTCGTGAATAACCCTGATTAGGAGTACAGCCTTCGGATCCGATCTTTCTTCCTCACAAATAATAGTTGTTTTTTTATCAAAGAGTCCATCAATAGCAGCCGTTGGACCTGAATTTTCTGTGCCTGCGATAGGATGGTTAGCTACGTAATTGCGTCGTTTAGGATGATTTTCAACAACCTTACAGATCTCTGATTTAGTTGAACCAACATCCATTACTACGGTTTTTTCTGAAATGGCATCTAAAACCTTGGGTAAAACAGCAAGGGTGGCATTTACCGGAACCGATACAATAACTAAATCGGCATCTTTTACTGCTTCTTCCAACGGAAGGTATTCATCTATAGTGCCAAGTTCCTGGGCTTTTTTGCAGTGGTCAATATTTTTATCGGCACCAATTACGTATTTGGCTATACCTTTTGAACGTAGATCTTTAGCTAATGAGCCTCCGATAAGGCCCAAACCAACAACAGTTAATTTCATTTGATTTTAGATGAACTGTAAAACTAAGGCTTTTTATCAAAAGAGGATAACTAAAAAAAAGTCGAATGTGGGATGCCCAACATCTAAAAGAGACCGAAAATAAACAGAGCAGGGGAGACGTCCCCCCTGATCTATAATGCTTATTAAAGTTCTTTCGGAAATTCTACTTCAAGTTTTGTAGCCAAACAACGAAGATCTTCAACAACTACCGAAATTAAAGGTATTCCGGATTGGTTGCGTTCAATCTCAGCTTCAGCTTCCGGTTCACCCGGGATAATTACCGAAGTGTATTCAGAGGTGGTCTTTGCTGATTTAAAGCGATGGATCCAATTGTCCATATGAGATTTGAACTCATCCACAGGGCGGAAACCATCCACACGCATTGCTCCCAGAAAATGGCCTAAACCTTGGCCTGGTTGATTGTCTAATGGTTCCAGGAAGGCTACAAAAGGAGGGACCCAAGGCCCGTAACTAGCGCCTGATAAAACCGCTGATAAAATATCAACCGCCGAACTTAAACAAAAACCTTTGTGACTTCCATGGTCGCGGTCACTGCCTAAAGGAAGTAATGAGCCCCCTTTTTTCAGTCCGTTAGAATCAGAAGTGGAATTTCCCTGCGCATCCTGAATCCATCCCGAAGGAACTTCAACATCCTTGCGTTGGGCAATTTCCAGCTTGCCGTTAGCCGCAGCTGATGTAGCCATATCCATAATTACCGGTGGATATTTCCCGGCTGGAAAAGCATAGCAAATTGGATTTGTTCCAAGCATTCGCTCGGTAGAAAAGGTAGGAGCTACCAATGGTGAGGCATTCGTCATCGACATGCCGATCATATCTTTTTCGATGGCCATTAAAGCATGATAAGCCGCAATACCAAAGTGATTGGAGTTCTTAACCGACACCCAGCCCGATCCTACTTTTTCAGCTTTTTGCAAAGCTATTTCCATTGCTTTAGGAGCAACCACCAATCCAAGACCAGCATCGCCATCAACTGTGGCAGTGCTCGGAGTTTCGTGCACAATTCGAATATTCGGGGTAGGGTTGATGCGTCCTTTTTGCCATAAGCGCACATAACCGCTTAAACGCGCCACACCATGCGAATCAATACCGCGCAAGTCGGCCTTGATCAATACATCTGCTGCCAGGGCTGCGTCATTCGCTGGCACTCCCATCTTCAAAAATATATCAATCGTAAATTGTCGTAATTTCTCAACGTCAAAAGTGCTGTAACTTACTTCGTTGGCCATGTTATTTATTAGCTTTAGTTATTAGTAATTAGTAGTTAGTTTGAGGTTATATCGACTAGTTGCCATTTCTCTGATTCCGACCGTCGATAGCCTGTTCTCCGCTATTCAAAAATTATAAATCTGAAATCAAGAGGATCAAAATTATCGGCTAACATATCAATAAATCCGTTGCCGAATTTAAGGTATTGAGGCATGAAGTTTTCAACACGTTCCTGTAATGATCCGTTCGGGAAAAGCTTTTCTTTTACTTTAACAATTTGAGATGTTTGTTGTTCAAACTTTTTCTTTTCGGCTTTAGCTAGTTTACTTTCCAGACCTTTTAAGGAGTTGAAGAACTTGGTTTTTTCCGCTTCTACACTTCCTGCTAATGTTGGGTCGATATTTTGCGCTTTCATGGCAACCTGAATAAACGCTTTTTCAAATTTTTGAATCTCGGCATCTAAATTCAATTCATTCGAACTTTGTTGCTTAACAAAAATGTCAATGAGTTTATTGGTTTCAGTAAACAGGTTTTTGGTTTCGAGGCTTAGTTGCTGCAAGCGTTTTTTCGAAGCTTCATCAACTATTAATGCCGAATTCCTCAAAACAAGCATTGGGAAATTTAATTGATAATGGCTGAAAGTAGATTTTAACTCCATCCAATAGCTTACTTCGGCACCTCCTCCAATATAGGCAAGGTTGGGTAAAATGCACTCCTGGTATAAAGGGCGCATAATCACATTCGGACTAAATTTCTCCGGATGTTGGTCGATCTCTTTTTCAAGTTCCTCTTTTGAGAAACCGATGTTTGTATTAAGAACCCTGTAGCAATTGTTTTCGAACACAATGCGTTCCCGCAATTGATCATCTAAATAGAAGAAATTGATCTCACGAGACTTAACCTGAATATGGTTGTCAATTTTTTCGAGTGCTTCCACCGTTTTATTAACCAGTTGATAGCTATGCTGATCAATAATATCTTGTTTAATGATCGGCGAAAATTGCTTTTTCAATCTAGTGTCGTCCGCATCGATGATCAGCAACCCATATTTACCGAATAACTCGTTCACAAAAACACGAGTGGCATCAGCCAGATTTTTTTCATGGATATAAGCCGATTCAAATAAAGTGGCTAATTCTTTCGCCTGTTCAGATTCGCCTAAGATCGATTTTAACTCCTGAAGCAGAGGCTCGATAGATTCCGTTGATAACCTTCCAGTGGCACCTTTCGCTTCCAGCTCCCAGCATACTTTCTTTCCGAATAAATTAAAATGATTGATCTCTTCGAAATCATGATCTTCTGTGGCCATCCAATACACCGGGATAATCCTATTGCCAGGATTAGCCTGTTCAACCTTTTTAGCAAGGTTGATCGTGGTAATAATTTTATAGATGAAGTACAGCGGACCTGTTCCCAGGCATAACTGGTGGCCGGTAGTAACGGTAAACGTAGTAGGGAGGAGCAAAGCCTCAATGGCTTCATCCCAAGGACCATTTCCTATTGAATCATATTGATCTTTAAGTACTTCAACCAATACCGTTCGGTTAATATTTTCAGCTGATTTATCGGCAATTATTTGCTTAAATGATTCGAGTTTAGGTTGATAGGTATAAAAATTATTGAGTTTGCTGGCATTGCTAAGGTAATCAGTAAGGTTTTTTGAGAAGAAACCTGTAGAAGAGTAATTTACAAGGGTACAATCCATTGGTCAGTTGTTCGTGTTAATTGTGTAAACAAAGTTCCCAACAGTAAAACTGTTAATTTGTTTACTCAAATTTTATAAGGATTGGCCGAAAATACTAAATACTTGTTGTTCAGCGAGCTTTATTTTTCCAATATTCTTGTTGCATTAGCTACGCAGTATGCGTCACATTGTTATGGCATTAACAATATGCTTAAGAATATGATATTTAAATAGAAAGCCGATGAATGGTGTTTCATCGGCTTCTCTAGAAATTATTTTAAAGGGGTTCCGTAAAGATCGAAGTCTTCTGCCCGATCGATTTTAACTTTACAAAAGTCGCCAACGGTAACATAATGTTCACGAGCATCAATTAATACCTCATTGTCAACTTCCGGAGAATCGTATTCTGTTCGGCCTACGAAGTAATCACCTTCTTTTTTGTCGATTAAAACTTTATAGGTCTTGCCTAGCTTTTCCTGGTTCTTTTCATAAGAAATGCCTTGCTGCAGATCCATGATCTCTTCCAGGCGTTCTTGTTTTACTTCTTCCGGAACGTCATCTTCCAACGTATAAGCATGTGTTTTTTCTTCGTGAGAATAGGTGAAAACACCTAAGCGGTCGAAACGGGTTTGCTCAACAAAAGCTAACAATTCATCATGGTCTTCCTGGGTTTCGCCTGGATAACCTGAAATTAAGGTAGTACGCAAAGCAATATCAGGAACACGCTGACGAATTTGGTCAACCAGTTCAACTGTACGGCGCTTTGAAATACCACGACGCATTGACTTGAGCATATTGTCGGTAATATGCTGAAGCGGCATGTCGAGGTAATTACAAATATTCTCACGCTCATTCATCACGTCTAAAATATCCATCGGGAATTGTGACGGGTAAGCATATTGCAAACGGATCCATTCAATACCGTTAACATCAGAAAGGTTACGAAGTAAATCGGCAAGCTTACGTTCATTATATAGATCTAAACCATAATAGGTAAGGTCTTGTGCAATAAGAACTAATTCTTTAGTGCCGTTTTTGGCCAATACCTTAGCTTCTTTCACCAGCTCATCAATTGGTTTAGAAGCGTGCATGCCGCGCATTAACGGAATAGCACAAAAAGAACAGGGGCGATTACAGCCTTCTGCAATTTTAAAGAATGCGAAGTGCTTAGGTGTGGTTAACAAGCGCTCACCAATGAGCTCATGCTTATAATCTGCTCCTAAATTGCTGAGCATTTGCTTCAGGTCATTGGTGCCGTAAAAGGCATCAACGTTTGTGATCTCTGCTTGCAATTCAGGTTTGTAACGTTCTGAAAGACAGCCGGTAACAATTACTTTCCCAACTTTGCCTTTTTCTTTCAGTTCGCTGTATTGAAGAATGGTGTCAATTGATTCTTGCTTCGCATTATCAATAAAGCCACAAGTGTTAATGATCACAATATCATCTTTCCCTACTTTCTCGGATTCATGAACCACATTAAAGCTGTTGCCTTTCAGCTGGCCCATCAATACTTCCGAATCCACAATATTTTTTGAACAACCCAAAGTAATTACGTTTACTTTCGGTTGAGCTTTAGCTTCTGCTGGTTTTAATCCTTTTGTTCTCATTAGAATAATTACGGGTCCCGAGTTGCGGGTTACGGGTTAACCAATCTACATCTGACCAACTCGTAACTCGTAACTCGTAATTATTAATTCTTAAATAGCGAATTCACGAACTCTACTTTATTAAATAGTTGTAAGTCGTTGATTCCTTCGCCTACACCAATATATTTTACAGGAATTTTAAACTGATCTGAAATACCAATTACCACTCCTCCTTTTGCCGTTCCGTCGAGTTTTGTTAAAGCTAGGGCATTTACATCAGTTGCCTGGGTAAATTGCTTGCATTGCTCAATGGCATTTTGCCCGGTTGATGCATCGAGTACCAATAAGATCTCATGTGGGGCATCTGGTACCACCTTCTTCATCACATTCTTGATCTTGGTAAGCTCATTCATTAAACCGACTTTATTATGCAAACGACCTGCTGTATCAATAATGGCAATCTCTTCACCATGGGCTATAGCCGACTGAAGTGTATCATAAGCCACTGAAGCTGGATCTGAACCCATTTGTTGCGATACAACACGCACACCCACACGCTCACCCCAAATATGAAGTTGGTCAACTGCCGCAGCGCGGAATGTATCACCAGCACCCAATACTACTTTTTTGCCGGCTTGCTTAAATTTATGAGCAAGTTTGCCAATGGTAGTAGTTTTACCCACACCATTAACACCCACCACCATAATAACGTATGGGCGAACTTTCTCATCAACATTAAGTTTATCAAAATCAGAAGAGTTGTTTTCTTCCAGTAATTCCGTGATTTCTTCCCTTAATATTGAGTTGAGCTCAGTTGTGCCAAGGTATTTATCTTTCGAAACGCGCTCCTCAATACGTTCAATTATTTTTAGGGTAGTAGAAACGCCAACATCTGAAGTAACAAGGATTTCTTCCAACTCATCCAGCACATCATCATCAACAGTTGATTTGCCGGCAATCATTTTGGTTAATTTAGAAAAAACGTTTTGCTTAGTTTTTTCAAGTCCCTTATCTAATGCCTCTTGCTCAGCTTTTACTTCTTCAGGTTTGGAGCGTTTAAAAAAATCGAATAATCCCATTTTTTATATATGTTTTTGAGGTCTGAGGTCATGTGTTGATGTTGACCTCAAAATTATCGCAAAGATAGAATAAAGCCTGCAGATTATTGATTAAGTGATCAGGACGATATCCTATAGAAACTAAAAAAGCTTCTTTCTACAGAAAGAAGCTCCATATAATACTTTAAGCTATATTATTTAGCGTTAGCGATTACATCTTTAACGTGGTCGTTGTGTACTACCACTTCTTTAAAGCTGTATGCACCGGTTTTTGGTGAACGAACGGTGGTAATTACTTTAGAGTATTCTTTACCTGTACCGGTTTTAAGTGTTGCAACTACTTTCTTAGCCATTTTCTTAAATTTTTACTAGTAATTTGTTGTCAGGTGGATTGTTATCTCAACAAAAACCTTAAAACATTAAACTGAATTACTTAATCTCTTTGTGAACAGTTACACGGCGTAATACATTGTTGAATTTTTTCAACTCTAAACGCTCAGTTGTATTTTTCTTGTTCTTGGTGGTAATATATCTTGAAGTACCAGGCATACCACTTTCTTTGTGCTCGGTGCACTCAAGAATAACCTGTACTCTGTTTCCTTTTTTAGCCATCGCCTAAATTTTTTTAAAATCTTATATGTAACCTTTTTTCAGAAATTTCTGAATGCATGATGAAATACCATTCTTGTTGATGGTTTTCAATGCAGAAGTTGATACTTTCAAAGTGATCCAACGATCTTCTTCAGGAATATAAAACTTCTTTAATTGTAGGTTAGGATAGAATTTGCGCTTGGTTTTAACGTTTGAATTAGAAACGTTGTGACCTTTCATGGCGCTCTTTCCGGTTAAATCACAAACTCTCGACATTGCTCTAAAGTATTAATATGCTAATTATTAGTCTTTTATTAAATGGGACGCAAATATCAGAAATATTTATGATAACAACAAAACGAATTTCAATTATTCATTGATTTCCATTTGTTGATTCATATAAATCTGAGTCCCTTTATTTAAGGTCGCAAAGATAGTGATCTTCTGCTTAATAGTCAACCATATACTATAATCAAATTTGAATCAGAAGCAATAGTTAAGCAAAGTGTAAGTTAGGCAGCAGATTTGTGAGTGCTAAAATCAATCATTAATAATAAGGTTTGACTAACTTTAGGATTAAATATTAAAGGATTAAATGATAATTGTTAAATGAAAATTCTTTCTTTTTTCAATCCAGTTATGAGCAGCAGACCTTAAGTTTAAAATAATTTGTTTTTAAAATATTTTTAAATGTACTTAGTGGATAAGAAATCAAATAAAGAACTCTGTTCTTAACAGATTAATTCAATATAGGTTTCGTTTTTAATATTTGATAAATATATTAGTGCATGATTTTATATAGTTACAGCCCATCATTGTAATTATTATTAAATTTTCAACCAGGTTTACGATTTATGAGTAGTTTTAAAATTAGTTCGTTCGAAGAGTACCAACAGGTATACAAAAAAAGTGTTGATGATCCGGAAGGTTTTTGGGCTGATATTGCGGGCACTTTTCGCTGGCAACAAAAATGGGATAAGGTTTTGGATTGGAATTTCACAGAACCGAATGTGAAATGGTTTACAGGAGGTAAGCTCAATATCACCGAGAATTGCCTTGATCGTCATTTAGAGAAAAACGGAAATACAGTGGCCTATATTTGGGAGCCTAACAACCCGAATGATCAAACCATAAAATATACGTACCGCGAATTATACGAGAAAGTTTGCCGTTTTGCCAACGTGTTAAAAAAGCATGGTGCTAGAAAAGGTGATCGTGTATGCATATATATGCCAATGATACCCGAACTGGCTATTGCTGTATTAGCCTGCGCGCGTATTGGAGCCATCCACTCGGTAGTGTTTGGTGGTTTTTCTGCACATTCAATTGCCGATCGTATCCAAGATGCACAAGCTTCATTGGTAATAACTGCCGATGGCGGTGTGCGTGGAAATAAAGAGATTCCGCTTAAATCAGTAATGGATGATGCTCTTGAGCTTTGTCCAACGGTAAAAAAGGTGATCGTTTATACTAAAATTAAAACGCCTGCTTACATGCAGCGTGGCCGCGATTACTGGTGGGATGAAGAACTGGCAACTGTTGGGGCTGATTGTCCGGCTGAGCCAATGGACTCAGAAGATACTTTATTCGTATTATATACTTCGGGTTCTACCGGCAAACCCAAAGGCGTATTGCACACCTGCGGTGGATACATGGTATTTGCCCAATACACCTTTGAAAATGTGTTTCAATATTCACAACCTGAAATATTTTTCTGTACGGCAGATATCGGATGGATCACCGGTCACTCCTATATTGTTTACGGGCCTCTATTAACTGGAGCAACCTCAGTAATGTTCGAAGGGATACCAACCTGGCCTGATCCGGGACGTTTCTGGGATATTGTGCAAAAGCATCGTGTTACTACTTTATATACTGCACCAACAGCGATTCGTTCATTAATGGCGTCAGGGTTAAAGCATGTTGAGAAAAAAGACCTTTCTTCGCTGACAAAATTAGGTTCGGTAGGAGAGCCAATTAACGAAGAAGCATGGCATTGGTTCCATGATCATATAGGTAAAGGTAACTGCCCGATTGTTGATACCTGGTGGCAAACCGAAACAGGAGGTATTATGATTTCTCCGATTGCGGGTATTACGCCAACAAAACCGGGTTATGCAACGTTGCCATTGCCAGGCATTCAGCCTTGCTTAATTGACGAGAAAGGGCAAGAAATCGAAGGAAATGGCGTATCAGGAAATCTTTGTATTAAGTTTCCTTGGCCAGGAATGATCCGTACCACTTATGGCGATCATGAGCGCTGCCGTAAAACCTATTTCTCTACCTATAAGAATATGTATTTTACTGGGGATGGTTGTTTACGTGACGACGATGGATATTATAGAATTACCGGAAGGGTTGACGATGTGATCAATGTTTCGGGTCACCGTATTGGCACTGCTGAGGTTGAGAACGCAATTAATATGCATACCGGTGTGGTTGAATCGGCTGTAGTTGGATATCCTCATGATATTAAAGGTCAGGGTATCTATGCTTATGTAATAACTGAGAAAACTCCGTCGGATGCTAATTTAATGAAGCAAGATATTTTAATGACTGTTTCAAGGATTATAGGGCCGATTGCAAAACCGGATAAAATTCAGTTTGTAAGCGGATTGCCTAAAACGCGCTCAGGTAAAATTATGCGTCGCATTTTGCGTAAAGTAGCTGAAGGAGATCTGGCAAACGTTGGGGATACCTCAACATTATTAGACCCTGCAATAGTAGATGAGATTAAGGCAGGTGTAATTGCTTAAAATATTGAAGGAGCCATAGGCTCCTTTTTTATTGCAGAATTGTAGAATGTTTTCTACAGTATTTTGAGCTTTAAAGTGGGATTCATTGCAAAAAGTTTAAATAAGCCGCCTAAAAGCATTAATGGCTCTTGGCATTATTATTTCAAGGTGTCATATAAAATATGGTTTAATTTTAAAACATAATACTATGAGCAGTTTATTGTATTTAATTGCCGTTATTTTGGTAATAGGCTGGATTTTAGGATTTTTTGTTTACTCGGCCGGTAATCTTATTCATATTTTACTGGTGCTTGCCATTGTTGCTGTTTTATTAAACTTTATCAGGGGTAGAAGCGTTTAGGGTGAATAGAACACCTTTTATATCTAAATTAAATTTACTCTTGGTTTTATATTGGGCCCTCCGGGCCCTTTTTTATTTTTTCAACATTCAAATTAACCGTACTTCAACGGGGTTTGGGAATTTGCTATAAGGAGTATCTCTCCAATAAATAATGGAACTCAATACGGAGTAGCAAGGGGGATGGGCTTGATTGCAGTTTGGCCTGTTTAACAATTTCTTAAATCTGTAAATAATGTAAGATTTAAATGTAATAGTGTAACATAAGCGGATTGAGAACCATCATCTTTGGAGTAGTGAAAATTGGTTCACTATCTAAATTTACACTCAAAGATGAGCACCAATCAAAATGACCAAAATAGCCAGGATACTGGCCGTCAGTCGAATCAAAAAAGCACAGAGGAGACTCTACAACAGCAAAGAGCTCAAGGAAATTCAACCCAAGAGCAACCTAAATCGGGTGATTCCCGTGAAAGAGGTCAACTTCCAAACGAAGATCGTAAGGACCAAAGTCAGAGAGAGCATCCAACAGATCCTAACGGAGATAAGTTTCATTCTAACAAACCGCAACAGGACGAAGAACGAAAAGATGATGATCAAACTGATCAGCCATTTGATGAACAATCAAACGATAAGAGTGAGGATGAAATAGAAGAAAGTCAAGAAGTACAAAACCAAGACAAATCAAATCGTCAAGGATTCGATCCTCAGAGTAAAAATTAAGGAGAACATTATGCAAAATACAACAAACGGTAATTCTCAAACTGCTAATGCAAAGAGAACCGCAAATAGAGGAATGAAATCTTCTCAGCTTATGCAATTGTTTGAAGATGAATTGAAGGATATTTATTGGGCAGAAAAGGCTCTAACAACTGCAATTCCCAAAATGATTAACAATGCAACTTCAGCAGAGCTTGTAAAGGCGTTAGAAAAACATCTGGAGGAAACTAAGGGACAGATTACCCGCGTGGAACAAGTATTTGAGACATTGGGAAAAAAAGCAGTTGCTAAAAAATGTGAGGCCATGGAAGGATTGATAAAAGAGGCCCAGGAAATCATGGAATCTTGTGAACCCGGAGCAATGTGTGATGCAGGAATAATTTCAGCCGGACAAAAAGTTGAGCATTATGAAATAGCCTCATATGGTACTCTTAGTCAGTTTGCAAGCACCTTAGGCTTATCAGCTGCAGCAAAATTACTTGGCGCTACTTTAGTTGAAGAAAAAGCAGCAGATGAAAAATTATCGCAGGTAGCCATGAGTGCTGTAAATATTGAAGCAGCAGAAAAAGTAAATTAACACCCGGGAAAAGAAGTGAAGCTAGTTTAACAAGTGAAGATGTTTAAACGCTTAGGGCTAACATACCGCAATAGCTTGTTAAATAAATACACACCTCTTTTTCTTTAAATAAAGAGATATGAATAAAGATCCGAAAAAAGGTCAGGCCGATAGTAAATCGGTTTCGCATAGAAAAGAAGATACCAAATCAAAATCTGACCATAAATCAGATGATAAAAAAGATACTGCAAAAAAAGAAAGTAAAAAGTAATCTAATAGAAGGTGTTTTTCATCAATGAAGCGTAATGGAGTAATTCATTGCGCTTCGTTTTATAGTCCTACGGTGTTTCAAAGCGCTGACGCAAATACAGCAAGAACGATCAGTGCTGTTTATAACCGCCCCCTTGATTACGATGTTGCTATAAATTGGGGGTGGATTGGTCATTGGGTTTTACCTGAAAATCGGGAGATTACAGAAGTGCAGTATTGTTAGAATAAGGTTTACTCAGCCGATTTTTCATCGAAAGTTTTAGCCACACGATTTACATCAGTTTCTTCAGTTAATTCTTTCAAAGATCCATCTATTTCTTCTTCCAGGCCGAAGTGCCTAACCATTTTTTGAACCATTCTTAAAATCATTGTTGTTTCTTGCTCATTAAGCATGTTTATCTGCAAATTAAGGTGAGCTCGCTTATCTGCTTCTTTAGTCATTCGGTTCTGACTCATTAGAACTAATAGCGTAAGAAAAATTGATTCTAATAAAACCACAAATGTAAGGAGGCGGAAAGGGAAGGGATCCAAGGGGGCAATGCCTGGAATAATACCTAAGTTTATTAAGATCCATCCTCCCATACACACAGCATGAAGAATGATGTATGGAGTGCTGCCTGCAAAAGTTGTGATTCTGTCAGCAAAATGCTCAGCAATAGAACGACTTTGGACGGTTTCTTTTTCCAAGTCCAAGATAGTTTCGATGTTTTTTTGAACTGGAACTGTCGCCGATACCTCGCCGTCCCTTAATATTTCTTTCTCATTTCCATCTAAATTTTTCTTATTCTCCATAATGCAGCATAATTATAAAGCCCATATTCTTCCACTCCGGTAGATGGATGTTATAAGGATAGTTCACGGAGGCTTAAATCCTCAGCATTCAAATACGTATACCCACAAGAATATTGGGTAAAACCACAAAAGTATTTTTTATACTCTTGTAATTTTAAGAAGGGAATTTAGAATCATTAAATCGTTTCAATGGTTTAAAAATCTATCATTCCTGTTTTTAGTCGCTGACTCTTGTGTTGCTTGTTTCTGTGACAGCATCCTTGAAATTAGCTTATATCCAAATTGCCATAGAAAAGTTATCACCGTAAATTTTATTAAATTCTTAATCATGATCTTACTATTTATTCAGTTAATCTGATGCAATTATGACTCCGAAGGCTGATTGGCTTTTGCGGGCCCATAGACAGAATAAAAATGGGCTAGTTGCAATAGGCCGAAGGATTAAATAGGTAACTTATTGCTGATAAAAGGATTTTTGTGTAATTAAATGCCATGTTCGCTGAACAATAATCAGTGGCTTCCTTACTGACTCAATAATTTAACTTAAATTTGAATCTATTTGCCAATATAATGCATGACACTTTAATCATTAAGGTCCTCCTTGCTGATGATGATAAGGACGATTGTTTTCTTTTCAGAGAAGCATTGCAAGAGATTCCAATGGCTAGTGAACTTAAAGTGGTGAATAATGGCGAACAACTTATGCACTATCTTATCGATGAAGCAGAGGAACTTCCAACCATTCTTTTTCTTGATCTTAATATGCCGCGTAAAAACGGCTTTAGCTGTTTAGAAGAGATAAAGGGTAATGAAAATTTAAAGCAAATCCCTGTAATTATTTTTTCCACTTCTTATGATGCGCATGTTGCCGAGCTGCTTTTCAAAAAAGGAGCACAGCACTATATTAGTAAGCCTGCTGACTTTTCGCAATTGATAAAAATAATTGAATATTCCCTTAAACTTATTTTACAGGAGAAGACTTCATCACCATTAAAAGGAAATTTTTTGCTTAGTAACCTGAAATCAACAACATGAGAAAAATTTCTTCTGATAAAAAAGGGTCCCTTTCTTTGAATTTGCCTAAAGCTGATTTTCCGATCGTTGCCATTGGTGCATCGGCAGGAGGATTGGAGGCTGTAAGCGAATTACTAAAAAATCTTCCTCCCGATACGGGTATGGCTTTTTTGTATGTGCAACATCTCAGTCCCGACCATAAAAGTATGCTCAGTTCGCTACTTGCAAAAACCACTTCAATGAAAGTGCAGGAAGCAACAAATAAAGAGTTGATGCTCCCCAATAATGTATATGTTATTCCACCTGATAAGGAAATGAATATCATGGACGGCATGATTAAAATCACACCCCGTCCAGAAACTCCGAAAGTTAATTTTCCTATTGATATTTTATTTGCTTCCCTTGCCGAAACGCATAATGAAAATGTGATAGGAGTAATTCTGTCAGGCAGTGCAACCGATGGAACCCGGGGGATGAAGGCGATTAAGCGCGAAGGTGGTTTAACGTTTGCGCAGGACGACACGGCAAAATTCTCTAGTATGCCCAAAAGTGCCATTGCCGCCGGCGTGGTTGATTTTGTGTTGTCTCCCCAAAAAATTGCTCAGGAAATATCACAACTTAGCACACATTCATTTATAAATCCCAATAACGACTATAAAGGAGCGCATTCACCCAAATTGGACGGGGAGACAGAGATTGACAATGCCAACCTCGACCTGAAAACAATTCTTCATCTCTTGCACAAAACGCAAGGGGTTGATTTCAGTCAGTATAAAATGACTACTATCAAGAGACGCATTTTGCGCAGGATGCTTCTTCACAAAATAAAATCACTAAATGAATATGTAACACTGCTCAAAGAAAAAAATGATGAGGTTAATATTCTTTACCAGGATTTACTTATTAATGTCACGGCTTTTTTTCGCGACACCGAAACGCATCAGTATTTAAAAACTACGCTGCTGCCAAGGTTACTCAAAAGCAAAAAGCCCGATGAACCCTTGCGCATTTGGGTGGCTGCATGTGCTACGGGTGAAGAAGCCTATTCAATTGCCATTACTCTGCTTGAAATTCAAAGCAGCAAATTCACTAACATACCCATTCAGATTTTTGCTACCGACCTTGACGCAAAAGCAATTGCAAAAGCACGCACTGGAGAATATTCGACAAGCGAATTGGAAGAAGTTTCTCCAAAACGCTTACAACGCTTTTACACCCAGACCCCAAACGGTTTTCGTGTAGCAAAGTCAGTGCGCGATATGTGTGTATTTGCACAACATAATGTTTTGGCTGATCCGCCCTTTGCCCGTGTTGATTTTATCAGCTGCTGTAACCTGCTTATTTATTTAGATACGGCAGCTCAGAAAAAAACAATCGCCATCTTTCATTATGCATTAAACGAAAACGGGGTACTGATGCTCGGTAAAGCAGAAACGGTTGGTCAATCTACTCAGCTTTTTTCCCCTTTCAATAAAAATTATAAAATCTATACGCGAAGAAACCATGCAGGTGTACGACCAATACCAGGTTTAACCTCTCGTTTGGCAAAGCAGACACCCTTGGAAATCAATTATAATTTCAACGAACGGAAAAGTCAAAGAGGTAATTTGGCTGCCAATGCAAGTCTCGACAAAGCCATTGATACGGTACTGCTTTCGCGTTTTATACCTGCAAGTGTAATTATTAACGAGCAGCTAGACATTTTACAATTTCGCGGAACGACCGATTTATACATTTCGCCTAGTACGGGCAAAGCTTCGCTTAACATTTTGAAAATGACCCGCCCAGAAATTGCCTTCGAACTGCGCTCGGCCATTTCAAAAGCCATAAAATCAAAACAAAGCGTACGTAAGTCGGGAATTGAAATAAAAATGAATGAGGTAATTCGCTGCATCAGCGTTGAAGTAGTGCCGCTTAAAGTTGAGTGGGATGAACCGGTACTTCTTATACTTTTTACCGAACAGCAGACAGAAACAATTTTTGATAGTAGCAAAGACTCAAAAAGTAGTTCAGTAAAAGACCGCAGAATTAAAAAACTGGAAGAAGAACTGGCTGCAGCCCGTGCTGACCTGCTTATTCTTATTCAGGAACAGGAGGCATTTAGCCAGGAATTGCAAACGGCAAACGAAGAAGTGGTTTCGAGCAATGAAGAATTACAAGCTATTAACGAAGAGTTGGAAACATCAAAAGAAGAAATAGAAAGTGCAAACGAAGAACTTACCACCACCAACCAGGAGCTGCAAACCCGCAATGAATTATTAAATGAGAGCTATGAGTATTCGGAAGCATTAGCCGCTACTATTCATGAATCTATGATTGTGCTCGATAAAAACCTTCGCGTAAAGACGGCCAACAAATCGTTTTATAAAGCTTTTGCTGTTCGCCCAGAAGAAACTGAAGGGGTGTTTTTGTATGAATTAGGAAACAGGCAATGGGATATTCCAAAGCTACGCCAACAGCTTGAAGAAATCCTTTCGAAGGATACTCATTTCCATGATTTTGAAGTGGAGCATGAGTTTGAAACCATCGGCCTAAAAGTAATGTTACTTAATGCTGGCCACATTACTCAAAAAGCCCACCACGAGCAATTAATCCTTCTTTCTATTCTCGATATCACCGAAATAAAAAAGCTGCAGCAACAGCTTCAGCAGAAAGAAATAACTGAAGAGAAAGTAAAGAGCATGCATCTGGAAGCCACTGTAAGGAAACGTACCAAAGATTTGATCCAATCCAACAGTGCCCTTGAAAAAATGAACAAGGAGCTCGAAGCGTTCACCTATCTATCCAGCCATGATTTACAGGAACCGCTTCGCAAGATCCAAACCTTTACACAAAGAATTTTGGAAAAAGAGAATCCAAATCTATCTGATATAGGAAAGGACTATTTTTACCGCATACAAAATGCCGCAGCACGGATGCGAACCCTCATTCAGGATTTGCTCACTTTCTCAAGAATTAGTACAGCTGAGCGAGAATTTGAATTAACCGATCTCAATACTATTATTGCGGAAGTAAAGTATGAATTCAAAGATTTTATTGAAGAAAAACATGCAACCATTGAAGTGGGGGAATTGTGTGAATTAACTATTATTCCTTTTCAGTTTGTTCAGTTGTTTCAAAATCTTATTAGTAATGCGCTCAAATTTTCCGCTCCCGGGATTCCTCCGCATGTAATCATAAAAAGCGAAATGATAAAGGCAGCACACTCACCTTTGGCTCAGAAAAACGCGTGTCACCTTACCATCATCGATAATGGTATAGGTTTCGAACAGCATTTCTCCGAACAGATCTTTCAGGTTTTTCAAAAGCTTCACGGAAAAGATGAGTATGAAGGCACAGGTATTGGACTTGCCATTGTTAAAAAAATTGTAGAGAATCACAGTGGCCTCATTACTGCTTCTAGTGAACTAGGTAAAGGGGCTAAGTTTGATATTTACATTCCTGTATAATCTTTCTTCATCTTCTAGCCGTGGGGATCGTCGTATAAATGATCTATACGCTGATAGATGAAGAGCAAGGGGAGGAGTTTTGAATTATTTAATGTGATTGTTCAGTTGCGTACTGCAAAAAGAAAGGGACTTACTGTTGTAAATCCCTTTTTATTTAAACCAACACCTACCTGGTTTATTCTATCTGACTTATTTTATCACTAAAGTCTTTCGTTTTTGAAGAGTAACTATTGATCAAAGGACTGATTTCTGTTGCCCATTTTTTAATTTCTGGATCTGAAGCATTGCTAAGCTTTGTTAACGAGTTACTTAGGTCTGTTTGAGTGGCGTCTACAGTTTTAGCGTATTGTTTATCATAGTCTCTTCCTGATAATTTTGTCAGATCCGTATTCATGCTATTCATCTCAGTAGTTAGATCTTCATTAAGGGTGATATTTCTTTGCTTCGCAAATTTTCTGAATTCTTCTCTGAGGGTTCCATAATCAGCTTTTAAATCTTTTGAATATGCCTGAACTTCTTGGGAAGTAGAATTAGTAAGGGCATTTGTTGCTGATTGTTCGTTTATAATAAGATAACTATATGTTTTATTGTATAGTTCAGCATCTGTCATACTTACGCTATCTGTTTTACTGATTGATTTAGTGGTAGACTGCGCCGGTTTACAACTCATCTGGGAAAATATTGTCAAGCAAACTGCTACAGCCGCAAAACCTATTATGATTTTTTTCATATCACATATTATTGATTACGTAACATAGGGGAAAGATGATGCCACAACATTTGTAATCATCAATAGCGTTTTTGATTTGTATTAGAATCGTAGTTTGAGGTATAATTGGTTGATAAATAATAATTTACCTTTCAGTTGATGGTTGAAAGAAATTGTAGATAAACTTACGTTTAATGAGAAGAATAGCGTAGAAAGTACGCTGTTAAATTAATAAAGTTCTTGTGAAGCAGTTATTAATTTGATTCTTTTCGAATACTTCATGGTTAAGTAAATAGTTGTTTATATGCGCACTACATTCCCGATAATGTGCATTATCTTATTAAATCAGTGATTTATTAGCTGGTTAGATGGGTTTAAACAGGCTATGGGCACTGGCATCATTTTTCTATCTATATGAATAAACCAACCTTAACTCAATAATGGATACTTCAAAAGGAAATGAGTCTAACAGGAAAATATCTTCAGCGAATCAAATGAACAGGGAAGATCTATCTTCTCTCTTCAAGACAAAAAATGCTGAAATCGATATTAATGGTAAAGAATGCTTATTAATTGTGCCTGAGGCTACTATTTTTAATGAAATGCTAAAAAAAAGTTTAGCGATCCGGGACTTGCTTTTAAAACTTAAAGAAAATTTAACCTAGTGTTCACCTAAAATTTGTATTAATCCGGTTTCCTTATATCTGCTATTCAATCATTGAAAAGTAGTTGGACCGTATTGAAATAGTTGGGCGAATCTAAGACAGAGGATTACTCGATGAAACTTATAATAAGAAATATGGTGAGTTTGCGTTGCAAACTGTTGGTGAAACAAGAATTGGATATTCTTAATATTTCCTATTCTAAGGTTGACCTAGGGGAGATTCAACTATTGAAGAGCCTTCCAAATGAAAAAATGAATCTGCTCAAGGCTGTGTTGTTAAAATCGGGACTAGAATTGATAGAGGATAAAAAAGTAATGCTCATTGAAAAAATTAAAAACATAATTGTTGAAATGATCCATTATGCCGAAGAGTTGCCCAAATCTACTTTTTCTGCGTACCTGACTGAGAAATTGAAATATAACTATACCTATATGTCAAATATTTTTTCAGAAATAAAAGGTATTACCATTGAGCAGTTCATCATGCTGCATAAAATTGAAAGAGTCAAAGAATTAATTATTTATAATGAATTGACCTTAACGCAAATTGCCTATAAACTTCATTATAGTAGTGCCGCCCATCTCTCCAATCAATTTAAAAAGATGACCGGATTAACTCCCTCCTTTTTTAAGTCTTTTAAACCTCAACTACGCATACCGCTGGAAGATGTCTAAACTAATCATCTAGATCCTGATAAGCCTTCAATTATTGACAGGGGTATTTATTGCTCAGTTTTCCTGCATATTTTATTGATTGTGAGTTGATTATGTAAAAATGGGGTTTAGTACTGGTATGTGATTTGACTTTATTAATGTATGAGTCAACCTTCAACTAATAAAATAACCACTGCTGAAACGATAGCGGAATACTTGCCGTCTTCCTTTCAAAATTTTCTTATCGAGTTAGGATCAATGCTGCAGTTTTTTATAGATTTTTTTAAGAATCTATTTAAAAGAGGATTTGAATGGAATGCGTTTATCAGGCAATGTTTTGAAGTGGGTTATCGTTCCATTGGGCTAATTTCATTAACAGCATTTATAATGGGTTTGGTAATGACATTGCAATCTCAACCCACCTTAGCCAACTTTGGAGCAGAGTCGTGGTTACCAGGAATGGTCTCCATTTCAATTGTTAGAGAAATCGGTCCTGTAATAACATCATTATTATGTGCAGGTAAAATTGCCTCGAGTATGGGTGCCGAGTTAGGGAGCATGAAAGTAACAGAACAGATTGATGCGATGGAAGTATCGGGTTCAAACCCAATGAAATATTTAGTAGTAACGCGCATTTTAGCCACTACACTTACAATTCCACTTTTGGTCATACTCTCAGATGCTATTTCGTTTTGCGGAAGCTGGGTGGCCGTAAACATAAACTCCACGATGAGTGCAATGCTTTTTTTTAACAAAATATTTGCAGCGATTGAATTTAAAGATTTGATTCCTTCCATTATCAAAAGCATTCTTTTTGGATTTGCAATTGGTTTTATAGGTTGTTATAAGGGATATAATTCAAGTAAGGGAACGGAAAGCGTTGGTGTAGCTGCTAACTCTGCTGTTGTTACCGCCTCCATTTCTATTTTCTTAATAGATATGTTGGTTGTTCAAATCACTAATTTATTGTATTAACAAATGGATAGCGCAATTAAAACCGGGAGTAAAACCCTTGAAAATAATGTTACTTCATCAGAATACGTTCTGGAAATTGAGCATTTAAAGAAGTCATTTGATGATAAGCAAGTGCTGAAAGACATCAATTTAAAACTGAAGAAAGGGGAGAACCTGGTAGTATTGGGGAAATCTGGCCACGGTAAGTCGGTATTAATTAAGTGTATAGTAGGTCTGTTAACCCCAGACGAAGGGACCTTGAAGGTTTTCAATAAAGAAATTACTAACCTAAATGAAGATGAATTAACTGAATTGCGAAGACGGATAGGTTTCTTGTTTCAAAATTCGGCATTATATGATTCGATGTCGGTTAGAGAAAACCTTGAATTCCCATTACAACGCCAGGATGAACCATTAAGTGAAGAAGAATTAACCCCATTAATAGAAGAGGTTTTGGAGGCGGTTGGATTGCTGGATGCTATTGATAAGATGCCGTCCGATCTTTCGGGCGGGATGCGAAAAAGAATAGGCTTGGCTCGCACCTTAATATTGAAACCGGAAATAATGCTGTATGACGAGCCTACAACCGGGTTAGACCCCATTACTTCCAATGAGATCAGTTTGCTGATCCTTGATATTCAGAAGAAATATAATACCTCTTCGATCATTATTACCCATGACATGGCTTGTGCTAAGGTTACGAATGACAGGATAATGGTGCTAAAAGAGGGTGAATATATAGCGGAAGGTTCTTATGAAGAGCTTGAAAATTCAGAAGATGAATTTGTAAGATCCTTTTTTAATAGTACTAATTAAAAAATATATGGACACCATTAAGAAAATAAAACTAGGTGCTTTTGTATTAATCACCTTGGTTTTGGCAATAATTGCGGTGTTTCTGATCGGGCGGAAAAAGAAACTATTTAGCGATACCTTTTATCTATCAGCATATTATAAAAATATTGGTGGATTGCAGGTTGGGAATAATGTGCGCTTTTCGGGAATATTTGTGGGAATAGTAGAAAAAATAGAGCTGGTAACCGATAGTACGGTTCGGGTAGATATGCAAATAGAGGAAGGAGTGAGAAAGTTCATAAAGAAAGATGCACTTGCCAGTATAGGTTCTGAAGGTTTGATGGGGGATAAATTGGTGATTATTAGTCCAGGTAAGAATTCACTACAACCTATTGAGTCGGGTGGGAAAATTGCAACTTCTGAACCCATGGATATGGATAAGGTAATTAACCAGTTAGGAAACATTACCGCCAGCGCCACAGCTATTACCACAGACCTTGCTAAAATTACCAATCATATAAATGCGGGGAAAGGTTCTTTGGGCCGATTGATATATGATAATCAAATTGCTAATAACCTGGAGGGAACAGCTAAAAATGTTGAGAAGGGTACTAAGGGGTTTGAAGAAAATATGAACGCTTTAAAAAGCAACTTTTTATTTAGGGGTTATTACAAAAAGCAAGAGAAAGAGGCTGCAAAACGGAAGGAAGAAAAAGCTGATAGTACAAAAAAAGCCAAAAAGAAAAGTAAATAGCTTGGTCCCTTGGTTTCAACTAATTAACAGTTGTTATTCTATTGAGTTTGGGGAGTTGAGATTGTATATAAGGATTTTAGTATAATGACATGAAAACCCGTTCTTTTCTTTGTTTATTTCTTTGTTGGGCTAATCTTTTAAATGCCCAATCAAAGCAGGGTGATACACACGATACCACTTATTATACTTCGTTTACAGATAAATTGGTGAGTCGGGGTTTCCTTGATCAGCGTTATTCCAAGCTTCGGCTTTCAGATAGCGAAGACGGTTCTAACCTAACCTATAAACCCGATAATGTGTTAAGTTTAGGAACAGGAGTAAGTTATGGTTGGTTTACCTTCAATCTGTCATATGGATTTGGGTTCTTAAACTCTTCAAAAGATAAAGGAACTAAGTATTTCAATCTTCAATCACATAGTTATTCTCAAAAAAATATAGTCGATTTGTTTGCTCAGTTTTATTCAGTCAAACCAAGTTTCAAAACACAGTTTTTCGGCGGATCCTACCAATACGTATTTAACAATAAGCGTTTTTCTTATCGTGCAGCCTTTTTACAAAATGAATGGCAAAAGAAATCAAGTGGTACATTTTTACTGGGAGCAGAAACTTATTTTGGAACGGTAAAGGGAGATAGTACGATAATTCCGGTCTCCAATCCGGGCTCGGCCGGCGAATTAAAAAACCATACGGTACGTTTTTATGAATTTGGTCCCAACATAGGTTATACCTATACACTTGTTATAAAGCAGCATTTTTCTGTAACTGGTTCGTTATCGGTAAGTATGGACTATGGAAGGATCACCTTTGAAAGTGATGTAGGAAAAAACTATAAGGATGGATTTACCCCTAACTTTTTTACCAGAGTTTCGGGAGGTTACACCACCAATAAATGGGCCTTGAATGCCATTTGGTTAAATGATAACATTCGAATGAAGGGTAAGGATAACGCCAGAAAATTAAATATTGATAACGGGAACGTTCGAATCATTTACACCTATCGTTTCAACACGGGGCCGAAATTCAAAAAGAAATTAAGGTTTTTAAACTAAGAGTCTGTCTTATTTGCTTATTATTTTCTTCTTATAAACATTATAAGAAGAAAATAATTACATCAATACCTACGGCCACCATATTATACCCACTCAAACTCCTTCCTTAAAAAATACTTTCAATAAACCGAATAATGTCATTTTCCTAAATGAATACATTGGCTGAGTTCTGTTAAAACAGAGCCTTGCGGCATTTTTTAATGACTGGCTTTGGCCATTTTTAGAAATATAGAGTTGTTGCTTTTTGTCAACCATTCTCCAATCAATTATCCTTATTTTCGGGGCAAAAAATAACATGACCAAACAACGCCCTACTATATTAATTACCAATGATGACGGCATAACCGCACCTGGGATTAAAGTTTTAATTGAATTGATGCGCCAGCTTGGAGATATAGTGGTTGTAGCGCCAGATAGTCCTCAATCGGGGATGGGGCATGCCGTTACAATTGCAAAGCCTTTACGTTTAGATAAGGTAGATATTTACGAAGGGGTTGAAATGTATCAATGTTCAGGTACTCCAGTTGATTGCGTGAAATTGGCAGTTAATAAGGTGTTACATAAAAAACCGGATCTATTGGTTTCAGGGATTAATCATGGTTATAATTCGTCTATCAATGTAATTTATTCAGGAACAATGTCGGCGGCAATGGAAGGAGCTATTGAAGGCATTCCTTCTGTTGGGTTTTCTTTAGGAGATTTCAGGCAAGATGCCGATTTTGAAGCTACAAGGCCATTTGTTTTGGATGTTGCAAAGCAGATTTTGGCGAATGGATTACCTGCCGGAACGTTATTAAATGTTAATTTTCCTCCCGTTAAAGATATAAAAGGGCTAAAAGTTTGTCGTCAGGCCATTGCCAAATGGGAGGAAGAGTTTGATGAACGAATTGATCCAAACGGTCGTCGGTATTTTTGGCTTACGGGTAAGTTTGCGCTTAATGATAAAGGAGAAGACACCGATGAATACGCATTAAACGAGGGTTTTGCTTCTGTGGTGCCGGTTCATTTTGATTTTACATCATACAATGCAATTCCAACGTTAAAGAATTGGAATTTTAACGTTTAAGCATTAGATTAATCGCATGAGTGAAAATATTCAACTGCCATCAGGGGATAATCCTTGGAAAGGGCTTTTTAAAAAAGACAGCTTTTTATTTGGAACAATTTTGGGAATAATAGTACCTCTTCTTATGTTTTTTCTGGTTGAATTTGTTCATCTGGGAGATCAAATGGGGGTAAGAGATTCATCGCTGTATTTATTAGGGTTAATTGTAAACCTTTTTTTAGTTCGTTATTATTTCAAAAAAGAGATCAGTAATACCGGCAAAGGAGTTTTTCTTATCTCATTTTTGGTGGTTTTAGCCGTCTTTTTCTTTAAAAGTTAATAATTAAACAGTCCATAGACCATGGTTTTATAGATAGTAACGGCTATGGACCATTGATTTTTTACAATTTATGAAATACTATATTATTGCCGGAGAAGCATCAGGAGATCTACATGGTTCAAACCTGATGAAGGCTTTAAAAGAGGCTGATTCTGCAGCCGAATTTCGTTTTTGGGGCGGAGATTTAATGTTGGCTGAAAGCGAGAATATCCGTAAGCATTACAAGGACATGGCCTTTATGGGCTTTGTTGAAGTAGTGGTAAATCTTCGTAAAATTTTCAATAATCTTTCTGATTGTAAAAACGATTTATTGGCCAATCGTCCGGATGCCTTAATACTGGTTGATTTCCCGGGTTTTAATTTAAAGATGGCCGAATTTGCCAAACGAAATGGCATTAAAGTTTTCTACTACATATCGCCAAAAGTTTGGGCCTGGAATCAAAAACGGGTGTTAAAAATTAAAAAGGTCGTTGACCACATGCTCTGTATTTTGCCTTTTGAGGTATCGTTTTATGATAAATGGGGAATGAATGTTGATTATGTTGGAAACCCTTTATTAGATGCAATTTCTACCTATCCATATAATCCCCATTTCAGAACAGATAACCAATTAGATAGTAAACCCATTGTTGCCTTATTGCCGGGTAGCAGAAAACAGGAAATTGAGCGATTGCTGCCGGAAATGGTGAAAATGCAAACGCTATTTCCCGAAAAGCAATTTGTAATTGCTGGTGCACCTACGTTTGCTTCGGATTATTATGAACAATTCAAAAAAGGAATCCAAATTCCAGTGGTTTTTGGTAAAACCTATGACCTGCTGAAAAATGCAGAAGCTGCGATTGTTGCATCAGGCACAGCCACTCTTGAGACAGCCTTATTGGATGTTCCACAAATAGTGGTTTATAAGGGCAATCCTTTAAGTATTGCCATAGCCAAAGTGCTGGTGAAGATCCGTTTTATTTCACTGGTAAATCTTATATCCGATAAGCCGGTGGTAAAAGAACTTATCCAGGAAGATTGCAACGAAAAAAATCTTCAAGCTGAGTTGAACAACATTTTAAATAATGCCGACTATCGACAAAAAATGCTGCAAGACTATGATGAGCTGGATCAATTGATGGGGAGTCCGGGTGCATCTGAACGTACCGCAAAACTAATTGTGGGATATCTTTCTGAAAAGTAAACAACTTATATTTATCATCTCCAAAGTCCGAAAAGGACTTTTTGTTTAGAAAGTATATAAGTAATAATGTCAATTCAAAACAAAGAATAGAGAGTTAGAGATCTGGATAAAGTAAAACTATAAATTGCAAAACCATCTTTTTTAAAATAGGTGGTTTTGCTGTTTTTAGATGGGGAATAACTATTCTGGAGATACTCTCTAATTCCTTTCATGAAACTATTCTGATAGATTCCTTAGTAATACTTTGTCTCAATTCCCTAAAGAGATGTGGAAAAGCATTCCAAACAGTGAGGAGTATTTCTACAAACTTGAACTGATTTTTCATCGTTTTCATTGTGTTGTAATGACCAATTTGCAGGTTCTCTATAAAAAGCTTAATAACCAGGCTTTACTCGATGCTATGCCCAATGTTAAGCTACTTGTGTTTTCATGAAAGGCATTGGCAAGATTCCTGCAAGAATACTGAATGGTTTTGTTTGAATTAAAGAATAATTGGTTAATAGGTTGAGTTTTAGCTGGATTATCTTTTCATTACTTGCAGGCCTGGTGTTTAAACATTTACTGATTAACCCATGCGCTCTAAACATTTATTTACACTAGTGTTCGTAACATGCATTTTGTCTTCTATGTTTTGTTATGGTCAGGTAACTTCATTTCCTTTAGAAGGAGAGTTTCATAATTATGCCACATTTTCTGTTGGCTCTTGCAGCGTTTCAAATATGACTGTAAAATATAAGCTTAATACAGTTGCGAATGAGCCCTCAGTTCTTCTTAATTTTAAATGGGAAGCATACGAAACCGCAGATGATAATTGTTTAAGTAGAGAACAATTTGAAATGTTTATTGAAGTAGGTATAGATGGAAAGTCTGTTTATATTCCGGCAACCGGTATTTTAGGAACTACACCCAGGGGAAATAATGACTGGGGATATAACCCATTTGTCGTCCCTCCAGATTGGGACAAACTCTTCTTAATATCGTTAAGAGGAGTTAAGGTTGGAAATTCTGCAGGAAGGGTTTATGTCTCCAATGATATGGCAAGAACCTATTGGTCTTCGGGTAATATGAAGGTTAACAGTGTTATACTATTGGATAAACTGGGGAATAAAAAAGCAATTCAATAAGAATATTCATTGCGTTAATTATTGATAAGGTTTTTATTTTCAATGGTTTGTATTCTCGAAAGCGTTGTGTATTTTAACAAAACACACCTGTAACTAATGCTACGAGAAGACAATCAGTTTTTAATGTTTACCCACCTGGGCCAACTGGCTCATTTTGTTTTTCCGTTTGGAGGGCTTTTAGTGCCTGTTTTGCTATGGCAAATAAAAAAGGATGAAATCCTTCATCTTGAAGAACACGCCAAAGAGATCGTCAATTTTCAAATAAGCTTTACTATTTATGCCATCGTTTCAGGTATTTTGGCCATATTTTTTATCGGCCTTGGTTTCTTAATTATCATCGGTTTGATAACGGTCATCTTTCCTGTTTTGGGAGCCGTAAAGGCAGCTAATGGCGAGTTTTATAAGTATCCGCTGACGATTGATTTTTTGAAATAGTATTTGATAACCACGAGTAACACAGAGTAACACGAGTTATTTACTCAATGTAACCCTGAGTTACTCTCTGGTTAAACAATTATTTTCCGCTGTTTATTTCCTCTGCCAGCAGCAACGCATTATAAGCATTTACAATTCCACCCGAATGGCATAGGTCTGTCATTGCTACATTGGTTTTTTGTTTGCCTGGTTTTACAACCAGGAAATCAATTTTCGAAACTGAACTTTCAATGATGTGTTTTACCTGACCAGCAGAAAGTTTAGGATAGTAAGATCGTAAAACGGCAGCCAGACCTGCTACCACTGGCGAGGCCATACTTGTTCCACTTTCAAATTCATAATTGTTTCCACCTTCGCAGGGAATGGTCGAGTAGATATTAAATCCAGGAGCAAACACATCTACCATTTCCTTTCCATAATTTGAAAAGGAAGCGATCAGGTTCTCTTTATCATAACCGCTTGCCCCAACCGTAATTACGTTTTTGGCCTTATTGTTTCCCTTGATATACCTCGCGGTTGGGTACATTTCTGCCGAATCTAAGTCTGCACCATCGTTTCCTGCTCCTTTTACTAACAAAACATCTTTCTGTTCAGCATAACGGTTTGCATCTTCCACCCATTTTTGTTCGGGCGAGTAATACTTGGCAAAACTCATGTTAATTACCTTCGCTCCATTATCCACAGCATAACGAATGGCCAGTGCGACATCTTTATCATATTCGTCTCCTACTCTTGGCGTGGCCCTAATGGCCATTAGCTGCACCGCATCAGCTATGCCATTTAAGCCCTTATCATTATTTCTAACGCCAGTTGTAATTGTTTTTCGTATTCAGAGGAATTTATTGTCATCTAATTGTTTGCGACTGTTTAAACGCAATGATAATTATATTTCCCGAAAAATATAAAACACCATTGAATGGCTGATTTTTTATCTGATACTTAGAAATAGGTGTTTAAAAATTCTTTATAGAATGAGAATAGCTTTTGCAAATGGTCAAAAGATCAACCACTGAGTCACAAGGTAACCTGCTATTACTATGATAAAATTCCCAACTTTTTGCTAACTTCTATAAACATTATCTCCAGTAATTTATGGAAGAACACATCGTCAAAATTCTTCATACCGAGTATGTTACGCATGATGTAAAGCGTTTCAGATTCGAAAAACCAATAGGCTACCAATTTGAGCCCGGACAAGCTACCGAAGTGGCTATTAATACAGAAGGCTGGAAGGAGGAACGACGCCCATTTACTTTTACTAGTTTAAATCAATGGGATTATTTAGAGTTTACCATTAAAATTTACAATGATCATAATGGAGTTACACACGAATTGGGTAAGCTGAATGCAGGTGGAGAATTGATCATTCACGATGTTTGGGGAACAATAAACTATAAAGGCCCTGGAGTTTTTATTGCCGGTGGGGCAGGTGTAACGCCTTTTATTGCCATTATTCGTGATTTAGATCAAAAGGGGCAGTTGCCGGGGAATTCATTGATATTTTCAAATAAAACGCAGGCGGATGTTATTCTTGATAAAGAATTTACCGAATTGCTCGGGGCTGATTTTCACAAAGTATTTACCCGCGAAACGGTAATGGGTTTTAAAGAACATTATATTGATGAACTCTACTTAAAGGAAACGATCAAAAACTTTGATCAACATTTTTATGTATGCGGTCCTGAAAAATTTATGACAAATATCTGTCAAATGCTGGAAAGCTTAGGCGCCAAAACTGAGGCTTTGGTGTTTGAAAAATAGTGTTTTTTAATTGGTACGAAAAATGCCATTGACACTTATTTATATTTCTTTCATAATTATCATTTTGATAATTATTTATTCAATTAATAATAATTAAATATGCTTAATAAGTATTTTTTTTAAAATACCTAAAAGTAGGTATTGTGCCAGGTAGATAATGTGGCTATTTTTATCGGGTATTAAACTCGGCAAGGTGGTTAAATTAAGCTTCCGGTTTACACATTCAAAATCAGTCTTTTATCAAAATTTACGCTCCTCTAAAATTGTTTACCTATTTCATATTCTAAGATGGGGTGATCTAATTGTTCATAATTAAAAGGATCTATGAAAAGAGTAACAAATCAACCCCATACTTTTATTTCTGAAGTTAAGAACAGGCAATTGAAAGCTCAATCATTGAGCTCACAATTTTATTATTATTTCAATTCCAGATTTACTTCGAGCAGTCCTGAAAATGAAACTTCATCCACTCTGGATGAGCAGAAACCTCCTTTGTTCAAAATTAAAAAAGCTAAGCCTAATGTAAGGTTAAAGGGTTCAACCCTAATAACCTGGGTACAGCTCATTTTAATCATCCTGCTTGCATTCTCTACTAAATTGTTTGAGAAGGTGAAAATTGAAAAAGTGAAATTAAATGCTCCTAATGAATTGGCGGGGAAACCATTGATAAGCTATAACGATTCTGAAAAGTTTGTTCACCCGGCTAAACAACAAACCTTTTTTGTGAGATCCTATCTTGCTTATAAGCAGATATTAAATTCAGCCGGCAATCAATTTTGTAAGAACTGATAAACTCAGCAAATCTTGAATTGGTGTCTATGTTCCTGTAAATAGCAGGAGTCAATTCGCAAACTACCTATAGCTACTTATCATCTAAATAACGCAAATTAACAAATTGAGTTTAAATGGGGTTGTTTCTGCAGCATAATGCAAAAGCAAGCAACCTCATTTTTATCGATCAAGATCATTGCTGTTGTTTTCGTACCAAACTGTGCTTCTTACCGTAAGTAAAATAGATCAGGATACCGATGGCCATCCATGCAAATAAACGGATCCAGGTATCTAAAGGAAGAAATACCATCATGCCAACACAGGTTAATATTCCTAAAATTGGAACTAATGGAACCAGTGGGGTTTTAAATGATCGCGGAGCATCGGGCATAGTTTTACGCATGATCAGTACGCCGGCACAAACAATTACAAAAGCTAGTAAGGTACCAATACTCGTCATTTCGCCTACTACTGTTATAGGCACAAATGCAGCAAACAGGCTTATGAAAGCGGCAAAGAGTATGTTGGATTTCCAGGGTGTTCTGAATTTCGGATGTATTTCCGAAAATACTTTAGGCAATAAACCGTCACGAGACATTGAATAGAAAATCCTCGATTGCGCCATAAGATCCACTAAAATTACTGAAGTATAGCCAATTAAGATCGCTAGGATGATAGCCTGACTTAACCATTTAAACGGTGTTTTTTCAATCGCGATAGCTACCGGTGCGGCGCTTCCTTTAAACTCTGTGTAATTGGCCATTCCTGTCATTACATGTGAGAATACCATGAACAAGACGGTACAAACAATCAGTGACCCTAAAATTCCAATTGGCATATTACGTTGAGGTTGCTTGGCTTCTTGAGCAGCGGTAGATACCGCATCAAACCCAATAAATACGAAAAATACAATGCCTGCGCCTCGCAGGATGCCTGTCCAACCAAATTCTCCGAAGGTTCCGGTATTATTAGGAATGTAAGGAATGTAATTTTCCGGATTGATATAATGAACGCCCAATGTAATAAATACTAAAACAACACCCACTTTCAATGATACCACAATAGCGTTCATAAGAGCCGAACCCTTGGTCCCCTTGATCAGCACCATTGAAATTAAAATAACGATTAGTGCTGCCGGCAAGTTGATAATACCATGAACCACTTCGCCATTAGCCAAGGTCACTGATTCGAAAGGAGAATAAACCAGTTGTGGAGGAAAGTGAATGCCATACGAACTTAAAAATTTCAATAAATATTGCGACCAGCTGATGGCTACCGTTGCCGCTCCAACTGAATATTCTAACACTAAATCCCAACCAATGACCCATGCAAAAAACTCACCCATGGTCGCGTATGAATAGGTGTACGCGCTACCCGCAATCGGAATCATGGAGGCAAACTCAGCATAGCATAAGGCAGCAAAAGCGCATCCTAAGGCAGCAATTGCAAATGATATAGTTACTGCCGGTCCGGCATGATTGGCCGCTGCTATACCTGTTAACGAAAACAATCCAGCCCCTATAATAATGCCTATGCCTATTAAAATAAGGTTGAAGCCATTTAGCGTCCGTTTTAAAGAATGCGTATTGTTTTCTTCGGCTTCTTGTAAGAGTCTTTCTAATGGTTTTTTTAACATCACTGGTTGATTAGTATAATTTATTCCAGGATTCTATCTATTAGCAGATTCTGAATGGAGTCGAAGGCTTCGACGACGTCCAGCGTGGTATGATGAAACAGCAATGGCGTACTTTGTACCTCTAACTTTGTAATTCTTACTTCCTGATCTGGTTTGCCTGAGCGTAGTTGAAGAACCTTCAAAAATAAGTTAATTATTTGTCAAAATAAGTCAATTGTTTTATTCAAATCTTTAGATATCAGCTTTGTATGAGATGGTTTGATCAAAAGTAAAACAGCCTATTGCTATTGCAATGAGGCTGTTTACCGTCTAATTTATCTATGTGAAAAAATGCCGGGATTATTTAGCTAGGTCGCTGCCTTCTTTATTTGATTTTATCAACGGATAAAGAACCTGGGCATACCAAGGATCTTCAGGATAATCTTCGAGGCCATATTCTTCAGGATACTTGCGCGTGATCTTTGCCGTACGGAAAAGTACATCCCAAAGGAAAAACATATTTCCATAATTGCCGTGGTAATGGCCAATTCCATCATGTTCGTGGGCGGCATGATGTGCATGGTGGGTGGCAGGCAGAGAGATGGTACGTTCAAGCACCCATGCCACCGGGTGCAGCCACTTGATGGTATAAAGTGGTTTGTCCCATTTTATGCTCGAGTGGGCCATTGTGGTGATCACTCCTTTAATTCCTCTTACAAATAAGGCTGGTAAGCCTAATCCTAAAAATGTAAGCGTAATGGTAACGTAAATCTGAGGGAACAGCAACGTATAAATAAAGTTCTGTCGGCTCGCCATGGCCATACCCATGTAAGGTGCCGAATGATGGGTGCGGTGGAAACGCCATAGCCATTCCACCTCGTGATGCAAACGGTGATACCAATATTGCGTTAAATCATCAGCGATGCATAAGATGAAGAAACCCCACCAAAAAGGTACCCATGATAGCACATCTTTATATTGAGGGATAACTGATGGGAAAAATTTCAGAGCAAAATAAGATAGAAAAACGGGAAAGATTAAGCGACCAAAAAGCAGGCTGCTTAGGTCGGTTAGTTTTTCGTTGAGTTTCCAGTTTCGGTATAATCCCAACGAAAACTCGGCAAGTCCGGTTACGAGCAATATGACGGTCAATCCCCAGCCATTTAAATGATCGAATATGAGTTTTAATGTTTCCATGAATAATTAAGTTGATTGTGATTGATGGTGTTAAGTGCTTTACTTATTAACAAACACTTCTGTAGATGTTGATTGCTCGGACTGTTCGCCGCTGTTTGAAAACTGCTTTACAATTTCAAGGCTTAAAATAATGGCCAGTAAAGGCAGGACGAATAACAATATACTTACTGCGAGTTTTTTGGCTAAAAGAATAGTTGTTTTCATATTCAAGAGGATTAAATACTACCATGTTATACTTTACAACTTGTTATTAATCCCTTGCCCAATGCCGGAGGGGGGAACTCCGGCAGGCAAGGATCAACCAACTTATTATAAAATGAAGCTCTTATTAAATAGGGAAGAAATAGTTTTCGCCATTAATGGTAATTGAACTATTGAATGTATTTGGCCAGGTTGGGGTTTTTACTTTGCTTTCCCAAACTTGCAAGGCAGCACTAAGTTCTTTTACCAAATCTGGGTGTTGGGCCGATAGGTCGGAAGTTTCTGAACGGTCTTTCGACAAATCGAACAATAACTGTTTATTGTTGCGTGTGTTGATGTAGAGTTTCCAATCGCCTTTACGAACTGCCTTTGAATAGCCATTACGCCAGAATAGCACATCATGAGGACGAGCTTTGTTGCTTCCGTTAACATAAGGCAACAAATTGGTTCCATCATATTCAACACCTTTAGGCAACGAAATATTAGCCGCAGCAGCAACGGTACTGAAAATATCAAGGTTACTTACTGGTAATTTATATACCTGTCCGGCTGGAACTTTACCCGGATATTTAATGAAGAATGGAATGTTTACACCCCCTTCGAAGTGCGAAAGTTTACCTCCACGTAATGGGTAGTTATCAGTAGCGCGGGTGTAAGTGGCCCCACCATTATCGCTGGTAAACACAATAATGGTGTTTTTGTCAAGGCCTAAGGCTTTTAGTTTACGATGGATACGGCCAATAGCATTATCCAAACCTGTTATCATACCATAATAAACCCTAACTGTTGAATCTTTAACCGAAGCATATTTATCGAAATCACTCTTTTTAGCCTGGAAAGGATCGTGCGGTGCATTGAAAGGCAAATACAAAAAGAAGGGTTTGGTTTTATTGCTTTCGATATAAGAAATAGCCTCGTCAGCAAGCCTGTCGGTTAAAAACTCTTTGTCATCAACCACTGGTTTGTCGTTTCGAACAATCCGATTCGAGCCTTCACGGGTCCATGCAACGCGCTCACTTAAAGCCCAAGGTAAGTGGTAATCAACAATACCCGGAGTATTAGGATAAGCATAAAGGGTTAAGCCGCTATAAAATCCGTAGTGATAATCAAAACCTCTTTTTTGAGGCTGAAATCCATCAGTTTCACCTAAATGCCATTTGCCGATAATGGCCGTTTGATAACCATTTTGTTTAAACAGTTGTCCAATTGAAACTTCTGATTCAGGCAAGCCTTTTTTGATATTCAGAAATTCATCCTGAGAGATGGGTAGCTTCTCAACTGAGCCACCTGTTTTTGCGGCCGATGCTACAAATTGCTGTACCTGCTCTGGGGTAGGTTTAACGCCTTCGTTTTGAGGTACCAAAAACTCAAATCCAAAACGCTGCTGGTAACGACCTGTCACTAAGCCGGCACGAGATGGTGAACAAATTGGAGCAGAAGAATAGGCTTGCGTAAACCTTGTGCCTTCTGTACCCAGGCTGTCAATATTAGGAGTTTTTAAAACATCGTTCCCAAATGATGAGAGATCATGATATCCCAAATCATCAGCTAAGATCACAATCACGTTAGGTTTTTGTGCTGCTTGTTCTTTAGCGGTAACCGTAGTTGACCGTTTTTTATCACCTGGCTTCTTTAGGGTGACCGAAAGGAGTGTTGCCGTACTGACGGTCAATATTCCTATGAGTAGATAGTTTTTTTTCATAATATATTTAGTCTATAGCGATAGTAGTTTTATTTGAGAAATTTTTTTGAAGGTATCAGACCTTTCATGTAACTGCGTTTAATAGCATTATAGTTTACCAACACAGCTTCAATTAAAGTGATAATTACTAACCAGATCAAAGGTTGTTCGGTAAAAACGGCAATCATACCGGTAATGAGCAGAAAACGCGCAAATTCTAAATTAAACACCCATGTTTTTTGCTCGAGTATGGCTCCACAGTTAATAAGGGTAATAAGGATGATCAACGAAACCACTGAAGCTATCAGTAGGTTTAGATAATTATAGAAATACAACATGGCTACTAATACCACAATAATGATGACTAATTGGGCAACCACGTAGCTTTTAAATTTCCAGGGAACTGGTAATCGTCGTGAGCGGGAAAGGAAAACGGTTTCCAATTGTTCCCGGATTGAGGGATCTATCTGCTCAGGCCCACCGAACAGTACTTTCAGCTTATTTCTAAAGCCCTTGGTTAATTTTGCTGCGTAATAGAGCTCCGGGAAAAAGTGAAAGAACTGCCATAATAAACTATGTGTTTGTAATTGATGGGTGAGGCCATAGTTAACTTCTTCGACTTCTTCGGCATATGTGCCAAATAGGCGGTCCCAAATAATAAAAAATCCACCATAATTTTTATCCAGATACGCTGCGTTAGTAGCGTGGTGAACCCTGTGATGCGAGGGAGTGACCAGAATGTATTCAATCCAACCCAATTTGCCGATTAACCGGGTATGAACAAAGAATGGATATACTCCCTGAATTAGCAAAACAGGCATGATCATAAGGGCCGGAAAACCAATAATGGGTAATATGGCCCAAAACAACAGCCGGGCTAGCGACTGAAAAATGGTAATCCGTGTGCCTACCGAATAGTTAAACTCCTCGCTTGAATGATGAATTACATGCACAGCCCAAAACAAATTCACCTCATGACTGCTGCGATGATACCAATACCATAGAAAATCAACTAAAAGGAATAATAGCAGCCAGCTTGCCCAGTTTTGCTGAATATTTATAAGTGAAAACCTTTGATGTAAAAAGTCATACACAAAGAAAAAGAAACCAGCCGTAAGCAAACCCGCCACTCGGTCGAGTATGCCAATACTTAAGTTGCTAACCGTATCATTAAATTTATAAACAGCCAGTTTTTTACGTTTAGCCACGTAATATTCAATGCCTATTGCAAGCAACAAAACAGGTAAAGCCAGTGCTATTGATTCCATAGTTTTTTAGTTATTAGTCTATGATTTTTAGTACTCAGTCTGCAGTCGGCAGTCAACAGTCTGCAGTCAACAGTCTATGGTATATAGTCGAGATCTTAACTTCGTACTTCATATTTTAAATCGTACTTCATCCTTTAAATCGTACTTCAACAATCCCCAATCGTACTTTGTACTTTTAACTTTGTACTTTAAATCGTCATTCTACAATCGTCAATCTCCAATCTCCCTTATTTATCCCAAAACAACTTAGGTGTTTGGTAGTTAGCCGGCTGAATATTGGTATTCAATACTTGTTCTGATTGAGGGTAAGGGAACCTGCGCGGAATTTGTCCATTAGGATTATTCGTGTTGGTTCCGTTAACCGAAGGTGTCAGCGCTGGGTAACCGGTACGACGATAGTCGGTCCAAACTTCAGACTGAGTAAATAATGCTATATATTTTTGGGTGATAATGGTTTTCAGATCCGATTGAAAATCACCAGTAAGTGTAGCCTTTGCTGCCAGGTAAGCATCTTTATTAGCCTGAGATGCATTCGGATCTGCAGGGTTTGATGTTTTGTTGATGGAGGCCAAGGTAGCTTCCTTCAACGCTTTTTCTGCATTTACCTGGTCGTTCAATATTAAGCGTGCTTCGGCTTCAATAAATTTGGCTTCTACATACGATAAGAAAACTACCGGAGAAGTTGAACTGGCATAATACGAACCGATTACGGAGAAAGCTCCCGGAACACCGGCTATCGAACCCCTGTATTTCCCGCTTCCGGCCGGATATTGTGTGGCGAAGGCCGAACGGCGGGGATCTACAGGTGCTGTTTCGGGTTTAGTAGAGGGATCATTTATAGCATTGCCATTTAGCAAGTTTACAAATGAAGCGCCTAAACCTACCCACCCCGGGCGGTTGGTGTTTTGCTGGTAGAAGGGGTTTGAATTACTTACTGCAGCACCGAATACCAATTGTAAATCGTTAGTATTTGAGCTTATACCACGATAATTACCATTAGCATCATACAAATAGCTTAGTGCTGTTTGAGCTGCAGTATTGGCATCCACTTTACTCAGGTGTATTGCCAAACGTGCTTTTAAGGTCCAGGCAGCGGCTAGCCAGTTTTGAACATTGCCTTTGAAGAAAAGATCATCAGCACCTGGAGCCGGAGCTGTAAAGCTGCTGGTAGGCAGGCTTAGTTCAGTTATTGCCGAGTCCAACTCTTTCTGCAGTTCGGTATAAATATCCTGTTGTTTGTCAATTGCAGGTGATGCATTTACTTCAGCGTGCAGCGCCTGCTTGTACGGAATATCTCCAAAAATATCGGATAAGGTAGAAAAGGTGTATGCAGATAAGATCCGTGAAACGCCAGTATAGTAAGGCGAATTCAAGGCTTTGCTTTTCTGGTAAACAATGTTCAGGTTTTTTAGGCCATTGGTATAAAAGCTTCCCCAAATGGAGTTGTAAAAAGTGGTATTTACGTTGTAATTATCAAAGGCCACCGCATCGCCATTTGAACCGGCAAATTGTTGTATGGTAATTCCAGTTTGAATACCGGCGTCAACACCCTGTGAGAATGCCAATGTACCTTGCGCTCCTGATAAAACGGTAGAGATGGGGGCGTTATTGGAGGCGTTTGGATTTACATTCACCTCCGACAAATTGCAACCAGTGCTCAGTCCAAAAAGGGTTAGTACCGAGGCAAAGGATAAGAGCTTATGTTGATTTATATAATTTTTCATGAGTAATTGGCTTAAAAGGTTAATGTTAAAGTGGTAGCATAGCTGCGGGTGTTTGGAGTGGTCCAAAAATCAACACCTAATGCATTCGACAAACCATTACGTGAGCTTAAGTCAGGGTCGGCACCTGAATAGTTCGTGCTGAGCAGGAAGTTACGACCGGTAAATGTGAGGGCAGCTCTAGAAATTTTAGCCTTTTGGATCCATTTTAACGGCAATTCAAAAGTTAAATTGATATCGCGGATGCGTAACCAATACAGGTCTTTCTCCACGTACATTCCCGGAATGTTGAACGTTTGACGGTACCATGATTGTGAAGCGATAGCCGTGATATCATTTTGTGCACCATCACTTTTCTTAACCCCGTCGAAAACCACTTGTTGACCTCTGTTGGCAGTTTCTTCAGCCACACCATTAAATACCATTTGCAAGCGTGGTGCATTGGCAATGTCGAAACCGCTGCGGTAATCAAGGAAGAACGATAGTGTAGCAAACTTGTATCTTACTTCATTGCGAAAGCCCAAGTTGAAATCAGGGTTGGGGTCGCCAATGATCCTTGGAGTAGCATCAATCAATGGGTAACCATAATTTGCGTTTGGAGCACCGCTGGCTAAGAATTGCTGGTCATCAATAATGGGTTTACCTTCAGCATTGCGTTGCAGGTCAACACCAAATAAGGCACCAAAGGGCTGACCAACAATGGCGCGTGAATCACCGAAAGGAAATCCTCCGGTAAGTGATATGTTATTTAATCCCGGAGCTAATTCTTCTACTTTACTATCGTTTTTCGAATAAAGCACATTGAAGTCCCAGCTGAAGTCTTTGTTTTCAATCGGATTAACATTTAATGAAAGTTCAAAACCTTTATTGCTGATGCGGCCAGTGTTTACCAAAGCAGCGTTGCTGCCTGTAGAATTCGGTAATGAAACAGGAATGATCTGGTCCTTGCTCAGTGATGAATAGTAAGTAGCTTCCAGTCCTAAGCGGTTTTTAAAGAAGCCCAAGTCCGTACCCACTTCCCAGGTGTTGATACGCTCAGGCTTTAAGCCCTGATTTCCTAATGTTGATCCGTAACTCAAACCTGCAGTATTGTTAAACGGAAAGCTCAGGCTCGATTGGATCCATCCACCGGCAGATGAATTGGTGAAATAGGTTTCCAATGAGTAGGGATCGGCATCATTACCCACCTGCGCATAGCTTGCACGTATCTTGCCTAGGCTGAACCATTTTTTAGTATCTCTATCCAAAAATTCTGAGAATACAAAACTGGCTCCCGCTGATGGGTAGAAGAACGAGTTGTGACCATCAGGTAGGGTAGAGGTCCATTCGTTACGACCTGTAAAATTCACAAACAGGTAATCTTTATGATTTAAAGCCAAACTGAAATATCCGGCAGCTAAGCGCTTGCGAACCGTTTGGTTAAAACTGTTGGTAGTTGAAGCATTTGAAATGTTGAACAATCCCGGAATAATCAACCCATCACCACGGGTATTGATCTGGTTTTTGTAAGAATCGTAATAGTTGCTTCCCACAATGGCCGATAGATCCCAGCCTTTGGTAATGGTACGTTGAGCTTTTAAGATCACATCGGTGTTAAGGTCCCTGCGGAAAAAGTTCACATCATTAATGGCACCGGCAGCAACGCCTGAGGTTCCACGGCTAAAACCTCCTTTGCGCAAATCGCGGTAGCTATCATAGCCAAAGCGGAATGTACCGCTTAACCAAGGCAGAAAATCATAATCAGCCTGAGCAAAGCCAAGGAAACGGTTTACATCATCATTTTGTGGGTTCATGTTCAATGACCAGTAAGGATTGTCCCAGCCTCTTCCGTTGGCATATGAACGCGAGTCGCCCCAGGGTTTTGAATTGGTGGCCGGCAGTAAATATGAATCAGGATTGTTAGCCGGATCGCTCAATCCATTGGTTATATCAAAATTGGCCGGACTGTTAACCAAGGCACGAACCACGTTGGTGTTAAAACCTCCCATTAATGCCCGGTTGTCTGAGCCCGAATTAATGTAGTTTAACCCTGTTGAAAGTTTTAAAGCATCAGTTACCTTGTAATCGGCATTAGCTCTGAATGTATTTCTATAGAAATTAGTGGTAGGAATAATACCCGTTTGATCTAAGTTGCTATAAGAAAAATAGTATCCGCCTTTATCTAAATTACCGGTAACAGAGATGTTGTTGTTGTAGGTTTTACCGGTTTCAAAAAAGTTGTTAATGTTATCATAGTAGTTTACAGGTTTTCCATTAGAAATAGGAGAACTCTTACCTACAATCAATCCGTTTTTATCAAAGCCACTCGAAACTTCCGAATAAGTTAAGGAATCAATTCTTGCGCCCCAGTTTTCGTCAGAGCCCGGCTGTCCTGGAACTACGTATAGTCCGTTCAAACCGTTTGAATAAATGTTTTGGCGTGGCTGTAACCGGCGGTTTACTTCATCAAATGAAGCCGAACCCGTGTAGCTTACCGAGAACTTCTTGTCAACATCGCTGCCTTTTTTAGTGTTGATAATAACAGCGCCGTTTGCTGCACGAATCCCATAAAGGGCAGCAGCAGCAGGTCCCTTTAATATCGATACATTATCAATATCTTCAGAGTTGATATCGATGGCACGGTTGGAAGGAGTGGCCAAAGAGAAAGCATTGGAAATAGTAGGCAAAATGTCTTGTACCGAATTATCCACCGGAATTCCATCCACCACAAAAAGCGGAGAGTTGTTGCCTAAAACCGAGTTATTACCACGGATGCGGATGGTTGATGAACCACCAGGTGAACCACCACTGTTTTGTACCTGTACACCGGTTACCTTACCACTAAGGGCCGTTACCACATTGGTTTCTTTGGCTGCCAAAATCTCCTTCTTGTCAATTCGGGCAATACTGGTGTTAATTGATTTACGGTTACTTTCAATACCTAATGCAGTAACCACCACTTCCGATAGTTGATTTCGTGATCGTAGCAAGATGTTGATCTCTCCATCTTCCAAATCAAACACCTGAACTTCTTTAGTGATGTATCCCACGTATTGGATCACCAGTCTGAATGGAAACTTAGCTTTGGTATTCAATTTAAATTTACCATCAGCATCGGTTTGTATGGCATCACGTGTGCCTTTAATAGAAACAGTGGCACCGGCAACCGGTATTTTTGTCCCGTCTTCTAAAACGGTTCCACTAACCAATGTTTTTGTTTGAGCTAATGTGACCTGGCTCCCCAATAAACTAAGCAAGGCCAGTAATAAATAGCTATAGAGTAGTTTGTGTTTCATTTTAGTATAGTTAGTATATAGTTTAAGTAGATTAATTTGTGAAAAAAATATTAATCCTTAGCACATCTGAAACCGGTATGCATTAAGCTGGTTTCAGCAGTTGAGGAGGAGCTGCCTATAATTCTGAAACCATGGCAAACACTGGGGTCGCATAAAAACGAGCCACCTTTACTTACATGGCGCATTGATGTATCTGATTGTGCTTCTTCGGCAGTAGGAGCCACTTTGTCGGCGCACCATTGCCAAACGTTTCCTCCCATATCACTTATGCCCAATTGATTTTTTCCAAAATAGCCTACCGGCGATGTGGTCAGAAAACCATCTTCTTCAGTGTTTTTCTCCGGAAAGGAGCCCTGCCAGGTATTGGCCTTGTATTTCCCATCTTCTACCAGTTTTTCGCCCCAGGTATAGGTTTGGCGTGCATTTGATGCATTACGAGCTGCCCATTCCCATTCGAATTCGCTAGGCAAACGTTCGCCTTTCCATTTGGCATAGGCGAGAGCATCGTTCCACGAAACCTGTGTTACTGGATGATCAGGGTTGGCTTTTGTATGGTCTTTTCCTTGTGGGTATAAGTAATAGGCTCCATCCAACATTTCCCAGCTTTTCTTATCGAAATCAAATACAGCGGAATTTCCAAATTTTTGAGCATCGGTAATGTAGCCGGTAGCCTTTACAAAGTCATCAAATTGTTTAACGGTCACCAAATCGGCATCGAGCTGAAAAGATTTTATGGCAATGCTGCGTGAGGTGCCGTCTTCAAACTGCTTGATCATCATTCCTCCCGGAACTCTGATCATTGACGCATGAGCAAAGCTTTGGGCCTGGGCTTGTGGCTGATGGCAAGATGAAGAACTAATTAATAATCCGATTATGAGCGACATGGTTAAGAGTTTTTTAGTCATTAGTTCTGTTTAGCAATGGTTTTTACAGTTGAGCTGTTTACCTTGGTTTGCAGGTCTTTTTGGCTCAAAAGCGCATATCCAAATTCATGATTGTTTAATTGACCCTTTGCACGAATCCAGTTGATAAACTCCTCGATGGATTTAGCATTGCTTTGTTCTTTTTTGTACGAAAGCGTTACTTGTTCAAAAGGTAACCCCGGGTTTGGCGTAGTTTCTATATAAGAGATCAATTGGTCGATCGTCCCATAAATTTGCTCGTTTTCATCAAGCTTACCGTTATTATTTAAATCTAGCGGAATAATATCCAGGCCTTCTTTTACTTTACGCGTGTTTAGATCGTAAATAAAATTGAGCACGTTGTAGGTAACGCCCGCCGAATCATTTAACACTGCCTGAATAAGGTGTTTATCATCTCCGCCCAGTTGTTCGCCTACCAGATTTTCCTGTTCAAAACCATAAAAGGCAGAAAAAGTAATGGGAACGCAGGCCTTTTGTGCCCGGGTATAAAATACGGGCTGGTAGCCTTTTAATTGTTTGTTGGGTTTTTGTTCAGCATCAGGTTCTGCAGGGTCGTATTTTTCAAAAAAGAGTTTTTTTAACTCTTTGGTTTTAATGCCTCGCGAGCCATAAATGCTCAGTAGCTTGTTTTGGCTATTGGCCACAGGCAGCAAAGCATAGCGAGCAACGGCTAAGGTTTCAAAACCGGAAAATTCAGCTTCGGTTAAGTGATGAGCATTAATAAACAGGTTGGCACTGTCGGCTGATTTGGTTCCTTTAACTGCTATCCTGATTTTAACATCAGGGTGCTCGTTTTTATATAAAGTGATCCATTTTTCAATAACCGGGTATACGAAACGTGTACCTGTAATCACAATTTCATTGGTAGTATTTTGAGCCTGAGCTGAATAACCAATTGCCAATAGGGCAAAGGCACTTAGCATGTGTTTTAGCGTTTTCATATTAGTTTAGCTATGGAGTTCAACAAATACGAAGCGAGAGCGATTTGCTTTACTTCATTGTGAATATGCTTTTTGAAGTATTTCTAACGTAAAGTGCTTACATCAGAAAAGAAGGGGGGAGGTTACATGCAACAGCAACGTTGCATGCAGGTATAGGCAGTGCAATAAATTTGTAAAGGTAGTGAAGTGTGATTAAGGTGGCTGATGTTTGTCATGATGTTAAATTTTAATTCATAAATATATTTAGTCTATAGAATATATAGACAAATATAAAATTGAAAATCCAAATTCAAAAGAAAATATTAAAAAAAGTTAAAAGAGGGATTTGGAGCGTAGGAGGAGGGAATATAAAAAGAAAAGCCCTTATTAGGGCTTTTCTTTTTGGCTGTAGGGGAAGGAGTCGAACCTTCAAGGAGTGGTTATCATTCAATTGCTTGAGCTTTCCCATCATTCTCCACCACCGAGACAAGGAGGTGTGTCTGCCTGTTTCACCACCCTACATTGTATGTGAGTTGTTGTTGTAAATTCTTTTTAGCTGTAGGGGAAGGAGTCGAACCTTCAAGGAGTGGTTATCATTCAATTACTTGAGCTTTCCCATCATTCTCCACCACCGAGACAAGGAGGTGTGTCTGCCTGTTTCACCACCCTACATTGTATGTGAGTTGTTGTTGTAAATTCTTTTTAGCTGTAGGGGAAGGAGTCGAACCTTCAAGGAGTGGTTATCATTCAATTACTTGAGCTTTCCCATCATTCTCCACCACCGAGACAAGGAGGTGTGTCTGCCTGTTTCACCACCCTACATTGTATGTGAGTTGTTGTTGTAAATTCTTTTTAGCTGTAGGGGAAGGAGTCGAACCTTCAAGGAGTGGTTATCATTCAATTACTTGAGCTTTCCCATCATTCTCCACCACCGAGACAAGGAGGTGTGTCTGCCTGTTTCACCACCCTACATTGTATGTGAGTTGTTGTTGTAAATTCTTTTTAGCTGTAGGGGAAGGAGTCGAACCTTCAAGGAGTGGTTATCATTCAATTGCTTGAACTTTCCCATAATTCTCCACCACCGAGACAAGGAGGTGTGTCTGCCTGTTTCACCACCCTACATTTTCTTTGTTTGTTGATACAAATATAGGTAAACAATTTGTTTTGATGCAAATCTGTTAATGAAAATTATCATTTATTAGTAAATTGTTGATTTGAATCAATTTTCATTGACAAACTATATCTTTTAAATCACAAGTATTCTACAGAATAAAAATGCGGTTTCTTTTGATTGCATAATTAATTGTTTTATAAACTGTTAGCTTTTTGGTATTTTCTGCAAGGAGAAAACTTATTGATAATCAAGTGCTTGTTGTTTTTTGTTAGTCGAAGCCGACTAGGGCCATTGATTTACTTAATTAGGTAGAGCCAAGCTTCTTAGAAACACACAATCCTGTCGTTTGACAGGATTGTGGAGTATACGGAAATGAACAATTGACTTTCCGAATACTTATAGTGGAATCTGGTTAACCGAATTTCAAGGAGCCTATAGTTGTCGCTTAATATTTACTTTAAATGCTCGTTAAATACCCCCAGCATGGAGTTTAAAGCATCTTTTGAATGCATCACTTGTCCGTTTTCAAGGGACTCACTCGCGGCCATAGCTGCCCGTTTACGCATCGTTGTTTCATAATCGGAAATTGCTTCTTTCAGCTCCTTGAATTTATCAGAGGTTAAACATTCACTAAGTTCCAGGGCATCGAGCATGGCCATGTTTACCCCTTCGCCAGCAAATGGAGGCATTACATGGGCTGCATCGCCGAGCAGTGTAAGGTTGGCCTGGGTCTCCCAGGTTTGGTCTAAAGGCATACAGTAGATCAATCGTGGTATAACAGGAGTTGCTGTGTTTTCAAGCAGTTTATGCCAAACTGTGCTCCATTCGGCATATTCCTGTTTAAACCAGGTTAGCAATTGTTCTTTATCAACATAATTTAAACCATTGTTTGCTGCCCAGCTTTCCTCTGCTTTTATGCTTACATAAAACCCTAGCTCATTGTTTCCTTTTGAGCCCATTAGTAAACATTTAGAATTTCCGAAAGCCATAATTTTTCCGCCGTTTAATAAGGCATGAATTTCAGGTGTTGCTTTTTCTGCATCATAAATATTGGCTTCCAGCATGGTGATACCCGAATAAAAAGCTTTGATGTCTGTGAGGTAAGGACGAATTTTAGAGTTGGCCCCATCTGCCGCAATAACAATATCAGCATATGCAGTTGATCCATTTTTGAAATGCAGCAGCCAGCCTTCATTTTGTTTTTCCATGGAAACAAATTGGCTATCCCAAACCACTGTTTCCGGTTGTAATGATTCGAGCAGCATGTTTCTTAATGGACCGCGGTCAATCTCCGGACGGAAATGTTCGCAGCCAAAATTTTCTTCCGGGTGGGTTTCGTGATCACTGAAAAGTATTTCTGCATGTTCGTTTACGATCAGCATTTTATCGGCTCCCGGGCGATAATGCTTTTTAAACTCTTCTAATAAGTTGGCTTTACGCAAGGCTGCCAATCCCGATTCATGGTGCAGATCAAGTGGCGAACCTTGCACGCGAGCATGCTTGTCAAAATCCCTTTCATATACTTTAATATTAGCGCCCTTAAGCTGCAAAAGCCTCGCTAAGGTTAATCCTCCAGGACCTCCACCAACAATAGCGATCTGTTTATTTTCTATCAGCATTTTAAATTTAGTTTTACGCTTGCAAAACTATTGCTGCTTTAGGACGGATAATAGTAAAAATCGGTCGTTTTGATTTTTGGATAATTCTTTAGGCGCTACACCTGAAAACTTCTTGATCTCTTTTATGAAATGGGTTTGATCAGTGAAGTTTAGCTCAGGAAAAAGTTTACCTTCTGCAATATGTTCCAATGAGGCTCTGAAACGTAGAATGTTGCAGTAGGTTTTTAATGAAAGCCCGAATTGTTGATTGAAGTAACGATTGATCTGCCTGCTGCTCCATGATACTTTTTCAGAAAGTTCCTTTACGCTCATTTCGCCATTTGATGAATAAATCAAGTCGAAAAGCTTGCGTTTTCTTTCATCTACTTCAAGCGGCAAAAGCTCGGTTATTTTTTTGGTGGCTTTCCGGTAAAATGCATCAAAATCTTTCAAATCATCGGCATTGAAATTCCAAAAGCCATCAGGAAGATCTTTGGCGCCATTTGATATATCGGCTAATGAAGTTTGTAAAATATATTCGGCGGCAAGGGGTTTAAAATTTATATCGAAAGCAAGTGTTTGAGGAGGAAGGCTCCTTTTTTCAGGGAAAGTATCTAAACCAATGAGTGTAACATGAAAAGGCTCTGATGCAGATTGCGAAAAGAACAGATCAACCCGTCCATCAGGCATTACAACCACTTCTCTTGCTTCATTCGATTGGTTGTGAAACATCCCGATACTTTCAACAAAGTCGGCAATAGATTTATCGGGTTTAATGAATTTGCAAATAAAATCATTGCTCATGGTAGCATCATCACTTTTTTAGGTTATAAGCTTCAATTGCAAAGATAATTTCTGCTTAATTCATTGTTCTACTCGCTAAGAAATTCCCGCTTATTTCGCTGATTTTCGCAGATTCGTTAATCATTTATTCGGCGTACATCTCCGTGATCTGGGGCCTAAATTACTACCTTCCAAATGATTCGCCAATTCTGAATGTTATGCTGTAATCATTCTTTCCCAAACCTGCATCAACCCCAATATTAATTTTCATGGAAGGAATGAGTCTGAAACGCACTCCGGCACCTCCACCGGGTAATAGTTGTGAACTAAAAATGTCGGAAAAAGATTCTACAGCCGAAGCCAGTCCAAAAAATCCCACCATTCCAAATCTTGAATTGTTAAACATCCAACGATATTCTGATTGAACTGTATAAATCTGGTTACCTCGGAATTCGCCTTGCGAATATCCTCGTATATCATCACTGCTTACTATGCCCTGTCCCTGAAAGGGTACTGAGCCGGTAGCAATATTTAAATTGGCCCGTGCTATCAATATATGCCTTTTATCATTTTTCACATCAAAAAACTGGTTGTAATTGAGCTGATAACGGATAAAATTATTGTCGGTCCCTAACCACTCCCGGTAAAACTGATTTTTGAAGTTCATAAAGATCCCGGTGGTTGGAAAATAAACATCGTCCCTGCTATCCTGGCTAATGACATAACCTATATTGCTCATGTTTTGTACGTCAACAGAATCATTATATGCATTAAAAATAGTTTTAGTCTTGTTGTATTCTCCATAGAGTCCGGCGTAGATCCTTTTATAAACTTTACGTTGAAATTGCCCCACCACCATTTTAACATCATTCGAATAATCTTCGTACTGCCCAGCATTGTTGTTCGCCTCTCCATTGAAGTATTGATAATTGACATTCCCCTTTACAGCATAAGCGCGTACACGCCATTTGTCTTGCTTTAAATATAATTGCTGTCCTACGCCAACTATCCAGCTGTTTTCGGCAGTATAAATGCCCATCAATCCGGTATTTGAAACCGGTGATACAGTGTCGTTTTTGTTTACTTTATAAAAGGCTGAGGTCATGGCTCCAACAATAATGCCCTGTGTGCGGTTGTAATTAATTATTGGGATGGCTGCAAACCTTACTTTCTTATTTTTAGTTTTTGTAGAATCAGATTTGGTTTGTGCGAATGCGAGTTGTGTGATGGTCAGTAAAGCAATCACCAGTTGAGAACATAATAGATGTTTAAGCATACTCTGATTGTTTTGATGGTTTGTGCAAATTTTCGAAGGAGTTAATGGTCACCTACTATTAGTTTATTGGTTTGATGAAAGTAAAAAGCTATGTATCAGGTTATTGTTAATATACAGCTTTTAAATGGTATGTTGGATTTTCTGTGAAACTCAAATCGAACTGATTTAAAGACTTAGAATAAATGATGCAGATGTAAAGCAAGGAAGTAGAAACAAAAAATCCCGTCATTCGACGGGATCATATGATGAATACTTGAATAAGAACTGTTGAGCTTCCCAAAAGCTTCCGGGAAGCTCTTGCAGTCTGGCTGTATATAATTAGCATTTAATTTTAGAAAGTGAACTTTCCAATCCAACTATACCGGTTGTAATGAAACGGATTGCTGTTTCTTAAATGATTCGAATTCTTGTAATGTATATTCCGGACAAGCGCCTTCGCTCGAAGTTATAAATGCACCCAAAGTAACTGCCTGAGACATGATGTCATAAGGTGTTGCTCCTTTTTGAAGGCGTTTTGATAAAAAGCCTGCCAGAAACGAATCTCCGCTACCTACGGTGTCTTTTACCTGTACCGGCACAGCCGGACAAAGGTAAAATTGGTCTTCAATGGCATATAAAGCACCTTTGCTGCCTTTTGAAACGATTATTTCCTTCAGGTCAAACTTGTCTTGCAAAAATTTAACACCATCTCTTTCAGTGGTATATTCTTTTCCAAATGACTCTAACACAATAAGCATTTCAGCCTTGTTGAACTTACCTAAATGTGCTTTTTTCAGCAGCTCATTTATCAGGTTAATATTGTAAAAAGGTTTTCGAAGATTGATATCGAACACATTGAAACGGCTTTTCTCGATCAACTCAAACAAGGCTTTTTCCGACACTTTGCTTCTTGCACCTAAAGAGCCAAAAACAAGTGCATCTGCCTGCTCTAAAAAGGCGATATCATCTTGTTTGGGTTGGTTATAATCCCAGGCTACATTTTCTGAAATGGTGTAATGTGCATCATTGTGCTCATCAATATCAGCAATTACGGTACTTGTAGGATAATTTTCAGCGATAGAAATTCCATCCACCGTCATATTCCATTTTTGTATTTTCTCTATGATCTCACGACCAAGTTCATCGTTGCCAATGCTGCTGATCATCCTGGCCGTAGCGCCCATTTTAAACAGGTGATAGGCCACATTAAAGGGAGCGCCACCTAATTTTTTTTCTTTTCCCGGAAAAATGTCCCATAACACTTCTCCAAAACAGGCTACATTAATTTTATTTTCCATTTGATTAAAATCTATGATAAAAAATGAATGTTAAAATGAGAAAGGCTGTATTGAAAATTGAAAATAGGCCTTATTGGTAACGGGATTCCACATGGGCCAAAAACCTACGGGAAGTGTGTAGTTCGCTATTTTCAAATTTCTTGTAAACATCAGGCTCACTTCGTTGACTCCAGCTTTTGGAGCGAAAAAGTTGCCTGTTTCACCTTTGGTATTATTTAATGCGAAACTGTAACCAACTCTACCACTGATTTCCCATTTATCGTTTTTAACGAAAGGATATTCAGCTGATACAAAAGTAGAATAGCGGTTTTCAGTGTTTGAAAGATTTCGGTCTCTACCAAAGATAACAGTATTCCAGCTGAGTGTTAATGGGATTTTATTACTTATGGTATAGTTAGTTCTCAAGTCCCAGAAACGCCCCGTTTCATACGAGTTATAATTGAAGAATTCCCTATTGTTATACCCGGCCCCCGGAGAATAATTATAGATATCCCACAGTTCGGCAGAGAAGTTTTTTACTTTAAAACCCACATAGGTGTTGAACTCTTTGTACGAACCGGTTGTATTGCCACCTGCCCAAAATCCACCGTATACATTACCGTATTGCACATAAAGATTTCCGGTATAAACTAATCCTGTTGCCACTTCAGAGCCTCTCCAAAGGTGATTGTTTCGGAATTGCAAGGAGGAGTGTAAGTGATCAGTGAATGGCTTATTTTTAAGGCTATCCTGTGCATTGGCGAAAATGCTTGTTGTTAACATTAAAATCAGGAGAGCAGCTTTTGTAATGGAAACACCACAGTTAAATCGATGATTTAGGGTAGTATTCATTATAAGTTTAGGTTTTAATTGGTTTATGGTTAGGCTGCAAACCAAAAGCGTTTAAGCTATGGTTTGCAGCCAGATGGTGAATAATTATGATGATTAATGATGCGCTAGCACCTCTTCTCCCTCTGCAACAGCAACCTGGCGGTCTTGAGGTCTGATTTTATAGCCAAACAATGCATAGCTAAGCATCAACAGTTCACATGCTACGTTAAGCAACCAGGTATATCTCCATGATTCAAAGAAATCTGCTAAACCTCCCTGAAGTAAGGTGAACACTGCCCCTCCAAATACTGCGGACACAAAAACACCTGAAGCTTTTGAAGTATATTTTCCAAGGTCTTTGATCGCAAGCGAGAAGATACAGCTCCACATTGATGAGTGTAAAAGTCCAACTGCAACCAGGTACCACAGATTTTGCTCAACCATTGAAACAAGGATGAGTATAGTAGCTATAATGGTAGTGGTGGTCAGCTGCACTCTAGCTGAAATTTTGCTAAAGAAGCTTGAAACGATTCTGCCGACAAGGAATCCTCCCCAGTAAAGCGTAGATAATAATGCGTGAACGCCAAAATCAATGCCGCCAATGATCATATCTTCTCTCCCGAAGAAGGTAATTTTTCCTCCGGATTCTAATAATTCCAATGCATACAGGTTAATGTTAGCACCTATGGCAACTTCGGTACCTACGTAAAAGAAAATCGCCATTACACCCAGTGCAAAATGTCTGAACGACCAAATGCTTCTTTCTAATACCTCACCCTTTGTAGCTCTTGTAGCCGGAAGATCAGGAATGTGAAGTTTCTTGGTTAATACCAATACAGCCACCACACAAAGAATTAGTATGAATAGAGGGGTAAGCAATTGTTTGATCTCTATACTTTCAATAGATACTCCGCTAAACATTACCACGGTTACAAAGAAAGGTGCAGTTGTGGTACCTATAGAGTTTATTCCTGTGGTAATATTCAGTCTTTGTACAGGTTGTGTTCCCGGCAAATTGTAGGATGCCACATATGGATTAACAACTACCTGTATTATTGCAGCCGAACATCCCATAATGTAAGACCCGGTAAGAAAGATCAAATAACCATAAGGTATGATGATGCTTCCTATCTGAAAATCTAAATGAGGAAACTCATGACCTATAAAAGCAGCCGTTAAATAAATCGACAAGCCTAATATGATAAACATCAGTCCCCGGATAATGGTCTTTTGATATCCGTGCTTGTTCACCCATCTACTACCCAGTGTTCCATTGACCAGGTATCCGAGGAAAAAGAAAAATGAAATTAAAGTGGTAAGAGTATTTTTTAAATCGCCTGCATGCGATAAAAAAGTAAACTTTAAGGGAGCCTGTAACTGCTCATTTATGGTTGTTAAAAAACCTACTATAAAGTAGATAAAAGTAACAATTACGAAGGGCAGTATTCTGCTCGGTGCTTTAGAGTTCATGATGCGCTTAGCTTTCTGTTTTCGTTTTACTTTAGTTTGATTAAGCCACTGATAATCCTACAATGGAATTTAGTACCTCCAGCGTGTTTTCTTCTTTAATTCTTGAAACAAACTCCACGTATTGTTCAACAAATTTTGAAGCGCTTTTTAGATCGATGCTTTGGAAGGCGGATAGACCAAGGAAAGCTAACGGATCATTGCTGTCAATAAGCAGTTGATCATCGCTGGTTAGCCAAGGTTCGTTTAACAGAAATTCTAAACCTTTATCGTCGGTTTTGTATTTCAGGTAATGACGATAAGCTGCCACTAAAAAACTAACACGGGTAAGGTCCTTGTCGTCGTTTATCATTTTAGCCAGATTTGGCATAATGTAAACAGGGAATTTTGAAATACCATCCGAGCAAAGGCGGCTGATCTGGTCACTAACCGAACGATTTGCAAAACGTTCGATAAGTGTAGTTTTGTAAACATCCAAATCGGTGTTTTCAGGAGCCGGTACGTAAGGTGTAATATCAATATCCATGAAATCACGCACGAATTGAATGATCGTTGCATCGTGCATGGCATCATCCACTTTTCGGTAGCCGATCAACAACGAAGGATAAGATAGGAGGGTATGCGAAGCATTTAGCAAGCTCAGCTTCATGTTCTCATACTTAGAAACATCATTGGTAAACTCTACACCTACTTTTTCCCAGGCTGGTCTTCCTGCAATGAAGTTATCTTCAATAACCCATTGAATAAAATCTTCACAATAAACCGGAGCCAGATCTTGTATACCACTGAGTTTATTTAATCGCTTCATGTCAGCAGGGGTAGTAACAGGCGTAATTCTGTCGACCATGCTGTTTGGGAACGTTACGTTTGTTTTTATCCAATGCGCCAAATCCTGATCTTGTGCCTCAATGAATGCTGTAAATGCCTTTTGGGTAACCTTGCCATTATGTTGCAGGTTATCACACGAAAGAATAGTAAGACCTCCGATACCGGCTGCTTTACGTTGACGTAATCCTTCGGCTATAAAGCCAAATACAGTAGTTGGAGTTTGAGGGTTTGCAATATCATGCTGAACCTTTTTATCTGAAAGGATGAATTCGTTGGTTGTTTTATCAATATTATAACCACCCTCTGTAATGGTGAGCGTGATGATCTTTATAGAAGCATCTGCAATTTTGCTGACCACGGCAATAGGGGTTTCAACTGCCCAGATTAATTCAACAAGCGATCCGATTTTTACTATAGAATCGTTTCCTGTTCTCCCACACACAGTAACTGTGTATTCTCCATCCTGGCTTTTTAATTTTTGCACTAATGCCTCATCAGATGGCAACATGGCAACTCCGCAAACTCCCCATTGTTGTTGAGTTGGATCTTCGAGCAGGCTATTGGTATAATATTCCTGGTGTGCCCTGTGGAAGTTTCCTACGCCGATATGTACGATCCCCGATTTTACATTACCGCGTTGGAAGTTGTAGTTAATTACTTGTGAATTAATAATTTGAGAATTCATAAACTATAAATTTTCTCCAAATGTAGATTGCTCGTGTAAAAAAGCCTTTACAAAAAGATTGAGAATCCGTTGGGAACGTTTGCGGGAACGTTCCCAAAATCTGCAAACGTTCCCATTTTTTTGTATTTTATATAGAAAATTAAGGTTTTATTAGTTGAAATCACTGCCTTTATTTGTTCTATTCTATTGACATTCAGTGTTTAGTAGGTGTGTAGCAGGCTTTGCCTTAAAATTTTTACTCAACCATTCATGAAAAAGCCCGTAACAATTAAAGATCTATCAAAGCATTTATTGCTGTCTACTTCAACTATTTCACGGGCATTAACTAACGACAAGAATATACGGAAGGAAACCAGGGAAAAGGTTTTACAAGCCGCCCAGGAACTTGGTTATAAACCTAACCTCACAGCTGTTAATTTAAAATTGGGGCGTTCTAATAGCGTTGGTGTCATCGTGCCGGAAATGATCACACCGTTTGCATCTCAGGTTTTGGAGGGTATCCAGGAAATATTATGGCCCGAAGGCTACAGGGTGATCATCGCCCAGTCGGAAGAAGATCCACAAACAGAAAAAAAGAATTTGCAGTTGATGGAGCAGTTTCAGGTAGATGGGATCATCATTTGCGTGTGTGATCAGGCGGTTAATCAGAGTTTGTATTTGCAAATTCAGCAAAAGGGAATACCCATGGTGTTTTACGACCGGATTTCAAAAGAGATGGAGGGCTCTCAGGTGATTGTCGATGATTACATGAAATCGGTATTTATGGTGGAGCACCTTATTCAAACAGGTAGAAAAAATATTGTTCATTTGCATGGTCCATCGTACATCAACAATTCTGCGGAACGGTTTAAAGGTTATAAGAAAGCTCTTGAAAAGCATAAAATTCCTTATTCACCTGAATTGGTCATAAAAACAGGTTTAACATTTGATGATGGCATGAACGCAGCCAGGCAGTTGCTTGAGTCGAATTTACCGTTTGATAGCATTTTTGCTTTTACAGATACACTTGCCATAGGAGCAATGAATTACTTGCGCGAGCAAAACATAAAAATACCGGAGCAGGTGGCGGTGGCAAGCTTTTCCGGTACAACACTTTCAACTTTAGTTTATCCCCAACTTACAACTGTGGAACAGCCTTTAAAAGAAATGGGACGCACCGCTGCCGAGATGATACTAAATAAAATTTCTGATAAATCTTATGAGGACAAAACCGTAGTGTTAGATGCCAAGATAAAGATAAGAGCCTCTACAACTGTTTGAAAATATCTATTACAGCTCGTTCCGATTTTTCCCGGTTTAATAAAATAAAACCAGTTGTTTTTATTCATGAAACGGTGTTTTCTGTAAACAAAAAGATCCGGGTTGTAATCCCGGATCTCATTTGAATAATTTCTTAAATCCTACCAAAACGAATCGGTAGTTAGCACTACCACCGTTCCTGGTTCTTCCACATTTTCATCATCTTCGGCGGAAACAAAAATTCTGACAGGTTTATAAGGGCTTGCTGTTTCAATTGCTGCCTTTCTGGCTTTCGAAAACATGGAACTAGAGCTGTTTATATGACCAACGCTTTTGATTCCTTTTTCTGCAGTTTCCATCCATACAATGTAGACTTTCTTAGGAGGCGTTAGTCTCTTAGGTTCTGCTAAATTGTCAATATTAATGTTGATGGCATAATTGCCATTCTTATCCTTTTTTACCTTTACGGTACCTTCAGCGCTGGGTACAACGCTTGAAGTGTTAAAAGATACTTTTTTCGTTTGCGCAGATGAACTAAAATAAGTCCCTGCCATTAATAAGAACAAGCAAATTGTCGAGCGTAAAAGTAGAGGTTTCATATTTTTAGTTTTGAAAAAATTACTTAGAATAAGTACTTCAATTGTAATTTAATAAAATATTTCAACATTTTCCTGGAAAGAAGGTAGTTTAACTCAATGAATTATTTTTGGTATATGTCTCATTATAAGTGGAGTATGTGATTGTTTTGACGGTTTGGATATTGATCATTGATAAAAAATCCCAAATTCCTCAGTCGATTGGAAGTTGGGGTTGTCATTTTATTCAGGTTTCCAATCAGAAAATCGACAATTCGGTTTTGGTAGTCAATAATTCCAAGGACTTCATTCCTAATTCTGAGTTACCTTTCTTATTCAATCGAGGATTCCATGTAGCCACAACAAATTTTTCGGGCAACAAAGCAACAATTCCGCCTCCTATTCCACTTTTTCCGGGCAACCCCACCTTGTATGTAAACTCACCCGACTCATCATAGAATCCACAGGTTTGCATCAAGGCATTTGTACGTTTCACCTGAGATTTTGATAAGATTCTCTTACCCGTCTGGGTTCGCCCTCCGTTGGTCAAAAAATAAAAGGCTTGAGCCAACTCTTTGCAACTCATTTCTACTGAACACTGGTGAAAATAAAAATCCAAAACCGTGTCAACATCGTTTTTAATATTCCCATACGATTTCAAGAAATTAGCCATAGCCGCATTTCTAAATCCGGTTTCCTTTTCTGATTTTGCAACATTCAGATTAAAATCTATAGTCGGGATGCCTGTAAGCATTCTGATAAACGCTAAAAAATCCTGCTTTGGATCTTTCAAAACAGTTACCAACATATCGGCAATAACCAAGGCTCCGGCGTTAATAAAGGGGTTTCGGGGAATTCCCTGTTCGTATTCCAACTGTACTAACGAGTTAAATGCGTTGCCCGATGGTTCCACGCTTACCCTCTCCCAAATCTTTTCATCCAGAAAAGTCAAAGCCATAGTCAGCGTTAAGACTTTGGAAATACTCTGAATGGAAAACTTTTCCTGATAATCGCCTAAAGAAAAATTTTTACCTTCAAATGTTGTAAGATAAAGACCGAACTTATCAGGATCAACCTTTGCTAATTCCGGAATTGAAGTAGCTACACTTCCAACTTTAGGTAGCTTGCTTACCTCATTATATATATCATTCAATACTTTTTGATATTCCATCTTCTTTTATACGCATAGTTGTGTCCATTCTGATTTATCACTTTCAATAACTTTTAACCAAGCTTCCTTTCCTGTCCGGATTGTCTATAGAAACTCCTAAAACTGATGATTTAAGGGCGAAGCTTGAGGAGGTGTTGAATCACAATAAATCGTGTTACAGTATGTAAATCATTAAGTGGACCTGCTACTGTATAATTGGATGTGCCCCCGGAGAAGTTCGAATTCATTGGGTTTAATTGTACTCTGCGATTGTTTTTATTGTATTGGTATGCCAGATGGCCTTCAAGCTCGCAGCGATTCTAAACTGTTGTGTATGATTTTTGGTTAAAATGAATTCTGTTAGAGCGATTGCTGATAAACCTTCCTTCCTTCATCATAAATATTCCTACCCTGACTATCGATGGCAACAATTACCGGCAAATTTTCCATGACCAAACGGCGGACGGCTTCGGTACCGAGGTCTTCAAAGGCGACGATTTCAGCGCTTTGCACGCTTTGCCCCATCAGGGCAGCAGCTCCACCAATGGCGGCAAAATAAACACCATTAGTGCTCACAATGGCATCAATTACTTCCTGGTTGCGCAGGCCTTTGCCTATCATTACTTTCAATCCTTCTTTCATCAGGCGGGGGGCATACAAATCCATCCGTCCACTGGTTGTGGGACCAACAGAACCGATGGATCTGCCTGGTTTTGCCGGACAGGGCCCAGCATAGTAGATCGCGGCACCAGTAAAGTCGAATGGCATCGGCTCACCTTGGTCAAGCAATTCGCACATTCGTTTGTGAGCAGCATCACGGGCGGTGTAAACGACACCCGAAATGTAAACCATATCCCCGGCTTTCAGTTTCTTGATGGTCTCCTCAGAGAGGGGAGTGGTAAGTTGTATGTTCTCTTCCATTATAAATTTTCAATCGAGATTGTTTAAATTTTCTTTTCCATTGTAGAGGGTTTACAAATGTCCCTCGGAATGGCGGGTAACATGGCAACCAATATTCACCGAAACCGGAAGCCCGGCAATGTGAGTGGGATAGGTCACGATGTGAACAGCCAAGGCAGTGGTGCTTCCTCCAAAACCGGCAGGGCCAATACCTAAATCGTTAATGGATTGGAGCAATTCTTCTTCAATTTTTGCCAAGTCGGGATTTGGGTTTGCCTGGTCAACAGGTAACAGCAGGGCTTTCTTGCTGAGCAGTGCGCTTTTCTCCATCGTGCCACCAATGCCTACGCCAACAATGATGGGCGGGCAAGGATTTGCTCCGGCTTCGGATACAGTTTGTATAACAAAATCTTTCACGCCTTGTAATCCTTGACTGGGTTTAAGCATTTTCAACTGACTCATGTTCTCGCTTCCAAACCCTTTGGGAGCAACGGTGATATGAAATTCATCACCCGGAACAATGTCGTAATGAATCACAGCCGGCGTGTTATCTTTGGTATTCACACGGTCAAGTGGATCTTTGACTACTGATTTACGTAAGAAACCTTTTTCATATCCTCTTCGTACGCCTTCGTTAATGGCATCTTCCAGCGAGCCACCTGTAACGTGAGCATCCTGTCCGACAGTGACAAACACTACTGTCATGCCTGTATCCTGACAAATGGGATCGAAGTTCTCGCGGGCCATCCGGGCATTCTCCACCAGAGTGCCCAAAACCTTTTGACCTAACGGCGACTTTTCAGTTGTACAACATTTACCTAAACAAGAATAAATATCATCTGATAAGCGGCAGTTGGCATCTATGCAGAGTTTTTCAACCAGTTCCGTAATCTGTTCCGTTCGTATTTCTCTCATGATCTTATTTTAATAATTTTAATTCTGGTTATCACATCGTTTCAAAAAGTGTAATGTATTCAACTTGCTAATTTCCACATCTGTGTCATCGCTCAACCTACCTATAAGACAGTATTCCTTCGTTTTTGTGTCCTTGATCATATGTTTTACAAATGAGAAATGTTTCACTTCAGACGTATTGCGGATATGGAAACGAGGGCCGTTGCATTGTTTGATGATATCGCCAATCTTGATATGTTCTTCATCGTAGTAGCTTACATCAAGGTGCATGTCAATCATCTCATGGACTTTCTCTGAGAGTTTATCGAAATCGATTCTAGGTTCCTTTGGGAATTTCAAAACAAACCCATTTCGCATATCGGAACTGTAAAACATTTCTTCACTGATTCCGAAATCCCGGTTCAGTATATAGATGGTGATGTCTTCGACGGTATGTGCCATCTTGCGGTACACCAATGATTCATGTACAATTTCGTAGATACACTGTGGCTCGGGACCGAACAGACTTGGACGTGTAACTATAATTTCCTCTCCAATACCGACAATAATATCGGCATTTACCCCCAAAGCAGGGTAGAGCAGATTGAAATGTTCAATAACCACCCTTCGGTTGTGTTCCAAAGCGTTACGCACGAAATCGACGATCTCGTGCATTTGTGTGAAAGCCATCTGAAAACGCATATCGATGTGATAGGTCGTTGCTTCCTGCACATTGTCAAAGAGCTCCCGTACTTGCATGATCTTACGCGGATTGATGGCATCATCATCATTGGAAAGTTCTAATCCAGGGAACATTCCTTTAATAAGAGACGATTTTCCGGACCCCGCATCACCTACAATCCCGATCAGTCGATCAGGGAAGGTAAGGTGGCGATGGGCGATTTGTTCCCCGAGGAAGAGCAAACGCTCCTTGCCTCGGGGGGCAAAATATTGGGAGAATACTGAATATTCCTGAATTAGGTTACGCATATCAGATTACCAAATTACATGTTGAAAGTGTACCCCATCAATGGAGAATGCTGTTGTGCGCCATACACATCCGTTTCGCCCAAAGCTCCCGATGGAATGGGGCGAATGATGGTGATTTTCACCGCTTTTGCAGGGTCAAAATAAACCAGAGCCATGATGTCTGACATTGGTATATTGAACAACTCCGCAAAGGCTTTCTCATTGATAGCCCTGGCAGCCTTCACCTTATTATACATATCGAAATCCTTGAAGATAACGTCGAACGTTAACTCGTACGGACCGGAATTCTTGCTTCGGATTACCGAGCAGATATCTCTTAAATTATATTCCATGATAGTATCTTTTTTAGTTTCCGGTTTTAAAATCAATGTATTCGATTGGGAAGAATTCTGATGGATCATCAACTTTCATGAGATGATACACGTTGAACTCATACACATCACCCACTTTACAATCTGAAGGAGAGAAGGGGAATGCCAGATTTCCGGCAGTAGAGATCCGTCCTTCGTAACCAAAGTGCAGCATTGTTGAGCGGGCAAAACCACATATGGTATCGGCCTGCTCTTGGGTAGCTGCCACGGCTTCAATCACGATGCAAAGTTCGTGTGCCACACGGTCTTCACTTCCAGGGAAGAGCCCCATTACACCATTCTTTCCGTAGATTTTGAAATCAAGGAAGAAATCTTTGATACCATAGCTTTCAAAGTTGTTTTTAACGCGATTTTTTACATTTTCTACAATGCTGTCAATTTTCTCGATCATCACAGGGTCTTTGACAGCAGCAATAGAGATGGTGCGACATCCTACTTTCTTCACGCCTTCAAGTTTCACGAAGTACTCCGGGGTTGGCTCAAATACGGTGCCTGTAACCTTCACCTTGTTATCCGTAATTTGTTCGAACTGCGATTGGTGCAGGTTTAGAGCGCCACCAGGACCCGGAAGGAAGTACGGGTTCGTTTTCTCATACAATGTATGTGCAGCTACCGAAAGAGTAGTACACTTACGTAAAGGTGAAAGAGGTTCAAGAATAAAACCATCTTTTTGCAAGTAACCGAACATACAGTCGCTACCGCTACCTGGAAGGGCGGCAATGGCGGCACATTCAAGGATTTTACCCATGTGAAGGGCAAGTCCTCTGTCAAAACCTTCACGAATGGCAAGGGCGGCAAACACCGACGGGTCGTAAGAACGTCCGGCAATGATCACGTTCGCTCCTTCGTTTAATGCTTTGATGAACGGTTCTTCACCCATTTGTGCAACAATGCGAACAGTCTCATCAACATCGGCTACAGTAATTTCTTTGGCCGGATGAAGGGGAATAACCTCTCCTTTAGTCAGTTTGCTTTTTATCAATTCCTTGTCGAGTTCCGATTGGATTACGGCAAGTTTGTAAGTAAGTTTCTTCTCGCGAGTGATTTCTTTTACGATATCAACAACGAACTGCACGTGAGGGTGACCGCCGCAACCTCCTGCCGAACCGATAACTACCGGAATGCCGGCTTCGATAGCTGCAGGGATCATGATTTCCAGGTCACGCTTCACTGAATTGAAATCGGTGAACGACTTTCCGGCTCCTAAATAATAAGGCCCCGGGTCGGTTGAACCAGCATCCACAGCAATTACGTGCGGATTGCGTTTCATGCCTTCTACAAACGATTCCATCGGGAAACCGTATCCGAGAATGGCAGTTGGCGATAATATCCTAAGTTCTTCCATGTCTTTCTTTACTAGATTCTGTTTTTAAGCGCGAGGATGCGTTGCATTTCGTTGAAGACAATCATATAGCCTTCGTCTACACCCATACCTGGTTTGGCTAGGTATTGAAGTGGGGAAGTAGCCATGGCAATGTGCGCGCAAACTTCGGCCGAACGATTGGTTTCGTTACAAGTACCACCAAGGTAGGCACCCATTCCGTTTTCTTTACAATGGATAACCGCTTCAATTGAATTGTTGATACCACCAAGGTCTGGAGTTTTTATCTGCGCCATGTGTCCCGCCTTATGGGTAGAGAAATCGCGAATATCTTCGAAAGTGTTACACCATTCATCAGCAACAATTTCGGATTTCGAACCGTTTCTTTCCATGATTTCGCGGATAATACGCAAGGCATCGATTTGTGCATTCTTTTCACCCATGTCAACCGGACCTTCAACACGTAAGTGGAATGGTTTGGCAACTTCTTCCAATTCACCGATGTAGGTTGCGATTTTCTCGAAGTCGTTGTTAAAAACGAGACCAAGAGTACCATATACGTCGATATGGATGATAGGGTTGTAAGACTCGTAAGGCTTGAACTCAAGGATACGGTTACGCAACCATTCAAGATAGGCGGCGATTTTCTCTCCTTTCAAACCTACTTTTTCTTCAACGTGGTTGAATAAAGCGTGAGGCAATACGTTAGCTCCTTTCATAATCATCTTGTCGGCATTTAGGTAACGGTCGTCACCTGATTGCGAGAAAATAGGAATCATGTCATCAGAGATGGTAGTGCCGTATTCATCGGCTATTACCTGTGCCATAAGTTTGCTTTTGCTTTTGGCAACGGCATCAAGACAGGCTTGAGTTACACCGTAACGTATAGCGGTATGGTAGATTTTTCCGGTTGAAGGACTAATGGCTTTGTCAACTAAATCAGCCATAGCACGGAAAGTAGTGATGTCTTTACCTATGTATAAAGGCGCGATTTCTTGTTCAATCACCGGAATAAAGTCTTTGGCAAGGAACAAAGGATCGCGACCGCCTGCTCCCGAATATTGTACGGCTGCACAGTCGCCATGGGCGATGGCTCCGTTTTCAAGCACAAACATTACAGAGATAGATTCTCCCGACTGGCGTATAGCGGAAAAACCTTCAGTTACAGGTTTTCCTTTGTAGAATGCGCCGTCATTTTTTGCACCTTCTTTAATTGCTTTTTGGTCGTCAAAGAAAAAACCTGTTTTTCCTTGCACGCATATAACATCAATAATCTTCATTCTTTATTTTGAATTTAGGGCAAAGGCATGATTATAAAACAACCATAGATTTGCCGATTATTTATTTCTAAATGAAGGCTCCGATGAGCCCAAAATGGGTGTTTATTTTCTGAAGTAGTTTAATTATTTAACTCCGTTTGGGCGTCCTACCAGAAATCCTTTTCCGATAGCATAAACGTCATCAACTACCATCTGAAAGCTAACAGCACGGTTTTCGTAGGCTGCCCTTTCATCCAATTTTTGTTTGTGGAACAAAACCAGTTCGTTGCTCAATGGTATATTACCGCAAGAAAGTATACGAATTGCTCCGTTATTATCACGGGCAGGCATCATTTTACCGGCGTTGTATTTGCTTGGAGCAAATGGGATGTCAAGAACGCCAGCTTCGAAAGCTAGTACTGTACCTTTCGCCCAGTCACCTTTACCAAGTTCTTCCACTTTATTCAATATACAAGTCATTTCGGCCATGATGATTTCCGCTTCTGCAATCACGGCAGGCATGTCACAGAAACTTTGCTGTTGCAACATAGAGGCTAACTGCTTAGAGGCTTTCAAACCTGCTGCATTGGCTTCTTTGGTAGGAATGCCTACGGCTTCGTGTGGGGTTTTCACAATTACCTTAGTCGCTTTTGCCAGTACGGCAGCAGCAGCTCCCCAGGAGATCACTCCGAAGGATTTCGATTCGTCTTGTGGGAAACCTCCCATCCACTGGTGGAAAACAGTACTGATACGCACGTCAGTGAAACTGAATTGATCAAGGTATTTACGTGTCATGGATTCCAATGAACGAATAGCGGCCACGTCCTGAATCAAATTACCGCACTGTCCGTAACCCACAGTTACATCCTTCACCCCTTGTGTAGCAGCAAGAACGGCTTCGATTACAGCTACAGCGTTAGAGATACATGGTGGCACAAGCGTTCCGGTCAAAGGGCCGAACGGTTCGCGATTGATGGATACACCAGCTTCCTCATACAATCCGATCAAGCGGTCGGTATACTGCCAGTGAGCGATGGTATGTTCAATAGAAAAGTTCTTAGAATAAGGAATATTATAAGAAATACCCCCGCCTTCATATGACGTGAATCCACCGGCAATGGAAATTTCGGTAAGCAAACGGGCATCTGGAGTTCCGTGACGTACCTGTACGGGACTCTTCAAAGCTGAAGTCACCTCGCGACAGATATGTACACCGTAGTTCAGTGCAGGAAATCCGTTCAGCATCGAACGTCCCGTTTCAAAACTCTTATCGATACCGACTTGAGCTTCTTTATAACGGTTCAGGCGAGTGTAACTGTCGATAGTTGTAGGAAGCAAGTCTGCTTCTCCTTCGTCTTCCAGATACTTAAGTAATTCGATATGTTCTTTGTATAACGCTACTCCGGCCCTAGGTTGAATTAGGGTAGTACCATCCTTAACGGCTTGTTCCAACTTAACTCCAAAGCGTTTCTTTGCAGGGATGGATTTCTGGTAAGCAACCGCTTCGTCAAAATCGACATCTTTTCCAGTAGGCCATTGTTGGAGAACCTCTTTACGTTCGGCGAAGAAATCGTCGTTGGATAGTTTTTGATTTTTAATTTCCATTGTAATACTGTTTGGGTTTAATCACTGAAGAAACACATGGAATTTATTCAATCTAGGTGTACTGTGTATTCTTCAGTTTTTTACTATTCTATATCACTTATCTATGTTGCAAACTGTATTTCCGTCTTCAGAAGACGGAGCGCCGTTTCGGAATCGACCCTGCAGAGCAGTCCCATTGATGCAAAAATGTACCTGGCATCTATCAGGTATTTCGGTTTCTTTGGTTTCATATATAATGCCTTATTCGGATTGAAGAGGGCACCTTCGAGAATCTTCACGGGGTTAATACTATTGATAATGGCTCCGCCTATACCAATTATATAAGGCACTTCGGTCAAGTCTTTTCCGGTGATAGAGAAAATTTCACCCATCGGAGTGTAAGTGCTTTCGAGAATTCCACAGTGCCTTTCAACTGCTAATTCAACGGCCTTACGCGCCAGTCCTTCTTCAATTTGAAGTTCATTATTTGTATAGGCTATGATGTCAGGGTTGGATAAACAAGTCTGAATCCATTGTTCGACCGCTTCTTCATTGATTCCCATTTCTTGCGAGAGTACATTAACGCCGGCTTCATCGAGTAGGGAATTCAGGCTATAGCGCATTCCGAGATCTCCTTCCACTGTACGCTTACTGTAAGGTTCAGGCAAGCCTTTCATGAGGATTGTATCTATGGAAGGTTTGCCATCGGTCATGGAATAAATGTCCGTGGTTGCGCCTCCGAGATCGACAGCCAATAAATTGTTTAAACCGGGAGTAGTAGAAGTGCCTTTGCTTAGGAGTTCGCAGGCGTTCATTACGGCCAGCGGGGTGGGTATGATTTCGATGGAGGATAATTGCTGCACTCCTGAGAGGCCTTTGGCATCGATAATCTTCTTGATAAAGAGTTCGCGAATGCACTGTTTTGCGGGTTCGATGTTCAATTTATTGAAAACCGGCATCACATTTTGGGTAATGACATAATCTTTACCCGATGGTTGAAAGATGGTCTCGAGTTCGGCCGAAGCACTTTTGTTTCCGGCCACGATGACCGAGAAGTTCCTTTGTATTTCGCACAGCTTTCTGGCATTAGCAAGGATCACCTCCTTATTTCCGCCGTCGGTGCCTCCGCAGAGCAAAACTAAATCGGGGTTGATGTTGTAAATCTCCGCTTGTTCTTCGGTGGATATTTCAAATGCATACGTCTTTACGACTTTTGCCCCCGCGCTTGACGCCGCCAACTTTGCTGCCTTAGAAGTTAGTTCGGGTACAAGACCCAATGCTACCATCTTTAAACCGCCTCCGGCGCTGCTGCAGCAGAGCAGCTTGTCGTACGGGAACTTGCCAACCTTCATTTCCAGGTCGGCCAATGCGGCACGGAACCCATCCATAATGTCAGTTTCGATCGTAGTAAATGCATTTGCCGTTCCCACGATTCGAGCTTCACTGCTGTCAATAGCCGTCAGCTTTGTATATGTACTACCGAAGTCGGCTGTTAAGAACTTCATGTTAGTTTTCGGTAAAGGCTTTCAGATCGGCTATCGTTGTTTCCAGAGATGTTCCGGGAGGATATGCTTTAGTGAATCCCATTTCCATGAAGCGTTTTTCTACTTCTGCAAAATCCTGTTTACCCACCACAAGGTTACCTCCAACCAAGAGAGGGATATTTTTCAGTCCCGCCTCCTCGCATTTCTGTCTCAGGCCATTACAATCTATCTCTCCGTGACCATAAAGGGAAGACACAACAATGGCATCTGCATTGGTTTCCAGAGCGGCATCAATGTATTCTTCCTGTGACACCATTACCCCTAGATTTACAACTTTGAATCCTGCGTCTTCTAAAGCGAAGGCGATGATTTTGTTACCAACTGCATGTGCATCTGCGCCAATTACTCCAGTGATTATCGTTTTGGTTTCCATAAAGTTTATTCGTTTTTAATACCCTCTAATAACTTTAGCTTTTTTGCTAATTGAGCTTCTTGTTTAATGCTCGGCAAAGGTATCACCTGCACTACCGCATATGTAATGACATTTATCATGTATTGACTTGTAGCTCAGATCGCAATATCCCACCCGATTCATGTTTTAAACACACCATTTACGGTCTGCGGTTCGCTTATAAAGCAATGGGCTTAAATGAACTTCATTGGGGAATTCCTAATATCAAGAGGGAATAAAAGCTATTGGATGTACTCAGCAAGCAGGGGGGAGGCGCTTGATTACGACGCTTAAATTGTTAAAACATCGTATGCTCATCGGATTGTTATAGGGCTGGAGTTAAGCAGTTTTGAGGTTAAATCAATCCTCAAAAGGATTTTAGCTGGATATACTATTAGACAGATGAAGGTTCATTGAAGAGGGGGCAGGAGGAAGACTGCATTTCCTGTGGGGGTAGAAAAAAATCAGGTTCAACGCTTGTTGAAATCAATATTGTACATCTCAACTCAAAACGCCATTAAAAAAGCCTATATCTTCCGTCTTTCAACTTCAAATATAGGCTTAAACTAAGCTTTAATTGTGGAGAATACCGGAGAAAATCCGCTTGATCTTCCCGATTGCTTTCGAGACTGTTTAGTCAGTTTTGGTTTATGTTAAATGTTTATATTTCAAAATATTAACTATCTATTGATGGTTAACACTATTATTTGAAGATACACTAAAAGGTACATTTCTATTATAAATCTGACCAAATAGGCAAAACCATTAACCTGTTACTTCAGCGTTTTCTTCATTTGATCACCCAAAGCATCAACTAATTTACCTGAATTGTCAATAACTAATTGATTAACAAAACTGTTTTTAGAACTCTCTTTGACCTTAATCGAAATATTATAAGCCCCTTGGCTATAAGAAGGCTCCGATGTATAGTTACCTACAATATGATTGCCAAAAGAACGGGGTACAATAAAGCTTTGACCTACAAGTTTTTGACCTTTTATTCTTTGATAATATTCAGCGTATCCATCTTTAGTTATATCAAGAGGTGCTTTACGCACAAACAAATAAAACTTACCTAACTCAACATTTTTAAATAATTGCCCCTCTGCGTTTACATATGAAGTATTAAACGTAATTTCAAAATCTACATTCAACAGCTTATCACTATTGGCTGCCACTTTTGCTTTCGCATAATTGATCTTCAAATCTTTTAATCGCAAACGAAATACGGAATTATTGATGATCGAATACGGATTTTCAATATCCAGTTCAAATTCAGCCACCATAGCAGTATCCTGTTTTCCGTTATTTTCAAACGTGCGTACCAATTTAAAGCTATTGAATTGCATTCCAATAGGATCAAAAGGACCTGTAGTTGATAACTGATCATAGAAATACAAATCGGTTAAAGCATATCCATATTCTGCAGTGTATTTTTTCTTGTCATTATCTATCATTTGTTTAACCGCATTGGTAGCAAGAGAAATAACACTACCTGCCATACCTGCAACAGGGAGCCCTCGACTAGCGCCGCCACCGCGACTGGCTAAATCAGGAACTGTTTGTTGATGAAGTAAAGCATAATCGATTACATCGGATTTTTCTTTGATCTTCGCAGAAAGGTCTTCATTTTGTTTAGCAGACCCAAGTTTTGATCCTATGCACCCAGTAAAAACAAATGCAAAAGCGCCAAAGAAAAGTAATAATTGTAAATTTTTATTCATAAAATTTTGCTTGTGTGTTTTTATAGAGTTGGTTAGTTGGCTCCAACTCAAAAGCCTTTAAATATTTCTTTGCAGCATCCACAAGAAAATGGTTTTCTTCTAGAATATAGCCTTGCATATAGGCCGTTTCGGCGGCAGAAGTTGGAACAACAGTGCTTAATAATGCATTTACTGCATTTCTGTAATCTTTTTCATTCCAAATACGCAAATAGTTTCTTTGACAAGGAATATTATTTTCTGGAGCTAACTCCCAATAATACTCCCCGATATCCCAATTCTTTAACACATTTTCTATTCGTATTGAATTGCCACTAAGATTGTGCGTATATAATAAACGTCCATCAATCGCATCAGAATAAAAGCTTGTAACAAAAGAAGCATTAGATGGCTCCCACCGTACAAGTAGTTTATCGTTATAATAGTGTATTGTATCAATAGAAACCAGTGTTTGTAGCAAAGGGCATCCTCTGTTTACTGCCCCTACATTTTTCATGTAATGACGAGGATCTTTTTCTGGTGATCCATGCGGATGTGTGAATTCAGCCCATACATACTTAAAATAAGACGACGTTAGAGATGATCCTTCGTTGCTGCAATCTGTTAACGATTTTAATGACTTTAGATTTTTTTGAGTCAATTGAATAGCCTTAAAATTTTTACAAATTAACACCAGTCTTGAATCATTGCTCAATACAAGTTGATCTGAAGCCAATAATTTATCTCCTTTTTTTACTACTTCCGTTTTACCTCCTGTCTTTTTCAAGCATTTACCGGTCGTGTAATACACAACATAGTCTGGCGGTGTACCATATGCACGTATCGATAAAAACGATATTAATACTAATAAATATTTCATATGATTAATGATGAGATGTTAAGGAAAACAAGGATTCATACCGATACTTTTTATATAACCACTTACAAAGAGCCTCATATAAATACAGTACATCAACAGCAACAACAATAGCTGTTAATGTGATCGTCATGTTAATTTGCATATTAGAACCGTAAAAAAGTCGTAGGCCCAGATAAACAAAAAATATAGCAGAAAGCAACTGCGCAACTTTTGCTGCAAGATGAAACCAAATATGCTTATCCAGGAAGTATTTTATAAAGAAGGCCATATGTAACCAACACAAGACCAGAGCGATTACCCAGTTTAACCATTTTGGCGACTGCTTAATATAGCTACCTTCTTGTAGCATATTAATAATATTTGCATGTATAAAAACACCATTAAGGTCAGGGATGCTTTTACCGATAAAACGAGTGTTTAAAGGAGTAAAATGTTTATCCTGAACATCCTGATCGCTTTTTGAAACATAACCAAGTAACACTATTTTATTTAATAAAACGGATGTGTCTACCTTATTTGTAAACAAGCTATGTCCATCAATAACTATATACTTATCAGCATTTCTGCTATAATTTATGGTCTCTAATTCTTTATTTCTATTGATGAATTGTTGAAATCGGGCTGTATCAACTATTTTTACAATAGTAGCAGCAAAGGGCAAATATTTATTATCATGATCCTGCAAAACTGATTGAACCGAGCGATTTACGCCACCCTCTTCGCCCACAAAGTTTACAAAACCTTTGTTTTTAGCCTGTTCAAAAAAATAACCATCATGAGATAAATGATGGTCCACTTCCTGCAAGTTATAAGCCATTACAATCTTCGGATCAGCTGCAAAAGCAGTCCTCAGCATACTATCTGCAACCGAATCCTTCTTTTCATTAAATAAAACATCAACTCCTATTACTTTCGGGCTACAGGCGGAGACCTTCTTAATCATATTTGCGATAGCCAACCTATCAGCATCTTCAATATTTACTACCACAATGGATGTATCAATCGGGATATCATTGTTTTTACCCAGTCGTGAATAAGCCATGTCGTTGTAATCAAAATCCTGCAAGGCAAGTTTCAAAGGGTCCAGAACATGCGTATTCAATGGGATGAATGATAAAAGACCCATGACCAGGAATACAGACAAAGTGGCAAAAATGGTATCTTTCTTAAAGAGATATTTGAACATTACTAGTGTATTTATTCTATTGTACGAAATGCTTTTTTAGTGATTGACCAATTAACAGGTGTGATTGTTACGCTTCGTGATTTAGAACCAGTGGCAAGTATTGATTCCAAGGCACTCGGTGGACGACCGGTCTTACTACCTATATCTTCCCCTCTGGAAAGCACCCCCTCTTGTTGAAATACACTAAGGTTATTAATTGCTTCTTCTGATGAGAGTAAAAAATAATTATCACTTCCGGCAGGAGGTGTAATCAAAATATCAGCAATGTGTGTTTGAACCTGCGGATTTCCATCACTATTGGTTATTGGAAAACGATTCTCAACATTCCCGCCACTTGGATCAGGGAACATTAAATTCATTGCACCTTTACTATCAATAGAGAAAACATAGATATACCTTTTCTTATAGTTCCAACTTCCAGCATCTTCTAAAGATAAGTACACAGAAAGTGTATCATTCACTTTCACCATATCAGATGTAACCGGTTTACCTGAAGTATAATACAAGAAATCTAATTTAAAAGGAAATCTATTTGGACCTCCCGGACCTGTTAACATTAGCCAATCGCGCATTTTGGCAATACGAAATGCAAATTCTGATAGCTTATCGGCAACTTGCTCTCCACTCGTGGGGCTGTCTGTATAAGCAACAAAATCCGTTCGTTGGGGTAGACTCTCTGTTGTATCCTGTACAGTAACCTGACTTTTCACCAATGCATATTCAAGCTGATTATTTTCATTTAATCGACCTACTAAAGTATACTGTGAATCATTAGGATCACTTACCACCTTAATATTATTGAATTCCTTAAATTGTTGTTGCAATTGGTTTTGTAATGTGGTTGTAGGTGGAAAATTTACAAATGCAGCAGTTGATTTACCTAGTGATGCCTGTAAAGCTGAGGCTGAAAACGATTTACCAATTTCCTGCTTTCCATTTTTGGCATCGGAATACACCCATTTATTATTATCATAAAAATAAATTCTATCCAGATTTGTATTGACAATATCATTTTTCCATTTTCCCTTAATACTTTGACGAAATGATTGATATACTTTGGAATAACCTGTAAGTGTTTTATCATCAATTGCTACTGAAGGAATATATACTTTAAGAGCAGGCGCTTTTGAAGAAGTCCAGTTGATTACTTCAAACAACGAACCCGGTTGTATTTTAGATGGAGATCCCGTTAAAACTCTTGCTAAACTTTTATTTGCACCACGCATCTGCATGATTTCTAACGTATCTTTTGAGCTCATAGCGGCCAGTTTTACACCTTCCGACAGGCCAAAAGCATACCCTCCTTGTAATTCTACTCCTTTAGCTTCAATTTTACTAACTCCAATAGCCAATTTATTTTTTATAGTTCCTTTCGGTAATCCAAACAAACTACCGGCCTTTCGTTGTTCACTTGCTGCTAATACCGGTTCTTGAGTCTTCCCATAGTACTTCATAATAGCCGTGATGCTGCTATAAATATTGGTTACAGATGCATCCGGAGTAAGTTGTTGTAAAGCTTTTAATAAGGCTATAGTAAATGCACCATGCGGTACATTATTTTCATCATACTGTTCTTTGGCAAATTCAAAATCCTGGGCCGCGGAGATCATTAGCGCTCCTCTCGACTCAGGTTTTTCCGGTGTTGACGCATCTTTTGCATCCGCATTACTTTCTTCAAGATTACGTGTCTTAGGAGGATCATTTAAATAACCTCTTCCCGCTGATCCACTATGACAACTATCAAAGATGATGGTTAGCAAAACGCCCTTATCCAATAGTTTATTGAACATTGCAGCCAATTCTTTATCCCTTATATCGGCAGCTCCTTTGTAAGAATCAGCCGGCACCATTGATTCATCTTTTTTATCCGTTTCCAGTGATAAAGAATTATATACCTGACTTCCATGCCCCGCGTAATAAATAAAAACTACATCGTTCTTACTTAATTTAGGATCTGCAATCAGTTTATTAATTTCGGCAATAATACGACTGCGGGATGCTTCCTGATTAAATAAGGTAGTGATACTTTCGGGTGCAAAAGAATATCGGGCAATCATCAAATCCTTTACGGAAGATGCATCATTTACGCATCCATCTAAGTCAGTCCAACTTCCGCGTGAAGCATTCTCAGCTACAACACCTTGCGGCGGATTATATTTGTCAATGCCGATAATTAATGCTTTTTGAGTTTGGGCAATTAGCACCCCCGGCACTAAACTTAGTAACAGGATCGGAATCAATAAACGTATTTTCATATTTGTAGTAATTTGATTAATACCAGAGGTTTTGCTTCAATAAATCAATGTTGGCAGAGATCAGGATAAGCTTCGTTTTATAGTTTGATTCTAGACCAGGCTTACCGCCTTTTTTAAACAAAACGAGATCAACAACTCCTGTAAGTCCGCTTAAACGGGCAGCACTTCCAATTTCCGCCAGTTCATTAATCCGCCAAAGTGATTGATTAGTTTGAGTTTTGTTTTTTTGATAGGTAAACATAACAGCTAACGTTTCCAGGAATAAACATACCATTGTCCTTTTTGCAATAAGACTCATAGAATCCTGTTGATTAAATTATTAAGATAAAAATTCCACCAAAAATATAGTTTTTTTAAAAAAACTATCAGGAATTTTAGCAACATCTATTATATCTATTATATTTACCGCTAGGTACTTTTATTTACTTTAAAGAAAATTTATGAAAAAACTTACATTAAGCATCTGTGCGTTATTAGGCACGTTTTTGTTATTAACACTATCCACTTCAGGCGCCCTAGCCCAAAGCAAACAAGCAAAGAAAAAGCAAACAATTGAAACAAAGGCAAGTAATGTCAAATCGGATGCTACAGAAGCATTAAAAAGGCCGGAAAACGATAAAAATAATAAAGAAGGTAAGGGTCGTGGGGATGTTTATGGAGATGATTACAGTGATATCGTTGTTGATAATTACACTAATTACAATATCGACATCTATGTAGATGGAAAATATAGAGGAACTTTAGGGCCATGGGAGAAAAAAGTGACCTGGGCAGTACCTGGTAAAACCCGTATGTATGCAAAAGCTGAATTCAGTGATGGGTCTTACTCGACCTGGGGACCAAATGTTGCAGAAACAGGTTATGAATACAAGTGGAATTTGAGATACTAATTTTTAGTGATTTAATCGCTACAATTTTAAAAGAGATTGCCTCGAAAGGCAATCTCTTTTCTTTTTGCAGTATTCTAGCAGCTTAACATACCCTATCTAAGCCATACTTGTTTTTACCAGACCTCCCAATCAACTGCAATGACCTCGTTCCTGCTGGTTGGCTTTTGTAATCCATTGGTTAACTCTTCCACTCTTGCACCAACAATACGTTTCAATTCACTAACTTTTAACTGTGGGTATTTATTCATGGCTTCGATTAGACTGTAGGTAAATACTCCGTTTTTCAGATCACCACGCTCTAGAGCAAATTGGGTACCTGCCGCTGCTGAAATAACCGTAGCTCCAGTGCTCTTACCTACATTTACAAAAAGCTCCTGCATTAACTCAAAGCTGTTTTTAATACCTACACGTTTTTTGGAACTGTCAGTAAACAAAATAGATCCCTTGGTTCCGATACTATTGTCCGCTACCATTTTTTGCATCTGAGTAAGTTCCTCTTTATCTACTTCACCACTATGACAGGCATCAATCAGCATTAGTTTTTTTCGGGCAGGTATACTGTCCAGCAGGCTTTCCAGTTCATCATAAGGGAGGCCTTTTTGTTCGGGATTCTCAAAATTAACATTGTAGGTGGAAAGGTAATAGTCATAGTCCTTGCTCAACAATCCGTGCCCGGAATAAGCAATAATTACTTTGTCGTTCACTGTAGTTTGTTGCAGCTTTTGTTTTAGTGCTTTAACATTGCTAACGGTTACATTGCTATTGAACAGTGTATCAATCGTAATCGCTTCACCATATTTTTGCTTGAGTTTCACCGACAGATCGCGAATATCTTTGGCGCTATATCGAAGATTGTATTTGCTGTCGGCAAATTGATCAATGCCGATGCCGATAAAGCGTGTGATTTCTTTTTCCTTGACGGCAGGGCTATAGTTTACAAACAATGGCATGCGATAACTTTCAATACCGTTTATATTGGTAATGGATGTTTCAATTCTGTTTTCGCCTTGTGATAATGTAATAGTGATCGTTGTGTCGATATTGTTGCTTTTGCTTTTTTTAATATTAAAGCCTCTCAAACCAAACACCGGCACTTCATTCACCCACACATTAAAGCGATCCAATAAACAAGTGCTGTCTGCTCCTTTGAAGCGAAGTTTAAGTTTTTCATTCTTCTGTTCGTACTCAATATTATCCCTGCTTACAAAATCTGCCTCGGGCACGCTATAACCATCACGAAAGGCCGTTGTATCGATTCTCAATTTCTTAATTCTTTTTTCGTAAGCTTTCCGATACGACTTTATTAAGACTGTATCTGTATTACCAATAGCTTCGAGTACTTTATCGGGGCGGTTGTATTTTACATCGAGCTGTTCAAAGCTAATAATCCTTGAATCACTGGTTACATAATGCAATTGCCTGGAGGCATTCCGAGACCCCTTGTAATAACCTGAAGGGATAGTAGTGATATATTCATTGAATTTGAAAGGAACGGTTTGCGAAACAGGGTAAAGATTTTGCCGATCATATTTCCAATACTTAATGGTCCCATCTTCTGAAGATGTTATAAGCCTGGAACTGTCAATAAAACAAGGTACTACTCCCGAAGCATGTGCCTTGGCCGTAAATAATAAACGGCCTGATTCAAGGTCCCACATCAAAAGCCCTCCACGCCCCGATCCTGCAGCGAGCAGTGTCCCGCTTTTATCAATTGAAAAACGATGATAACCCCAGCGGTTGTCAATTGCAAATGTCCTGTAGAGTTTTCCCGTATTGTAATCATATAATTCCACAGAAATATCTGTCAACACCTCAATGTATTTTCCGTTTTGTGATTGCCTTGCATCAAATTCCCAACCAGCAGATTTTATTTTACGGAGAGGCCGCAAGGTTATATCACAAATTACAGTCGTGCTGTCAGATTGGTTACAGTAAAAAATAAATTTACCATCGTTGCTGAAGCGGCCGGAAACGATCCGTTCATTGCTTTTAATCGAGTTTATCGTTTTGTTGCTCATTAGGTCAAATACTTCAATAACAGTATTTGCTTTATCGTTACGGGTTATTATTAAATCACTGGAAACAATAACGGCCCGTTGCAATTGATCGTTAACATCCGCGGTTAAAATGGGGTAATTTCGGACAATCTTTTTCATCTCCTTTCTTGTGGCGGGATCCCATAATTTAAGAGTAGAATCAATGGATGTAGACAGAATCAAATGGCTGTGGGAAGAGTAGGACAAGTCGCTCAGATAGTCAGGATGTGCATCATAGCTTGCTGTCACTTCTGCTTTGCCGATATCCATGAACTTTATATACCCATTGCCGTCCCCCAAAAAAATAAGTTCCTTGCTGAAAGCAGTCGCATCAATACCTTCAGTTTCCCCCCTAAATAACTGGGAAAGCATACTGGTGTCACCCTGAATCTTATATTCCCGTATAACGTTGTCTTGAAGGACGAAATAAAACTTTTTTAATTGATTATTTACTATAATGGGTGCTTCCACATTTTTGAGATTCCTGCTTTCAGCGAAATAGTCAATTTGTTGTACAACATTGCCTTCTTTTGTATCAAAGTATACTGCCCAGTAATCATCGCTCATAACAAAATGTCGCCCTGAATCGACAAAACTTACATTGTCGAACCCATATTTAAACTTATTAAACGAATAAATCAATCCATCGTTTATGTTAAAAAGATGCAGGGAACTATCTTCCATTCCGACGAGCAGGTTCCCGTCAAACTTCGAAAAACTGAATTTAGAAGGTTTACTGCCAATACTGTCGATCATGCATGTAGTTCTTATTTTCAGGCTGTCGTAATCTAGCTGGCGGATATAAGCATGCTGCCCATCAAACTGGGTTACATATAAACAGTCTCGGAATTCCGAAAAATAACCCGGTACCTGCACAGGAAAATTCAGTTGCCGGATCAAGTGCAATGTTGAATCAAGAACGTAATAAGATGATTGGCCCCGGCTTTTTTTCTCCACCAATATATTGCGGTCATGATTGATGTAGCTTGCAGAAGCAATGGTGTCTTTTGAAAAATAAGTATGTAGGAGTTGCCCCTTTTCCGGGTTCCAGATTTGCAGGCTGGTATCTTTGTTGGTCAGCAGGAAATCTCCGTTGGCAGAATAGGATACTCCGTTAAAAACTTGCTTCATTGCAAGGTCAAAATTTCCGGTACAAACGTTGAAAATAAAACTTGAATCTCTTCCGGAAATAAACAAATGCTTTCCGGAAGGGCTGAGCTTTACAAATAAAGATCCGTCAACAATATTAATGTCATGCAGCAGTTTACCTGTTCGTGTATCCCAAATCTTTGTGTGAATGTCGTTGAATGATTCGGAGACGAGGTATTTCCCATCCTCACTCACAAGTATATCTGTAATACCCTGTGGGTGTCCGATTGGCAGCATCAGTTTCGGTTGCTGCGCAAGAGATGACATTGACAATATTGATAAAATAAAAATTAAACACGTTTTTACGAAATACATACAGCGAATTTCTAAAAGCTACCTATAAATTATTCGTGCGGGGAAAACCTTTACCACACATTCCAATCCACCGCGATCGTTTCATTTCTTGATGTTGGCTTTTGCAAACCCTTTGTCAACTCTTCCACGCGTTTACCAACAATCGTTTTCAGCTCGCCTATTTTCATGGAGGGATGTGTTTTCATTGCTTCCAGAATGGAATAAGTGAACACCCCATTCTTCAGGTCATTTCTTTCCAATGCAAACTGGGTTCCAGCTGCAGCCGAAATAATAGTGGCACCGGTGCTTTTGCCTACATTCACAAAGAGACTTTGCATCAGCTCAAAACTGTTTTTCAATCCGAGTTGGCCTTCTTTTTTATAGGCTATCGGCTTCATGCCTTTGATCAATGTATCTGAAGTACCATTGAGCCTGACCAGGTCATCCTTGTCTACTTCGCCGCTGTGGCAGGCATCGATCAACATCAGCTTTTTTCGCGCAGGAATGCCATCGAGCAAGTTTTCCAGTTCATCATAAGGCAGGCCGTTTTGTTCTGGATTCTCAAAATTGACATTGTAGGTGGAAAGGTAATAGTCGTAGTCCTTGCTCAGCATGCCGTGACCCGAATAAGCAATAATTACTTTGTCGTTCACTGTAGTTTGTTGAAGCTTTTGTTTCAGTGCTTTTACATTGCTGACGGTTACATTGTTGTTGAACAGTGTATCAATCGTAATTGCTTCACCATATTTTTCCTTGAGTTTCACCGACAGATCGCGAATGTCTTTGGCGCTATATCGAAGATTGTATTTGCTGTCGGCAAATTGATCAATGCCGATGCCGATAAAGCGTGTGGTTTCTTTTTCCTTGACGGCAGGGCTGTAGTTTACAAACAATGGCATGCGGTAGCTTTCCGTTCCGTTCACATTGGTGATGGAAGTCTCAATTCTGTTTTCTCCCTGCGATAGTTTTATTGTAATAGTCGTATCAAGACTGTTGGCGTTTCTTTTGCGGATGCTGATGCCTCTTTGTCCGAAGATAGGCGTTTCGTTGACCCAGATATTGAAGCGATCCAGTTTGTAAGTGCTGTCCCTTCCTCTTATTTGGAGCGAGAGTTTCCCGGACATCTGTTCGAATTCAATGCCGTCACGATTGGTAAAGTCGGCTTCGGGCACACTGTAGCCGGAACGGAATGCGGTTGTATCAATACTCAGTTTCTTTATTCTTTTTTCATAAGCTTTACGATATGATCTTATCAATGCAGTATCGGTACTGCCGATGGCTTCCAAAACTTTATCCGGGCGGTTGTATTTAACATCTAGTTGTTCGAAAGTAATGACTTTTAATTCTTTTGTGACGTAGTGAAGTAGCTTTGCTGCATCAGGCGAACATTGATAATACCCACCCTGTATCTGGTTAAAAAAACCAGTTTCTCCTACCTGAAAAAAAGTATTGATTAGTTTGCCATTAACACTATTCCACACCTTAATTGTATTGTCTGATGCAGTGGTAAGGATACTGTTTTTATTTGAACCAAATTTTACACAAGGTATATATGAGTTTTCATGAGCCCTTATACTTTTGATCTGGATACCACTTTCAGTATCCCAAATTGTAACATTCCCTTTAATATCCGCAATAGCGACCTGTTTTAAATCGGGGCTGTAATCAAAGTCAGTAGTATTTTCTTCTGCACTCATTGAATGAATCAAATTTCCTGTATTAATTTCCCACAATCTAACAGACCTATCTCCGCCACGGCTTATCAATATTCTACTGTCAGAACTGAATTTAACTTGCAATGTCCTACGTTCATGACCACTCAGTACGCGAAGTAGCTGCCCATTTTCAGCACTCCAAATCTTTATATCATCATCAAACATGGCCGTCGTTACTATATATTTCCAATCCGGAGTTACACTTAAAGACCATAGTTCATTTTTACTTACGATTAAATTAGCAATCAGCTTTGCACGTTCGATATCCCATAATTTTACTACGTTGTCATTATATGAACCAGTAAGCAATTTCTTATTGTCAGGGCTAATCATAAAATCTCTAATTGTACCCTTATGCCCTGTTATGTTCATAATAATCCTTCCCGATCCTATCTCCAAAATCTTGGCTGAATGATCGCTACTTGTTGAAATCATCCAATTGTTGTTTTCGACAAGTTTAATGTTGTTAATGGGTTTTTCGTGCAGTTTTTTTGCTAATATCAACCTGCCAGATTCAGTTTCCCTAATCATAGCCATATTATCGTTATCAACTGATATTATATACTTATTATCCGCTGTCATAAGGAGGTCATTAATAGTTTCCTTATTGACGGACTTAAACTCTTTTATCAAAGTCCCGTTATTGATATTCCACAGGCGGATAGTATTGTCGATATCACTGGTAACCAGCTTTTGCTCATCTGCGGAAAACGCCCACCTTATGATATAGGATGAAAGTTTTTTGTCAAGTACAGACCTAAGTATGCCAGATTTAATATCCCAAATTTCAATGGAATGATCCGACTTCTGTTTAAATGCACTGTTGAAGGACGTGCTATAATGTAGAGCTTTTATATTGTTCTGATTATACAATTCCTTAGCGACTAAAACTCCTCTTAGTGGATCCCAAATTCTTGTTTCGAGGATATTAGCTGTTTTCGTAACGATTTTATTGGCAACCGTAACAACTTCAATTTTTCGAACAGGAATTGTAAATCCTTTCAAAGTAGCCACTAAAGCTTTCTTTTCGATATCCCATATCTGTGCAGTATTGTCGGATGAAGAAAGGACAATCTTTTTATGATCCGGACTATATTCAATATCAGTAAAGCCATTGCGTGAACCTTGCACAGAAAAAATAAGAGTTCCAGTTTGTGCGTCCCAGATGTTGGCCATCCCATACCAATCTGTCGTAATCAATTTAGTATCATCAAAGTTAAATATGGCATCACTAATTGCGCCATAATGTCCTTTTAAGGCTCTTATCAATTCGCCACTTTCCGATTTCCAAATTTTTACGGTTCCATTTTCGGATCCGGTTACAATCATCTTTGCATTATTGGAAAAAATCACAACACGTGCTGTTTCATTTTGTTTTGTGAGGTCATTAATCAGTTTACCGGTTTGGACGTCCCATAATTTTAATTGACAATCATATTCATTACTTCTTGTTATTAGCCGTTGGCCAAAGGGGGCAAAAATTCCCTTCCTTATCTGATCAGGCATAGTAAATGTATGTAACAACTTCCCGCTGTTTCCATCCCAGATTTTTGCAGTTTTGTCATTTGAAGCAGTTACAACTTTTGAATTATCGTTGCTAAATTCCGCATCATTTATCATTTCACTGTGATCTGCAAGCTCTGATAGAACTGCTCCGGTTTCAGCATCCCATACTATTGCTTTATCCGCTCCAGCCGTTACTATTTTCCTTCCATCAGAACTGAATCTGGCTGAAAATAAAATACTTTGATGGCCGGTAAATTTCTTAATCAGATCGCCAGTTGCTGCATCCCAAGTACAGGCTGTTTTGTCCATGGAGGCAGTAACAATTAAATTCCCATTAGGACTAAATTCGGCATACTCAATAGGGGCGGTGTGTGTCAATTCTTTTATGACCTCCCCTGTTTGTGCATTCCATAAAGTGATAAAATTGCTTCCCCCTGCAACTTCAGATCGACCGAGGATCCTGTTACCTGGTTTATTGTAAACAACTGACTCAACGTGTTTACTTCTGCTTTTGAGCTCTGTAATACACATTCCTGTTTCTATATCCCATATAACTATTTTATCTTCTGATATTGTAGTGGCCTTTTTACCATCTGGACTTATTTTCGATTTCAGAACAGCGCTGGTATGTCCTATTGGTAGTACCAATTTGGGATCCTGCGCCCAGGCTTGAAAACAGAAAAATGAAATGATTAAAATGACAACAACGGTTTTTTTTGTGCACATATAGTTTTGCTGTTAGTTTTTACAACCCTCAGATCTTTCATCATCCAGAGTCATAATTGTTTTATTATCGGCAAGATACTTTAATAAGAGAGTCGATCATTTTTTCATCTGGAGAAAGAAAGCCCTTGTCTGATGGCACGAAACCCGGTCGTAATAAATAATAATATTAGCAGCACTCGATACATATAAATAATTATATAGTGATATTTTCACCTATTATATTCAAATAAATTTAAATTATAAATTAAAAGGAAAGTGTTTTAGCCAACTCAGCGTCAGGTGCGCAAAGTAAGCAAAACTTAACTTCCGACCTTGCGATGATTAAGTTAATTTACCTTTTCCACTCCCGGTTATCCATTTTGTTTCAGAATGATTTTTAGAGGAGGGCTAACCAACCCGACACAGTCCATTTTATAGACCCATAATTAATCGAACTCAGGTTAAAGATTAAAAACATAACATTTATGCTTGAAATAGAAACACTTTACACCGGCATACAAACCCATCAAGGAGAAAAAATATATCTCGGTGATAAATTATTGGCCCCTTATATGCACCCTGGCCTTGTGCAATATGATTTTCAGAATAAGCGTTTTGTGGTAACAGGCACCGGAAAGGATCATGCTTATTATCGTTTTTACGAATTGACTGCTATAGTTGAAGCCTATCCTAAATTACGGGTTGTGCATAACCAGATTATTTATAAGCATGCTTTTGTTGGCGATAATATTAAAGTTTCGGTAGATAATGTTAAAAATAGTGCCTTATTTTTAGGTGAATTGGCAACTGTATCAGAAGTACGGGAATGGGATATAACCGCGGCATCGGTAACCGATCCTGAACGAACAGCTGTGCTGCAGTTCGGTCAGTTTTTAGAAAGCTGGCGGTTAAGAGAGGATGAATAAGCGTGAAACAGGAGCCAAAAGCTTACTGGTATGAGAAAGTATTTAGGACCATTGTGCCATAGCCCTCGTTATTCTACATCCATCCATTAAGGTTTGTACCTAGTCTTCGCGTGCTTTTTAGTTGGTAAGAAGATGGAATAAAAGCATTAAGAGCCGCTAAGCACTTTTTCAACCGTTATCTTAAAGTGCAAAATTTGGCTAGAACAATTGAGGCACTTTTTCATAATAAGGTCTTACCCCTTAAAATTCATTGTCCACATAATAGTTGGGATAAAAACTTTTTCAAAAAAACACTTTATAAGAGGATGAAATAAATTTTGTCCTAAACTTGTTATCCTTTTAAAAACTCGAACTGATGTAAATTACTCTACTTGAAAGTATCCTTGTGTATTGTTTTGAACAACTGGTCACACCAAGTAAAGTAGTAGCCATAATTTTCGTTTACTTTTTGATGATGCAGGTTGTGATGCGTTGAAGAAGTAAAAAACATCCCAATTTTACTGCTACGGAAGCGTTGCGACATGAATTCAAAACCAAGATGTCCCATTACATTCATCAGGAGAACAAGAAAAGTAAACAATAAAAAAGCAAACAGGTTTATTGGCAAAATAGTTACAAACGGAAATACAATTAACGATTGAAGAATTGCTTCAACAGGATGGAAACAATAAGCAGCTAACGGAGTGGGGTTAACAGACCGATGATGCACTGAATGAACATTGCGTAACAGCCAACGTGTATGTAACAAGCGGTGGGTTAAATAAAAATATATATCGTGTAGTAGAATCATGATAACCAGGCTGCAGAAAAAATACACCCAGCCATGTTCATTTATATCAAGGTAAATGGTGGTCCGTTCCTTCCTGTAAAGAAAGTAAACAATGATGCCTACAAGGGAAAAAATGCTGATGGTTGACAATGAAAACAATAATTCATTTTTTATCTGCTTTTCCGCTGGTGATTTGGGTTGTATTTTATACCGATGTAAAAGCTTTATTCCTAATTTATAGCATATCAAATAAGCAGAGCCTGCGAGAAATAAGTATCTGCCAAGAGCAATAAAAAAGATAAGCAAGCTCATTACTTTCCAATCAGTTATTAAACTCTGCATGGGTGGTTTTTTTGAGTGTAACTTGTTCTACCTTCTTCTCATTGCTTAGTAGTTTAAGAAGTTTGAAATGCGAGGTAAGGGCCCCGGTTAAGGAGTTGTAGCGGTACCTTAATCCAAACTCTTTAGCTGTGGCTCTTACAATTTTGGTAATAGCAGGATAGTGCACATGACTGTATTTCGGAAAAAGATGATGTGCCACATGATGGTTTAATCCACTAAAAAGATAGCTAAGTAATTTTGAGTCGGGGCTATAATCATCAGTGGTGCGTAACTGGTGCTCACCCCAACTGCATTCAATCATCCCATCTTCTCCTGGGGTAATGAATAAAGAATCTTCTACTACGTGATTGGCCAATAAGGCAAACATAGCTATTAAGCCAGAGCCTACCTGCATGCATAAAAAACCAGCGAGAATGATGAAAAAGGAAACATTTAAAACCAATGTCGGAATAACTAACATGTAGCCCAGGTAAAAAAGTTTAGAAAAAATCAGCACGAACCAATGAATAGGTGCATGGTGTGCATCTACAAGTCCGATTTTTTTCTTCTTATAATATTTGAAATCCCGAAGCAACACCCAGAACAAAATAAAAAAGGGGTACAGTGCTTTCATGTAAAACGATTGGTACCTGTGTGGCTTTTTTGAAGGTGTAAAAGGAGAAACTTTTACAATGCCACTTTGTTCCAGGTCAATATCAATACCGTGGATATTAGTATAGGGATGATGAGAGATGGTATGCTTGTATTTATACATATACCCATCGCCACCTACAAGATTGGCAAATCTTAATAATACCTCATTAACCCATGGCTTAGGGGAATAAACACCATGTGCGGCATCGTGTACCAAACTCATAGCAGCCAGGATTAAAAATACTCCCATCATAAACCAGGTTAATAAAAATAACCCTACTGGCATGGCCGTTGTAAGTATCAGCACATAAGTGCCAATAAACAGGGAAGCAAACAAAATCGACTTAGTGATGACTTCCATGTTGGAGTACCTGCTGATATTATTCTCCTTAAAATAGGTGTGTACTCTTTTTTTGAGTGTGATATAAAAACCGTTCATCGGTTCAGGCTCAAACTTGATTTTTTCCATGGTAAAGCATTTTTAGTGATGGCTCAAGACTGACGAAAGAGTAGGGGTCATTAGAAGTAATATAGTATTTAGAATACCTGTAGCATTCATTTTTATTGCCGTAAAAAATTCCAAGTGTAAATCAACAACATCAAATCTCTTTCCAATGTACAAATCACGAAGAACTATGATTTGTAAGGTTTTACAATAATAAAAATGTCCTTAAAAGGGTACGAGGGATGGAGGCTTTTTGTACTGCCGGAATGCAGGATTCAATAAAGAGGAGCTATAACAAGCCAGGATCTTATTGGTTCTGTTTAAAAGCAAAACTTTGAATTTCTCAATAAATTCAATCAGCTCCCTATCCCGGTTCGCAGAAAGAACTGATAAACTTCTTTTGAGTTCGTGATTTTTAATGCTAGTGATAATTGAATGGCTGATTTTTAGAATTGCAGCGGTAGAACTATAGGAAAACGAAGCTACATCATAAAGAAAAAGCCTATATCCGAGGTTAACCAACCATCAAATATAGGCTTAAACTAAGCTTTAATCGTGGAGAATACCGGATTCGAACCGGTGACCCCTTGCCTGCCAGGCAAGTACTCTAGCCAGCTGAGCTAATTCCCCTTAGCGCCTGCAAAACTAAAAGTTCAGATTTATTATCCAAATAAATTTTAATATTTAATTAAAGAAGCTTGATGCTTAGTAAATTATGAGCTCATGGAACTTAAGGGTCTTCCTGATTCAAATAATTTACCTTAAAAACGGGCCAGTTTTCAGCGGAAAACTGAAAAGGCTTACTAATTTTAAGGCGATAATTTTTGAAATTTGAACCTACTTTTCATCTGCAGTAAAAATCAATGGCGCAGCCCAACAGCGGAGGCCGTCTTTAAAAATCATCCTTATCATCATGCTCAATCGGCAGGAACCGAAAATGGAGCGCGTATAAAAGTATCCGAAAAGCATATTCGCTGGGCGGATCTTATTTTTGTGATGGAGAAAAAGCATAAGCAACGTTTGCAGCAGTTTTTTCCTGAACTAATTAACCAAAAGGAGGTTATTGTTCTTGATATTCCTGACGATTACCAATTTATGGATGCTGAACTAATAGAAATGATCAAGGTTTCGGTAAATTCATATCTTGAGGCATAGACCAGGTGTTAGAACTGCGACATTTTCATTCGCAATCACCCCCTGAAACTGTCGTTTTGTGTCATTTTATATCTGCTTTATCTGCTTATTTTAGCCTTACAAAAACTACGGTAATATGGAAACGGTAAAAATCGATACTGATATTAAGGTAATGTATGTTACAGCCAAGTCATTTCCTGATGGAGTGCTGGAAGCACACCAAAGCCTGCATTCAAAAATTTCATTTACTACTCAACGGAAATACTTTGGCATTTCTCGCCCCGAAAATAATCATGGTATTGTGTATCGTGCTGCTGCTGAAGAACTAAAAACAGGTGAGGCTGAAGAATGGGGCTACGAAACGTTGACTCTTAAAAAGGGTAATTACATCAGCCAAACGATCAACGATTACATGAAAGACCTGGAAAGCATTGGTCGTACTTTTCAAGAGTTATTGCAGCATCCCAATATCGATCCAGAGGGCTATTGCGTAGAACTTTACCTAAGTGACAAGGACGTACAATGCATGGTGAGGTTAGCTGAATAATAGTATAAAAACTTTAAACCGAATTGTAAATTTAGCCTAGGAAAGGATCGCTATCCCTTTTTATCAATTTAATCCTATAACAATAAATCAATAATATAACATGGAAAACAGAACGAAAGTAACGGTTGAAACCACTGTAAACGCTCCGGTAGAAAAAGTTTGGCAATACTGGTTGGGCCCTGAACACATCACTAAATGGAACAGTGCATCTGAGGATTGGCATACACCATATGCCGAAAATGATGTGCGTATAGGCGGCCAGTTTTTGGCACGTATGGAGGCTAAAGATGGAAGTATGGGCTTTGATTTTGGGGGCGTTTATGACGATGTAAAAGAAAATGAACTGATTGTTTATTCGTTGGGCGATGGCCGTCAGGTGGAAGTAAAGTTTGCTGGTAGCGGTAACGAAACGCATGTGACCGAAACTTTTGATGCTGAAACTCAAAATCCGGTGGAGTTGCAAAAAAACGGCTGGCAGGCAATTTTGGATAACTTTAAGAAGTACACCGAAGAAAACTAAGGAAAGTACAAAGGGAAGTACAAAGGAAGAAGTACAAAGTACAAGGGATGGTAGATTGTAGATTTAAGAAGTACTAAAAGTCTCGCTGCGCGGAGTCGAAGCGTTTTGTCGCAAGCCTTCGACTCGGCTCAGGCTGACCACATAAATAAGGCTCATAATCTTATCATCGATCGTCACGCTGAGCGGAGTCGAAGCGTCTCTGTCAATTAAAACTCTGTGCATCCCTGTGGTTTATAAATCGATCATCACCATGGTCCATGGTCTATGAACTATCGTCGGTGGACTATGGACTTACTAACTGGCAAAAAATGGCAAAGCTCAATGTATTTAATTTTATCACGTTAAATGGCTTTTATAAAGGGCCCAACGAGGATATCAGCTGGCATAAGCACGGTTCAGAAGAGAATGAGTTTGCCGGTGATATGCTTCAGTTCGACAGTGTTTTGCTGTTTGGCCGTGTTACTTATCAGATGATGGCAAGTTACTGGCCAACGCCTTTTGCTATGGAGAATGACCCTGTGGTGGCCGAAGGCATGAATAAAGCCGAGAAAATCGTATTCTCGAAAACGCTTAAAAATGCGACTTGGCAGAATACAAAAATATTAGGCGGAGACCTGGCTGAAGAAGTGAAAAGTCTTAAGCAAATCTCCGCTAAAAGCCTGTCCGTTTTGGGCAGTGGAAGCATTGTAACGCAATTGGCAGAAGCAGGACTGATCGATGAGTATCAGATCATGATCGATCCGGTGGCCATTGGTAAGGGAACGCCCATCTTTAATAACATCAAGCATCAGCTCGATCTTAAACTTATCGATACAAAAACCTTTAAAAGTGGAGTAGTGATGTTGACCTATCTGCCTGCATAAATACACCAACAAACACAAGTGTGATTTATCCGGAAATTATTATTATTGATTAAAAAACAATGATCATGTCTACTTATAGCCGTTCTTTATTACGAGTGCTGTTGAAGTCAGTGCTTGTTGGTTTTATTTTAATTAATGTATCCTTCCAGGTTTTTTCGCAGCACATTGTTATCAGTGATAGTTTGGCTGCCAATTCAGAGCAATTGCAATTGAAAATGGGCGTCGCGGGCATTGGTAGAATGTATAAATATCGGTTTGGCAATTATGGGCTTATTTCAAGCAGGGAAGGCTGGACAACCATCAATTCAAAAACTAATTTTTGGGGTACTAAAGTAGAGAGTAGTTCCGATCAAAAGTTTTCGTTTGTATTTGGCAATAAAACAACCGATACGGCATTTGTAAATGCTAGTACAAAAACTAAGATCAAAGAGCTTCAGGAGATTCAGGTAAATGAACACTTTTCATTAGGTGACTATGCTTTATTGGAAAGCACCGATTGGTTATCAGCTATGATCAGTTTAAAAAGTAATGCCGATGAAAGCTGGCTATTGTTAATGAATGCCAGTAAAGGCTTAAAAGCCCCTAATTTCAACGAAGGAGTTTTATCCAACGGCAGTCGCAAAATTATTGTTCGTGCTATAACTTCTAATGAAAACGGTACTGATAAACGCATGTTCCCGGCGAAAGGGTATGAATTATTTGAAAATGGACGATCTTTGGGCGCCGTGCAATATTTTGGAGGAGGGTCTTTTGGTATGAATAAAGGTATTGTATGGTTAAGTAAAAATAATGATGCTTCAACTAACCTGATGCTTGGGGCAGCAATGACAGCTATTTATCACTTTAAATTTTCAACATTAGCAAATGACGAATGGAATTAAACCACCAACCGACAGAGAAATTATAGAAGGAGAAATCGCCACTTACTGGATGGATGAAGGAATTTTAGTATCGCTTTCAAAAAGTATAAAACGAACGGTGGCCAATATTGGTGGCAATGTGAAACTGGTAAAAGAAATTACAGGAAATAAACCGGTTCCCTTATTGATCTACCTTGCTAATTCGCCTATGCCGGATAAAGAAACCCGCAGGTTTTCAACCGAAAAGCTTCCGGAGATCTATACTGCCATGGCCATGGTTTCTAAACCCGGGCTAACTCAATTGATCATGAATATCTTGTTTAAATTTAAGCAACCACCTATTCCGATGAAGAACTTCCAGGATGTGGAAGAAGCCAAAGAATGGTTGAAGCAGTATTTATAAAAAAGTACAAAGTGTCTTCTGGCTTGTGTCACGCTGAGCAAAGTCGAAGCGTTTTCTCACTAGCCTTCGACTACGCTCAGGCTGACAGCAGGAGGAGGAGTGATGTGATTTTATCATTGGCCGTTAGGCTGTGCGGGCCTTCGACTCCGCTCAGGCTGACTGCATCGTCATGTATTATAGAATCATTGAATAGTCACGCTGAGCGAATTCGAAGCGTAAAAAGCATAACCTAATTATCAACCTTTATTATGAGCAAAGTTTTTGTAAGTGTTGGAATTACGTTGGATGGCTTTATGGCCGGATTAAATGGTGGTCCACAAAAGCCCTTGGGCGAGGGCGGTTTGGCCATTCATGAATGGGTTTTTAAGCAGCAGATTTTTCGCCAGCATTTGGGTTGGGGTAATGACGGTGAAACCGGTAAGGATAACGAAATTGCTAAAGGGATATTCGATAGGATAGGGGCGAATATTTTAGGTAAAAATATGTTTATCGAAGGTGAAGCCAATTGGCCGGAGGATGCTCCTTTTCATTGCCCGGTTTTTGTATTAACCCACGAAACCCGCGAACCTTGGGTGCGAAAGGGCGGTACTACCTTCTATTTTGAAAATGATGGAATTTACGCCGCTCTTGAAAAAGCGAAAGCAGTGGCGGGAGATAAGGATATTCGCATTTCGGGCGGAGCGAAGGTTATTCAACAGTACTTAAATGCGGGATTGGTTGAGGAATTTATCATTCACCAGGTGCCGCTGCTGTTAGGAAAAGGTGTTCGTTTGTTTGAAAATCTGGATACTGATAAGTATTCTTTTGAAATTATTGAAGCCATAAATTCTCCAGAGGTAACTCATATTCGTTATAAAGTGATTAATAAAAAGTAGACACGCAAAGTCACGAAGACGCAAATAACAATAAGATTTCTTTACCTCTCTATATTCCTTTTGATTTTTAATACTCTTGCGTTTCTGTGCTTTTTTCTATTTTTTTAATCCTTTGCGAGTAATCTTAGATAAACACCCTCGAACCACTTGTATAACTATCCCTGAACTCTTTTGGGGTGCAGTTTTTCTTCTTTTTAAATATCCGGTTGAAGTTAGAGATATTGTTGAACCCGCAGCGATAAGCGATTTCGGCAACGGTTTGCGTACTGTCGATCAGCATACGTGTTGCGTGTCCCAATCGGATCTCATTTAAGCTGTCAATAAAGGTGTTTCCTGTACGTTTTTTTATAAACCTACTGAACGAAACCTCTGGCATATTGGCCAGTTTTGAAACTTCGGCTAACGAAATTTGCTTGCCATAGTTCACATTCATATACTCAAATACCTTTTCAATACGGCGACTGTTGTAATTAAACTGTTCGTTATTGAAACTCGAATCAGACAATGTACGCATGTTCCGTGAGGAAGAAAGATCGTGCAAAATCGACAAAAGTTCCAGTACGGAGTCGAAGCCTTTCTTTTGGTTCAGTGTTAAAATGCGTGTTTTCAGGCGGTCAATCGTTTCTTCAGAAAATAAAATACCCTTTTGCGAGTGCTCAAACATGTTTCGGATCAGGCTGAGTTGATTTCTCTTCATCAGTTTAGTGTCAAACAGGTCTTTATGGAACTGAATGGTCACCTCAACAATAGCCTGACTGGTGCATTGATGAGTAAACCAGGCATGCGTTAAATTCGGGCCTACAAATACCAGCTCTGCATCGTTGATCACATCTATATGGTCGCCCACAATTCTTTTGGCGCCTTTTGCATTTAAAATTAAGTTAAGCTCGTACTCGTCATGGTAGTGTAAAGGGAAGTCGAATTCTTTCTTTGTTCTCGAAAAAATAGTGAAACAATCGCTCTGGGTAAGCGGTGTAATTTCGCGTGTAATGTTATTATTCATTAGTTAATGATAAATAAATGCATAATAGGGTGTGAATATACATCAATTATTGAGTAAAAAAAGTATTGCTTAAAATATTTGTTATATGGTGTTGTATTCAGCTATTTTGATTTCTTTGTATAATTAAAAGTTAAAATAATATTAATTAATTCGTGCAAACGGAATTAGTTTTGTCATTAACCAATTTATTATTTGCAACCTATTTTAAGTATTAGAATACTGTGGTAAAAAAAGTGTACCTATTTATTGCTTTATGTTCCGTGATCAGCAGTGGCTGTTACGCTCAAAAGAGTGATCGGCCGGCTGATAAAAAAGCAAATTCAGAAACCAAGGCTCTCTATATAAATCTTAAAAAACTTGCTGCAAAACATACTTTGTTCGGGCATCAGGACGCACTGGCTTATGGTGTGGGATGGAGGAATGAAGAAGGCCGTTCAGATGTAAAAAGTGTTAGCGGTGCTTACCCTGCAGTGTACGGTTGGGATATGGGGCATATCGAATTGGATAGCTTAAAAGAATTGGATGGTGTTCCTTTTGATCAACTGCGTCAATTTGTTAAGGAAGCCTATAGTCGTGGAGGTATTAATACGTTTAGCTGGCATACCACCAATCCAATTGACCATAAATCGGCTTGGGATACAACTCAATTAATTGTTAAGCAAATTATCCCTGGTGGAGCAAAGCACGAATTATACAAAGCTTACTTAGACAAAGTGGCTGCATTTTTAGGTAGTTTGAAAACTGACGATGGTAAAGCTATTCCGGTTATCTTCCGTCCATTTCATGAGCATACCGGTACCTGGTTCTGGTGGTGCGAAAACGTATCTACAGTGGATGAATTTAAATCGATGTGGCATTTTACGTTTGATTACCTGACTAAAACCAAAGGTTTACACAACCTGCTATTCTCTTATTCAGCTGCTGATTTTGCTACCAAAGAAAAATATGAAGAACGTTACCCTGGCGATGATTATGTGGATATGCTTGGTTTCGATATTTATTGTTTTGAAGATTTAAAAGGATATCAAACCAAATTAGACAGGCAATTATCCATACTGCAGGAAGTCGCCATCGCGCATAATAAAATTCCGGCTTTAACAGAAACCGGCTATGAGCGTGTCCCAAATTCAACCTGGTGGACCGAAACCCTGATGCCTGTGTTGGCAAAGTACAATATGGCCTATGTGTTGGTTTGGCGAAACGATCGTCCGGCACATCATTACGCTCCTTATCCGGGTCAGCAAAGTGCAGATGATTTCAAGAAATTTTACGCTGATCCGAAGATCATTTTTCAAGATAAACTTACCCCGCTCTCCATTTATAAAAGTAAATAGCTAATAAACAACCGATTTATTTAATATGAGACTTCAACTGATTGACATAGCGATAGTTGTGACCTATTTGATCACAACTGTGCTAATTGGCTTATGGTACCGCAAAAAAGCGAAAGAGAACAAGGATAGTTATTTAATGGGCGGTAAATCAATGCCTTGGTATAAGCTGGGTTTAAGTGATGCGTCTGACATGTTCGACATTAGCGGAACCATGTGGATGGTAAGCTTGTGCTTTGTTTATGGTATGAAGAGCATTTGGATCCCATGGCTGTGGCCGGTGTTTAATCAGGTTTTCTTAATGATGTTTTTGTCGAAATGGTTGCGCCGTTCAAATGCCAATACGGGTGCTGAGTGGCTGGCAACTCGTTTTGGCGTAACTGATAAAGGAGTAAATCTATCACATAAAGTAGTTATTGCCTTTGCCTTGTTAAGCTGTTTGGGCTTTTTGGCCTACGGTTTTGTGGGCTTGGGGAAATTTGTAGAGATCTTCCTTCCATGGGATATCGTGAAAGCCTATGTTCCTTTTGATATAGCTCCTCAGTATGTTCCGCATTTCTACGGGATCATTTTTACCATGTTTGCCATGTTCTATTCCATTTTGGGTGGATTGCACAGCATTGTATTAGGTGATATGATCAAGTACGCTATCATGACAGTGGCTTGTTTTTCCATAGCCATTATTGCTGTTATCAATTTACGTGGTAACGAGCTGAACGTTCCAAGCGATTGGTACAGCCCGTTCTTTGGTTCAAAACTCGATTTAGACTGGAGTGGAATTATTGCTGATGTAAATGAGAAGATAAAGAGCGACGGATTTTCATTGTTCGGTATCTTCTTTATGATGATGACTTTCAAAGGGATCTTTGCTGCCCTTGCCGGTCCCGCACCTAACTACGATATGCAAAAGATCCTTTCTACCCGTTCGCCGGAAGAGGCCAGCAAAATGAGTGGATTTGTTTCGATCATTTTATTGCCTATCCGTTATTCGCTGGTAATTGGATTAACCGTTTTGGGTTTATTGTATTACCACCAAATGGATTTGAAAAACGCCGAGGGTGTTATCGATTTTGAACGCATTTTACCGGCAACCATTAATAATTTCTTGCCGGTAGGTTTAATGGGTCTTGTGTTAACCGGTCTGTTAGGAGCCTTTATGGGAACCTTTAGCGGTACAGTAAATGCGGCTCAGGCTTATATTGTTAACGACATTTACCTGAAATATGTAAATCCGAATGCATCTACTAAAAAAGTAATATCCATGAACTACATGGTTGGTGTAGCGGTGGTTGCTGTGGGTGTTTTCCTCGGATTCTTTGCCAAAGATGTAAATAGCATACTGCAATGGATCGTATCCGCTCTATATGGAGGTTACGTTGCCTCAAATGTGTTGAAATGGTATTGGTGGCGCTTTAATGCAAACGGTTTCTTCTGGGGGATGCTTACCGGTATTGTTTCGGCAATGGTGTTCACTCGTTTCTTCGAAGGTATTGAGTTCCTTTATTTCTTCCCTGTTTTATTTGCCCTTTCATTGGCCGGTTCAATTATCGGTTCGTATATGGCCCCGCCAACTAATGCCGAAACCCTTAAAAGTTTCTATAAGAATGTTCGTCCATGGGGATTCTGGAAACCGGTTCATGAAATGGTTGTCGCCGAGGACCCTTCGTTTGAAGCCAATAAGAACTTTAAAAAAGACATGTTTAACGTAGTGCTGGGGGTTATCGCGCAGTTATGTCTTACTATTCTTCCGATGTATGCAGTATTAATGATGAAAGTTCCATTGCTGGTTACCATAGGGATATTGGCGGTTATCATTTTTATTCTAAAAAGAACATGGTGGGATGTATTGGAAAAGGAAGAGAAAAAAGCAAATAATAAAAAAGAACCTGCTCTTACAAACTAACATAGAACAACAAACACAATGAAGATAGATTTTGAAAAAAGGCTGCAAGAGCTGACAGAAGCGCAAGAGCAACTGATCAGCTTGCCAAATGTAAAAGAACCCTTGGGGAATGGCATATTTAGCCGTTTTAAAAACCCGGTTCTTACGGCGGCACATGTGCCGTTAAACTGGCGCTTCGACTTAAATCCTAAAACCAATCCATACCTGATGGAACGCATTCAGGTGAATGCTGCTTTTAATGCCGGAGCTATAAAATGGGACGGCAAGTATCTGATGGTGGTGAGGGTAGAAGGTGCCGATCGTAAATCTTTTTTTGCTATAGCTGAAAGTCCTAATGGTATAGATAATTTCCGTTTTTGGGATAAGCCCATTGAATTGCCTCAAACCGAAATTCCGGATACGAATGTTTACGATATGCGCTTAACCGCTCACGAAGATGGTTTTGTATATGGTTTATTCTGTACGGAGCGTCGCGATCCTTCGGCTCCTGAAGGCGACCAGTCGGCGGCTTTGGCGCAATGTGGCATTGCCCGAACCAAAGATCTTATCACTTGGGAACGCCTTGCCGATCTTAAAACATCATCTCCTCAGCAACGTAATGTGGTGCTGCATCCGGAGTTTGTAAACGGTAAATACGCATTTTATACTCGTCCCCAGGATAGTTTTATTGAAGCCGGAAAGGGTGGGGGCATTGCCTTTGGATTAAGCGAAAGTATTGAAAATGCGAAAGTTTTTGCCGAAACCATTCTCGATAAAAAAGTGTACCACACTGTGTACGAAGCTAAAAACGGTCAGGGGCCAACTCCAATTAAAACCGATAAAGGTTGGTTGCATCTGGCTCATGGGGTTAGAAATACAGCCGCCGGCTTACGTTATGTATTGTACATGTTCATGACCGACTTGAATGATCTGTCGAAAGTTACCCATAAGCCGGGTGGTTATTTTATAGCCCCGGAAGGTGAAGAACGTGTAGGCGATGTTTCCAACGTTGTTTTTAGCAATGGTTGGATAGCGGATGATAATGGTAAAGTATTTATTTACTATGCTTCATCAGATACCCGCATGCACGTTGCCAGTACAACTATAGAGCAACTGATTGATTATGTAGAAAACACCCCTGAAGATGGACTAACTTCGGCCTCTTCAGTAAATCAAATTATAAAATTAGTTAACAAGAATAACAGCGTAAAGGTAAATGTATAATACCGACACAACAGTTGTCAGATACCGTAGTGAGCTGGATCGCATACTCCAATATTGGAGTACTGTTGCATTCGATTCAGCTAAAGGCCGTTTTTATGGCAAGGTGAATAATGATAATGGAGTTGATCCCGATGCGATGTTGGGTTCAGTGTTGTATGCTAGAATTTTATGGTCGTTTTCGGCAGGATATCATCTGACTAAAGATGAAAACTACCTGCCTTATGCTAAAATAGCTTTCGACTATATAGCTGATCAGTTTTGGGATAATGAGTTTGGTGGAGTTTATTGGACAATTGATGCCCAGGAACAACCTGCCGACGACAAAAAGCAGATCTATGCATTGGCTTTTGCTATGTATGGCTGCACCGAGTACTATCGAATTACTAATAACAAAAAAGCCTTAGACCGTTCGATAGAACTTTTCAATTTAATTGAAAAATACAGTTTCGATGCAGAAAAAGGTGGCTACCTGGAGGCTTTTAGCCGAAACTGGGGCGATGCCGGTGATTTAAGGCTTAGCGCAAAGGATGAGAATGAGAAAAAGACAATGAATACTCATCTGCATGTGCTGGAGGCTTATACCAATTTGTACCGGATTTGGCCGGCAAAAAAGGTGGCTGTTCAGATTCAAAATCTGCTTAATGTTTTTTTTGATCATATAATTGATGCCAAGACTTCTCATTTGCTTTTGTTTTTTGATGAAAACTGGGTTTCAAAGACTGATCTGATTTCATATGGGCATGATATAGAAGCATCATGGCTATTGCTTGAAGCCGCGGAAGTTTTAGGAGATGAATCGTTAATAGCTAAAGCAAAAGAATATTCAATAAAAATGGCTGTGGCTGCCGCCGAAGGACTTGAGAAAGATGGCAGTCTTAACTACGAGTTCGAACCTAAGAGCAATCATTTGATTGCTGAAAAACACTGGTGGGTGCAGGCCGAAGCTGTAGTTGGTTTCATGAATGCCTGGCAGCTAAGCGGAAATTCTGAATTTTTAACCTATGTAAATAACTCATGGTCATTTATTGATCAATATATCCTGGATAAGCAAAATGGAGAATGGTTTTGGGGAGTGAATGATGACTATTCTTTAATGCTAGGAGAGGATAAGGCCGGATTGTGGAAATGTCCATATCATAATAGTCGGGCTTGCATGGAAATGATCCTTAGGTTCACGAAGTGCTATAATGTTGTTAATTAAGTATGGAGTGGGTGGTAAAAATCATATCGGCTTCTAAAGATGATTTATCACCTATATATCAACTTAATAAATGTATTTAATAAGAGTTGATGGTATTTGTATACCAATAAAAGCTAAAAAAGTATTATATGTTATGTGTTATAGCATATAGATTTGAATAGACCAATTTATGTATAAGAACATGCGAAAAATTCTACTAACAGTAATGCTGTCGGCAATGCTGGTTGTGTGTTTTCAGTTTTTGGCCCAGGCGCAAAACAATTCCGTTAGCGGAACTGTAGTCGACGGTCAAGGAATTCCACTTCCAGGTGTAACCGTATTAGTAAAAAAATCTACGGTTTCTGCTGGTACCGACCAGGATGGTAAGTATACCATTAAAGCTTCAAAAGGCTCAATCCTTGTATTTTCATTTATCGGAATGGCAACCAAGGAAATTACCGTTGGAAACTCCAACGTAATTAACGTGGCCATGGAAGAGGAGAGCAAAAAACTTCAGGAAGTAGTTGTGGTGGGTTACGGAACTCAGAAAAGAGCGGATGTAACCACATCAATTGCCTCAATCTCTACAAAAGATTTAAAAGACCTTCAGGTGGCTGGTATCGACCAGGCCATGCAGGGTAAGGTTTCAGGGGTAACCGTTACAAATAATGGTGGTCAACCGGGTGGTGGTGTATCCGTACGCGTACGTGGTATTACTTCTATTAACGGTAATGAGCCATTGTATGTGATCGACGGAGTTCCAATTGCAGCAACTAAAACTACTACTGCGCAAGATCAATTAGGTGGTATGCCTGGTCAAACTACTCAAAGTGCAATTGCTGGTGTCGATCCTAATGACATCGCTTCAATTGATATTTTGAAAGATGCTTCCGCCCAGGCTATCTACGGTTCTCGTGGCGCTAACGGGGTGGTGATCATCACTACTAAAAGAGGTAAATCAGGCGAAGGAAAACTTTCTTATGATTTTTATATCGGTCAGCAGCAAACCCCTACTCACTTAAATATGATGGATTTAAGCCAGTATGCTACTTACCAAAATGAGATCATGAAAGAAATGGCTGATGTAAACGGTACTGAATATTTTCCAATTGGAGAATTTGCCAATCCTGCTATTTTAGGTAAAGGTACTGACTGGCAGGATGCAGTTTTCCAAACTGGTTTAATGCAAAATCACCAATTATCGTTTAGCGGGGGGCAGGAGAAATCTTCTTACTACCTTTCATTAAACTATTTTGATCAGCAGGGAACTATCATAGGATCAGGATTCGATCGTTTATCATTACGTTTAAATTTAGATAATCAATTAAAAAGCTGGCTAAAGGTAGGATTAAGCTCTTTCTTAACTCGTACTAACCAAAGAACTACCTTAACCAATGGTTCAGAAGCAGTTGTTAACTGGGCAACCGGAAACAGTCCTGCAGCTCCGGTAATGTCAGGTGATGATTTTGCTGGTCCGATCAATGTTGGTGGTTACAACTATGGAAACCCTTATAACCCGGTAGCGTACGCATCCTTGCGTAATGTTGGTGGGGTAGATTCTCGCGCGAACGGTAATGTTTATGGCGATATCATTTTCAATAAGCACTTTACTTTAAAAAATCAGTTTGGTTTCAATTACAGTGTAAGTGAAAATAAAGCATTCCAACCTTATGCTACCAGTGGAAGTTTCATCATCATGTCTCCAAGTAAGTTATCCGAAGACAGAGGTGTTGGAACATTCTGGCAATTAAGTAACTATTTAGATTACAACCAAAGCTTCGGAAAACATAATGTAAATGCTCAGTTAGGTCACGAGGCTTCTGAGTCTCATTATAGCGGTTTAAATGCTGCTCGTCAGAATCTGACAATGAATTTCCAGTCGATCAACGCAGGTTCTGCAACTGATCAGTCTGTTGGTGGTGGTATCTATGAAAATGCACTTGAATCTTACTTTGCTCGTGCAGGATATTCATACGCTGATCGTTACTCGGCAAACTTCTCTATTCGTCGTGACGGTTCTTCTACATTCGGTCCTGACAGTAGAATAGGTTTTTTCCCTGCCGGTTCAGTTGGATGGACAGTTACCAATGAAAAATTTGCCAAAGAATGGAAGGGGCTTAACTATTTGAAATTCAGAGCTGGAGCAGGTGTGGTAGGTGGACAAAACTTTGCAGGATCAGGTAATGCATATGAAACCAATATTCGCTTGTTTGCTATTGCTCCGTTTGGTCCTGGAGGTATTCCTGACAATGTTGGTAACCCTGGTTATCAATGGGAAGAAACAGTTACTTATAACACTGGTTTAGATTTCGGATTTTTAAACAATAGAATCGAATTATCGGTAGATGCCTATAAGAAATCAACTTCTAATATGTTAATGGCTATTCAATTGCCGGTTTATACTGGTATTGGTAACGCTTGGAATGATATTAAGGCTCCGGTTGTTAATGCCGGTAAAATGACCAATACTGGTTTCGATTTCAAATTAACTACTTACAATATAAATAAAAACGATTTCTCTTGGCAGTCGAATCTGGTTGTCTCAACTTACAAAAACAAATTGGATAAGTTGAATGACGAATCAGCTGCACTTTATACCTATACCGAGTACTCAAATGCAGTAACTTTAACTAAATCAGCACCAGGAGGCCCGGTAGGTCGCTTCTTTGGTTATCAAACAGATGGTTTGTTTACTTCTGAAGAACAGATCAGAAACAGTGCTGATCAGCAAGTGGGTATCGGACCTAAAGGTACCTGGTTAGGTGATATTAAGTATAAAGACAGAGATGGAAGTGGAACGATTGACGCGGGCGATATGACTTACATTGGAGATCCTAACCCTAATTTCACTTTCGGTTTTACCAATACATTTAAATACAAAGGATTTGATCTGTCATTGTTCTTACAAGGAAGTCAAGGTGGCGATATCTTAAACTATTCAAGGAAAATTACTGAAGGAATGGTGGGTGTCTATTATAATCAGCTAACTGATGTAGCAAATCGTTATACTGCAACCAATACAAGTTCCTCTATTCCTCGCTTTAACCCTTGGCATCAGCAGAATATTGTAATGTCTGATCGCTTTATAGAGGATGGTTCATACTTACGTATTCAAAACTTAACTATTGGTTATAATTTACCTTCACGTATCATTTCTAAGGCAAAACTTTCGAATGCGCGAATTTATTTGACTGGACAGAATTTATATACTTTCACCAAGTATACCGGCTTCGATCCTGAACTAGGAGCATTTAACAATAATGCCTTGATGATGAATGTAGATAATGGTAATTATCCAACCCCTCGTACATTCACCATGGGAGTTAACCTAACCTTTTAATTCTAATGACGTTTCAAATGAAAACAAAAATATTAGGCTTAACAGCGGCAGTATTGCTTACTGTTACATCGTGTAAAGATGATTTTTTAGATCGTCCTTCACAAAATGCGCCAACTCTTGATACTTATTATACCAATGCCGAGCAGGTTAATGCGGCAACAGGTTTATTATACAATACCATTTGGTACGAATATCAGGATAAAGCATTCCATTCGATTGGCGAAGTATTAAGTGGTAACATGTATACTAATGATACAAAGTATGCTACTTTTTATAATTTCACTGTTTCAGGTAACGATGAACAAGTGAGTCGCAGCTGGTACTCTTTCTATAAGCTTGCCGGTAATGCTACCGTACTAGTTAAATCTTTTGAGCAAAAGAAAGCACAAGTGAGTGAGGGATCTTACCTTGATAAAGGTATTGCCGAATCTCGGTTTATGCGTGGTATGGCTTATTTCTACCTGGCACGTGTTTTTAAAGATGTGCCAATTGTGGAAGACCCTGTAAAACTTGCAACATCAGGCTCCTATAACGTTCCTCGTTATATTCAGAGCGATGTTTTAAAATTCGTTATTGAAGACCTTAAAGCTGCAGAAGCTGGTTTAAGTGAAACTGATGCTCCTGGTCGTGCTACAAAATATGCTGCAAAAGGAATGTTGGCTAAAGTGTATTTATACATGCATGATTATGCCAATGCAAAAACCTATGCGGAGCAGGTGATCAATTCTAAAAAGTATCAGTTGTACGGTGATTATAATAAAATGTTCACCAGTTCAACTGCAAATAACAACGTGGAGTCGATTTTTGCTCTTCAGTGGAAAGCTTCAGGAGGTTATTCAATTGGTAATCCAATTCAGGCTTATTGTGGTCCTTCAACTTTACTGAAACCTACTACCGGAGCAGGTTGGTCGGCAATTATCCCTTCAATTGATGTTTTACGTTCTTACGAGCCTGCAGATAAACGTCGTCAATGGTCCGTTATGGAGCATGGTTTCGCTCGTGCTGACTGGAAAAACGTAAACTTCCCTAATGGATTTACTTATGACACCACCTGGGTTAACTCAAATGACGATGCTACGAAAGTTAAAACCGGTACCCGTTCTAATGCGCTTAAATATGTAGTTGGTCCGGGCTCAAATGGCGAAGCTGTTAACGGTACTTCAACCGATATCTGTACTTATATTTTACGTTATGCTGATGTGTTGTTGATTTATGCAGAGGCGGTATTAGGTGATCAGGCAAGTACTGCTGATGCAAATGCTTTAAAGGCCTTCAATGATGTTCGTCATCGTGCTGGTTTCTCGCCTTCAGTTGATAAAACTTCGCTTACTAAAGATATGATCCTTCATGAGCGTCGTGTAGAATTTGCTTTCGAAGGTGATTATTGGTTCGATATTCAACGTCAGGGCTTTACAAAGGCTAAGCAGATGATCGATGCGCAAGAGCGTGGTATTTACAACTGGAATGGGGTGGTAGAGCACGTAGGTGTTACCTTAAATTCTGAAAGTCAGTTGTACCTTCCAATTCCGTCGAACGAAGTTGCAGCTAATCCTTTATTGGCTCAGCCTGCCGTTCCTTATTATTAATAGATATTACTCATATAAGTATTTAATATGAAAAAAGTAATTAAAAGTATAGCCATCTTATCAATAACAGCACTTGCTATTGCAGGTTGTAAGAAAGATGATTTAGGTGTAGAGAATCCAACCATCAAGGAGATAAGCGCAAGTGAAGGCTCTGGAGGTGATGTGATCACTATTACCGGAAGTGATTTAGCAGAAGTGGAATCGATTGTTTTCGATAATCACAATGTTCCTGCAAGTTTTAACCCTGTGTTTAACAATCCTGGTGCAATTATTTTCCGTGTGCCAGATACAGCTTACGGGGGTGCTCAGAACATTTTGATCAAAAACTCAAAAGGTCATCAATTGACAGTTCCGTTTTCGGTAATTGCATTACCTACCATTACTACTGCTTACCCAACTGATTTTGCAGCGGGTTCAACGGTAACAATTACAGGTAACAACCTTGAAACTGCTGAGAAAGTGATACTTGACGGGACTACTTCTGAAGCTACCATTGTTTCTAAATCTCGTAAGGAGTTAGTAATCAAAATGCCTGCTTCAACCTTAACCAAGGCGAAACTTAGAATCACCAATTCTTCAGGTGATAGAGTATCGACAATGGATTTCATCAATGTTGATGCTGCTTATTCAATATTTACTGAGTCATTAAGTTTTGATAACTGGTCATGGGGAGGAAACTATACACCTTCTTCTGAGACTGCAGTAACTGGTGAAAAAGGTATTAAAGGAGACATGGTAGGCAACGCATGGGGAGCATTATCATTACACTCTGGTGGTGTTGACTTAGCACCTTATAATTCAGTAGGATTCTGGATCAAAGGTGGTACTGCGGTTTCAACCTACCGTTTCTTCGTAAACTGGCAAGAACAGCAAACCATTACAGTTCCGGCCAACCAATGGACCTACTTCACTTTCCCTCTTTCTATTTGGAAGAATAAAGGGATTACGTCGATGACAGATATTATCTGGCAGGTAGAAGGCGATGGTCAGTTGATCTACTTTGACAACGTAGTTTTAATAAAATAGTAGATACAATAAATTTAGAGAACCTGTCCCATTATGGTTACAAATCGGTAATGGGCAGGTTTTTTTATGACTGAAAAAGTCATATAGCAATAAAAAATTAAGTATATGCGCGTAACTCCAAGATCCTTTCTTCTCCTTTTAGCTGTTCTGTTTGTCTCTTCAGCTTTTGCCCAATCTCCATTTGTAAAGGTTAAAAACAATCAGTTCATCTTAAATAACAAGCCTTATTACTACATAGGCACCAATTACTGGTACGGTGGTTTACTGGCTTTGGTAAAAGATAAGGCACATGGCAAAGAGCGACTAAAAAAGGAACTTGATTTTTTAAAGGCGCATGGAGTTACCAATTTGAGGGTGTTGGCCGGTTCAGAAGGCGTTGGCTTAGTGAACGGCGTTGAACGTGTTAAACCTACCCTACAGTCTAAGCATGGTGTGTTTAACGAAGAGTTATTGGACGGTTTAGATTATTTGCTGTTTGAAATGGGTAAACGCAAAATGCATGCGGTACTGTTTTTAAGCAATAACTGGGAGTGGAGTGGAGGCTTTCTTCAGTATTTAAGCTGGAATAAAGTGATCACTGACTCTACTATGAAAAGCAAACTTAACTGGGATGACCTGAGGGACAATACCAGTAAATTTTATACCTGCGAGGCATGCATCAATGATTACAAGAAACAGGTAGCGCTTATTGTTAAGCGTGTAAATAAATATAGTAAGAAAACATATATCAACGATCCGGCTATTATGGCCTGGGAACTAGCCAATGAGCCTCGCCCTATGCGTACTTCGGCCGTTGAAGCGTATAAAAAATGGACCTCAGGAATGGCGGCATACCTGAAATCATTGGATAAAAACCACTTGGTTACTTTAGGAACCGAGGGGATTATGGGAACCGATGAATCAGCCGAATTATTTGAAGAAGTTCATAAACCTAAACAAGTAGATTATTTGACTTTGCACATATGGCCAAAAAACTGGAGCTGGTTTAAAGATACCAGCATTGTTCAGGGTTTGGATTCTGTTAAAGCTAAGTCGTCACGATATATTCGTCAGCAGGCCTTAATTGCTGATAAACTTCAAAAACCATTGGTGGTAGAAGAGTTCGGATTGCCTAGGGATGGCCATTCCTTCAGTCCTGCAGCGGCCACCACTTCAAGGGATGCTTATTATGCAACAGTTTTTGCCGAATGGAAGAAAAGTGTAGAGCGTTCGGGCTCTATTGCAGGCTGTAATTTCTGGGCATTCGGTGGCTCTGCCCGTCCGGTAAATGGCCAAACATTTTGGAAAGAAGGCGATGATTTTATGGGCGATCCTCCGCAAGAAGAGCAGGGCCTAAATACCGTTTTCGATAGTGACCTTTCTACCTGGAAACTAATAAAAGGCTTTACACAAGGCTTAAAAAATAAATAGTAAAAGTTAGAGGAATGGCCCTCTTCCTACATAAAAAACACATTGCAAACATGAAACGACAATTTTTAACATACCTGCTTTCGGCTAGCATGTTGGCGGGTTATGCTCAAAATAAAAACACCAACCCAATGATTGAGAAACAGGTGGATCAGTTGGTATCAAAAATGACCTTGGAAGAAAAAGTGGGTCAAATGACACAGATCAGTGTTGAAGCCTTATTGAAAACAACTAATGGCGTTGTTAACGAGCCTCATATAATTGATCCTGAGAAATTGGCTACCTGTATCAAAAAATACAAAGTTGGTTCAATTTTAAATATTGGCGGCGATGCACAAACCCGCGAAAACTGGCAGCAATTGATTCGTGCTATTCAGAAAATGGCTTTGGAAGAGCGCTTGAAAATTCCTGTTTTATACGGAATTGACGCTATCCGCGGAAACAATTATACCTTAAATACGGTATTATTTCCTCAGCAAATAGCACAGGCGGCTTCTTTTAATACGTCTATGATTAAAAAAGTATCCGAAATTTCTGCCTATGAAACACGTGCTTCTTTTATACCATGGACATTCAGTCCGGTATTAGATTTGGGTCGCCAACCGGTATGGCCACGTATTTGGGAAACTTTTGGAGAAGATCCATTCCTTGCGGCCGAGCTGGGTAAGGCTACCGTTGAAGGTTTCCAGGGAGATAATCAGGTAACCGACAAATATCACGTTGCTGCTTGTTTAAAACACTATATGGGCTACAGCATGCCGTTGAGTGGCCATGATCGTACACCTGCATGGATTCCTGAACGCGAGCTTCGCGAATATTTCCTTCCTCAGTTTGCAACTGCCGTTAAAAACGGCGCTAAAACGGTGATGGTGAACAGCGGTGAGATCAATGGTGTTCCGGTGCATGCCAACAAACATATTCTTACTGAGATATTAAAGGGCGAATTACAGTTTAGTGGCTTTGCGGTAAGCGACTGGCAGGATATTCAATACCTGTACCAGCGCCATCATGTTGCCAAAGACAATAAAGAAGCGGTAATGATTGCCATTAATGCCGGAATTGATATGAGCATGGTGCCAACAGATTACACTTTTTGCGAAGATTTAATAGCACTTGCCAAAGAAGGTAAAGTGCCAATGAGCCGTATCGACGATGCCGTAAAACGCATTTTGAAAGTAAAATACGAAGTTGATCTGTTTAACAATCCAACCGGTAATGCGGCTGATTATCCTGAAGTTAACAGCCTTGCACATAATAAGGTGAACTATGATGCTGCTTCAGAATGTATCACCTTATTAAAAAATACTAATGGGATTTTGCCTTTAGCTGTAGGTAAGAAGATTTTAGTTTGCGGCCCGGCGGCAAATTCTATGCGTGTATTAAATGGAGGATGGAGCCGTAATTGGCAGGGTACCAATAGTAACGAGACTGAAAAAGATAAAAACACAATCCTTGAGGCTATTCAGAAAACCTTTGGCGCAGCCAATGTTGATTACAGCGAAGGCGCAACCTTTACCGAAGCGACAACGATCAGTGAATCGGTGGCTAAAGCCGAAAAATCGGATGTCATTGTGCTTTGTATTGGCGAGAACAGCTATACCGAAACGCCTGGCAATATTGGCGACCTTAATATTTCCGCTCCTCAAATTGAGCTTGCTAAAGCATTGGCAGCAACAGGAAAACCTATAGTTTTTGTTTTAACTGAGGGGCGTCCACGGGTAATTTCGGCAATTGAGCCGCTAAGTGCTGCCGTTTTACATACTTATTTATTGGGTAACGAAGGCGGTAATGTAGTGGCTGATGTATTGGCCGGTAAAATCAACCCAAGCGGTAAATTGCCCTACACTTATCCGCGTACTGCAAACAGTCTTCATAACTATTATCACAAACATACCGAAACCCTCAAGTTTGATGAGTGGGCCGGATTTAACCCTCAATGGGAGTTTGGTTACGGCTTAAGCTATACCAGCTTTGCTTATTCAAATTTGAAATTAAGCACTGATCAGCTGGCTGATAATAGCAAGATCACCGTTACGGTTGATGTTGCCAATACGGGTAAAATTGCAGGTAAGGAAGCGGCACTTTTATTTGTGAGCGATAAGGTGGCTTCAATTACTCCCGAAGTGAAACGTTTACGTGCGTTCGACAAGGTTGAGCTTCAGCCCGGGCAATCAAAAACAATCACTTTTACAATTGATAAAGAACAGCTTTCATTTATAAACAACGATTTGAAACGAGTGACAGAGCCGGGCGACTTTTCGTTGTCGATAGGTGGTTTAACTGCTGATTTTAAATATGTTTCAGCTATAAATTAAATCGAAATGCAAACCTTAGCATCTTCATATAAATTGCGATTGGCTTTTTTTACGGTTGCAGCAATACTTTTGGCTGCTTCCTGTAAAAAAGGAGATTCGGGTACTCCTGATGACACAGATATCACTCCACCCGGATCGGAGGTTCCTTCATTGGCAACTGTACGCTCATGGCTGGCGGATAAAAACGCAACCGAGGAAACGGCGGCCTTGTTTTATAATCTGAAAAAAATGGCTAAAACCAATGTTCTATTCGGGCACCAGGATGCTACCAAACGTGGGGTTACTGATGCCAACACCCAATGGGCGAATGAACAACAGTTTTCAGGGGTATCAAGCTTAAAATCGGATGTGAAAGATGTAACCGGAGCTTATCCGGCAGTATATGGTTTCGATTATTTGCAGATTTCAGGTTTCTTTGATGATACCTGGGGCTGGTTTTCATACGAAAAACAGATAGCTCGTCAGTTATCCATTGAAGCATATAACCGTGGTGGAGTTTGTACCTATAGCTGGCATTATGGCAACCCGGTTTCAAAAGGGAGTTTTTACTGGAGCGATTCTCCGGTGGAAGCGGTTAGTAAAATATTGCCGGGAGGAAGCGAACATGAAACGTTCAAAAACTCATTAAAAATAGTTGCCGATCATGCCAAAACACTAGTTGGAGCCGACGGTAAATTGGTGCCGGTAATCTTCCGACCTTTTCATGAGTTTGATGGCGATTGGTTTTGGTGGGGGAAAGCACATTGCACAGCCGAACAATACAAAGCATTATATAAGTTTACGGTTACCTATTTACGTGACGAGCTAGGAGTGCATAACTTTATATATGCCTGGTCGCCGGGAGAATCCTACACCTCGGAAGCGCAGTATTTAGAGCGTTATCCGGGTGATGCTTATGTTGATTTAGTGGGAACGGATAACTATGGTGACATGAAAGTGAGTAGTAATCCAACCACAGCGGCCAACAAATTTAAAATTGTTTCGGATTATGCTAAACGTCAAAATAAACTGGCAGCATTAACAGAAACAGGTTTGCAAAACCTACCTAAATCAGATTGGTACACTCAGATCTTGTTAAAATCTCTGAAACAAAATAAGTTGGAGTTTTGCTACGCTATGGTTTGGGCCAATACCAAAGATGCTTATTGGACACCATACAAAGGGCATGCGGCCGAAAGTGATTTTAAAACTTTTAAGTCCGATCCATACATGCTCTTTGGCGATAAGCTTACCGCCACAACAATGTATAAAATCAAGTAAGAATGTATTTTATCTCTGCGCTACTCTGTGAAACTTCGTGGTTATATTTTAACACAGAGTTTCACAAAGTTGAATCACTGAGTTACACAGAGTATGTTATACCATCCAAATATATAGTAGATGAAAAAGTTTAGTTTTTTAGCGCTGTTCCTATCAATAACCATTACCGCATTCTCTCAAGGAAACAACTACGTTCAAAATTATAATAAATACGAAAATCTGGCTTTAACGCCTCCTATGGGCTGGAACAGCTGGAACAAATTTGCCTGTAATGTGGATGAAAACATGATCAGGCAAATTGCGGATGCAATGGTTTCAACCGGAATGAAAGATGCCGGTTATACCTATATCAATATTGATGATTGCTGGCACGGCGGCCGTGACAGCCTGGGTTTTATTTATCCTGATCCTGTTCGTTTTCCTTCAGGAATGAAAGCCCTTGCTGATTATATTCATTCCAAAGGGTTAAAAATTGGTATTTATTCTGATGCAGGTTCACAAACTTGTGGCGGTCGTCCGGGTAGCCGTGGCTATGAATTTCAGGATGCATTAACCTACGCAGCCTGGGGAATTGATTATTTAAAATACGACTGGTGTAACACCGAAGGCTTAAAAGCTGAAGGAGCTTACAAAACTATTACGGCTGCTTTACGCAGAGCTGGTCGTCCTATTGTGTTGAGCATTTGTGAATGGGGTAACGACAAGCCGTGGGAGTGGGGTCCGCAGGTGGGTCATTTATGGCGCACTACCGGAGATATTTACAACTGTTTCGATTGTATCAAGGATCATGGTACCTGGAAAGCTTTTGGTGTTATGCAGATTCTGGATAAACAGGACGGTTTAAGGAGATACGCCGGTCCAGGGCACTGGAATGATCCTGACATGATGGAAATTGGTAACGGACAATTAACGCCTGCTGAAGATCGTGCTCACTTCTCGATGTGGGCCATGTTGGCGGCACCATTGATTGCAGGAAACGATATTCGTAGTATGGACAAAGAAACCCAAGAGGTATTGACCAATAAAGATGTTATAGCCGTAAACCAGGATTCACTGGGAGTGCAGGGTTTTAAGCATGAAACCCGTGATAGTGTTGAGACCTGGCTAAAGCCAATGAAAAATGGAGCCTGGGCGGTTTGTTTCCTAAACAGAAGCACTAAAGTTAAGTCGATAGAATTTAACTGGCAGGAAAAGCCTATTGTGGATGAACTATCGAAAAGAGAGTTGAACACCGCTGTTCGTCAATATAAAATGAAAAACCTTTGGACGAAGAAGGATGCCGGAACCACTAAAAAAGTGTTAAAGGCAACAATTCAGGGTCACGATGTTTTGATGCTCGCTTTGACAGAAATTAAATAGCAGATGAAATTGAACCTTCGCAGTATACTTTTAGGAACTTTAATGATGATCGGCAGTTCGGTTTACGCAGCCTCGGCAACAGATTCATTGGCTTTTTTTAAGGCAAGTGAGGCTGTCATTCAATACACAGGTCGCATCGATTTTTCAAATCCACAATTGCCTCGTTTTTGGCAGCCGGGAGTATACATTAAAATCGGATTCAAGGGCCCATATTGCCAGTTGCATATCAATGATGAGGTGCTTTACGGCTCTTCGCACAACTACATTACCATTGTAGTTGATAATGGTAAGCCTCAGCGCATGCAGTTGAAAGATAAAACCAATGTGATTAAGGTAGCCGAGAATTTAAGCGATGGTGAACACACGGTGCTTATTTGTAAAGATACCGAGGCCAATATTGGTTATATAGAATTCGCAGGGATTAACTGCCGAGAGCTTACAGCCCTGCCTGACAAGCCAAAACATTTGATTGAGTATATCGGTGATTCCATTACTTGTGGAACCGGTAGCGACGAGTCGGCTGTGCCTTGCGGAAAAGGAGCCTGGCATGATCAGCATAATGCTTACTTAGCTTATGGCCCGATAACAGCCCGAGAGCTTAACGCGCAATGGCACCTGTCGTCGGTTTCAGGAATTGGTTTAATGCACAGCTGCTGCGATATGAACATTATCATGCCTCAGGTTTTTGATAAGGTGAGTATGCGCGATAATAAGATCAAGTGGGATTTTAAGAACTATCAGCCCGATGTGGTTTCGGTTTGCTTAGGGCAAAATGACGGCATTCAGGATGCAACTGCGTTCTGCAATAATTACATCGCATTCGTTAAGTTGTTACGGGTATATTATCCAAAGGCCACTATCGTTTGCATGAGCAGTCCTATGGCCGATGAAAAGCTGCGTAATTTCCAGAAAGAGCAGCTAAATGCGGTGGTTTCAACATTAAAGGCTTCGGGATTAAAAGATATTTACATGCATTGCTTCGAAAAAAGTTATAACGCGGGCTGCGACTGGCACCCGAGTTTAGCCGAACATCAGGTAATTGCTGCAGAATTAACGGATTTCTTGAAGAAAATTATGAAGTGGTAATTATATTTAGTGTCGAAATAACACTTTAGTATGTACACACCTTCAACTACTCGCTACAAAGACATGAAATACAACCGCTGCGGCAAAAGCGGTTTGTTACTACCGGCTGTTTCTTTAGGCTTATGGCATAATTTCGGATCGGTAGATGTTTTTGATAACGGACGATCGATCATCAGACAAGCATTCGACAGGGGCGTAACCCATTTCGATTTGGCTAATAACTACGGGCCGGAACCGGGTTCGGCAGAAGAGAACTTTGGGGAGATCCTGAAAAAGGATTTTGGCGGCAACTTGCGCGATGAACTGATCATTTCAACCAAAGCAGGTTATCATATGTGGGAAGGCCCATATGGTGAGTGGGGTTCAAGAAAATATTTAATATCGAGTTTAGATCAGAGTTTGAAACGCATGAAACTTGATTACGTGGATATCTTCTACTCGCATCGTCCTGATCCTGAAACTCCGTTGGAGGAAACAATGGGAGCTTTGGATACGGCAGTAAGAAGTGGTAAAGCTTTATATGCAGGACTTTCGAATTATAAAGCTGAAGAAGCTCAAAAAGCAATTGAAATTTTAAAACAATTGGGTACACCTTGTCTTATCCATCAGCCTAAATACTCCATGTTTGAACGTTGGGTAGAAGGCGGATTACTGGATGTACTGGAGAAGAACGGCGTGGGCTGCATTCCATTTTCGCCATTGGCGCAGGGAATGTTAACCGATAAATACTTGAAGGGAATTCCTGAAAATTCAAGGGCAGCTAAATCACATGGATTTTTACAAACGAGCGATATTACGGAACATCGTTTACAACAGATCCAGCAATTAAATAACATCGCACAACAACGTAATCAGTCGCTGGCACAAATGGCGCTGGCCTGGTTACTGAAAGATAATCGAATTACAACTGTATTGATCGGAGCTAGCTCGGTGGCACAGCTCAACAACAACCTCGATAGCTTGAATAATTTATCGTTTACCAATGATGAATTAACGGCCATTGGTGCAGTGCTCGGTCAGAAAGAATAAGCAATGAGAAAAAAAATATTTCTTTTCGTTTTTGTAAATGCCGTTTGTGGACTTATCACAGCGGCATTTGCACAAACAGCTCCCAGAGCAATTGATCAGCATGGAGCTTTAAGTGTTCAGCACAATATAATTGTTGATAAAAATGGTGTTCCACCACAATTAAGGGGAATCAGCATGTCGTGGAGCATTTGGGCTGGAAAGAAATATTACAATAATAATGTCGTCGATTGGCTGGTGGATGATTTTAAAATCAGCGTATTGCGTGCTTCCATGGCGGTGCAGCCTGATGGTGGCTACCTGCAACAACCCGAAGAGCAATTACAGCTAATTACTCAAACTATTGACAAGGCAGTTGAAAGAGGAATTTATGTATTAATTGATTGGCATGATCATAATGCCGAAAAACATCTTTCTGAATCCAAAGCATTCTTTGCCCAAATGGCCAAACGTTATGCAGGTAAGCCAAATGTGATTTATGAGATTTGGAATGAACCTGAGCATCAGTCTTGGCCGGTGATTAAGCAATACGCAATAGAGGTTATTAATGAAATCAGAAAATACGATGCTGATAATTTAATAATTGTTGGCAGTACAAAATGGGATCAGGAGGTGGATGTAACCGCCAAAGACCCAATTACAGGCTATAAAAATATTGCCTATTCTTTTCACTTCTATGCTTCTGATCCTAATCACCAGGATCGGTTACGTTCAAAAGCGGAGAAGGCCATGAAGAAAGGCTTGCCGCTTTTTGTCACCGAATGGGGAGTGGGAGAATCTAATGGCGACGGTGTTTTTGATTTGAAGAAAACAGAAACATGGTTTAACTGGATGGAAACCCATAAACTAAGCTGGGCAAACTGGAATATTACCGATAAAAAGGAAACTACCGCTTTGTTACAGCCGGGTGCATCGGTAAATGCCAACTGGACAAAAGAAGAATTGACTCCTGCCGGAATTTATATCCGTGAGCAGTTAAGAAAGTTTAATAATCCGCAGAAATCATCCGAAACTCAATCCAACAACTAATGAAAAAAGCCGCCTTACTTTTCGTTTTGTCTGTTTTTGCTTGTACACTAAAAGCCGAAGTAAAATTACCTGCCTTGGTAGGGGATCATATGGTTTTACAACGCGATAAGCCTTTAAACATTTGGGGATATGCCAATTCGGGTGAAGCGGTTACTATCAACTTCGCTAATAAAACAGTAAAAACTACAACGGCCGCTAATGGTAAATGGACTGCTGTTTTACCGGCAATGAAAGCTGGCGGGCCTTATCAAATGAAAATTAAAGGAACGAATGAGATCCTTTTAAACGATATTTTAATAGGCGATGTGTGGATCTGTTCAGGGCAGTCGAATATGGATTTCCCTTTGAAAGATGCTAGTAACGGTACCGTTGCAGTTGAGAAATCGGTTAATAATCAAATCAGGCTATTTACAGTCGAAAAGAAGATCTTTTTACAGCCACAGGAAGAGGCGAGGGGACAATGGTCGGTTTGCTCTCCCGAAACAACTAAATGGTTTACGGCGGTAGGTTATTTCTTCGGAAAAGAGCTTAATCAAAAACTGAACATTCCAATTGGTTTAATTCACTCATGTTGGGGAGGAACAGTTGTGGAAAGCTGGATCAGCGCGGATGGATTGAAAGGTGAAACAACTTTTGGTAATAAAGCATTGCAAACAGCCACATTCGATACATTAAGCTATAACAACGAACATCGGAAACTGAATGATACCTGGATGAACAAATTCGATAATAGTGATATAGGGAAAGTGGGTGGAAAATATGTTTGGGCTGACAATGATATCAATACCAGCGATTGGAAACCGATTCAGTTGCCAATCGTTTGGGAGTTTTTAGGCAAAGGTGTTTTTGAATACCTGGATGGCGTGGTTTGGTTTCGTAAACAGTTTAGTTTAAAGCCTGAAGATTTAAAATCAGACTGCGTGGCCAGCTTAGGTTATATCCAAAACAGTGATGTAACGTTTGTAAATGGAACTCAAATTGGTTCTTCGCCTGATAAATGGGGATTGATGCGTAACTACACTATACCAAAGAACTTATTGAAAGAAGGCCAGAATACCATAACTGTAAGAGTGAACAATTATGGCGGCGACGGTGGTTTTGCGGCAAAGAGCGCTGATTTTTATATTAAAACAAACAATGCCACCATTTCCTTAATCGGTGAATGGCTGTATAAAGTGGGTTATACGCTAAAAGTTTATGACAGGCCAGAAAAAGAATTTGGTCCGAATACTTCACCTTCTGTATTATATAATTCGATGATCAATCCATTGGTAAATCTGTCTATCAAAGGAGTGATCTGGTACCAGGGTGAATCGAACTGGGATCGGGGTTATCAATACCGCGATTTGTTTCCTCGGATGATCACTGATTGGAGAAGCCAATTTAAGCAAGGCGAATTCCCCTTTTTGTTTGTGCAGCTTGCCAATCATCATCAGAAACAGGATAAACCTGAAAACGCTTATTGGGCTGAAGTTCGTGAAGCGCAGGATATGACACTGAAACTTAATAATACCGGAATGGTAACCGCCATTGATTTAGGCAATGCTGGTAATATTCACCCAACCAACAAGCAGGATGTAGGACTTCGTTTGGCTTGGGAAGCCGAACGAACTGTTTATAAAGTTTCACAGATAGGCCCAGGGCCACGTTTTAAATCGGTGGAGTTTAAGGAGGGTTATGCACTTATTAAGTTCGATAATGTAGGTAATGGTTTGAAGTTGAAAGAAAAGACTTCGTGGCTCGGTGGTTTTGCTATTGCCGGAGCTAACCAGCAATTTGTTTGGTCCGAAGCTATTATTGTGGATAAGAACACTGTTAAAGTTTATCAAAATAATATAAAACAACCTGAAGCCGTGCGCTATGCCTGGGAAGATAACCCTGCAGATGCAAGCTTGTACAGCAGTGATAACTTACCGGCTTTTCCGTTTAGAACTGATAACTGGAAAGGAATTACGGCTGAAAATCGCTAACCTTTCAATAAAATGCCCTTCATAGGCTAAAAGAATTGCTCGTCAAACAGGAGGGTTGAACCATCATCTACTTTATTAGTTAATTAACTTAAACTGAAAGCTTACTTTTTCAACCCTGCAATAATATTAATAGTGAGTGCCACTACAAAGGTGTTAAGGCAAAACGATAAAAGGCTATGGAAAAGTGCCGTGCGGCGGATCTGGCGTGATGAAATTTCTACATCTGATACCTGGAAGGTCATCCCAATAACAAACGAGAAATAAGCGAAATCGATATAGTCAGGATGACTCTCATTGGGGAAATCTAAACCTCCATTATGTTTAGTATGATCGGTTTTATCACCATCATAAAACATGTTAGCATAATGGAAGGTAAATACGGTATGTACAAGCGACCATGACAGGAGAATTGCTGAAAGTAAAATTGGAATGTAATATAAAGCAGCCATTTTATCGGCTACGTTTGATAGCATTAACATCAATACAGAAAGCATACCGGCAAAGGAGGAAATAAGAATGGAGGCAAGAACAAAAACTCGACTTCCATCTTCGGTTCTAGCTTCAGTTTTAATATGATGAATAGAATGGGTGACAAAAACCAACCAGCTCGCTCCAACAAACGCAAAAGCAAAAACATCCCACAGTAAGGTCACTAATACCAAATGATCACTTATCTTATTCCATAAAAACAGAAAGAGAATAACTGTTAGTAAGGCACTCAATAAAACACGATAAAGAGGTTTGTGAAGAAATGAAATGAGTTTCGGAAGGCTTTTGGGAGGTTGCATGCTTCATTGTTTAATAGCTATAAATTATTAAAAATCCTTCCGTTTTTTCAAAAGGAAGGATTTTTAATTATGCTGCATGTGTTATTCTAGCTTTTGAAACAGGTACTCTTCCGTTTCCAAAATTGATTTACCTTTTTTGTTCTTAGTTTCAGATTGGCTGAGGAGTAGCTTATTTCCATCAAAAGAATAGTTATAGGTATCCTTATCAATGGTTATGGTACCGTTACCGTATGAAGCTGTGATGGTCTTTGCTTGCTTACCGCTTTCATTGATTATTACGCTTGTAGCTGTAAATTCGTAAGACTTCTCTCCGGTTTTATAGCTCTGGTTTTTTGATGAAACAACAATAGGTCCGTCTTTTTCAGTATCTGATTTTACTAATAATTGCCATTTTCCAGCCAGTTTAGGGTCGGATTGTGCAAAAACATTGGCTGAGCCTTTTAGGAGAAAGACAGTCAATAAAGTGAACAATAATTTCCATTTCATAAGCGATAAATTTTATAAGGATATGGTTATAAATGTTTCAGTATAAATCTACTAATAATCTATAACAAACATTTATACTCCAAATAAGTCAGATGATAAATACCGATCTCCGCGGTCGCAAATGATACAAACAATTACACCCTCATTAATTTCTTGTGCTATGCGTAAAGCTGCCGAAACAGCGCCTCCTGAGCTCATACCGCCGAACACGCCTTCAACTTTGGCCAATTTACGTGTGGTTTCAGTAGCCTCTTCCTGTGAAATGTCCATTACACGGTCAACACGTTCAGGTTCAAATATTTTAGGCAGGTATTCTTTAGGCCAGCGGCGAATGCCTGGTATTTTTGAGTTATCGGTAGGTTGGCAACCAACGATCTGAATATCCGGATTCTGTTCTTTTAAGAATCTTGAAACTCCCATAATGGTTCCGGTGGTACCCATTGACGAAACAAAATGGGTGATGGTTCCTTGCGTGTCTCTCCAAATTTCGGGACCGGTGGTGCGATAATGCATACCGTAATTATCAGGGTTGGCAAACTGGTTAAGCATTAAATAACCACCTTTTGCTACCTGGGCATGGGCATAGTCAATTGCGGCTTCCATTGAACCTTCGGCGGGTGTTAAAGTAACCTTAGCGCCAAACGCTTCCATTGTTAAAACCCGTTCGCGGGTAGAATTTTCGGGCATCACCAGCTCAATTTCTACGTCAAACAATCGGGCTATCATGGCCAGGGCTATACCGGTGTTTCCGCTGGTGGCTTCAATAAGCCGCATGCCGGGTTTCAATTCACCCCGATCTAAGGCGCCTTTGATCATTCCATAAGCGGCACGGTCTTTTACACTTCCACCCGGATTATCGCCTTCGAGTTTTGCTAATATTTTAACACCTGGTTTAGTATTTAATCGGGCTAGTTCTACTAGTGGAGTATTTCCAATCAGATCAACCAGCTTATTCGTTTTTAATTCAGTAACTGTTGTCATAATCAATTTAATTATTCATCCATACCCATTTCAATGTATTTATTCTGGCTCTGATGATAAACTTTGGAATAAGGAGCAATACTAGAGGTTAACCAAACATTACCACCAATTATCGAATCATGGCCGATAATCGTTTCTCCTCCCAAAATGGTTGCACCTGAATAGATCACCACGTTATCTTCAATAGTGGGGTGGCGTTTTATTGATGCCAAATTTTTGCTCACACTTAAAGCTCCAAGGGTAATGCCTTGGTAAAGCTTTACATGCTTACCAATTTCACAGGTTTCGCCAATGGTAATGCCCGTGCCATGGTCAATAAAAAAGTGGGTGTCAATTTGAGCTGCCGGGTGAATATCAATACCGGTTTTAGAGTGCGCATGTTCAGTTAGAATGCGGGGAATTAATGGAATGTCGAGTTTATGCAGTTCATGCGCCAATCGATAATATGCAATAGCTAAAAAACCCGGATAGGTTCTTACAACTTCAAATTCACTTTTTGAAGCTGGGTCGCCGGTAAAAATGGCACTCATATCGGTTAACAACACCTCATACACAAATGGCAGTCGATCCATAAACTGTCTCACCAAACGCGTAGCGTCAGCCGGTAAAACGTGCTGCATGGTCGAAAGCATTTCAACCCAGCTAGCATCCAGTTTCTGAAATTTTTGCGCTAAATCGTCGGTGCTGAGGTAATGTTTATTGGTCTTCTCCGGAAACATTAACCGAAGTAATTTTTTTGCCAGTCGATAAATCTCAGTATTCGAGGGATAGGTTCCCGTTGAGCGATGTTTATCGAGTAATATTTGAAGAAATTGTTTGTCCATTACTAAACTTAATACAATTATCAGGCTAAGCTTGTTTCCAGATCCATGATAATTAATTCGTTGATGTTGAAACTTAGTTTGTTACGCTTTTCTAGGATATTTAATAGTTAAAATATCGATTTAGTCGATTAATGCAGTTTTGCAAATGTATTTGTTTATGTATAGCCAGACAAACATTTTATTCATTTTAAGTACAGCGATGCAAGTTTAAAGGCGATTTCCAGCTGTTGTTGCGTTATTAATTTTAATATAATTGATTATTTTGATGCATGTTTAATCTTAAATGGATCCGAAAGCCAATCTTTTGGTTAAAACATAAACTTTCAAGAAACCAGTTTTTAATTGTTGCCGGGGTGTTGGTTGGGTTGACCGCTGGCATGGCCTCGGTTATTCTTAAGACCATTGTTCATTACCTCCATCGTTCATTTACCATCGACTTGCCCTATAATTCTGACCGTTATCTGGTATATTTTTTACCGTTAATTGGCTTGGTGTTAAGCGTTTTTATCACTCACCAGTTTTTCAAAGGCAAAGACGGCCGGGGAATCGTGAATATTTTAAATGACATCGCTGTTCGGTCGAGTCTGGTTGATAAAACCAAAATGTACTCGCAAATTATTACCAGTGGAATAACAGTCGGTTTGGGAGGTTCCGCAGGTTTAGAGAGCCCAATTGCAGTAACCGGTTCGGCCATCGGTTCAAATTTCGGACGGATTTATGGCCTCAATTATAAAGATCGCACGTTGCTGCTGGCTGCCGGTGCCTCAGCAGGAATAGCAGGTGCTTTTAACGCACCTGTAACAGGAATTATGTTTGCCGCCGAAGTTTTACTTGCTGGAATTGGTATAACGGAGTTTATACCCTTGATCATCGCTTCTGTTTGCGGAGCCTTATGTACCAAGATCATCTTTAACGAAAACATCCTGTTTCATTTCAAATCATTACAACACTTTAATTATTGGAATGTTCCCTTTTATGTTTTGCTGGGTATTTTCTGCGGATTATTGTCGATGTATTATGCCAGTATGGCCTTACGAATCGAACATATGTTTTTAAGGTTTAAAACTCAGCCTTATCAACGGGCGCTGGTTGGAGGATTGTTATTGATCGGGTTGTATTTTCTTTTCCCCCCATTAATGGGCGAAGGTTATGAAAGTGTAAAGAAATTGGCCAATGACGAAGCAATCAGTGTTTTTGCCTCTAGTTGGCTCGGAACTAAACTCCCTTCATCGGTTTTAATCATCACCTTGTTTATAGGCATCATTGGATTGATAAAAGTTTTTGCTACATCCATAACAATTTTCGGTGGAGGAAACGGAGGAAACTTCGCACCTTCCTTATTTGTTGGAGCGTATGTAGGTTATTTCTTTTCTTCTATGTTTAACCTGTTGGGTCTCGAACGGCAATTACCGGTTTCAAATTTTACCTTGGTGGGCATGGCAGGTATTTTAAGTGGTGTGATGTACGCTCCTTTAACCGGAATTTTCCTGATTGCCGAGGTAACCGGTGGTTATGAGCTGATGATCCCGCTGATGATCGTTTCGGTATCTGCGTACCTGATCACCCGGTCGGTTCATAAACATTCAATGGATAATCGCCTGATGGCTGAAAAAGGTGAAATATTTACAGATGACCGCGACCGGAATTTATTAACATCAATTAAAATGGCTGAATTTATTGATAGCAGTCAGGAAACTCTGGCTCCTACGGATTCGCTGGCCGATCTCATCCGCATATTCCGTATTAATAAGCAGGAACGATTTGCCGTAATTGATGATCAACAAATACTGAAAGGGATAATAACATTTGATATGGTTAGAGATGATGTATTCAGTAATGCTCAGCCCGAAACGGTTTTGATAAGCGATCATATGATAAGTCCAGCGGCAGTGATCAATATTAACGAATCTTTGCCTCAAATAATGAATAAGTTCGATTCTACCAAAAGCTGGCATTTACCGGTGGTGGAAAATAAAGTATTTAAAGGTTTTATCTCTAAATCAGCAATTTTAAATAGCTATCGTAAACAACTGATAATTCATTCTGGTAATTAATACGTTAATAAATGAAACAACAAAAAAACGCTTTACTTATTGCAGTTTTGCTGCTTACTATGAGTGCAGGTCTTATTACTACGAAGAAAAAAGTGGTGTTTTTTGGCGATTCGATAACGCAGATGGGAGTGAATACCGGAGGTTATATCTGTCGTTTGGATAGTTTACTTAAAACTAAAGGACAAGGAACTAATTTTGATCTGATTGGTGCCGGTATTGGCGGCAACAAGGTGTATGATCTTTACTTACGCATGGATGATGATGTGCTGGCTCAAAATCCAGATGTGGTGGTGATTTGGCTAGGTGTTAATGATGTATGGCATAAGGTATGGGGAACCGGTACTGATGCCGATAAATTTGAAGCATTTTATAAGGCGATCATCAAAAAACTGCAAGCCCGAAACATAAAAGTGGTGTTATGCACACCGGCCGTAATAGGTGAAAAAACCGATTTTACCAATCAAATGGATGGCGATTTGAACAAGTACTCTCAAACTATACGAGATCTTGCTAAAACTTATAATCTACCGGTTTGCGATCTTCGTAAAACATTCCTTGAATACAATAAGCTTAATAATCCGGAAAATAAGGAATCGGGGATATTAACTACTGATAAAGTTCACCTAACAAATAAAGGCAATGAACTGGTAGCCGAAGAGATGCTAAAAGTGCTTGCTAAATTTTAGTTTCCTTGATATAAATAAAAAAGCCCAAAACGCTGAATCTTGTGTTCAATGTTTTGGGCTTTTCACTTAACTAAGTAGGCTATTTTGCTTTTTTACTTGTTTTGGTAAAGAAATAAGTAATGTGCGAAGTTTTATAATTCAGATTTACGGTTTCATTCCAAACCATGTTTTTTCCATCAATTGATTGGATCGGCATCTTAAACCCTTGGGTGATTTGCTTTCCTTTTTGTCCTGCCAGTAAGGGTTTTATTCCAAAATAATTGCCTGTTTCCGCTTTTCCAGTCGACCAAACAAGGGTTTGTGGGGTAGTAGGGCAACCTTCAGCCATTGGCGAAAGAATTTTGCCATCCCAATTGCCGTAAAACGTCCAAACGCTATTGATCATACAGGCTGCGTCAACATCACCAAAAACCTTTATTGTTGAGTAAGCTTTAATATTGTCATAAAGTATGCTGTCTAAACGCCAAACTCCCTGAACCGTTTTACGTTTAATTTCCTGAGCCGAACTTATTTGAAAACTAAATAACAGTGCTCCAAGAAGCAATAGCGAGCATATGATTCGTTTCATAAGTGTTAAAAATTTTTAAGGTGAATGATGATTTGATTAAATATAACAAACTTAGGGCGTATAAAAAACCTTGTGGCAAATTTACGTCAACAGTGGTTGTTTCTAATTTATTTATCAAAAAATTACCTTACAGATGCTCAACGAGTTGTGAAAATGTTGAAATTTTTAGCAATCTTGGGCCGCTCAGAAAGATTAGATTTGTTGGTTGAACTTAGAAAAAGAGTGTCTCATCAGCATCTCTTTATCATTTCAATTCTTTTATCTTGATTCTTTACTCTTGTATCATATAAAATATGGCTGAAGAAAAAATTGGTTACAGCGAAGACGATATTAAATCCCTCGATTGGAAAGAACATATTCGACTTCGTCCGGGAATGTACATTGGTAAACTGGGCGATGGTTCGGCTTATGACGATGGTATTTATATTTTGCTGAAAGAGATCATGGACAACTCTATCGACGAGTTTGTGATGGGAGCAGGCAAAACCATTGATATCACCATTTCTGATCATAAAGTATCGGTACGCGACTACGGCCGTGGAATTCCGCTGGGTAAAGTGATCGATTGTGTTTCGAAGATCAATACCGGGGGGAAATATGATTCCAAAGCATTCCAGAAATCAGTGGGTTTGAACGGTGTGGGTACCAAGGCGGTTAACGCCTTATCTGCTAATTTCACTGTTCAGTCGTATCGTGATGGAAGAACCAAGTTTGCCGAGTTCAGCAAGGGTATTATTGTAAAAGATGAGGCCGAGAAGGAAACCTCTCAGCGTAATGGTACCGCCATCAACTTCGTTCCCGATGAATATATTTTCCGCAACTTCAAGTTCATTCCGGAGTTTGTGGAGAACATGATCTGGAATTATGTGTACCTGAATTCGGGCTTAACCATCAACTTCAACGGAAAGAAATATTTTTCAGAAAGAGGGTTGTATGATTTGCTTGTTAAAAACACTGATGCCGAAACCATCCGTTACCCGATCATCCATTTGAAAGGTCACGATATAGAAGTAGCCTTAACGCACGATAACCACTACGGTGAAGAGTATTATTCATTCGTTAATGGTCAGCATACTACACAAGGCGGAACTCACCAGGCTGCTTTTCGTGAGGCGCTGGTAAAAACGGTTCGTGAATATTATAAGAAAGAATTTGACGCTACCGATATCCGCGCATCAGTAGTGGCAGCAATCAGCATAAAAGTTCAGGAACCGGTTTTCGAATCTCAAACTAAAACCAAATTAGGCTCATTGAACATTGGTCCTGATGGGCCAACGGTGCGTACGTTTATCAATGACTTCCTGAAAAAGGAATTGGATGATTACCTGCATAAACATCCGGATGCTGCTGATGGCTTGTTGAAACGTATCATGCAATCGGAGCGCGAACGTAAAGACATTGCCGGGATTAAGAAACTGGCTAACGAACGCGCCAAAAAAGCTTCTCTGCATAACCGTAAACTGCGCGATTGCAAAGTTCACTTTGATGACGATTCAAAGAAAGATGATGAGCAAAAGTTCAGAACAACTTTGTTTATCACCGAGGGTGATTCGGCATCAGGTTCAATCACCAAATCAAGGGAAGTTGCCACGCAAGCAGTTTTTAGCTTAAAAGGTAAGCCATTGAATTGCTATGGTTTAACGAAGAAGATCGTGTACGAAAACGAGGAGTTTAACTTGCTTCAGCATGCCTTAAATATTGAAGATGGTTTGGAGGGATTGCGTTATAATAACATTGTAATTGCTACCGATGCCGACGTGGACGGTATGCACATTCGTATGTTGTTAATGACGTTTTTCCTTCAGTTTTTTCCGGATGTGGTAAAGAACGGGCACTTGTACATTCTGCAAACACCATTATTCCGGGTTCGAAATAAGAAAGAAACTATTTACTGTTACAGTGACGAAGAACGTAAGAACGCAATTGAAAAATTGGGCAACAAACCGGAGATAACTCGATTTAAAGGATTGGGAGAGATTTCTCCTGATGAGTTCTCTTTGTTTATCGGTGAAGATATGCGCCTTGATCCGGTGATCTTGAAAGACTCACATATAAAAAATGTGTTGGAGTATTACATGGGCAAAAACACCCAGGAACGCCAGGAATTTATTATCAGCAATCTGAGGGTAGAGAAAGACCTGGAAGAAGCGTTGACGGTAGCTTAATATAGATCAATAAGAATAGATATGTTTATTACATTAACGGTTGGCAGTTACTTAATTGTACATGGCTACGACGAACATAATAAGGAGGTTTTGGAGGAAGTGACTGTGCAATCGCCAGCCGAAAAGGTGGTGGCAGTAAGTCGTATTCAGTCTATTTCAGAAAACTATGTTTTAGTAACCGGCTCTTACGGCCGATTGATGTATTGGGAGTATACCGACGGTTATGCCAACTTAAAGCGAAAGCTGCATTTGGCAGGGCTAATGGTGGACCAGAACAGAACTTAATATTGATTGTATTACCAACTTTTAATTGATTAACAAGAACTCCGTTAGGAGGAAGTCTGTGGTTCTTTTCCAAAATAACTGCAAAAAATGTTAACTGATAAATTGCAATAAAGGGTATCGATTACTTATAGCTCAGAAATTATCAAGGTGGCGATATTCCCCTCCTTGGCTAAGGAGGGGTTAGGGGTGGTTCGATACAATTTTAAAAGTAAAATGATTAACGAAAACGATATACCAAACGAAGAAAACCAGGGTAAAGGCCATTTAGATGATGTTATCAAAGTGGACGGCTTGTATGAAAGCTGGTTTTTGGACTATGCATCATACGTAATTCTTGATCGTGCGGTGCCTAACATGTACGATGGATTAAAGCCCGTGCAACGCCGCATTCTGCATTCATTGAAAGAAATGGACGATGGCCGCTTTAACAAGGCTGCCAACGTTATCGGTAACACTATGAAGTATCACCCTCATGGAGATGCTTCTATAGGTGATGCCATGGTGAATATCGGTCAAAAGCAATTGTTGATCGACACTCAAGGAAACTGGGGCGACCCGGTTACCGGCGACTCTGCTGCTGCTGCCCGTTATATCGAGGCTCGCCTGAGCAAGTTCGCTAACGATGTGGTTTTCAATCCTCAAACCACTGAATGGCAATTATCATATGATGGTCGTAACCAGGAACCTGTTACTTTACCGGTAAAGTTTCCATTAGTGCTCAGCCAGGGAACTGAAGGTATTGCGGTAGGTTTGGCTACCAAAATTTTGCCGCATAACTTTATTGAGCTTATTGATGCTTCGATTGGCGTATTAAGAGGTGTTCGTCCTGATTTAGTACCGGATTTTCCTACAGGTGGATTAGCGGATGTTTCAAAATATAATGAAGGTCAGCGTGGTGGACGTGTGCGTGTCCGTGCAAAAATTAACGAGAAGGATAAGAAAACCCTCGTTATCAATGAAATTCCATTCGGTACCACTACTATAGGCTTGATTGACAGTATTATTGCAGCTAACGATAAAGGCAAGATCAAGATCAAAAAGATTGAAGACAATACCGCAAAGGATGTGGAGATTGTGATTCATCTGGCTCCGGGAATTTCTCCTGATATCACCATTGATGCGCTTTATGCATTCACCAACTGCGAAATGTCATTGTCGCCGAACACTTGCGTGATCAAGAACGACAAGCCACACTTTATGAGTGTGAATGACATTTTAACAGAGTGTACCAACCATACCAAAGAGCTTTTAAAACAAGAACTGGAGATTCGTTTAGCTGAGCTGAAAGAAAAGATCTTCTTCAGTTCACTATTGAAGATCTTCATTCAGGAAGGAATGTATAAGCATCCTGAATATGAAAGTTCAGGTACTTTTGATGTGGTGGTGGAAGTGCTGAATAAATTGTTTACACCATTCTTCTCTCAATTCTACCGAGAAATTCTTCCTGAGGACTATAAAAAGCTGATCGATAAGCCAATGAGCTCCATCACTCGTTTCGACGTGAAAAAGGCTGATGAGCAGATGAAAGCTTTACAGGAAGAAATCGATGAGGTGAATCATCATTTAGCTCACTTGATTGATTATGCAATTGATTATTTCGAACGGTTAAGAGCTAAATATGGAAAAGGACGTGAGCGTAGAACTGAGTTAAGAACTTTTGATACTGTTCAGGCTGCGCAGGTGGCTTTGGCTAACGTGAAGCTGTACGTTAATAAAGAAGAAGGTTTCGTTGGAACTTCACTTAAAAAAGACGAGTACGTTTGTGATTGTTCCGATATCGACGATATCATTGCTTTCCGTGCCGATGGTAAATTCCTGGTTTCTAAAGTAAGTGAAAAGGCCTTCATGGGTAAGAATATTGTGCATGTAGGGGTTTTCAAGAAGAACGACGACCGTACGGTTTACAATATGATCTATCGTGATGGAACCAGCGGAACGTCGTATATGAAGCGTTTCCCTGTTGGTGGTATCACCCGTGATAAAGAGTATGACCTGACTAAAGGCACTAAAGGATCATCAGTGTTGTGGTTTACGGCTAACGCAAATGGAGAAGCGGAAGTGGTTAATCTTCAACTTAAACCACATTCAAAATTAAGGAAGCTGCAGTTTGATGTAGACTTCTCCGAATTGGCCATTAAAGGTCGTGGCTCGCAAGGAAATGTGGTGACTAAATACCCAATCAAAAAGGTTGCTTTCAAGTCGGCTGGAGTTTCAACATTGGCAGGCCGTAAAATATGGTTCGATGATGTTTTGCAACGACTGAATGCCGATGGCAGAGGAAAATATTTGGGCTCATTTAGTGGTGAAGATAAGATCATCACTGTTTATAAAAATGGTGAATATGAACTAACGAATTTCGATCTTACAAATCATTTTGATGATGGTTTGTTGATCATCCGCAAGTTCGATCCTGAAATGGTGCTTTCTGTTGTTCATTTCGAAGGAAAAGCTAAAAATTTCTTTGTAAAACGCTTTGTACCGGATAATGTGGCAATCGGTAAAAAAGTAAGTTTCATAAGTGATGAAGCAGGGTCAAAATTAGTATTAATCAGCGCTGATGACCAGCCTCGGATTGCTCTTACAGTACTTAAAGGTAAAGCTAAAGATCAAGAGCTTTCTGAAATTAACCTTACTGAATTTATCGATATCAAAGGACTTAAAGCTAATGGAAACCGTTTGAGTCAGTTTGAAATTGCCAAAGTGGAGTTATTAGAGCCGATAGAGGAAGAAGAAGCGGAAGTAGCTGAGGAGGAGGATAATGGTTCAGAAATTGAAGCATCTTCAACGGACGAGGCTGGTCCTTCAAAAAAGATTGATTTTGAAATAACCAATCCTGAGGACACTGATCTGGAAGATGATGGTCAGGGAAAGTTATTTTAGCATAAGATTAACGCATTAAAATTTGGCAAAGGCGCAAAGAGACTGCACTCTCTGCGCCTTTGATTTGAAATAAAAATGATACTTCGTCGTTTCAAATAAATCAATATTTTAAACACCAATTCAATACATATAAAAGCAAACCAAATCATGATCAGAAGAGTATTTTTTACTATCGTTCTAGCACTTTCATTAACTTCTTGCGATTCGCAAAGTCTTTTAAAACAGGCTACTGATATTTATAAACAAACCACTGCTAACGGTCAGTTATCCAACACTGATATTGCTAACGGCTTAAAACAGGCATTAAACAAAGGAATTGATACGGCAATTGCCCAAGTAGCCAAAACCGATGGTTTCTTTAAAGATCAGGCTGTGAAAATTTTGCTGCCTGCAGAACTTCAAAAGGTTGATAAGACATTACGTAGCATTGGTATGTCGAGTTTAGCGGATGAAGGCTTAAAATTAATGAACCGCGCGGCTGAAGATGCGGCAGGAAAGGCTAAGAATATCTTTGTAAATGCTATTAAGCAAATGACCTTTCAGGATGCTTTTAGTATTTTAATGGGTGAGAAAAATGCAGCTACTCAGTATTTGAAGAAAACAACAACAACTCAATTGTATTCAGAGTTTAACCCGGTAATTAAAAACTCACTCGATGTAGTAGGAGCTACCAAAGTTTGGGGACAGATCATGACTAAATATAACCAGCTGCCAATGGTGACAAAGGTTAACCCTGATTTGGCTGATTATGTTACCAATAAAGCTATGGATGGAGTTTTTTATAAGGTGGAACAGGAAGAGCTGGCTATCAGAAAAGATCCTGTTAACCGCACAACTGATATATTGAAGAAGGTTTTTGCCAAGCAAGACAGCAAATAGTTAAGCGAATGGCAATTGGATTAAAGCAGGTCATACTTATTGGCCTGGCGGTATTGGTAGGCCTAAGCCTTTTGTTATTGATTATGGGTTTTCCTGGTAATTTAGTGTTCGGCATGTGGGGCATTACCCTGGTATTTCTAACGATCTTTCTTATACTTTATGGCATTACTTATTTGTTCTCAAGAGTAAAGAATAAAAAAGCAAAGAAACCCGCTAAAAAGCCTGCATTAGCAACGGTAAAAGCTAGAAGATAATTTTTTAAACTTTTAATAGAGTAAAAAAAAATTTGGGTAACTATTGCTTTTGTTTTATTTTATTTCTTAATTGGGAATCTAAACAACCAATTAAACCGAAATATGAAACAAACTTTACTTATCCCAGCCGTTGCTTGCTTATTTTCGCTGATCACCGGTACTTGCCTTAAATTTTTTGAACTTCCCGGGGCTAATATGTTAATATTATTAAGTTCAGTTTTATTGATGGGCTTAATATTATTATTCACTTATTCATTGATTAAAGTGGCTTCTGAAGCCGAAAAAATTAAATAAGAAATATATAAAAAGGAATGGATCAACTTTTAAAGCTGATCCATTCCTTTATATGTACTACTTTATTTGTGGCCTTTTTGTTTAGAATGAAAGCCTCCTCCATAAAGAACCTTTCCATTTTTTGCTCCGGTGTGTTTTCCGCTAGTTAATGTGAGAACTCCATTAACAATTACATATTCAAATCCTGTGGAAAAAGCATGTGGTTTATCATAAGTGGATAGGTCCTCAACCTTAGTTTCATCAAAAACAACAATATCTGCATCCATTCCTTCTCGTATTAATCCTTTGCCTTTTAAATTAAACCGTTGAGCCGGCGCAGAGGTCATTCGCCTGATAGCGTCTTCTAGCTTAATTACCTGACGCTCCCGTACATATTTGCCTAAAACCCTTGCATTGGTTCCATAGCTCCGCGGGTGTGGCATCCCTTTTCCAAACTCACGTATCGAACCGTCACTGGCTACCATGGTGAAGGGATATTTCATAATGGTTTCAATGTCATCTTCATTCATGCCATGAAAAACCATCTGTACCCATCCCTGATCCACCAAATCGAGCATTGTATTTATTTCATCAGTTAAATTTTCACCACGGCCTTTTAACTTGTTTATCTGAGTGATACTTTTTCCGTTAAGTGCAGTATCGGCATTGCAATAAGCCACCACCGCATAAGAAAAATCTTTGTTGCCCCTTCTCGCTGCATCGTTAAGCATTTCATTAACCAATTTGCGGCGTGCTGCAGTATCGGTTAAGCGCTTGTGATAAGTGCTGTCGTTACCTGCAAATGCCCAGGCAGGGATCAACGACCGAAGCGAGGTGCTGCTAGCCGAATAAGGATATTGGTCACAGGTTACATCATAACCTTCTGATCGTGCCTTTTCAATGAGTTTTAGCGTCTCTGCCGAACGATTCAGATTAGGGCGGCCAACTTTAAGGTGCGATATTTCAACGGGAATATTGGCTTGCTTTCCAATATTAATAGCCTCATCAATGGCCTCAAAAACCTTGACTGTTTCGCTACGCATGTGTGTAGTATAAATGCCATGATAGCGTGCAACCACTTTGGCTAGTCCCACAATTTCTTCTGTAGTTGAATAAGTCCCTGGAACATAAATCAAACCGGTAGACAATCCCATTGCCCCGTTTTTCATTGCTTCCTCAACAATAGTTTCCATCTCTTTTTGTTGCGCAAGAGTAGGAGGCAGGTTTGAATCATTCATTACCTGGCTCCGAACGCTCCCCTGGCCAATTAATGAACCAATGTTGATGGAGGTTTTTATTTGGGTGAGTTTGTTAAAATAGCTCTTAAAATCGAGGTTGGAGCTGCCGCAGTTTCCAGTAATTACAGAAGTCACTCCATCGTAAATAAAATTATCAGCCGTTGGAGTTTTTTCCTCATCATCTTCAATATGCGTATGGATGTCAATAAATCCCGGAGCAATGATCATATTTTTGACATCAATGATCTTTCTGGCATTTTTTGAGTCGAAATAGCCGATGGCTACAATCTTGCCTTTTGCAATACCTACATTGCCTTTGAACCAGGTATTTCCTGAACCATCGATAATTCGGCCGTTCATTAAAACCAAATCATACTGCGGCATTTGCGCAAAACTGAAAAATGGAAATAAACAGGTAAAAAAGAGAAATAGCGCTTTCTTCATCAAATTAACTTTGTCGAAAAATAAGAAAACAGGGTGTAAGTACCTAATGTCAGAATCCAGTCGCCAGTCTTGAGTCTCCAGTCCTCTGTCAGCAGTTTTAAAAAAAACAAGCCTGCCGATAAATCGACAGGCTTGCATTTTTATCTTTTTCAGTCAGAATTATTGATATTGAATGTATAATGGTTGCGGGTAAAGCGTTAGTACTTGTGATGGAGTCATGATTGGTTTACCGCATTTAATATCGTTCTTATAAAACAATTTGAATCCGGTATATTGAACAGGCTCCTTATATACATAGCTTTTATACGAATCTCTTTTTAATGTCGAAGGTCCCCATCCATCCATGTGCATTACCACCTGAACCTCACGATTAAGTTTAATGTTTTGCGAGTTGGACACCATTTTACGAGTGAAGCGGTGAACAACCAAAATTTTAGGAGGCAGATTATAAGTTTTAACAAGGTTCTGTAAGAATTCACTTGCGTAGTTTATATCAGCCGCATCGTAGGTGCCGATTTTCTTGCCTGGCAACGAACCGTCTTTCATCGAAAATTCAGGGTCGATACCTAAGTGCACATTAGGCAATTTTAAGTATGGCTCTAATAATGGAATTTCTTCTTTAAGCGTACTGTGACCTACCTGAATATCTAAGAAAACAATAGCATTACGTTTTTTAGCAATCGACAAGGTACTATCAATCATTTTAAACGGCATGCGTAAGCTATAACGGTTTTTCTTACCTGGAGCACCTTGAGCAGTAACCACAATCAGGTGAAGGGCCGGTTTTACAGGTGTTTTAGGGTCTGCTGCTTCCCAGCTTTTTACTTCCGCATCCAATCTGCTTAACATATCGTTGGTTGGATATTCTCCCAACACACCCATTTTCTTTGAATACAGGTTTCCGTAGTAAGCGATAATACGGTTGTTTGGTAAAATAGCACCTTCTTTAGGTTTAGGACCATTAACGATCCATTTACCGGCGGTATCAATTTTAATTGGCTGGTAAGGAATTTTATCTTCCGGATCTTCTTTTTTTACTGACTCTGCTTCAGTAGAACCTGAAAGTGAACCAGCATCAGCATTTGCCGATGTTTTATCATTAACAACTGAGCCGGTTGAAACCTTGTTTGAACGATCACAACTTGTGAAGAATGCTGATGAAACAGCTGAAATAACTAATAAAGTTAGAAGAGGGATTTTTTTACTTAAATGCATGATTGATTTTAACTTTTAAATACACGTATTCACAAATCCGTAACTGTTCATGCATCTTCTGACGAAAGCGCTCATAAAGAGGAAAAGTTTGGTTTTTGGAATGGTTATTAGATGTTTACGATTTGAATGTGTTTAGGGTTACATCGATTTTATATTTTTTGGATATTAGATTTCACCCCTATTGAAATTGTTTAATTAATATTAATAAAAAGCCGACCCCTTAGAGTCGGCTTAGTTTTTTAAAACGATCTGAATTTACCCCACACGCCCAGCGGAAGTTTACATCCTGCTGTGGCCTGAAGGTATAGTTCTCCAATATCAAGGTTTTTAACGGTTGGCATCGAGCTCTTTACCAAATTCTCAACAATTAATGAGGAGAAGCCAAGCGAATAGGTATTTAAGATCAGGAAATGTTCCTTTTCATCCAGCAATTTCACCACATCCTTCATCATCTCGTTGATCTGATCTTCGAGCTTCCATTTTTCACCTTTTGGTCCGTTGCCATACGCCGGTGGGTCCAGAATAATACCGTTGTATTTTTTACCGCGTTTAACTTCTCGTTGTACAAATTTCAAAGCATCTTCCACTACCCAACGTATATCTTTTAAGCCCGAAAGCTCCATATTTTCATTGGCCCAGGTTACCACCTGCTTAATTGAATCAACATGAGTGGTATCGGCACCGGCATTGCGGGCAGCTATTGAAGCCCCTCCGGTATAAGCGAAAATGTTTAAGAATTTAGGCTCCGGAGTTTTCATTAGTTTGATCGACTCGGCTATATAATCCCAGTTGGCCGCTTGCTCCGGAAAAATTCCCACATGTTTAAATGAGGTTAAACCAAGGCGAAACTTAAGATCAAGGTCCTTGGTTTTGTATTCGATATGCCAACGATCGGGAGCTGATTTGTCTTTTTTGAACCAATCACCCGAAGTGGCTGTACGTCCTCTGAACTTAATATGATGAAGTTTTTGCCATTCTCCTTCGCTCAATGTTTTGTCCCAAACAGCTTGTGGTTCGGGGCGGATAAGGATGTATTTCCCAAAACGCTCCAGTTTTTCAAAGTTACCACAGTCTATCAGCTCATAATCATTCCAGTTGCTTGGAGTAAGGAGGTTTATCATTTTTTATATGGATTACATCGATTATGGATGATTATACCAATAATCGAATCGTTCAATAAATCTAAAATTGTACTTCTAAAATTGTACTTCTATTATTTCTGCATTTCTTTAAAATGCTTTGAGGCAAAAACGAAGTCGTTCAGTTCAGTGTTATCGGTATGCTTAATATCTTTATTGCTGCCTTCCCACCATTTTTGTCCCTGGTGTAAGAAAACCACATTGTCGCCAATTTCCATTACCGAGTTCATATCATGAGTGTTCACAATGGTGGTGATTTTAAACTCATCGGTAATTTCCTGGATCAGATTATCAATTACAATCGAGGTTTTCGGATCCAAGCCCGAGTTAGGTTCGTCGCAGTAGAGATACTTCGGATTCATGGCAATGGCACGGGCAATACCCACACGTTTTTTCATTCCTCCCGATAGTTCTGCCGGGAACTTCTTGTTTACGTTTTCAAGATTTACACGGTTTAAGCAGAAATTAACACGATCCAGTTTTTCCGAATGCTCCATTTCGGTAAACATGTTTAACGCAAACATTACATTATCCTGCACTGTCAGGGAGTCAAACAGGGCTGAGCCCTGAAACAGCATTCCGATCTCTTTGCGGATAGGTATACGGTCTTCGAAATTCAACTTGGTAAAATCACGGTCGTCATATAAAACTTCACCTGAATCCACTTCGTGTAAACCCACCATACATTTAATCAGAGTGGTTTTACCCGAGCCGCTACCCCCAATGATCATATTACATGATCCCGACATAAATGTTGCAGATATGCCTTTTAGCACTTCTTTATCGTCGAATGACTTTCTAATTTCTTTAATCTCAATCATAGTAATAGTTGAGCAACAATGTAATCAGCACATAAAATTAAAATACAGCTTACCACCACCGCACGCGTGCTCGATTCACCAACTTCTAAAGCCCCGCCACTGGTATAAAAGCCCTGGTAAGCCGATACCGAAGTGATAATGAATGCGTAGATCACGGATTTAACCATACCTGCAATTAAAATGGTATTATTAAACTCGGCCTGAACACCGGTGATATAATCGGCCTGGCTTAAAGCTCCCGATAAAACCCCGGCAACTCCACCACCCACAATACTCAAAGTAATGGATATAATTACCAGCATTGGGATCATGGTTACTCCTGCAATGATCTTTGGAAAAATTAAATAACCGGGAGAGTTTACTCCCATTACCTCCAAAGCATCAATTTGCTCGGTAACACGCATTGTACCAATTTGTGATGCAATATTTGAACCTGTTTTTCCGGCTAATACCAATGCCCCAATGGTAGGACTTAATTCCAAAATTGAGTTATCACGAGTGATCTGGCCAATTACTGAACTGGAAATTAAATTGCTGATCAATTGAAAAGCGGTTTGAACGGAGGTTACCGCACCCATGAAAATAGAGATGATGCTGATGATTCCCAATGAACCTACACCAATAGAAACCATTTCACGGGCGATCTCTTTCCAGTAAAAACTCCATTTTTCGGGGCGTTTCAGCGCCGCTTTCATCAATAAAACGTACTTTCCTAAATGGTAGAATAGCATAAAATAATTTTTGCGAAAATAAGGAAAATATAGTTAATGGTTGATAGATCAACGTCCATAGTTAATAATGCATTTGTATTTATTGCGATGGATTTATTCTTAAACTATGGTCTGTGAGCTATGAACTATAAAGCAAACATATTACTTTTACGTTATGCTGGCAGTTATAACAGGAGCCTCAAAAGGTATAGGCAAAGCCGTAGCCGAGGCCTTAGCAAAAGAAGGTTACGATTTGGCCATTTGCGCCCGTAATGCAAAAGATCTGAATGAACTTGTTTCGGAGCTAAAGGAACAATATCCCACTATTCAGGTATTTCAACAAGCATTTGATTGCTCAAACCGTGAATTATTGTTAGCTTTTGTTGATGATGTGCTTGAGCAATTTGAAACGGTTGATGTGCTGGTGAACAATGTGGGTTTATATATTCCGGGGTCGATCATGGATGAAGAAGATGGACAGCTGGAACAAATGATCAACACAAATTTGTACGCGGCTTATTATCTTTCTAAGTATTTTGCCGGCGAAATGATTGAGGAAGGAAAGGGACATATTTTTAATATCTGTTCAACAGCTTCCATAAAACCGGTGGTGGCAGCCGGTTCATATACCATTTCGAAATTTGCATTAATGGGCTTGACAAAAGTGCTGCGTGAAGAGTTAATGCACAACGGCATAAAAGTAACTGCCGTACTGCCGGGTTCAACATTAACCGATTCATGGTCAGGGACAACCATTCCTGCCTCAAGATTTGTTTTGCCCGAAGATGTAGCTTCTGCAATAGTAAATGCGCTTAACATGAGCCAGGGAGCAGTAGTTGATGAAATATTAGTGCGACCCATGCTTGGAGAAGTGTAACTTTATTTTAATTAACAGACTCTAAATAAATAATAAAACAATTAAAACTGATGGAAAAACGTTTGTATAAAAACCCTGATAACAAAGTTATTGGCGGTGTTTGTTCAGGTTTAGGTGAGTATTTTAACATGGATACTACCATTGTGCGTATTATCTTTTTGATTTTATTTTTTGGACTCGGTACGGGTGTTCTTGTTTATTTGATTTTATGGGTGGTAATGCCTGATAAACCAACTTATATTCAATAACCTTTATAGGAACTTCAAAAGAATTTTGAGTTAGCCCGAGGTCTGAGCTTCGGGCTATTTTATTAACCTTTTTATTACTTTTGCTGCATGAATTCGGTTGTAGATTTAAATCAGTTAAAGGCATTAAAGGGGAAGTATTGCAATTCATTAAATAGCTATTCTCGTTTTATTACCCGTGAAGTTAAGATTGGGGATATTGCAATGGGTGCTCATCACCCAATTCGTATCCAATCAATGACTACAACCGATACCATGGATACAAAGGCAACGGTTGAACAAACTATCCGAATGGTTGAAGCCGGTTGTGAATATGTTCGTATTACGGCTCCAAGTATTAAGGAAGCTCAAAACCTGGCTGAAATAAAAAAGGAACTTCGCATTCGCGGTTATAATGTCCCATTAATCGCCGATATCCATTTCACACCCAATGCCGCTGAATTAGCTGCCCGCCTCATTGAAAAGGTCCGTGTAAATCCGGGAAACTATATTGATAAGAAGAAGTTTCAACAGATAGACTATACCGATGCTGAATACATGCAGGAAGTGGAGCGTATTCAAAAACGTTTTTCACCATTGGTGAAAATTTGTAAAGAATACGGAACCGCAATGCGTATTGGTACCAACCATGGATCTCTTTCTGATCGGATCATGAGCCGTTACGGCGATACACCAATTGGTATGGTTGAATCAGCGATGGAGTTTATGCGTATTTGTGCTGATTTGGATTATCATAACCTGGTAATTTCAATGAAAGCCAGCAATCCTAAAGTAATGGTACAGGCGTATCGCATGTTGGTGGAGAAAATGGTGGCTGAAGGCATGAATTATCCATTGCATTTAGGGGTTACCGAAGCCGGTGACGGCGAAGACGGACGTATCAAATCAGCGGTGGGTATTGGTACTTTGCTTGAAGATGGCTTAGGCGATACCATTCGTGTTTCATTGACAGAAGAACCGGAGTTTGAAGCGCCGGTTGCGGCAGCACTCGCCAAACGCTATGAGTTAAGAGCTAAGGATTTCGAGTTACTAAAACCTGAAAGCCTTGATTCTCACCCCGAAATTATTATCCCTTCTAATTTCGATCCTTATTCTTATCAGAGAAGAAAAACACATGCAGTAGAAAATATCGGTGACCATAATGTTCCTCGTGTTATTGTTGACCTTTCTAATCAAAATCTGAAAGATCCTTTTATTCTGTCTGCCATTGGATATAATTATTCAGCTGCTTTGGATAAATACAATATGAATGAGCAAACCGCTGATTTTGCTTATTTGGGCGATGCATTGCCATCGTTTACATTCCCGGGTAATTTAAAACAGCTTTATAATTATTCTACCTGGAGAAATTTATCAGATAAACAAAACTCCCACCCATTGTTTTCGGTAGAGGAGTACCTTAATACAGAACAAAAGGATGCGTCTTTAAACTTTATAGAAACTGATATAAAAGTATTTTTTGAATCGTCAGATAAGGTTTACAACGGGTTTATTAATGCCTTAACCAATGATCCAACCGTTGTATTGATTTTAACCACCGAAAATGATCATGGTATGGCTGAACAACGCCAGTTCATTTTCGATTTGCTCAATCAGCAATTACGGGTTCCGGTAATCATCAAACGATCTTATACGTCAATGGCTGAAGACAATTTTATGCTGCATGCCTCAACAGATATCGGGGCACTTTTAACAGATGGTTTAGTGGATGGAATGTGGTTGCAGTCCGCAGATATTTCAACTAAAATCATCAATTCGGTTGCATTCGGCATTTTGCAGGCAACCAGAACCCGTATCTCAAAAACCGAATATATTTCTTGCCCGTCATGTGGTCGTACCTTGTTTGATCTGCAGGAAACCACGCAGCTGATTCGTAGTCGTACTGATCATTTGAAAGGTATTAAAATAGGCATTATGGGCTGTATTGTTAATGGCCCCGGCGAAATGGCCGACGCCGATTACGGTTACGTAGGTACAGGCCCTGGAGTAATTACTTTATACAAAGAAAAAGAAGTGGTGAAACGCAATGTGCCTGCAGACAAAGCTGTTGATGAGCTGATCGATTTGATTAAGGAACATGGGGATTGGGTGGAACCTGCGCTTTAGTCAAGAGCCATGAATCCAGAGTCAGGAGTTAAGAATTAGGATAAGGAAATAGCTGGAGTAAATAATCAATATCTCCTAACCCGAAATCTGCAACCCGTAACCCGTAATCTTCTGTATCTCGTAACCCAAAATCCGTAACCATCAGTACGCGTAACCCGTAACTAATAACCCGCAATGCGGATTTTATGGGGAGTCTTGATGAACTAATAAGCATAAGAAATTTCCATTCTAAGCATCTATTTAAATTGATTCTAAATAAATCGATTTACAATCGAGTGACAATTAAAAAAGCTGCTATTCGTCATATTTGCAATGTGGGAAATCTGTTAAATCAGCAGGATCTTTTCACAGCCATTATAAGGCAAAGGTTTATTTAAAAGTGTTGATTTTGAAAGCTCTAAAGGTTATTGCGTATACGTTTAAAAATTGTACATTAGATGAAGTTGGAAGTTTGGTTCTTGAAAGGGAAACTCGTTCAGCTCGTTTAAAATCTTTAAAAGAGAAATTTAATTTTGGCGAGCTTTTCTATATAGCCACCTGTAACCGTGTTGAGTTTATTTTTACCTCCGATAAAGAACTCGATTCAGCCTTTACCAAAAAAATCATCAAATTTTTATTCCCTGATTTTACAGCCGAGCAGCATGATTACTATTCGGTAAACGCAGCCATTTATTCAAATGTATCAGCTTTGGATCATTTGATGCGTGTTTCCTGCTCATTGGAATCGTTGGTGGTAGGGGAAAAGGAGATTTTGGCGCAAATCCGAGAGATGTATGAAGAATGTCGTGATTGGGGTTTAACCGGCGATTTCTTCCGTTTGATGATGAACAGAGTGGTAAAAGCTTCGAAAGAAGTATATACCAACACCAAAATTTCTGATAAGCCAGTATCGGTAGCGTCATTGGCTTGCCGTATGCTTCGCCATTACAATGTTGGCTTTGATGCCAGGTTTTTGATTATCGGCGCAGGCGAGACCATTCAGTTGTTAACAAAATACCTTCAAAAACATAACCTTAAAGATTGTGTGATCTTTAATCGCACATTGGCCAAGGCTCAGGTTTTAGCTGATGAGTTAGGGGCAAAGGCCTATCCATTGGAAGAGCTAAAAAATTACCGTGAGGGTTTTGATGTAATCCTTACTTGTACCGGAGCTACGGAACCGGTAATTACCAAAGAAATTTATGAAGGCTTGATCAACGGTTCAACCGAACAAAAGGTAATTGTTGACCTGGCTATTCCTAATGATACTGCTGCAGAAGTAATTGAACATTTCTCTCCGGCTTTCATCTCAGTTGAGCAAATTCAGGAGATCGCCAGCCGTAACCTGGAGGAGCGCAAAGGGGAGCTGGTAAATGCAGAAGCAATAATTGAAGAAAATATCCGCGAATTTATTCCGATCCTTAAACAGCGCCGTGTTGAACTGGCTATGCGTGAGGTTCCGGAAAAAATAAAGGAAATTAAAGCCAAAGCCGTTGATTCAGTGTTTGCCAATGAGATCAATGCACTGGACGAAAATTCGCGCGAAGTACTTGAAAAAGTGCTAAATTACGTCGAAAAAAAATACATCAGCGTTCCAATGGTGATGGCTAAGGAAATTCTGATGCAACAATAATGAAGACGGAAAAATTGCGCTTTTAACCTCTCTAATTACACAGCATGAGTAAAACTATCGTTATAGGCTCTAGAGGCAGTGATCTTGCTTTGTGGCAAGCCAACCATGTAAAGGCTAAGCTCGAAGCTATCGGACTGCAATCAGAGATTAAAATTATCAAAACGCAAGGCGATAACTTTTTCAATCTTTCATTTTCTAAACTTGAAGGAAAAGGGTTCTTTACCAAAGAACTTGAAGACGAATTATTACAGGGACATATTGATCTGGCAGTGCATTCACATAAGGATCTGCCTACAGAATCTCCTGAAGGGCTGACTATCGCAGCTGTTTCTGAACGTGAAGATCCTACTGAACTTTTGATCATTCTTAAAGATTGCGTGGATTTAAGCCTGCAGTTTTCAGTAAGATATAATGGTATTGTAGGTACTTCTTCCAATCGCCGTAAAGCACAATTCAGAAGCTTACGACCCGATATTGAGTTTGAAGAATTGCGAGGTAATGTTCCAACTCGTATACAAAAACTACGTGATGGAAACTATCATGCCATTATTTTGGCTAAAGCCGGTGTTCAACGACTTCAAATCGACCTAAGCGAGTTCCATGTAGAAGAAATTGATCCGGTTGAAATGGTTCCGGCTCCTGCACAGGGAGTATTGGCACTGCAAACACGTTCAAATAATTTCGAATTAATTGAAGCTCTTCAAACCATTCATAATAAGGAAGTGGCAGAAACCATTTCTGTTGAACGTAAAGTGTTAAATATGTTCGACGGTGGTTGCCATATGCCTTTGGGGGTTTATTGCAAAAAAGAAGATGGACAATTTGAAGTTTGGACTTCAAAAGCAACAGATGATGAAGATTTTCCGGAGCGCTTATTCCTGCGTTCGAAAACTTCAGAAGGCCTTGCCGAACAAATTGTTGACCACTATACTAAGGAAAAGAATACGGTTAAATCATTGTTCATTTCACGCGAACTATCAGAAGAAAGCTTTTTCCGCCGTTCGTTAGAGAAATTCAATTTGGATATTGAAGATCGTTCGTTGATACGCACATTCCCCATTATCAATACGTTTGATTCTTTTATTCTGAAGCAGGTTGATTGGATTTTTTTCAACAGTAAAAATGGAGTTGAAAACTTTTTCCGTTTAGAACCTGTTATTCCAAAACGTGTAAAAATAGGTGTAATGGGCAGAGGCTCAGAAAATGAACTTCGCCATTTTAACCGTATGGCCGACTTTGTAGGAGAGTCTGGCGATATCAGGGATGTTGCTGAAAGCTTGCTGCCACTAGTGCAAAACCAAACCGTTTTGTTCCCACAAGCGAAAGATTCATTAAGAACCATTCAGGTACAACTGGCTGATAAAATTAACAGTATTGATTTGCCGGTTTATGAAACAGTGAAGGAAAAAGAAATTAATCAGTCATCTGCTGATATTTTAGTCTTCACCAGTCCATCCAATGTTGAAGCTTACTTATCAAACGATAATGTGATCTTCGCGAATCAAAAAGTAGTTGCCATTGGTAAATCAACTGGAAATAAGCTGGAAGAGTTTGGCTATACCAATTATGTAATTCCTTATTCGCCCGATGAAATTGGCTTATCAGAAGCTGTATACGGGTTATTATAAATAAATTGAGCATTACGGGCTTCGAGTTACGGGTAATCCCTTAATTTGTAGCCCGTAACTCATAACACGAAATTCAATATGCTGCACCGTCCCCGTCGTTTAAGAAAAAATCCTGTTGTTAGAGAAATGATTGCCGAAACACGTATCTCAAAAGATATGTTCATGTACCCTTATTTTGTGGTGCCAGGCACTAACATTGTTCATCCTATTGATGCGATGCCTGGAATCAGCCATTTTTCAGTAGATACATTATTGAAAGATGTTGAGGAAGGCTTGAAACTGGGAATTAATAAGATCTTACTTTTCGGCGTGGGTGAAGAAAAATGTGAAGACGCTCATTCGGCACATTCTCATGATTCGGTAGTGTACAACGCTGTAAGAGCCCTGAAAGAGAAGTTCAAAGATGAATTATACGTGGCAACGGATGTTTGTACTTGTGCTTATACCACCCATGGACATTGTGGGATTTTAAAAGATGATTACGTACAGAATGACGAAACCGTAGAAGTGCTGGCTAAAATGGCATTGAGCCATGCCGAAGCCGGAGCTGATATGGTGGCGCCTTCAGATATGATGGATGGTCGTATTGAAGCCATGCGCAATAAACTTGATGAACATGGGTTTGTAAACACGGCAATCATGTCGTATTCTATTAAATTTGCATCAGCGTATTATGGTCCTTTCCGTGAGGCTGCCGATTCGGCTCCAAACAAAGGTGACCGCAAAGCATACCAAATGGATTTTCGTAATCCTCGCGAAACCATGCGTGAAGCAGAACTAGATGAAGCGGAAGGTGCAGATGTTTTAATGGTTAAACCGGCATTAGCTTACCTGGATGTTATCAGAGATTTGCGTCAAAATACTAACTTGCCGGTAGCTTGTTACAATGTTTCAGGTGAATACTCCATGATAAAAGCGGCGGCTCAAAAAGGCTGGATCGACGAACAGAAAGTGGTAATGGAAAATATGTATGCATTTGCCCGTGCCGGGTCTAACATCATTATCACCTATCATGCTCGCGATATTGTTGCCAATAAATGGTTATAATTGTTTGTTATTAAGTTGTTTTCTAATAAGTTTTAAAACGTTAGCGTTATAAATTAAATTGATCTTCATTTTACGTTTAATATATGTTTGGATTATTTAAGAAAGGTTCTGAAGCTGATCAGCCGGTAGCAACTACCGGAAAAGCGGATATTTCAAGAGAGAAATCTGCAGAGTTATACGAAAAGTCAAAAGAGTATTTCCCTGGAGGAGTGAACTCTCCTGTACGTGCATTTAAATCGGTTTACGGAACACCATTATTTATCGACAAAGGTGATGGACCCTACATTTGGGATGTGGATGGGAATAAGTTCATTGATTTTTGCGCATCATGGGGGCCGCTTATTTTGGGTCATAATAATCCGAAAATTCGTGAAAAAGTGACGGAAACTGCTTTAAAAGGCATGTCTTTTGGGGCACCAACAGCTATTGAAAATGAGCTGGCAGAATTGATACTGAAAAACAATAAGTTCATTCAAAAACTTCGGTTCGTAAGCTCAGGAACTGAGGCGGTAATGAGTGCTATTCGTTTAGCCAGAGGTTATACCAAACGTGATAAGATCCTGAAATTTGAAGGTTGTTATCATGGTCATATCGATAGTTTATTGGTAAAAGCCGGTTCGGGTTTGGTTACATTTGGCGAAACAAGTTCAGCAGGTGTTCCTGAATCGTTTGCCAAAGAAACTATTGTTGTTGAACTAAATAATATTGATGCCGTAAAACAGGCATTTAAAGAATATAAAGATCAAATTGCGGCGGTTATTATTGAGCCTATTCCGGCAAATAATGGCCTTTTGTTGCAGGAGCCTGAATTCTTACAAGCGCTTCGTGACATTACCTCCAAAGAAAAAGCTTTATTGATCTTTGATGAGGTTATCTCAGGGTTTAGGGTAGGTTTTGAAGGAGCAGCAGGATATTACCAGATTCAACCTGATATTATCACCTATGGTAAAATTATTGGTGGAGGAATGCCGGTAGGAGCCTATGGGGCCAGCCGCGAGATCATGGCAAATGTTTCTCCTGAAGGAGCAGTGTATCAAGCTGGTACTTTATCTGGTAATCCTATTGCAATGGCTGCAGGTATTGCACAACTTACCGAGCTGAGCCGTTCAGGTTTCTATAAAGATCTGAATAACAAAACCCAGGAGTTTGCAGAATCAATACAGCGCTTTGCTTCTGCAAGAAATTATAAGGTTCGTATTCAGCAAATTGGATCAATTTTTTGGATCGCTTTTACTGATAGGGAGAAAACTCAGGCTGCTTCACAAATTGATCCAGCCAGTATGGAGAAATTTAAAGTGTTCCATCGCGAGTGCCTGAACCGTGGGATTTATTTCGGTCCATCAGGTTATGAGGTTGGTTTTATCTCTTCAACACATACTAAAACCGACTTGGAAGTTGCCAAACGAGCAATTTTCGAAGCGCTGGATCTTACATTCAAACATTAGTAGAGCTCAATCTGGAGCTTTTCCCTCTTAGCTCAAATAGTTAAAAAATGAAACATAAAGTTCGCCCGCTTACTTTGTTTTATGTTTTGATTGCGTATGTATTGTTTCAACTGATGTGGTGGGGACAATTGCTTATTAATGCGCAACCACATAAAACATCAATGGTGGTAGGCGAATTTTCTGTTTTCGTGGTTATCCTGCTTTGGGGCGCCTTTTCTATTAAGCGGTCCATTCAGGAAGAGATAGCGCTGAGCCGTCGGCAGAAGAACTTTTTGTTAAGTGTAACCCATGAACTCAAATCACCCCTGGCATCCATCAAACTCTATCTTCAAACTATCTTAAAACGCGATCTGGATAAAGAAAAACAACAAGCCTTTATCCGTAATTCTTTAATGGATATTGAACGTTTAGATGATTTGGTGGAGAACATGTTGATGGCCACAAAAATTGAGAATAATTCCTACAGTTATCCGAAAGAACAGTTTAACCTTTCTAATGCTGTTCAGGAGGTGGTTCAACGTCATCAGAATATTCTGCAAAAGCGGGTTGTAAAATCAGACATTACTCCTGATATTTTAATGATTGGCGATGAATTTACAATTGACCTGGTCGTGTCAAATCTTCTTGAAAACGCCGTTAAATATTCAGCAGAAGGTACAGAGGTTAACATTGTACTCTACAAAAAAAATAACCGTATTATATTAATGGTTAATGACCAGGGGATAGGTATTTCTGATGAAGAAAAATCCAAAATTTTTGATAAATTTTATCGTATTGGCCAGGAAGATACACGTAAAACGAAAGGAACCGGTCTGGGTTTGTTTATTGTAAAGCAGGTGTTGGACAATCATGGCGCTACCATTCATGTAAAAAATAATAAGCCTCGGGGAACGGTGTTTGAAGTTGTTTTTTAGATTAAATGCCTGGTTTTCTTTGAGTTTTGTTGAGTGAAAAGTAAGGGAACGTTCAGAACTTTGCTTATCTTTCTTAAATGAATAGCATGAAAAACGAAGTACATGAGCCCGATTTTACCTACGGCGGTCAATATACTTATGCCGATTATCTGCAATGGACGATTGACGAACGCCTGGAGCTCATAAACGGTAAAATATTTAAGATGAGTCCTGGTCCTAACCGGGTTCATCAGTCCTTAACGGGTTCTATCTATGTATTTTTATTCAACTTTTTAAAGCACAAATCCTGTAAAGTATTTATTGCACCTTTTGATATTCGTTTGCCAAGAAAATCTAAAGAAGATAAGGATATCATTACCGTAGTTCAGCCGGATGTATGTGTGGTGTGTGATTCGGAAAAGATTGATGATAAAGGAGTGGTTGGAGCACCTGATATTGTAGTGGAAGTTCTATCGCCGGGAAACAATGCAAAAGAACTGAAATACAAATACGAGGTTTACGAAGAGTCAGGTGTAAAAGAATATTGGATCGTATCTCCCCAGAATAAAACCTTTTTGATTTATACGCTAAAAGAGGGTCAATTTCAGCCTTCAAAACTGATGACAAGCGGAGATACAATTACAACCTCAATTTTGCCTGGGTTTGTTTTGGATCTAACGGAATTGTTTGATGATTTAGATTAAACAATCTTATTTATAATTAGCTGAATTAATTAAAATGACATTGGCATTACCGAAAACAGCCAATCAAATTCATAAACTTGCATTTAAATTAACATCCCTCAAATGAGTCAATCACGCATATTATTGGTTGAAGATGAAGAGCATTTGCTCGAAGCCATTAAACTAAATCTGGAGTTAGAAGGCTATCATGTTACCACCGCTATGGATGGGAAGAAAGCGCTGAGATTAATTAAAGAGGAGCGTTTTAACCTGGTGTTGCTGGATGTTATGCTGCCGGAAATTGATGGTTTTCAGGTTGCCGAAACAATTAGGCTTCAAAATTATGATGTGCCTATTTTGTTCTTGACAGCTAAAAATACCAGTGAAGACCGAGTAATGGGATTGAAAAAGGGTGCAGATGATTATCTAACCAAGCCATTTAACCTCGAAGAATTGATCTTAAGAGTAGGGATTTTGGTGAAACGAAGCCTTCGAAATACTGAAGAAGGAAAATCATTCAATACCTACAAAATTGGCGACAAAGAGATCAATTTTATCAGTTTTGAACTTACGTCTGATGATGGTATAACCACTATGCTTACCAAGAAAGAGGTGATGCTTTTGAAATTATTAATTGAACGAAAAGGAGAGGTGGTTTCGCGTGAGCAGATACTTGAAACGGTTTGGAACTACGACGTTTTTCCTTCAACCCGCACCATTGATAATTTTATACTTTCTTTCCGTAAATATTTCGAGCCTAACCCTAAAGAACCACGATATTTTCATTCGGTGCGTGGTGTTGGTTATAAATTCACAGAATAATAATTAAAATTTCGAGTTTTAAATTGCTAGTTGCGGGTTTAACTCCAATTCGTAATTCACAACCCGTAATCCGTAATCCATAATATGAGTAATTTATTTATAGATGCCGCTTTTTCGCGGCCAACAGAACGTCCGCCCGTGTGGATGATGCGTCAGGCAGGTCGTTTCATGAAAGAATACTGGGAGATCAAGAATAAATATTCGTTCCTGGAAATGTGTAAAACTCCTGAAATTGCAGCTGATGTAACAATGTTGCCGGTTGATCTTTTAGGTATTGATGCGGCTATCCTATTTTCTGATATTTTGGTTACCGCCGAAGCGATGGGTGGTCAGCTTTCATTTGAGCAAGGGGTTGGTCCTCAGTTTGCCAACCCAGTGCGTACTTTGAAAGATGTGGAAGCTCTTGACGTTCCTCCTGCAAAAGAATCTTTAAAATACGTTGCTGATGCTATTAAAATTATAAAGGAACGCCTTGCTCCTCATAAAACTCCTTTAATTGGTTTTGCAGGTGCTCCCTTTACAGTAATGAGTTATTTGGTTGAAGGAAAGTCGTCAAAAGACTTTAAACAAACCAAACTAATGTTACACAACGATCCTGAAACAGCCAAGGCTCTATTGTCAAAACTGGCAGTTATTACTGCCGATTATTTGAACATGCAAATTGAAGCAGGTGTTGATGCTATTCAGATTTTCGATAGCTGGGCGCAAGCTTTAGCTTGGGACGATTATAAAGAGTTTTCTCATTATTATATTACAGAGATCATTTCTAAACTTAATCGTAAAGACATCCCCGTTATTTCTTTCTGTAAAGGAAGTTCGGTTTTTGCTCCCTTAATGGCGGAAGCCAAACCTGATGTTATTTCAATTGACTGGAACGTTGATCTGTTAGACATTAAAAATCGATTGCCATCAAACATTGCCGTTCAAGGTAATTTCGATCCACATATTTTGTATGCTGATAAGAAAGTGATAAAAGAGCGTGTTTTACGTTTATTGGAAAGAATGCGTGGCGAAAACGGTTTTATTTTCAACTTAGGACATGGTATTATGCCTGACCTTCCGTTTGACAATGTGAAGTACGCCATTGAGGTGATTAAGGAATTTAAGTATTAATAGCCCTAATTGCACGAATTATTCGAATTGCATTAAAGTTCTTCGTTTCATTCGTGCATAAAATTCGTTCAATTCGTGTATTTATACATAAAAGCCGTTCATATCATTTTTGTAGTAAGCTGGTTCGCCGGCTTATTTTACATGGTCCGTTTGTTTATTTACCATACTGAGGCAAACGATCGTGAAGAATCGGAACGCAAGGTTTTACAAAAGCAGTTTGAATTGATGGAATCCAAACTTTGGAACATCATTACTGTTCCTTCGATGATTCTAACCGTTTGCAGCGGCCTATGGATGATGATAGAACTTAAATGGTATCATCATCCCTGGATGATAGTAAAGTTCCTTTTTGTATTAGGCTTGCTTTGGTATCATTTCAAATGCCAGGTATTTATGAAACAAATGAGAGAGGGTATGTTTAAATGGACTTCCACTCAGTTGAGAATTTGGAATGAAGTAGCTACCATTTTTCTATTTGCGATCGTTTTTCTGGTGGTTTTGAAAAGTGCAGTATCGTGGCTTTGGGGTTTTGTCGGACTGATTTTGTTTAGCATGATCATTATGCTGGCCGTTAAGATCTACAAGAAAGCCCGTATGCGGAAAGGGTAAACCTTAGGTGTAATAAGAAAGTTATTTTATTTAAAGGCCTGTCATCTAAATCAGACGACAGGCCTTTACGTTTAGTTCTTTTTCGGTTTAGCACTCATGTAGAACACCAGTTTGCCACCATTCATAATATCTGAATGCTTCACCGTGTAACCCGTAAGAGGCTTCCCATTCAGCTCAATTTTTTGCACATATACATTTTTTTCGCTTTGGTTAACGGTTGCAATTGAAAACGTTTTGCCGTTTTCTAGTTGTAACTCAGCTGATTTAACAGCAGGACTTCCAATCGAATATTCATCAGATCCCGGAGCGACTGGATAAAATCCTAGTGAAGTGAAAATGTACCATGCACTCATCTGTCCGCAATCATCATTACCTCCTAAACCATCAGGAGTTGGCTTGTATTGATGCTTAAGGATCATCCTTACCTTATCCTGAGTTTTCCATGGTTGATTGGTCCAGTTATAAAGGTAAGCTACATGATGAGCTGGCTCATTGCCATGTACATAATTGCCAATGATCCCATCGCGGGTAATATCTTCGGTTTCTGCAAAAAACTCATCCGGTAAATGCATGGAGAACAACGAATCAAGATGTTTGGTAAATCGGTCCTTGCCACCCATCATCTCAACCAGTTGGGCAGGGTTTTGAGGTACATATAAGCTGTAATTCCAGGCGTTTCCTTCGATATAACCCTGTCCGTTGGTGCTCAATGCATCAAAGCCACTTTTCCAGGTTCCATCATTTAGTTTAGGCCGCATGTAACCTGTGGAAGCATCGTAAACGTTTTTATAGTTTTCTGATCGCTTGATAAACTCTTCATAAATATCATTACGTCCAAGTTTTTTGGCCATTTGGGCAATACACCAGTCATCATAGGCATACTCAAGGGTCTTAGAAACTGAAGAAGAGTTTTTATCTTCAGGAACATAACCCATCTTCATATAGTAGGACAACCCGTCATAATATTGATTTCGGGCAGTTGTTACACAAGCTTCTAGAGCTTTGTTTACGTCAAAGTTTGCATTACCTTTTATAACAGCATCCGCAATAACCGAAACACTGTGGTAGCCAATCATACACCAGTTCTCATTAGCATAATGCGACCAAACCGGTAGCATTTTATGAACGCCTTGATCATAATGAGCCATCATCGATTGGATCATATCCTGATTACGTTTAGGCTGGATAAGATTGAAGAACGGATGTAAAGCCCGATAAGTGTCCCAAAGCGAGAACGTCGTGTAATTGGTGAAGTTTTCAGCTTTATGAATGTTCTGATCTAAACCTTTATAGCTTCCATCCAGATCCATATACGTTGTCGGGCTCAAAAACGCATGATACATTGCAGTGTAAAAGTTGATCTGTTCATTGTTGGTTAAGCTTTCTACCTTGATTTTATTCAATTCTTTGTTCCATTGCTGCTGGCCTTCGCGTTTTACACTGTCAAAATCCCAGTGAGGAATTTCGGCTTGTAAATTTTTTAAAGCTCCTTCGGTGCTTACGGGCGACAATGCAAACTTGATTTTGATCTTTTCTCCTTCTTCGGTATTGAAATCAAACCATGCCTTTATTTGCTTTCCGGCTATTTCAGGGAAGTTCTTCGACTGATCGAATTTTCTCCAAAAACCTTTGTAAACATCAGTTGCCTGATTTTTAAAGCCATATTCTTTAAATGGTTTAGAGAACTTCATGGCGAAATAAACCGTACGGGTACGAGCCCAGCCGTTAGTTTGACGAAACCCGGTTATTGTTGAATCATTTTCAACCCGAACAAAGGTCCAAACGTTTTTATTTTCGTAGTTATATATCCCCGACATCAGATCGAGAATAATATGGGCATTATCTGATTTAGGGAAGGTATACTGATGAAACCCAACTCGTGTTGTAGCAGTTAGTTCAGCCAAAATAGCATGATCATCGAGCTTTACTTTATAATAGGCGGGTTCAGCAATTTCGTTGGCATGTGAAAATTTAGATCTATAGCCATTCTCCGGATGGTCAGCAGTGCCAGGATTTAATTGTAATTGGCCGGTTGTTGGCATGATTAAAAAATCGCCCAAATCGGAGTGGCCGGTTCCGCTAAAATGAGTGTGACTAAAACCGACAATCGTTTTATCGTCATATTGGTAGCCCGCGCAATATTTATAAACATCACCATTGTACTTTCCATTTTTTTCATAGCTCAACGTATCTGTTTCAGGACTCAACTGAACCGATCCAAAAGGTACAGTTGCTCCGGGATAAGTATGTCCCATGCGCTGGGTACCGATTAGCGGTTTTACAAATTGGACGAAGTTTTTTTCTTGGGCTAAAGCAAAAAGAGGTAGTAAAGAGATGACAAGTAAAAGTTTCTTCATGAGTTATTTAACGATGGATAAAGCTAAAATAACAACAAACATTAATTATTGGACTTTAAAAATGCCGTAAGAAACACCCTTCATGTTTATTTCAATATGGTTAGTTAGTTTAATAATACAGTTCGATGAATAAACAGGAATTAGATGGTGTACATTTTCTAATTCAAATTTAGCAGTAACATTGCCTGCTGATGGATTTATTGCAATTACATAGCGTTCAGTTCCAGACGAACGCAGATAAACTACAGGGTAGGTTTTCTCATGAATATACAAAGCTTCAATTGCGCCATCATTGCTCAAAGCAGGTGAGGAAGATCGCAGTTTTATCAGTGACTTAACAAAGTTTAACAGAGAGTTTTTATCTGCGGTTTCTTGTTCAACTGTTGGCCGTTTAGGATTAGGATCAATTGGTAAATAAGTAGCTGGTGCTATTGAAAAACCTGCATTTGCTGTTGAATTCCATTGCATGGGTGTACGAGTTCCGGCTCTGTTGTTCCCATCCGGCAAAACACTTCCTTCCTCGTTCGGCAAATCTTCGATAAAACGCATTCCAATCTCATCTCCATAATAAATAAAAGGAATACCCGGCATGGTGAGCAGAAAAGCCATAACGGTTTTTAGTTCCTGTACAGAATTTCTGTTACCACAATTAGGCCGTTGAAAATCATGATTGGCAGAAGGAATGGCAATATAACCTTTACCCTTTGTGGAATTTATCTGTTGAATATAATTCTGCCAAAACAATAGGAAATCACCTTTGCCGCTTTTGTCAAAAAAGGGATGTTCGCCTTTAAAAGTCCCGTGTTCATTAAAGAATAATGAGGGATAGCCTGCCACTCCAAAGTGCATCATAAAATCGATATGGAAACCTGCATTTATCGAATTCGAGGGATTACTCCACTCGGCTATTAAAACACCTTCAGGGTGTTTTTGCTCAAACCAGCTACGAGTTTCCGTCCACAATTTTTTTGTTTCCGTCAGGTTGTTATCGTCTTTAATTAACGAAAAAGCCATGTCAACTCTGAAACCATCTACTCCTTTATCCATCCAAAAAGTAATGATCTTTTTCAATTCATCGCGCGTTGCTTTAGGGCCTGGAGCATCAACAGGTTCTTGCCAGGGTTGGGTTATATCAGGATTCGCATAGCCGTAGTTTAGGGCAGGCTGGTAGTCAAAGAAATTCTTTAGATAGTTTCCATTGCGCGGATAATTGTTTTTAATAAAGAAACTTCCCGGAACGATAGCTTTTGAGGGTGTCCAAATGTAGCGATGCGTAAATTCATTTGAATCTGCGCGAGTTGAAGCCTGAAACCATGCGTGCTGATCAGAAGTATGCCCCGCTACCAAATCGAGGCATATTTTTATCCCTCGTTTATGAGCAGCTGTTAATAGCTGTTTTAAGTCTTCTTCCGTTCCGTATCGTGGAGCTATTTTGTAAAAGTCACTAACGTCATAACCTGCGTCTCTGAACGGGGATTCGAAGATAGGATTCATCCAAATGGCTGTAATTCCTAAGTTTTGCAAATAATCCAGTTCTTGTTCAATACCCTTTAAATCACCAATTCCATCACCATCCGAATCTTTAAAACTTTGGGGGTACAGTTGGTAAAAGACCGCATTACTCAACCATTTTGGTTTTTTCCATTGAGCATTCGCGTCAATAAAATATAAGCTGAAAACGATAAGAAGGGCAACTTTAACAAATTTGCTCATGTGATTTGATTAAAAAATAGAGACGGGCTAAAAGTCTTGACTTAGTTACCTAGAGCGAGGCTTCGACTCCGCTCAGCCTGACATTAACCAGTTAGTCAGCCTGAGCGAAGTCGAAGGGCAGACTATCTGGTTTGTGACTATTTAGGCAGCCTCTTTATTTGACTATTATTTCTCGTCTTTGCTAAATGAATAAGGTTCGTCTTCAATACGAGTTCCTTTATTCGTATTAGGAGTATCACTCATATCAAATGAAATTGATCCTCCTTTTAATAAATCGAAATGACTGATCCAGTTTTTGGAATAAGGCTTAGTGTTAAACAGCGCAGATTTAACATATAAGTTTTTATCACTGTTTTTCGGAGCCTCGATCACAAATGATTTTCCGTTTTCTAGTTTTAACGTGATTTTTTTAAACAATGGAGCCCCTAAAACGTATTGGTCAGTTGCCGGGCAAACAGGGTAGAAGCCCATTGCCGAAAATACATACCAGGCAGAAGTTTGTCCGTTATCTTCGTCACCACAATATCCATCAGGAGTGGCTTTGTAGAAATTATCTAATACTTTACGAGTCCAATACTGCGTTTTCCAAGGTTGAGCGGCATAGTTGTACAAATAGATCAAATGCTGAATGGGCTGGTTGCCATGCGCATATTGTCCCATATTCATGATCTGCATTTCTCTGATCTCATGAATAACGGTTCCGTAATAGCTTTCATCAAAAACGGGAGGCATTACAAAAACAGAATCGAGCATTTTGGCAAACTGTGCTTTGCCGCCCATTAAATCCGAAAGTCCTTTAATATCATGAAATACGCTCCATGAATAATGCCAGCTATTACCCTCGGTAAAGGCATCACCCCATTTAAAAGGATTGAACGGAGTTTGAAAAGTTCCATTCTGATTCTTTCCTCGCATTAACTTGGTTTCCGCGTCAAACAAATTGCGGTAATTCTGTGCTCTTTTCGCAAACAGCTCCTGTTCCTCTTTAGGTTTATTTAAGGCCTTTGCAAGTTTATAAATGGTAAAGTCGTCGTATGCATATTCCAGTGTTCTCGCGGCATTCTCATTGATTTTTACATCATAGGGAACATAACCGAGTTTGTTGTAGTATTCAACACCTTTCCTACCAACGGCGTCTAATGGTCCTTCATTGTTAGCTCCATGTTTTAATGCTTCATAAAGTGTGTTGATATCGTATCCTCTTAAACCTTTTATGTAAGCGTCGGCAACAACTGCTGCAGAATTATTACCCACCATTACATTTCTAAAGCCCGGACTTGACCATTCAGGTAAAAAGCCGCCTTCTTTGTAGGCGTTTAATAATCCTTCCTGCATTTGCTTGTTGATACCCGGATACATTAGGTTTAAAAATGGATATAAAGCTCTGAATGTATCCCAAAAGCCAGTTCCGGCAAATAAGTACCCGGGTAAAACCTGGCCGTTATAAGGGCTATAATGAACAACTTTATTACTGGCATCTAATTCATAATGCTTCTGCGGAAACTGAAGTGTTCGATACATGCAAGAATAGAAAGTGCGAGTCTGGTCAACTGTTCCACCTTCTACTGTAATACGACTTAGTTCTTTATTCCAGGCTGTCTTGGCCTTTTGTTTGGTCTGCTCAAAGTTATCAGTTCCAATTTCTCGCTTCAGGTTAAGTTCTGCTTGTTCAAAGCTGATAAAGGATGAGGCAACCTGTAAGTTTACTTTTTCTCCTTTCGAGGTTTTAAAACCGATAACCGCTCCTACATGATTAGCCTGATATTCGAGCGTGTCATTGGCTAGCAGGTTGTTATGCCAGGCCGCAGCCAATGTAAATGGCTTATCAATATAAATAACAAAGTAGTTTTTAAAATTAGCAGGTACTCCACCGCTGTTTCTGGTTGTGTAGCCTATAATTTTATTTTCTTTTGGCAGAATTTTGACGTAAGAACCTTTATCAAAAGCATCGATTACAACAAAAGAACTGTCGGTTTTAGGGAACGTAAATCGAAACTGGGCAGCCCTTTCTGTTGGAGTAATTTCGGTGGTTACGTCAGCATCAGCTAAATAAACACTGTAGTAGTAAGGCTTAGAAACCTCAGCCTTATGCGAAAACCAGCTCGACCTGGTATTTTGTTCAAACTTTAAGCTTTGCGTAACAGGCATTATCGCAAATTGACCGTAATCATTCATCCAGGGTGAAGGTTGATGGGTTTGCTTGAACCCTCTAATTTTATCAGCTGCATATTGGTAGGCCCATCCATCGCCCATAACATTGGTTTGCGGAAGCCAAAAATTCATTCCCCAGGGTACTGCAATGGCAGGGTAGGTGTTCCCATTCGATAAACTCACCTTAGAGTCGGTTCCCATCAATGGATTGATCCATTCAACGGGGTCGGTGATTTTGGTAACTGTTTGAGCATATAAAAAAGAGCTGTAGAAAAGAAAGAAGAGGGCACAGAGTTTTTTCATAATAATCGTTAATCAAAGAAACGATGCTTTATAAGGTTGATTACAGCCCCCTTTGCTTAAGAACTAAGTGATTGAGGCCTTCAGGAATTAAATATAAGTTAAAAACGTTTTAGCTACAGTGTTTAATAGTTATTATTCATTAAAACATTGTTGTTTACGAAATGGGTAATTGAGAGAGTCGGGGGAAGACCACAGATGGTTTTCTATTTTCAATCGTATAAAACATCTGATCAATTTTTGTAAACTTAACTAAAACGTTTTAGCTAAAATATGAAATCTGGTTATAGCAATGATGAAAAAAATAAAATTATTGTGTTAAATTTTCTGAGTAGAACTTTATTGAATGTTTATTAATCAGTTTAATTGTTAATTGACCTGATTAATTCCGTCCAAAGTCATCTTGTAAACGCACTATATCATCTTCATCAGAAGGGTTTTCAATATCAGTATGTTGCCAAATTTCAGCCACAACGCCCCATTCATTTAAACCAATTAAGCGATGGCGTTGGCCTTTTTGTAAAACAATAATTTCACCTGGTTGAAAATTGTTTATATCCTTTTCCTCGTCAGTATCGCTGGTTGCTATAGCCACCTTGCCATTTACAACGCGCCATATTTCGGCTCTGCGAAAGTGATATTGCCATGATAATCGTTTACCTGGAGCTACCATCAAAATTTTAGGACTTAATTTATTTCCGATCAATAACTGTTCTTTGCTGTAGCCCGGAAAGTATAATTCAATAAATTTTTCCGCATCATTTTCGTCCAGTACAAAAAATCCACCCCATGGACGTTGGTCATCCTTACTGATAATGGTAAACCCTTGTTCTTTTAACTGGGCTTCCACGGTGTTAAATAAGCTCGTATTAGATTGTGCTTGCATTTTATATGTAGTGTTAGTTGTTAACCTTACGTTTTTTTTAGATCTGTTTGAGCAATGCAGGTTTGCTAAGCCATGTTTCATAAATTAACTCACCAAATAAGGTATTTGCCCAGGCAAACCATTTGCGAGTAAAGTTTTTAGGATCATCTTTATGAAACGATTCGTGCATAAAACCCGTATCTCCATGCGTTTGAATTAACGTTTTAATACATTGCTTAATTTCGGTTTCGTTGGATGAAGTGAGCCCCCTCATGATAATACTTAAGGGCCAAATCATATTAATACCGACATGAGGGCCTCCAATACCTTCACCGGCTTTACCTTTATAAAAGAAGGGGTTATAGTCTGATAAAATGAGCCTGCGGGTATTTTGATAGATGGTGTCATTTTGAGCTACACCATTTAAATAAGGTAATGATAATAATCCTGGAACATTGGCATCGTCCATCAGGTTAAAACTGCCAAATCCATTCACCTCAAATGCGTAAACCTTACCTTTTATAGGATGGACAACAGTTGAATATTGTTTTAATGCATTGCTCACTTCAGTTGCTAATTCACGGCAACTTGTAGCTAATGCTTTGTCGTTATGAATTTTTTCAACCATTTCGGCTGCTTGCTTCAATGAAACAACGGCAAAGAAATTAGAAGGCACAAGGAAAGGGTAGATAGTTGCATCATCACTCGGACGGAAAATAGAGCAGATCAATCCAACTGGTTTTACGGGATATCCATATCCTGCTAATGGAACGCCATCCGTTGCCCAGGCTGTGGTACGCTGAAAGGTATATGGACCGTTATCTGTTTTCCGTTGCTGTTCTTTAAATGTTTGTAAGGTTAATTGAATACCTTCTTTCCAATAAGCACTAAAAGGTGAAGTGTCTCCAGTTAATTTCCAATATTGATGAGCCAGCCTGATCGGATAGCATAATGAGTCAATTTCCCATTTTCGCTCATGAACACCCGGTTTCATATCAGTTATATCCGAATGTTTCCATTCACTTACTTTCGTTTCATCTTTATAAAAAGCATTGGCGTAAGGGTCTTTATGAATACACTTTGTTTGTCGGTTAATAACACCGGCAATAAGTTGTTGAAGGGCGGCATCCTGAGGCATTAGTGATAAATACGGCCAAACTTGTGCTGTACTATCTCGCAACCACATCGCATCAATGTCACCTGTAATTACATAAGTATCAGGTTTGCCATCGATCATTTCGAAATCAACAGTCGTATCCAGGGTATTTGGAAAGCAGTTTTCGAAAAGCCAGCCAAGCTCTTTATTTGGTAATTCGGCTTTAATTTTTTTGATGGCTTCCTCAACGGCTTTACTTGTAAATTTTCGATGAGCAACCGGAGGCCGTTTACTTTCAAAACTATTATCAGCGAAAGCGAACAATTCTTTAGGTTGAAGAGCTAGTCCGGCTCCAACAACACCTGCTGCCTGGATAAATTTTTTGCGAGAAAGCATGTGATTATGGTTTTTATTAAATTAAAAGTAAAACAACACGGAAAGATGCTTGCGCAGTTTTACGATAAGTGATTTAATATAAAAATAAGATTTGTTAACACAAATAATACCTCCGCCTAAGCGGAGGTAGATTAAAACAACCAATTTGTTTTTATGAATGAAAACTAACCTATTCTTAATTTATCTATTATAAGTGTTTCAATAGTAAGGGTTACCCTAAGGGTAAAGTCCCATTTATTTCACGCTATAACGTTTTAGCATGATGATCAAAAAAAATCAGGAAAACAAGCCTGAGTTTTTGAGTAAGTAACTACTAAACTAATTATAATATCAATAATAGCTATGATAAATCGATTTTGCAAGTTTTTTACTTTTTTTCAGAGTTTAATTAAGTAGAACCTCTTACAATAAGTTTTAATGGTAAGCTCTGATTAGAAAGAGTAATGGAATAGTCAGATTTGTCGAGCATGTCTGTAAGTACTTTAGTGGCTGTTCTCGCAATTTCTTCAACCGGTTGTTGAATACAGGTAATTCCCGGTGGATATAAACGGAATACATCATGATCATCAAAACAGATCATTTTAATATCGGCAGGTATTCGCAAACCGAGGTTTAAAATACTTTCTAAGCCGATGATTCCTAAATAGTTGGTGGCAAAAAAGATAGTGTCCAACTCCGGGTGTTTCAGTAGCCAATTGTTAATCAAACTTAAAGCACTTTCTTTTTCGTAATTATAAGGAAGTTGCAGTATATATTCTTCCTTCACCTCTAGTCCATTTTCTTTTAGGCTGTTGATATAAGCATTGCTGCGTTGCTTCATGTGCTCGAGCTCAATGTCTATGGTCACAAAGCCTATGCTTTTATATCCTTTAGCTATTAAATGATCCATACCCATTTGAACCCCGGCATAATTATCTACGGCAATATATGGCACTGAAAAATCGGGTAGGTTACTGTCAACAAATACTACCGGTTTTTTATGTGCTATTAATTCCTTTATGGCGCTTTCCATACCCAATGCCGGAGAAATGAGATACCCGTCTACCTGACGTTGGGCAAGCATATTGATTATTTCACTTCCTTTTTCACTATTATTATTAGTACTGCTCAATACCACTTTATAGCCATGTTTTTGGGCCTCGTTTTCAATTGTTTTTGCCAAAGAACTAAAAAAATCGCTGGTAATGGTCTCAATAATAACGCCCAGCATTTTTGATCTTCCTGTTCGCAAAGAAACTGCCACCTGGTTTGGCTGATATCCCACTTCCTGAATCACTGTTAAGATTTTGTTCTTCATCTCTTCACTGATACGCATTTCTTTGGCTTTACCATTAATTACAAACGAGATAGTAGAAGGAGATGCCCCGGTGAGTTTGGCAATATCTTTCAGAGAAACTTTTTTCATTGTGCCTAAACAGTATTAAAACGGTGAAGATAGTATATAACCAAGTTATTGTGTAAACATCATTTATAAATCTGAACTAACAAGTGTTTATTTTAGTAAAAAAAATGAAAAAATATAAAATATCGTGCAACCATTGTGTTAGCGGAGTCATCTTGTTAACGAAACCAAATGAAACTGATGCATAAAATAGGGCTGGATGAATTAGTGGTCGGCTGTCGGAATGGAAACCGAAAGTCGCAGGAAGCCTTGTATAAGCATTTTTCATCAAAGATGATGGGTGTTTGCCTGCGCTATACCCGCGACAGAGATGAGGCAGAAGATGTATTGCAGGTTGGTTTTGTGAGGATGTTTGAAAAACTGCATTTATACAAAGGAGAAGGGTCATTTGAAGGATGGTTACGTCGCATCATGGTGAATACGGCAATTGAGTTTTACCGACGTAATTCCAGGATGTATCCGATGGTTGATTTAGAAGAGGCCGAAAATCAGAGTAGTAATGACTTGCCTTTAAGCAATCTAAATGTACAGGAATTATTAAAACTGGTACAGAATTTACCCCCGGGATATCGGATGGTGTTTAACATGTATGCAATTGAAGGTTATGGACATAAGGAAATAGCCGATCAATTGGGAATAAGCGAAGGAACATCAAAATCGCAGTTAAACCGAGCCCGGACACAATTAAAAGAATGGATTTTAAACATGGAGGGAGGCAGTAATGTCGCAACTATCAGATAAAGATTTCGATAAGCTTTTTAGCGAGGTATTTGAAAATTTCAGCGAAGAACCGTCATCAAAAGTATGGTTTTCAGTTGAAAATGATTTGGAACGTCAGCAGCGTGCAAACAAAAAGATACGATTGGCTCAGTGGTCAGTTGCCGCTTCAGTGGTTCTATGTTTGGCTACAGCAGCATTGTATTTAACCAATAAACAGCATTTGAAAGGTGATCAGGTTGCTGTTGTAAATACTAATGACCCTAACCCCGATAAAGAGACAAGGAATCGGGCCGTGATCATTCAGTCGCCTAAGATCCGTGCTTCACAGCCTGAAACTGAGGTTCGGTCAGAAGGCAAGGAAAACAAAGAAAGCAAAGAGCAAAAAAATGTTCCGGTACGCAAAAAGGAAAGCAGTAAAAGTAAAGCTGGAACAACACAATGGAATGCAGAAAGCAGTGAAACTCGATTGGCTAAAATTTCAACAACTGAGCCGAGTTTAATTCAATCGAAAGGCAATGTTAAAGCGGTTCCTTCAGATCAATGTATTCCGGTAGTGGAACCCAAACTATTACACCAGGCATTGGTAGCTTACGATGAATCAGAAGATGGAAAAGCGATTCCAACTGTGGGCGATGCGTTGAATTACATCGCTGCTAAAGTGGATAAAAGGGATAAAAAGTTCTTAGCTATCAATAAAAAAGGGAGTAACTTTTCGTTGAACCTGGGCTTGGTAAAAATTGAGCGCAAACGTCAACAGGAAGAAGAGGAAAGTTCATCAGAAACGGAAGTCCGTTAATTCAATATAAATTTTAGAGAATAACTAATGGTCTGCTGGTTAAAATAAGCAGGTAGACCTCCTTTTGTCAAACAATTATTCAATATAGAATGAAACATTTACTAACACTGGCTGCACTCTTAACGATAATAGGAGTTCATGGAACAAGTGCTCAAGCAGTCGACACGATCAAGAAAGATACTGTTAAAGCAAAAGCCGATTCAACGATTATTAAACTTGGTCCAAAAGATAATGTTACAGTTATTATCCGTTCAGATGAGGATGCTCCATATCACCATAAAGATAAAAGCCCGTTCCGTTTCACCTGTTTAGGAGGTATTGATTGGGGGTTCACCAACTGGCTCGATAATGGCAGTTTTTCAACTTCGGATCCCAATCTTGAGCTTCAAACTAATAAATCATCAAACTTTACCTTGAATTTAGTTTCAGGAAGCTTAAATATCTACAAAAAGAAATTGAAACTGAATGCCTATTTAGGTATCGACTGGCAGAATTATCGATTTAAGAATGATATTACTCCGCAAGCAAACAAGCCAACTTTTACCTATGTGCAGTCGGATGTTGATTTAAGTAAAAATAAGCTGATGTCGAAATATATAGTGTTACCGGTTGTGTTTCACTATCAGCCTAAATCAGCCAATAGAAATAAAGGTTTTTTTGTTGAGGCAGGCATGGATTTCGGCTACTTGTTAAGCGGCCGAACAAAACAGATCAGCGATGAGTATGGAAAGGTTAAGGTAGATGACGATTTTAACTTTAATACTTTTAGATATGGTGTTTTAGGTCGCATTGGTTACGATTATGCATCTATTTACTGCAAGTATTATATGAGTGATGTTTTTTCTGAAAATCAAGGTCCTCAGCTAAATAATATTTCATTTGGAATTTCATTGAGTGGATTTTATTAGGATTCAATTTAAAATAATGAAGAGGCCGGTTTGATATTTTTCAAACCGGCCTCTTATTTTTAAAATAGTTTAGTTTAATCAATTTGTGTTATTATTTTTAACGCGTATGCTAGTTATCCGAAACCTCCATAAGCAATATCCAAACAATCAACAGTTTTCTTTAAATAACGTCAATTGTGAAATTGGCAAGGGTGAGATTGTAAGCCTTGTGGGTGCCAGTGGTGGTGGAAAAAGTACCTTATTAAAGCTTATTTACGGAATGTTGGATGCCGATAGCGGGGAAATTCTTTTTAATGATAAACGAGTTTATGGGCCCTCTGTAAACCTGTTGCCGGGAGCTAAAGGAATGCATTTTGTACAACAGGATTATAACCTGAATCCTTACGCCAAGGTTTATGATAACATAGCTCCGGTATTACCCAATACCGATTTAGAGTTTAAAAAGAATCGAATCCATGAGATTTTGGAGCTGCTCAATATTTTTGATTTAAAAGATAAACAAGCCATTAATTTAAGCGGTGGACAACAGCAGCGTGTTGCTATTGCAAGGGCGTTGGCTTCGGGACCTGATTTACTGTTGCTGGATGAACCATTCAGTAACCTCGATGTGATCCTTAAAAATCATTTAAAAAGAGATTTAGAAGCGTTAGTAGAAAAAACTGGTGTTTCTATTTTGATGGTCACGCATGATTCGAATGATGCCCTTTCGCTGTCTCATCGGATCATCGTTCTGCAAAATGGTCAGGTTGTTCAGGTTGGTTGCCCAAAAGAAGTTTATAATCGACCAAAATCTACTTATGTGGCCCGTTTATTCGGAGCCATCAATATTTTGGAAGCTTCGGCATTTTCGAAGGTTTTCAATAGGGAAGTTCCTAAAAGCGGTAAGCTGTTAATTCATCCACATGATATTGGCATTTCATCAGTTTCAGGTATTCCGGCTAAAATTCTTAAAACTGAATACAATGGCAGTTTCGAATTGATCATTGCAGAGGTTGAAGGTTTGGGTAGAAAACTGCAGATCAATTATCCCTACATTGGACGGTTCAAAGCGGGCGATCATGTGTTTATTAGTGTAATGAGCTTTGCTGAAGTGGAAGAGTAGGCTTATTCACAAATTGTAAGGTAAAGTTCTTCGACTTTTTGCCTGGCCCAAGGGGTTTTTCTTAAGAATTTCAAACTCGATTTTATACTTGGATCGCTGATAAAGCAATTGATCCTGATTCGATAGCCCAATTCATTCCAGCCATAATGAGCAACTAGCTCATTCAAAATCATTTCAAGGGTTTTTCCATGCAGCGGATTGTTTTTTTGTTGTTCTGACATAGGTGCAAAAGTACAAATGAACCAGTGATTGTTCACTGACATAAAACAAATACCCAATATTATTGTCTTTAAATCTATCCTTAAGTAAGAAAATAAGATAAATGCGTTTACGATTAAGTGTTTTAGATCAGTCGCCAATACGAAAAGGTGGGACGGCCGAGCAAGCTATAAAAGAGACGGTTGAGTTAGCTAAACTGACCGATAAATTAGGATACACCCGTTTTTGGGTTTCGGAACACCATAATACCAAAAGCTTGGCTGGTTCAACACCAGAAGTGTTGATTGCACATTTGGCTGGCCAAACAAAAAATATTAGAATCGGTTCGGGTGGAATAATGTTGCCTAATCATAGTGCGTTAAAAGTGGCTGAAAACTTTCGTATGCTCGAAACAATTTTTCCCGGTCGTATTGATCTGGGAATGGGTAGAGCACCTGGAACTGATCGCATTACGGCTTCTATTTTAAATCCCTCAAATACTTTTAGCGAACAGGACTTTATTGAACAGTTGTCGGATTTGCAGCATTATTTATATGATACAGCTGAGCCCGGAACCGTTCTCGGGAGAATAAATGTTACTCCTAACTCGCAATCAATTCCGGAGCAATGGATATTAAGCTCAAGCGGACAAAGTGCTGTTTTTGCGGCTCACTTTGGTTTAGGGTTTTCATTTGCGCATTTTATTAATCCGGTAGGTGGATCAATGGCTGTTCAGATGTACAAGCAAAGCTTTAAGCCTAATGGACATTTTAAAGAACCCGAGGCAAATGCTGCATTTTTTGTGTTTTGTTCAGAAGATGAAGAAAAGATCAAACAGCAGCGCGAAATTATGAACTATCGTTTTGTTCAGTTAGAAAAAGGACGATTTGAACCGGTTTCATACGAAGATGTTCAGCAGTATGAATATACGGAGTATGAAAAGGAGAGGATCAATGCGAATTATGACCGAATGATTTGTGGTACTCCGGAACAGTTAAATTTAAAGCTTACACAATTAGCTAAAGAATATAGTGTAAATGAATTGATGCTGGCAAACATTTCGCTCAATTTTGAAGATAGATTGCGTTCGTATGAATTATTAGCTGAAGTTTTTGAATTAAAAGATAGGTAAGTATATTTTTGGTTATGTAAATTAATTAATAGGTTATATTAGAAATTATGGTTTAATATCTTAATATCGCATTAAAATCTATTATTAATTTTTAAACGCCACAGAAATGATTATCTACGGTACAAAGGTCATTGGGAATACAATTCAAACAGGCAGGTTTAATTGCTCAAATTGCAGAAGAGAAGAAAACTATCAGCTAGTAAAGTACAAGAAATTCTTTCATATTTTCTTTATTCCATTAATACCGATCAATAATTTGGGCGATCAATTGGAATGTTATTGTTGTAAAACTGCCTATATCCCTGGTACTGTTTTATCTGAAAGTGAATATAACTCGGCACGAAGTGCTTCTGAAAATACAGTTGTTAATGCCGCTTATTTTGATGCTATTCCGGCTAATTTTGGAAAAAGAGTAGGGGCCTTTATTATTGATCTGGCAATTATCTATTTGCTGACTTTTCTTACGGTAATGATTAGTAAAAGCATAGTCCTTTTGTTAGGTTTAGGTTTCTTGTATTTTGCAACCTGTGATTTATTTCTTAAGGGATCATCAATTGGTAAACTAATACTTTCGATGAAAATTACGGAGGCGGAAATAGATGAAAAAACGACTACTGTTAAAATAGTTCTTAGAAACCTGTTAAAAGGTATTTCAACCTTTTTTCCAGTTATCTTTTTGGTGGCCTTATTGAATGAAAGAAAACAAACCATCCATGATATGGTGGCCAGGACAGTTGTAACGGATCGAGTTTAATCAATCAAAATAAAACATAAAAATAAATGCCGTTAATGGTGAATCAACAGCATTCTTAGCTCTATTTTTCATTCAAAACACCTTGATAAGGCATAAAAAAAGCGTTCCGAAACTCGGAACGCTTTTTTTATAATCAAAGTTCTTATTCTTCAACAACTCCGTCGGCAAGTACAACTACTTTGTTTTTAAGTACTTCTACAACACCGCCTTTAATGTTAAATAATTCCTGAGATTTATCAGTTAAGCGAATTTCTACCAATCCGTTATCTAAAGTTGAGATAATAGCAGCGTGGTTTTCCATAATTTGGAATGATCCTGCTTTACCCGGAACGGTTACCGAAATAACTTCTCCTGAAAACACCTTTTTATCAGGTGTTAAAATATCTAAAATCATAGTATTAAGATTTGAGATGTGAGATTTGAGATATGAAATTGAAGACTTTTTAGTCCCAAATCTCATATCCCATATCTCAAATCGAAATTATGCGTTTGCTTCAGCTAATAATTTTTTACCTTTTTCGATAGCATCTTCGATGGTACCTACAAGGTTGAATGCTGACTCAGGATATTCATCCACTGCACCATCCATAATCATGTTGAAGCCTTTGATTGTATCTTTAATATCAACCAATACACCTTTTAAGCCGGTAAACTGTTCAGCTACGTGGAAAGGTTGTGATAAGAAACGTTGAACACGACGAGCACGTGATACAGTTAATTTATCTTCTTCAGATAACTCATCCATACCTAAGATCGCGATGATATCTTGTAACTCTTTGTAACGTTGTAAGATGTTTTTAACACGTTGAGCAGTACCATAGTGAGCATCACCTAATACAGCTGGAGAAAGGATACGTGAAGTCGAATCCAATGGATCCACCGCAGGATAGATACCTAACTCAGCAATTTTACGGCTCAATACAGTTGTTGCATCTAAGTGGGCGAAAGTAGTTGCAGGAGCAGGGTCAGTTAAGTCATCGGCAGGTACGTAAACGGCCTGTACTGAAGTAATTGAACCACGTTTAGTTGAAGTGATACGCTCTTGCATTAAACCCATTTCTGTAGCAAGTGTTGGTTGGTAACCTACCGCTGAAGGCATACGACCTAAAAGCGCTGATACCTCAGAACCTGCCTGAGTGAAACGGAAAATGTTATCGATGAAGAATAAGATATCACGACCACCTGATTGCTCATCGCCATCACGGAAATATTCAGCTACAGTTAAACCTGACAAGGCAACACGAGCACGTGCACCAGGAGGCTCGTTCATCTGACCGAACACCAATGTAGCTTTAGAGTCTTTAAGTTTGTCTTTGTCAACTTTAGAAAGGTCCCAACCTCCGGCTTCCATAGAGTGTTTAAACTCATCACCGTAGTTAATTACACCTGATTCAATGAACTCACGTAATAAGTCGTTACCTTCACGAGTACGCTCACCAACACCCGCAAACACTGATAAACCAGCATATGCTTTAGCGATGTTGTTTACCAACTCCATGATCAATACGGTTTTACCTACACCGGCACCACCGAATAAACCAATTTTACCCCCTTTTGCATAAGGCTCTAACAAGTCGATAACTTTAATACCTGTGAAAAGTACTTCAGTTTCAGTGCTTAATTCCTCGAACTTAGGTGGTTTATTGTGAATAGCGTAACCGCCTTCATTAGAAACTTGGTCAATACCGTCGATCGCTTCACCTACAACGTTGAACAAACGACCTTTGATAGCGTCACCAACTGGCATTTTAATAGCTGAACCTGTATCTACAGCGTCCATTCCACGTACTAAACCGTCAGTTGAGTCCATCGCTACGGTACGTACACGATCTTCTCCAAGGTGTTGTTGTACTTCTAATACAACTTTTTGTCCGTTCTCTTTTGTTACGATTAACGCGTCGTAAATCTTAGGTAGAGTAGCCTCGTTTGCAAAGCTAACGTCAACTACAGGACCGATGATCTGAGCAATTTTCCCAATATTTGGCATATTTTTGAACTTTTTTCTTTGTTATTAAGCCTTTTAAGGCTGAATTTTAAGTGTCGCAAAGATAAATTATTTTAAAAAAATTCAAACCCCTTTTTTAATCATTTTTTAACATTCTTTTGCCTGCTCACAATAAAATTTATTTAATTCTAAAAATCTATTCTAAATACTCCTGTTTATTTTAAAAAAATGGCAAAATTTGTTCGCATAAATAAGAAATAGAAAATCCGTGCGATCACCTGTTTGCTTATAGATAATATGTCAAAAAAAGTATTGATAACTGGCAGCAACGGTTTGTTAGGACAAAAGTTGCTCGATAAACTTCGGAATAACTCATTGTATGAGATAATAGCTACAGCCAAAGGTGAAGATCGATATCTCGAAAGTGGATATGTTTATGAGAGTTTGGATGTAACCAATAGGTCGGAAGTTTTGAATATCATGAACCAGTATCGCCCTGATCATGTGATTCATACAGCAGCCATGACCAATGTGGATGCCTGTGAGTCGGATAAGGAGTTGTGTAAATTATTGAATGTGGATGCCGTAGCTTATTTTATTGAGGCTTGTAACACAGTTGGGTCACATTTTATTCACTTGTCAACTGATTTTATTTTCGATGGAGCTGATGGGCCTTATGATGAAGAAGCTTTACCTAACCCGCTTAGTTACTACGGACAAACAAAACTCGATTCGGAAGAACTTTTGAAGCAGAGTACTGTTGATTATGCTATATTGAGAACCATTATTGTTTACGGTGTTGTGAAAGATATGAGCCGTAGCAACATTGTATTATGGGCTAAAGGCGCATTAGAAGCTAAGAAAGCTATTAATGTGGTGAATGATCAATTCCGTAATCCAACCTTAGCCGAAGATCTGGCAGAGGCCTGTATTCTTGCGATGGAAAAAAGGGCGCAAGGGGTGTTTAATGCTTCGGGGAAAGATTTTATGAGCATTCTGGAGATCGTTGAACGCATTGCTGATTTTTGGAAGTTAGATAAGTCATTGATCACACCTATTTCAGCCGAAGGCTTAAACCAACCGGCAAAACGCCCTGTAAAAACAGGGTTTATTTTGGATAAATCAACGAGAGAGTTGGGCTACAAGCCTCATTCGTTTGAAGAAGGTTTGGCGATTGTGGATAAGCAGTTGAAAGCTATTCCTTCAAACTAGTTTTGTTAATAACATACATAATAATTATAAACGTATATGGCACTATCTATTGGCGACAAAGCCCCAGATTTTAAATTGTTTAATACTGAGAAGAATGAAGTTTCTTTAAGTGATTTCAAGGGTAAAAAAGTAATTATTCATTTTTTCCCTTTTGCGTTTACCAGTGTTTGTACCACTCAATTATGTACCATGCGTGATAACTTTGGTCATTATGAAGGTTTGAACGCACAGGTTTTAGGTATTTCAATTGATACTCCTTTTACCTTAGCTAAGTTCAAGGAAGAGAATAACTATCAGTTTCCATTACTTTCTGATTTTAACAAAGAGGTATCAAAAGCCTTTGGTGCGCAATATGAAACATTTGCAATGGGCTTAAAAGGAGTGGCTAAAAGAGCTGCTTTTGTGATTGATGAAGAAGGATTTGTTAAATACGCTGAGGTGTTGGAGAATGCAGGTGAGCTGCCAAATTTTTCGGCAATAAACGAAGCGGTAAAGTAAATCGTTCGCAAAATATTAACCGAGCCGTAACCGTATTGGTTACGGCTTGTTTTTTATAGCGAGGGTTTGTTTGATTTTAATTTTTTATTGCATCTTTAGGCATAAAACAATCTATCTTTTAAACTAGATCTAGATAAATCAATGGAGCCAATTACTGTAGTTTTATTTGTTGTAGGTGCTATTGTAGCGCTTTTCGTTTTTCTTTACCTTTTTCCTGTAAATCTATGGTTTACTGCCTGGCTTTCGGGAGCTCCGGTGAGCCTAATTAATCTGGTGCTTATGCGTTTACGTAAAGTGCCACCTGCGTTGGTGGTAAATGCTATGATCACTTCAACAAAAGCTGGTTTGAAAATAACGAGTAATGATATTGAAACGCACTATTTGGCTGGAGGGCACGTGAATAATGTAATTAAGGCATTAATATCAGCTGATAAAGCCAATATTCCTTTAGATTTTAAATTAGCTACAGCTATTGATTTGGCTGGAAGGGATGTGTTTGAGGCAGTTCAGCTTTCAGTAAATCCTCGAGTAATAAATACACCGCCTGTGGCCGCTGTGGCTAAAGATGGTATTCAGTTGGTGGCTAAAGCTATGGTTACCGTTCGTGCTAATATTAATCAGTTAGTAGGAGGGGCAGGAGAAGAAACAATACTTGCCCGGGTAGGAGAAGGTATTGTAACCACCATCGGATCGGCGGTAAACCATAAAGAAGTTTTGGAGAATCCTGATCGAATTTCGAAAGTGGTTTTGGGAAAAGGATTGGATTCTGGAACGGCCTTCGAGATTCTTTCTATTGATATTGCTGATATTGATATTGGTGAAAATATTGGTGCAAAACTGCAAGCAGATCAGGCTGAAGCCGATTTAAAAGTGGCTAATGCTCGTGCCGAAGAGCGTAGAGCAATGGCTGTTGCGCTTGAGCAAGAGATGCGTGCTAAAGCACAGGATGCCCGTGCCAAAGTAATTGAAGCGGAAGCTGAAATTCCCAAAGCAATGGCAGATGCTTTTAAATCTGGAAATATGGGAATAATGGACTATTACCGTATGCAAAATATGAAAGCTGATACTGAAATGCGCGAATCAATTTCGAAACCTAAAGGAGATAAAAAATAAGGAGTTTACCTATTTTTAATAAAACAGGTTCGGACTTAAGAGGTATCTTTAAGGTTCGAACCTGTTTTTTTATTAACTATACTTTAATAAACTTAAGGTTTGCTTTTTTTCATGGTGATGTATCCATGTTCTTTCAGTAAGATTTATATTTCTTTAAAATAGTAAATCGTTGTTTTTGTCATTATTTAAGGGTATTTTTTTATAACCTAAAAAATAATTTATGAAAACATCAAATCCAGGTCCGCTCGGTTTATTCGGATTTGCTACCACCACTATCTTATTAAACTTACACAATGTTGGGCTCATTAATAAAAGTTCAGTCATTCTTGCAATGGCAGTGGCTCTTGGAGGCTTAGCCCAAATTATAGCGGGTATATTTGAGTTTAAAAAGGAGAATACTTTCGGAGCAACCGCATTTTCAGCCTACGGCTTATTTTGGTTTTCATTGCTGTTAATTTGGATCAATCCATTTAAAGGAATTGTAGACGCCTCTAAGACTGATATGGGGTGGTATTTAACATTATGGGCGATGTTTACATTCGTAATGTTTATCGGAGCTCTGAAACATGATGTGGCAACTCGAATAGTATTTGGCTCGCTTACCTTTTTATTTGTTTTGTTGGCATTGGCTGATTTCACTAATGACGAATCAATAACTCATATAGCCGGAATTGTAGGAATATTTGTTGGATGTTCTGCATTTTATTCGGCATCTGCTCAGATCATTAATGGAGAATTTGGTCGTGAAATAGTGCCTCGGGGAGGTACAAAACCTAATGTTTAAGTTTGGTTAAGAAGGCGGCTTAATGCAGAAAAATAAAGCAAAAGACTTTGGACGACTGCTTTATGCGGAATATAAAAGCTGATAATGAAGATCGGATATCGATTTTGAAACTAAAAGAGGATAAAAAGTGGATCTGAAAATTAAGATGTGAGATATAACATAACTAGATATTTCTCACATCTCATATTTGATTATCTAGTTCAAGTTCAGCGTTAAGCCGCCGCCGAGCACCAATTGAAGCATTGAGGAGTACGAACTTACACCTGCTCCAGTACCTCCAGTTCCAAAGTACAAGCCACCGCCCACTGCCTGTACCGATGATAGTAAGCTGGCTTGTAGTTTTAGTGCAACTTTAGGCGTAACATAAATATTGGTACCTCCTTTTATACTCCATGCAAATTTTGTAGCACTATCACTATTATTATTGTCGGGGTTACTGAGGTCCAAAATGGCTACACCTGCCGCAAATCCTCCAAATGGTTCCACTTTTGGATTTACTTTCACATAGCCATTTCCACCTAACATTATAAAGTTTAGTCCTAAATCGAAATTGGTGTTTTTTATATTATTAATGCCAGTTGGATCATAATAAGTTAAAGGAGCTTTGGTGTCTTGGCGTAAATAGCTGAGCTCTACACCATATTGTTTAGCACCTTGAGTAGGCAGTATGTATTCGACACCGAGACCCCATTGAAACCCGCCTTTAACTTGCCCTTCGAAAAATCTTGTTTCACTGTAATAAGAATCAACTGCATCATCAAATACATAAGCTGTATAAGCGTTGATTCTGAAGTGTTGCGCGGAGGCGCTTAATGAAGCGCCAATGATAATCAGGATAATGATAGAGAGCTTCTTCATAGTAAATTTATTTGTGTTTTTAAATGGTTTTAAATTTAGATACATCTCAATTTAATCATTAATCGTTGCATTTAAAAATGTTTCATTTAGCTTAATTGATGATTATTGTAAGAATAAAGTGATGATATGAGGTAAGTAAATGTTCTTAATGAGCCAATAAAAGCACTAAATGAAGCGCCATAATTCTAGTGATGAAAATTTATTTCACTGAGAATGAAGCAGAAATAAGAATCAGTCTGATTTTTTTTAAAAATCTTTTGGCAAACTTGAAAACCTCCTTATATTTGCACTCCCGTTACAACGATAGCGGCCTTCGACAAAAAGAAGGACCCATAGCTTAATTGGATAGAGCATCTGACTACGGATCAGAAGGTTAGGGGTTCGACTCCCTTTGGGTCCACCAAAATTCAATCAATAGCCTGTCAGCAAATGGCAGGCTATTTTAGTTTTTAACCAACTTAAACATGCTGAACTTAGTTTTATTCGGCCCTCCGGGAGCAGGCAAAGGAACTCAATCACAAAAGTTAATCGACAAGTACCAGTTGGTGCACTTATCAACCGGAGATATTCTTCGTGCGGAAATTGCAGCTGGTACCGAATTGGGTTTAGAGGCAAAGAAGTTGATGGATCAGGGAGTTTTGGTGCCAGATGAAGTGGTGATTGGTATGATCAGCAATAAGCTTGATGCCAATTCAAACGCTAAAGGATTCATATTCGATGGATTTCCGCGTACTGTTGCTCAAGCAGAAGCGTTAGATCAATTATTAACTTCAAAAAATACGGCCATTTCTGGAATGATCGCATTGGAAGTTGAAAATGAAGAGTTGAAAAAACGTTTATTGCTTCGTGGTAAAGATTCGGGTCGTGCCGATGATCAAAATCCAGAGGTCATTCAAAAACGTATCGACGAATACAATAATAAAACAGCTCCTGTAGCTAATTACTACCAGGGTCAAGATAAATTTACTGGTGTTTACGGTATTGGTGTTATTGATGAAATTTTCAGCAACATCTGTATTGTAGTTGACGCTTATTAATTTTAGAAATACGATTTAAGAAGTACGAAGTCAGAAGTAGGAATCTGTTTCCTCCTCTGGTTTCGTACTTCTTTCTTTTAATCGTAGTAATTAAATTTTAACTTAAAGAGTTTAAATCTTAAAAATCACCTTATGAGTCAGGGTTCCAATTTTGTTGATTATGTGCGTATCTGTTGCCGTTCAGGAGCAGGTGGTGCCGGTTCGTCTCACTTACACCGTGATAAAAAGACAGCCAAAGGTGGTCCAGATGGTGGTGACGGCGGTCGCGGCGGGCATGTAATTGTAAAAGGGAACAGTCAGCTTTGGACATTACTGCACCTTAAATACCGTAAACACGTTATAGCCGAGAATGGTGAAGGTGGCAGAGCATCTTTGCAAACCGGGGCTCAAGGAAAGGATGAGGTTTTAGAGGTTCCATTAGGAACGGTAATTAAAGATGCCGAAACTGATGAGATCTTATTGGAAATCACTCAAGACGGAGAAACGAAAGTTATAACACCAGGTGGAAGGGGAGGCTTGGGAAACTGGCATTTTAAATCACCAACTAATCAAACACCTCGATTTTCTCAACCTGGAGAATCAGGCTTGGAGGAATGGAGAGTTTTAGAATTGAAACTGCTGGCCGATGTAGGTTTAGTAGGTTTTCCAAATGCAGGTAAATCAACTTTATTATCAGTTGTATCGGCAGCAAAACCTGAAATTGCTGATTACCCGTTCACTACTATGGTGCCAAATCTGGGAGTTGTAGCTTATCGTAACAATAAATCATTTGTGATGGCTGATATTCCTGGAATTATTGAAGGTGCGGCGGAAGGCAGAGGTTTAGGATTACGTTTCTTACGTCATATCGAACGTAACTCAGTATTACTTTTCATGGTTCCGGCTGATAGCAAAGATATTAAGCAAGAATATGAAATTTTGTTAAGCGAAATTCGACAGTTCAACCCTGAGCTACTAGATAAACCACGTGTTTTAGCCATTACCAAAAGTGATATGCTTGATGAGGAATTAATGGCTGAAATGAAGAAGGATTTGCCAAAAGGTATTCCCGCTCAATTCATTTCATCGGTTGCTCAAAAAGGCATTACTGAACTTAAAGATTTATTGTGGACGGCGATCAATGGATAATCTTAATGATTATCCACTTCCACTTCCCAAAATGCCGATGAAACGTCATTATCTTCATTGATCTGCTGAATGATTTTCATGATGTCGGAATTGTTAGCCCTTTCGCTTAAAATCTCCATCGAAATTAACGATTCCTTTTTCACCTTGTCATATTCAAGCGTCATATTAAGAATGCGCATTTTAAAATTTGCAATGTGATTTAGAAGAATGTCTCTTATTCGATCTTCAGCAGTCATTGCGCAACTCACTTTAAGCGAATAACGATGATCACCGGGTTCATATGTGGAATATTTGTTAACTACTTTTTTGCCTAAGGGACGGAGTAGTAAATGGGAAAGTAATACAAATCCGCTTCCTAAAATAGCTTCATACCAAAATCCTACACCACATAAGGCGCCAACAGCTCCCGAACACCAAATAGTAGCAGCAGTATTTAATCCCGTAATATTAAAACTGTCTTTCATAATTACTCCCGCACCTAAAAAACCAATACCTGATGCAATTTGAGCTACTACTCTCGCTGGGCTTGATTGGTCGACCGTTATATTTACACTTAATATCACAAAAAGAGCCGCACCAACAGATACTAATGCATTAGTGCGCATACCTGCCATTTTATGACGTAGCTGGCGTTCTGTGCCAATTAAGGCACCCAATAGAAATGCTAACAGAATTCGAAGTTCCGGATAGTTGATTGTGAAATCACTGGGAATAAGAGTTTTCAAATTGGTCGGTGGTTAATACGAATTACAAAAATAAAGAATTTTAAGCTTTGGAAGCTAAAGAGCATAGATCATTCTTTTTAATTAAAATTTAATCTATTAAATCAATAGGAAAACTATTTTATTGAATTATTTGTTATTAAATTTGATTAGATTAAATGTTACAAAATAATAGAACAATATATTATGGAATTAAAACTTGGAGACATTGCGCCTAACTTTAAGGCTCAAACCACACTTGGTGAAATTGATTTTCATGAGTATTTAGGCAATAGCTGGGGTGTATTTTATTCCCATCCTGCAGATTATACACCTGTTTGTACTACCGAATTAGGGCGCACCGCACAATTAAAGGCAGAGTTTGATAAGCGTAATGTTAAAGTAATTGCGATCAGTGTTGATCCGATCGAATCACATCATGGTTGGATAAAAGATATAAATGAAACGCAAAATACAGAGGTTAATTTCCCGATCATTGCTGATCCAAGCAAGGAAATAGCTAATTTATACGGGATGATCCATCCAAATGCTTCGGATACGTTGACGGTTCGATCTGTTTTTGTTATTGCGCCGGATAAGAAAATTAAATTAACCCTAACTTATCCTGCATCAACAGGCAGAAACTTCTATGAAATTTTACGTGTTATCGATTCTTTACAGCTAACTGCTAACCATAGCGTGGCAACACCGGTAGATTGGAAAGACGGAGATGATTGTATCATTGTAAATTCAATTCCAACTGAAGATGTGCCGGCTCGTTTTCCTAAGGGACATCGTATTGTAAAACCTTATTTGCGATATACACCGCAGCCTAACAAATAAGTTTTAGTTAGAAAATAGAAAGAGGAAATCTATTTGGGTTTCCTCTTTCTATTTTAAAGATAAACTTACTGTTAAAGATCAAAGCCAATACGACCGAAGAAGTAGGCTCCGCTAAAACCCATTTGAACAGCATCCCACATACCACCACTTTCGGTAAGTGCAGGGTCGTGGTGAGATGGATAAACATCAAAAATATTATTGCCCCCAACAGTTACATTAACGTGTTTACTCAATCGATAGCCAACTGAAATATCGGTGGTTAAACGAGGTGTATATTTGTCAGTTTCATCATTCCAATTAGCCAGAGACACTTTTGAAAACTGATTGAATCTTAAAAATGCGCTAAAATTTTTAAGGCCGTAATCAAAACTCAAGTTAACTTTATAGAAAGGCGCAGAAGCTAGCAAAAAGGCTTTTTCTCGAGGTCCAAAGTAAATATCTTCTTTTCCGGCTAATGTAGGAGTGGTATGAATATTATCGACCTTCATATCATTGATGTTGGCGGTTATGGTAGTATTTAAATTGTTTGCACCCCAGGATGCTGTATAAACGGCTATAATGTCGAGTCCCTTGGTATGTGTATCAACTGCGTTAGTGAAAAACTGCGCCGCACCTACATTCATTTCTTGCAAAACGGATCCGATAACATCATCATCACTTCCGAATAAACCTGTGAGTACAATGCGGTCTTTTACCTGAACCCAATATCCATCAACAGTTAAGGATAGGTTGTTCAATGGCTTTGCGGTAAAACCCAAACTTGCATTTAACGAAGTTTCTTCTTTTAATCGAGGAATACCTACCTTAAAAGCCAGGTCGCTGTGGTTGGGGGCAATAACCTGGTCGACAATTTTACCGGCAGCAACATTGGTAAATGTTGAACTAAATGCCACTTGTGGTAACGAAGGAGCCCTGAATCCAGAGCTAAATGAACCTCTGATGTTTACATTTGGTAAAATCGAATAGCGACTGGCAATTTTAAAGTTCGTTGTTGAACCAAAATCGCTGTAGTTCTCCAATCGAACTGCTGCGGCAACCATCCAGGTTTTTGTAAGGTCGAATTCTGTATCAATATAACCTCCAACACTGTTACGTGTTTGTGATACTACATCTTTAGGCTGAAATCCGGGAAATCCCTGAGCGCCTCCAGGTCTGAAGGTTGTGTCAGGTGGAGTAGTTGAATTGTCGATGCTGAAGATAACTGGCCCGTATTGTTTCCATGAATCCTCATTTCCGGCAAAAATATTGTAATGTTCGTTTCGATATTCTAGCCCCCAGGCTATATTAATCCCATTGCCTCCCAAGGCACTTTCAAGCAGTTTGCTAAAGTCGGCACTTAAATTAAATTGGCCGAGTGCAAAACCTCCCGCCTGAAAACTGGTAGGAGAAGCAGTTTCTAAGGAGGCGTTTAGGGAGTGATTAACATCGTACTCAAAACGGTTTTTTCCATAGGTAAGGTTAAAGTCGGAGTTCCAGCCCAGTATTTTAGTTCTTAGCCCTCCAGATGCTGAGTAATCGCTTATATCCGAACCAATATGAGGATTAAAGCCATTAGGATAAATTTCTATTACATTTCGTTCACTTTCAGGGTCTCGGGTCCAGGCAAAGGCGTCGCCCTTGCGTTGGTTGAATCCTCCGAAAAAATAAACTTCGGCATCTTTTTGTAGCGGGATCCGACTGTTGATCATTGCTGAATAATTGGTGTAGGATGCATCACCAAATTCTACACGATAATTATCGGGATATAAACTTGTGTAATTTGGTCTTGCTGTTTTGTCTTTATGATCAATATCACCGGTAATATTAAAAAAGCCACCTTTCGTTCCTATTTTAAAACCGTAGTTAGCATTTCCATTGTATTGCTGCCCATCCCAAACTTTGGTAAGTAGCTTAGCAGAGCCTGCATCCAAAGAACTCCCATAGCCGGTAGTATTGGCGCCGGCAGTAAAGTTCGCTTCAAACTTATCTACTGATTGTTTCAATACAATATTTATTACGCCTGCAATTGCATCTGATCCGTACTGCGCACTGGCTCCATCTCTCAATATCTCTATACGCTCAATGGATGAAGATGGAATTGCATTCATATCAGTGCCCGTATTACCCCGCCCGCGGGTGCCGTAAAGATTAACTAAAGAAGATTGATGTCTGCGTTTGCCATTAATAAGCACAAGGGTTTGGTCAGGGCCCATGCCGCGCAGTGTGGCAGGTTCAATATGATCTGCGCCGTCTGAACCGCTTTGTTTGTTGGCATTAAAAGAAGGTGCAGCATACTGCAAAATGGTGTTAATGTCAACCATACCGGTAGCATTGGCAATTTTACTTACTGGGATCAAATCGACCGGAACAGGGGAGTCGGTGACCGTTCTTTTCAAATTTCTCGATCCAACCACTTCAACTTCAGAGAGAGAACTCGTGTTTTCCTCTAAGCTCACGTTCAGGATTTTTTGACCGTTTAATATTATTTCTTTACTAAAATAGCCAATGTAAGAAAAAACGATAGTGGCTGTTGTGGAAGAGCAATTGAATGAATAGTTTCCATTGGCATCAGTGTTGGCGCCTAAAGCAGTTCCTTTTTGGGTAACACTTACACCAACTAACGGGCTCCCATTTTTATCTGTAACTTTTCCTTTGAGTAAAAATTGCGCTAAAGCAAAATTGCTTACCGAGAGCGCAAGAATAATAAGTAATACTTTCTTCATAATAAGTTTATTTGGGGATTAACTTATTATAAGTTAAGACTATACGTTTGTAAAGTCAAGATTGCTCCGAGTTTTTGGATAAAAAATGCTCAATAATTGAATAATGTAATTTATATGAACCATTGTTTAATTTACAATTATGGTATTACCGCAAAAAAGGCTGTCGGTTGACAGCCCTTCACTGAAAAGAATAAACACAACTATTAATCTTTGCCTTGTTTTGCCCTGTTTGCTTCCTCATTACTGCTTGTATTGTTATGCTGAGCTGTTTTCAAGTTGGAATTTCCGAAGCGATAGGTAAACGAAAGGGTTGCAACCTGGCTATCCCAACGGTTTTTTACATCAATATCCATTGTTGAATATTTGATTTTACCTTTAAACTCCTGACTATTGAAAATATCGTTAACATTTAGTTTAACAGAACCTTTTTTATTCAAAATGGCTTTTTGAATACCGGCAGAAATCATCCACATCGGATAAATATCAATAATACCCTCAATCATTTTCGAATTATAAAATCCACTGATTTCGCCACTAAAACCATCGGCAAATGTGAATGTGTTTTGAGCATTAAAACTAAAGGTGGTTTGTTGACGGTTTACATTGTCATTTAGGTATTTTCCTTTATAGCTATTATGAAAAACATTGGCATAGGCATTGGCACTCCACCATTTAGTAAAATTAATTGGAGCACTAAAACTGATTCCGTAGTTATCTAAGGTGCTTAAGTTGGCCTTGGTGATATAAACCGAATTTGGTTTTACTCCAGGAGCAGTTAAGTCAGTCATTACATCGGTTGTTTTACTATAATTAATTGTAGTGGTGTATTTACCTTTCAGTACATGACTGAATTCAACGCCATTACTTATTTGCGGTTTTAAAAGTGGGTTTCCAAGTTGGTAGGTATAGGGGTCGATTTCGTTGCGGAAAGGATTCAAACTTTCATAGTCAGGACGATTTACCCTGCGGCTGTAGGAAACCTGTAAAGCATTGTTTTTATTTACTTCATATTTAACATATGCAGTTGGGAACAATTGAAAATAATTACGTTCAGCAACCTCGTTGGTTGCTCTTTGATTTCCTTTGGTACGGGTTTGTTCTCCCCTTAATCCTAATTGGAAACTGAATTTCTTAATTTCTTTATTGAAGTTGATGTATGCAGCATTGATATTTTCATCATAGTCGAAATGATTGGATGTTTGGCCGTTCAATTGCCAATCGCCGTTATTTAATTGATCATAATAATCAATAGCGTTTTTTGTGGACACAAAACTGCTTTTCAAGCCGCCTTCAATTTTTGCAGATTTACTTAATGGGTGAGTATAATCAACTTTTGCGGCAAAGATATTAGCACTTGAAGGAAGCAATCCTTTTTGAATCAATTGAGGAGTACCTGGGTCTTCCATTCCCTGTTCATTATAAAAAGTAGTATTGTATAATTGATTTGCGCCATATTTATTATGAGCAATATCTACGTCGGCGCTTAACTCACGCCCATTAGAATCAATGCTGTATTTATAGTTGGTGTTATAGGTAAAGTTATTCCAATCTTCATCAATATGATTTTGAGAATAGGAACTGCTTTCTGTTTGCAAATTAGGATTTACTTTTTTTGAATAGGTTGGATTTTGGCTTTCCCAAATGCCAACACTACCATTTACTAAAAAGCCAAGAGTTTGCTTAGGTGTCAAAAACACATCAATGCCTGCTTTAAAACGATTGTTATGTGAAGGCATTTCCATTTCGGCATTTTGTAGCATCATATGGCTTAAGGTGCCTTCGTTATAAAATCCACGCAAAAGATTAAGATCCTGCATGTTGGTACGCTTACTAAAGTTATAATTACCAAATACATTGTAATAGTTCTGGCGGTAGTTCATATTAATACCGGCATTTCCCTTGCCATAGTTACCCTGACCCATAGAACCATTTACACTGCCATTAAAACCTGTATTTGTTCCCTTTTTAAGCTTGATATTTATAACCCCCGAATTGCCGGCTGCATCGTATTTAGCCGGAGGGTTGGTCATAATTTCAACCTGGCTAATGCTGCTCGATGACATGTTTTTTAACATATCAGCAACCTCGCTATTTGACAAATAAGTTTGTTTGCCGTCAATCAGCACCACTACTCCGCTTTTTCCTTTCAGGCTGATATTTCCTTCATTGTCAACGGTAATGCCAGGCGCTTTTTGCAGTACTTCAATAGCTGTACTACCGTTGCTGGTAATGCTGCTTTCAACGTTTAATACTGTTTTGTCAAGCTTTTGCTCAATTAGCGGCCGCGAACCGGTAACAGTAACTTCCTTAAGGCTTTTCACAGCTTTAGCTAAGGTTATATCGGCAATGTTTTTCTCAGCATCGTTAGCTTTTATTTCAAAGGTGTTGGAATAGTAGGGTAGGTAGTCAAAGGAAGTAATAGAGAGCAAATATTTCCCTTCTTTAACTTTTACAAATTCAAATGTGCCTGTTGCATCAGTTGTTAGTCCTTTAACTGAAACCGAATCTTTAGCGCGTAGAAGAGCAATAGTTACATATTCAGCTGCCTTTTGATCGGGCGATTTTACGGCCCCATAAATTTTTGTTAGTCCGGCATTAGAAGGGATGGATTGCGCATTGGCAGTAGAGGTAAAAAGTGCCATTACCCCGAGCGCAAAGGTAAATACTGTTTTCATCGTTTTTCTGTTGTTAGTTAATAGTTAATGTTGTTGTTTTTCATTGACGGTTCCGGATCCGCCAACTGTTATGATGCTTCTGACGTCAAAAGTAGAATAGTGGTTGCAGAGAAATTGAAGTTTTGATGTAACAAAAATGCTATGCAATGTATATGTTACAACAATGTACCTTGTATAGCAATGTACACTTGGTTTTCAGATGGTTATTTCTTAATAGTTATGAATTCGAAAACAAAACGAATATGAAATGGAAACAATCTGTTGAAAACAACTAAAAACAATGTTTAAAGAATGGTTAACCAGAATGTATTTACCACCCAAATGGATGTGACAATTTTTTGCTAATATTTTTTATTTTTTGGAATATTGATATAGTAAGCAGGCATGGATTTTGAACTAATAGTTGTATATTGATACTATAAATATGATTTTCAATATTTATAGTATTGAAAGAATCTTTTTTATAAAGTATTTTAAATGAAGGTGTTGCGAATATTTTTAGAAAATTATTATATTCGTCGAAACATAAGCTCTTAACGAACGTGTATGAAGAACGTTTACTATTTACTTAGCCTGGTATCTTTTGTTTTTTTGCTATCCTCATGCTTAAAAAACGAAAGATCAAATGCTGTTATCCATGAAAAGGAGGAACGGCCCAAAAAAGCAGCGCCCGCTGTTATAGGTTCTGAAAAGCTCAATTTTAAAAAGACATTTACCGGCAAAATCAACAAACGAGAGGACGTGGTTGTAAATTTATCAGCAAAGGAGGGCAAGATTAAAGGCTTTGCCGTTATTAAGAAAAGTGGGAAGAGGATTCCGATAGAAGGAGAAATTGATGAAGAAGGTCACTTAGAGGCAAAGGCCCTTTTTGAAACTGGATTTAAGCAAGTTTTAAAAGCCGATATGGAAAACGGGGAATTGAAAGGCGGTATAATTGACCCGAAGAATGAAAGAACTGACTCAGTAAGTTTAAAAGAAAACTTTGCTGCTGCGGCCACCCCTGATAAAGATCTGCAATGGGTTAAGGATCCTGGATTGACAAGTAATGGATTTAAACAAATCTTGTGGCTCCAAAACCGCTTCGATCCGCAAATGAATGATTCGTTGATCACCATTACCGTTAATTCTGAATACGTTTATACATGTCCAAAGCCCGTGAGAGCTGTCTTAGGCTATTACAGCACAATGGCCGGCGCCGATTATTCGGCTTCAGATGGCGAGCCTAATGCAAATTACTCAGGTTTTAGAAACTTGCTGATTGATGCACTCGATTTTGATTTTCAGGGTTCTGATAAGCAGATTAGATATTTAAGCAATTGGTTTAGAAAAGAACCAAACGTTCTTAAACAAATAAATAACGGTTATTTTGTATCATATGGCTCGAGCTGGTTTCGTCAGTTCGATTCAATTAATATGAAGTATGAAGGCGACTCCATTATTGTGAACTTTGCCTATTTTGATTGTGATATGAGCAAATCAGACAGATGGGAAATAATTGGTACCGGTAAATTCAAGGTGGTGGATGATATGATACACCTTATTGATCAAAAAGCAGATACGGTTAGGGTAGCTGCAATTCCTCAAATGGCTGTGACAAAATAATTTTAAGCTATTATTAAACATAAAAAAAGCGTACTGAACTTCAGTACGCTTTTTTTGTAGCCCGTACGGGAATCGAACCCGTGTTTCCAGAATGAAAATCTGGCGTCCTAACCCCTAGACGAACGGGCCATTTAACGTGGCGCAAAGGTACATAAATGAGCGTATGATGCAAATGACTGATTCAATAAAATAAAAAATAAAGTATAAGTGATTGAATCATAGAATGATTTTTTTTCGATATTCTATTTGTACATAAAGCTAACGGGCCTTGTTCTTAGCTCTAAAAATCAGTCGGGATGCAAAATGAAAAATGATATTCGATCCGCAAGATCTTAGCAAAAGTTCGAATATCATTTCTTTTAACGGAGGGAAGTTTATTATTCCCTCAGAAAATTATTGATTACATTTCCTTTTGAAATACTTATAGCCAGCTCTTGAATTGTTTTTGTGGAAAAGAGTTTCAGTAATTCAATTTTAATCGGTTTGTAATTATTGTGAAGCGGACAAGGATGTTTATCATCACATTCTCTGAGACCAAGCACACAAGCGCTAAAAGGGTTGGGCCCGTCAATGGCATAAATAACATCCATCACTGAAATAGGGGCTGCATTTTTTTCTAAAAAAAAGCCACCATTTGGCCCTTTGGTTGATGATACAAGTCCTTGCTTAGAGAGTGTTTGGAGAATTTTAGCTATAAAATGTTCCGGGCTGCCTGTTTCTTTCGCAATATCTTTAATGCTAAGTTTGTCACCTTCGGTGCTTTTGTGAGCAATATAAATAAGAGCTCTTATGCCATATTCGCAAGCTTTAGAAAACATTTAATAGTGTTTTAGTTTCTAAAGGTAAATGTTCACAAAAAAAATAGAATTAAAAACCTAAGGGACTTAATTTCTGCAATCAAATCACATTTCCGTTAATTCTTTTTCAAGTAAATCAGCTTTTGGAAACAAAATGTTGTTTTCCAGGTGAATATGTGTATGCAGGTCATTCTCAAATTCCTCCAATTTTGAATATAAAATCATGTAAGTACTACAGGCATGAAGAGGAGGTGTGTAATTAAACGACAATAATCGAATAGTTTTCATCAAATCACCGGCAATATCATGTTCCAACTCCATCATGTTGATAGGATCTTTAACAGTTCCAAAAGCGGCAACTTTCATATGACCGTTTGTTCTTTTGCAATTCACCAGCTCTTTTACATACGGAAATAGAATTTGTTCTTCTTTGTATAAATGGCATTGAAGTTCCGATGCTAGTTCATGTAATAACTCTGCAATTTTTATGTTTTCGGGATTGTGCTCCCCATGTACATGAGCCACTTTTGTTGCATATTCAAGCAATAATGGTAGTGATTGATTTACGTACTTATGATGCTTATTGATAATGTGGTCAATCAAAACATCCAATTCCCAATCGTCGTAATTTTCTGCTTTCATGCTGGTGTTTTCAATCTCAAGCAGGGCTGCTTTCAGCTCTTCGTAATTAATGCCTTTTCGTAGGCAAGCTTCTTTCACAGAACTCCTCCCTCCACAGCAAAAATCAATTCCATATGCTTTAAAGACATCTGCTTTGCGATAATCTTTAGAGACCAATTCTCCAATCGTCTGTCCGGTTAATTCGGTTATTGCATTCATAGCATTACTTTTTGATATCCTCAAATATACATGATGTTCTAAATAAGAGATAAAATTATCTTTTATTATTTTATTGAGCAGCGTTTCGAGGTCAACTGTTAAATGATTTATTGCTGTAAGTTTTGGGAGCAGAGAATTGGAGCGAGGCTGAAACAAAAAAAGAGTACTGAAATTCAGTACTCTTTTTGGTAGCCCGTACGGGAATCGAACCCGTGTTTCCAGAATGAAAATCTGGCGTCCTAACCCCTAGACGAACGGGCCAATTATTCAAAGTTTTGTTAAAATAGAAAAAGCTTACATCTTAAGCTTGCTACTAAAAGTAATTTCAGTAGCCCGTACGGGAATCGAACCCGTGTTTCCAGAATGAAAATCTGGCGTCCTAACCCCTAGACGAACGGGCCAATCATTCAATTTTTGTTAAAATAAAAAAGCTTACATCTTAAGCTTTGCTACTAAAAATAATTTTAGTAGCCCGTACGGGAATCGAACCCGTGTTTCCAGAATGAAAATCTGGCGTCCTAACCCCTAGACGAACGGGCCTTTATTTTTTTAACGGACTGCAAAGATAAGAGAAAATTAATATGATTAAAATTTTTTTAAAAAATCATTTTTACGAGGTATTAGGCCTTTAAACTGATATTTTTGCCTGCCAATGTATCAAGAGTTTATGCCAAAAATAAAAGTCGCCATTAATGGTTTCGGTCGTATTGGGCGGGTCTTCCTTCGTCGCGCTTTAGCAAAACAAGAAATGGAAATAGTAGCCATCAATGATTTAACTGATGCAGCTACAATGGCACATTTATTTAAATATGATTCCATTCACCGGTCTTTTCAGGGTGAGGTGAGCTTTGACTCGGAACATCTGATCATAAATGGAAATCCCATTAAAATCTTCAGAGAAAGCAATCCGGAGAATTTACCTTGGGCCCAATTAGATATAGACATAGTTATTGAATCTACAGGTAAGTTTACCCAAAAGGAAAAAGCCGAATTACATATTAAGGCAGGAGCCAAAAAAGTGATTATTTCGGCACCATCACCTGATAGGGAAGTTCCCACAATTGTACTGGGCATTAATGAGGAATTGTTGAAAGGCAATGAAAGGGTAATTTCGAACGCTTCATGCACAACCAATAATTTGGCTCCCATGATTAAGGTTCTTGATGATCTTTGGGGAATTGAAAGTGGTTATATAACTACAGTGCATTCTTATACCGGCGATCAATCCTTGCACGATGCCCCACATAAAGATTTGCGACGAGCCCGTGCTGCCGCTCAATCGATCATACCTACAACAACAGGTGCAGCCAAAGCTATTACTTCTGTTTTTCCTCATCTCGAAGGTAAATTGGGGGGAGCCGGAGTTAGGGTACCTGTTCCTAATGGTTCACTTACTGATTTTACATGTGTGCTTAAGGTGGTTCCAACCGTTGAAGAAATCAACAAAGCTTTCTTAAAAGTATCAGAAAATGAACTTAAAGGAATAGTTCAATACACCTCAGACCCTATTGTTTCGGTGGATATTTTGGATAATCCTTACTCATGTATATTCGATTCTCAGCTTACTTCAGTGGTTGGTGAGATGGTAAAGGTGGTTGGATGGTATGATAATGAATACGGTTACTCGAGCCGGTTAACCGAACTTGTTATTAAATGGTGGCAGGAACAGTCTAGTATAGAGTTAGTTAATGAATGATGGTTCATTTTGCCGCTAGTTTATGCTATTTTATTATTGTTTTAACAAAAACTAAAGGATTATCGTATTTTCGCAGCGCTCAGAATCTATCGGGGAGGATTCGTTGGAGTAAAATAGCAGATCAATTTACTCAATACGTATTTAGTTACTCATAGTTAATTAAAAATATGAAAACCATAGACAATTTTAATTTTTCAGGAAAGAAGGCATTGATCCGTGTAGATTTCAATGTGCCCCTTAACGAGAACTTTGAGATTACCGATGATACCCGAATTCAGGAATCGGCCCCAACCATTAAAAAGATTTTGGCTGATGGCGGAATGCCTATAATAATGTCACACTTAGGTCGTCCAAAAGGCGCCGAAGACAAATATTCATTAAAACATGTTAAAGATCATGTAGCAAAAGTGATGGGTGCTGAAGTTGTTTTTGCAACTGATTGCATTGGAGCCCCTGCTGAAGATGCAGCTGCTTCATTAAAACCTGGTCAGATCTTATTGCTGGAAAATCTTCGTTTTCATAAAGAAGAAGAAGCCGGTGATGAAGCCTTTGCTCAACAGTTGGCTAAATTAGGCGATGTATATGTAAACGATGCCTTTGGAACTGCACACCGTGCGCATGCTTCAACAGCTATTATCGCTAAATTCTTCCCTCAGGCTAAATGCTTTGGCTATTTAATGGCTAAAGAAATTGTAGCTATTGATAAAGTATTGAAAAATGGTGAAAAACCGGTTACTGCCGTTTTAGGTGGTTCTAAGGTTTCTTCTAAAATTACCATTATCAATAAAATGCTGGATACCGTTAACAACATCATTATTGGTGGCGGTATGACTTACACTTTTGTTAAAGCCAAAGGAGGTAAAGTTGGAAGCTCTATTTGTGAAGATGATAAAATGGAGCTTGCTCTAGATATATTAAAACAAGCAGAGGCAAAAGGGGTAAAGATCTATATCCCGGTTGATGTTGTTGCTGCTGATACTTTTGACAATAATGCCAAAACCAAGATCGTTGCAGTAGATGCAATTCCTGATGGATGGCAAGGACTTGATGCAGGTCCTGAAACCCTTGCAAGTTTTGCTGAAGTGATCAAAAACTCTAAAACTATTTTATGGAATGGTCCTTTAGGCGTTTTTGAATTCGAGAATTTTTCTGCCGGAACAAAAGCTTTAGGCGATGCCATTGGCGCTGCTACTGCTAACGGAGCATTTTCGCTTGTTGGTGGTGGTGACTCAGTTGCAGCGGTGAAGCAATTCGGATATCAGGATAAAGTAAGTTACGTTTCCACTGGCGGTGGCGCTATGCTCGAATCGCTTGAAGGGAAAGAATTACCAGGTATTAAGGCAGTATTAGACTAAAAAAAAATGAGGAAGCGGGTATTAATCGGCTTCCTCATTTTTTTGTATATAAATTTTGTATTAAATTAATTTTCAATATCCTTTAGCTGCCTGTTAATCAACAAGCTGTGTTATGTCGTTAAACTCAATTTTTCAATTTTTTGTTCCAAAGGACAAGAAATTCTTTCCTCTGTTCGAGCAAGCAACAGAAAATCTTACTACCATGTCGGCCGTAATGATCGAGCTGGTAAATTCAAAAACGGTGGATGAGCGCAATGCATTGATCCGAAAGATTGATGATCTAGAGCATGTGGGCGATAACATTACTCATAATATTCTAACTGAGTTGAGCCGTAATTTTATCACTCCGTTTGATCGTGAAGATATTCATGATCTGGCATCCGTTATTGACGATGTGGCAGATTATCTGAATGGTTCGGCGAAGGATTTCTTGCTTTATGATATAATGGATTATTCGCAGGCAATAAAAGATCTGGTGCATTTAATTCACGAAGGAGCCCAAGAGCTTCAAGTGGCTGTTAGAGAACTTAATGGTCTTAAAAATACTAAGTTAATCAGAGAAGCGATGGTTAAAATCCACAGTGTTGAAAATAAAGCCGACAATGTTTTGGATCAAGCTTTAGCGGATTTGTTTAAACACGAGGAAGATGTAAAAGAGTTGATCAAAATGAAGGAAGTGCTTTCAATGCTTGAATTAGCTACTGATAAGTGCGAAGACGCAGCTAACGTTATTTCTTCAATTGTATTAAAGAACTCATAGTTTAACAGCGAAAAGCTTTCCGAATGACCCTGTTGATCATCATCATCGTTTTGGCCTTCATATTTGATTTTATCAATGGCTTTCACGATGCAGCAAATTCTATTGCTACAATTGTTTCTACAAAAGTATTAACTCCGTTCCAGGCGGTTATCTGGGCCGCTTTTTTTAATGTAATGGCGTTTTGGATATTTGAACTTCACGTTGCAGATACCATCGCAAAAACCGTTAAAACTGATGCCATTAGCCTTGAGGTGATTTTTGCCGGGCTTTCTGCGGCCATCATCTGGAATTTAATTACCTGGTGGGCCGGTATTCCTTCCAGTTCATCCCATACTTTAATTGGTGGTTTCGCTGGTGCGGCCATTTCTCACGCCGGTTTCGGCGTAGTGAAACTGGAAGTAGTTATTCCCATTTTATTATTTATTGTAGCTGCTCCGATTATTGGTATGCTGGTTTCCTACACAATTTCTGTGATCATGCTCTGGTTGAGCAGGAGGGGGAATCCGTATAAACTCAATAACACATTTAAGGGGCTACAATTGCTTTCATCGGCCATGTTTAGTTTGGGACATGGTGGTAATGATGCCCAAAAGGTAATGGGTATTATTGCTGCAGCCTTGGTTGTATATGCTAATCAGCATCCCGACAGTATTCCTGAATGGATGGTGGTAGTGCGCGAGGCCGGCAAAATTAAGCATATCCCTTCATGGGTGGTAATTGGCTGTTACTCGGCCATTGGTTTTGGTACCTTATTTGGCGGTTGGAAGATCGTTAAAACAATGGGTACGAAAATTACTAAAATGACTCCGTTTGAAGGAGTAGCTGCTGAAATGGCAGGTGCTGCTACACTTTTTACCACTGCCGAATTAGGAATTCCAGTTAGTACAACACATACCATCACCGGTTCAATTATCGGTGTGGGACTTACAAAACGTATTTCCGCGGTACGATGGGGAGTTACCATTAGCCTCCTATGGGCTTGGGTGCTAACTATACCTGTTTCCGGATTATTTGCCGCCGGATTCTATTGGCTTTTAAAGATCCTGCATATTGTAGCCAGTTAATATAAACGTTCTCTTTTCCCTCCACTTTTCTCCACGCGAAAGAAGATTTTTGTAATTATATAGTTCTTTCGCCTGGAGATATATTTCTACCTCCTAATTTCTTCTTTCATTAAATCTGCGTTTTTAACATTGAAAATGTGGAAAATCTATGTTTTTGACTATCAGCTTTAAAGGGTGTTCCTGTGGAAAACTTTTGTGGTAAAATGTGGGAGTAAGTGGAAATAATATCTACCTTTACATAGGTATTTTGGAAAAAGCCCACTTACATGACACAATTCATCGGAGAATATGACTGCAAAGTTGATCCCAAAGGAAGGATTATGCTTCCGGCTGGGCTCAAAAAGCAGCTTCCTGAAGAAGCGTCGGATAAGTTTGTGATTAACAGAGGGTTTGAGAAATGTTTGGTGCTTTATCCTTTCAATGTTTGGCAAAATATCAGTGCCGAAGTAAATAAGCTAAATCTTTATAATCAGAAGAACAGGAATTTTGCCCGCTATTTTTTTCGCGGAGCAACTGAACTAACACTCGATACTAATAACCGTTTGTTATTGCCTAAGTCATTACTTGATTACGCCGGTATCAATGGGGAGTTAGTACTGTTCCCGTATTCAGATCGGATAGAGATCTGGTCTAAAGAGGCTTATGATAATTTATTAAATGAAGAACCGGAGGATTTTGCTTTGTTAGCTGAAGAAGTGATGGGCGGAAAAGTCGGAGAAAGGAGTTTCGATGAGTTACCATAATCCCGTAATGTTAAATGAATGTTTGGAAGGATTGAATATCAATCCGGATGGTGTGTATGTGGATGTAACATTTGGTGGTGGCGGACATTCAAAAGCGATCTTATCGAAATTAGATAAAGGTACATTGATTTCCTTTGATCAGGATCCTGATGCGGAGGCAAATGCACCTGATGATGATCGTTTTATTTTTGTAGCGCAGAACTTCAGGTACCTGAAAAAATTCTGTAAACTGAACGGATTTCCCAAAGTGGATGGAATTCTGGCTGATTTGGGGGTTTCTTCTCATCAGTTTGATAGTGCCGAAAGAGGTTTTTCTATACGCTTTGATGCCGATTTGGATATGCGAATGGATCAATCTTCAGAAATAACTGCCAAAAAGATCATTAATGAATATGCTGAAGCTGAATTACATCGGATTTTTGGCATGTACGGCGAGATTCAAAACTCGAAAACGCTGGCTAAAACAATTGTGATAGCCCGTTTGAGAGAACCAATTGAAACTGTTGCTCAGCTGAAAGAGGTGGTGAAACCACTTGTTAAACGAGGCAAGGAAAATCAGTATTACGCACAATTATTTCAGGCTATCAGGATTGAGGTAAACCAGGAACTGGAAGCATTAGTGGAAATGCTTGAACAAGCAGCGGAAATCTTAAACCCCGGAGGTCGACTGGTAGTAATGTCATATCATTCGCTTGAAGATCGATTGGTAAAGAATTTCATCAATAAAGGAAAATTTAGGGGTGAGGTAGAAAAGGATTTCTTTGGAAATGAAATAAAGCCTTTTGAAGCATTTACTCGTAAGGCCATTATTCCTACTGATGATGAAATAAAAGAAAATAATCGTGCGCGTAGTGCAAAATTAAGAATAGGAGTGAAGTTATAGGATGAGCGAAAGAATACAAAATACACTCAGGGATGAACTTGAACCAAGGTTAAAGGAGATGCCGAAAGAGCCGAAGGCTATGCCGCGCAATTTCTTTACGCTTTTGTTAAAAGGTGATTTCATTACTGAGAACACTGCTGTAAGGTGGTTGCCGTTTTTTGTGTTTTTAGGAGGATTGGCAATGTTTTACATTACTAACCGCCATTTTGCCGAACGAAACATCCGTGAGATTGATAAAGCCAATAAGGAACTTAAGGAACTCAGATGGGAATACATGACCACTAAAGCTGAACTGATGTTCTTAAGTAAACAAACCGAAGTGGCTGCAAGGGCCGAGAAAATTGGATTAAAAGAATCAATAGAACCACCAAAAAAAATAGTGATCCAAGAGAATGAAAATTAAAACTGACATAACACTCCGTGTTTACGTTGCGTATGCAGTCCTGTTTGTTTTCGCTTTTGCTATTGTTTTCAGGATTTGGCAGGTACAGTTTGTCCAAGGTGCAAAGTGGTCGAAAATGGCTGATAGCCTTTCAACCAAGTTTGTGAATGTAGAGGCTGTACGTGGCAGTATTTATTCTGAAGATGGAAGTTTGATCGCTACCTCAATGCCTGAATACGAGGTCCGCATGGATGTAAATGCCGATCCGATCACAGATGATCTATTTAAGGAAAAAGTTGACTCCCTGAGCCTTCGTTTGTCTCTTTTGTTTAAAGACAGAAGTAAAGATGAATACAACAGGGCGTTAAAAATGGCAAGGTCTGAGGGCCAACGTTATTTTCTGGTTCAGCGTAAAGTTGATTTTAACCAATTAAAAACCCTCAAATCCTTCCCGATCTTTAATATGGGACGTTATAAGGGTGGTTTAATTGTTCTTCAAAAAAATAAGCGAATACTTCCTTTCAAGTTATTAGCATCAAGAACCATCGGTTATTATGTTGAGAAACAAAAACCAGTAGGACTTGAAGGGGCTTATAATGAATATATAGCCGGTAAAACCGGTAAACGTTTAATGCAACGCATTGCCGGAGGAGTTTGGATGCCTGTTAATGACGATGTTGAAATTGCGCCGGTTGATGGTAGCGATATCATTTCAACCTTAAACGTAAACATTCAGGACGTTGCTCAAAATGCATTGCAAAAGCAATTGATCGCCCAAAACGCTTCTAGTGGTACGGTGATATTAATGGAGGTGGCAACAGGAGAAATCCGAGCGATTGCCAACCTACAGCGAGTTGCTCCTCAGCAATATGAAGAAAAATATAATGTGGCCGTTGGTTCAGCTACTGAACCTGGTTCTACTTTCAAACTAGCTTCATTTCTTGTTGCACTTGAAGACAATAAATTTAGTTTAGATGATACCATTGATGTAAGCAAGGGCTATTGTGTTTACCGAAACAGGATCATGAAAGACTCGCACCTGATCAAGGACAAGCGAGTGACCATGAAAAATGTTTTTGAGCAATCCTCAAACGTTGGAACTTCATTGGCTATTACCAGGGCTTATAAAAATAATCCAGAGAAATTTGTTGAAGGCTTGGAACGATTGGGCTTAGGCCATCGTATGGGTATTCAGATTCCGGGAGAGGCTCGTCCAATGTTTAAGCATCCGGGAGATAAGGGGTGGTCAGGAACAACGCTGCCATGGCTATCCATAGGGTATGAGCAAACCATTACTCCGCTTCAAACACTTACTTTATACAATGCTGTTGCCAACAATGGCACCATGGTGGCGCCTAAGTTTGTTAAGGAGATCAAGTACCTGGGTAAAACCATCGAAAAGTTTGATACCAAAGTGTTGGTAGAAAGAATAGCTTCAGAATCAACCATACAAAAAGCGCATGAGTTGTTAGAAGCAGTAGTTCAAAATGGCTCAGGTAAAGTGTTGAATACTTCAGTATTTCCTATTGCCGGTAAAACAGGTACTGCTCAAATAGCGGATGGGAAATTGGGTTATAGAGTAAAACGTTATCAGGCTTCTTTCTGCGGATATTTTCCGGCTAATAATCCTAAGTACTCCATGATTGTGGTAATCAATGAACCTACCAATCAGTTATATTATGGAGGTGCAGTGGCTGCTCCGGTATTTAAGGAAGTGGCAGATAAGGTGTATGCTACTCAATTGGAAATTCATCCGGGAGTAGAAAAACAATATGTTTTAAATGTCAGGGAAGTGCCTTTGGCAAAAGCCGGTTATAGAACAGAAACAGAATTTATCTACAATAAACTTAATGTGTCTTATAGTGAGAACACGAAAGGGAACTGGGTACAAACTGCACAGCATGATAATTCGGTAGAAGTGAATGAAAAGAATGTATCAGAGAAAGCTGTGCCGAATGTAGTGGGTATGGGCCTGAAGGATGCTATTTACATATTAGAAAATGCCGGTTTAAGGACAGTTGCAAGAGGTTGCGGTAAAGTTGTAGGGCAATCAATGACTGCGGGTACACCAATAGTTAAGGGTAGAACGATAGGATTAGAATTAAGGTAAAATGAAACAGCTAAGCAATATTTTAGAAAACATTTCTGTGCTTGATGTTAAAGGTTCGCTGAATATTCCGGTGGCTTCTATCACATTTGACTCAAGGGCTGTGGGTAAAGATTGTTTGTTTGTTGCTGTTAAAGGTACCGCTGTTGATGGACATAAGTTTATTCTACAGTCGATAGAAAAAGGAGCAACTGCAATTCTATGCGAAGAGTTTCCAGCAGATATTCAGCCTAATGTAACCTATATTAAAGTTAATGACAGTCACGCCGCCTTAGGTTGGCTAGGAACTTCATTCTATAATCAACCTTCTTCAAAATTAAAACTGGTAGGAGTAACCGGCACAAATGGTAAGACCACTTGCGCTACCTTGCTTTTCAATTTATTTAGAGGATTGGGTTATAAATGCGGGTTGCTGTCAACAGTTCAGAATCAAATTGAGGACAAAATAATTCCTTCAACACATACCACGCCTGATGCCATTGCCTTAAATGAGTTATTGGCTCAAATGGTTGATTTTGGTTGCGAATATGTGTTCATGGAAGTTAGTTCTCACGCCGTTGCCCAAAAACGCATAGAAGGGCTGGAGTTTGCCGGTGGAATGTTCACCAATATTACTCATGACCACCTCGATTTTCATAAAACCTTTGACGAATACTTAAAGGTTAAAAAGGCTTTCTTCGATCACTTGCCTGCCGGTGCTTTTGCATTAAGTAATGTTGACGATAAGCGGGGAATGGTAATGCTTCAAAATACAAAGGCTAGTAGAAAAACCTACAGCTTACAAAGCATGGCCGATTTCAGAGCCAAACTATTAGAGGATCATTTTACCGGTATGCTTTTGCACATTGACGGTGTGGAGGCCTGGTTTAAAATGGTGGGTAAATTCAATGCTTATAATTTATTGGCTGTTTACGCTTCCGCAATTTTGTTGGGGCAGGACAAGCTAGAGGTCTTAAGTGTACTGAGTAATCTAACAGGAGCCGAAGGACGTTTTGATTATATAGTGGCACCGAATAAAGTAGTAGGTATTGTTGACTATGCTCATACTCCTGATGCGGTTGAAAATGTCTTGGAAACGATCCGCGAAATTCGTCGCCCTTCAGAAAAAATTATTACGGTAATTGGTTGTGGTGGTGATCGTGATAAAACCAAGCGCCCGGAAATGGCAAAAGTAGCCTGCGAATTAAGCGATAAAGTAATTCTTACCTCTGATAATCCTCGCACTGAAGATCCTCAGTTGATTATTAAAGAAATGGAAGCTGGAGTTCCGATTACGAAAAAAGGTTCTACCGTTTCGATTACTGATCGTCGTGAAGCAATTAAAACGGCCATTATGCTGGCGCAACCTGGTGATATCATCTTATTAGCCGGTAAGGGCCATGAAAAATACCAGGAAATCAATGGTGTAAAACATCATTTTGATGATAAAGAAGAAATATTATCTCAATTTGAAAATTTTAGAATTTGAAAATTTGAGAATGAGCCATGAGGAACGATAAGGATAATTTAATTGTAACAATGACTTTTAAATACTCTCTTGAAATTATTGAGTATACAGAACAATTGGAACTCTTAAAAAAGTTTAACATGGCAAATCAGTTGTTTCGATCGGGAACAAGCATTGGAGCAAATGTTTGGGAGGCCCAGAATGCCGAAAGTAAAGCTGATTTTATTCACAAAATGAAGGTAGCAGCAAAGGAAGCGGATGAAACGGAGTACTGGTTGAAACTATGTACAGAGAGTTCTAGCTATCCAAGGTGCGATAAATTGATAAATAAGTTAGAAGAAGTTATAAAAATACTGAGCAAAATAATTAGTTCATCAAAAAAGGGCTAATTATCAAATTGCCAAATTATCAAATTCACAAATTATAATAGGATGCTATACTATTTGTTCACTTGGCTAGATAAACAATATGATTTCCCTGGAGCAGGAGTGTTTCAATACATTTCTTTCCGTACGGCCATGTCGGTAATTGTTTCTTTAATTTTTACCACAGTTTATGGACGTCGACTGATCAATTTATTGTTAAGGTTACAGGTGGGAGAAACAGTTCGTGATTTGGGTTTAGCCGGACAAAAAGAAAAGCAAGGCACCCCAACCATGGGAGGTCTTATCATCTTAGGCGGTATACTTATTCCTACTTTATTATTCGCTAAACTGAATAATATATATGTGATCCTGATGATCATTACCACCGTTTGGATGGGAGGAATCGGTTTTTTGGATGATTATATCAAGGTTTTCAAAAAGGATAAAGAAGGTTTAGCTGGTCGTTTTAAAATTTTAGGTCAGGTAATTATCGGGTTAATTGTTGGAGTAACGATGTACTATCACAAGGATGTAGTTATCCGTGAAAAACTTCCTGCTCATCAAATTCAGGCTACACAAGTTAAAAGCTATGATGCCAAAGCCATTAGCTCAAGCCATTTTGGTCCTAATACAAAATCAACCAAAACCAATGTCCCTTTTTATAAAAATAATGAATTTGATTACGCAAAGGTTTTGAAATTCTTGCCTGATTATGAGAAATATACACCTATTATTTTCATTCTGGCGGTAATAATCATCATTACGGCAGTTTCGAACGGGGCAAATATAACCGATGGAATTGATGGCCTGGCCACCGGAACTTCGGCTATTATTGGGGTGGCTTTAGGGATACTGGCTTACTTGTCGGGTAACTTAATTTTTGCCGATTACCTTAACATCATGTACATCCCTGACTCAGGAGAATTGATGGTATTTGCAGGTGCGTTTATTGGTTCATGTATTGGATTTTTGTGGTATAACGCTTTTCCTGCCCAAGTATTCATGGGTGATACAGGCAGCTTGGCACTGGGTGGCATCATTGCCACATTTGCTATAATTATCCGTAAAGAATTATTGATCCCTGTTTTATGCGGCATTTTCCTGGTAGAAAACCTATCGGTGATCATGCAGGTTTCTTATTTCAAATACACCAAGAAAAAATTTGGGGAAGGTCGACGCATCTTTTTAATGTCTCCTTTACACCATCATTTTCAGAAAAAGGGTTATCATGAATCTAAGATCGTAACCCGTTTTTGGATCATAGGTATTATTCTGGCAATCGTTTCCATCGTAACTCTTAAACTGCGTTAATCATGGCCCAACAAAAGAAAATAGTGATTCTTGGTGCCGGTGAAAGCGGGGTGGGCAGTGCTGTATTAGCGCTGAAACAGGGTTTTGAAGTGTTCGTTTCTGATTTTGGAGCCATCGCCGATAAGTATAAAAATCAGCTTACAGCACGTGGTATTCGATTTGAAGAATTGCAGCATACGGAGGAGGAAATCCTTTCGGCTGATGAAGTGATCAAAAGCCCCGGTATTCCTGATAAGGCTCCTATCATTAAAAGAATCATTGAAAAGGGGATTCGGATCATCTCGGAAATCGAATTTGCCGGTCGCTATACCAATGCGAAAACCATCTGTATTACAGGTAGTAATGGTAAAACCACTACAACCATGCTTATTTACCATATCTTAAAAAAAGCTGGTTTTAATGTGGGATTGGCAGGTAATGTGGGTCAGAGTTTTGCACGCCAGGTGGCTGAAGAAAACTTCGATCATATTGTGTTAGAACTAAGCAGTTTTCAGCTTGATAACATGTATGAGTTCAAGGCTGATATTGCCTTGTTGCTTAATATCACCCCTGATCATTTGGATCGATACGATTATAAAATGCAGAATTATGTGGATTCAAAATTCCGCATCACTCAAAATCAAACATCTGCAGACGCACTTATCTATTGCCTTGACGATGAAGAAATAATGAAAGTAATGGCTGATCGTACTTTTTCAGCTCGATTATTTCCATTCTCTCTTGATCAAAAGGTAGAAGAGGGAGCTTATGCATCAAACGATACTATAAATATTCAAACCGATAAAAAACAATTTAGCATGAACATCTCAGAATTAGCATTGCAGGGAAGGCACAATGTAAACAACTCTATGGCGGCAGGAATTGCAGCGAAATTACTCGAAATCCGCAGCGATAGTTTGCGTGAGAGTTTGGGTGATTTTCAAAATGTTCCTCACCGATTAGAGCATGTTGCTAAAATTCAAGGCATTGAATTTATAAATGATTCAAAAGCCACTAATGTTAATTCGGTTTGGTTTGCGCTCGAAAGCATGAACACTAAAGTAGTTTGGATTGCCGGTGGCGTTGATAAGGGCAATGATTATTCAATGCTTTTCGACTTGGTTAAAGATAAAGTGAAAGCCATAGTTTGCCTTGGCAAAGACAATAAAAAAATCCACGATGCATTTGAGGATAAGGTGGAAATTATTGTGAATACAGCATCGGCTAAGGAAGCGGTGAATGTGGCCTATCATTTAGCTGCTAAAGGCGAAACTGTATTGCTTTCTCCAGCTTGCGCCAGCTTTGATTTATTCAAAAGCTACGAAGATCGCGGCGATCAGTTTAAAGCTACAGTGAAGGAACTCTAGAAACTTCCGCTCTCAATGTGGAAATGTTGATAGATTTTATTCATGAACAACGATATAATTTGACATTTTAAGGCTCAACATTAAAACCGAGCCTGTTTATATACAACCAAAAAGAGAACAGGAATACATGAACTGGATTTTACGACAAACGCGGGGCGACAGGTGGATTTGGCTGGTGGTGTTTGCTTTATCGATGATATCGGTGTTGGCCGTGTACAGTTCTACGGGTACATTGGCTTACAAAAGCGATGTCAATCCCTTTCATTTCTTAATTAAGCACGGAACCATGATCGTGGCCGGTTTGGCCATCATGTATTTCGCTCATTTGCTTGATCATCGCTACTATTCTCGTATTGCTCAATTACTTCTTTGGCTATCTATTCCTTTGCTGCTTTATACCTTGTTTTTTGGTAGCAGTATTAATAATGCCAGCCGTTGGGTTACTTTGCCAATTATCAACCAAACATTCCAGTCTTCCGATTTGGCCAAACTGGCCTTGTTCATGTATTTGGCTCGCGCTATAACAAAGCGCCAGGAGAAGATCAAGGATTTTAAGGAAGGATTTCTTCCGATTTTTATAGCGGTTATAGGTGTTTGTGGATTAATAGCTCCTGCCAACCTTTCAACGGCCTTAATGGTTTTTGGAACCAGCATGCTGTTATTGTTGATCGGTCGCGTGAGTTTTACACAAATGGCCATTGTGGGTATTGCGGGTGCGGTTTTGGTGGCTTTTGTAGTTTTCTTTGGACCTCGCCGTGGTGTTTACAAAGCCCGGGTCGAGGCATTCTTGCATCCCGAAATGGTGCATTCTGATAAGAACTACCAAAGTGATCAGGCTAAAATCGCCATTGCTACCGGTGGTTTTCTTGGTAAAGGGCCGGGAAATAGTACCCAACGTAACTTTTTGCCATCACCCTATGCCGACTTTGTTTATGCTATTATTATTGAAGAATACGGAATGGTTGGAGGCTTGGTTATTCTGGCCTTGTATCTAATATTTCTATATCGATGTGTAAAAATAGTAACCCGAAGTCCTAAGGCCTTTGGGGCTTTGTTGGCGGCAGCATTAAGCTTTAGCTTGGTTATACAAGCGTTTGCAAATATGGCGGTTGCTACCAATTTATTTCCGGTAACGGGGGTTGCCCTACCTTTAGTAAGTATGGGTGGAACTTCAATTTTATTTACAAGCGCGGCCTTTGGAATTATTCTGAGTATTAGTCGCGATTTGGAAGAGGCCGAAAAGGCGGAAAAGAAAGAATCTACTGCTCCATCAAATGTTGTGATGGCATAAATGTACAGTGAAAAAGAAGTTTAACGAATGAACAACAAACAACATAAAATAGTAATTAGTGGTGGAGGAACAGGAGGTCATTTGTTTCCGGCATTGGCTATTGCTGATGCATTGAAGCGAATCGAACCTACAATTGATATACTATTTGTGGGTGCTTTGGGTAAGATTGAAATGGATCGGGTGCCAGCTGCGGGATACAAAATTATTGGTCTTGATATTCGCGGTTTACAACGTAAGCTTACAATTGATAACCTGATGTTTCCTGTTCGATTGATCAAATCGTTAGCAAAGTCATTTAGCATCGTTAATGAGTTTAAACCCGATGTGGCTGTTGGTGTTGGAGGTTATGCTTCGGGTCCATTATTATATGCGGCAAGTCGTAAAGATGTTCCTACGGTGCTGCAGGAACAGAATTCGTACCCTGGAATTACCAATAAACTGTTGGCAAAGAGAGCTTCAAAAATATGTGTTGCTTATCAGGGCATGGAACAGTTTTTTCCAGCCGATAAATTAATGTTAACCGGTAATCCTGTTCGTCAGGATATTTTGGAAATAGAAGGGAAGAAAGAAGAAGCTGCTGATTTTTTTGGTCTATCGGCCCAAAAGAAAACGATCTTCTTAACTGGCGGTAGTTTAGGTGCTCGCACACTGAACGAAAGTATTTTGAATCATCTTGAATCGTTCAGAAACGAGGAGATTCAGTTGATTTGGCAGTGTGGTAAGTTTTATTACAATACGCTTAAACAACAGTTTAAGGAAGCTGAATTTCCAAATGTAAAGTTGATGGAGTTCGTTTCGAGGGTAGATTTAGCTTATGCCCTTGCCGATGTGATTGTGGCAAGAGCCGGAGCGAGTACCATTTCAGAGCTGTGTTTGGTTAAAAAACCAGCCGTGTTAGTGCCTTCACCAAATGTTGCTGAAGATCATCAAACTAAAAATGCCATGGCATTGGTGAGTAAGCAAGCTGCAATATTGGTTAAAGACGATGTGGCAAAAACAGAGTTGGTTGATGTTGCTATTCGCCTGATCAACAATGAAGAAAAGAAACAAAAACTGGCAGCTAATATTGCTACACTAGGCTTGAAAAACTCAGCTGATGTAATAGCAAAAGAGATATTAAAATTAGTTAAGTAGATACAAGGTAGGAGAGATTAGATAAGAGAATTATGCAAAATTCCGGATCTAAATCTCAGGTTAGAAAAATAAAGAAATGAGTTTTCGTTGGATCAAGAGATATTAATTCTCAAGTCTGACCTCTCAAATCTCAAATCTCAAATAAGAATGAAACTGGAGTCGATTAGTAAAGTTTATTTGATTGGAATTGGCGGAATTGGCATGAGTGGATTGGCACGTTGGTTTAAGCACCGCGGTTGCACAGTTGCTGGCTATGACCGTACAGAAACCCCATTGACCAAAGAATTAGTGAGTGAGGGCATTCCGGTTACTTATATCGATGAGGTTAATAATATTACGGCCCCATTTAACGAAAACGCTGTTTCTGAAGATATACTGATCATCTATACCCCGGCAATTCCTAAAGACAGCCCAATTCTTAATCATTTTAAAAATGTGGGCTACGATCTTAAAAAGCGTTCACAGGTTTTGGGAATAATTAGTCAAGGCAGCTTTTGCATTGCAGTGGCCGGAACACATGGCAAAACAACCACTTCAACAATTATTGCTCATGTATTAAAAGATACAGGTTATGATTGTTCGGCTTTTTTAGGTGGAATCAGCTCTAATTATAATACTAACCTTTTATTAGGTGAGAATAATGTGATGGTCGTGGAGGCGGATGAGTTTGACCGTTCCTTCCTTACCCTGCATCCTGATATTGCGGTTATTACCTCAATGGATGCTGATCATTTGGATATTTATGGCGATGCATCTCATTTGCATGAATCCTTTAATCTATTTGCTTCACAATTAAGCGAAAATGGTTTGCTGATCCATAAAAAAGAGTTGCCACTTCAGCGTAAAGGAGTTTCATATACGGTCAATTCATCTGACGCAGACGTTCGTGCAGAGAACATTCGTATAGAAAACGGCAATTATTATTACGATTACGTTTCTGCTGATAAGATCATAAAAGATTTAAGTTTGGGACTTCCTGGATTGCATAATGTGGAGAATTCAGTAGTTGCAGTAAGAGTTGCCCTGGAACTAAAGATTGATGATGATAAGATTCGTAAGGCATTAGCTTCATTCAGGGGTGTAAAAAGAAGGTTTGAATACATTGTCAAATCTGAGAACCTGGTTTATATTGATGACTATGCACATCACCCTGAAGAATTGAATGCTTGCTTAAATTCTGTTCGTCAGTTGTATCCTGGCAAAAAGCTCACTGTGGCTTTTCAACCGCATTTGTTTACACGTACACGTGATTTTGCTTCTGAATTTGCCGCTAGCTTAAGTAAAGCTGATGAATTGTTCCTTTTGGAAATTTATCCGGCACGTGAGCTGCCAATTGAAGGGGTAAACTCACAAATGGTTCTTGATATGGTGACTATCAACAACAAACATTTGTGTTCAAAAACCAATTTGGTTGATTTAATTAATAAGGAAGATATTGAAGTTTTAGTAACTGTTGGAGCCGGCGATATTGATACGCTGGTAGAGCCATTAAAGCTGAAACTGAGTTAGGAACTGATAGTCCATGGTCAATAGTCCATGGGGTGTAAAAATATATAAGAAACCATGGTCCATCGACTGTGGTCTATTGACTTTGCACAACGAAAGATCTGAGAAGAGACATTTTTACTAATTATAACAAAAAACAAAAGCCCCTTTAGGGGTTTGGGGTATGAAAAATATCAATTGGAAACGAGTATTCGCCTTATCTGCCTGGACTGTGAGCCTGGCGGGATTGGTTGTGCTCTTGAGTTTTGTTTCCAAGCGCCAGGATACAACGGTTTGTAAAGGTGTTAAGATCAATATTGAAGGAAAAAACTTTTTGGTTGAAAAGGGAGATATACTTGCTTTAATGAATAGGGTATTACCCCAGTTCGTTTCAAAACCATTGGATCAAATACCGGTGGAGCAAATTGAAAAGGCAGTTAAAATGAATCCTTATGTTGATCGTGCAGATATCTTTATCGATCTGGATGGTATGGTTCGGGTAAATGTTACCCAGCGTGAGCCAGTGGTTAGGGTGATCAATAAAAATTACCAGAGTTTTTATATTGATAAGAATGGGCGTAAAATGCCGCTTTCTACTAATTTTTCACCAAGAGTTTTAGTTGCAAATGGCAATATTGATGAACAGCCCGCTTATAATGATACGTTGAAAACTGCTTCGGCAAAAGCTATTTATGAAGTGGCCCGGTTTATCGAAAATGATAAGAATGAGTTTTGGAAAGCGCAAATAATTCAGGCCTATGTTAATGAAAATGCTGAATTAGTGCTTATTCCACGTGTAGGAGAGCAGAAGATCTTAGTGGGAAATACGGAAGATCTTGAAATCAGAATGAATAATTTAATGATGTTTTATAAGAAAGCGCTTCCTCGTGTTGGCTGGGAGCATTATAAGGTCATCAATATAAAATACCAAAATCAGGTGATTGGTATACGCGATACCTTGATTAAGGAACAAGTAACATCAACCGATACAGTAAAAACAGACAGCACAAGAATTAATTAGTTATGGAACAATCAGATATAGTTGTTGGATTAGACATAGGTACTACAAAGATCTGCGTAATTGTTGGACGCAGAACCGAGCATGGAAAGATTGAGGTGTTAGGTATGGGCAAAGCCGATTCTCCTGGCGTTAGTCGTGGGACGGTTACCAATATCGAAAAAACCGTACGTGGCATTCGAGAGGCCGTTGAAATGGCCGAATTAAAGTCGAATGTGGAGATACGTGTGGTAAACATTGGTATTGCCGGGCAGCATATTAAAAGTCATCAGCACCGTGGTATGCTTACACGTAACAATACAAATGAAGAGATTAGTCATTCAGATGTGGATAAACTGATCTCTGATATGCATAAGCTTGCCATGAACCCAGGAGAGAAGATCATTCACGTTCTTCCACAGGAATATGTGATTGATAATGAGCCGGGAATTGTTGATCCGGTGGGGATGTCAGGTGTGCGCATGGAAGCAAACTTCCATATCATTACCGGCCAGGTTACTTCGGTTCAAAACATTATAAAATGTGCAACCAAAGCTTCATTAGGTTATGATGACATTATTCTTGAACCTTTAGCTTCTGCCGAGGCAGTATTAAGTCCGGAAGAAAAAGAGGCTGGCGTTGTTTTGGTTGATATAGGAGGTGGAACAACTGATGTGGCTATTTTCTATCGTGGTATAATTAGACACACAGCCGTAATTCCTTTAGGTGGAAATATTGTTACTGAGGACATGGTGGAAGGCTTGTCAATTTTAAAGGCACAAGCGGAAGTTTTAAAAACCCGCTTTGGTTCAGCATTGGCTGATGAAAATGCCGAAAATGAGATCATTTCTATCCCTAGTCCGGTAAAAGGTCGTCAGCCTAAAGAAGTGTCGGTAAAAAACCTGGCTTATATTATCCAGGCTCGTATGGAAGAGATTATTGAGCATGTATACTATGAGATCCAATGTTCGGGTTACGAGAAAAAATTGATTGCAGGTATTGTGTTAACAGGAGGAGGTTCGCAATTGAAACATTTGCCTCAATTAGTTGAATATATTACCGGTTTAGACGCGCGCATCGGTTATCCAAATGAGCATATCGCTAAATCAAATCATGCTGAAATTGTAAGTCCAATGTATGCAACAGGTATTGGTTTGGTTATTAAAGGGCTGCAGGCAATTGAAGAAGACAGGATGAAAAATGAACATTTGCCAGCTTCCGATACACAGGTACGTCAGCCTCAGGCCGACCGAAAACAGTGGTTAAAGAAGTTTATTGACCCGATAAAAGAGTTTATCCGCGAGGATATTGATGATAAAGACTATTTGAAATAAAAACGAAATCGAATTAAGAAAATACTTATACGATAAAGGGCGGTTAATAAAATGTCAATAATTATCAACAATGGGCGGGTTTTTCCACATTGGGAGGTTTCATAGGCCCAAAAAGGCATTTAAATCGCTATTATTACATGTTAAATGAGAATTCAACAATTTACGTCGCTTAAACATCTGGATAATGGAATTCGAAATGTATAAAGAAAAATCATCGATTATCAAAGTAATCGGTGTTGGAGGTGGAGGTGGAAACGCAGTCAATCACATGTACCGTCAGGGTATAAAGGGAGTTGACTTCATTATCTGTAATACCGATGCTCAGGCACTCGAGCTAAGTCCAATTCCTAACAAAGTACAGTTGGGAGCTAGCTTAACCGAAGGTCGTGGAGCAGGCTCAATACCTGAAGTTGGCCGCAACTCAGCCATTGAAAACGTAGAGCAACTGCGCGAAATGCTGGGAGCCAATACCAAAATGGTGTTTATTACTGCCGGAATGGGTGGTGGTACAGGTACAGGAGCTAGTCCTATTATTGCAAAAGCAGCAAAGGACATGGGTATTCTTACTGTAGGTATCGTTACTACACCTTTTAAATTTGAAGGCCCTCGCCGTAAGGTTCAGGCTGATCAGGGTTTGGAAGAACTTAAGAAGAACGTTGATACACTACTGGTTATTTCTAATGAAAAGGTGCGCCAAATGTGTGGTAACCTTGAGTTGAAAAGTGCTTTTGCACAAGCTGATAATGTATTAACAACTGCTTCAAAAGGTATTGCCGAAATTATTACTGTTCCCGGTTATATCAACGTCGACTTTGAAGATGTTAAAACAGTAATGAAAGATAGTGGTGTTGCGATTATGGGTTCTTGCTCTGCTGAAGGAGAAAATCGTGCACGTAAAGCAGTTGAAGGAGCTATGGCTTCACCATTATTGAATGATAATGAGATCGAAGGAGCCCGTTACATTCTTTTAAATATTACTTCTGGCAATAAAGAGGTGTTAATGGATGAAGTATCGGAAATCACTGATTATATTCAATCCAAAGCTGGCGCCACTGCCGATATCATTTGGGGTAATTGTAATGACGAGTCATTAGGTGATGCAATTTCGGTTACGCTTATTGCAACAGGTTTCAATACTCGTTCGCAAAGGGAAGAGTTTATAGTAGAAAAGCAAATTGCTGAGCAGCCGGTAGTTCCACAAGAACCAGAGCGCATTGTGATCAACTTAAATGACGATCCTATTAAAGAGGCTGAAACACTTGTAAATACCTTAAAGAACAGGTCTTTAGAGCCTTCGATGAAAGTTGTAGAAAATCCGCAGATGCCATCGCAGCCAACCCAAATAAATATACAGCAGCCATCAGCCGCCCCGGCTTTGCGTCAGGTATCTATGTTTGATTTATTTGGAGTGGAGTCTAATGATGCCCAGGTTTCAAATAACACATTTGAATTTACGGTTAGCAACAAGATCAAAGAAGAAACTAAAGTAGAAATAGCTCCAGTACAGCCTGAACCGGAGAATATATTGCCGCAAAATTTAGAAGAGGAACTTTCTGAAGAAGAAATGATGAAAAGAAGTTTGCAGCAATCTCGTGACCGGATCATGAAGCTGAAAAACTTTAGCATTAAGCTTAACAGTAATAATGGATTGAATGAATTGGAGAATGTTCCTGCTTATGTTCGCAAGAATATGAAGTTAAAAGAAACACCACATTCCTCAGAACAGCATATTTCGCGATTTACCTTGTCGAATGATAATGATGGAACGGAAATAAGACCAAATAATTCCTTTTTGCACGACAACGTAGATTAATCAACACATTGTGAAAATAAGAATCCCGGTTTTACCGGGATTTTTTATAACTTTCGCGCTCAGATTACTTCAAGTAAATAAATTATAATCAAACCATTATTATTTAACCAGGTTGATAAATCTGCAATTATCTTATATTTTTGCAGCCTTTTCATGGTTTAACAACTAAAATTTAAAGCATTGGATATTTTTGAGAAGATTAAGGAGAAAAGAGGTCCTATCGGGCAACATTCAAAATGGGCCCATGGATATTTCGCATTTCCTAAATTGGAAGGTGAAATTGGCCCTCATATGATGTTTCGTGGTAAGGAACATCTTGTTTGGAGTTTGAACAACTACTTAGGTTTAGCTAACCATCCGGAAGTTCGTAAAGCTGATGCTGAAGGTGCTGCTCAATATGGTTTAGCCTCACCTATGGGTGCCAGAATGATGTCGGGTAACTCTAACAATCACGAAGCCTTAGAAAAAGAACTGGCCGATTTTGTTGGTTTTGAAGATGCTTTCCTGTTAAACTATGGCTACCAGGGAATGGTGTCTATCATTGACAGTTTGGTTGATCGTCATGATGTAATTGTTTATGATGCCGAATCTCATGCATGTATTATAGACGGTCTTCGTTTACACCAGGGCAAACGCTATGTTTATACGCATAACGATATGGAAAGCCTTGAAAAACAATTGCAGCGTGCTGAAAAATTGGTAGAAGGTACTCCAGGAGCTATTTTAGTGATCACCGAAGGTGTATTTGGAATGTCAGGTGTGCAGGGTGACTTAAAAGGTATCGTTGAATTAAAGAAAAAATATAATTTCCGCTTATTGGTTGATGATGCCCATGGTTTTGGAACAATGGGGAAAACAGGCGCCGGTACACACGAGGAGCAAAACTGCGTTGAAGGCATTGATGTTTACTTCGGCACTTTTGCAAAATCAATGGCTGGTATTGGTGGTTTTGTTGCCAGCAGTGAGCAGGTTGTTGAGTTCTTGCGCTATAACATGCGTTCTCAAACTTTTGCCAAGTCTATCCCAATGCCAATGATCGTTGGTTTGCGCAAACGCCTTGAGTTATTAAAAACCAATCCTCAGCTAAAAGCTAAGCTTTGGGAAATTGTTAATGCATTACAAGGTGGTTTAAAAGAGTTAGGTTTCGACATTGGAAAAACCAACAGCCCGGTAACACCTGTATTTATGCATGGTTCATTAACCGAGGCAACTAACTTAATTGTTGATCTCCGCGAGAATTACAGTATTTTCTGCTCAATCGTTACTTATCCGGTTATTCCGAAAGGTTTATTGATGTTACGTTTAATTCCAACTGCAGCTCACAGCCTTGAAGACGTTAAGCGTACGCTATCGGCCTTTAGTGAAGTTAAAGTTAAATTACAGGAAGGTGCATACAAAGAGACAGAAGAGTTTGCTGCTCCCCGCTAATAATATTTAACCAAAAATATAGATCCCATAAGCCAATAGCTTATGGGATTTTTTCTTTCCGCGCAATAGCCGTTAGCCTCCCTTCAAAGTTTTTCGCCTTAAATAAAGCTCAAAAATAGCAGTGTATCAAAATGTTATAGGTAATGTATTGAAACCTCGACATTCTATTTAGTCTATAGAAATTATATAAAATTAAATGAAATGAAATACGATTTCTTAAAAGTAACTTTTAGTTAATTATTTGTTTTATGAATAAATTTTAAGCGAAAATAGAGGAATAGATATGATAATGTTGCTTTTTGGTTTGAAAGTTGACTATTGAAGAGTACAAGATCGGGTGGCCGAGCGGTTAGGCAAGTGTCCGCAAGACGCTGTACAGTAGTTCAAATCTGCTCTCGATCTCCAACTTTCACCTTAAAAAAACAGATCGGGTGGCCGAGTGGTTAGGCAAGTGTCCGCAAGACGCTCTACAGTAGTTCAAATCTGCTCTCGATCTCAAGCTTTCGTATTTAAAAAAAGATCGGGTGGCCGAGTGGTTAGGCAAGTGTCCGCAAGACGCTGTACAGTAGTTCAAATCTGCTCTCGATCTCACAAATGCCTTCTATCAAGAATTTAATGCTTAACTTTTTTCATTTTGAAAAAGCCTCCAATATTTGGGGGCTTTTTTGCTGACAAATTTGTCAGTTTTAATTACTTGCGTAGTTATACGTTAGGTAAATACAATTAGGGTTATTACTTTTGAATCGGAAAGCAAAAACAATAGCAATCTACCTCTGAAATCCGAAGGCCGGAATATTAATCTATAAGCGCTTTATAGATTATAATCCCGGCTTTCTTTATTTATTTCACTTTTCTAAATTATTTTCAGCTGTATATACAATCTTCATGTATATTTTATTGAATTATTCATGAAAATGAAGTGAGATTGTAAAAAAGAGCTGATATGTAATGTTAATTCGTTTTATTCTCAATAAAAAAACGCTCTAGGCACTTTTCTCTGAAATAGCCGAATTGTGATATCCCTAAAAGAACTAAGCAAACTGCTTTAACGCTATCCAATACAATATAAAGTTTGTGTAAATAAGAAGCCGGTGGAATTTGACCCTCAATTATCAATTGAATTCGCTCGTGTAAAGCTGGTAATAGCCAGAAAGTTTGAGCCCCAAGAATAATGGCCAATAAACAGAGAAAGATAATGATTGTACGATGGAAGGAGTTTATAAACACCAGGCCTATTGAGCATAAGCAAAAAATAATTTCAATTCGATTTAAGGCTTTAAATACCACCCGGCCAACTTCTACGCCGACTTCCAGCGTTAAATGAGGTGCGGTAAATTTTATCGGGGCTTCCATAAAACTTATAGAACAAATAAAGCCCAGCCATAAAAATGTAATTACAATAGGAAGTGAATGTTTTAACTTGCTCATTTAAATTATAGATAGGTTACCATTGGTTCGCATATGTTCAATTTTAAAATTAAACATTTCGGCCATGCGCTCAGCTCTCCAAATAGCCTCATTTGCTTTTTCACCTTCAAAATGTTCATTCACCGTTTTATTAAATAGCTCAATCCAATGTTCGAAATGAGATTTTTCAATGGGAAGCTTAGCATGTGGAGGAAAGGGACTTCCGGTGTAGCCGGGTTCCGAAAATAGAACTGTATTCCAAAACTTGTACATTTTTTCCAAATGTACATCCCACTTATCTTTAATAACGGCATTAAATATTGGCCCTAATAATTTGTCTTCTCGAATATTGTTGTAGAAACTGTTGACTAACAATTGAATGTCATCAAAGGTACTGATATCCGCTTTATTTACATTGTTAGCCATATTAGAACTTGCATGTTTATTAAGTACAAATTTAATAAGAAAGTGTTTGTATTAGCTGACCAATATCAGATTTAAATAGCCATTAAAATGTTTTTTTTTACTGAAAAATCAATACTCTTTATTTAATTAAAGATTATAAAATAATATAAAATCAGCATATTTTTTTACTATTAATAAAATAATATAAATAATTAATATTCAATGTGTTATATAGCTTTATTTATGCATGTTAATAAATGATAAACCTAAATTTCATCTAACTATTCTTGATTTTTTGGATCTGAAAATGGTGGAAATGTGGATAAAAACACGTTTAAAGGCCCTTTTTTATACTTGTAAAGTTTGCATTCTGTATTAAAAGCTATTACATTAGCTTTGAAAATAACCTAATCAGTATTTACCAAACATTTAAAGGAGTATCTAAAAATGAAAAAATTTAATGAATTCAAAGCTTTGTTGGCCTCGTTAGAAGGTGATGCAGATAAGTTTTACAACAAAGGTAACAATGCTGCCGGTACTCGCGTACGTAAAGGAATGCAAGATTTAAAAAATCTGGCACAGGAAATTCGTATGGAAATTCAAGAAACCAAAAACAAGGCTGAAGCTTAGTCTTCAACTGTGAAAACCTTGAAGAAAAAGAAAAGTCCAGTTCAATTGATTTGAACTGGACTTTTTTTATAAGGTTAAAACAGATTAATAGTTTTGAGCTGCTTTTACAATTTTAGCTTTTAATCCATCGCTAACATCAACCAATGGCAAACGAACAGCAGATCCACAAATACCTAACTGGTTCAAAAAGGTTTTAACCCCTGCCGGGCTTCCTTCTGCAAACAGCATGTTTATAATATCTGTTAGTTTGTAATGTAATGGACGAGCTTCTTCAAATTTCCCCTCCAAACATTTTCTGATCATGGTTGAAAAATCTTTAGGGAATGCGTTTCCTACAACAGAGATCACTCCGTCAGCCCCTAAAGCAATCATTGGTAACGCAACCGCATCATCACCCGATATAAACAGAAAATCTTTTGGTTTGTATTTTAAGATTTCCATGAATTGTTCAAAATTTCCAGAAGCTTCTTTTATACCAATTACATTATTTAACTCAGCCAAACGCAAAGTGGTTTGGGCTGTCATGTTTGAACCTGTGCGTCCAGGAACATTGTACAAAAGAATAGGAAGTTTTGAGTTTTCAGCCACTTGTTTATAGTGCTGGTAGATTCCTTCCTGAGCTGGCTTATTATAATATGGGCTCACCGATAAAATCGCTGAGAACCCTTCTGATTTAAAGTTTTTTACCTGATCAACAACAGCTGCGGTATTATTACCTCCAATACCCGCAACTAACGGAACACGCTTATTAGTAATTTCGAGTACAAAATCAAAAACCTTCTGCTTTTCTTCCTTTGATAAGGTTGCAGTTTCGCCGGTGGTACCCATAGGCACTAAATAGTTAACACCACCAGTGATTAAATGTTCAATAAGATTTTTTAGGCCCGGAAAGTCAATACTTCCATCCGGATTAAAAGGGGTAACCAATGCAACACCCGTTCCTCTCAATTGTGTACTCATTTTTTAATTAATGAAAGATAATGTAATACTTGGGCCGTAAAATTAACAATACTTGTGTCTTTTTTACAATCTATCATCAAATCGTAAATAAAACTTTGATTTTGTTCGTATTTTGAAATTTTAAATCTGGAATTGGCTTTTAGTGCCAAATAAGATATGGTGGAATTGATTTCTTGTGAAAGATTAATTAATACATCGAATTGAACTTTTTGCAGTTCTTTAACTTTATCTTCTTTAGGTATCTTCAGATAGTTGAGATCTTTGTTCGTAATGAAGTTAAAATCACGTGCTTCCGTTCTGAACTCAGGTAGATCCTTCTCGTTAATTAACCCCCAAAAGGTGAGTTTTTTCTGCCTTAAATCAGGTGTTAAGGCAAGGTCTTTCACCTCTTTTAGATCCTCAATATTTTCGGCACAAAAAATAAACAGAAAGGATTCCACCTCCTTAAGTCCATTAAACTCTAGCTGAGTTATGATCTTACCAGCTTCTCGTTTTAAAATATAGTTGGTTAATTGTGATTTCATTGTTTTGGTTTAACTAAGCATTGCCAGTAAGTCAGTATCAGAAATAATAGGGACGTTTAAATCAGTTGCTTTTTGAAGTTTAGCTGGTCCCATATTGTCACCAGCCACTAAAAAGTTAAGTTTTGCAGAAATACTGCTTAGCATTTTCCCCCCATTAGCTTCGATAAGGTCTTTTAGTTCATCACGGCTAAAGTTTTCGAATACTCCGGATATAAGAAATGTTTTCCCTTCCAGTTTATTACTAGCCATTACTACTTCCTTTTCTTCAATTTCAAACTGTAATCCATCTGCTTTCAACTGCTCAATAAGTAAGCGATGCTCAGGAACCGCAAAATACGCTAATACACTTTCGGCAATACGGATCCCAATTTCGTTAACGGCAACTAATTCATCAGCGGAGGCAGCGATCAGGTTGTCAATGTTTTTAAAATGCTGGGCCAGTTTTTTGGCAACCGTTTCACCCACATATCGGATACCTAATCCAAATAATACCTTTTCAAAAGGCATTTGTTTGGAGGCTTCAATTCCATCTATAAGGTTATTTGCCGACTTTTCGCCCATACGCTCCAAACTCAGCAGTTCAGCTTTTTTATCTTTTAAAGCATAGATGTCTGAAATATTATGAAGCAACTCAGCATTAAATAACTGAACAATGGTTTCATCGCCCAGACTATCAATGTTCATCGCTTTACGGCCAGTGAAGTGCTGCATCTTGCCGATGATTTGAGGTGGACAACCTGTATCATTTGGACAATACCATGCGGCTTCGCCTTCGGTTCTCTCCAATTCAGCATTACACTCAGGACAGGTTTTGGTAAATATGGTGGGCTGAGAGTTTGCCGGACGTTTATCAAGATTAACTTTGATGATTTTAGGGATAATTTCACCGCCTTTTTCCACCAAGACTGTATCGCCTTCACGAACATCTAAACGTTCAATTTCATTAGCATTGTGCAGTGTTGCTCTTTTAACCGTGGTTCCCGCCAATTGAACTGGTTTTAAGTTAGCCACAGGAGTTACAGCTCCGGTCCGCCCAACTTGGTAGGTAATAGCCACTAACTCGGTTTCTACTTCCTGAGCCTTGTATTTATAAGAGATTGCCCATCGTGGAGATTTAGCTGTAAAACCTAGCTCTTGCTGTTGTGCATAGTTGTTTACTTTAATAACAATTCCATCAATGTCGAAAGAAAGCTTAAAACGTTCAGATTCGAAATAATGAATAAAGTCGAGCACTTCCTGAATATTGCTGCATAATTTCGAATGTTCCGAAACTTTAAAGCCCCATTGTTTAACGGCTTGTAAACTTTCCCAATGCGTTTTATAAGGCGAATTTTCGACATATAAGAAATAGAGGAAGCAATCGAGCGGGCGTTTGGCAACTTCTGCAGAATCCTGCATTTTGATGGTGCCTGAAGCAAAATTACGAGGATTGGCAAAGGGTTGTTCTCCATTTTCTTCGCGTTCAGCATTTAATTTTTCAAAAGCTTTTAAATGCATAAATACTTCGCCACGGATCTCAAATTCAGCCGGAAAGCCATTCCCCTTTAATTGGTGAGGAATAGTTTTAATAGTTTTAACATTGGTGGTAACGTCATCTCCTTTTGATCCATCACCACGCGTTACAGCCTGAACAAGTTTACCATTTTGATAAGTTAAGCTCATCGATAAACCATCAAACTTCAACTCACAAACGTACTCGAAGTTATCTCCAATGGCTTTTCTGATACGGTTGTCAAAATCAATTAAATCCTGTTCTGAATAGGTATTACCTAATGAAAGCATGGGATATTTATGCTTTACAGTTTTAAATGACTTGGTAATTTCTCCACCCACTTTTAAAGACGGAGAATCAGGGTCCTGGAGTTCAGGGAATTGTTTTTCTAATGCTTCAAGTTGTTTAAGCTTTTGGTCGAAATCGTAATCAGATATAGTGGGTTGAGCAAGAACGTAATAGTTGTAATTATGTTGATTGAGTTCAGCTGTTAAATCAGCAATTAATTTTTGAGCTTCTTGTTGTTGCATAGCCGGCGAAAATATGGATTGCAGTTTAAAGTTTGGGTGTTATTTCATCAAAAATGTCCATGAAATTACTAATTAGTTCGGTTTTGTATTGGAGCAACACTTGTTCAAGTTCTGTTTTAGTTTCCTCAGAAAAATTTGTGCCCCAAACGCGGTAACAAATCCTATTTAAAGCATAAACCAATTTATTGTAATCTGTATACGAATGAAGGTATGCGTGTTCAACAAACTTATTGTAAAAATTCAGGAAGTTTTCGGGTTGGTTTATGCCAGTAATTCGTAGGTATTCAAGCAATTTATTTTGATCAACTGCACTCAGATGTAAGTAAAAATTGTTCGTGTCAACTTTCTTATTTTCAATAAGTAAACTATCAAGCATTAGTTCAAGTGCGATGTGCGCCAGTATAAATGGCCGAACGGGTGTGCCGATCAATAGAGGGGTAATTAGCTGTTTGAGTCTGTCGGTTTCCTGCTTAAAGAAACCCGAAGAATGAAACAATTTGTCGACCTGTAAATGTTTTTGCCAGCCCTCATATATTCCCATTAGTTGAGCATTGGTAGAAAGTTGACCAATGAATTTATGTGGATGAATATTCCAGGTTTTGTTGAAGTTTTTGGTCAGGTCAGGTAGCACCAATCCCAAAACAAAATGAGCATTTACTGAATCCTTGTCGAAATAATAGTGGGAGAGGAAGTTCATTGATTAGATTACACAGATTTTAAAATAAGGTTTCAACGATTGCTATCAATTTTTACCGATTTCTTGCTGTTACGTCCTATTTCAAGCTAACTCAAATTAAGCATAAATAATTATCTTTGGCATTCTCGTTATGAAATCTGTTTAAATCATTTTTCATTTGTGGAATCAATGAAGAACGGTGTAATCACCACTAATCTGTGTAATCATATTAAACTAGAATGAACTTTGTAGAAGAATTGCGTTGGCGCGGCATGCTGCATGATATTATGCCTGGTACCGAAGAAAAATTGAATAGTGGTGTTATTGCCGGTTATATTGGTTTTGACCCAACTGCCGATTCGTTGCATGTTGGTCACCTTACCCAAATTATGACCCTGATTCATTTTCAAAAGGCCGGACATAAACCTTATGCTTTAGTTGGCGGTGCTACCGGTATGGTTGGCGATCCATCGGGCAAGTCGGAAGAACGTAATTTACTTTCTGCAGATATTCTTAATCATAATCAGGCTTGTATTAAAGCGCAGCTCGAAAAATTCCTTGATTTTGGCTGTGGCGCTAACAGCGCCGAAATGGTGAATAACTATGACTGGTTCAAAGAGTTTTCTTTCCTTGATTTTATTCGTGATGTTGGAAAACACTTAACGGTTAACTACATGATGGCAAAAGATTCGGTGAAAAAACGCTTGGAAGGAGATAGCGGTCTTTCTTTTACCGAGTTTAGTTACCAGTTAATCCAGGGCTACGATTTTTACTATTTGTGGAAACACAAAGGTTGTTTTCTGCAGATGGGTGGTTCTGATCAGTGGGGAAATATTGTTACTGGTACAGAATTGATCAGAAGGAAAGATCGGGGAGAAGCATTTGCGTTAACTACTCAGCTAATTAAAAAGACTGACGGTACCAAATTTGGTAAAACCGAAAGCGGAGCAGTTTGGTTAGATCCGGCTAGAACTTCACCTTATAAATTCTACCAGTTTTGGTTAAATGCGAGTGATGATGATGCTAAAAACTGGATCCGCATTTTCACGTTAAAGTCTAAGGAAGAGCTGGAAGCCTTAGATGCGGAACATGCTGCGGCACCTAATTTGCGCGTATTGCAAAAAGCCTTAGCGAAAGACATAACCATTCGCGTTCACTCGGAGGCTGATTATGAAACCGCAATTAAATCATCAGAGTTCTTGTTCGGTAATGGTTCTATCGATTTTTTAACCGGCATGAGCGATGATAACCTATTGGGTATTTTCGATGGCATTGAGCAATTCAATATTTCAAAAGAAGAGCTTTCTGCCGGAATTAATATAGTTGACTTATTAGGAGATAAGGCAAAAGTATTTCCATCAAAAAGCGAAGCTAAAAAAATGATCCAAGGTGGTGGTGTAAGCTTAAATAAAGCTAAAGTTGGCGGCGTTGAAGAAGTGATCAATCACTCAAGCCTGATCAATAATAAATTCATTGTTGCTCAAAAGGGTAAGAAGAACTATTACTTGCTGATTGTAGAATAAAAACAATTATAGACTCTCGAAAGAGAAAAGATATAACAAAAATAGCCTCGGGTTTAAACCTGAGGCTATTTTGTTATATTTAATTATCTAAATCACTCACGTTCATGAAAAAAAACATCTTATTCCTTACCGGCGATTTTGCCGAAGATTATGAAACAATGGTTCCTTTCCAAATGCTGACCATGATTGGTCACGAAGTGCATGCGGTTTGTCCGGATAAGAAAAAGGGAGACTATATCACCACTGCCATTCATGATTTTGATGGCTTTCAAACTTATAGCGAAAAGCCAGGACATCGTTTCGTGCTGAATTATTCGTTTGCCGATGTTGACCCTTCTAAATACGATGCTATTGTGCTGGCAGGAGGGAGAGCTCCTGAATATCTTCGCTTAAACCTTAACGTGATTGAGCTGATAAAACACTTTGCTGATAATAATAAACCAATCGCAGCTATCTGTCATGGCATTCAAATTTTAACGGCTGCCAATGTAGTAAAAGGTAAAAAACTGACGGCTTACCCGGCTGTAGGTCCTGAAGTGACATTGGCCGGAGGAACCTTTGTTGATGTGCCCGCCACTGAAGCTGTGGTGGACGGTAATTTAGTTACATCACCGGCTTGGCCGGGACATCCCAAATGGATAGCTGAATTTTTAAAGCTATTGGGTACAAAAATTGAAATATAAACTATAGTGATATCCTGAAGTTAAGTTTAATGCTTCAGGATATTTAATTATAAGTGGGAATTATTTACATTGTTTGAGAAGCAATTGCCGCATTATTGTGTTGTCCTAAGACCTTCTTTTTTCCCCCTTAGTTTTTAAAATAATAGCATCTGTATTCCTGAATTCGGTTTTTAGCTGCATGTTGATCATTTTATTAGAATTGGCAGTTAAGTTGTTTTAGCTAGGAAACAATAACTCTTTTCCCCCAAAAGAGAAATTAAACCATCCAAAAATTAGTAAAATGAGTAAAGTAGTAATTCGTATTGCCGCTACGTGTTTGTGCTGTATCAGTATAAACGTAAATGCTGCGGGCTTACAAAACGGCCCCAGTTTACAAAGCCAGTTCGATGCAATAATTGAAAAGGCTAATAATTACCAGGATTACAAAGTTGTTAAAACGGCATCGCTTCGTTATTTATGGAAGAATGCAAACGACTCATTGGTAAAAGAACGACAGAAAAATGCCACTTCCTTAACTAAGATTGCTAAAAACAAAATCGAAATCGATTCATTAAAACAAGGTTTGAACCAACAGGAAGCCAGTCTTCAGGCATCTACTTCAATCAATAACTCCATTGGCTTTTTAGGAATTAACTTTTCAAAGACCGGTTATAATACCTTCATGTGGAGTTTGATTGTAGGTCTTGCAGCCGTATTGGCTTATTTAAGTTTTTTGAATGGCAATTTTAAGCGAGAAGCGCAATATCGAATTAAATTGTTTGACGATTTAACGGAAGAATTTAAAACTCACCGAATGAAATCAAACGAAAAAGAAAAGCGACTGGCTCGTGAACTTCAAACTGAACGGAATAAACTCGAAGACATCCTGGCAGGTAGTTAAAGATATTCGCTCTATAAAACTCTAAAGAAAGCAGCCGAAAGTATTAACCGCTGCTTTCTTTTTTTAGTTATAAATTATGCATGAATACTTTAGGAAAAAATTAAATCAGTTAAACTTAATTTATCATTTATACTATATTTATCGAATCAATTTATAGTTATGAATGCAATATTAAAAAAATCGGTTTTCCTTTTCCTTTTAATGGTTTCGGCGTTGGTTCAGGTTAGAGCTCAGGCACCGGCTACAGATTACTTCTTGTTGGTAGGAACCTATACTGATACAAAAAGTGAAGGGATCTATGTTTATCGTTTTAATCCTGTTACGGCCAAGTTTACTTACGTTAGCACAACTAAATCTGAAAATCCTTCCTATCTGGCCATCTCTCCAAATAAAAAGATCGTTTATGCTGTAAATGAAAATGGAGACAATAAAGGTTCGGTAAGTTCTTTTACCTTTAGCAATAAAACTGGGGCACTAAAATTGGTTAGCAAACAGCCTACAAATGGAAGCCATCCATGTTTTGTTGATGTTGATAACTCAGGAAAAAATGTAATTGCCACCAATTATTCCAGCGGTGATTTCGTGGTTTTTAAGGCCAATGGAGATGGTTCTTTAACCCCGGCGGTACAAACCATTAAAGATGAAGGCAGTGGTGCCGTTGCCGATCGCCAGGAAGCTCCACATGTACACAGTGCTCAATTCTCTCCTGATGGAAACTTTGTGTTTGTAGCTGATCTGGGTAACGACCGTTTTTATAAGTATAATTTTTATCCTGCTAGTCCTTCGGAGGTTTTAACTCCGGCAAGTCCTGCATTTTATTCAGTTCCTGCAGGTTCAGGACCTCGTCACTTTGCGTTTCATCCAAATAGAAAAAACTGCTATTTGTTAAACGAATTAAGCGGTAAACTTATAGCTTACAACTACACACAGGGCGATTTAAAAGAAATTCAATCAATAGTCTCTGATAAAACCCCAGGTGAAAACAATAAAGGTTGTGCAGATATACACTTAACACCTAATGGTAAATTTTTATATACCACCAACCGCGTTACCAGTAATGAGATTGTGGCTTATGGTGTTGGGGTGGATGGAAAGTTAACGGAAGTTGCACGGTACAAAACAGGCACTCACCCTCGCAACTTTGTTATTGATCCATCAGGTAAATTTTTATTGGTAGCCAGCAGAGATAGCAATAGCATTGTTCTTTACAAGATTAACCAGGAAACCGGCAAATTGGAGGAAACGAAAGTTAGCTTAACTATTGACAAACCTGTTTGTTTAAAAATGATCAGAATTGCTAAGTAATTTTAGCTTTACCTATAAATGCAAAAGCGCCCCGGTTTTCGGGGCGCTTTTTTTATTGCTTGGTTTAGAATTAAGAAACGTGTGATTCTTCTGTTTTGATATCCGAATAAATGATATTTACCATGGTGAAGACTGGATTACAATGATCTCAATTGACATTAATTTCAGCATGACCTATAAATGCAAAAGCGTCCTGGTTTTCAGGACGCCTTTTACTCGGTTAAGGTATATTAAAAATTTATGCTACTTCTGATTTAATTTCAGAATAAACAGTATTTACAATGCTTGAAAGCTGCGTTGCATGCGCTTCAATTTCTTTAAGGAGTTTAATTTGCGCTTTGGTGCGTTGCAGGTTATGTTCTTTGAAACTGATCTTGTAATAAACATCATCTTCGAGGTAATCAGTTAAAAAGCGAACCGCCTGCATGTAGGGGAAAAGCAATACACCATGCATCAATGATTCAACTTCAATATCTGTTAAAAAATGGCAGGCTTCTCTTAAATACCCTATGGTGTAAGCCTCAAACAATGGAATATTCAGCTTTATTTTATCGAGTTCTTTCTCATCTTCGGAAGCGGAATTAATGATCGTACGAATAGCATCACCAAAATCATAAGCTACAAATCCGGGCATAACCGTATCTAAATCAATAACGCACTGTACTTCGTCATTCTTGTTGAGCAAAACGTTATTAAACTTAGTATCATTATGGGTTATTCGCAGTGGAAGTTTACCTTCTCTACCCAACTTGAGAATGGTTTTCATCTGCTCTGTACGCGCATTGATATATTCAATTTCTTCTGTAACAATATGTTTTCTTGCCGCGCTATCATTCTCTAAAGCCTGATAAAATCGGTTTAAGCGCATTTCAATGTTTAGGAAGTTCGGTATGGGTTCAATTAGCAGACTGGCATCCAAATCGGCAAGCATTGCCTGAAAACGTCCAAATGCTTTTCCTCCCTCATTAGCCTGCACCTCTTTCTCAACCAGGTCGTAGCTGTTCGTGTCTTTTATAAAATGAAAAATTCTCCAATAGTTGCCCTCTTCATCTTTATAAAATAACTCACCTCTATGTAATGGGACAATTGTTAGTACTTCTGTTGCTGCTGCTGCTTCTGAAAGTTTCGATTTTAGATGATCAGTCACCAATTGGATGTTTTTCATCAACCCAGGCACATTGGTGAAAATGCTATGATTGATCCGCTGCAACAAGTAATCAGGGTATGAATCATTTTCGTTTTTCAGCAAATAAGTATCATTAATATGGCCCGAACCAAATGCTTTTATTTCGATAATTTTTCCTTCTATATTAAATCGATCAATGATCGTTTCAACATTTTTGGGAGTTTGGTGGTTTAAGTTCATGTACTGCACATTTGAAATGAGAAAGTGTATTCTGAAGAGCTTAGCTTAATAAATTTAAATTATTCTTAACAAAGATCAGGGTGGCTATACCCAAATCCTTTAATTGCGCTAATGGTTCAATCTTTACATTTTTTAATTATATGTTTGAATTAAAAAGATGGTTTAAGGACCTCGAAATAAATTAAATATGGGGCAAGATGCGAATTTTGATTAGACCTGCAATGGGGGAACGTAAGGCAAACGTTTGCGGAATTTTTTATTTTTTTAGACAAACGTTTGCGTAAAATATTTCAGCTTTCAATTTATAGGTTTGCCTTCGGGCTATTCAAAATAGCTCCAGCCAACTAAATTGTTTTATATGCTTCGTAGAGATTTTATAAGGAACACAGCAATTGCTGCAGCCGGCATTAGCATTCTTCCGTCGAGAGTGATTTTTGGTAAAGACAATGACAAAGTTCGATTAGGTTTCATTGGAGTAGGCGCGCGTGGGCAAAACCATATTCAGGAAGGTCTTTTACGTAATGACGTTGAAATAGTAGCCATTTGTGATTTGCAGGAATGGGCCCTGAGCGGTACTCGTGAAATGTTTAAAAAGGCGGGCAAAAAATTACCGGTTGAATACACCGGTGGTTTAGATGCTTATAAAAAACTCATCGAGCGTAAGGACATTGATGCTGTGATCATCTCTACTCCATGGCAGTTTCATAAAGATCAGGCAATTGATGCTATGAAAGCCGGCAAATATGTGGGTTGCGAGGTAATTGCAGGTTTAACAATGCAAGATCATTGGGATATTGTTAATACTTCTGAGAAAACAGGGATGCCTTACATGACCCTTGAGAATGTTTGTTACCGCAGGGATGTGATGGCCGCTTTAAACATGGTTCGCAAAGGTTTATTTGGCGAGATCGTGCATTTAGAAGGGGGATACCAGCACGACTTACGCGGAGTATTATTTAATAACGGTAAAGATTGGTACGGAAAAGGTGTGAAATACGGACCGGATGCAATTAGTGAAGCTCAATGGCGTACTCAGTTTAATATCGATCGCCAGGGAGATATTTACCCTACCCATGGTGCCGGCCCGATGATGCAAATGGTAGACATTAACAGAGGTAACCGCTTTACAAACCTGGTTTCGTTTGCATCAAAAGCAAGAGGATTAGGTGCCTATGTAGAAGAACTGGCTCCTGGAAATCCTGCCGCTAAACTTAATTACAAGAACGGTGATATTATTACCACAGTACTTAATTGTGCTAACGGCGAAACCTTAGTGTTAAGTCACGATACGCACTTACCTCGTCCTTATTCATTAGGTTTCAGAGTTCAGGGAACTAAAGGAATTTGGATGGATGTGAACAAATCAGTTTATATCGAAGGTAAGTCTCAAAATTATGACCAGTGGGATTCCACTAAAGAGTGGTTTACTAAGTACGATCACCCACTTTGGAAAAAATATGAAAAAGAAGCTGAAGGTGCGGGTCACGGAGGTATGGATTGGTTCGTGTTTAATGCCTTTGTACAGGCCGTTAAACAGAAAAAACAAACCCCAATTGATGTGTATGATTCGGTAACGATGAGTGCGATAATGCCGCTTTCTGAAAAATCAATTAAAGAAGGTAACGCACCTCAAAAATTCCCTGATTTTACCCGTGGTAAATGGCAAAGTAGGAAGAATGTTTTTGCACTAGACGATAGTGGTTTTTAATTTGAAGTTGAATTGAATTGAATTGAATTTGAATTGGCATCCGGAAGGGAAACCTTTCGGATGTTATTTTATCCCCCCTCTATAAAATCCCATGCATATTTTAGTGAAATTTAAGCTGATAGGTTTACTCGTGTTGGTACTTACCTGTTTCAAAAGCTTTGGAGCTTGTACCAAAATAACTGATCCTAAGGTTACTATCCCGTTTGGAGGCAATGCCTGGATAATCAATAATCCTTCAAACTCCGATGCAGCCTTAATAACTAACCAAGGCGTTACAAACTGGAAATCAGCGAAAAGTGTAATTACCGCTTATATATATGTCGAAAAGACTGGAACATTTGATCTTTCGCTAAAGCTTAAAGTTTTAAAAGGAACTTCAACGATAAAGCTAGAGGTGGCGGGCTCCTCAATCATATTTCAGGCAAGTAATGATACATATGATACGCCAAGAATAGGTACGGTAGTTTTTAAAAAGGCCGGCTATAATATTGTAAAAATTCAAGGCATAAATAAAGCCGGAGATACCTTCGCCGAAGTTTCGGATCTGATTTTAAGTGGGGCATCAGTAAATGATGCGCTAACCTTTACTAAAAATAACGACGATAATTTTTTTCACTGGGGAAGAAGAGGACCCTCGGTTCATTTAAATTACATAGTACCAGAAACGGTAAAAGATCAAGTCGAATGGTTTTACTCCGAAATTACTGTTCCTAAAGGAGATGATCCAGTGGGTTCGTACTATATGTCCAATGGATTTAGTGAAGGATATTTTGGTATCCAGGTGAATTCTCCTACAGAACGCAGAGTTTTATTCTCTGTTTGGAGCCCTTTTAATACCAATGATCCCAAGAGCATTCCTGACAGTATGAAAATTGTTTTACTTAAAAAAGGAATGAATGTGAGGAGTGGGGAATTTGGTAATGAAGGGTCTGGTGGACAGAGTTTCATGGTCTACAATTGGGAAGCTGGTAAAACATATAAATTTCTTACACACGTTAAACCCGTAGATCAGTCGCATACAGAGTACACGTCCTACTTCTTCGATATAAAACAAAATAAATGGTTGTTGCTGGCTAGTTTTAAACGCCCTCAAACGCATACTTACTTAAAGAGCCCACATTCTTTCCTCGAAAACTTTGCACCTGATAAAGGAAATATTGACCGCTTGGCCAATTATGGTAATCAATGGGTAAGAGATATGAATGGAAATTGGTATGAAGTTACGGAAGCGTATCTATCAGCCGACCTTACTGCTCGAAAAGGATATAGAAGAGATTATGCCGGTGGATTGAGTAAGAGCAATACCTCATTTTATATGCGAAATGGCGGATTCTTTAATGAGTCGGTAACTTTAGATCAAAAATTTATTAGAAAGCCGATGAATAAAGAACCCAATATTGATTTTGACGCTTTACCATAGAATGTAAATTTTATAATTACACTTCGCTTATGGCAAATTGTAATCATTTTATAATCAGGCTGAAGCGAATAAATTGTAGACTTCCAAATCTAGATAAGTTTGAATTTGATTGGTGAGAGTCGGTTAATAGCCGGCTCTTTTTTTTACAAATGTTTTATCAGCTCCGAGTCAAAAATTATTTGCTGATTACTCAACGGTTCTGTTGATTCATCTGTTGAGGATTGAGATTCGATGAACGAGAATAAAATTTCAGAAGCCTTTTCTCCCTGCCTGTATGGGAACTGCTCAATAGAAGCTAAAGGACGATTATCCATGTATTCCCAAATAGGCAAATTTGCGAAGCTTATAATACTAACATCTTTATTTATTACAAGTCCATGTTTTTTGGCAATGGCAATAGCATCTAAAGCTACGTAATCGTTAAAGGTGATAATTGCCGTAGGCCGGTCTTTTAATTCAAGCAAAGAGCTGGTTGCCTGTTGGTTACTTTCTTTTGAAAGGCTCGAAGAAACCATTAATTTTTCATCAGGTTTAATATTGTTGTCGGTTAAACCTTTAAGATAAGTTTCTTTACGCTGGTTACTGGCAATTAGTTGGTCTGGGCCATTGATCAAGCCAATTTTTCGGTGTCCTTGCTCTATTAGCAGGTTTAACGCCTGTAATAAACCACTTTCCAAATTACAAGCCACATAACTGATATCTTTTTTTTCGGGTATACGATCAAAAAATACAATTGGGATATGATATTTAGTGAGCTGGTCAAAATGGTCGTAGTTATCGGTATTCTTTGTAATGGAAACGATCATTCCGTCAACCCGATGTGTTTTCATTGTTTCGATGATCCTCTTTTCTCTTTCAGGATCATCGAGTGACTGGCCCAATAGCACGTTATAGTTTTTGGTGGCTGCAAAGTCTTCAATCCCACTGATTGCTGTTGAGAAGAAGGCTTCCGACAAATTGGGTAATACTACGCCAATGGTATATGTTTTACGCTGTTTAAAGGAAATAGCGGTGAGATTGGGTTCGTAACCAAGCTCTTCTGCCAATTTATGAACTCTGTAAGTGGTAATATAACCAATGCTCGGATGGTTGTGTAATGCTCGCGAAACGGTAGAAGTAGAAACCTTCAAGCGTTTGGCAATTTCTTTAATAGTAGGAAGTTTATCGCGCTGCATTTTTTATCAGTAACTGTTTTAATTGCTCTAATAGCCTTTTAAACTTATTAGAGAATTGAAAATTAACATTTCTTTAGTGGTGCAAATTTTTCAGTCAGCCTCCATAAAATGGCCGTTTCTGTTTTATTTATTACCTGTTGTATTTAAAATGAATATAATAATATACGGTTTTGGTGCTACAAATATTGTTAATTAAATTAAATCCGTGTTTCCCTTAATAAGTTCAGTATTTTTGTTGCTTTAAGTTTAAACAAAGAAGATCGTGTCGTTAGATAAATTAAAACTAAGCAAGCCGCTAGCATCGGCAATGATAGAAGCAGGTTTTACCTCTGCCCGTCAGATTCAGGAAAAAGTTGTTTCGCGTATCATTGGCGGACAGGATGTGATTGCTTTAGCCCCTGAGGGGAGCGGTAAAACTACCGCCTACATTATTGGTATCTTGCTAAAACTGAGATACCCTATTGATGAACCTCCGCGGGCTTTGGTTTTAGTACCTAACGCTGAACAGATCGTTGAGGTGGTTGAACAATTTCAACTGTTGAATAAAAATAAACTGGTTATTCACGGCTGTTCACCAACAGGGGGAATTCAATCGCAGATTAATGCTATTGCCGAAGGTTGTGATGTGGTAGTTACCACACCCGACAGGGCGAAGGCGCTCTATATGAAAGCTGGAATTAACGCCAATAAGGTTCAGGTGATGGTGATTGATAATGCCGATCAGATGATCAAAAATGGCATGCAATTGCCTATTTATGAATTAGGAAGAGGCTTTTTAAAGTGCCAGCATTTGGTGTTTACCGAAGTGATGCACGATAAGTTGAATAATCTGCTGGAACCGTTTATGAAACTACCGGCAACAATAGAAGTTACGGATCTTCCAACACCTTCTGTTGAAACGATTGAGCAGATCTTATATCACGTTCCTAATTATAAAACTAAACTTAACCTGATCAATTTACTCATGAGTGATGACGAGTACTTTACCAAGGTTATTGTTTTTGTAAACACCCGCTTTACGGCTCAAAAGTTATTTAAAAGCTTGGATAAGCGAATTCCAGGGGCGGTAGCATTGCTGAAGCCAATGTTTTTTGATATTCCGGGTTTTAAAAATATCAATGATTTTAAGGCCGACGAAAAATCAAGAGTATTTATTGTTTCAAATGAAGATGAGGTGGAAGAAGAGTTAAACGGAATACCATTCATTTTGCATTTTGATTTGCCGGAAGAGAAAAAGGTATTCATCAACCGGGTGGTGAAGCCTGCTACAGATGATGAAGCTATCGCCCTCACTTTTTCTACCGATATTGAATTAACCCTGATCAATAAGATCGAGCAAACCGTTGGTAAGAAAATGGAGCTGGTAGATTTGCCTGCAGGCTTGATCATTGAGAACAATCCGAATAAAGAAAAGGCTGCTCAGAAGAAGGTACAACGGAAAAAAGAGGAAGAGGAATTCATTGGAACTGCCTTCCACGAAAAAAAGGCAAAGAATGCTAAGGATTACAATTTCAGTTCTAAAGAAAAGGCTAAAATGAAATATAAGTACAGGTAATATTTTATGCCAGATAGCGAAGACTACCATCAATTACTGCAGTTCAGCACCCGCGATTTAAGTGTGGCAAAGCCCAACCTGCCAGTCTTTAATTCACCGGAAGAACAGTTTCAGCAATTGCGTAAACTGATAATTGAACGAATTATAGTGTTGATGGATAGCAACTTTTCTTCATTAATAAATTTATTGTATCGGGCCGATGTGGATGAGTTCAAACTCAAAAAAGCATTGGCCGAAAACCCTGATAACCCTGCCGAAATCATAGCTGATGCCTATATCCAGCGTCAGCTTCAAAAAATAGAAACCCGCAAGAAATACCGAAAGTAAAATCAACTGAAATAGCCTAAATTAATAGAAAATTAATTCTATTGATTATGTTCAACTATCGGATAAGGGCTGTTTTGCTCATTCAGTTGCTGGTTCTTTTTGTTGCACAGTGCTTTGCTCAGTATATTCCCGATCGCGATTTAAAGGAGCTTTTTAGAGATGTTCAGCTTCAGAAAATATTTGCCGATTCAAAAACCTTTGCCGATTGTTCTCCCATTAACTCCAGCGATTCAATTCTAAAAGCCTATAGGATTGCCAAACAACAACCGGGTTTTGCCCTTAAGAGTTTTGTTGAAAAAAGCTTTACACTCCCTCCAGCCAAAACACCTTTTCAAACCCAGAGCTCATTTTTACCTATAGATGATCATTTACAGGAATTATGGAAAGTTCTTCAACGTCATCAGCAAAATTCAGTCGGAACATTGATCGGATTGCCAAAACCTTACATTGTTCCGGGAGGAAGGTTCAATGAGATTTACTACTGGGACAGCTACTTTACCATGTTGGGTTTAAAGGCTTCAGGGAAGGTGGATCTGATTGAAGATATGGTGGATAATTTTGCCTATTTGATCGATCAATACGGACATATTCCAAACGGAAACCGCACTTATTATCTAAGCCGATCACAACCTCCTTATTTTTCCCTGATGGTTGAATTGTTGGCTGAAATAAAGGGGACATCTGTGTATGCTCAATATTTACCACAGCTTTTAGCTGAATACACCTTTTGGATGAAAGGATCGGAGCAATCAAAAACAACTAATAGGGTAGTGAAATTACCGGATGGGAGCATCTTAAACCGCTATTGGGATGATGCAGCCACACCCAGGGCCGAATCTTATCGTGAAGATGTGGAGTTGGCCAATGAAAGCAAAAAACCAGTAGTTTTATATCGGAATATCCGCGCTGCCTGTGAATCGGGATGGGATTTTAGCAGCCGTTGGTTTAAAGATGGAATAAGCTTAGGTTCTATCCATACCACCGAAATTATTCCTGTTGATTTAAACTGTTTATTGTTTCAGCTCGAAATAACTATCGCAAAGGCTTATCAACAAAAAGGAGAAACTACCAAGGCCTCCTTGTATAATCAAAGGGCTGAAAAGCGAAGGAAAGCGATTTTGAAATATTGCTGGAGTGAAAAAGTAGGTTTTTTTATGGATTATGATTTTATAGGACATAAGCCAACTTCAGCGTTTACACTTGCTGGTTTGTTTCCCCTGTTTTTTAAAATAGCTGATGCTCAACAAGCGAATGAAGTTGCCGATAAAGTAAACCGTTACTTTTTGTTTAATGGCGGACTTGCAACTACCGTTACGCTTAGCTCTCAGCAATGGGATGCTCCAAATGGCTGGGCTCCCTTGCAATGGATAGGGTATAAAGGGTTAAAAAATTACGGTCAAACCGCATTGGCTGATTCTGTAAAAGTAAAGTGGATCCGGACTGTTGAACGTCAATATTATCAATCAGGTAAGTTGCTGGAAAAGTATAATGTGTTGTATCCTGAAATTCCTGGCGGTGGCGGTGAATATCCAACCCAGGATGGCTTTGGTTGGACGAATGGGGTGTATCTGCAAATGAAAAAGGAGTAATTACGATATTTGTAAACAGCATAAATATATCAGATAAATGAAAATATACGCGACTGAAATCTGAAGACAATGAATATTAAGCCAATTAAATCGGAAAAGGATTATAATGATGCAATGAAAAGACTTGAATTTCTTTTTGATGCAAAAAAGGGTTCGTTGGAAGGAGATGAATTGGAAATTCTTGGAATACTGATTGATCAATTTGAAAAGGAGCATTTTCCTGTAGGGTTACCCGATCCGGTTGAAGCCATTAAGTTCAGAATGGAAAAATTGAATTACAGCCAATCGGATTTGGCAAAAATCATTGGGTTAAAGAGCCGTGCCAGTGAAATTCTGAATAAGAAAAGAAAATTGTCATTGGAAATGATACGTCAGCTTCATGAAAAGTTGAATATTCCAACTGATGTTTTAATTCAAATCTATTAAATGATAAAACCACAGCGTTGCACTGAGTAACACATCGTTTTAAACTCTGATAAACACTGCACAACTCTGTGGTCATTCTTTTTTATTTGTTTGCCATTTGCATGTTCCAAACACCGCTTTTGGCTGTTTCTTGAGCGTATACCGAGAAGTCTTTAGCTTTTCTTCCCAATACTTTCTCAATGTCGTTAGTTACCGAAGAATTTCGTCCGTCGAGCACTTCTGTAAAGAGGTAGTTTACCAACCAGATAATTTCTTCCGGAACCTGGTAATCACGAAGCATAGCAGTATAGTCTTCCAACGAAAGTCCTTCAAACTGAATTTTTCTTCCGGTGGCATTGGCAATTTCAGCAACAGCCTGTCCAAATGTTAGCAGGCGAGGGCCGGTAAGCTCATAAACCTGCCCATTGTGCTTATCGTTGATCAGTGCCTGTACAACAACGTCAGCAATATCATCGGCATCGGTAAACGGTTCCTGTGCCTCGGCTCTAGGCAAAGCCACATATCCGGCTAGCACCGGTTCAAGGAAAATACTTTCGCTAAAATTTTGATTGAACCAGCTTGATCGAACAATGGTCCAGTTGAGAGCTGTATTCATTACCACTTGTTCGCAGGCCTGGGCTTCCTTTTCGCCACGGCCCGAAAGCAACACCATTTTGGTAATGCCGTTTTCAGCAGCAAGGGTAGTGAAATTACGAATGGCGTCTACCGACGAGGGAATGGCCAAATCAGGCTGAAAGGTGATGTAAACGGAATCCATTCCAGCTATGGCGTCTAACCATGTTGCGGGATTTTCCCAATCAAAAGGAGGGTTTGCATTTCTTGATCCGATACGGAGATCGGTATGTCCTAACTGAGTTAATTGTTCAGCAACCCTGCGACCTGTTTTTCCTGTGCCGCCTAGGATTAAAATTTTGTTACTTTTCATGACGAGAATGTTTTTATCTGTGATACAATCAAAGTTGCTATAGTATTGATAAAAACATTTATCGGAAAGGAACTATTATTTGTTCGAAAAGGAGTTTTGTTTTACTTCATTGGGCCGAACCCCAAACTTCTTCTGAAAAGCGTTAGAAAAGGAACTTAAGCTTTCATAACCCACATACCATGCGGTTTCTTGTACGCCCATTTCACTGTTTCCCAGCAACTCATAGGCTTTGCTTAAGCGTTCCTCCTGCAGGTATTTAAAAACGGGTAGACCAAATAACTCCCGGAATTTTGTTTTTAGCTTATTATTATTCAAGCCCACCAGTTTCGACAATTCATTTAATGATGGAGGTTTTGAAATGTTATTGATAACAATATCCCTTGCCTGAAACAATTTGTCTTTGTCAAATGAATTAATGTCGCCTTTCTTTTCACTTTCAAGCAATGCAAAGTAGTGGGAGAGTAGCTCATTTACCTGGCTTTTCAGAAACATGATCCGGGTGTTACCGCTGTAAGTATTGTTAAAGATCTTTTGAACTGCATTTTGCATATCGCGGGTCATGTAAAATTCCGGGCCTTTTACAAAATGTTCAGTGGGGTTTAATAATTGGGGTAAATGCTCCTGAAAAATGTCTTTCTCTGCCTGCGGCAATGTTTGCATGGTTTTGATCCTGGCAAATATGCTAATGGACTGAAGTGGCCTATCAGGAGCGATTTTATGCGAGAAGCCAACCTTTTCATTGCCAAAAAATGAAACAGCTAACCCTGTGGTATTGGTCAGGTATTTGGTTTGACCATTATGTTTAATTTCCAGCTCAACATTCCCCGATCCGTAAAAGGCAAAACCTATCACATCTCCATCCATTTCACATTTTTGAACAAATGTTTTTGAAGCATTTGATTGCTCAATCAGCACAATGAGATTGTTAAACTCTAAAATGTCGGTAGTCATTACAGTAAACAGCTAAGCATTTATGCAGCGCTCCCTTCCAAGGGTTTGATATTATTTATTTCTTTCTCTTTCTGATTTTTCTCTTCTTCGAGATCATAATCATTCTGAAGCCCCAGCCAAAATTTGGCACTTGTTCCGAAAAATTTGGAGAATCGCAATGCGGTATCAGCTGTTATTCTACGATTACCTTTTATGATCTCAGAAATGCGTGTTTGTGGGAGAAAAGTTTCTTTCGCCAATCGATAGGCCGAAATTTCCATTGGAATTAAGAATTCCTCTAAAAGTATTTTCCCTGGATGAATATTTTCAAGCTTTTCCATGCCTGTATAATTAATGATAATCAACTATTTTAATTTCGTAAGCATCATTATTAATCCATTGAAAGATGATTCTCCATTGATTGTTAATGCGAATGCTGTAATGATCTTGAAGATCTCCTTTTAATTTTTCCAATCTGTTGGCAGGTGGGATTCTTAGGTCATTTATATCATGAGCATTATTGATCATTCTAAGTTTCCGTCGTGCAACATCCTGAATTTCGTTTGGCAATTTTTTCGACCGAATCCCATTCCAAATTTTTTCGGATTCTTTATCGCCAAAGGTTTTGATCATTGATAATGAGTTACGTTACTAACGTTAAAGGTAAGTATTTGTTTTTTTATGGACAAGTTTGCTGGTTGGTAATACTTTAAATCAATGAAGCATGTTTCTCACTCTCTGAAAAATTAAACATAGTAGCGTTTCTTAAGATTGCTTATTATAAAATGGGACTTTTAACAAGCATTAAGGCATTGATTATGGTTTCCGCGCCCGCAGTTCACGAAATGTTTTTGTTTTTTCGTCAAATAAGTAAATAATAGGCTTGCAATGCGAACAATCAAAATAGAAGCCACTCGTGTCAGGAGGGTTAACTATTAACATTCTACTACTTACTTTAAAGTCATATCCTACAGATGCGCTGGGAGAATCATATATTTTTCCTGTTTTTCTATCTATTAATAAACTGCTCTGACAAGGAGAACCACATCCCCAAAAAACAAAGGAATAATGTCCAGCAAAATTTGCTGTGTCCGCACGATAACCTTCTCGAAGGTTAGTTCGAAAGTTATTTGCCTCATTGTTTGATTTTAAATCAAGATTTGCATATTTCTCATGGTCAATTTTATCAACCGGGAAATCTTCAAATCCTATATATAGTTCAAATTTTAAGTAAGCATGTGAGATTTTACTTCTATCAATTGTACTGTCCCCATATAGTCGAACATTTTCTGTTTCGTAAATAACGCCATTAATTGTTTTTGGGGAAGTTTTATTTAAATCACTTCTTGGTCTAATGGAAATTGAAATACTGTCTTTCGCTGCAGTGTCCTTTGTCTTTTGTTTGTCGTAACAACTATTGCCAAGTATTAAAAAAGTCAGTGCGTACACAATGTTCTTCATATATTTCTGACTAAGGGTTTTCATTTATTGGCTTAGTGTAATAATTCTTAAAAGAACCAGTGGGTATTTATTTAATTGGTTCTCCATTGAAATATTTTCTATTCTTATCCTTAGCGTCAATTGTGTCAAGGTTTAGGAGTGTGAATGTTTTAGGATCAGCACCTTTAATTTTCTGCAATCCATAATAAACATTTTTGTCATCTATAAAATAACAATTACTGCAATTCCAACAACCTCGTTCCGGGTTCAATACTTTAATTGTCTTAGGATCGGCTCCGTCTATTTTAGAAAAATCCTCAGGTGGTCCACCATAAAAAACAGATTTTTTGTCTGTTCCACCAGCAATACTATCAAATGGAACAAATGTTTTAGGGTCTGCTCCAACAACCTCAACTGGATATTCACCATCTGAATTACCCCACCATAAATAGACTTTCCCTCTAGTTATAAAAAATCCATCTTTTACTGTTCGAAATGTTTTCAAATCAAAAAAGTCTGTTATGTCTTTAAAGTATTGGGTGGTGAGTAAAGTATCCTCACTTATCGTTCTGAAACATGCAGTCAATTTGTAAATCTTGTTTTTATTGTCCTTATAGATATTGTCGACTATTTTTTTATAGCTAATTGTGTCGTCAACTGGATCAACAAACATTTCTTTATGCTTTTTATCCTGGACAAACTCCACCAGATTGTTGCCTGGCAAATTTCTATGAACATTAGGTTTTTGTTTTTGCCCGCAAGCTGTTAAAATCGCAAAAAGTGTAAATGATAATATAAGAAGTGATAATCTCATCATAGTGCTGCCTAATGTTTTTCATTTATTGGTTTAATGTAAGAATAAACCGCTTTTTTCTCTCTCCGTTTAGTTTTTATTCCTATGCTAAACCTTAGCGGGAGAGGTGATTTTTTCAATATATGTTGAATTGCCGTTAATGTTAAAGCTGGCCAATGGTTGTCTGGTATCAAGGTTTATCTCATGCATTGGTTTTTAATTAACCCTTTGTTCAATTATTTCCGTCATCTTAATTTTTCCGTTGCCTGAAACTTTACCAGTCATAAAACGAATATACTTTTTCATTGTATTTTCCTTTGGACCGATACTGTCACATTCGCAGCTCCGTATGGAGTCAACCGAATATATTGTCATGTCTTGATTTATTTTAATGCTCTCCTTACACCAAAAACAGCAATCGGAGCCACAACCACCTACTCCTAAATATTGCTCATTTATTCTTTGTCCTTTCTTTGAAAATGTTGTAAGGACAGGAACTAACATTTCAGCTGGTGCAAGCCAAATAATTTTGTACGTTTTGCTTGTATCAGGAAGTAGTCCATAGCTCCATATCTCGTTTGGATATTCAGAATTAATGAAAGTATTGTCTTTCTCGTTTAGTCTTTTTAGTGAGGAAGTTGCTTGGATTTCGTCTGTATTTATTGTCAGAGGTAGTGATAACACTTTAAACTTCCTTATGAATTGTCTAAAGTTTGTTTGATTTATGGCGCTAATTGTCTTTTCATTTGAGTCTTTCCCCGAATTTGTCGAACAACTTAGAAGTAAGAAAAGGGGAAGGATATGGAAATATTTTAAAAATTTCATTGTCTAATGGTCGATGGCTGGTGTTTGAACTTGCTGGTAACGTTAAAAATTGTCGAAAGCGCGATGTAAACACCTTTATATTTTCGTCAAATAAGCTTTCGGTTATAAACATCTTCAACTCGGTCTTTTAACAGTACAATTAATTCAGTCTGCATATAGTCATAGTCGTCGGGAATGTATAGGCATACAATTTTCTTGTTTTTATAGATGTCAGGAAAATGTTCTCTTATATGATTCCTATGGTGTTTTTCCATTACCACAACGCTGTCTGCCCAGTTCAATAATTCTGATGTTAAAACTGTGTTTGCGGTTTTATCTGTTCCTGCTGACTTTACTTCAAAACGATTGTCATTCTCGTAAATTTTATGTGCAGTTGCACTTCTCATTCTATTAATAGTGCATACAAATAGCAGTTTTAATTTTTCTTCGCTTGGCATATTCTAACTATCTCTATTGTCTTTTCAAAATTGTCAATGGAGTCGAACGTTTTGCACATTTGTAATGGTTGGGAGTTACAGCGTAAATGTTAATTCGAAGAACAGAACTTCAATAACCACAAACTGTCTGCTGATCAAGAAACCCATCATATTGCAAATGTGCTATTACCTGCAGGCTTTCTGTCGTTAGTCAAGTTGTATCTCAATTATATTTCTCATGGTGTCAATGTTGAGCCAGTTTTGTTTATCGGGGCTTGGAACACATTCTTTTATGTCCAAGTTTCTGGCAAATCGACTTAATGCTTTTTTCCCAAACTTTAAAATCAATTCATATTGAGTTTGTCCGTTTTGGCCAAGAAATGCTTTTAGCGAAACTTGTCTATTGTCATTTACAAATTTTTGAGAATAACAACTGTCAGGCTGGTTTAATAAGACACCGTCACACCAATATCCTTTTATTTGGTCATAATTTGATTGTTCAAAGGCTTTACAGATTTCATATTCTAAATATTCGCAAAAATCCTGATCTAGCATTTTTATTTATTTTAGTTGTCCATGAGTGATAAACAAGTTTGCAGCCAACCAATTACCCCATCAACTCCTTCATCAGCTTGTTAAAAGCTTCTTTTAGTTCAGCCAGTTCGATTTCAACTTTTTCTAAACGGGCTTCGAGTTCAGCTACTGGTTTGCTGGCAATAGGCATATCCGGTTCATCCTCTTCTTCAATAGATGGTGTTCCTCCCAATAGGTGCATGTAACGCGCTTCTTTTTGTCCTATGCGTTTAGGCATTTGAACAACAAATTGAAGTTCGGGGTTGGAAAGTTTTTCCAGGATCTCCTGAATTTCTTCCAATGACTCGTATTCATACATTCTTCCGGAGTTGGTATTTAACTCACCAGGAGTTTGTGGTCCACGAAGAAGAAGAAGACAGATGATACTTACTTCGGCTGGAACTATTGGAAAAACGATTCCCAGGTTATGCTTGTATTTAATGGAACGGCTGCTTCCTCCGGTGGCGGTAGAAACCAGGCCTTTCTTTTTCAGGATATTTAACGCTTCAATAATGGTGTCATCATCAAAGTTAACAACCGGCTTTCGCGCCGATTTTTGGTTGCAGGCTGCAGCCAAACTGTTAAGCGTTAATGGATAATATTCAGGTGTGGTCCTGCTTTTTTCAATCAATGCACCCAAAACACGCTGCTCAACAGCATCTAATAAAGGTAAGGTTTGTGATTCCATGCCTAAAGATAAAAAACAGTTTTATTGCTCAAAATTGATTTGCCAATATCGCCATTTGGTTAATTAATAGGCATAGTACAAAAAAAGAGGTTCCTTAATAAAAGAAACCTCTTCAAAATATCAGAGGAGATGGGTTAGTCTTGCATTAATTTTTCGATCTCATGATCGATACGGAATAATCCGGTGCCTTCAGTGCCAATTAGTTCGTAAAGCTCAATGGCTCTGCGGGCAGTTTGTTCTTCTTCGAGTTGTTCATCCAAAAACCAGTCTAAGAATTTCGCGGTTTGAAAATCTTTTGATTTATGGCACTGGTCAACAATTCTATTAAAGTTTTCAGTGATCTTAATTTCCATTTCAAGCGCCATAATCAACAAGTCATGTAAGTTGTTAAAGTTCTTTGGTACATTTTTAACCTCTGGAGAAGCAGGGTGGCCACCGGCATCGTTAACGAAGTCGAAGATCTTCATCATATGAGTGCGTTCTTCGGCAGATTGATGACGATAGAATTTTGCCGCACCTTGTAATCCCTGAACATTGCACCAAGCCGACATGGCTAAATAAGCTGCTGATGAATGAGCTTCCATTGCAATTTGCTCGTTCAAAAGCTCTTCGATATTTTCTTGTAATGAGGTTTTAAGTCTTAATGAAGTTTTCATGGCATTATTATTTATATAGCAATTTACAGCATAGAAATAATAATGTTTGTATTAAACAGCAATTTGGAAATTTTATAAATAAGGTAGAAAGGAGTTTAGTAAACTGCCAATTCTTCTTCTGAAGGGATATTTAAGTTGTATTCCATACTTACGCCCGAACGGGTAAGTACATCTTTTAGTGAAAAATAGAAATGCGCAGTATTCAGTAAATCGCGTAAACGGAGGGTTTCCGTTAGATCGTAAATAGTTGATTTGCTTCGGATGGTGAAACTGAATTGGTGAAAATCATCGTCGGTATTGGTGTCTAATAAAATTCCTTCCCAGTCAATGTCGTTAACACGCTGACGCAGCAATAAAAATTCGCAGATACGTAATGATGACTTCTTTCCATTTACTTCTAACAATAAACCGGCTTTAGCTGCATCAATGTAAATTCCGCCTAACTCGTTCTTGCACACTAATTTCATGGCTACAAAAATACATTTATTTAGATTGGTTACAAATAGAAAGAAGAATAATTAAACGCTAAGTTTAATACTCAAACTTACCTATTGAATTAATCCTCTTTTGATGGCTTCTTTCACTAATCCAGCCGTGTTTTTAATGTTTAATTTCTGAGAAAGATTCAGGCGATGTGTTTCAACTGTTCGTAAACTGATAAACAAAAGGTCAGCTATTTCCTGGTTGCTTTTTTCTTCGGCTACCAGTTTAAGTATTTCTTTTTCCCGTTTGGTGAGTGGTATCTCGTACGATGAAACTTTTTTACCCGACAGGCTTTCTTCGAGCAATATTTTCTGAATTTGCGGGTCGATAAATTGCTGTCCGTTATAAACCGCTTCAATCGCTTCTATTAGCGTATTTTGATCAGTGTTCTTTAACAGATAGCCCGAAACACCATTACGGATCATCTGTTTTACGTAATGCGATTCTTCAAAACTGGTTAGTGTGATGATTTTTATACCTGGGTAGGTTTTAACAATTATGGGACAAAGTTCTATCCCTGTCATTCCGGGCATTTGAATATCCAACAGCAAAACATCGGGTTGCGCAAGAGCCAGCGAATCCAGCAATTCTTTTCCATTAATATTGGTTGAAATAATGGAAATCCCATCGTGCTTCTCCAGCATTGTTTTCAACCCGTTTATAACCATAATATGGTCGTCGGCAATAGTTAAAGTAATCGGCATATTATTCCCCTTTATTAAGCTAATTCACTGCTTGCAAGTACTTTTAGTCGGGCTATATCAAATTCAAGGTAAATAGTGGTGCCCTTTTTCTCTTCCGAATCAATTTTCATGCTGCCATTAAACGATTCGACCCTTGAGTGAAGGCTTGACAAGCCAATACCATTTTTGCTCGTTCCATTTTGATTAAAACCTTTACCATCATCTTCTACCGTAATAGACAATAGCTCATCGTGGCAGCTGATCTGCACAATGGCTTCTTTCGCTTCCGAATGTTTGATCACATTGTTAACCAGCTCCTGCACAATTCGATATACCGAAAGTTCAAAGCTTTGTTTAAAGCGCGGAATATCACCAAGGGCGACAAACTCAACGTATGTTAAAGGATTGTTTATGCGCTGGCAGAAGAGTGCTAATGCCTCTTTAAGTCCGTGAGTTAATAGCAACTCCGGCATCAGGTTATGGGAAGTTTTACGCACTTCGGTGGCCGATTCATCAAGTAAACTCAGTGCCGTATCAAATCCCTGGATGTTATTCATTTGAGGATTCTCATTTTTGATCACACTAAAATGCATTTTGGCCGCCGATAACATTCCACCAACTCCGTCGTGCAAATCTTTGGCAATACGGGTGCGTTCTTTTTCTTCGCCGTTGATCATGGCCTCCAGTAGCTGTACCTCTTTTTCTTTATCGAGTGCGATCAGTTTTTGTTTATGTAGTTTTTGTCTGTTCTGATAAGTCAGGTAGGTAATTAAAACAATCGTCAGCAATAATCCAATAACCGATATCGTAATGGTGATCCAGGTGTTTCTCCACTGTATCTGTAAATCTTTTTCAGCTATTTGTAATTTATTGCTTGTCAGTTGTTTGTCTTTTTCAGAGGTTTGGTATTTAACCTCCAGTTCATGTATCGTCTTTACCTGAGTTTCATTAAATATTTTATCGTTTAGTTCTTTAGCCAGTTTTTGATATTTGTAAGCTTGTTTAAAGTCATTTTTGGTCTCATAGAGTTCCTGTAAAATAGTATAACAATCTAGGGTAATGTCTGATGCTTCAATCTTTTTTGATTGTTCGAGTGCATCAAACAGCATGGATTCCGCCTTTTTGTAGTTTCCGCTTAAAAAATAAAACCGGGCAATTATTGGTTTAATACGTTCGGTCTCATAGGGGATACCCATTAGCAGCGAGTATTGCAAACTTCTTTCGGAATAAATAATAGCCGATTGATAATCTTTTTTGGTGCCAAAATAATCACCAATGTTAAAGGATGCGAGTTTCATTACATAGTTGTTATGAGATAACTCGCCAATTTTTAAAGCTTCCAACTGTTTTTGATAAAACTCTTCTTTTTTACCAAGGTCATCCATAATTGTTCCCTGGTTAATGAGCGCTATGCCCATGGTAGTCGAATCTTTGCTTTTTTTAGCCAGCTGAAATGCTTTTAAATAGTAATCATACGCTTTTTGAGGCTGTTTTAACTTGCGGAACACCATGCCCATATTGCTGTATCCACGTCCCGCCGATTCGGTAAGGCCATATTGTTGCGAAACATCAACCGCTTTTTGGTAATAGAGTAAAGCACTGTCTGATTTATCCTGAAGCTGGTAAGTGTTGCCAATGTTGCTAAGGCAAGAACTGATGCCTTTACCGTGTTTTATGGGCCGGTATTGAGCAATGGCCTCATGAAAAAACTTGCGGGCTTTTTCATATTCGGCCAGTTCATAATTGATGATACCCGTATTATGCAGCGATTTAGCCACACCAAAAGGATAATTGATCTTTTTGCTGGTGGTGATAATAGTTTGATAGAGGTTCAAGGCTTTCTGCTTGTCAATATCTATCAATACAGAAGCCGAATCCAGTAATTTTTTAACGGAATTACTGTCTTGCTTTTGTCCATATACAGTTGTTGCACTCCCCACAGATAAACAACAAACTGCATAAAAACAGAATGATCTTTTGAATAACATTTCTCTCAATTAAAGGCTTTGATAGGTAAAAAATAGCCAGGCAATGCATAAAACCGCAGAAATCCGTAAAGCTAAGTACTACTACTTATACTAATAAACCAGTATTTCCACAGAAAAAACGCCGCTTTTCAGCTGCTAAATTTGCTTCAGTAAACTTAATAACTAATTGTTTACCAATTACATTTCAAATAAAAATAAAAAAAAACAACAATGAAAACATTCAAATTTCTACTGATCGCATTTGTTTTAACATTAACCTGCATTAAAACGCATGCACAAACTACCCTGGGCAAGTATTCGGTAAATGCCGGGTTTGGGGTTGGTACTTATGGTTTTGAAGGCTCAGGCGGTCTGCCGCTAACTGCTTCGGTTGAGCGCACATTTGCAAGCAACATCAGCGCAGGTGTACATCTAATGTATGTACAAACCAAATACGATTCGGATATCAGGTATTCCAATATGGTGCTTGGCTTAAGAGGATCGTATCATTTCAATGAACTATTTAAAATTGAAAATCCCAAGATCGACTTGTATGGTGGTGCCGGATTGCTTTATCGTCATTATAAAGTGAAATATACCGGCGACGATGAGTTCTATGGAATTTCATCATCAGATGGTGAGGTTGGTGTTGACCTGCACGTAGGGGGTCGCTATATGTTCACCAACCATGTGGGTGCCCACGCCGAATTAGGCTACGGGGTTTCACCAGTGCAATTGGGTGTTGCCTTTAAGTTTTAATAGTTGATAAACATCTACTGTCACGTTGCTTTCCACAAAAATCTTTGCTCTCAGATGAGGGAAATTAAACGAGAATCAAATAAATATTGAAAAATAAAAACAAAACGAACATGAAAACGAACAAAATGATTACACTGATCTTAACAGGAGTTTTATTGATCAGCGGATTTACAGCATGCAAAAAAGATAAAGATGATGATGGACCATCTGGCGGATCTAAATCTGAATTGTTGGACAAAAAATGGAAAATCACTGGGATGACCATTGCTCCGGGTCTGGATATTGATGGCGACGGAGATTTAGAAACCGATGTATTTGGCTTTACTCAGGAGTGTGCAAAAGATGATTACGTGATCTTTAAAAAGGGTGGAGTATCTGAAGCCTACTCGGGTAATACTCTTTGCGATGGTGAAGATGGTAAAGTTGAAAAAGGAACCTGGTCTTTTGAATCGAACAATACAAAAGTGAAAGTGATAGATAGTGATGGTATCACTTACATCTGGGACATAATTTCTCTCAATAACAACACATTTAAAGTAAGCTACACCGAATCATTTGAAGTTGAAGAAGGTCAGGAAGTGACACAAACTGTTACGGCTACATTACAAGCGTTTTAATTGTTGTTGGTTCAAACTTTGGGACCCCCAATCTCGAAGTGTTAAAAGCCGCTGATAAAGCGGCTTTTTTGTTGTCATCTCAACTTAACTACTTTTAATTTTATCCTTTAAAGCTCAATAACCGGTAGGTAAAGCTCAGCATAAAATACTGCCGAACCGTATTCGATAATCGATCTTCAATTTGATTATTGGTGATGCTGCGGCTGGTATTGGTGTTTTGGTTTAATAGGTCAAAGGCCTCTAAACTTAACTTAGCTTTTTTACCTTTCAAAAACTCCTTATTCAGGCTTGCATTTAACAGGGTAACACCTTGTTTGGCCGATTGAATCTGGCTGGTATTTTTAGTATAGGTTAAGTCACTGCTCAGCGTAAAATTTCCCGGTAAAAAATAGCTGCAATTAAAATTGGAAGACAGGTTAAAATATTTGGCGTCTTTCAATCGGGGATCTGCATGGCTAACATTGTTATAATTAGCATTACAGTTTAAAAGCAGGTCTATTTTATTGTTATAGCGATAGTTCATGCCATACAGTAATCCATAACGACCGTTAATGGTGGCGCTAAGCACTCCATTTATGTTTGAAATACTTTTGCTAATAGCGGTGTTCAAGCCCGGTTTAAACTGAATCTTTTTGTAAGGCAAACCCCAGTTTACGAACAAATTAAGATTATAATTGCCCGACACGTTTTCAGGTTTGCTGATTTGCTTACCGGTAGTTGCATCAAATATATTGCTGTAGGTTATCTGGTTAAGAACAGTCGTAAAGTTCAGGTTGGCAAACATGCTTTGGTTAGAAGCCGGATTGAAACTTCTAAAGTTAAAACCTATTGAATTATTAAACTCCGGCTGAAGATTCGGATTTCCCATTCGTATGTATAAGGGGTTGCTGTTATCCGGAACCGCTTGTAAGTCGCTAATGGCTGGCTGACGAATGTCTCCCTTATAATTGGCTCCAAAGCTTTTATTTTTTGAAATGGAGTAGTTTAAAGATGCCTGAGGGATGATACTGAACTTGTTTTGGGTGTAAACACTGTCTTTCGATAATGATTTACCTCTTAGATCCGTTTTTTGAACCGAAACACCCACCGAATAATCCATCTTAGTAGCACTTTCTCTTTTACTGTTAAGAGATAATCCTAACCGGTTATAATTAGTTCTGTTTCGGTATACATTGCTCAATAAACTGTTTTCTTTATCAAACTCATTGCTAAGCTCATTGAAATCGTATGTATTTCGCGAACTGTTTTCAATACCGCTGTTAAAATCATACATCAATTTTATCGAAAGATTCTTAAAAACAGGTTCGGAATAAGCTATATTCACCGCATTACTGCTCGAACTGGTGTTATTTACTTTCTTTTGATTGATGACCGTTTGCTGCAATGCTTCATTCAAATAATAGTTGCTTAGCGAATAATTTAAGCCATCCTGATTATTTGATCGGAAACTGTTTGTAACCAACAGCATCAGGTGCCTTTGTGAGTTTTTAAATCGTTTCGAATAATTAATAGTGTTAATAAAATCAGGGGATTTTGTATCGGAACCTGAACTTCGATCACCATCGTTTACTTTTTGATCATTATTTAACGATTCAAAAATATTGGATGATCGGTTACTACTTGTGCGATAATTAATTCGTGGAGCAACTCTTAGTTTCGAAGAAGGATTGATCTTATATTCAAATTCTAAGTTAACTCCGTGGTTTTGACTGTTAGTTGAATTCGTTGACCGATCGGAGTAGAGTAAAGATCCTTCCTGAAGCGTGGTGTTTCTATAAAGCCTGCTCAATGATTCACCATTATTTAAGTTAAGCTGATAGGAGAACGACAGGCTTGCCTTTTTACCGATAGGATTATTGAAATTGATGGCAGCCGTATAGATCTTTGACACGCCACCCTCGTTATCGGTACTATTGGCCGAACTCATTAACGACAATTGCTGCTCATTATTAAACCGATTTACGTTTAAATTACCTTTATACTGATTGTTGGTTCCTACTCCCGCTGAGGTATTACCGAAAATCCCTTTCTTTTTGTCTTTTTTAACAGTAAGGTTGATGATAACTCCTGTCAGGCCGTTTTCAGATTTTTCAGGATCGATCTGGATCACCTGGACCTTATTGATAATGCCTGCAGGAAGATTTTTCGTTGCCATTTTTAGGTCGTTTCCAAAAAATGGTTTTCCATCCACCAAAACGGTAGTTACTTTTTGTCCCTGGGTAGTAATGCTCCCGTCTTTATCCACTTCAATGCCTGGCAATTGCTTAATAACATCCTCTATTACGGCATGTTCAGGTGTTTTAAAAGAACCGGCATTAAATTCAACGGTATCTTTTTTTAAGATGATAGGAGGGGCTTCAGCAATTATCGTTACCTCATTAAGGCTGATCATTAATGAATCGAGTAAAATGTCGCCGAGGTTATGCTCAGGTTTTTCTTTAGTAAGTGTGAAAGTTTGGGTGGTGTTTTTATAGCCAAAAAAACTTGCGAATAGTTTATAATGAGCAGGGGCAAGATTTTTTATTGTAAACGAACCATTTTTGTCGGTCATCCCTCCACGAATGGTCGAATCTTGCAAATTCATTACAGAGATAATACTTCCTTCAATTGCCTGAAGGTTCTTTGAATCTTTAATTTTACCACTAACTATGCCATGACTTTGGGCAAAAAGATCAGACGTAGCAATGCACAGTAATATTAGGATAAAGAAAGATCGCATTAATGGTTAGGTTAAATCGGGGCCAAATATAATGATGTGAAAGTTGGTTTATTTTCAATTAGCATTTTCGTTACAAACAACCTTTAAATTCTGCTAAAAGAAAAAGGGCAATTTCTCAATTGCCCCTCTCTTGGTTTATTGTTTGGTTAAATATTATCGCTCTGAAAATCTTTGCATTAAGATTATTCAAATATCCTTCTTATTGTTATGTCAACCAATGGATTATACAATGTTAATCATGCACTTTTCCACTATTTTACAGTTGTTTTATTGTTGATTATCAATGTGTTAGTTGGTGTTTCTTGCCTGCCGGATTAAATGGATTTTTCAAGGCTTCTAAGCATCAATAAAAAATCAATCTTTTTTGAGTTGAAATGGCTTTTAACTGCAAGAGAGTAGCTTTTTTAAGGCTGAATACTGTTCGAATTTTCAAGCGAAAGCGAATAATTATAAATTTTTTGTATCTTAATATAACCCTGTTTTACAGTTCTTTAACTAAAAAAACAATTGGTTTTAAAAGCGCATTCCTTTCTTGTTAAGCGAAATCACTCTTGTTTAAGATTAATTACTATTACTAATTCTTTAAAAATCGCGACTTAAATACTGCGATTAAATCTTAAGATCAGGTATTGAATGTTTTTACAAGTTGTAATCAGCCTTGCCATCATTTCGGCAACTATCATTATTCATGGCCTGGGTTCTTCATGGGGGCTGAAATATTTATTACGAAGACACGACCCCCAAGATCGTGTATATGGCTTTGTTAAAACCATAAAAATTCTTTCAGCAACGGCAATTATTTTAATGCTGATGCACTACCTGGAAATTGCCCTTTGGGCCATTGCCTATTTGTCGATTCCTGAACTTGATAAACTGAGCCACTGGGAGGAAGCCATTTACTTTTCAACAGTTACCTACACAACTCTGGGTTATGGAGATATCACTCTTCCTCCAACATGGCGAATTATGAGTGGTTTTGAGGCTATGAACGGTATACTGCTGTTCGGCTGGTCAACTGCCATGTTTTATGCGGTGGTGCAGCGATTAGTGGTGTCAACGAAGCTAAAAGTCTGATCCTTTATATAATAAAACTCTTAGGCTATGAACAACGAATTACAAAATAATTCATCATCAGAAGGAAAGGTGATCAACCTTTCCATCAAGCTATTATTGATATTCATTCTGGTCTCCTGGTGTGCCATGATTGTTTTTCCGTTTGTAACCCTGGTGCTTTGGGCCGTTATATTAGCAGTTACCATTTATCCGCTATATTATAAACTGCTTAATTTACTGAAAGGTAAAAATGCCATTGCCAGTAGTGTGGTAACAATTATTTTGCTTGGTATATTACTGGTTCCCACCATATTCATGATATCGGCAATCGTTTCCGAGGCCGGTGAATTAAAAACTGCCATTGTAAATAAAACACTGGTAGTGCCACCACCTAATCCTAAAGTTGCCGAATGGCCCCTGGTAGGAAAGGAGATCTATAAAGTATGGGCCTCTCTGTCAACCAATTTAGAGTCGGCGCTTGTTACCTATCATGATCAGATATTGGAAGTAGGTCAGCGAATAGTGGGTGCCATGCGTAGTGTGTTTTCTAACATTATGATGTTTGCCTTTTCAATTATTATAGCAGGCGTTTTTTTGGCCTATAGTGATGAATCGGAAAAGTCAACTTTGGCATTTGCCAGAAAGCTTGTTGGAAATAAAGGCAATGAGTTTAAAGACCTGGTAGTACAAACCATTCGAAATGTATCAAAGGGAATTTTGGGTGTGGCATTTATACAATTTGTGATCATGGGCTTGTGTTTTATGCTTGCCGGTGTTCCACTTGCCGGACTGTGGGCAATCCTCGTATTTCTGATTGCTTTGATACAACTGCCGGGCGCAATTGTGGCCATACCGGTTATTATTTATATCTACTCTGTGAAAGAACCTGTTCCTGCAACCATTTGGTCTGTCATTATTCTGATCTGTGGATTGAGCGACAATGTGCTTAAACCGTTGTTAATGGGCAAAGGAGCGCCTGTTCCTATGATCGTCATTTTTCTGGGAGCAATTGGCGGCTTTATGTTATCAGGATTCATCGGTTTATTTACGGGTGCGGTGGTGCTTTCCTTGGGTTATAAACTTGCCGGTATATGGGTTAATTATGATAATTCGTCTCCGGTAATAAAAAGTGAATAGGTTCGATTGAATCATATTGTTAAAGAGAGGTTTAGCTTGATAAATGAAGAAACAACACCTTCTTATTTTTCTGTATGTTATTTCATTAGTGCTGGGTAATGCCACCATTGGATGGGCGCAAAACCGGGCAGCTTTACCTGTAAGAGAAATTAACCTTGATGAGCTTATTCAATATGCCAGGCATAATAATCTGGAACTGAAAATGACACAAAAAGACAGTGCTATAGCGGTGGAGGATATTAAGCAGGCAAAAATGGCAAGGGCCCCTTTTTTAAATGTAGGCGGGCATTATAACTATATTGGCAACCCGGTTTTGTACCGTGATTTTTATTCCAGAGACACGAGTATTAATTATTATCATCATCAGGCCAGCTGGAGCCTTGGAGCGGGTGTTCCCATTTATTTAGGCGGAAAGATTAAAACGCAAATCTCACAAAGCGAAATTATCAGCCAGATCAGGAATGAAACCTTACTGATGACCGACAATCAATTGAAACTCGCAATGATCTCGCAGTTTTATGCGCTGTATAAACTGTATCGGGAAGTTGAGATCATTGAAGCCAACATCAGCAACGTAAAAGTCAATATCAAGCAATTGGAATCGAAGGTGGCAAACGGGCAAAACCTGGTCAGCGACCTTACCCGTACCCAACTGCAATTGTCGAATTTTCAGGTCGACGTTTTTAAAACCTGGAACAGCATTGATCTGCTTAGCAATTATATATCTATTCAGGCCGGACTGCCAACCAATACCCGACTTCAGCCCAAAAATGTAGTTTTAAAAGTTCCGGAGGATCAGTTGCAATATGAACAGTGCCTGGAGGCTGCGTTTGCAAACCGGAATGAAATAAAGCAATCGCTGTTGCAAAAGAACTTTTCCGAGATGTCGTTAAAATTGACAAAGAGCTTTTATAAGCCTTATATATCCGGGAATGCCATCTATAATTCCAATTTTCCGGTGCCGGGCACCTTTCCACCTCAACCTGATATATTAAATTATTGGGCTGTGGGTATAGGCGTAAGCTATGACCTTTCGAGTTTGTATAACCTGACTCATCGGGTTCGGGCCGACAAGCTGCAGATCTCTAAAGAAGATGACAATATATTGAGAGTTAGAAACGCCATCGATCAGGAGGTAAAAGCGGCCTTTGTTCAATTTATAGAAAGTCGAACCAATATCATTACCTATCAGAAAAATGTTGAAATGGCTGAGCTTAACTACCGGGTGGTAAAAAGCCGGTACGACAATGATTTTGCATTGATCATTGATATGATCGATGCCGAAGTGCAGGTTAATGATTCGAAATTGTCATTGAACAAGGCTATTGTGGAAGCGATCATTCAATATCATTCATTATTGTATTCAATGGGTAAACTGAATTAATCATGACCGACGGAAAAACTACGGATACAGGAGAAAAAAAGCAGGAGAAAAAGCGGAACCGGCTTATCGAAATTGTTGCTATTGTGTTTCTAGTAGCAGGTATCCTTTGGATTGGCTCCTTGTTTTTTGATTTTAGTAGTGATATAAGAACCAACAATGCCCAGGTTGATGCCGAAATAGCGGCAATAACTTCTCGGGTATCTGGAACCATTAAAGCCATACGGTTTAATGAATATGGCACGGTAAGGGCCGGAGATACCATTGTAGTACTTGATGATGAAGAATTTCTAATTAAGGTGGCCCAGGCCGAAGCTGATCTTGAAATTGCCAAAGCCAACCTTGCCACTGCTAAACAGACCATTGTAACTTCAGTTTCTTCACAGCAAGCAACCCAGGCCCGCATGCAGGGTAACGTTGCCAATCTGGAAAAGGCCGAGAAAAACTATAAACGCTTCACCAATATGTACCGCGATTCGGCGGTAACGCTTAACCAGTTCGATCAGGTAACGGCCCAATTAAAATCAGAACAAGCCAACCTGCAGGCCATGCGTAATGATGTGGGTACCAGCAAGTCGGTAATTGCACAAAATCAGTTAAACATTGAATCATTAAAAGCTACTATTAAACGTAAAGAAGCAGATTTGGCAGCCGCTCGTTTGCAGTTGACCTATACTAAAATTATTGCCCCGGTTGAAGGAATTGCCGGTGAGCGTACCATTCACCTTGGCGAATTGGTTAATGCCAACCAGGTGGTAGCTGAAATTGTTGCTCAGCATAAAAAATGGGTGGCGGCAAATTTTAAAGAAACCCAAATGGATGAAATTAAAGTAGGGCAGAAGGCTGATATTATAGTCGATGGGTTGGGTGGGAAAACCTTTAAAGGGGTGGTTAAAGATCTTTCACCAGCTACAGGCGCCAAGTTTTCGATGGTGGCACCGGATAATTCAACCGGAAACTTTGTGAAAATAACCCAACGCATACCTGTTAGGGTGGAGTTTACCGATAGCCCCGAAAAGCTTTCCGAAATAAAGCCTGGTATGAATGTTACTGTGGAAATTAAAAAATGAGATAGATGGGATGGAAAAAAGCCGAATTGATTAAAGTCACCGGACTATATCTGCTGATAATTCCTTTTCTTAATATCCTCAATGCTACCGGTTATGAAAGTTCTCAGATTCAGGGTCATTTTGGTGCCTCTTCTGTAGAATTCATGTACATCAATTTAATTCCTGTTTTTTCCCTGGTCGCTGGCTTGCCATTAGCCCTTGAACTTTCTAAAAAGTTCCCCTTAAAGTCGATGATGCTATCCATCACAATTATTTCCATAATTCTAAATACCTGTTCAGCATTCGCCACTTCAATTGTATGGTTTACCATTTGGCGCTCCTTACTGGCCTTCTTTTCCATCTTCGGCATTGTAGCGGCTTTAATTCCTATCGTACTGCTTTATAATCCAACACTAAACATGGCCATTATGTATGGCATTATCCAGTTTATTCTGCAGGGAAGCAGCAATTTGTATAAGTTTTTAGGGGCCCATTTTGCAAACATCTATAACTGGCGCACTTCATTACTGATGCTTAATATTAATTTTTTCCTGTGCATACTGCTCACATTTGTTTTTATCCGTAAAGATGTCGCTTTGGGTAAGCAGCCCTTTCAGTTTGATTTTAAAGGCTGGGGTTTTCTTATCCTTTTTTTACTGCCCCTATTATTTATTGCAGCCGAAGGCCAAAACCGCGAATGGTTTTCTGATTCCAAAATTATGCTTGCGGTAGCGCTTTGGCTGGTAATAATAGGATGCTATATTTTTTATGCGATTAACACAAAAAATCCAATAATCAGTTTCGAGGTTTTCAAACATAATAATGTTGTACTAGGCACTTTATTCTTCTTCCTGATAGGATTGGCAAATGGAACCGGTAGTGTAATAATGGCCTATATGGCAGGTTTGCTTGGTTTTAATGATTTGTACATTGCCCATACCCATTTATATATTTTCCTCGGATTGGTTATATCCATACCTGTTTGCACCTATATGATGTACCATAAGGTCTATTTAAGTGTGGCCGCAATAATAGGTTTCTTTGCTTTTTCCTTATACCACCTGCTTATGTATTTCAGGTTTTATCCCGGAATAAGCGAAGATGATTTTGCTTTACCATTGGTTATTAAAGGAATTGGTATTGGTTTTTTATACCTTTTGAGTGCGTTATACATTTCTGAAAATGTGCCGAAACAACTGAGTACATCGAGAATGATGAGCGGAATATTGGCTCGAATTGTTTTTGCAACCATTATTGGCGGTTCGGTTTTAAGTACTTTTATGGCGAACACCACTGTTTTGCATAAAACCGGGATTGGGCAGCAATTAACAGCCGGTAATGAAGCTGCTGCTCAAAAATATTCCAATACAAAGAGTTATTATCTGTTGAAGGGCTTAAAGCCTACAGAGGCCGGTAAAATGGCCGATAATCCACTGCAAGCCGAAATGGCTGAGCCCGCAACTCTGCTTACCTACAAGGATATTTACTTGGTGATGGCGGCCGTAAGCTTCATTCCTATTTTGTTGATCCTGTTTTTAAGAATAGGAAGACGACCATTGGAACGCATCGAAGTTGAGCCTTTACCCTTATAAGTCCCCGCTATTCACCCTATAACCTCCTCGTTTAACTTAAAAGCTCTAATATTTCTTAAAATGAAATTAGAGGAACAGCAGAAAGTAAAGCGATTAATTATTGTTTTCTTGTTTTGAATCTCATTTAATTTCAGCAAAAAATTACACTCCCCCAGTTGCATTGATGGATAATTCAACAAATAAGGATCAAGCTGAATAAGAATGGTTTTAATTGATTGTTGTTTTAATCCTCCCAAACACAAGATTTTATCTTCTTAATGAATCAATTCCTGAAAATGTCTATTCAAAATTCTCTTTTGAGAAATCATAGATAATTACCAAAAAATAGTTGAATAGTCCATTGTTTGAGCCTGTCAAAAAAATCAAATTTGGAATTCAAGTAAAGGATGCTTTTAATATTCTGAGAATTCCTGAAATGTCAGATAATTTAAAAAATGTATTCAACCAATAAACCATAATCTCCGGAAGGGCATTGAGAGGAGTGATTGAGATGATTTTTGACTTAAACCATTAATTCTATAAAAATGAATAATGCATCAGTAATTAATACAGGTATGTTTTTATACATCGTTTGTTTTTCACTGTAACCAACGGTTTATTAATGTGTAACTCCACTAATCTAAATCTAATGAATAAAACCTTTACAAAATTTAGTAGTAGAATGCGATTGAATGGTAGCCTTAGGAATAAAGGATTAGCTTCCTTGTTTCTGGTTGCCACTTCAATGAATTTGATGGCTCAATCGGAGCCAAAAAAATCTAATGATCCTATTGCGAAAGCAATTGAAAAATTGGATAACAAAAAAGCAGTTGAAGTTACCGGATATGTAACCGACGAACGGGGACAACCCTTGGAAGGTGTTACCGTTTTGATAAAAGACACTCGTATTGCCGTTAAAACCGATAAAATTGGTAATTACAGTATTAAAATGCTGGAAGGATATGATGTCTTGATGTTCAGTTTTCTTGGTTTTAAATACCAGGAAATCAATGTGAAAGGAAAGAGATCGGTAAATGTTTCTCTTGAACCTACATCACATCAACTTCAGGATGTGGTAGTGGTAGCCTATGGTAAGCAGCAGAAAAAAGACGTTGTTACTGCAGTTGCAACTATTAAGGCTGAAGAAATTATGCAACAAGACCAGGTAAATATTGGTAATGTATTGCAAGGTAAAATAGCTGGTGCGACTATTATTTCAGGTGCTGGTACGCCTGGTAGAGACAGACCTAACATTATGATCCGTGGTGGTAATCCAAGCACTGCAAACGGTTCACCTTATCAACCTTTAATGGTAGTTGATGGAGTGCCACTTTATAATGATAATCCAACGGCTGCAAATGGTATTTCATTAAATGGTTTTACACTCGAAGATATTAACCCGGATGAAATAGAATCAATTTCAGTATTAAAAGACAATGCCGCTACAGCTGTTTATGGTACCAGGGGGGCTAATGGAGTTATCATAATTACCACCAAGCGTGGAAAAATGGGAAAGCCTAAGTTTACCTATTCTACCAGCTATGGTGTTGATAAGCCAACCCGTTTTCCTAAAATGCTTGGTGGTTACCAATATGCGATTGCTCAAAATGAAATTGATAAGAATAACGGGCTTACAAAAGGGACTTATAGTGACACTGACCTGGAAATTATTAAAAACAATTCAGATCCATATAAATTTGGTAATACCAACATGTATGATCTGTTAGTTCAGGGTGATGCAAGCCAACAAACGCATTCACTAAGTGTTAACGGTGGAAATGAGCAGGTGCGTTATTATATTAACGGGTCAACCGCGATACAGAAAGGGATCATTGATGCGTATGATTATAAACGTTATACCGTACAATCGAACCTTGATTTTAAATTGACCAGTGATTTAAAATTGGCTGTGAACACCGCTTTTACCAGTTCAAAAATTGATGGTGCTAATAGTACTGCAGAATCTGTTTTCTCGAGTCTTTTCACAAATAATCCGCTAACCCCGATCTTTAATGCCGATGGATCTTTATATGGAAACGAGGGTGGTAACAGATGGGCTAATATTATCCCTGAACATTCAGGATATACGATAAACAAATCAAACAACATTGTAGCAGCGGCTAATCTTGAGTATTCACCTAAGTTTATTCACGGTTTAACGTTCCGCTTAAACAACAATATCAATTTTAATGCTGCTGAATACAAAAACTTCTACAGTTATTATAAAACCTTTGTACCTGATGCAAATTCCCCAACCGGTTATTTACAAAAGGGCGGTTTCAGAGCTAATGAATTACGTAATAACCTGGGAACAGCTACTTACCTCAACACTGATTTTGGGTTTGATTATTCAAACGCGTTTGGTAAACACCGTTTAGGTGTGATGGTATTGGGAACCAATTATTACACCTCATCTAATTCTACCCAGGTTTATCGTGATGGAATTATTAAAGGTCTTGAAACCATTTCTCAGGGAAGAAGCACGATGCAAACAATTAATGGTACAGATTCCGAAGACGGTAGAGTTGGTGCTGTAGCACGTGTAAATTATGACTTCAATAGTAAATACACATTAGAAGCCTCCATGCGTGCAGACGCCTCGCTTCACTTTCCTAAAGGAAACAGATGGGGATATTTCCCAGGTGGTGCTGTGGCTTGGCGCTTAAGCGAAGAAAACTTCATTAAAAACAGTACGCGTTTAAGCTTTATCAATGATTTAAAGATCAGAACCTCTATCGGTTTAGCCGGTATAGATAACCTTGCGCCATACAACTACTTTTATTCATATACCCTTTCTACAACTGGTTTAAGAAATGGTGGTGGTTATGCCTTTGGTGGTACCTATCAACCTGCTTTTGCTTTAGATAACGGTAGCATTCCTAATCCCGATGTAACCTGGGGTAAAAGTTTGATGAGAAACATCGGTCTTGACTTTTCATTATGGAAAGGTTTGCTTGCAGGTAACTTTGACCTTTGGGATAAAAAGGTTTACGACCTTCCATATAAGAAACAGTTTACCTACCCAACTACTTTGGGTATAGATGCTCCAAATTTCAACTTTGCAAAAGAATATTATAAAGGTCTGGAGGCGTCTATTTCTAACAGCACCAAGTTAGGAAAAGACATGTCGCTGCAAACAACATTGAATGTAACTTATACTTATTCACGCGTTGTTGACTATGGCGAACCTTCAACCATTACTCCGGCCAACAAAAAAGAAGGATATAGTGTTACAAGCAATAAATACTATAGAGCTCTTGGTATTTTCCAAAGCCAGGAAGAAATTGATGCTTACGAAGTTAACCAGGATGGTAATAAAACCAAGAAAAACTCTACTCTTAAGCCTGGAGATATTAAATACGCAGATTTAACCGCTGACGGTATAATTACCGTTGATGATCAGGAAGTTTTCAATAATGTGAATATCCCACCAGTATCTGGAGGATTGAATGTTACCTTACGTTACAGATCACTTTCTTTAAATGCGATGTTACAGGGTGCAGGTGGCAATATGGTTAATTTTGTGCCTAGCAGCTTTAGTGAATATGGCTATGAAAACAGCTGGAGACCGGATAATACGGATGCAATTTATCCACGTTTATCAACCGCGAGCAATAACTCTCCTACTTCAAAACCTAATACACTTTATATGTTAAAAGGTGATTACCTGAGATTTAAAAATCTACGCCTTTCATATTCAGTGCCTGAGCGATTCTTGAAAAAAACAGGTTTATCTAATGTAATGATCACCGCTGGGGCAACCAACTTGTGGGCTACCTCTAAAGTAAAAGATATTGATCCTGAGGTATTAAACAAAAACTATAATAACGGTGGATATTATCCTACACAACGCAATTATAGCCTTGGTGTAACTGTTGGTTTGTAATACTATAAATAGCGCTTAACTATAAATAAGAAATTAAATGAAAGCTAAAATATTTGCATTATCTATAATGGTCTGCGGAGCTTTAAGTTTATCCAGCTGTAAAACAGGATTGGATCTTGAACCTAATGACCGCCTTACTGATGCTCAACTATGGAGTGATCAGAGCCTGGTACTGATGTACACCAATAACTTTTATGCACAGTTACCAAGTGAATTCAACGGCATAATTTCACCTAGTTGGTTGTTGAGCAGCCTTACTGATGATGCCATGGTTCCTTCAACCAGTACATCCGCAACATCTGCTCGTGGTATTGCCAATCAACTTTTTGATGCCAGTAACTCGCCACTAAATTCAACCTGGAATAGCAGGTATACCTTTATCCGCAGGGCCAATTTATACCTGCAAAATATCGACAAGGTGCCGGGTGATCCTGCTTTGAATACCCGTTTAAAAGCTGAAGTAAGATTTTTACGTGCTTATTATTATTATGATCTGGTACAGTGGTTTGGGGGAGTTCCTATTATTACTACAGCACAAAATTATGATGATGTAGACTTATTCCGTCCAAGAAACACTATTGCTGAGTGTTATGATTTTCTGATCGCTGAAATGGATCTTGCGGCCAATGACTTGCCGACCTCTTATTCAACAGCTGATGCGGGTAGAATTACCAAGCAAGCAGCATTGGCAATAAAATGCCGTGTGGAGATGTTGAAAGGTGATTGGGCTACTGCAGCGGCAACAGCCAAAACGATCATGGATTTTAAGAAAAATCCATTGTTAGCTACCTATACAAGTGTGTTTACCACCCCTGCAGCAACTAATACTGAAGTAATATTGGCTGTTCAGCATAATAATAGTAAAGATGAACGTGGTACCCAGTTCGACTTATACTCTATGTCTCCTTATTACGGTGGGTCTGGAAGTAATTGCCCTACACAAAATCTTGTTGATGATTATGAAATGAAGACTACTGGTAAGGCTATTACCGATCCTACTTCAGGCTATGATCCTACTAAACCATATCTAAACCGTGATCCTCGCTTAGATGCAACCATCTTATATGATAACGTAGTTTTCAAAAGCAGAAACATGCAAATGTATACCGGTGGACAGGATGTTACTGTAAATACCGGATTAGGTATCACTGCTGAAAAAATTTCTCCAACAGGTTACTACCTGAAGAAATTTACCAATGAAGGAAATAACATTATGGATGCAAACGTGAGAAGCAGTTATAACTGGCCATTGATCCGTTTTGCCGAAGTTTTATTGAACTATGCAGAGTGTCAAAATATGGCTGTTGGTCCTGATGATAATGTTTACGATGCTATCAATCAAATCCGTAAACGTGCCGGTATGCCGAATCTTCCTGCTAATTTAACTAAAGAGGAAATGATATCTGTGATCCGTCACGAACGCCGCATTGAATTAGCATTTGAAGGTTTCCGTTACTGGGATGCTAAAAGATGGAAAACAGCGGAGAACTGGTTCTCAAGTGCTGCTAACCCGATTAGAAAAGCAACCATTACGTATGTTGCTGCAACAAATACCAGAACGTACGACTTTACTAAAACGGTTACTTACAACAGATCATTTTTGGAAAAACATTATGTGTTCCCAATTCCAAAAACAGAGATGGATAAGCCGGGTAACTTAATGATTCAAAATAAAGACTGGTAGTTTAAACCATTAAAATTAAATTCAATCAAAATAAACAAAAGGATAAGTGATGAAAAAGGTTCAAAAAATATTAATTCCAGCAATTGCACTGGGTATGTGCATGCAAAGTTGTTATGCTCAGGCAACTAAAAACACTGCCCCTGTAACAACTGCTGTTGCAGTAAGCAATAATGATGGCATTGAAGCAAGAAAAGCCAAGGCTTTAAATGGATTGACGGATTTTGCTACAGCTACTCCTGAATTTTTAAAAGCAATGAATGAAGCTGCTGCAGATAGAAACTTTAAACTGGCAGAACAGCTGTACTACGCTGCAGATTATACCAGCCTTTCGTTTGAACAGTACGAGAGATTATTTTATGATCCATCAGGCGAATGGGTAAATGATACCTATGGTGACGTTGGTTATACCAAAAAAGCATTTGTTTTACGCAAAGCTACTCCTCAGGAGCAGGAGAAAAAGATCGCATTGATCAAAGCTCGTTATGCACCTAAAACCGGTACCCCTATTGCCAATAACCTGGTTGCCATTAATGATAAATTGGTTAACCAGCCAGCGCCAGATTTTACGGTTACAACGCTTGATGGTAAAGAGGTTACACTTAGCAGCCTGAAAGGAAAGGTTGTAGTGTTAAACTATTGGTTTACGCAGTGCCGTGCATGTGTTGAAGAAATGCCTCAGCTTAACGCTATGGTAAGTAAATACAAAGGCAATAAAGATGTTGTTTTTCTTGCCCTTGATGTAGTTCCTCAAACCACTGTAGAAGATATTCAGAAGTTCCAAAAAAGGGTGACTTTCGACTATCAGATCGCATTGGGCGGAAAAGATGCAGCAGCAGCTTATGAGGCCAAAACATTCCCTGCAAATTACCTGATCGATAAAGACGGTGTAATCCGTATGGGTTGGGTAGGTGCAAACCCTTATTCAGTTATGGATATGGATAAAATGATCCCAACGCTTTTAAACGCTAAAGCTAAATAATAGCAATTAGCTGTCTTTAATTAGCAGCTAGCGCTAATCACAAAAAATCTTAGTTCAGGCATTGCAATTTGCAATGTCTGAACTTTAATAATCAACATGGGTATGTTAGGTAATAAAGTGTTTCTTTCATCTGTTTTATTTGTTTTGTTTTCAACGGGAATATTGAAGGCGCAAGTGGCGGATAATTCAAAAATCGATTCGGTTCAGAAGCAAACAGAGGCTCGCAAGGTTAAATACCTTAGCGGTCTTCGAAAAGTAAATTCAGATAAGGAATTGAAATATGCTGATTCAGTAGCGATAGCGAAAAATATTTTCCAGTCAGATATTCGGTTCTTATCTCAGGACTATCAGCGAATGCAATCAAATGAGTTCAATAGAATGATTGAAACCGGGGAGTATAAATGGATAGCGGATACATATGTTGATGCTGATTTTGTAATTAAGGCAAAAGTTGTTCGACCTGCCACTAAAGCGGAAGAGGACAAAGGGCTTAATGAACTTAAAGAATATTTTAAATCGCCTAAAGCCCTCGAATGTGAAAAGGTGATCAATTCACAACTAGGCAAACCGGCACCTGCATTTTCAGTTGTGGATGTAAATGGCGTTAAATACGACCTTAACGAATTAAAAGGTAAAGTAGTGGTATTAAACTTCTGGTTCATTGGCTGTGGCCCTTGCCGTAAGGAAGTGCCTAAACTGAATGAACTGGTAGAGAAATACAAAGACAAAGAGGTGGTGTTTTTAGCTTTTGAGGTGAACAATAATACGCCTGATAAAGTTAAAGCTATAACAGAAAAATGGTTCAAGTACACGCAGATCCCAACCAAAAGAACTGAAGTTGCTCAACAATATCAAGTGAAAGTTTACCCAACTTCTTATGTAATTGATCAGCAGGGGATAGTTAGGTTAGGTTTTTTTGCTTATAATCCATTCAAATTACCTGAACTGGATACTACTATTGAAAGTCTTTTAAAGCAAAAGCCGGCAAAGAAGTAATTGCAGATTAGTATATTTTATTACGGCTTTTAAAAAATAGAAAATGAAACTAAAACACATTCTTTTAAGTGTAAGCTGTCTGTTGGTAAGCTTTGCTGTGAATGCACAAGATAGATCGATCAACTTTGAGCACGACGCCACCTGGGCTCAGATCAAAGCGAAAGCGGTTAAAGAAAAAAAGATAATTTTTATGGATTGCTATACCAGCTGGTGCGGCCCCTGTAAAAAATTAGCCAAAGAAGTATTTACCTACAACGAGGTAGCCGACTATTTCAATACGCATTTTATTAATGCCAAATTTGACATGGAAAAAGGGGAAGGGCCTGATTTGGCAAAGCAGTATGGCGTTAAAGCGTACCCTACGTTGATCTTTATCGATGCTGAAGGTAAACTTATCAGCAAAAGAGAAGGTGCTTTAGAAATTTCAGCCTTGCTTGATTTTGCAAAAAAATCAGTTTCAGGTGAGTCCTTGGAATTCCTGCAAGCCGAATATAATAAAGGTAATACCAGTCCTGAGTTTATGAAAAAGTTCATGACTCGTATGGAGGGTCAGCGTGCAAATACTTCTGTGGTAATTGAAGATTACTTCACTAAGATTCCTCAGGAAAAATGGCAATCAGCTGATAACTGGTATTTCATTACCAGGTACGTTAAAAATGAGTCTTCACCGGTTTTCAAGTACGTGCTTCAAAATCAGCAGGCTTATGAAAAGAAATACACTGCGGCGGCTGTATCCGATTATTTTGTAGTAGTATATGGTAATACGATTCAGAAAACGGCAAATAGTATTTTCGCTGTAGATGATTTGAAAGACCTGAAAGAAAGATTCAGTAAAATGAGTTTTACCGGAAAAGGTAAACTTGAATTAGAATGTGACGCAGTTGCTGCGGATATCAGCAAAGATTATAAAACCTATGTCGACGTGATGGCGACTAAGTTTGCTAAATATCCGGAAAAGGATAAAGCCGATCACCTGTACAAAGTACACTACTTTTGCTGGAAAATGCTTTCGAAAACAGCCGATACAGCTGTTTTGAAAAAGGTGGCTGATATGGCAGCTGTATCGCTACAAATTCAAGATCCAGGATTTATGGATACTTATGCCAATCTTCTGTTAGAGATCGGCGAGTTCGACAAAGCCGTTGCAACAGAAGAAAAGGTAATTGCCTTGTTAAAGGTTAAAGCAAGTCCGGATATTACAATAGCGGCTTGCGAAAAACAGATTGAAAAGTTTAAACGCAGAAAAGCGCAGGCTACAGCTCAGTCTGTCGGAAAATCATAAAATATTAAAAGAAGGAGCGTCGGTAATGCCGACGCTCTTTCTTTTTTTATCAGCCAGTTAAGCAGCGTCAATACGGACCTGCTTTTTTTTACCCTATCAAACTAACCTGTCTAATTAAAATACACGGTCCATTTATCAAAAGCTTCCTTCTGCCAGGTAGTATCCATTAATTCCCTGATCTCCTTAGGTAATTCACTTTTGGCAACAATTACACTTTTACGCTGCAATAAACTTTTAAGATACAGCAGCTCTGAACTCTCATGGATGTTGATCAATTGCTTTTTCCAGGCGCTTGTTTTTTCAAACTGAGTCTCTCTTTTTAAAGCATTTTCATTGTCGTAGATCGAAATGATCTCTTTGTCGAGCTCAAAAGCTAAAGACGGCAAGAATTTATTATATACCAAAACAGGCCGTTGGGTAAATGATCTGGCCTTAATATAATCAGCAATTGGGGTGATGGCGTTAACCTTTAAACTGTTAAAATGCATCAATAAGGCTGAATAAATAAGAATGGTGGTGGTACTAATAGAAACCAAAAGGACTATGGCTCTCTGCTCCGTTTTTATCCGGAGACAACACATGATACTTATGAGCAAGGCAATTGCAGGAATGAGCATTAACCACCAGGGAAGGTTCCATTCTGGAAGAGCGAACTTGCAAACCAATAAAGCCAGCAAAATAATTCCTTGAAAGGTAAATACGATCCAACGCCAATACTGTTTCAATGGTTGCTCAAAATAATAAGCCGTTACTAAACTAAACCCCGCAAACAACGGCAAAATGTATAAGGTTAATTTTGAATTGGAGGCTGAGTATACAATAAAGGGTAAAACGATCCACCAGATCAGGATATTCTTTGCCAGCTTATGTGCTGGGTTTGATTGGTCACTAACAAAAAACTGTCGTATGAAAAAGATAAACCAGGGTAAGCTAACAGCCGGAAAAATGAGGATATAATAATAAAACGGCTTGGTCCTGGAAAATACATCAGCATGGAAAAACCGATCGTAAAAATGCCGTATAATAAAATAATAACCCAGATCTTGGTTTTCCCTGGTTACCAGTGCATACCATGAAAATGCCAAAAGTATAAAGACTGCTAGAGCCAGCAGGTACTGAAATTTGAAAAGAGGAGGCCTTGGCAATACCCATAGCAATCCAAATGCGGCCAATGCAGGCACTAATACAGCGGCATGCCCTTTTGTTAAAAATCCGAAACCTGCTGAAATGGCAACCAGCCACAAATAAGCGTTTCTCCTGGTCTTTAAAAATTGTATCCATCCATATAGGATCAATAGCACAAATGTTTGAAGAAAAGCATCCGTGGTAAGTGTGCGCACGGCGATCAGAACAATGGGTAGCGTGGCATAAATAATAGCGGCGAATTTGGCTATTGCCGCCTTCTCAAATAAAGCTAAAGCGATCTTATAAATAAGGTAAACCTGTAGTACATAGCTTATGATCAGAAAGAACCTTGTTGCAAATGGGTTAACTCCCCATACCCCAAAGCTTAAAGAAGTTAGCCAATAAGTTACCGGAGGTTTGTGAAAATGCCTTATTCCCAATAAGGTGGGTTCTATCCAGTTTTTTGAATGGTACATTTCCCGCGAGATTTCGGCATAACGGGCTTCGCTGGTTTCTACAACACCCCAAAACCCGGCGGTAACCAGCATTACAAATGCAAAAAGGAATACAAGCTGAAAAGTACTTTTTGATGAGCTATCCATATAAAAGAGCTGAATATCAATTGAAATTATTCAAAATGGATCAATCGTTTTCTCTGCTACCTAAAATGGGGTTATGGCCAATAGCAAACTCCGAAGGGCTCTTTTTATCGTTTGATCCATTTGGCTGTTTTCCGTTAAGGTTTTTACTGTATTCATTAATTTGATAGGAGATGACATTCCGCTGCATCCATCGCAATGCGATCGCGTCTATAACCGGGCCAAACAAACGGTTCCGAAAATTAAACTTTGATGTACCGGCATAACGCTTAAAATGCGGAATGGGAATTTGCTTCACAGTTCCTCCCAATATAGTTACCAGGTTGGGTATAAAACGATGCAATCCCTCATAAAAAGGTAGGCGTTTAGCTATATCTGTTTTAATGATCTTCAAAGGGCAACCCGTATCAATGATATTGTCATTTAGCAAAATTCTTCTGAGGTAATTGGCCAAAGAAGAGGTAGCCCTTTTAATCACCGTGTCTTGTCGAATTTGTCGATAACCCGTTACCAGGTCATATTGATCAATATGTTCCAGCAGCTTAAAAAAGTCCATTGGTGAGGTTTGCAGGTCGGCATCCAAATAACCCAGCAATGTACTGTTTGCATTATCTATACCCGCTTTTAAAGCCGTACTCAAACCATAATTTCGGTTTAATGATATGAAATGATAGTTCTTGTCGCTTATGCAAACGGTTTTAATCAGCTCCAGGCTTTTATCATTGGAGCCGTCGTTTATAAAGAGGATGGAGGTTGGTATTGACACTTTTTCCAGGAACTTATTAGTTTCCTTTACCAAAGGAAGAATACATTCTTCCTCATTATAAACCGGAATGAGAATCGTAAATGAATGATCCATATGAGTTTGGCGCTTGCTGGCTCTTATATTAATATAAGGGATAATTTTGAAGAAATTCTGAATTTAACTCATTAATTATGAGGTACAAACGAAATAGAAATTGCAAATGGTGTGCCCGGGAGGAGAGCTGTTTTGCAGCGTGTTGAAGAGTTAACTAGAAATAAAGTTTTTGCGGTTGACCGGACTAAGCCGGCTGTTTCATTAGCGACCTGATTATCGCTTCACTAAAACGTCAGATAATAGGTGGGGCAAAATGAGCTCTCTCGTTTGGGTTTGTCATAATGCTTATGATTGAAATGCATTTGTTCCCTGTTTAGTAAGGTGAAATTATCTATCCGAAATTAAGTTTTTATAGAAACACTTAGACAAGCAAGAGATCTGTTGAAAGGCAATTGTTAGAATTACTGATGCTGCCAGCATTTACCTCCAGAAGTAGCTGTCCTTTTACATCTATTTCCTTTTTTTGTTGTAGCTGTACATTGAGCCGAATAACGATTACTGGATGATGCCAATCGTTTCTTTTTCGATGATGAATAATAACTTGTAGAAGAAGTCGAAGAACATACTCCACAAGAGCCTCCTGCGCTACAATGTTTACATCTGGAACAATTTGAACATGCGGTACAATAAGCACTACCGGTACATCTGCCACAGCAGTTTGACTCTTCAGCTCTTAAATTAAGAAGAACAAATAAAGTAACGAGTAAAAATAGCAAGTAACGTTTCATTCAATTAGGTTTTAATTTCAGTTATTACCTTAGCGCTTATAATTAATTCCAAATCCACCCCATATAGTATATTTTCCTTTCAATGGTCGGTTATTATAATCTGATAGTTTAGCATCCGTTATTCCATCATGAATACTGGATAATTGCAATGTGTATAAAATATTACTTTGCAAACTTATTTTAGGACTTAGTTTGTAACCAATTCCGCTAGCAACTCCAATAGAAAATGGGGAATTAAAACCTTCCATTTTCAAGTTTTGGTAATTATTGTTTATACTGTTTTTACCTTTTGCTTCTAAGAACTGATTGTATGTTCCATTTATTTCAATTGGAAGAAATAAGGTTTTGGTAAGGTTAACCTCAAATTTAGTTATAGCTAATCGTAACTAATCCGTTTTTTCAATTGAGGGGTGGTTTGGGTCAGAAGGGTCTAAATGACCTATTGTTTCACGACGAGAAGTATTGTTTAAATAGCCAATGCCTATTCCGAGATTTAAGCCATTTAACGCTTCATAATAAATCCTCGGTTCAATTTTATAAGATAATCCTGCATCGTAATACCGATTCTCAATACCGTAGAAATTGTCTTTAAAACCTCCCGCAGAACCACTTAATTCAAGGCTCCATTTAGATTGTGCAAATAATAATTGAGTGGTAAATAAAATTATTGCCAATAATAAAGTCCTTTTCATATAACCGCTATTAATTTAGTTGCTGCCAATTAAAGCACGCAAAATATAAATAAGTAATCGGAAATAAAAAACAAGTAGAAACCAAAAGCTTCATTCGGTGCTGAATGAGGCTTTTGGCTTTTAAGAGTTGTTTTACCTAATTCATTTATTTATAAAAGGCTATAAAATTGATTCTAGCCGAATAGGTAAACATATTATAGCTAAGTCAAGATCCAAGTAAACGACTGTTGTTGCGATATAGCCTATTTTAATTACTAATGTTTTATTAATAACAGTTTAAATTTGTTGCTATTTGGTTAGTTTTATTACTTTAGAGCCTTGATAAAGGTTAGTTAGGCGCTATTCATAAATTATAACAACTCGTATGAAACAATTTTTCATTCATAATGAAAATTGATGCAAGAAATGATTTAAATCAATTTTATAACTAATTGTTTTTCTTAGAATTGACGCGATTAAAATTTCCTTTCTCAAAAGATTTAGTGACCAACGTTAGCATACAACCAATCATAGAATCAAAAAAACAATTGCCAATGCATAATTTTTACAGGTTCCTTTTTTTTGCCTTTTTTCTTTTCCTCTCAACCAGCTCGTTAGCTCAAACAATTACTATTGGAGCCGTTGATCCTGGACCTTATGGGAATGGATCGAGCATTTCGGTGCCTATTACAGTTAGTGGTTGCTTTCAAATTGGAAATAAATTTGAACTTTATTTATCGGATGCGAGTGGGAGCTTTACGAATGAAAAGTTAATTGGATCCTATAATGGGTTTTACACAACCTTCGTGAATGGTTTTATTCCTAATGGACAACCTGCCGGGATAAATTATAAGCTTAGAGTTAAGTCAACGTTGCCGCCTGTGGTAACTAGTTCTGAATCGTCTGTATTTAAAGTAATTATAAATCCTGGTGTTGATGCGAAAATAATATCCGATAGTCCCATAAAGCCTAGTCTGCCTGATGTATTTGGGTTTTGTGAAGGCTATGATGGAGCTATTGTCAATTTTGACAATGCATCCACTTCAGAAGCAAATGTTACACTTCGGTTTACCAACGAGTTGAACAATTCGACTCATAATGTTAGTTTCATTACATCCTCTGTTGTTTTTGAACCCGAGTTAGCTCACTATACCATTTTTGTTAGAGCTGAAAAAAATGGAGTTATTGGATCGAAATCTTACTTTTTGATTAACAATAAAAATAAAACTCCATTCACCACTTTAGGGGATAATACAGTATGTCTTTCTCCCGATGATAATTCTGGTGTATTGCAGTTTGCGGTGGATTATACTTCGATCAATGGAATTCAAAATAACTTTCCAGGCAATATTTATAATCTTAAATGGGGGGACAATGGTTCTGTTACCGAGAGCTATACTTTTTGCGATATTAAAAGCAAAAGCGGGTTTGTAACTCACAAATATTTGAATTCTTCTTGTGGAAATAGCGCTGGTGGTGATTTAAATGTTTTCGGAATTGAAATCAAGGTTCAAAATCCTTTTTGCGGAGATGTAGGAACCGCAGTTAGGACTACAGCAAAAGTTTTATTAATGCCTAAAAATGATTTCGATAATCCTGGAGTTGGTTGTCAAAACGCTTTAATATCTTTTAGAAATACATCTTATCTAGGGGAAAAAGCAAACTCAGGAACGCTTGGGTGTACTTTGAATACTCTAAAATATGATTGGTATGTGAATAATGTCAGAATAGCTGCGGATAAAAGTGTTATGGATGTATTTTCATATACTTTTACTACTGTAGGTACTCATAAAGTAAAATTGGTTTCTAAAGGACCTGTGGATTGTCCTGCTGCGCCAATTGAGAAAGATATCTGTATCGAACCAGCTCCCGTTCCCGACTTTACTATCAAAACATCCGGTTGTGCTCCTTTAGGGTTAAATGTTGAGAATAAGACCAACCCAAGCCCTTGTCGAGAGAATACTTATGCATGGAGAGTTTTGGATAAGACAGGTTCATTTCAGATAACATCTGGAGTAACGATTAATGACGCTAAAGCCAAAAAGCCTTCAATTAGTGTTAGTATACCAGGTGAATATCAGTTAGAACTAAAGGTTACAAATTCATGCGGAAATTTTATTAAACAGGTTCCTTTTATAGTTCTTGACATTGTAAACGTCACTTTACCAATCACTAAAAGCTATTGTGAGAATGTACCTAAAACAATTGATTTTGGCACAGATGCTAATCACAAGCCAATTTACCAATCGGGGTTTTCTGCTACTCAATCTTATAAATGGGTAGTTACCGGAGGGAATTTCAGCTTTGAAAATTCAACTAACGATCAAAGTCAATATCCGATTATTAAATTCCTTGAGAATAAGAATTATTTGGTTAAGGTCACTTATACAAACGATTGTGGTTCACGTGATGCAACACAAGTAATTAGAATTTATGAGCCGGTAACCGTAAATGCAGGGCCTGATCAAGGTGTTTGTGTAGGCACGGCTGTTCAACTAAATGGTATTGTAGGAGGTCCTCAAAAAAGTATTACATGGACAGGAGGAACAGGAACTTTTTCTCCAGGCAGAAATGCTGCCAACCCTACTTACACTCCGGCTGTTTCTGAAACGGGTACAATTGTAATATTAACGCTTGTCGTTGAAAATTTAAATCCAAGCCCATGTGGAAATATTACTGACCCGATATCGATAACCATTTCTCCTCAAAATACAATAACAAGCGCTGCTTCAAAATCAATCTGTACCGAAACAAGGGTTGCATATAATCCAACGGCAAGTGTTTCAGGCAGCACCTTTGACTGGACAGCGGTGGTAGAGTCAGGCTCTGTTACGGGTGTTGCGCTATCAGGTAGTGGGCCGATAAATGATCTGTTAATAAATTCAAGTGCAACTGTTAATGCAATAGTTAAATATACCATCACTCCTAAGACTGCCACCTGTACCGGTGTTCCCTTCGATGTGCGGATAACAGTTATGCCTAAGCCTGCGGTAACCGCAACTCCTACTAATGCTACAATTTGCAGTGGTGAGAATACAGTGATTAACTTAAGTAGTAATCTTGCAAATACAAGTTATACCTGGACGGCGACATCATCCGGTACAGTTACAGGTTTTTCGGCTCAAAGTTCTGGTGTCAGTACATTCGCTCCCCAAATGCTTACAAATACAGGAACCGTGCCCGGTACGGTAACTTATGTAATAACGCCATTGGGTATAAGCCCTTTAAATTGTGGGGGGGCTTCTCAAACTGTTATTATAACAGTGAATCCTAAGCCAAGTGTTGCTAATGCAGGTTCTGATCAGGTGTTGTGTAGTGATGCTACTACAACTACATTAACCGCTAATAACCCTAGTGTTGGTTCTGGTACATGGACAATGGTTTCAGGTACAGGCGCTAACATTGTATCACCAAATGCAAATAACACCTTAATTAATAATTTAAGTCCCGGTGAATATATATTTAGATGGACCATTTCATCTCCATCCTGCTCTTCAACTTCTGATGATGTAATGGTTACGGTTCGTCCTGTAATTACAACCGCTAATGCAGGAATAGATGATAAAGTGTGTGATAACAGCGTCTCTCAAAACAATACTTATACTCTAAAGGGGAATGCTCCTCAGGTCTTTGAAACCGGTAAATGGACAATTATAACACAGCCGGTTTCATCAAATGCTTCATTTAATGATGATACTAAATTCAATGCTGCCATATCTGGCTTAATCCCTGGTGACTACAAGCTTCAATGGGAAATAAAGAACGATGTTTCGGGATGTGCTTCCTCCAAAGATGAGGTGTTAATTAAAGTTTTTGCACAGCCTGTTGCCGGTACTGTTTCCGGTGCTAGCCAAATTTGTAAAGGCAGTGATGTTACTTTGACCTTGTCGGGCGAGGTTGGCAAAATAATGAGATGGGAAAGTTCGATCGATAACTTTAATACAAAAACAGATATAAATAATACGGTTGGAAGTTTAACTGTTCCCGCATTAACTCTAACCACTAAATATCGTGCAGTAGTGGCATCAATGGGGGGAGGTGATGGTTGTAGTACGGTAGTTATGTCCTCACCTTTTACAGTTAAAGTTGATGAACCAACTGTTGGTGGCTTACTTAGTGGTGATAATATTGTTTGTGCTAATCTGGGATCGGGAACAATTAACCTGACAGGCCATATAGGTGAAGTAGTTCGTTGGGAGTTCTCAACTAATAATGGAGTTAATTGGAGTACTGTGTCTTCAAATACTACAACAGCCTTAAGTTATTCAGGGTTAACTAACACAACTCAATATCGGGCCGTTGTAAAAAATGGAACTTGTAATGAGGCATTATCTTCCCTTGCTACCATATCGGTTCAACCCGGGATCACTGTCGCGAATGCGGGGGCAGACGTTATCCTTTGTAATGCTACTGAGTATACCTTAAAAGGCAATACGGTAACAAGCGGTTCCGGAAAATGGACAGAAAAAAATGGGAAGTCAATAACTTTTGATGATGTAACAAAGCCGAATGCAAAAGTGAGTGGCCTGTTACCGAATGAAGCTTATACATTTGTTTGGACAATCACCGGCGGTTCTTCTTGCCCTGCTTCGATTGATGAAATGATATTGACTAATCGTCCTGCAATAACAGTAGCTAATGCCGGTAATGATGGTAAATTATGTGATCAAACGGTATCCAACAATAAATACACCTTGCAGGGGAATGCAATTCGATCTTTTGAAACCGGTAAATGGACCGTTTTTGATCAGCCTGTGGGTTCTAATGCTGTGTTTTCTGATGATTCAAAGTATAATACAACCGTTGCTGGGTTGATTCCGGGAAATTATATTTTCAGATGGGCCATTATTAACGATGCCACGGAAAATAAATGCGTGACTCAATTTGATGAAGTTACTGTGCGTGTTTTTGCACAGCCTGTTGCAGGAATTTTAACCAGTCCGGACCGCAATGTTTGTATTTCGGGAAATGCTGGAGATATTACATTATCAGGTCGAGTAGGGAAGGTTAAAGCTTGGATGCAGTCACCTGATGGAGTAACATGGGCCGTGATTCCCGGAGAAACAATTGATACCTATTCTTACACAAATCTTAATGCTACTACTTATTACAAAGTTATAGTTGAAAGTGAAGGAGCCATGGAGGGCTGTAATTTTACGGTAGAAACTCAAAGTATCAAAATTACAGTTGATCCGGCTACTGTTGCAGGTACAGCATCTGGGGCAAAAATCATTTGTGCCGGAACTAATTCCGATCAGGTAGTGTTAACAGGGCATACCGGTAAGGTAATTAAATGGGAAGCATCTCCCAATGGAACAGATCAATGGACAACTGTATCGAGCCAGAATTCTACAACCTATACATATAATAATTTAACTTCAACAACCTATTTCAGAGCACAAGTTCAAAGCGGCACATGTGAAATACTTGAAACCAATACCGTAAAAATTACGGTCGATCAGGCTGCTACAGATCCCAATGCGGGACCTGATCAACGGTTATGTAATGCTTCGGAAACTACTTTATCAGCTAATGTATCAACGGTAGGGGTTGGAAAATGGACGCAGTCAGGAGCAACAAGAGCTGTATTTGAAAATGAGGCTAACCCTTTTACAAAAGTTTCCGGATTGCTGCCCGGAGAAACGTATCAATTTAAATGGACAATAAGCAATGGAACTTGTCCTGAAAAAGAGGATGTTGTTATGGTCGAAAACCTGGCGCCATTGATCAATATTATTAATACGACTTACCCCACAATTTGTGCAGGACAAGTGGCTGAATTGCAGGGAGATTTGCCGACCGGTGGAAACAATGCCTATGTTTATAAATGGCAGGCTAGTTTAGATGGAATGCTCTGGACTGATATAACTGCTGAAACTGGCGTTGATTTATCCAAAGTAATTACCGCCACGACCTATTTTCGCAGAATTGTTAATTCGGGAGCCTGCTCATCTATAAGTAATTTAGTGCAGATAAATGTTCAGCCGGGAATCGCTAATAATTCAATTTCCGGAAGCCAGATAATTTGTACGGATGACATCCCTTTCAAATTTGTTGGACAAGATGCAGCCGGTGGCGATGGTAACATTGATTACCAATGGTCGGAAAGTACGGGTTCAGGATGGGTTGATATTGTAGGCGCAAAGAGTCGTGATTACCAGGCTCCTGCTCTAACCCAAACAACTAGTTACAGGCGTTCTGTTGCATCTGGATTTTGTGCCGGACCTCAGTCTAATATGAGTAATGAAATTACAGTTACCGTTAATCCTGATGCAAAAGCCGATTTTACAGTTGCAAAAGCTTTGGGTTGTATTCCTTTTGTTATCGACGCAACTAATTTAAAAGTTATCGAATATCCCGATCGTAACAGCTCTTATGAGTGGTTTGCCGATGGGGTGAGTATTGGTATTGGACCTGTTTTTCCAGGTTATACCATTAATTCAAATGGTATAACGGTTGTTATAAAATTAGTGGTTGGTAGTAAATTTGGATGTAAGAGCAGTGAGAAATCAGTTGAGTTTAAAACGGTAAAAACACCGGTAGCTAAGTTCACCAAATCAACTGATGGGGGATGTGGTCCATTAACGGTTTCATTTGTAAACGAAACGGATCCATTGTCGGGTGTAAAATACATATGGGATTTTGGGAACGGTGAAACCTCCACCAGTGAACAACCAATCCCGGTAGTGTTTAAGCCTAATCCAACACATGCCGATACGGTTTATACCATTAAATTAAAAGTATTCACTGATTGTGAGGTTATTGAATATACAGATTATGTAAAAGTAAGGGCAGTTCCGCGTTCAGTCTTTTCTCCTGATAAAACTGTGGGCTGCGCTCCATTTGAGGTCACCAGTAGCAATACTTCAAAAGGAAGTTCAATAACCTATTACTGGGATTTCGGCGATGGTGTTACTGAAGTGACCAGTGATTTGAATCCTGTTAAACATACCTATGATGTAACTAAAACCACGGTCTTTACAATGAAGATGCGTGCGGTTAATGAATGTGGAGAAGAAGAAACCGCTCATGAGATCACCGTTTACCCAAATACGGTTACTGCTGAATTAGTCGTAAACGGGCCAGAGAAGGATGGTTGTGCTCCACATATCGTTAAGTTTTCTAACAACTCCAAAGGAGCCAATAAATTTTCATGGGATTTTGGCGATGGTTCCAAAATAGAAACAACCTCTAGTCCGGAATTGATAACTCATGAATTTACACGTCCGGGCACCTATGATGTGACGCTATATGCCACAAATGGTTGTTCTGATCGTATCACAGTTGAGCGCATTGTAGTATATCCTAAGCCAGAGACCTTATTTGGATTTGTTAAATCCAATTACTGTGTGAGCGATTTTGCAGAAATGGTGAATAACTCAACTGGAGCAACGTCTTTTAAATGGGATTTTGGCGATGGTAAAACCTCAAATGAAGCCGCGCCAAAACATAAATATGCTCAACCGGGTAAGTATACGGTTACGTTGACGGCCTATATGGCGCACCCATCTGGAGATGTTTGCGAAGGAGTGTTGACACAGGAATTGGAAATTTTTCCTTTACCTAAAGCTAATTTTAATCACAATGGAGCAGCGCTAAATTGTGCACCTTTTAATATGGTGGTGAGTACAACACCTGCCAATGCCGATAGTTTTACCTGGGATTTTGGCGATCCTGACTCTCCCGATAATGTGGCCAATGGAGCAGCTATAGCACAACATACTTTTACCAAGCCCGGAGTTTATACGGTCATGCTTACAGCTTATACGTTTGCGGGGTGTAAAGAAACTTCTACTCAAATTGTAACGGTGTCTGAAACCCCGGAAGCCGATTTTACTCCGGAAGCATCCTTTATTTGTGGCACATCAGCACGTTTAACCTTTACAAATACCACTAAATATAGTGGTAGCGGCTCAATTTCTTATAAATGGTTTATTAACGATGTTTTAATTAGCACCGGTAAAAATTTAACTAATACGTTTAATACTCCTTCTGGTGGTGTAAAACCTTATATCTTCAAAGTTAGAATGGAGGCTTCTTCTCCGTTGGGCTGTGTCGGTAAGGTTACACATGATATCCAGTTTAATCCATTTCCACAGGCTTCTTTCAAGGAAAATGCATTATTAGGCTGCGCTCCGTTCAATCCGTTTATCGAAAATACCTCATTATATGCTGATAGCTTTGAATGGTATGTGAATGATGTGTTGGTAAGTACCGAGAGGAATCCTACAAATATTGTTGTAAAGGATCCTGAGTCAGAGATAACCGTAAAAATGATTGCAAAGAATCAGTGGGACTGTCTGCCATCTGAAATTACCAGGAAGTTTAAAACCCGGCCCATGCCTACGGTTGGCTTTATTATGGATGAAAGCGTAAGCTGTAATGGGATGTTAAAGGTTAATTTCAGTAACCAATCGAGTGGGGCATCAGGTTATAGCTGGGATTTTGGTGATGGAAGTGCCGTTTCGACGGTAAAAGACCCTGTTCACGTATTTGTTAAAGCCGGAATTTATGAAGTTAAGTTATCAGCCGATAACGGATTTTGTACAGCAACATCAGTTCAATATGTAAAAGTTGTCGATAAACCAAAGGCCGCCTTTATTGCCGATAATCGCGCATCATGTGTTTCGGCTACGGTAACCTTTGCAAATCAGTCGATTAATGCGACTAAGTTTATTTGGGATTTTGGGGATGGTAGTTTCTCGGGGGAGAAAAATCCGAAACATACGTATACTTCTAATAAATCGGCCTATAATGTAAAACTAACAGCTATTGGCGAATTTGGCTGTCAGGATGAGTTTACGGAAATTGCCTATATAAATGTTTATCCGGCTCCCAAAGCCGACTTTGAGGTGAAGCCTGATGAAGTGATTAAGATTCCTGATTATACTTTTGACTTCGCAGATAAGAGTGAAGGGGAAGGTCTAACCTATCAATGGGCGTTTGGTGATGGCAAATCCTCAATAGAGAAAGATCCGAAGCATACCTACACCGAAGTAGGAACGTACAGCGTACGACTAATTGTGAAATCTTCAGTGGGGTGTCTAGATACTATGGTTCGCAATGTGACCATTGAAGGAGTACCTGGAACGCTGTATGTGCCTAATGCTTTCCAACCGGGCAGTATCAGAAATGAATTGCGATCTTTTATGCCTAAAGGAGTTGGTTTAAAAGAATACAGGTTAAGAATATTTAATACCTGGGGTGAACTTATTTTTGAAACTACAAGGATTGAAGATGGGTGCCCGGCTGATGGCTGGGATGGATCGTTTAATGGTAAACAATTGCCTCAGGATGTTTATATATGGGATATTTCGGCCAAGTTTATTAATGGAACCGAGTGGGAAGGTATGCAGTATGAGAAGGGAGCCAAGAAAAGGACAGGTACAGTTCATTTAATTCGATAGCGTATGAAATTAGGATATAAAATATTAGTTACCGTACTTTTAATCATACCCCAATGGTTACAAGCCCAGGATCATAACTATTCACAGTTTTTTAATTCGCCTATTTATCTTAATCCCTCATTAACCGGACAGTTTGAAGGTGATTTACGGTTTGGGTTGACATGCCGGAATCAGTGGAGTGCCTTAGCGGGAAGCCTGTCGTCATTTACTTTTTCTGCCGATTATAAGGTGCCCGACTTTGGCGGAGGAATCGGACTAATGGCTACCCGTTCGGTGGAAGGCTATGGATTATTAACCAAGAATAATTTGGCGGCAACGTTTTCGTACAGCGTGGGTTCTGATGACCTGGTGTTTTCATTTGGGCTCCAAACAGGCGTAGCCAATAGAGCAATCAACTGGAGTAAACTGGTTTTTGCTGATCAATTGGATGCTATTACAGGTATTTTGCCTGGCATAGCATCTGGTGCTACCCCCCCAGTAAATGAGAATAAATTATATTTTGATATAGGCGCAGGTTCTAACCTGGTGTATAAAAACTTTATGATTGGAGCCAATTTGCAACATCTTAATAAACCTGATGAGTCATTAACAGGCGTTTCCTCTTCTAACTTGCCCATACGTTCAATAGTTCATGCAAGTTTTATTTTGCCATTGAATTCTTATTTTGATGACAGCCCAGAAATTATCCCCTCAGTGGTCTTTTATAAACAAACCAAGTTTCAGTCCATTAGCGCCGGCTTCCAATACAAACACAAAAATGTAAACGTAGGATTATGGTATAGAGGTAAAGGGTTTGATAACAGTGATGCGATGGTAATATCCGCCATTTTTGATTTGTTTCCAGGTCGAAACAAGGTACGTTTAGGTTTAAGTCATGATGCTACTTTGTCTAAAGTGAAATATGCCAATACTGCAGGAACAACCGAAGCTAGCTTTTTAATGGAAACAGATTTGCCAAATCATGATAATTCAAGACGGCGTTTTGATACCTCAAGGAATTGTTATGACTTTTATTAGCATTAAATTACCGTATTTCTTTCAACTGCATTTTAACAACACTATTTGTAATAGCTAACCTATAATAGATCAAAGTTTATTATGAAAAAACTGTCAATTATTATTCTATTCTTGTTTTTTTGCCAATACGCAAAATCTCAAGCCTTTTTAAACGTTAAGAAAGATTTTCTTTTAGAAAAACTTAAAAGAGCACAAGCAGATATAAGCATTGAGAAGTCGGAAGATGGGACTGAACTTGTTAGTGCAGATCTGAAAAAATCTCGTGTAATTTATGTTATCAAAAATAATATTTGTGTTGCATGCGGAATTTATCCAATGAGTATAGAAGCTGAAGAGCTATTACTAACATCTATAAATAAAAATGCAATGAAATTGGAGGATAATAAGTGGAGAGGTATCTCAGAAGTAGCTGTTATCGACATTTCGTATTCAAAAAAAGAAAACGGATATCCTTTTTACTATTTTGAATCAACACCCCTCACTAAGCAAAATCCAGATTTTACTCGAGCTGTTTTGAAAACTGAATCAGGGGTTTTACTGGCTTATACCAATGCGGAGCATTCCATAACGTTGAAAGCTGAAGGGCTCGATATAAGAACAATTGGCGAAACCTTACTTATGATAGATAATAAAGGTTTCGATTGCAGTACTATAATGTATGAACTCGATAAAAGTATTCCGCAAAAATCTACTGATCCAGAGAAGAATTTGTTGCTTAATTATATGGGATGGGAATTATCATACATAGAAGATCAGTTTAAAACTAAGGTCAAAAGTTCCCACGAGTTTAAAACCATTAACAATAAAATCTATTTATTATGGAGTTATGACGTGCCCGACTTGAAAACTAATAACGACTTGGATAGTAATTCTACTAAAATAATTAAGAATTATAATTTAAACTCAGTATGTTTTGGTCATTTGTTAAGATGTATCGTTCCTATTGGAAGTGCCTCTGAGGTCCTTCCAACTACACAATTCTTAGAGAGGATTGCAAAAACGGTTGAATTGCACGAGCATCCAATAGAGTTTCATGAATTACAAGATGCTATTAATGAGGGTAAGATTAAATAATGAATGATCTATATTAAGATTTTTTAAAACCAGGAGCATTTTAAAAAGTATTATGTCGGGAATCCTACTAAAAAAATACTTACGCTTATTGAAGTTAGCGAATAAAAATGAAGGACTGGAGCAAGAATTAATGAATCGATTCAGGAAGAAAGTCTTTGGGAGAACAATTAAATATAAGTGCAAGCTGGTTAATATGTTCAAATTATATTTTGCTGAATAATTTAAACTTTCTTTCTGTCCTATAAGACCAAGTTAAACTTTTTAATTTAAAAGCCAGTAATTAAATATTTAAACACTTGATGACTCTGAATACATTAATATCCACTTGTTACAACTCTGAAATTAATTATCTGACCATTTAAATTAAAAACCACTTCCACAGATGAAATTTATTGTAAAGATCATCTTCATATTTTTTTTCTATTCAGCTTCCGCCCAAAAAAGTCTTACTATCTGTTCATGGAACTTAAAAGATTTTGGTAAATCAAAAAATGATACTGAATTAGAATACATAGCTAATACAATTAATAAGTACGATATTATTGCCATTCAGGAAGTAGTTGCTGGAGATGGTGGTGCACAAACAGTTGCACGACTAAGTGACATATTGAATAGGAAAGGTTCGAAATGGGATTATACTATTAGTGACCCAACCTCAAGTAGCGCATATAAAACCGAGCGTTACGCTTATATATGGAAAACAAGTAGAGTCACAAAAAATGGAAATGCTTGGCTCGAAAAAAAATATCATCTGGAAATTGATCGCGAACCCTACTATGCTACTTTTAAGTATAATGGAAAAGTATTTACGTTAGTAAACTTTCATGCTATAACAAAATCCAAACAGCCGGAAAGGGAGATTAAATATTTTAAGTTTCTACCGTTAGAATATCCTGATAAAAACTTGATTTTTTGCGGTGACTTTAATGCGCCTGAATCCCATAGCGTTTTTAATCCATTAAAGTCCATGGGTTTTAAACCTATTTTTACGGGTCAAAAAACATCTTTACGACAAAAAATCATTAACAATGATGGATTGGCATCGGAATATGATAATATCTTTTACAGAACCTCAAAGATCACCTTTGTAAGTTCCGGTGTAGTTCATTTTTATAAAAGCTTTCTAACTCTTAAAGAAGCGAAATGTATATCTGATCATATACCCATTTATTTTCAATTTGAATTAATCTAGATCAAGGCTTGATTGTTATTTTTTTTGCTGTTTTTGCACGTACACAGTCCTTCTAAATTTTAATCTAACAATAAACTTAATAAATGAAAATTATTACCTGGAACATTAAACATGGGGGAGGGAAAAGAATTTCCAATATCCTTAATACGCTTAAACTCCATTCGGACGCTGATATCTTCGTTTTGACGGAATTTCGCAACAATGACAACGGTTTTAAGATAAAAGCCTTGCTTAATGAATTAGGTTTCATCAATAACTTTTCGCCGGAAATAGAATCAACTAAGAATACCGTATTAATTTCAGCAAAAGAATCTTGTAAGGTTTCCTATTTTTCCGAATTGGGGGATCATGCGCAAAGGGTGATAAAAATAGAGAATGAAAAATTGGCAATTTACGGTTGTTATTTCCCTCAGCAAAATGAAAAGAAGCATGTTTTTGACTTCCTGTTAAGTCAGATTGATGCTAATAAAGATCAGAAAATCATTATTACCGGAGACATTAATACGGGCAAACACAGTATTGATGAAACAGGTAAAACGTTCTACCACGCACAATATCTTAACAAGTTTGAAGGTATTGGTTTAACCGATGCATGGCGACATATGCACAAAGATAAAAGGGAATATTCCTGGTATAGCAATTTTAATAACGGCTTTAGGATCGATCATTTCTTTATTCACGATGAATTATTAAATAAGGTTATAGATTGTAATTACATCCATTCCTACCGTGAAGAAAAGATCAGCGATCATTCTATGATGCTTTTGGAGTTAGAATATTAGTACAAGCAATCTGTGCCACTAATAAATTAGGTTGTTTATTAAATTTGAGCTTGCAGAAAAATAGCTATTTGAGATATATTCGCAACTGGTTATTTGAAGTGGCAAAGCTCAAATAGTGGTTTTTTGCCAATGGGCAAATAACGTTTTAAGTTATATCAAAGTATCTTTACCGACGTAAAAATTGATTATAGATCAATAGAACAAGACAAAACCTTATGGCCATAAAAAAATCAGAATTATATAGCTCACTTTGGGCAAGCTGTGATGAACTAAGAGGCGGGATGGATGCCTCCCAATACAAAGATTATGTACTCACATTATTATTTGTAAAGTACATTTCAGATAAATACAAGGGCAATCCATATGCGGCCATTACCGTTCCCGAAGGGGCGAGTTTTGATGACATGGTGAACCTGATTGGTAATTCGGAGATTGGCGATAAAGTCAACAAGCAAATCCTGAACCCGATCAAGGAAGCCAATAAACTGAATGAATTCCCGGATTTTAACGACGAATCCAAACTGGGGAAAGGAAAGGATCTGGTAGATACGGTGTCTAACCTGGTGCGTATCTTCAACGATCCAAGCCTGGATTTTTCCGGCAATTCTGCCGAAGGCGACGATATCCTGGGCGATGCCTACGAATACCTGATGCGCCATTTCGCCACTGAATCGGGTAAATCTAAAGGACAATTTTATACACCGGCAGAGGTGTCGCGCGTATTGGCAAAAGTGATTGGTATCAATCAAAATAATTCCTCCCACCAAACCACGGCCTATGACCCAACCTGTGGTTCGGGCTCGCTGCTGTTGAAGGTGATGAATGAGGCCGGCAAAAATATCGACCTCTACGGGCAGGAAAAAGAAACCACCACGGCCAACCTTGCCCATATGAATATGATCCTGCACGGTGCTGAGACCGCTACCATTATTGCAGATAATACACTATCAAGACCATTTTATAAAGAAGATAACGGCAGCCTGAAGAAATTCGATTATGTGGTAGCCAATCCGCCTTTTTCGTTAAAAAGTTGGAGCAATGGTGTACATATAGACAATGATGAATTTGGCCGTTTTGAACTGGGTGTTCCTCCTGAAAAGAATGGCGATTATGCATTTCTGCTTCACATCTTGCAATCGCTGAAATCTACCGGAAAAGCAGCGGTGGTATTACCTCATGGGGTACTCTTTCGAGGTAATGCCGAAGGTGAGATCCGTAAAAATATTTTGAAGAAAGGCTACATCAAAGCCATTATTGGTCTACCGGCCAACCTGTTTTATGGTACGGGTATTCCGGCCTGTATTATTGTGTTGGACAAGGAAAACGCCGCACACCGTAAGGGCATTTTTATGGTGGATGCCAGCAAAGGCTTTGTAAAAGACGGTAACAAAAACCGCTTGCGCGAGCAGGACATCCGCAAGATGACCGATGTGTTTGATGCTTTTACCGAAGTACCCAAATACAGCCGAATGGTGTCGATTACGGAAATTGCTGATTCTAAGAACGATTACAACCTCAATATCCCACGCTATATTGATACACAGGAAACCGAAGATGTGCAGGATCTGGCTGGGCATTTATCAGGAGGCATTCCTCAGAAAGATGTGGATTCTTTACAAGCCTACTGGGATTTATTCCCTTCACTGAAAGCCGAATTGTTCACCGCTTCAAGAGACGGATATTTTGAGTTGAAAGTTCCCGCAGAACAGGTAAAAACCACCATTTTCAACCATCCGGAATTTGTACGATTTAACGAAGCAATGCACCACGAGTTTGATGCCTGGTTAGCAGAGCATCAAAAGAAATGGAATGTTTTGGACCGGGGTTTTGCTCTCAAAGAAAGCATAGACCATATTACACAATCTTTACTAAGCCATTTTGAAAACAATGCGTTGGTAAGCAAATACGCTATGTACCAACACCTGATGGCTTATTGGAACGAAACCCTGCAGGACGATTTTTACAGCATTGCCTTAGATGGCTGGAAAGCCGGCAACGAATATACCCGGTTGGTGATCAAAGGTAAAAAAGGCAAGGATGGAAAAACCGCAGCCGATAAGGAAATAGCCGGACTGACGGGCATTGAAGGCCGAATGATTACGCCTCAATTGTTGATTGACGTCTATTTTACCGATCTCAAAAACGAGATGAGCGAAGCCGAACAAACAGCAGAACAGGCAGCGGCAAGAATGAGTGAAATAGAAGAGGAGCAAAGTGGTGAAGAAGGCCTGTTTGCCGAACTGGAAAAAGTAAACGCCACTGAAGTAACCAAATTACTGAAACAGCAAAAAAAACCGGTCACCTCGAGCGGAGTCGAGAGGTCGAGCGGAGTCGAGAGGTCGAGCGGAGTCAAGAGTCTAAACGGACTCGAGAGGCTAAGCGAAGTCGAAGTGTTGGAAGAGTACCTAGCCCAGGCAGAGGCGGTTAAAGAAGCCAATGGCCAAATTAAAACCTTAAATACCGCTTTAGAAAAAAAAGTGCTGGCAAAATACCCAACCCTTACCGAAGCCGATATAAAAACGCTGGTGATCCAGCACAAATGGACGCCCGTACTGCAACAGGCCCTCAATAGCGAGCAGGAAAAGCAAAGCCAAAACCTCACCCAGCGTATTAAAGAACTGGCTGACCGCTATGCGACTTCTTTACCTGAATTGACCATCAGGCTGAGCGACGCCGAAACCAAAGTAAAGTTGCACCTTGAAAAAATGGGATTGCTATGGTAAAGGAAAATATTGTCACCCTGAGCATGTCGAAGGGATTTAAGCAGACGGAAATTGGGCTGATTCCGGAGGATTGGGAATTAAGGTTTATCAAGAAAGTGGCACCGTTACAAAGAGGTTTTGATTTGCCAATTACGAGAATTCAAGAAGGTCCTTTTCCTGTAGTTTTCTCTAACGGAATAAATAGATTCCACAATCGATTTATGGTTAAGGGGCCTGGAATTGTTACGGGAAGGTCGGGGACTATCGGAAAGGTTTTTTATATCGATGAAAATTTTTGGCCGCATAATACGTCGTTATTTGTAACAGAATTTAATGACGTCAATCCGAAATTTATTTATTTTCTGTACAAGTATCTTGACTTTAATAAATTTTCTAGCGGTTCTGGAGTACCAACTCTGAATAGAAATGATGTGCATGACACAAAAATCCCCCTTCCTCCCTTACCCGAACAGCAAGCCATAGCGGAAGCCTTGAGTGATGCCGATGCCTGGATAGAAAGCCTGGAAAAACTCATCGTCAAAAAACGCCTCATCAAACAAGGCGCTATGCAGCAATTGCTCACGCCGAAGGATGGGTGGGAAGTGAAGAAGTTGGGGGAGGTAATTAATGTTTATAGAGGCGGTTCGCCACGTCCAATTCAGGATTACCTTACTGATAAATCAGATGGATTAAACTGGATTAAAATTGGTGATACATCAGCTTCCGGTAAGTTCATTGTTTCAGCAAATGAAAAGATTATCGCTGAAGGAGAAAAGAATTCAAGGCGAGTATTTCCTGGAGATTTTCTCTTGTCAAACTCTATGAGTTTCGGACGACCATATATTTTAAAAATAGAGGGTTGTATTCACGATGGTTGGCTCGTTTTACAAAACTATCAAGCAAGTTTCGAAACAGAATTCTTATACTATTTATTGACTTCAAAATATATTTTGGATCAGTATAAAAGTAAAGCAGCAGGAAGCAGTGTTTTGAACTTAAATAAAGAATTAGTAAGTAGTGTTGAGCTTATAATTCCATCCCTCACCGTGCAAACCCGAATTGCTACTATTTTATCGGATATGGATGCCGAGCTGGAAGCCCTGGAAAACCAATTGGCAAAAGCCCGCCAAATTAAACAAGGCATGATGCAGGAGTTGTTGACGGGGAGAGTGAGGTTGGTGTAGGAAATATTTAGAATTTTAGCGACACTGTTTGGCGGTGTTGAGGTGTAGGTTTACAAAGTCATAATTATAATTATAGGATGAATACAGCGTTATACCGTGTTGAATTTTTACCAACAGAACAAAAAATAGTTGATACTACTGAGTTTAACTATGGAAAAAATCTTGAAACGAATTATTATGATCATTTTCTCGAAGTCTATGGTAGTATCATGGATAAAATAAACATCCCTGTTGATTTTTTAGTGTCTGTGAATAATCAAATTTATACTTCAGGTGGAGATTACCTTCAAAATTTAAACGCCTGCATTAAAGGCGATTTTATTGATATTTTTAAACTTACCCAAAATCCACAGCATCTGGGGTTCTATATTCCTTTAGATCTTCTTGATGAATTTCTCCAAAGCTTTGATGAAGAAAACCAGTTCATCTGGTTCGACAATGGAACTATTCTTTGGGAGTATTTCTACGAGAAAGTAAGACAGGAGGAATTCAACCACTTACCCAGCCGGTATGCTTCAACATTCTTTTTTGACACCTTAGAAAATTGCAATTATTTTTTAACAAGCCATCGTGATGGTATTGGTCAAGCAAGAAATGTCGAATTACTAGAAACCGAAAAGGTATTTAAGGGGGACATGAATATTATGGATACTATAAACAATAGTATTTCGAGGGATCAGTTGATGGAGTTAATCCGACAATATTGGAAAGGTGAAAAATCGGGTGATCCAATTATTGAAACTGTTTTTCAAGGCAAATTTCAATTTACCAATTAACAATAGAAATTGTTGTCGGGGAGAGTGAGGTTGGTGTAGGAAAATAAAAAAGAAACAAATACTTATGAATATAATAGAATCAAAGCCAATTGGAAAAATAATATTAAACGAACATACACCCAAGCGAAGTACAAGAATCGAGCATTATCTGATACCCTATTATCAGCGCGGCTATCGGTGGGATGAAGAGAATGTAACTGCTTTGTTGGATGATATATTCAATTTTATGCAGTCAGACGAAAAGAAATATTGTCTGCAACCTATTGTTGTTGTACCAGGAAAAGACCATAATGGAGACAATATTTGGGAAGTGATTGATGGCCAACAACGCTTAACCACTTTGTTTATCATTTTTAAATATCTGAATAAACCCAAATACCAAATCATTTTCGAAAAGCGGGACAAAAGCAATGATTTCCTTGAAAAACTATCAGAAGATCATTACAGCGACGAAAATCCTGATTTTCACTTTATGAGCAAGGCTTATAAAGAAACAAAGAAATGGTTCGAAAAAAAGACGGAAAATGATGTTGGCTTTATCGATGAATTCAATTCTAAATTGACAAAATGGGTTGAAATTATTTGGTATCAGATAGAAGAGTTAGCTGATATAGAAGACGAAAATGAAAGAGAAAACAGGAAGATAGATATTTTTAATCGCCTGAATATTGGCAAGATTCCATTGACAGATGCGGAATTGATCCGTGCTTTGTTGTTATCAAAAATTAAACACGGACTTAGCGATCGGGAAGCGATCTTGCGTCAGTCGGAAATGTCTGCCGAATGGCATAGAATGGAACAGGAGCTGAGAAATGAGGAATTCTGGTACTTTTTAAATAACAGTCCTCTCGAAGAAACTTCCTCTACTATTGAATTTATCTTCAAATTAATTGCAAGCAATTCAGACAAACGTTATTCTACTTACTTATGGTTCGAAAAGGAAATTAAAGCAACTGATCCTTCAGTGGAAAAAATCAAAGCCGAAAACCTTTGGAAAACTACAAAAGAATATTTCGGTAAACTCAAATACTGGTTTAAAGATGATACATTATATCATCATTTGGGATTCAAATTCATTTTTGAAAAAAAACCATTGGAAACTGTTAAGTCGTGTATAGACAATGCCAATGTTAATAAATCTGCATTTAAAAAGTGGGCGATTGAGGAGGTGAAGGAAAAGATCAGAGGAATTAATCTGGATGATATCAATTACGAAAAACATACACACGAACTCAAACAAGTTTTCCTGTTGCATAATATCCTGTCGGTTATGAATGCAGAACAAAACGGATCAAACCGTTTTTCTTTTGAGCAATATAAAAAAGTTGAATTAGATGGTGGTTGGAGCATTGAGCATATACACGCCCAGCAAACTAAAGAAATGAAAGAAGAAAAAGCCATACGCAAATGGCTGGATGAAACTTATAAATCTATTAAGGATATAAAGGAAACTGATTTTGAGGCTGACGCTTTAGCTAATGAATTTGAGAATTCAGTTGAAGTTTTAGCTAATGAAGTAAATGAAATGAGACAATCCCAAAGCATTGATTTTAATGCGTTCAATGAACTAAAACTTCGTGTAATTGAAAAGTTTGACTCAAAGTCTATTCACATTTTAGACAATTTGGCTTTGCTTTCTTTCAAACAAAATTCGTCATTGAATAATGCCATTTTTGCCGTAAAGAGGCGTAAGATTATTGGTTTTGATAAGGAACAGCAATTTATCCCTCCAGCCACTAAAAATGTTTTTCTAAAATATTATAGTGATAATGATTTGCAGCCATTTTTTTGGAGTAAGGCAGATAAAGAGAATTATGTGAATGATATAAAGAAAAAGCTTCATCCATACTTAACCCCTACAACATAATACTATGAATCATAAGTACACATTTCTAGAACTTTGTGAAACCTATAACAAGGTTGAGATTCCAATTATTCAGAGAGATTATGCTCAGGGAAGGGGAACTGATGATGTTAAGCGAATTAGGAAGAATTTTATAGATGATTTTCTGATTCCATCTGTTGTAACAAATAATTCTGTAGAACTTGACTTTGTGTATGGTTCTATCTTAACAGAAATTAAAGATGAGGTAAAGTTAAAAACTTTTATTCCCTTAGATGGTCAGCAACGTCTGACAACTCTATTTCTTTTACACCTTTTTGTGGGAATTAAAGAAGGGAGATTAGGTGAATTAAGACCAATACTTAGCAAATTTGCTTACGAAACTCGTCCGTCAGCTCACGATTTTTGTCGATATCTGATAAACCTGGAAGGAGTCGAAGATATTCGTAAAATAAAAAATGAAATCGAAGATGCAGTTTGGTTTAACAATGAATGGCATAATGACCCTACTGTTGCTGGTATGCTTAAAATACTTGACACATTTGCAAGCAACGAATTGTTAGCTTCCTCTAGTCAAGAGTTTGTTGATAGGTTGCTTGATAAAGAATCTAAATTGATTTCATTTTACTTTACAGATCTGGAGCAATTTGGTCTTACTGAGAGCTTATATATCAGGATGAATGCAAGGGGGAAAATGCTTACTGATTTCGAAAACTTTAAATCAGAATTCTTTAAAATCATCCGCTACAATCATTCAATGCTCGAAGTTGTAAAAGACAAAATTGAATATGAATGGGTTGAGAATTTATGGGACTATAGAACTGATGGAGTATACGTTATTGATGACCCATTTATGAGATACCTGCATTTCATTACGGAAATGTTGTATTATAAAGATGCGCCATTCAGATCTGCTATACCCTATGAATCAGATTTTTTGAATTTCAAAGTTTTAAATAGCATCTATTCAAATGAAGATAATTTGAGGTTTTTAATTTTTTCACTTGATCACATTTCTGCGCTCAAGCAAATAAACTTTGATTTGCTATGGGGAGTAAAGGATAAGCAGATTTCAATAAAAGAAATTTTGAAGGATATTATCGGAGGGAACAAGGATATTGACAAATCAATTATTCTATTTAGTACGTTGAAATATTGCGAAGCCCAAAAGCCCACAGATAATTTAGAGGATTTTGTGCGTGTTGTACGCAACTTGATAGTTAATACGGAAGACAACTCTCGTCGTGAATGGCCAAGATTGATTTCATCTATTCAAACCCTTATAGCCGATGAAAATGTATATCAGTTTTAGCAGAATTAAAAGATGAAAATAGCTTGATAGGTTTCAATGTAAATCAGAGAAAAGAGGAAGGCTTTAAAGCCAAGCTAATTTTAGCTCGACCTGATATAAAAAACACGCTTTTCAAGATAGAAGATCATCCAAATTTTAAAGGAAATGTAGCAAATCTTTTGACCACACCTTTTGTTGATTCAGAAAAGCAATTTACTAAGGAGAGCTTAGAAAACTGTCAATATGATGATGAAAAGGCAAATGTCCTTGTAAAGCTTTTTGAAGCCTATGATGAAATCAGCAAGAATGATTTTAATCCAATTTGGGGGAATTTCTTAAATACGGGATTGTATCGGCTGACCTATGAATCCCGGTTGGTTTATGATGATAATTTTAAAAAGCATCCGGCAATTTTGCTGTTTGCCAAAAAATATTTGGAAAGTAAGTGCACATTGAATGAGTTTATATCTAATATTCAGAAAGAGTTTGTAAATCAAATGAGTGCGGATTATGATGACTTTGGATCAATTCGAAATGCGAAAGAGCAACTCTATCTGTATTACATAATTCACGAGCAAGTTTATCAAAAGACGTTTGAAAGCTTTTTCAGAAATTACAACTTCAATTTTGGATGGTTACCCAAGGAGACTGGTTACAAATCTCATTTTTCAGAGGGAATTGAAGGTTGCAAATACTTTCCCAATCATAATCCAATATTTCAATTGTATAACTCCCAGTTTAGATACAATTCAGGCATTAACGAAGGAAATACCTTAACTATTGAAATAATCGGTGGCGGTAAGAAGCGGGACCCTTTTATTGCAATTCAAGATTGGGCTAACAACTAAAAAGGAAATGATCAACCCCATCAAACGCATTACCCACAAACAGATTCAGCAGTTCAGATTGCATTTGTAATATTGAAGAATCCTAATACACATGAACAAAGAAGATCAAAACATAGAATGGAAAGAATCATGGCGGGATGAATATATCAAATGGATTGCCGGATTTGCCAACGCTAATGGCGGTGTTCTATATATCGGAAAAAATGATTCAGGAAATGCTGTGGGAATTGCCAATGCTGCTAAACTATTGGAAGACATTCCTAATAAAGTTCGTGATGTATTGGGCATACTCGTAGAAGTGAATCTTTTAACGGAAGACAGCAGGGAAATCATTGAGATAAAAGTGGACCCTTATCCTTATCCCATCAATTACAAGGGTGAATATCATTATAGAAGCGGCAGTACTAAACAGGAATTGAAAGGTGTAGCACTAAATAAATTCATTCTTCAAAAATCAGGGAAGCACTGGGACGGTATTCCTATTCCTAACTTATCTGTTGCTGAATTGGATACCAATGCCTTTGAGAATTTTAAAAAGCGGGCCAAGAGATCAAAAAGGGTTAATGAAAACATACTCGATGATACCGTTGAGGTACTTTTGGAAAACTTACATCTGATAGACGATAATCAGTTGAAAAAAGCATGTTCCCTGCTTTTTTATCATAATCCCGAGAAATTCACAACGGGAGCCTACATAAAAATTGGTTTTTTTGAATCGGATTCCGATTTGATCTATCAGGACGAAATACACGGTAATCTTTTTGACCAGGTAGAAAAAACAATGGATTTGTTGCTCACCAAATACATGAGTGCCCAAATTCGCTACGAAGGCCTTGCCCGAATTGAAGAATATCCTTATCCGGAACCGGCCTTGCGCGAAGCCTTGCTCAATGCGGTGGCCCATAAGGATTATGCGAGTGGTATTCCCATACAAATAAGTGTTTATAAAGACAAATTGCAAATTTGGAATGAAGGACATCTTCCTCTGAATTGGACTTTAAAAACTATTTTAATGAAGCATCCTTCCAAGCCGTCTAACCCCGATATTGCCAATACATTTTTCAGGGCCGGTATGATAGAATCCTGGGGACGTGGCATATCGAAAATCATTTCAGAATGTCAAAAAGTAAATTTACCTATACCACAATACGCTACTGACTTTGGAGGCCTGATGATTACTTTCAGTGCTTCAGAAAGTTCGGAGAAAAGTACGGAGAAAAGTACGGAGAAAAGTATGGAGAAAAGTATGGGGAAAAGTATGGGGAAAATAGTGGGACTCATTCAGGAAAACCCTAATATTACCATAGCGGACCTGTCTAAGAAAGTAGGAATCACACCCAATGCAATTGAAAAAAATCTGTCAAAACTAAAGAAACAGGGTAAAATTGAACGTATTGGCCCTGATAAAGGCGGATATTGGAAAATCCTTAACTAAAAGCTTAACTAATGATTAACCCCATAGAACGCATTACCCAAAACCGTATCATCAAGCTTTTCTCCGAAGAGCTCGGCTATACCTATTATGGCAATTGGGAAAAACGAGAACATAACAGCAACGTTGAACAACAGATTTTAAAGCAAAATTTGTTGCGCAGAGGGTACACTGAAACCTTGGCAGATAAAGCGGTGAAAGAAACTTATGATCTGGCTACCACCAATGCGGGTAATCTCTACGAACGCAATAAAAAAATGTATTCGCTCCTGCGCTATGGGGTAAAAGCACGTCCGGAACTGGGTGAACAATTCGATACTATTTTTCCCATCGATTGGCGCCACTTTGAAAAAAATGAGTTTGGTATTGCAGAGGAAGTTACTTTAACCAAAGGAGAAAATAACCGCCGTCCGGATATTGTATTATACATTAACGGTATTGCCGTGGGTGTTTTGGAGTTAAAACGTGGCACCACCGATATTGCAGAAAGCATCAATCAATCGATTTCTAATCAAAAGGTATTGTTTAATGAATGGTTTTATACCACCGTTCAGTTGCTGATGGCAGGCAATAATACCCAGGGCCTGAAATATGGAACAATAGAAACACAAGCCAAGTATTACCTTGCATGGAAAGAAGATGAAGCGGAAAATGAAGGGTATAAGCTGGATAAATACCTGAAGAAACTTTGTCAGAAAGAGCGTTTGATCGATATCGTTTACAATGGGGTTGTCTTTGATGCCGGCATAAAAAAGTTGCCGCGTCCTCACCAGTATTTCGCTTTAAAAGCAGCACAGGATTTTGTGCGAAGAAAAGAGGGTGGTATTCTTTGGCATACCCAAGGCTCAGGCAAATCGCTGATGATGGTAATGCTGGGCAAATGGATTTTAGAAAATGTAGCCAATTCCCGCATTGTGATTTTAACCGACCGCACCGAACTCGACGATCAGATTGAACGGGTATTTAAAGATGTGGGTGAAACCGATGTTGCCAAAACAAGATCAGGCAAAGAACTGATCGCTTTTTTAACTTCATCCCGTCCTCGATTGGTCTGTTCGCTCATTCATAAATTCGGAAACAATTCAGAAACCGATTTTGATTCCTTTATCAAAGAGTTGCAGAACAATCCTTTACAAACGCAAGGAGAGATTTTTGTATTCATCGATGAATGTCACCGCACGCAAAGCGGCAAACTCAATCAGGTGATGAAAGCGGTTTTGCATAACGCTGTTTTTATCGGATTTACCGGAACGCCTTTATTGAAACAGGACAAGAAAACGACGATGGATGTTTTCGGAAGATACATTCACACCTATAAATTCAATGAAGCCGTAGAAGATGGCGTAGTAAAAGATCTGATGTATGAAGGCAGATCCATCGAACAAAACCTTACATCTCAAACCAAGGTAGATCAATGGTTTGAAGCTAAAACAGCGGGGTTAAATGATTTTCAAAAAAACGAACTGAAAAAGAAGTGGGGCACTATGCAAAATGTGCTTAGTTCTAAAAGTCGTATGGAGAAAATCGTGTCGGATATTCTGATGGACTTCTCGGTGAAAGCGCGACTTAAATCCCAAATGGGCAATGCTATTTTGGTGGCTTCCAGTATTTATGAGGCCTGCAAATACTACAACCTGTTTTTAAATACGGAGTTGAAAAACAAATGCGCCATCATCACATCCTACAATCCCAATGCAAGTGATGTTTCCCTGGAAGATACCGGTGCCGATAACGAAACCGACCGACAGTACATTTACAATACGTATACCGAATTATTAAAAAACGTGAGTGTAAAGGCAGGGAAATCGGCTACCGAAACCTACGAGAGCGATGCCAAAGAACAGTTTAGGAAAGAACCCGCAAGGATGAAATTGCTGATTGTAGTTTCTAAGTTATTGACAGGTTTCGATGCACCTCCTTGTTCTTATATCTACATTGATAAAAAGATGCAGGATCATACCTTGTTCCAGGCCATCTGCAGGGTAAACCGATTGGATACCGACGATAAGGATTATGGTTATATCGTTGATTATATGGAGCTGTTTGGCAATGTAACCGATGCGATCAATGTGTACACCTCTGAGTTGGATAGTGAAGGATTTACCAAAGAAGAGGTGGAAGTGCAATTGAAAGACCGGTTGAAAATTGCGATCGATCGACTGCTGACTGCTTTAGAAACGGTAGAAAGCATTTGTGAAAATGTAGCTCCGCCTAAGTCAGATTTGGAATACATCCATTATTTCTGTGGCAATACCGAAAACCCTGATGATCTCAAAGCCAATGAATACAAAAGGATGGCGCTGTACAAAGCCATTGTAGAATACATTCGTGCTTATGCTAATCTGAAAGCGGATTTTGTGAATACTAAATTTACCGATGCCGAAATCAAGCGCTTCCATCAAAAAATGGAGGATTACCTGAATTTGCGTGAAGTGATCAGAAAAGCAAGTGGGGAAACCATTGACTTAAAAGCATACGAAGCAGATATGCGCTTTTTGATTGATACCTACATTAAAGCTGAAGAGTCAGAAACCATTTCGCCTTTTGAGGATATTTCCTTGTTGGACCTAATGGAAAGCGATATCACCAAAGCGATTGATTCTTTGCCCAAAGGCATCAAAGGAAATAAAGAAGCAGTAGCTGAAACCATCGAGAATAACGTAAGGAGCAAAATTGTAGAAGAACATCTGTTGGACCCGAAATATTTCGATCAGATGTCTGTATTGCTTCAGGAACTAATAGAACGTCGTAAAGCCGAAATAATCAATTATCAGGAGTATTTAAAAGAAATGGCTGAATTGATTCGACAGGTGAATCAAGGCAAGAAAGACGATGTGCCAAAAACGATCAATACAAAAGGAAAAGTAGCACTTTATCATACCTTGGATGAGGATGAACCGCTGACTCTGGCTTGTGAAGAAGCGGTACAATACGCCAAACAGGAAGGTTTTAGAGAACATTTGGGCAAACAAAAAATATTAAAAGGTGCCATATACAATGTGGTGAAAGATGTAGATAAGGTGGAAGAAGTTTACAAAGTAATTGAGGCGCATAAAGAAGATTATTAATGAAATCAGAAAGTTTGAAAATTGGAGCTGTGGAGATAGAGGTAACTTTCAAACCTATTAAAAACCTTCATCTCAGTGTCCACCCACCGGAAGGAAGAGTGACCATATCCTCTCCTGAATTTTATAATTTGGAGAAAGTGAAGATATATGCCGCCACCAAACTGGGCTGGATCAAAAAAGAACAGCAAAAGTTTCAGGAACAAAAACGCGAGCAACCGCGATTGTATATCAATCGGGAGAGCCATTTCATTTTCGGTTCCCGCTATTTGCTCTATATAGAGTTAGCATCAAAAAATACCGTCGAAATCAAAGGCAAAAAACTCGTTTTAAATGTAACAGATGCCAATGATTTACAGCTGAAAAAAAACACCCTGTATCGTTTTTACAGAAATCAACTTCGGCAAAAGCTAAATGGCTTTGTTGAATATTATGCACCAATCATGGGTTTGTCCGTTCCTGAATTTAAAATCAGAGCCATGAAAACTAAATGGGGCAGTTGTGCAACCGATACTAAACGTTTATGGTTCAATATAGAATTGGCTAAAAAACCATTAGAAACCATTGAATATATAGTAGTCCACGAAATGGTGCATTTGCTGGAGCGCAACCATAATAAAAACTTCATCCTCCTGATGGATCATTACCTTCCCAATTGGCGAATACAAAAAAAGGTTTTGAATGAGCTGCCTTTGTAGTTTTAATACATTTTCTCCTAAATGAATCTTACTTTATTACCCCGGTTTTGGAGAATTTGGGAGCATAATGAGATTTTGCAATGTTCCCTACCTGTATAAAAAATAAAATACCCTATTGTCCCAAGTATTTAGCACACCATCACTTCCTGGAATAAATAGAATCGAAATCTGCAAACTTTCCTTATTTGTAAAACCTAAACTAATTTGCCACAACTATGATAGCGCAAAACCATTCAATATTCACACAAGGAATCTTAGCATTAAAGCAGCATCATTCAATATTTCCGTAAGGAACCTTGGCCAGTTTCGGCCTTGAGCGGTAAGGTTTGAAGGCAAACTGGACGCAGTTCCGTCGGAAATATTCGGTCTCGCCGACCGTGGAGGCGAAAAATTGCCGAAGGCAGGTGCAATAAAAATCACTGTTAAAATTGATCGTAAGAAAAACGGAGACTGGGAACACTTGTCTTTAAATTTTCAAATTGTCCATTGAGACAATCTTTTTAAAGTCAGATTTTTATTTCAAAATTAGAACATGTTAACTTCTGATGGTCGGCCCCCCAGCTCGCGCGCGTTTGCAACGCGTGCGAAATACTTCACTGAGTTTTTAACTCGATGTTATAACTCCAACAAAGCAAGATCAACCAAGCTTTTCCTCTTCGCATAATCCATCGTTGAACTGAAATAATAATGATACGTTTCTGGCACAGTCAAGGCTTCTACCGGGCTTTGATACACTTTGTCCCTCGCGGGCGCGCGTTTGCAACGCGTGCGAAATGTTTAATTTTTGTTGTATATACTCATAGGCAACAAGCTCTTTTGCCATTTTTCCATCGTTCCAAAAGCAACCAAATTCCAAAACAAAGGAGCATCTACATACATTTTCATTGCTTTTATGTACAAAAAACGCCATCTTCTTCCAAAGACAGCGTTTCAATCAAAACCTTTTCATTGGTGAGTAACGTATTTATTATGATGAAACTCCAATCAATTTCAATGCATTAAACGAAAAACTGTTTAACGGGTAATATTGACCATTTACTTCCTGGAAAAACTCAATGCCAAGAATTTGCACCAACGGTAAATCACTAACGTTTGTTAAGGTAACAGTAAGGATTTGAGCAGCAGCAATCGGATTGGTCAAGGATAAAAAGGCACTGCGGGTGCTTTGTACTTCAGAACTCAGGTTGTCGAAATTCGGTGCTATACCTGCCATCACCAGTTGGAAATGGGTGGCACCGGAGGGCGAAACCAGATCTGAGATCGGGTTAAATTCCTGGATTTCAACGGTTAGTACACCAGTAGCGCGATCAATCGAAGTGTCGTAAGCCACGTATATAGTGGTACCCAACTGGCAATCTTCGTTAAATTCAAAACCTTGCAGAAAACCCAACTCTCCATTTTTTATGGTGCGCTGTCCTCGCGTATTAATGTTGTCGGTTTTAATGATGCGCAGCAACAGTGTCACCAACCGGGTATGCAGGTTTCTGGTATTGTAAGGTTGCAATAATGAACCTAAGCTTTGGCGGATCAATTTTGAAGCCTTTCCTGCTCGCCCGAATTCACTATTATTTTCACGGGTACGTGCATAAGAAGGATCACGTGCTATCCGATTACCAGAAACCCCACCCTTACGGCGCGCGCAATAAATTCCATTGCGCTTATAGAAAGAAATATCCTCGATAGTTCCTTCTAGTTTAATCAGTCCATGTTGTTTTGTCATGTGTAGATTTTTTTAAGTTTTATTTACTTTCAGCCCTCAGCACTTCGCCAGAGCTTATTCAAATATGGCTCACCAATAATCAATTGTCAATCAGTCCGTTCGCATTGCACCAAAATGGTTCATTTAGCATGTTAAGCGGTTATTTGAGTGTCTCGTCCTATTATAACTATACATCAAAAAAAGATGTATGGAAAAAAAGTTAGAACAAGACCAGTATTTAATTAGATTGCACAAGAAGAGTCGTTACGACAAGCGGCTGATTGTAAA
>NZ_PQVF01000007.1 GCF_002920915.1 Solitalea longa
GGCCTGTTGATGATCCATTTGAACGGGAGGCCGATGCCATGGCTGAAAAAGTAATGCGGATGCCATCTACTGAATCAGTTCCTGCGTATCAACCACCTCCCGATATCCAGAAAAAATGTGCAGCATGTGAAGAAGAGGAACAGATTAACAGGAAAGAAACGAAGCAGAATGGAACTTCCGTAGTATCTCCATTAGTAACACAGGTATTAGCATCAAGTGGACAACCAATGGATGAATCAGTTAGAAACTTTATGGAACCACGGTTTGGCTATGATTTCAGTAATGTTCAAATTCATAATAACTCACTGGCTCATCAATCGTCTTCAGCAATCAACGCCCTTGCATATACACACAAAAATCATATCGTGTTTGGAAACGGTAAGTATCAACCGGAAACTACAACCGGGCAACACCTACTGGCGCATGAATTAACTCATGTGGTGCAACAAAATGTAGGTATTAGTAAAAAAAGAGAGCCTACGGAACAAAATATCCAGCGACATACTTTAGAAAATGATCCGGCAACAGCACCTCCAATGACCTGTCAGGTAGCAACTTCTTCGCCACTGGGAACAAGTTTGGACATTTTATTTGCAAACAATAGCAGCACAATAAACCCAACTGACCTAGCTGCAATCGACAATTTTGTTAATAACTGGCATTTATCAGGAGGCACTGATCTGGTTAGGGTAGATGGATATGCCAGTATTGATGGAGGGCCAAGTTTAAACTGGCCATTGTCCTGCAATAGAGCTGAAATTCTTGCTAATGAATTAGAAACGCCCACAAGTGGCGCCACAGGCATTCCGCCGGCATTTGTCGAAGTATTTGCCAATGGCGAAACAGAGCAATTCTCCACCTCATTAGCTCCAAACAGAAGAGCTAGTGCAACCCTTCCACCAGCACTACCGCCACCTATACCGGCAACAGCGGCGATATTTTCAGAATCACTCATTCAGATATTTCAGGGATATGATGACTCTGTTACGCCTAATTTCCAGGTAATACCAGTAGGCGAAGACAGGATAGCAGCCGTAACTATTACCCCTGTTGGGGCTTCACCAACCTTTGTATCTTTGAATACAGGCATTGCAACCGTAGTAGCAATTGGTGCCGGCGTGAGGATAACAGGTGTTGCCGATGGTGCCACACGAATTGAAGCACGCCAAGGAGCTACGGTTTTGGATACTTTACGTATTGAGGTTAAGAATCAACGTCCGGTAACTGTCGATTATCATTTTATGAGTGATACAGCTCAGCCTGCCAGATTCTTTGGAATTATACCTGCGCAACCGCAACATCGTACAACACGCGCCGTAGGAACTACTCCTGCACTGACAGCAACTTTAAACAGAATTTGGCAACGACAGGCAAATGTGCAGTTTACTACAGGTACAGTAGATTCTCCGGTAGTAGCTTCAAATCTCGGGCCTCAGGTTGTATTTACAATTAACCCTCTTACAGACGAATGGAGAAAAGTGATTGCATTTGCTACTGGGGGTAATTGGAATGTGTATTTAGTTTGGGAATATGAACAGGATGCTACTCCGACAATCGATGATGCAAACGCGGGTACTCTTGGCTCTGACACTTTATTAGAAGATAATGACTGCTTTGATGGATTAACACTTTCCCATGAAGCGGGACACTTTTTGAGTACAGCATCGCCACTTCCACATACAGCTGCCGGTATTATGGGACCTTGTGGTTCTCCAAATTACGATAGAGTAAGGAAAAATGAAGCAGATGTGGTAAATCCGTGAGGAAATAAAAGCTAAAAAATTGAAAGTAAGAAAGAAGATCTGTAAGGGATGGTTAAACGAATTAACATACAGAGAATCTCAAGTTGTTATTCGAATATAAATCGGTTGAATTCCTTTTTTCAGCCTAAGTATTCTATCAATCAACCAAATGACATTTACGAACAGGAAGCTGATGTCATGGCCGATAGAGTAATACAATCTCCTCAAGTTGCAAAATCATTTTTTCAGCCTAAAACAAGCATAGAAAATGGTTTACAACGAAAATGTGCCCATTGCGAAGAGGAGGAAAAACTTCAACTTAAAGAAGCTGGAGGCAACCATTCTATTGGGGAATACACATCAGATGTTGCTGAGGTAATTAATTCCAATGGTCAATCTCTTGATGGCTCTACACGCGGTTTTATGGAGCCAAAGTTCGGTTATGATTTTAGTAAAGTTCAAATTCATTCTGATGCTAAAGCTAATGAGTCATCCAAAGCCGTTAATGCCAAAGCCTATACACATCAAAATCATATTGTTTTTGCTTCGGGCCAATATCAACCTGAAACTTTGGAAGGAAAACGATTGCTGGCGCATGAACTAACGCATGTAGTGCAACAAGGAAATGCCCAAAGCCCAGCAATACAAAGGGCCTGTGCCGACAAAAGCGTAAAATCAAGCGCTTGGGTAAGTGTAAAGAACCAACACGATTTTGCCGCTTTAGATGGATACACACCAATAAAAGGAAAGGCACACGACGTTTACTTTGATGGCAAGCATTATTTCTTCTGTTTCAATGACAAAAGGATCTATTTTAAATACGTTAAAACCGAGGATGGAGTAATTCCTGATTTCGAAGCAGCTTATAATATTAAGCTTGAAAATGATGGAGCAAAATGGCTAAAAAAGGAAGTTATTTTGTTGTCGGAAGCACTTTCTATGCTGAATGATACCGAGGCAGCTCAACTACGTGGGTACCGATTTATCAAACAAGGTGGTGTAATGCTTACAGATGACAACAAGGTTGTTGCCGGACTTACCACACAAGATATAGTTAACAATGAATATAAAATTGAATTTTGGAAGTTCTGCTTTGACGGAACATCAGATACCGAAGTAAAACATAAGCCAGGTATTTCTCAGGGTGTTTCGTGCATACTACATGAAATTGGTCACGCTCTGATGGCTTCAAGGCGACGACCTTACATGGAAGCCATGTATTTTAAAAGCAAGTATCAAAAGGAGTATGATAAAGCTTCACCCGAAGTGAAAAAAGGCATGAACCCTAAGCTTGATGAATTAACAGCCCGGGAAAAAGAAGCAGAAACCACCGACAAGAAGCAAGCGAGAGTTGAAACGGAGTTTTTAAAACTTGTTAAAGGTAAAAAGGCATTGACTCCCTATTCCGAGAAAAATGTGCGTGAAGCATTTGCTGAAGCTTTCTCCATTTTTAAGGTAAATCCGGGTCTTTTGGAAAAAACGAATCCTAAGCTTCATGAATACTTCGTAAACAGCAGCTTTAAATAGTTGTTACAGATTCTTACTAACTGATTTATGGTAAAAAAAGAAATCAATAAATAGTTAAGTTTTAATTCAGATATTAGCAATACACTGTATATCAATAGTTTGAAACAATAAGCAACTATGAGAAAGTGTCATAAAATATCAACTGGTGCTTCAAAACAACAGCGTTCTACCGAAAATAGGCTTTTCTTTAATCCCTCAGCTCAAAGTGAAGAACAGGAAGCCGATCGGGTTGCGGGTTCAATTATGCAATCATCCACTTCTCAAACAAGTGACCCTTTTTTTCAGCCTAAAGCCGTTGCTTCAACTGCTTCTCAAGCTGCTAGTTTACCAGTACCTCAGAGTGTTTCTCAAACTCTTAATTCAAGTGGACAGGTATTGGATAGGTCAGTCCAGCAGTTCATGCAATCGAAGTTTAATTATGATTTCAGTAAAGTGCAGGTGCATAACGATGCCGAAGCACAACATTCAGCAGCTGGGATCAATGCAAACGCTTATACCGTTAAAAATCATATTGTATTTGGAAAGGATCAATATCAACCTAATACGATAAATGGCAAACAGTTATTGGCGCATGAACTCACGCATGTGATACAACAGTCGAATTCAAATACCGCTACAGTTCAGCGTCAGAAAGCTACACCTATTCAATCCGACATTGAGGATCTGGTAAAAAAAGGACAGTGGTGCCGTGATTCAGCGGAATCCGGAAAATTGCATCCCGGTTTGCAATGCTATCGGGAGATTCCAGCCACAGAAGGTCATCCTGAGGGACAACAATATTGTTTTAGTAAAGAAACAGGAGCGTTTAAAGAGGAAAGCCCTGATTTTGTTTCAGCCGTTTCAGGGCAGCTAAAAGATGGCACCTGTGATATACCTATGTCGATAACAGACCCTCCGCAGCCCTTTACACAAAGGGGTCGAAGAGCTATGGGACACTTTATTGCTGATATTGCAACAGAAGATGCAAATCTTATTGGTCGTGGCTTTGGTGGATTTGCCGGTATAACCATGGGAATCGGGCTTCCAAAACAAGGATTTGGAGCCGGCAGTTTTATGATTCCGGCAATACTGGGTGGACTGGGTGCATACATAGGAGCTAAAGGATTGCCCCGCTTAAATAAGTTTACTCAACGATTTGGATTTTTACCTACTATTGGCTTAGGGGCAGGTACTAATTTTGATTTAAAACTAGGTATTGGCTTAGAAAAAAGAGACCGGCCTTTGCCACTAATACCTTTAAATTCATACCTGACATTTGGTGTTGATACTAGCTTAGGAATAAACGATGAACCCGGAATTGATGCCAGTTTCTTGGCAACGGTAGGTATTCGTATTGATCCGGGCAAACAAGGTGGAGGCTTTGGTTTTAGTTCAGTTGGAGGTGGATTCCAGGTTGGTAAAGATGCAAATTCCGTTAAATCTTACAGCGTGGGCGCAGGTTATCGCTTTACCGATTTCTTAGATGTACAAATAGAGCGTGAATCTATTTCAGGAGGTGATAAGGATGGTTCAACTTATTGGCTTACATTAAAATTGGTGGCTCCTCAAAACGTCCTTAGAGGTCATTAACAAATCAGATGACCATTAATATGTATTGCATTTGCTCTGTTTTAAAAGTAATTTTAGTAAAACAGAAACAATACCTTGGAATACTACCATCTGAATATTGCACACTCTCTTGCTTTTCTTCGCGAAACCATCAACCGAAGACTTCAGCAATTCTTTCAAAAGGATAATGTAACGCCTTTTATCTATCCTGAAATAAAGATAGAAGAAGATAACGCTCCATTGAATCTTTTCCTGGTACACTACCAGCTAAACATTGAAGAATACATTATTTTATTGTTAGCCCTGCTGCCTCATATCCAACCTAATTTTTTAGATAATATCATACAGGAATTTTTACCCAACGGTGGTGAATTTCCGGAAATAGGAGGAGTGAAAGGAAATAATCACCGTGGCACACTGCCAACTGGAGAAACCGCTTTATTCATTTTAGCCGGAAATGATATTCGGAAGCGTATGGAAGTGTCATTTTACTTATCACCTGAGCACTATTTCGCAAAAGATCAAATACTTGAATTAGAACGACTTGGCAACGTTGAACCCCGCATGAGCGGTCGTATTATTCTTCAGCCCGATTTTATAGATCTGTTTACTACCGGCACGGTTGCTAAACCCATTTTCGGCCCCGATTTTCCTGCCAAAAACATTTCAACAAAACTAAATTGGGACGACCTGATCCTTAATCCTAAAACAGCATTACAGATCAATGATATTAAAATATGGCTGGATCATAACTATTCCTTGTTGAATGACTGGGAAATGGGTAATAAGATAAAACCCGGATACAGGGCCTTGTTTCATGGCCCATCAGGAACAGGAAAAACGCTAACAGCCACGCTCTTGGGTAAACACTTTCAGAAAGAAGTTTATCGTATTGATCTTTCGCAGATAGTCTCGAAATATATTGGCGAAACCGAAAAGAACCTGGAAAAGATATTTAATAAGGCGGAACATAAAGACTGGATCTTATTTTTTGATGAAGCCGATGCCTTATTTGGAAAACGTACCAATGTGCAAAATGCACATGACAAATACGCTAACCAGGAAGTTTCGTACTTGTTGCAACGGGTAGAAGATTACCCCGGCCTTATAATTCTGGCATCCAACTATAAAAGCAATATCGATCAGGCATTTGTCCGCCGATTTAACGCTATCATCCATTTTCCTATCCCCAATGCTAATGAGCGATTGGAAATTTGGAGGTCATCTATACCACCAAAAGCCGGACTCGCCCAAGATCTCGACTTAAAAAATATAGCCCAGAAATATGAACTTAGCGGTTCATCCATAGTAAGTGTAATTCATTATGCAGCATTGCAAACCATACATAAAAAAAGCCTTACCATTGAACATAAGGATATCATTGAAGGGATAAAACGGGAATATGAAAAAGAAGAAAAAGTGTTTGTAGGTTGATTCTAATTTTATGCAAAACTTGGTATCAAAAATAAACCGCTACAACCATTTAGCTGCAGCGGTTTGGGGTTAGAGTAATATAAGGGTCGGTTTAATTAATTGACTTTTTGAAAAACTTGTTTTTGAAATATGGGCAAAAGATAGGTGCTTATTATTTAAATTGTATACACGCTTAAAAAAAATGACGAATTTGTATGTGAGCCAGCTATAAGGATTTAGCAAAACTAGCTTTCCTCTATTTTCCTTATTAATGACAAGTCCTAATTGTAGAAACCACTGGATTTGATTTAAAGAAAGTTCGATAGTAAATGTCTAAAGTAGTATTATTTACAGCAACAAGTTTAGATGGATTTATAGCTAAGCCGGATGGGAACTTAGATTGGCTTAACTCATTCCCCAACCCCGAAAACGGCGACTATGGTTATGAAGAACTTTTAGCCAATATTCAAACAATAATTATGGGTAGAAAAACCTATGATGAGGTGATGGGTTTTGGAATAGAATGGCCCTATGTCGGATATACAACCTATGTGGTAACTAATAATGTCAATTTCAAAACCAATAGCCCCGATACATTTATTTTTACCGGGAACATTAAAGATCTTGTAGTAGAAATAAGTACAAAATCTGATAAAGACATTTGGCTTGTTGGTGGAGGTCAGTTAACAACTTCCTTCATAAATAGCGGACTTATAGACAGAATGGCCCTTTCCATTATTCCAAAATTGATTGGTGAGGGTATTCCATTATTCGCCCCTAAACCAGCTGAAACAGAATGGAAGCTTGTGAAGATTCAGCAGTTTGATACCGGCCTGGTAAACCTAATTTACGACAAAATGGACTGAGCTTAGCACTTAAAATCCAAACAAAATTCCCTGCCATGAAAAAAATACATCTACTTAAACTGCTGTTTTTAGTGTTTCTTTTTTCGTGTAAAAAAAGATGAACGCAGTCCTTTCAAATCTCCCCAATCTATATTATTTATCGGCAACAGCTATACTTACTACAACCACGGTTTGGCTCATCATCTTAAGAACTTTGTGCTTAACGATCCTTCCATTCAATTTCAAACAATTGAGGAAATTGCTAAAGGAGGATATACCCTTGAAAATCATTGGAACGATATAGCAACCATTAATAAAATAAAAAATGGTTTATGGGATGTTATCATTTTACAGGAACAAAGCCTCAGACCTATAAACGAAAAGGAAAAAATGCTGCTGTATGCCCATAAATTCGATTCGCTGATAAAAAGCACGGGGAAAGCTAAACTCTATTTTTTCATGACCTGGGCCTACAAAGATTATCCGGATATGATTTACCCCTTATCGGAAGCGTATAATGAGGTTGCAAAAGACACACGATCTTCGATAGTTCCCATTGGTTGGCAATGGGATGAATTAATAAAATCAAAAGATTCAATGGAATTATACGATTCGGATGGTATTCACCCTAACCTTAAGGGTACTTTTTTTACGGCTGGTATATTTTATAAGATCCTGTTTAATAAAGATCCACTAACTAATCCATACACAGATCCTTTGGTAGCTATTGATACGGCCAATATTTTAAAAAAATGGGCCAATCATGCAAAGGTGATAGCATATTGACCATTAGACTTTTGATTTAATAGAGGTTAATTCAAAACATAATTCACATCCCGCAGATTAGGATCAATTGCTTTAACTTCAAACCCTTTAGCTTCCAATTGTTTTAAAATGCCTTTTTTACCGGGTAAAAGATACATTGGCACAACAAAAAAATTGGTTTTATTATTCATAGCTGCTTTCATTTTGTCGGTCCAGGCTTTAACTCTATCCTCTACAATGTATTTATAATGTGGTTTTGAAAAATAGGTTGAAATACCTTTTACATAAGTAAAATCTATTTCTGATGGACTTGCATATACATTTTTAACCTTATTAAAATTAGTAGATGCGGTTCTGTAGTTTCTCACAAAGTTCAGGAAACATGCCACCCTGTCTTTATTACTAATTTTCGCAAGTTGCTCAAAAATGGCTGTAGGGCTTTCTAATTCAATGATTTTTTTATTGTTTTCATTGGCAAATCTGATCAGGGTTGTCTCGGCCGATTGAGGTTCACAACCCACACTGCGACTTACGATCAGATTGAATAAAGCGTAATTATCCGGATAATTATTTATATCCACGCCAAGTGAATCTTTACAAAATGATTTCAAAAACGTGTATTCTTCTGGTGAATATATCTTTTTTAGCTCAAACCCTTTATGCTTTTCTTTGTAGGCCAGAATGGATGTAATAAATTCCGGCTTACTTATATCATTTTGAAAAAAAACCTGGTCGGCTGCCAACATCATTTGTTTTTCAGCATCGCCAAACACTAACTGGTTTGCGCATAGCACATAAGGAACAGCTAACAGATATGATGTTTTCGAATTATCTTTTGATTTGATTTCCCAATAAAGCGGATCGTATTGGGCAACAGCGAATTTTACTGAAACAAACAACAATACACCAACAATCACTAATCTCTTCATTTGTAATTTGTTAAAGTGTCGCAAGGTAAGTTGACAACTTTCTTTAAAAAATGATTTTTATCAACTTTTAATAATGCTCATTTCAACGGTTTGACTAACTCTAATCTTTCTCCACTTTACTAAAAAGAGTGTTATTGGTTCTCCAAACAAATTGATAAATTCGGTCAGTCTAATGAAAAACCGGATTTTGATTTAAAGTCAAAACAATCAACTATTTACAAAAACACGTGGAAAAAAACTTATTTAACAACGAAACTGCAGAGAAAATAATAGAAAGAGTAAAACAATTAGGCGCTGAAAGCTCGGGTTTATGGGGTAAAATGACAGCTGAAGAAATGTTGATGCATTGCAACTCTTGTAACCGGGAAATTTTAGAGGGTAGCAGGGGAACTCAAAAAACATCACTAAAACAATATTTGTTGAGAATTCTTGCTTTATATCTCGCACCCAATTTTAAAAAAGGGATTAAAAGTGAAGATCATCATATTATTGGACACAAAATCAACAATTTGAATTTTGAAGAAATAAAGGATGAATTTATTGATCTTATTCATCAATTTCCTCTAAATAAAAAGGAATTAACGCTTTCTCATCCTGCATTTGGTAATATTTCAACAAAACAATGGGGTATTGCAGCTTACAAACACATGGATCATCACTTGAGACAGTTTGGAGTATAACTCAGCAGTTTAAGTTAGATTTATTTTGATGTTTTTAAAGTTTTTATGCCATTAGGGAGGGATTATTTTGCTTTATTAATCATAATCTATTCTGGTTATATGATTTACCAATCTGAAATTAATACGTTATGAAAAAACTGTTTTGGGTATTTATCCTGCTGATGCATGCCTTACTTTCATCAGCGCAAACTCCAAAGGTTAATTCATTTATCGAATCCTTTGTATCAAAAAACAACTTCAATGGAATTGTTCTGGTAAAGCAGAACGGAAAAACAACTTATTATCAAAGTTTCGGTTTTGCTAATCTTTCGTTTAAAATACCCAATACAATTGATACCAAATTCAGGGTTGCTTCCATAACGAAGGCTTTTACAGCCGTTTTAGTTCTTCAGTTATCTGAAGAAGGATCGATCGATCTGAATAAAACAATTTCAGCCTATTTACCTGATTATAAAGGAGCCGGAAAAAATAAAGTTACCATAAAGCAATTACTGAATATGACCTCCGGGATGCGAAATATGGACGCTGGGGTTTCACTCGAAAGTGCCCTAAAAAATGGCATTCCACAGTATCAGCGACCTTTCACTTCAGATGAACTACTGGCAAAATTTTGCAGCGATACACTTGTTACCACTCCGGGTAAAGAGTTCGATTATAATAATGCCGATTTTATAATTCTTGGTAAAATTATAGAACGAGTAACGGGTAAAGGCTACGAGCAATATTTAAAAGAAAAATTGCTGGATCCATTGCAAATGCTGAATACAGGAATGTTATCACAAGAAAAGATAATAAGCAAACTTGCTGATAGCTATTTCTACAGGGATGATTTGAAATCTTTATCCAATGATTTACCGGTATATTGGGAAAATTGGTATGCTGCCGGATCTATGTATTCAACCGCTGGTGACATTTTAAATTTTTCAGACGCTTTATTTGAAGGAAGTCTGTTAAAACCGGAAACGATGAAGGAAATGTTCTGTTCGGGTTTAGGGGAATACGGCTATGGTGTTTGGGTTTATAAGGATTATGAAATTGGTCAGAAGAAATATACCATTATAAAACGTCCCGGATCCATTATGGGCGCACAAGCCATGTTGTTTCAGATTTTGGAAGCCAATTCTACGATCATTATTCTTACCAATACCGGAAATGTAAGCTTAGATGATTTTGCAGCCGATATTGCCAAACAAATAATTAATTAATTAATCACGATAGGAATGCTTTTAGATAAAAGGGCTCAAGTTTTTCGCTTGAGCCCTTTCAATTTATTTTATTTCATTTAGATTTTTGATCAATTGGTAATAAAAGGCAATTGCGCCTTTATAATCTTTCACTGCAATTCGTTCATTAATATCGTGATAACCAATAAGCTTTGAAGGCACGTAACGGTAAATATTGTCGGTAATATCTGCATAATAACGAGAGTCCGTTACGGCAATCAACAAAAACGGACTTACCGGAATATCAGGATTCAATTGTTTGTTGGTTTTAGCAATGGCCTGAAAACCTTTAGCTTGTGTGGATGATATTTTTGAAGGATTTGCCTTAGATTCAACTCTTTGGATAATTTTTACCCGTGGATCATTCACTGCAGCCTTAACATGCTCTAAAACGGTCTCAGGAGTTTCACCCGGAAGAATTCGGAAGTTGATAGTAGCCGTAGCCACTGTAGGAATCACGTTATCTTTAAAGCCACTTTTTAGAATAGTAGGAGCAATGGTAGTATGAAACTGGGCCGCCCCACGAGCGGTTTTTTCGTATTCTTTCTGGATCAAAGGTTTGGTGATCCATTTGTTTGCAAATACTGCCTTTAAAAACGGTGACATTTCCGGCCCTAAATATTCTACCAGTTCTAAAGTTGGAGTAGTAAACGAACTCTTAAAAGGATGGTTACGAATTTTAGTAACGCTCGAGATAAGGATATCTATTGCGGATTCTTTACCGGGTGCGGATGAATGTCCTCCTTCTGCATTTACTTCCAAATCAATGGAAAGATAGCCTTTCTCTGCAGTTCCAACTAAGGCAATGGTTTTATCTTTTACAATGCCGTCAATCATCAACCCTCCTTCATCCATAACAAATTCCGCTTTAACGCCACGTTCTTTCAATAAACTGGAGATTTTTGAAGCGCCCGCTTTACCGCTGATTTCCTCATCATGGCCAAATGCTAAGTAAATGGTTTGCTCAGGCTGGAATCCTTCCGAGACAAGCTTTTCCACCGCTTCCATAATGGTAATCACTGTGATCTTATCGTCTGTTGCTCCACGCCCCCAAATAGTGTCCTGCTTAATCTCTCCACCAAATGGATCAGCTTTCCACTTATTTCTTGAGGCTTCTTCTACCGGAACCACGTCCATATGGCCCATTAATACAACCGGTTTTAAAGAAGGATTTTTTCCTAGCCATGTGTACAACAAGCTGTATTTGCTGATTACCTCCCGTTTTAAGGTTTTATTCAGGTTAGGGTAGGTCGTTTCCATGAATTTTAGGTTCGCTGCAAATTGTGCAGTGTCAACCAGGGAAGTATCTTCAAAAGAAACTGTTTTTATACGAATAGCATTTTGAAAGTTAATAACCGATTGCTGATCAATCTCAATAGGTTTTATAGCTGCAACATCAGGCTGTTTCGATTTGAAGGTTAAAGTTTTGAAGGTCATGATACCAATAATGACTACCAAAACGGTAAGAATAAAAAGTAGAATCTTCTTTAGCATGGATTGGTTTTAGTATTTTATCAATAGTTAAGTAACTGTTAACGATTCATTGAAATTGCTTCTCCGCAAATTTGTTGCATGTAAGGTGAAAGAAAAATGCCTTCCGGATCCATTTCCTGGCGGGCGGCTTGGAAATCATTCCATTTAGGATACAGTTTTTCAAAATCGATGCCTGTGCGCGTATGCATTTTACCCCAATGAGGTCGTCCTCCAACGCCTAAACAAATATCTTCCATCACTTTAAAGTACTCTTTATAAGGGTTTGGCTTATAAACATGAAAAGCGATATAAGCCGATTCACGCTCAAAAGCAGGACTCAACCAAATATCATCCCCTTTAACAAAACGATTTTCAGTAGGGAAGTGCACGTCAAATTTATGCTTATCAAATGCTTTTTGAACCTCGCGTTTTACGTCTTTAAAATTCTCGATCGGAATGTTGTATTCCATTTCATGAAATTTCACCAAACGTGGTAAAGCGTATACTTTATGGCTCCAGTTAATTTTGTGGCTGGTTGAAACTGCTTTAGCCGAAATTTGAGCTATCGATTTACTTGCTTTAGGAAACCAATGAGTAATTTTTGATAAAGCACCAAACGCATGATTTTCCAACAACATATCAGTGATGTAATTGGCCGTACCATATTCTTTAGCCGGTAGATCACTAGCATTACTGAATTTGGTTTGAACAATATTGGTACCCGGAAACCAGTAAAACTCAAAATTCCGGTTCTCTCTATTGTACCGTTCATAGTTATTCAACACTTCATCCAATGATTCTTTTCCGGAGGTAAACTCCAGTTTATAAGCCGGTATGGCTTTAAAGGTTAGTTCTGTTATAATTCCTAATGTACCTAAACTAACCTGGGCCGCTTTAAATAACTGTTGGTTTTCGGAATCGGAGCAGAAAATTACTTCGCCCTTTCCATTGATAAACTTAATAGCAGTAAGCTGAGTTGAAAGGTTGCCAAAAGAAGTTCCGGTACCGTGTGTTCCGGTTGAGATGGCTCCTGCCAGCGATTGAACATCAATATCTCCTAAATTTTCCTGGGCTAGCCCGTTTTCGAAAAGTAGATTTCCGAATTCCTTAATTTTTGTTCCTGCTTTTACAGTAACCTCTTGTTTGCCCTTATCTATCGAAATAATCCCACGTAAATTATCAAGACTAACGATGTAATCATTCGTTTCCACTAGGTTTGAGAACGAATGTCCTGAGCCAACCACACGAATCTTTTTCCCTTCCGTAGTGGCCCTGTTAATGATCTGAATAATTTCTTCTTCCGATGCAGGAAGTAAAACACCCAAAGGCGAACACTGAACACTTCCGCTCCAATTGCTCCAGGTTGTAGGTTTCATTGATATAAAATGGTTTTTAGTTATTTAAATTGATAGCTGAATCTACAAAAAGCATTTTCCCTCGCCCCGATAGGTTTTAACACGATCTACAATCTGTCCTTTGGAAACAAGATAAAGTTCATTAAAACGCTCACACAACTCACCGGCTTTACTATGACGGAAAAACACCGGATCGCCTAATTCTAAATTTGTTCCGTTTATGAACGTCAATGGCGTTTGCACTTCACCCGCTCCTTCATTTTGAGTCAATTTTATGCCTTCAGGCAAATAGGGTAGCGGTTGCTTTTCGTTTCCGGTACCGCCAGAGGCAATATATCCGCCGCCTAAACAGGTAACCATACCAGCTTTTGGTCTGCGTACCACTTCAACGGCAAAACCTGCGGCTGGCTGATGTTTAAAGTTTTGATAATTATCAAACAAATGAGAATTAAAAAAGCCTGAGCCAACGGTTACCTCGGTTACATCTGTTTCTTCACGTGTGCTTTCCAAACTTCCGGTACCACCACCATTTACAAGCTGTATGTTATAACCTAATTGCTTCAACTTTTGAACGCTTTCTTCGCGGCGCTTTTTTAGTTCGTTTATTGATCTCGTTTTAAGCAAACGAACCACATGATTCTTTAAACCATTAGCCGGAAGATTATCAACTAATCCTGCAATTTGAGCCTCATAACCCATTATAGCACAAACAGATATATAATTGTATTTTAATAGATTTTTACCTAGGATTTCAACCGAAGTTGCAGAGCGAAGATTTGATCGCCAAACACCAAAATGTAAACCGGGAAAATCAGAAGACATATCTATATCCAAGCAAACCGGAACCTTTACGTTTAATTGCTTACCCACCTCATCTATTCGTTTAGCTTGTTCTTCGCTATCGATCATCAGGCAAATGTTTTTACCTTTTGAAACCCGATTTGCAACCTGTTCAATCTGACTTAAATCAGTGGTAGGATATCCGATCAATAAATTATCATAGCCTAAATCGCTTAACCATAATGCTTCAGTAGCCGTGTAACACATCAATCCTTCAAACTGATTATGGGCTTTTAAAACCCGGTCGATAATGGTACGACAACGAATAGACTTTGAAGCCACACGAATTTTCTTGTCTCCTGAGCGTTTTCTCAACGCTTCAATATTCTCGTCCAATAGATCTAAGTCAACGTAGGCAAAAGGTTTGGGAATGTTTTTAAATATTTCCTTGTAATATTCGTAACGGTTAAGCATTGATACAATTGATTATTTGCCTAACATATGAAAATAAATTAATTATGCAGGCATAAAAAATCAGGATTAAACCTAATTTAATCAGTCAGCAATATCATTTTATAACAAAAAAAAGACACCGGTCGTTATGACCGATGCCTAGTAAGCTATGAGAATTGGTTGATGAATGATGAAAGTACGCAGCACTTCAGTTCATCAACTGAGATTGTCTCTTTGATAGCTATTTGTCGCTTTGCGACTTAATGTATTTTTTAAGTGTGCTAGCCATTTGACGGCCGCTGTTTATTGCGGTTACAATCAGGTTTGCACCTTCAATCATATCACCAGCAGCCCAAATCTGAGGATCTGATGTACGGAAGTTTTCTACTTTGATGTTTCCACGTTTGTCTTTCTCTAATCCAAGGTAATCAACTAAACCTTCGTGAATTGCATGTTCAAAACCTAATGAGATCAATAAAATATCGCAAGGGATATCATATTTCTCTCCAGCGATCTCATAATTACGTTGGCCCGATTTGATCTCGCCATCAGGCCATTTGATTGGCTGAAGCTCAAATGCTTCGATCTTATCTCCACCTTTTACAGCGGTATTTACCACTGAGAAAATACGCTCACAACCTTCAGCCTGCGAAGAAGAAGTTGCAAAGGTTTTAGGCCACATTGGCCATGGGTTGCTTTCGTAACGCTCTTCTGGTAAAGCCTTGTGAATCTGAATTTGAGTAACGCTTTTTGCACCCTGACGAATGGAAGTACCAATACAGTCAGAACCGGTGTCACCGCCACCTAATACAACCACATGTTTATCTTTCGCATCAATTTTTACTTCCGGATGCAACTGGTCACCATGGTTTTCTTTGTTTTGCTGAGTAAGGAACTCCATCGCGAAGTAAATACCTTTTTTATCAGCATCAGGAATGTTTCCTAAGCCACGAGGTTTTTCAGAACCGCAGCATAAACAGATATAATCAAATTCAGCCTTAAGATCATCGATAGAGATGTTCTCTCCCACGTGCGCATTGGTTTTGAAGGTAACACCTTCTTCTTCCATTAAAGCAACACGGCGATCAATTACCCATTTCTCTAATTTGAAATCAGGAATACCATAGCGCAATAAACCGCCTAATCGATCATTCTTTTCGAATACAGTAACTGAGTGACCAACCAAATTCAATTGCTGAGCAGCCGCTAAACCTGCCGGACCTGAACCAATTACCGCTACTTTAATACCGGTACGGTAGGGAACCAGGTTAGGTTTTACCCAACCTTCGGCAAAAGCTTTTTCAATAATCGAAAGCTCAATTTGCTTAATACTAATTGGTTTTTCAACTAACGATGCTGTACAAGCCGGTTCGCAAGGAGCAGGGCAAACTCTACCTGTAAATTCAGGGAAGTTATTGGTACTCATTAAGGTACCATAAGCGTTTTTCCACTGACCTTTGTAAACAAAATCATTAAACTCCGGAATTAAGTTTGAGACCGGGCAGCCCCAGTTACAAAACGGTATTCCGCAGCCCATACAACGGGCAGCCTGAGTTTTTACACGCTGCTCGCTTTGTGGTTTTTCAAATTCATTAAAGTGCTGAACGCGTTCCATTGCCGGCGCTTTCTGCATATCTTCTCTTGGGTAATCAATAAATCCTGTAGGTTTTCCCATTGTATCGTTGATTTAAGAGCTTTTCACTCTTATCGTTCTACCATTTAATCATTTATCTATCCTGGTTTGAAATCCTTTATTGATCTCAAACCCGAAAAAGAGCGCTTTACTTACTTTCAACAGCTAAAGTCTTTATCGGCTGATTGCTGAAAACAGTTGGCTGTAATGCACTTGAAGTTCTCCTATCAAGCTGAACCTGAATCTTTCTGTATTCAAAAGGAATAACCATTACGAAATCTTCAACTCTGCGAGCCCAGTTGTTCAGAATAACTTTTGCTTTAGGGCTACCGGTATACTCATAATGCTGTTTAATAAGCTCATACAACTCTTTCTGACGAGCGTCATCAGTTACCTTTTCAACAGCAACCATGCTCAGGTTACAATTTTTCTTAAAGGTTTTATCCTGATCAAACACGTAAGCAATACCACCGCTCATACCAGCAGCAAAGTTTTTACCTGTACTACCCAGTACAACTACAATACCACCAGTCATGTACTCACAACCATGATCGCCTAAGCCTTCAACAACTGCTTTTGCACCTGAGTTGCGAACCGCGAAACGTTGTCCGGCCAAGCCCGAGAAGAATGCTTTACCTGAAGTAGCACCGTATAAGCAAGTATTACCCACAATTACGTTTTTGTGCGGCTCTAAAGATGATTTAAGAGGGGGAGCAACAATGATCTTACCTCCTGACAGACCTTTACCTACATAGTCATTGGCATCACCACGAAGATTTAATGTTAATCCGCTAGGAATAAACGCTCCAAAACTTTGTCCGGCAGTACCAGTTAGGTTCAATACGATATGATCTTCCGGCAATCCTTTTGCACCATGGCGTAGGGTAATTTCACTTCCCAGCATGGTACCAAATGTGCGGTATACATTAAAAATCTTTTTCTCTACTACGATTGATTTCTTACCATCAAATGCATCTTTAACATCTGCGATCAATTCATTGTCCACCGCCTCGCCTATAGCATGAACTTGTTTTTTAACATTGCGATAAACGTTATCAACAGAAGCAGGTTTTACAAACAGAGGGCTAAAGTCTAAGCCATGTGCCTTGTAATGGTCAATAGCTTTATGAGTACTTAAGCGTTGAACCTGGCCAACCATGTCTTCGAACTTACGGTAACCTAGTTTAGCCATTATCTGACGAACATCTTCAGCAACAAGCATCAGATAGTTCTGAACATACTCAGGTTTACCATGATATTTAGTACGTAAGTATTTATCCTGCGTTGCCACACCAACCGGACAGGTATTCAAGTGACATTTACGCATCATGATACAACCGGTAGCGATTAGAACTGAAGTTGCGAAGCCAAATTCCTCAGCGCCTAATAATGCGCCAATAACAACGTCTCTACCAGTCTTCAGCTGACCATCAACCTGTAAGCGAATTTGTCCTCGTAGTTTATTTAACACCAGGGTTTGCTGGGCCTCGGCCAAACCAATTTCCCAAGGCATACCCGCATGTTTAATTGAGGTAGCAGGAGAAGCTCCAGTACCGCCATCGTATCCAGAAATGGTAATTGAATCAGCAAGTGCCTTGGCAACACCTGCCGCTACTGTACCAACTCCGGTAGAAGAAACCAGTTTCACACTGATATCTGCCCAACGATTGGCATTTTTTAAGTCGAAGATCAATTGTGATAAGTCTTCGATCGAATAAATATCATGATGTGGAGGAGGAGAGATCAAGGATACTCCTGGAATAGTGTGACGAAGTTTAGCAATATAATCGTCCACTTTAAAGCCAGGTAACTGACCACCTTCTCCAGGTTTAGCACCCTGAGCCACTTTGATCTGCAACTCATCGGCATTAACCAGGTAATTTGAAGTTACACCGAAACGGCCAGAAGCTACCTGCTTAATTGCTGAACGACGAAGGTTACCATTAGCATCCGGTTTAAAGCGGATCTCATCTTCACCACCTTCTCCAGTATTACTTTTTCCACCTAAATTATTCATCGCAATCGCCAATGTTTCATGGGCTTCGCGAGATATAGAACCGATAGACATTGCTCCCGTGGTGAAACGTTTGACGATCTCTTTAGCAGGTTCAACTTCATCTATTGAAATTGATGGAAGCTCTGTTTCGTCTAAGTCAAATAATCCACGTAAGAAACTCAGCTCCTGAGTACGGTCATTTACTAAAGCGGAAAACTTGTTATAAATTTCCGGGTCGTTTTTCCATGCAGCCTGTTGCAGTAAGTGAACAGTTTCAGGGTTGTAAGCATGGTATTCGCCCTGTTGGCGCCAATGATATTCTCCGCCAGTTGACAATTTGTCGAAGTAGTGCTTTTCAACTTTGTATGCATTTTCATGACGAGTTTTTAATTCTCTTTCTAACCCTTCAATTCCAACACCTCCAATAGCTGAAAAGGTGCCCTCAAAGTAGTTATCAATAACTTCCTGATTAATTCCTATGGCTTCAAAGATTTGACCACCCTGGTAACTTACCAAGGTAGAGATACCCATTTTGGCCATAATCTTTAATAAACCTTTTTTGAGAGCGCTTATGTAGTTTTTATGTGCTTTACTTTCGTTAATACCTTTTTCAAGCTGACCGCTCATTTCCATGTCGGTTAGCGATTCAAAAGCCAGGTAAGGATTCACACCGCCGGCACCAAAAGCTAAGAGTAAAGCTAAATGATGTACTTCGCGAACCTCCCCACTTTCAACCACAATACCGATTTTACCACGTTTGCTTGCGCGGATCAGGTAATGGTGTACTGCTGAAACGGCTAATAAAGTTGGAATAGGAGCATGCGTGCGTGAATGATTACGATCTGAAAGAATTACCAGACGGTAACCCTGATCAACTATCTCTTCTACTTTTTTGCAAAGTTCGGCTAAAGCCTGCTCTAAAGATTGTTCGTAAATCGGGTAGCTGATATCAAGTACTTTTGAGCGGAAGCCAGCTGTTTTCAATTGTTTTAATTGCTCTAACTCATCATTGGTAAACACCGGCTGACTGATTTCAAGCATTTTACAATTGATCGGGTTGTCTTCCAGAATATTATTAGCACCACCGATCTCAATACGTAATGACATTACCAGATCTTCACGAATAGAATCGATAGGAGGGTTGGTTACCTGTGCAAAACGCTGTTTAAAGTAGTTATATAATAGTTTAGGACGTTCAGATAAAACTGCTAATGGAGTATCATTACCCATTGCATACGTAGCTTCCTGACCTTCATCTGCCATTGGCTTCATTAACATATGCAGCTCTTCGTAAGTGTAACCGAATACACGTTGAGCCAAACGAAGATTTTCGTGGTTAGGCTGATTTACATGGGCAGGAGCAGGAAGATCTTTTAAACGGATACGGTGCTCGTCGATCCACTGTTTATAAGGTGCTTTTTCTGATACGCGTTTTTTAATTGCCTTATCATCCATAATATCACCTGTTGTGGTATCAATTAAGATCATGCGACCAGAACCCAGGTTGCCTTTACGCTTGATCTTCTCTTCTGGAATAGGTAAAACACCACTTTCAGAAGCCATAATGAAATAGCCATCATACGTTTCGGTAAAACGAACCGGACGCAAACCATTTCTATCTAAACAAGCTCCAATTTGCAAACCATTAGTAAACATCATGGCTGCAGGACCGTCCCAAGGCTCAAGAATTGAGTTAGCATATTCATAGAAACCTCTTAGATCTGGATGGATCTGGTCATCATTTTCCCAAGCCTGAGGCATCATTAACATCATGGCATGATCTAAATCGCGACCGCATTGAACCAATAATTCAAGATAGTTGTCAAACGATGCTGAATCTGAATTTCCTTTTTGAATGGTTGGAAATAAGCGCTCAAGATCATTACCAAACAAACTCGATTCAAGGTTGCCTTCACGCGACTTGGCCCAGTTAATATTTCCTTGTAAAGTGTTGATCTCACCGTTATGCGCAATATAACGGAACGGCTGAGCCAAACTCCAGGTAGGGAAAGTGTTAGTTGAATAACGTTGGTGAATTAACGCCAATGAACTTTCAAAAGATTCATCTTTGAAATCGTGGAAATAATCTTCCAGCTGCCATGCGTTAAACATTCCTTTATAAACAATCACCCGAGAAGAAAGAGAGGTGATATAAAAGAATTTCTTTTGCTCAATATTACTTGCCGCTACTTTCTTTTCAATTTGACGGCGAATAATATAAAGCTTACGTTCAAACGCTTCTGAATCGGCTTCAGCACGTTGAACAAAAAACTGGTAAATAGAAGGTTCTAAATGAAGTAGATTTTTTGAAAGGCACGAATTATCGCAAGGAACCAATCTCCAGCCTAAAAAAGTTTCCTTTTCTTCGGCTACCACCTCTTCAATTAACTGTTTGCAAAGCTCGGCATCCTTTTCGTCACGTGGCAAAAAAGTCATACCTACTGCATACTCTTCTTCGTCAGGAAGTGAGAAATCAGCCTTCGCCAATACCTTTTTAAAGAAAGCGTGTGGTAATTGGGTTAAAATACCTGCTCCATCACCCGCATACGGATCTTCACCCGAAGCGCCGCGGTGTTGCAGATTCTTAAGAATTTGTAAACCGTTATAAACGATTTCATGTGAACGTTCACCGTTCTTTTGTACGATACAGCCAACTCCGCAAGCGTCCTTCTCATGTGCAGGGTCGTACAGTCCTTGCTTCTCTGGTAATCCGTGGTTGTTCATTCTAGTTCTCCTAACTTACTACTTTACTAATCTTTGTCTGAGAACCTCATTTAGTTTATTGAAAAATTGGTTCCTAAAAATACAAATGTTTATTATAATTTCATAACAGATGGTTAAAATTTGTTTATTTTATAATAAAATATGTGATTTTGAACGTTATTATTAATAAACACACCTTTTTTCAACACTTGCATTGATAAAGTGGAAAATTTAGAATTAAGTTTCAAAAAGAAAAGCTCAGTCAAAATAAATGACTGAGCTTTTGTTTTATGTAGAAATATTATTCTGAATAGAAACACTTTACATATAGTATCATTGTGTAAATAATACACTAAGTTAAAGTTTTCCGAATTTTATTCTGAAAATTATTTTTAAACACTGTTAAAGGTTTACTTTTTAAACTTGTCAGAAACCACCAGATCTTTACTTCCGGCAGTGTATTTATAAAATCCTTCACCCGATTTTACACCTTTATAACCTGCCGTTACCATATTCACCAACAAAGGACAAGGTGCATATTTGGGATTCCCGAATCCATCATACAATACATTTAATATAGACAAACAAACGTCCAATCCAATAAAATCAGCCAGTTGTAAAGGCCCCATTGGATGGGCCATACCTAATTTCATTACCGTATCGATCTCTTCCACACCGGCAACGCCTTCATATAATGAATAAATAGCCTCATTGATCATCGGCATTAAAATACGGTTGGCAATAAAACCAGGATAGTCGTTAACTTCAGTAGGAACCTTATTCAATTTTTTTGAAAGCTCCATAGTGATAGCCGCAACCTCATCGCTGGTAGCATAACCTCTGATAACCTCAACAAGTTTCATAACCGGCACCGGGTTCATAAAATGCATACCTATTACTTTATCAGCTTTTGTGGTAACCGAAGCGATTTTAGTAATTGAAATTGATGATGTATTAGTAGCTAAAATGGTATTAGGTGACGTGCAGGCATCCAGATCTTTAAAAATCTTCAGCTTAAGATCAATATTTTCTGTAGCGGCTTCTACCACCAGCTCAACGTTAGCAACACCTTCCTTTAAATCAGTATAAGTAGTAATATTAGTTAGAGTAGATTCTTTATCCGATTCGGTTAATGAACCTTTAGCAACCTGACGATCGAGATTTTTAGCAATCGTTGTTAAGCCTTTATTTAACGCATCCTGAGAAACATCAATTAATGAAACTTTAAAACCGAATTGGGCAAACGTATGCGCAATACCATTCCCCATGGTTCCGGAGCCGATTACAGCTACATTTTTAATATCAGACATATAAGGTTAATGATTAGTAATTTGAAGTTCAAATATTCTATAAATTATAGGATAAATAAAACCCAGCATATAAATTTGATAAAATTTGAGAAATTATGATCAGTAAAAACATGGAAAACATGCTCAATGAGCAGATCAACGCCGAACTCTTTGCCGCCAATTTATACCTATCTATTTGTTCTTATTTTCAGGATCAGGAGCTGGATGGCTTTGCCAATTTCTTTCGTGTTCAATCAAAGGAGGAACTTTTTCATGCAGGCAAGCAATTCGATTACCTTCATGCAGTAGGAGGAAAGGTTACCATGAAAGGGGTTGATGCTCCCGAAACTGAGTTTCATTCGATCATTCATGCCTTTGAAACTACACTTGCGCATGAAAAAAAAGTAACAGCAAGTATAAATAACCTTGTAAAGCATGCATTAATTGAGAATGATTTTGCCACACATAATTTCTTGCAATGGTTTATAGCAGAACAGGTGGAAGAAGAGGCGTCTATTTCAAACTTGCTTAAGAAATTGCGGATGATCGGCGACAATAGCTCTGCATTATATTTATTAAATACTGAATTAGGCAATCGGGTATTTACTGAACCAACAGCTTAATTAGGTAATATATCACAAAAGGTCCGGTTGAATTAAAGCACCCGGACCTTTATTTTTTACACTTTCGAGTTCCAGATAATTAATTCAATCAATTGTCATTTCACTTTCCCCTCCAGTTTTCTTTTTATATCTTTGCGCTTTCATTTCAAAAACCACTGTTACATTGGAACATCTGGAGTTAACCACTGTTGAAACCGCAAAAGATCTTGGACTTTTGCCTGAAGAATTCGAAAAAATCAAAGAAATTTTAGGACGCACGCCTAACTTCAACGAACTGAGCATTTTTGCCGTTATGTGGAGTGAGCACTGCTCGTACAAAAATTCAATCGTTTGGTTGAAAACTTTACCTAAAGAAGGTGCACGTATGTTGGCCAAAGCAGGTGAAGAAAATGCCGGCTTGGTTGATATAGGCGACGGTTTGGCTTGCTGTTTTAAAATTGAATCTCATAACCACCCATCGGCCTTAGAACCTTATCAAGGTGCCGCTACCGGTGTTGGTGGTATTAACCGTGATATTTTCACCATGGGTGCCCGTCCGGTTGCCCAATTAAACTCATTACGTTTTGGCGATATTAACCTCGACCGTACCAAATGGTTGGTTAAGGGTGTTGTTAAGGGTATTGGAGATTATGGTAACGCATTCGGTATTCCAACCGTAGGCGGTGAAGTTTTCTTTGATGAAAGCTTTAACGTAAACCCACTGGTAAATGCAATGTCGGCTGGTATTGTTAAGGTAGGAGAAACTGTTTCGGCTACTTCATACGGTGTTGGAAATCCGGTTTACATTGTTGGGTCTGCAACAGGTAAAGACGGTATCCACGGCGCTGCATTTGCATCAAAAGATATTACTGAAGACTCTGTTAACGATTTACCTTCTGTTCAGGTAGGTGATCCTTTCCAGGAAAAATTGTTATTGGAAGCTACACTTGAAGTGATCCAATCAGGTGCAGTAGTAGGTATGCAGGATATGGGTGCGGCGGGTATTATCTGTTCGAACTCTGAAATGTCGGCAAAAGGCGAGCATGGTATGCGTATCGATTTAGATAAAGTACCTACCCGCCAGGAAAATATGAAACCTTGGGAAATCCTTCTTTCTGAATCTCAGGAGCGTATGCTTATTGTGGTTGAAAAAGGTAAGGAAGCCATTGTTGAAGCTATTTTCGATAAATGGGACCTGAACTGTGCTATTATCGGTGAGGTTACTGATACTAAACGCTTACATTATTATATGCATGGAACCTTGGTTGCTGATGTTCCTGCGGAAGATTTAGTATTAGGTGGCGGAGCTCCGGTTTATCACCGCGAATACCGCGAACCTGCTTATATGGCTGAACACAATGCCTTCAAAATTGAAGATATTAAACAGCCTGAAAACTTAAAAGAAGTTGCTGATCATTTGATCTCGCATCCAAATATTGCTTCTAAACGTTGGGTTTACAATCAATATGACTCAATGGTTGGAACGTTGAACATGACCACCAATCGTCCTAGTGATGCAGGTGTTGTTGATGTTCGTGGAACTGACAAAGCATTGGCATTAACGGTTGATTGTAATTCGCGTTATGTATATGCTAACCCTGAAGAAGGTTGTGCGATTGCAGTTGCCGAAGCAGCCCGTAACATTGTTTGTGCCGGTGGTGAACCTGTGGCAATTACTAACTGCTTGAACTTTGGTAATCCTTATATTCCTGAAGTTTACTGGCAGTTTGTTAGCGCCATTAAAGGTATGAGTAAAGCTTGTACTAAGTTTGAAACTCCTGTAACAGGTGGTAACGTAAGTTTCTACAACCAATCAAGTGATGAAGGACCTGTGTTCCCTACACCGACCATTGGTATGTTAGGCGTTTTAGATAATAAGAAAACCCTTACCACTATCGATTTTAAAAATGCCGGCGATGCGATTTACCTTATCGGTGAATCTCAAAACGATATCGCTGCGTCTCAATATTTAGCTTCGTACCATAAGGTGGATAAATATCCTGCTCCTTATTTCAATTTGGATAAAGAGTATGATATGCATCAGGCTATTAAAGGTTTAATTAAAGAAGAATTAGTTGCTTCAGTTCACGATGTGGCTGATGGCGGTTTATTCATTGCTTTATTTGAATCGGCAATGCATAATGGTTTAGGCTTTGAAATTGAATCAGATGATACAATTCGTAAAGATGCCTTCTTGTTTGGAGAAGCACAGGGACGTGTAGTTGTTTCTGTTAAACCTGAACAACAAGAAGCTTTTGTTGAGTTTATGTCAACAAATGAAGTTGAATTCAGTTTATTGGGAACAGTTACCGAATCGAACGAAATGATCATCGACGAAGAGTCATTTGGTAAAGTACCTGCAGTAAAACAAGTTTACGATAATGTTTTACACGGTTATTTAGGTGAATAATCTCAAAAACCATAATATTTTAATAAAGAGCCTCGATTATTCGGGGCTTTTTTTCTGAAATTTAATTTATTAGTGTTTTATATGATCAGAGGAATTTGCTTTGCAATCGCTTGGGTGTTGTTATTCAGTTCCAATGTTTGTGCACAAACATTGGATAACATTCAACTTAAAAATGGTGATCTACTATTTGAAGACCTGGATTGTGGCCCCTTGTGCGATGCTATAGAACAGGTAACGCAAAGTTATGGCGATAATCACTTTTCGCATATTGGTTTGGTCTATTGGAAAGCTGATTCGGTATTTATTATTGAGGCAATTGGAGCAAAGGTGCAGTTGACGCCTTTAGAAAAATTTACCGGCAGAACTATTCATAAAATTTACATTGGCCGACCAATAGTCAAGCAAGAAGTTATTGAGAATGCCATACAGTTTTCTGTTTCGAAACTAGGCGTTGAATATGATGATAATTTCCTTTATGATAACGGAAAATATTATTGTTCGGAGCTTATTTACGATGCTTTTAAATATGCAAACCTGAACAAAGATTTTTTCAAATTAGAGCCAATGACTTTTAAGAAACCGGGAAGTAATGAGTTTTTCCCTGTTTGGATTGATTATTATAAAGACCTTGGTGCAGAAATTCCGGAAGGAAAACTAGGGATCAATCCTGGGGGTATCTCGAGATCAAATAAGATTGAAATTTTAAATCCATAAAAGCAATAATCCGTAACCCATAACCAACAATTCTAAATCATCAATGTCTAAAGAGTATTTTCAGTTTAAGCAGTTTAAAGTTTATCATGACAAATGTGCCATGAAAGTGGGCACTGATGGTGTACTTTTAGGCACTTTAACAGAAATCGGTAATGCGAAACAGATTCTTGATATTGGAACCGGAACCGGCTTAATAGCGTTGATTTTAGCCCAACGATCAAATGCATCTATCGATGCCGTTGAAATTGATGATGAAGCCGCTAATCAAGCTAAAAACAATTTTGATATTTCACCTTGGGGAAATAGGCTTCAATGCATTCATTCTTCCATTTTTGATCTTGCTACAAATAAGCAATATGATGTTATTGTTTCGAACCCTCCTTATTTTATCAATTCATTAAAATCCGAAGGAAAAAAGAAGGAAGTAGCAAGGCATGTTGACGATGAATTCTTTCTTCAGCTTTGCAAAAAAATAGAATCCTTGCTAACAGCGGATGGTTTATGCTGGATTATTTTACCCGTGAACGAAATGCAGCATTTTACAAACGAAGCGCTCAAAACTGGCTTCTACCCTTACAAGACCATTGAAATTCATTCATTTGATCATTCTGGTGTAAAGCGAATTATTCGTTCATTCTCAAAAGCCATGAAGGAACCGAAATTAGAGAAATTTGTGATTTATGACGCACCAGGCAAACACTCGGAGCAATACAAAGCAGTAGCAAAAGAATTCCTAACCATCTTTTAGAGTGCAACAATGTCCAATCTAAAATCACGCATCACATATCTCAAGTCTCATATCTAAAATCTCAAATGAAAAAAATAGGATTACTTTCCGACACCCACAGTTTTATCGATGATGCTCTATTTGAACACTTTAAAGATGTTGATGAAATATGGCATGCCGGTGATGTTGGGGCTGTGGAGGTATTAGAAAAGCTTAAGAAATTTAAACCCCTTAAAGGTGTTTGGGGAAACATTGACGGGCAGGAGATCAAATTGGAATTGCCATTTACAAACCGTTTTACCTGCGAAGAAGTGAAGGTGCTGATGACACATATTGGAGGCTATCCGGGTAAGTACAATCCAAAGTTTAAAGCTGAATTATTAAAGGAACCGGTTGATTTATTTATTTGCGGCCACTCGCATATACTTAAAGTTATTTACGACAAGCAATACAGCTTTCTGCATATCAACCCTGGGGCATATGGAAAAGAAGGGTTTCACCAGGTAAGAACGTTGATCCGCTTTTCAATAACCGGAAAAAAGATCCATGATTTGGAAGTTATTGAACTCAAAAAGTGGTAAAAAACTTAAAAATGCTTAATAATTTAAAAAACCTGAATTTTTCTCATGTTTTTATACTTTCAGATAATGATTTTCAATTTCATTATAAATTAGTCTGATTGTTTAGCTTTTTTTCATAAAAAACCTGTGTATTTGCTACACTAAGGCCTATTTATGGCCTTTCTTCAATTTCCCTATACCTAAAATTTGGCTTAATTTCGTAGCACCATATCAATAAACTTTATGACAAAAGTAATGACGCTTGGACAGTTCATTATTGAGCGCCAGGCTGAATTTCCTTATGCGAAGGGGGAGCTTTCCCGATTACTACGCGACATTGGCATTGCTGCCAAGATCGTTAATCGAGAAGTAAACAAAGCAGGACTTGTAGACATTTTGGGTGAAGCTGGTACGATGAATGTACAGGGTGAAGCCGTTAAAAAACTGGATGTTTACGCTAACGACCAATTTATCTCTGCTTTACAAAGTGGCGGCGAATGTTGCCTCATCGCATCAGAGGAAAACGAAGACGTGATTCAAATAAACAGCGAAGTATCACGTAACGCTAAATACATAGTAGCGATCGATCCCCTTGACGGTTCTTCAAATATTGATGTAAATGTTGCCGTAGGTACAATCTTCTCAATTTATCGTCGTAAAACAGAATCTGGTCCTTGTACAAAAGAGGATGTTTTGCAAAAAGGAGTTGATCAGGTTGCTGCCGGTTATATAATTTATGGTTCTTCAACCATGTTGGTATATACTACCGGTCATGGAGTAAACGGATTTACGCTTGATCCATCCATCGGTGAATTTTGTTTCTCACATCCAAACATGCAGTTTCCGAAATCAGGGAAAATGTATTCTTTGAATGAAGGTAACTATGTACACTTTCCGGAAGGAGTGAAGAAGTACTTAAAATACTGCCAGGTGGAAGATAAAGAAACCAACAGGCCATATACTTCACGTTATATTGGTTCAATGGTAGCTGATATACACAGGAATATGATCAAAGGAGGGATTTTCATTTATCCTACCACGGCAAGTTCACCGAAAGGAAAATTACGTTTGGTGTATGAATGCAACCCATTAGCTTTTATTGTTGAACAAGCAGGAGGACGTGCAACCAACGGATTTAAACGTATAATGGACCTGGAAGTACATGAAATTCATCAACGTACGCCAATCTTTATCGGATCAGAAGATATGGTAAAAAAAGCGGAAGAGTTCATGAGCGAATATTCTGCTGAATTAGAAGAATCACTAGAGGCTGTTGAAGCTAAATAATTCGAAATTAAATAAGATTCATTTGTAAAAACGAGCAAAAAATTTGCTCGTTTTTTTTCTCACATTTTCTTCTTTTGCGAGACCATGACTGTAACATATTGGTTATAGTAGGACTAAACTGATTCAAATCATTTCATTTTCTTAAAAAATAAAACATTTTTGAGATGATTTAACCTAAGCTTAATGAAGGAAGGACATTCAAAACCCAAAAGAATTTGAATGCCTATATAGCAATTTTAAAATCCTAAATCTTATCGCCGATCATTTTGTCGATAATCCGGACCTTGCCAAAGGTCTGGAAAATAGTTTTTTGCATATGTGTAACAGGAGAGAGCGTTTCTCTCAACTTCCTCATTTGAAGCTTTTGTCGATCATTTGACGTTGAAACAGTGCTTCAGAAAATGAACTACGAAGAGCAGAGTATTACAAAGGATCAAATAGAGGAACTCTTCCAGGCAAATTATAAAAATTTATGCATGGTGGCAGTTCGCTATGTGCATGATGCTGATGTGGCTCAAGATATTGTGCAAGAGTTTTTTGTGTATTTGTTAAACAAGCATGAGCAAATTCATTTGAAAAGCGCTTTTGAAGCATATGCTGTCCGTTCCATTAAATACCTCTGCATTACCTATCATCGAAGACAAAAGCGCCAGAATACAACTTCTTTAGTTGATGATTTACCCGAAACGCTATTTGACCCCTATGGTTTAATGGAAGATGAAAACGAGCGTACAGAAATGTTCGGCAGGTTGAATGCTGCATTAAATAATTTACCGACTGAAAGGCTCAAAATATTTTTAATGAGTAATATTGAAGGGCTCAGTTATGCTGAAATAGCCGAAAAAAACAATATTTCGATTAATACTGTAAAAACTCAAATTAAAAAAGCGTACTCTACACTTCGCGCCGAACTTTCTGTTCGTGCCATTGTTGGCCTAATATTATTCTTCAAAAAGAAAGATCTATAAAATTTTTTTAGTTTTTTTTAAAAATCCAATCACCCTTTTTTGCACTACGAGCGACTTGTGTGCATATGAAAAGAAAACAAGTCGATTTTAATAGCAAAAAATGGATTCATGATATCTTAGAGGAGCAATCATCTGAGGAGCATTTATTTCCTACCAACGATTCAGAGATTTTAAATAAGGAAAAGAAATGGTTTAATGATACCAGGTTAAAAGCACTTTTTGCAAATAAAATTGATGAGAAAGCTGCTTGGCTCCAAACACAAAATAAACACAGGGCTCCTCGTATCATTACGTTAAAGCCATTCTTGAAATACGCGGCCATTTTAGCTATCCCTCTTTTAATAGGGTCAGTTTTCTTTTTTAAATACAATCCCTCAAAAACTAACATAGCATTAGCTCAGAATACCTACCAACCGAAAAAAGTGACTTTAATACTTCAGGATGGTTCGAATGTCGATCTGGGGCAGACAAAAAATGTAACAGGGCTTTCAGGGCTTGTTAATCAAGACAGTACACTTGATTATACCAGTACAGAAAATATTGCAAATTCCCCGGTGTTTAACACCTTAGTAGTTCCCAAAGGTTTTGACTATAAGTTAGTACTTGAAGATAGCACCCAAGTGTGGGTAAATGCTGATACACGTATCAGGTATCAAGTCAATCTGAGTAAAACAGATACCCGTGAGATCTATTTAGAAAGTGGAGAGGCTTATTTCAAAGTGACAAAAAATCCCAAAAAACCATTCATTGTGCATCATGGAAATATGAACGTGCAGGTTTTGGGCACTTCATTTAACGTTAACGCCTATTCAAATACGATTCAAACCACATTGGAGGAAGGAAAAGTGAAGGTTAGCGCAGGTTCAGACAATAACTTGATTTTAAGTCCGGGTCAGCAGGCAAACTTTAATAAAAACAACGGCCTACTGCAAAAGCAGGAAGTGGATGTATATTCTTTTGTTTCATGGAAAGAGGGAGTAATTGTGTTTAACAATGAAACAACTGCCGAATTTATGGAGAGAGTTGGCCGCTTGTACGATTACGACATACAGATCAAGGATGAAGAAATCAAGCAATGGCATTATTCAGGCATAGTCAAAAAATCATCATCTGTAACAGACGTTCTAAACATGATTCAAGATATCTCAAAACTTAAGTTCACGATTAAAGAAAGGAGCATTGTAGTAGAAAAATCAACCGGAAATTAAAAAAAAACAGGCGATGCAGCAACATCGCCCGGACAGGTAAGTTTTATAAATCAATCGCTTCTGGACAAAGTGAAAGGATTTATCTGTTTTTTCTAATACCTAATCAAATCTAATGAAAAAAAATTACTTAAGATTTATACCAATCAAAAGCCTGAAAGGGTTAAGAAAAAAAGGGTTAACCGCCATTTTGCTTTTGACCTTATCCATAAATGTAATGGCCCAATCGGCGCCTAAAGTGAGCTTGAATGTAAAAAACGCTCAGGTTTCAACCGTTTTTGAGACACTAAAAAAGCAGACAAAAGTTTACTTCGTTTATAATCATGAAGAAGTAAATGCATTACCTAAAATTACGCTGAATGTAAAAGATCAGCCGATTGAAAAAGTGTTGGATCAGATACTTGAAGGCTCTGATCTAGTATATTCAATACAACAGGGGTCTGTTATTATCAGATTAAAAAATTCGAAAGAATATAAACTATCTCCTGCCCGTAAAAAAATAGCAATTAGCGGTGTAGTGACCGATGAAACTAATGCACCATTGCCAGGGGCGAGTGTGGTTGAAACAGGAACCAATAATGGTACAATGACCAACGAAAAGGGCCAGTTTCAATTGAATGTGGAAGATAATGGCAGCATAACGGTTAGTTCTCTGGGCATGGCTCCGCAAAAAGTTCAGGTAGCAGGAAAAACCAGCTTCAAAATCTCGTTGAATGTGACTAGCAATGGCCTTAAAGAAGTAGTGGTTGCTACCGGTATGTTCAAAAAGGCTACTCAAAGTTATACAGGTGCCGCTACAACCATTACCGCTAAAGAACTGGAAACGGCCAGCAACCGAAATCTTATTGCAGCCATCCGTAATATTGATCCATCTTTTAACGTGTTGGTTAATAACCAGGCTGGTTCTAACCCGAACTCGATACCGGATGTTACCATCCGTGGAGCTTCCAACCTGCCAAATGTAAATCAGGTGGGATATGATGATCAAGTGCGCGCCTTAAACGCTCCATATGTTATCCTTGACGGCTTTCCATCAACCATGCAAAAACTGTATGATTTGAACGTGGATCAGGTAGAAACCATTACGATTTTGAAGGATGCTTCGGCAACCGCTATTTATGGCTCTAAAGCGGCAAATGGTGTAATAGCCATTACTCTTAAAGCGCCTAAAGCCGGAAAACTTGAAGTAGGTTTCCGCACTAGCGTAAGTTTGGAAGCGGCTGACTTAAGCGCCTATAATCTTTTAGATGCCAGACAAAAGCTGGATCTGGAGCAAAAAGCAGGGCTTTACAGTGCTGCCCGCGTTGATGATCAACTCACAAGGAACAACTATTATAATTATTTACTAAATGAGGTAAACAGGGGGGTGAACACCTATTGGTTGTCTCAGCCTATTCGTACTGGAGTAGGGCAGCAACATAGCCTTAATTTGGGAGGGGGTGACCAGTCGTTTCGTTATTCGGCCAATGTGTCCTTGAATGATATTCAGGGGGCAATGAAAGAGTCGGGCCGCAAAACCTATTCTGCATCGATCAACCTTTCTTACACTTTTAAAAAATTTAAATTCAGCAATAATGCATCGTATTCTCAAGGTTATTCACAAGATTCACCTTATGGAAGCTTCAATGAATACGTGAAACAAAACCCTTATTGGAGAGCCTTTGATGAAAAAGGGAAGGTATTAAAATATTTGGGAGATCCTGGTGATGGTAGTTACTTCGGTCGTTGGAGTAAATTGCCAGTGAATCCTTTGTATAACGCCTCGCTAAATACCTTTAATAAAAGAGAAAACACAGGTCTTACAAACAATACAAGCCTTGAATGGCAGGTGCTTAATGAATTGGTTATGAGGGGCCGTTTAGGCATTTCCAAAGGCACGAATCAAAGTGATATATACCGGCCTGCTGATCATACTGCTTTTGATGATTATGGTCCTGAGAATGTGTTTAGAAAGGGTGATTATCAGTATGGAACTGGTAAAAACATTAACTATGATGCGTCGCTCAATTTAGCTTTTACTAAAACCTTTGTTTCAAAGCATACCGTTTTCGCCGGATTAGATTATAGCATTAGTTCAAATTCAAACTGGAGTTACGGCTTTACAGCGGAAGGATTCAGCAATCCAAAATTTAACTTCCTCTCTATGGGTTTGCAATATCCGGCAAATGGTAAGCCTTCCGGATCTGAAAATACAGCCAGGACAATTGGTGTGGTGGGCAATTTGAATTACATCTACGACAATCGCTATATGGTTGAAGGCTCCTATCGCCTGGATGGATCTTCTCAATTAGGTGATCAGAAAAAATTTGCTCCTTTTTGGTCAGTGGGCGGAGGTTGGAATATTGATAGAGAAGCCTTTTTTCAAGACCAGTCGATCGTAAACCGACTTAAATTGCGTGGATCCGTAGGTGTTACCGGCGCTCAATTTTCATCAGGTAATCTGGCCATGAGTGCTTACCAATATGATATGGGGGACCGTTATTACAATTGGACCGGAGCTAACCTGCTTTCTTTGGGTAACGAAAATTTAAAATGGCAATCGACACTGCAGTCTGACATTGGTATAGATGCAGAATTCCTAAATAGCCGTTTAAAAATTAATGCGGACTATTACCAGAAACTAACCAAAGATCTGATGTCATCTGTAAACCTTCCTGCTTCGAGTGGCTATACAAGCTATGCTGAAAATATGGGCAATATGCTGAATAAAGGTTATGAGGTTAGGGTTACAGGGACTATGGTCCGTGACACCCGCCGCCAGTTATACTGGAATTTAACGGTAGGTGCTATGCACAACAGCAATAAGATCACGAAAATCTCTGAAGCCTTAAAAAACGCACAAAATGCGTTGGTGCGAAATAAAACCGCTACTCCTAATACCTTATACCGAGAAGGTCAATCAATTTCTACCATTTACGTGGTACCATCCTTAGGGATTGATCCAAGTACAGGAAAAGAAATGTACAGAACTGCCGATGGGAGCGCCACTTACACCTGGAACGGAGCTGATATGGTGGCTTACGGCTCAACCGATCCTGATGTTCTGGGAAATATAAGCTCAATGGTTAGATACAAGAAAATAACCTTTAATATTTCCTTTGGATATCGTACCGGAGGCCAGTTATATAACGAAACGTTAATTAACAGGGTAGAAAACGCCGATTTTAAATATAACGTAGATGCCCGTGTGTATAACGACCGTTGGCAGAATCCAGGGGATATTGTTGAGTTTAAAGGATTAATGGTGACAACTGAAACCGGTAAAACTTCACGCTTTGTAGAGAATGAGACCACCATTAACTGTCAGAACATCAATTTGGCGTATGATATCAGGTCAGACTATTTACAAAAGCGTTTAGGGGTTAGAAGAATGTCTGTATCGGCAAGTTGGTCTGATCCATTCTATATTTCAACCGTAAAACAAGAGCGAGGTACAAACTATCCTTTCTCCAGAAATTTTTCATTCAGCCTTAATACAACATTCTAATTATCAAGATCTTAGAAATGAAAAAAATTAAATACATAACGCTGGTATTGTTGGGTGTTTTATCGGTTTCTTCCTGCAAGGACTATTTAACCGTGGAACCACTAACCACTGTGGCTCAACCAGCCCTCTATGAATCCGAAACCGGATTTAAGGATGCTCTTACCGGTATTTACATGCAAATGAAATCTAATCAACTTTACGGGGAAAACATGACCATGACCACCATGGAACATCTTGTTTCCAGTTGGGAGACCGACGTAAGTTCAGTAGGATCAAACCTGAATTCGTTTAATTATACGGATGCGGGGGTACAAAACACTTTTGAAGGCATTTTTGGAGCAGAGTATAAAGTTATTGCCAACATAAATGCCATTCTTGATCATATTGATGAGAAAAAGGACGTGTTTCAACCAGGCATGTATGAAACGATCAAGTCAGAATGCCTGGCACTAAGAGCGTATTGCCATTTAGACCTATTGCGTTTATTTGGTCCGATACCGACCAATCCAACTGTAGGCAATAAGCTTCCATATGTTACTCATTTTAACATTACACCTAATGCCGGAGTATCTTTTTCAGTTTACCAGGAAAAGTTATTAAAAGATTTGGATGACGCAGCGGCATTGGCTCAAAATGTAGATCCTATTCTTAATTATTCGTTGGCAGAGCTTAAAGATCCGGGGCCGGCCAAAGCTTTTTATCCTTCCGACTACTTTTTAGCCTATCGCTATCTGCGTATGAATTATTATGCTGTTAAAGCGCTTCAGGCCCGCGCCTATTTGTGGTTTGGCAATAAAGAAAAAGCCTATGAGTGCGCCCGGATAGTTATTGATGCCAAAAACAATAACGGTACTGAAAAATTCCATTTAGGAACTAAGGCCGATTTCGATCCAGCTGCGGATTACGTTTTAACCTGCGAACATATTTTTGGTTTGTTTGATAACGGACTTTTCAGAAGGAATGATGCTGTACTGAATATCTTGAAAAGAAGAGAAAAAGACGCTGCTCTTTTCACTGCATCTCTATATGGAGAAACTGGAAAGGATATTCGTGGGGAGAAAAATATTCTTTGGAGAACGAAAAATAATAAAACAACTCTGTATAAATATTGGGTGACGGCAGAGGCATCTACTTTGAAACAAATTCCATTATTGCGAATCAGTGAAATGTATTTAATTGCTGTTGAAACGGGTCCGCAGGCAGAGGCGCAACAACTTTGGGATAAGTTTCGTACTGCCAGAAATATTGGCCCCCTCGCACTTCCAGCCGATGCCAAACTTCTACAAGACGAAGTTATTCAGGAATATCGTAAAGAATTATATGGTGAAGGGCAGGCCTTTTTCGCATACAAACGCGTAAACGCGCCTATATCGATGATAAAGTTTGCGTCAGCTGATGCTATCGTAAATTATCTATTGCCCATGCCTAAAACCGAAACCGTTAACCTTGACCGATAATAGAATCAACGAAGATGAAGAGTATTAAACGTTTAATAGCAGTTGCTTTGGTGTCAAGCGTCTTAGTTTCTTGCGAAAAAGAAAAATTTCCGTTCACTGATGTGGCCCGGGTGCAATTTGGTCCGCAGCAGAGTCAGTTTTATACCCCCAATGCTAATCTTGCCGACACCTTAAAGAACTACAATTTTGTTTACATAGGAAATAAAGCCAGCGACACGGTTTATTTTGATCTCTATGCTAGCGGAGGGGTGTCTGATCAAGACAGGATCTTTACGCTGAAGCAGGTAAAAGTTGACGGAGCTAATAATGCGGTTGCCGGCCAACATTACAGGGCCTTTGATAATGAGTTAATGAAAAATAAGTACTTCGTAAAGGCCGGCCAGGTACATGCCAGGGTTCCCATTATAGTGTATCGCGACGCTTCTTTAAAAAACATGGAGGTAGTCTTAAAATTCCAGGTGCAGGAGAATGCAAACTTTAAACTGGGTGAAGCGTCCAACTTGTGGCGTAAACTCATTTTATCAGATCGTCTAGGCCGTAATGCTCAATGGGATCTAAAGATCTACAAAGATCTTTTGGGGGATTATAGCCGGGTAAAACACCAATTCCTGATCGATCATACCGGTCAGTTATGGAGTGAAGATTGGATGATTAAGATATTAGAAGAAGATCCTGGACAACTCTTCAATTGGGTTAATATAACCAAAGCGGCTTGGGTTGATTATAATAATGCTCATCCATTAGATAAATTAAAGGACGAGAACGGGGTATTTGTTATTTTTCCATAATTAGCGGATTTCATCAATGAAAAAAATATATACTATAGCATGGGCGGCAGTAGCCTTATTGGCATTAAGCTGTTCCAAAGATTTAGGTAATTATGACTTTAAGCCCAAAGAAGTTATTAGCGTAGAAGGGTTGCAGAAAGCATACAGTATTCCTGCAGCCGAAAGGCTTATGATTGACCCCTCCCTAAGTTCTTCTGAAGGGAATGGAAATTTTGAGTGTTTTTGGGGAATTTATGATGGCAATTATCACGGATTAAACATCCCAAAGATGGACACCATCTCTAAAACCCAAAACTTGGATTACCTGGTGACACAAAGGCCATATGACGAATGGAAACTCGTGTTTTGTGCAAAAAATAAACAAACGGGATTCGCACAATACTGGCAAATGCCTTTAAAGGTCACTACTCCCTCAGCTGGAGGATGGTATGTTTTAAAAGATGACGGCAGCCAAAGCGATATCGATTTATTTAAGACCCCTACTTCCATAATACCTGCCAGTAAGCTTGAAAATATATATAGCAGCTACAATGGAAAAAAATTGGAGGGTAAAGCTTCATTTTTGGCTTATTCAACCGATTATTTAACGGGTACTAAAACATTGTTTGCCGGAACTGATAAGGATCTTTCAGCACTTAGTATTTATACTTTTAAGGAGTTTAGAAACTTAGGCGGACTATTTTTTGAAGCGCCAAGTGTTAAAGCTCCCGGCTTTTTAATGAATACTGGTCCTAATTATTTTTTACTAAATAATGGTCAGCTTCATGGTTTTTCGGCGCAAATTTTGGGCGGAGGTTTGTTTAGTGCACGAAAATTAATAGATAATAATGCGCCCTATAAAATGTCAAAGTACTTTACGGTAGATGATTACTTAAAGGTCCCTTATTTCTTTGACGACATGAACAGTTCGTTTTTTATAGGAGGCGATGCTACGGAAACTGCCTTAACAGCAGTGACTGATATTGAAAAGGACAAGAATGGTAAGCCACAAACGGCTATGTCAGCTAAAAACAATAACAAGAAATTGTTATTTATGGATGGACTATATGCCTATTTTCAGGATAAGACAGATGCTAACCTGAAAATTTTATCCAACTTAACATTAAGTAGCAGCTCATTTCAAATGGTGAATGATACGGTTAAAGCCACGGATAAATTTTTCAATGCCTCCAATATTGCCATTTTGCAAGCAGGAGATGAAAACATGGTTTACTTTGCCAATGGCAATGAGGTTTGGTCTCGTAACTTGTCAAACAAACAAGAAACAAGGCAGTTCATCCTTCCTGCCGGTGAGGAGATCACATTTATCAAACATCGCAAATCAGAAGATGAGCAGTACGCTTACAATTATGTAATGATTGGCACCAAGGTAGGGGGCAATTATAAAGTACGCATGTTTGAGAAATCGTCCGGTGACTTAAAGCCTAGTCCTAGATTCATCCTTGAAGGTACAGGTTCAGTAGGGGACGTATATTTTGTTAAGTAGTGTTTAATTATTCAAGCACCTTTTAAATAGAAGCCGGCAGCTTTCCTGCTGCCGGTTATCATAATCAAATAAAATAGGATAGCGTATTTCGCCTGCTAAAAAAATAGTAGAATGGGATGGCTAATGCCTAAAAGAATTACCAATTTTTTAAACCAAATGAAGAAAAAAATTTTAGCAGTTGCCCTTTTGCTTGCGAGCTTCAGTGCATTTGCACAGGTGAGTGTCGTGAAGGGTGTCATTAAAGCGGAAACAAAAGAGGGCGAAAAGTCACTCTTTAAGATAAATACACCGGTTGCGGAAAATGATAACCCTTTTTATATCGTTAAAGATATTTCGCTTTTAAAGTTGGAGGACGGTGAATTTAAAGTTGCAGCTACCACTCAACTGAATGAAGATGGCAGCTTTGCCTTTAAGTTTAAGCCATCTTATGAAGGATTTTATGCAATTGGGTATGGTGGCAGGGACTGGGACAAAGGCCAGTTTCTCTTGTATTTGAAGCCTGGTGATAATGCCGAGGTTTCCATTAACATGAATAAATTTCATGTTGATATGGTTGGAAAAAATACGCCTGAAAACCAGGTGTTGGTCTCATGGGGCAATTTAACCGAAGAGGTTAAAAACATGGCAGTATACTGGACCTCTTTTTCGGGAAAAAACTATCGTGATTTCTTCCCAGTTTTTGAAACAGTACTACCTAAAGCTGAAGCATTCAGAAAAACCATCAATACAAAGAACGTCGCCTTTAATACCTTAATGAAAGAGCTGACCTATTACGACCTGGATAATTTTGCTCTTCGATTTATTTTTACACCTCGAATGGAGCATCCGAAAAAGGAAGATATGCTCGCTTACTATAATGGGATAGTTATTAAGAATAAATTTCCAAACAACGATATTCTTTCATTGCCTTATGGAGCAAGCTTAATGCAATTATATGCTGCATATGCCACACTCAACAGCAAGCCAAGTGCGTCTTTGGAAGATAAGCTGGCCTTATTAAGCACTGATCTGCAAAAGGGCGAATTTATTTTAAGAGAGAAAGTTCCTTTTTTTAAATATACCGATGAGCTGGATGACATGGTAAGTAAGTATGGTAATTATTTGCAGACGGCCAGCCAAAAAAAGCGTATTGAAGAGTTTCGTCCGAAATTAAAAGTACCTAATAAAGGATTTAAAGCGCATGATTTTACTTATCCTGATAAGGATGGAAAAATGGTTTCATTAAGCGATTGCCTTGGCAAAGTGGTAGTGGTTGACGTTTGGGCAACCTGGTGCGGCCCTTGTAAAAAGGAAATTCCTTATTTGAAAAATTTGGAAAAAGAACTGCATGGCAAGGATGTCGTTTTTATGAGCGTTTCAACTGATAAACTAGAAGATAAGGACAAATGGTTGAAAATGGTAGAAGAGATGGAGATGAGCGGGGTTCAACTGCTGGCCGGACAGGGTACCAAAATCAGCCAGGATTATAAAATAAATTCAATACCGCGATTCCTGGTGATTGACAAGAAGGGAAATATCGTATCAGATGATGCCCCGACTCCTTCCGATCCAAGATTGAAGGAAATGGTTGTGACTGCACTTAAAAACTAGGGTTCTAAACGTATCAGAAAATGAAAAAACAATTCTTAATAGGCTCATTATTACTTTCAAACGTTTGTGCCTTTGCTCAACTAAGTGAAATACAGGGAGTAGTGAGTTCAAATAACAAAGACAAGGCAGCTGGGGTATCGCTCGTAAAAGTGGTAAATGGCCAGTATGAGGTTTTTGCTACTACCGGATTAAATGCAGATGGTTCATTCGCTTTTTTAGTACAACCATCGCAAGAAGGTTTCTATGCAATACAGACAAAAGATCAGGGTCGTCAATTCCCTATTTATTTAAAGCAGGGAGATCACGTAGAGGTAAAAATTGATGATAAAAATAAGGTTGAATTAGCAGGTAAGAATACTCCTGAAAATCAGGTGCTGGCTTCATGGTCAAAAATGACCGAAGAATTAAAGGCCAGATCAATTAGTGCTGAGGGATACCAGGGAAACATGAACGATTTTTCGAAATGCCTTGCCCAGGTAGCTGATCAAACCGAAACCTTTAAAAAAGGCATAAACACCAAGAATGCAACGTTCAATGGGTTAATGAAGAAACTTACCACCTATGATCTGGACCTCTGTGCGCTATATTATTTAGCGAACCAAAAGGAAATGCCAAGCAGAGAGGGACTTTCTGCTTACTACAAGCAAATAGTTGTAAAAGATAAATTTTCCAATGATGATATCTTTTTAATGGGAAATGGGAAAATGCTGATGAAAATCTATCCTTACTTTGCAAATGGGTTTGATAAGCAACCAACTTTTGATGAAAGGCTTCAGTATTTAACAACCAATCGTCAAAAAGCTGAGATGGTTTTGGCCGAATATAAGGGCATGAAAACCTATGAACAGTTTGAAGACATGAAGGCCAAATACGGACAGTACTTACAAGCTCCAAATCACAAAAGGATTGTTGAGGACCTTGATAAAAAGCTGCTTATAACGAAAGCCAAATTTAAAGCACCAGGCTTTACCTACCCTGATCTAAACGGGAAAATGGTTTCATTAAGTGATTTTACCGGAAAAGTAGTGTTAATGGATATTTGGGCCTCATGGTGTGGACCTTGTAAACAAGAGATTCCGTATTTAAATGCACTTGAAAAAGAGATGCATGGTAAGGATGTGGTATTCATGAGTGTTAGTATTGATAAGCTGACAGACAAGGATAAGTGGTTAAAAGCTATTGCCGATAATCAGGCGGGCGGTAATCAACTCTTTTCGGCAAATGATACCCAATTCGCGAAAGATTATATGATCACTACGATTCCACGTTTTGTGGTCATTGATAAGAAAGGAAATATGGTTCAAATGAATGCGCCGCGTCCTTCTTCTCCTGATTTAAAGCAATTACTTCTGGAAGAACTTAAAAAATAGACCTGTTAACAAAGGATAATTAATCTAAGTTCTGATTTCGAAAAGAAAATATTCAAATGCGTAAAATAGTTTATTTGTTGTTCTTGGGTATATGGGCCGTTATTGGCCCTCTCCATGCACAAACTGTGAAATCTGATTCAGTTTTCTTGAAGCTTCAACAAGCATTTATGGCTAAAAGTGTAGGCTTATTGGAGCCTGTTCTTAGCAATGATTTTTCAGTAGGTGTTTATAACAGCCCGATTGCAAAATATATGTTGCAAAATATAGTAAGCCATTTTGCGGTTGATTCAATGAAATTGAAAGCAGTAGAAAGGGTTTCTGGGAAAAACTCAGTGCTGTTTATTGTCTATCCCCATGGAGAACCGGCAATCACTACCCGTGCCTGGTTAAATGATAGCCATAAGTTGTTATACGTTGATCTATTTGATCAATTGTGCGGTTTAAACCGTTATAAGGTTTCTACCTTACAAGCCACCATACCCATAGAGGTTAAAGATGGCTCTATATACTTAATAGCTACTATTAACGATAGCCAGAAGCCTTTGCGTTTTTTGTTTGATACAGGTGCTGATGGGATGGCAATGCGAAAATCTCTGGCTGACAGTTTAGGACTGAGAGTAGCACGGGAGCAAAATACTTCGGTTGTTGGCGGTAATATGCAAATTCAGGTTTCAACCGGCAATACCATCCATTTCGACAAGTTTGCTGTGAATAACCAAAGCGTGGCGATTTTTGAGCACGTGCGTGAAGGTACCGCTGGAATCATTGGGATAAATTTGGCTTACCAATATATCGTAAAAGTTGATTTCGATAAAATGATCATGCAGCTCTACAGCATGGGTAATTATAATGAAGAAGACAAGGGGGGAACCACCTTGAGCATTAAGAACGGCAAAGGTATTCTTGAACTTCCCCTTAATTTAAAAGTGGGCCAAAAAGAAGTAACCGGTAATTTTATTTTCGATACTGGTGCAGGCTATTATGTGATAGGCTTTGGCGATTTCGTGAAAAGAAATGAGCTTTTAAGCAGTGGGTTCAAGCCTTATTTCAGCTCTACAACGGTAAGTATGGGTGTGTCATCGCCCACCTTTACCGGAAATTTTGAAAAAATGACGGTAGGCGCAATTGACCTTCGCAATGTACCGGGAACGTTAAAAAAATATCGTGAGGGTGATGAGAGGGCCACAATTGAAGATGGTTCATTTGGAGTAAAAACCATCAGTCGCTTTAATTTTACGATTAACCTTGCTGAGAAAACCATTCATTTAACCCCTAACCAACGATTTAATACCCCGATTGATTTTATGCTTGGCGATAAAATGTTCAGCTTCAACGAAAGAGGGCAGCTGGCTGTGCTAGTTGACATTACAGCAGAACAGCTATTCAAGCAAGGAGATGTGGTTTTATCTATTAATGATATTGAATCGGAAACATTAAAGAAAGATCCTGCACGAATTCTGAAACTTCAAGCAATGCCCTCGGGCTCCAAACTTTCATTTAAAGTGTTGAGGGATGGGCAGGTAGTAACTATTTCAGCTTAATGAGTAGTAGGCATTTTTGCAGCGCATAAAAAAAACGGCCGTTTCTATGGAGAAACAGTCGCTTTATGCGGCAGAGGTTTCGTCAAACATATTGCTTTCCGAGTTAATATTTTTCTTACGTGGCGGCCATTAAAATATTATTTCGTTTTTTTTAAAAAACCAATCACCCTTTTTTGCACTGCGTGCGACATGTCATTGTATGAAAGAAAACAAGGCAACCATGTTGTGCATTTAGAGCAGGTGATAAATAGTTCAGCCTAAAGTTTGACAATAAATTCATTGAAGTTAACCGAATAGAATTGTACGCTAAGAAATCGAATCAATCACCAATATCAATTCAATAATGAAAAAAGTTAAAATCGGGTCTACACTAAGGACTTTACTTCTTATGATACCAATCCTGGGGATTGCTCAATTTTCATTTGCCCAAAAAAATAAAGGCAAAAACAAAGAGGTGCCTGCATGGGTCAGGATGATGGACGAGCCGGGAGTAAATTATAACCAGGCCATTGCGGAGTTTGAGAAATTTTGGGCAGGGCGCCAAAGGCCTGAGGTGGAAAATGAATTATTTGAGAGCGCAGGAAATGAGGAACGTGAACGCGAATTAGAACGTAAGCAAAAGCGTTTGAGTAAAAACGATCCGGCTGTCATTTATGCAAGTGAATACAAGCAATTTATACAGTGGCAAATTGATATGGCCGGTCTTGTAAAACCGGATGGCACGGTGATGACGATGGAGGAGCGTTTGGGTGAGTGGAAAAAGGATCAAGAGTTTCGTAAAGCCTATCAGTATAGACATCACAGAAAAGATAAGGAGCCAGGGAAAGATCATCCGGTGGATCCTCAGAAAAAAGAAAAAGAGGTAGGTAAAGACAGTCCGGTGGATCCTCAGAAAAAGGAACCTAAAGACAAGCAACCTGCACCGATCAAACCCATTAAGGGCAAAAACTAAAAGTAACTCTATTACCAGATACTAAAAGCAAAAAATGAAAAAAATATACTTTTTCTGCATTCTATTGCTCTCCATATTCCTCGCTTTTTCCGCGAAGACCTATGCACAAAACTATACTTGGAGAAATGTAGGGCCCCAAGCTTTTCCTATTGATGCAGCCCAAGCGATTGCCGGGCAGGGGAGGGTGACCCATTTCAAATTCGATCCAGTAAATCACAACCGGATATATGCCATCTGTGGTCTTTCGGCCTGGGTAAGTGACAATAAAGGCGATAATTGGAAAACTTTGGGTACGGACAAAATGCCCTATCTCTTGACCAGTTCCTCTATTTGTATCGATTATACGGATAATAACACACTGTATTTGGGTACAGGTGAACCGTGTTACTATGGGGGAGGAAATGGTGTGTGGAAATCGACCGATGGCGGGGCTACTTTTCAGCCTTCTAATACAGGTATGACTGGTGGATGTGTCAGAGAGATTTTAATGGATCCTACCGACCATAACACGGTTGTTGCCGCTACAATGGATGGTATTTTCCGTACTACTGATGCCGGTGCCACTTGGACCAAAATTGTTAATGATAAGTTTGTTGATATGCGCTTCGCTCCGGAGCCGGGTTCAACAACGCTTTATGCGGTAACCTATAACAACGGTATCTTTTACAAATCGACCGACATGGGCCTAAACTGGACCTCTCAAACTATTAATACAATACCTAATACTAATAATACCGCAAGGGTAGCCGTAAGTGATGCCGATCCAAATGTGGTATATGTGTCTTATTTCGGTAGCAATAGCGGTGCTATAAACGTACCTTCAGCATCATCCTATGGAGGTGTTATCTACATGTCAAAAGACCGCGGGGCAACGTTTACGCTGAAAAAAGGAGATAATCAGCCTAACCTGGTTGGATATGCCAGAAACGCGGCCGGTCAAGGACTCTACAATTTCGACTTGGTGGCCGATCCGAACAATGCAAAAACGCTGTACTTGTGTGGGCACCTTATCTGGAAAAGTACGGATGAAGGAGTGAATTGGGTTCAAGCCTATCAAACCACTTGGCAAAAAACCATTCATACCGACATGCACTGGTTAAGGTTTAACCCTTATAATTCCTCAGAGATGTATTGTGCTACTGATGGAGGTTTCTATTTGAGTAAAGATAATGCCGTAACCTGGACACCAAAAACCCAAGGTATGGCTAACACTCAGTTTGCCAGCATAGCCAATAGCCCAATAAGTAAGCATTTAATTGCTGGCGGTACTCAGGATAACGGAGAGCTATTTTATTATAATGGTGTGTGGACGAGTAGCTATCCTGGTGATCAAAACTCAGTTTACTATCACGATAACTTTTCTGACTTTGTCTATTTAGTCGCCCCCGGAACCTCCTCTGCCCCTGTCAACGCCTCTAAGAAGGATTATAAGCGATGGCCTAACTCTAGTTTCGTATGGGACATCGGTGTTGATCCTAATACTATGGGTCCTACTCGAACAAATTCTGACAAATTGGCATTTTCTAAATTTCAAGCAAATCAGGCTTTTTGGTCATATAGAGAAGTGTGGCGTTCAAACAACATTGATGCTGGGCCTACCCCTAACAACACTAGCCTTCCCAAGCCAACCTGGACCAAAATTTACTCCAAAGTGCCGATGACAATGGCAATGGCTCAATCGCCGGCAGATATTAATACGCTGTTTGTACTTGGTGAGGATAAGAAGATTTACCGTAGTTATAATGTCAATGCAGCAACACCCTCTTTTTCGGCAGGTGTGAGTGCTCCGCAGCCTTCAGGGAATGCCAGTACAGGCGCATTGGCGGTATTTAAAAACGGTGTAATGTACATGGCGAGTAATGGTTATGCGTATAGAACAACTGACGATGGCACTACTTGGACAGCAATAGGTTCAGGCCCTGTTACCACCCGTCTGAATTCTGAAAACATAGAGAATATGGTGGCAGATACCACCCGCCAGGATATTGAAGCGATATATGCTCAAACCGGACGAGCCGTTTATTATAAAGATAATACAATGACCGATTGGGCCCTTTATTCAGATGGTTTACCAAGTTTGGTGGCTTTAAAAGGTTTTGATATTTTCTATGATCAGGACAATAAAGAGAATAGCTTATTAAGACTGGGCACTTATGGCCGTGGGGCATGGGAATGCTACCTGGTTAATAGTACTCCTGATCAGACAAATTCGCCTCCCGTTGTTAACATCTCGTCAATGGTAGATGGGGAAAGCTTGTATGCAAATCAGTCAATAAAGCTTACGTCAAAAGCAACTGATCTAGATGGCCACATTGTTAACGTTGAATATTTTAATAATGGAAAATCAATTGGTAAGGCATCCCAGCTTCCATATGAGGTACCATTTACCGTTCCAAATTTAAGCGGTGAACAGCTGACCATTACGGCGGTAGCTACAGATGATAAAGGTTTGCAAGGTGTTTCTACTCCGGTTAAGGTTACTTTAACAGAGCCACTATGTGGAAGCGGAAGCTCTTCATTTATTGCACCACAAACAAAATTAAAAGTACATTCTTTTGATAATGAGCTCTTTTTTAGTGGTATACATACAGCACCTAGGGTTATAGATAATAATAAAACCTTGGCTTGGAATACAAATTATCCAATTGTACCAACGCAGCCAGGTCCTTATCCTCCTTTTCCGCATTGGATTGCACTTGATCTGGGAGCCGACTATTCAGTAAATCAATTTATGGCCACTTGGGCTAATGCTGGAGACGGAAGGGTTAAGGATTACGAGTTTTATGTGTCCATGGATCCCAACGATTGGGGCCAACCGGTGGCCAAGGGGTCATTTGAAAACACCGCTGATGATAAGCTGGTTACTTTTGCCGATAAAAAAGGAAGATACGTTAAATTTGTAGGGCTTTCAGGTCAAACTGATGTACCACAAATAGCACTTGGTGAGCTTTATGTAGGGGGTTGCCCTTTTAACGAGCCTCCTGTTGTATCCATTTCTTCTCCATCAGATAATCAGAAATTCGGTCAGAGTACAGGCGCTACAATAGAAGCTTCGGCTACTGATGCGAATGGTTCGGTTGTTAAAGTAGAATGGTTCGAAGGAACAACTAAACTTGGCGAATCATTAACATCGCCATACACCTATACGTTTAACAGCACTGTACCAGGGGCATATAAATTAAGAGCGGTTGCTACAGATAATTTAGGTGCAAAAGCAGCTGCATATGTCAGCGTAACTATTTTTGATGATATCCTTCCGGTTATTAACACAGTAGCAGGTGCATTAGACGCTACACTGCAATGTAGCGATGCAACAGGCTTAACCGCAGCTTCGGCAATGGTTCCTGTGTCTACAGATAACGTTACTGTAAATCCGGAACTTCATGTAGTGAGTGATAACACTGTTAGGGCTAATGATGCTGAATTTGTTCGTACCCGCGTATGGAATTTCACTGACGAAGCAGGCAATGTTTCGGATAACTATACACAGGTTATTAAAGTAATTGATGATACGTTCCCTGTTTTAACAGGAACTGCACAATTTAACCATAGTTTTACGGGCTCAACCTACACCGTGCCATCTGTTACTGTAACAGATAATTGTGGTATTAATACATTAACCTATGAGATTACCGGTGCCACCACCAGAAGTGGTGCAGGGGTTAATGCCAGCGGTCAATTCAATGAGGGAGAATCAAACATTATCTGGACGGCTTTAGATCACGCCGGTAATGCAAGCACTTTTAAAACTTTTGTTGTGATTGGTGCTCAACCAGGTCAATCAATTATTTTCCCGGCCTTAACTGCAAAAACATATGGAGATGCAAGTTTTGATTTAACAGGAACCGCCACTTCGAACTTGAGCTTGACCTATTCATCAAGCGACCCTTCTGTTGCTTCTATCAATAACAATACGGTAACTATCCATAAAGCAGGAACTGTTACCATTACAGCCAGACAGGATGGAGATGAACTCTATAAAGCGGCAACTCCTGTATCGCGCACCTTAACAGTAGGCAAAGCGAACTTGACGGCAAGCGCGGATAATTTGTCAAAAACTTATGGCGATGTCAATCCTGACTTAACAGTATCATACAGCGGTTTTGTAAACGGCGATAATGTTTCAAGCTTAACAAGTGCTGCAACAGTTTCGACCAACGCAACAACTACAAGTGCTGCAGGTAACTATGCGGTCATAGCCAGTGGAGCTGCTTCTTCCAACTATACTTTTGTATATCAAGACGGTACCTTAATGGTAAATAAAGCGAAATTAACAGTAATTGCAGATAATAAGTCAAAAACTTATGGTGCAGCCAATCCAGCTTTAACCATATCGTACAGCGGTTTTGTGAACGGTGAAAATGTTTCAAGCTTAACAAGTGCTGCAACAGTTTCTACCAACGCATCAGCAGCAAGTGCTGCAGGCACGTATGCAATAACAGCTAGCGGAGCCGCTTCTTCAAACTATTCGTTGGTATACCAGGAAGGTACCTTAACAATCAATAAGACGGTATTAATGGTAAATGCTAATAATCAGCAGATGTGCCAAGGTAATAGTTTACCAGCCCTTACCATCAGTTATAGCGGTTTCATGAATGGCGAAAATCCGGCTAATTTGCAAACAGCGCCAAGTATAAACACCACTGCTAGTGCTACGTCCGTACCAGGAACTTATTCCTTAACGCCGGCGGGTGGAGTTTCCAATAATTACATCTTTAACTATGTAAACGGAACTTTAACGATCAACGGCAATCCTCAGCTGAGCATCAGCAGCAACAGGTTCCAAAGAATTTATAAAGGAGATATCGTGGAGTTGAAGGCAGAAGGTTCGGCTACGAAATATGAGTGGGATGAAGCTGCCGGAATACTATCGGGTAGAAACTCGGCGGTTTTGACGGTTCGCCCTATGCAAACTACAACCTTTATGGTTAGAGCATATAATGCTTCAGGCTGTTATGTAGAGCAACTTTATAATATTGAAGTGCTGGATGAGTTCAAAATACAGGATGTATCCAATGTTTTAACGCCAAACGGCGATGGCAAAAATGATAAATGGATGGTGCGCAATATTGAGTTGTATCCGAATAACATGGTGAAAATCATAGATAAGTCAGGACGACTCATTTACACTAAGAAAGGTTATCTGAATGAGTGGGATGGTACTTTTAATGGATCAAGATTGCAGGAAGGTACCTATTATTATGTTATTGATTTAGGTAACGGAATGGAGCCAGTAAAAGGCTTTATCTCAATCGTGCGCAACTAATTGAATATTAAAAAAGCCAGAATCAATGAAAAGAATTCATAAAAAGTGTATTTATAGCCTAATGACAATTGTATTGTCATTAGGCACCATCCTGCCGGCAATGGCGCAAATGAGCTCGATGCCGGGTCAGTATTTTTTTAACCCGTATCAGGCTAATGCAGCCCTTGCCGGTGCTGATTCCAGCCTAAGTATGGTCATGTCATACAGCAAACAAAACACTGGCTTACCCGGAGCACCCATTAACGCATTTATCAGTGTTGATGGTTTTTTGGGAAAACGTGTTGGTTTGGGTTTAAACATTTTGAATCAGAAAGCTGGTTTGTTTAATCAAACCCGAGTAGCCATGTCTTATGCCTATCACTTGCCGGTGGCCGAGGGCAAACGTCTGAGTTTTGGACTTTCTGCAGCGGTAGGTAATGGGAACATTTATTTAGATGAGGCAATTGGCGATCAGGATGATGGATCGCTAAGCGACTATAATGAGAGGAGTATCTATTGGGATATTGACTTCGGATTAGCTTATGTCGCCAATGGTTTGACTGTACAGGCCGTTGTTCCTTCCTTTCGAAATCACCTTATAAAGGATAGTTATCAAACCGCCGACCGCCCGTCTTTTTTCAGCTCGGTATCCTATAAATTTAATTTGGGCGAACAGCTTAACAGTATCGAGCCCAAGTTATGTTATACACAATTCAAAGATTATCCGAATGTTTGGGACTTCGGGTTCGATATGAGATTTGCAAAGACGGTGAATTTACAGGCCCTTTACCACACGACAAACAACTATTCCCTAGGTATGGGGGTTGATGTTTTATCAAGATTTAAGGTATTGGCCATGTATACTTCACAAGCCGGTGAACTCAAAAAGTATAGTGATGGAGGCTTGTCTCTTAATTTGAGAGTTAAATTATATAAAGCCAACTAAAAAATAACTTTTGCCGGAAGGCCTGCAAACCAGTAGGCCCTCCGGTAATTCAATTATATCAAAATCTAATGAAAGTAAAATTACTAGCGCTTTCGGCCTTATTAATGTCTGGCAGCTCTCTTTATGCCCAGAATAGAAATTTTGTGCTGAACGGGAAAATTAAAGAACTAAAGGATGGGGAGAAGGTAATATTGCTTTACCGCAATTTTAAAGAAATCGATACCATTAGTACCGCTGTAGTTAAGAACGGCAGTTTTACTTTAATGGGATCACTTGCAAGTCCAACTTATCTGAAGTTGAACGTGGCTGGGAAAGACGAGATTCCTTTATTTATAGAAAACACCTCGATGACCATAGCCGGAGAGTCCCTGTTGTTGGCCAAAATCGAGGGCTCAAAATCAAATGCTGAATTTGAATTATTCCAGAAGTCTATGCAAGCAATTCTACTAGAAATGCGCAAAATTGGGGACTCAGCACGATTGGCTTATGAGCAGAAGGATCAGGTTAAAGTGGATAAATTGATGGCCGATATTAACGCCTTGGAAGTCAAAAGAGTTCAGTTGGCGCGTACTTTTGCTATTGCAAATCCGAACTCTTTTGTTTCTCCTGTGGTTATTTTAACTACAGATAAATATGATTTGGACCCGGCGGTTTATCTGCCTATTTATGAAAAGTTTTCACCCGCTGTGAAAGCCGGTATTGCTGGCCAAACGATAAAAAGTCGTTTAGATGCCGCGTTAACAATCAATGTTGGAGATACAGCCCCTGCTTTAGCTGCTAAAACTCCGGATGGAAAAGATCTTTCGCTAGCCGAGGTGTTAAAAAAAGGAGAGCTAACTCTGGTAGATTTTTGGGCCTCTTGGTGTGGGCCTTGTCGCAGGGAAGGTGCGGAAATCCTAAAACTCTATAAGCAATATCATGAGAAGGGCTTTAATGTATTAGGTGTTTCACTAGATACCAATGCCGACTCATGGAAAAAAGCCATTGCAGAGGATAAAACAAACTGGTATCATATCGCTGAACTAAACAATACAAAACTTAAAGCTGCTTTTGGTATCATTAAAATTCCAGCCATCTTTTTGCTGGATAAGGATGGAAAAGTAATCGCCAAGGATCCAAAAGTTGAAGAATTGGCGAAGATCCTTGCTGAAAAATTGAAAACTGATTTAAGTAAAAATTAACCTGAGTTTAATGAAAAAGCGATTATTAACAATAGCAGTCTTGTTAATGGGAGGAGGGGTGTATGCTCAAACGAATCCAAGTTTTGTGCTAACAGCCAAGATTAAAAATTTGAAAGAAGGAGCAAGGGTTATTTTATTGAATTACAAACTTTCAAAGGGAGAAAAAAGTGACACATTAGGCTCAGCAATTGTTCATGATGGTAAATTTCAGTTGAAAGGATCTGTTCCAGGTCCTACCTATGCTAACTTGCTTATTAGCGGGAATTTGCCTTACCAGTTATTTGTTGAAAATTCAAAAATGGAACTCGTTGGCGACTCTGTTAAATCTGCAAATGTGGTCGGCTCAAAATCTCAAACCGATTATATTGTTTTTAAAAAAATGGTGGCGCCAATAGAAGAAGAAATTCTTGCTATGTCAAAACCATTGGCAAAGAAGCCAACAAATGAAGAGCGTGAGCAATTCATTAACAAAGCCGAGGCATTAGCGGCTAATCGAGTAGAACAAGCTTGCTCCTTTGCAACTCAGCATCCTACTTCATTTGTTTCGCCGGTTGTTCTTATAACCACTGCACAATATAAACTTGATTTTCCGGTGGATGCTTACCTTCCGATCTATAACAAACTCTCTGATGCGGTAAAACGTAGTTATGCAGGGAAATTGCTTAAGTATCGTCTTGATAATGCAAAGATGGTTAGGGAAGGAGATATGGCTCCAGCAATATCCGCAAAAACACCTGATGGTAAGGATCTTTCTTTAGCAGAAGTATTAAATGAAGGTAAGCTGACTTTAATAGACTTTTGGGCATCATGGTGCGGGCCTTGTCGGGCATATGGAGCAGAGGTTAGGGAATTATACGCTAAATACAATTCAAAGGGCTTTAATGTTTTAGGCGTTTCAGTTGATACGAACTTAGAGCAATGGAAAAAAGCGATCGCTGAAGATAGAACAGAGTGGCATCATGTTTCAGATGCAAATTTAAAGATTAAAAAGGTTTATGGCATCCTTGCCGTCCCTGCCACTTTTTTAGTGGATGCTAAAGGTAAAGTAATTGCCAAGAATCCTAAAGTTGAAGAATTGGAACAGATTCTTGCCAAAGAGTTGGGGGAGTAACTTTAAAGTAAACCTGGATAAAAAAGGGTAGGATAATCCATATAAATGCGCAAATAATCCATTGTTATTGTCGTTTGATAAAGTCAATTTTCAGAACCAAATCAAAATAACAATCATCCATAATATTCCGGGAAACGTAAAAAACAGTGTAAGGGTGATGAAAATTCAGGAGGATGTAACTCTATTGTAAATAAGTTTATTGTCAGGATGGGGGTTGTTATTAAACGACCATTTCCCAGTGACAACTATTGATCTAAAAACGCCTCAAATTAAATCAATAACCAATAACCAAACCGTTTTGCTTTTAAAAGCCTCTAAAAAAATAACAGTAATCCTATTGTTATTCATTCTGTTTTTTCAGTTTGAAGGGGCTGGTCTATTGTTTCTTTTAAGGCATCAGCAAATCAAGAATGAGGTCAATGAGCAAATTTCATCAGGATCAATAAAGGAAACAGTAACGCTTAAGCTCTCCAAACAGCAAGCCCAAAATGATCTTCAATGGAAGGAGGAAGATGAGTTTAGCTATTTAGGAAAGAGTTACGATGTAATTAAGCAGGAACAGCGCGGTGATTCTACAGTGATCTACTGTATTCTTGATACTAAGGATACAGAGGCTTATGCATTGCATGAGAAAATTCAAGAGCAAAAGGCTATAGATAAGGAGAAAAACCAAAAGCAAAAAGTAGAACACTTTGTTGCAAGTGTTTATTTGAAAAACGACTGCTTCTATCAGTTTTATGAAGGTATTTCAACTCCATCCTCCATTGTAGTAGAAAGTGATATTTTAGATAGGGCTATTCGTCCGCCCAACCCTCCCCCTTGGTTTTATTTTTCATCTTAAACATTCGTCCAAATTACCAATGCTTATGGCATTGGCTAATTTTCACATTTTTTTAAAATTGATTAATAAACCAAAATGAATAAATTTTTATTAGCATCTCTTGCACTTTTCGGAACTGTGGGTGTGCAAGCACAAAATTCAACAAATACAAAAACAACAGATTCGCTAAAAATAAAAGAAACAAGCCGTCTGTTAAACGAAGTTACTGTAACAGAAATGTCCAACAAGAACAAGTCTGCTGCAAAATTAGCATTGGCCGATATTAAGCGTGGTCAGGGTGTTTTTATGGATGATGCAATTAATACCAGCATGCCTGGTGTGTTAATGATGCGTCGTTCGGTATCAGGAGGGCAACAATTTAATGTCCGTGGTTACGGAAATGGTTTAGGAATAAGAGGAGCTAACAATAATTTTGATAGCCAGGGTCTAAAAATGTATCTAAATGGCATTCCGGTAACAGATGCGGAAGGCGTAACCATTATGGATGATATCGATTTCGGATCCATATCTAATGTTGAAGTACTGAAAGGCCCTGCTGGAAGTTCTTATGGTTTTGCAATTGCCGGCGTGGTGAATATGCAAACCCAGAAAGCCGAGCTTAACAAAGTATCAATTGGGCAGAATGTAATGGTGGGTGATTTTGGCCTCCGTCGTTACACTACCAGTTTACAGGTAGGCGGTAGCCATTCGTCGATATTGGTAAATTATGGAAAACAGTTATCAGATGGTTTCATGCCACATAACGAATCAACCAAAGATTTCGTTAACATAGTAGGCGATTTCCAATTGAGTGAAAAACAAAAGATCTCTTCTTATTTAGGTTATGCCAACAGCTATGATGAGCGTGCCGGAGAATTAACCGTTGATCAATATAATAAGAAAGACTACTCAGGTAACCCTTCTTATATTAAAAACAATGCACATTCAGAGATTATCGGGTATCGTTTTGGTTTAGGCCATTCTTATGCTTTCAATAAATACCTGGCTAATACTACTTCCGTTTTTGGTTCGTCAAACAAAAATACCGCTAGTTCTGCTGGTGGGTGGACAGACAAGTCTCCTGTTAATGTGGGTATCCGTTCTGCATTCGACTTGAGATTTAATGTATTCGGACGTGAGTTGTCTGGAACTGCAGGAATTGAAGCACAGCAACAAACTTATGAAAGCATTGGTTACAACATGGTGGCTAATAATTTAGATCCAAATGGATATAATCTTATTGGTTCGATGAAGAGCAATATGGCAGTTACCAGTAAAACCTATAATGCTTTTACCGAATGGAATCTGAAGCTGCCATTCATGTTTGATTTTTCAGCTGGGTTGAGTTTGAGCACTATGGATAATCATTTGGAAGACAGATTCTATAATGCCGCCAATAATACCGCTTCTCCTGAAACAAACAAACCATCAGCATACGGTGTTAAATATTCAAATTTGGTATCACCTCGTATCGCTTTAAACAGATCATTTGGTCAAAACTTTTCGGCTTATGCTTCTTACAGCGTAGGTTACAGAGCGCCAGTAAGCGGTAACTTGTTTATCCCATATACAGGTAAAATTAATACTGATTTAAAACCTGAGAAAGGTTCACAATATGAGATCGGAGCTAAAGGCTCATTGCTAAATAATCGTTTAGCTTTCCAGGTAGCATTATTTAATGCTGTTTTCTCTGATAAGATGAGCTCAGTTTCAGTGGCTAATGCCGGCAATACAGCAACTTTGTATTCTTACCTTGTAAATAGCGGAAGCCAGGATAATAAAGGTGCCGAGGTAATGGTGAAATACCTTGCTTACCAATCGTCAAATGGTTTGTTCAAAACCGTTCAGCCCTTTGCTAACCTTACTTACAACGACTTTAAATACGATAACTACCAATACCAATCAAGTTCTACAAGAGTTGTAGCTGATTATTCAGGTTTAGCAGTAGCTGGCGTTGCCCCTTTAACCTATAACTTAGGTGTTGATGCGGCAACTAAATACGGTGTATATGCTAATGTGAATTACAATTACAGAGATGCAATGCCAATTACTTCGGATGGTGCATTTAAAACAAAATCTTTCGATTTGTTGAATGCAAAACTGGGATATCAGCGTAGTTTCTTAAAGAATTTAATGGCTGATATGTACGTAGGGGCAAATAATATCATGGGTACGCAATACTACAACATGGTATTTATTAATCAAATGCCTGATGCATATATTCCAGGTCCGGATAAAATCAATTATTACGGCGGAGTTAATTTGAAATATACCTTCTAATAGTTAAAAAAAGGGATTATTTAGATTTGCACAAAGTCCTGTTATTTTATAATAACAGGACTTTGTTCTAAATTTGCCATTCGAACCAAAACCAATCATTCACTTCTCAAATAACTCATGAAAAAAACAGCCTTCATTATATTGTCTTGCGTCCTGGCCTTTGGATTGGGAGCATGCCATCGTTCTGGCCATAAAGAGCAGCCACTTAATACCGATCGTATAGTTTGCGTATCAAAACAATTAACTGAAATGATTTTTGCCCTTGGTGCCCAAGATAAGTTGGTTGGCACTGACCTTTCCAGCACTTTTCCTGAAGCGGCAAAAAAACTGACCAAAGTAGGCTACCATCGTTTATTAAGTGCAGAAGGGATCATTTCTTTAAAACCTACAGTCGTTTTTCATGATGGAAATATTGCTCCAGCAGCAGCCATTGAACAGGTGAAAAATGTTGGAATTCCAATGCTTGGTTTTGGAAAGACAAAAACGATTGATGATGCCACAAAATTAATAGATTCATTAGGGTTGATCTTTCATAAAGAAACAGCAGCCAAGTTGTTGAATGAAAAACTGTTGAAAGATATGGCTCAAGCCGAGATCCAAATAAAAAATTATAAGGATAAGCCCAAAGTAGTTATTGTGCATTACGGCCAACAGATGAATAATTATATGGCCATTGGGCAAAAAAGTACAGCTACAAAAATGCTGGAATGGGCAGGAGCTGTGAATGTGGCGGAGGTTCCGGAAGGAATGAAACCTTTAAGCCCTGAGTTGATTGCCAAGGCTCAGCCTGATGTTATTTTGGTTACCGATTTTGGATATGATCGACTGGGAAGCATTGAAAAGATCAAACAATTGCCAGGCATAGCCTTAACTCCTGCGGCAAAAAACAATAAGATTTTCCGTATTGAGGAATACGATTTGATTTACCTGGGGCCTAGAACCGGTGAAAATGTGTTGAAATTAGGAAAATTAGTACGTCAATAGTTTGTAAATCTGGAGTAAATGATGAAATCAATAAATGGCAGAATCTATGGAGGTTTGGCATTTTTGCTTCTGGGTGTAATTATTGTTGCGTGTAGCCAGGGTGCCATCCATTTTTCTTACAACCAGCTATGGGATTTTATTCTAGAGCAATCAGGAATTTCGAATAATCAGTGGCCCGCGCTGGATAAAGAAGTGTTTTTTCAAATACGTCTTCCCCGTGTATTGATGTGTGCGGTGGTAGGAGCGGCTCTATCAATGTCGGGAACGTTGATGCAGGCATTGTTTAGAAACCCAATTGTTGAACCCGGTCTGATTGGAACTTCTTCGGGTGCTGCCTTAGGCGCAGCATCGGTTTTTGTTTTGGGTAAGCAAATGACATGGGTTACAGGGTCTGTTTTCGAACCAATTTTATTACCTGCAGCAGCGTTTGCCGGAGGTTTACTCGCAACGATCATTGTTTTTAAAGTGTCCAATACTAAGGGGAGGGTTATTGTGGCTACCATGATTTTGGCCGGTGTAGCAGTTAATGCTATCGCTGCAAGTGGAACCGGTTTTCTGTCGTACATAGCACGTGATCCACAAGCAAGGTCAATTACATTTTGGAATTTAGGCACTTTTTCAGGAGCAGATTGGCTCGGTTTAGCTCTGGTTCTAACAGCAACGATAATTTCTTTCGTACTGGCACTTCGATATGCTAAATCGCTCAACGCACTTTTGTTGGGAGAAGCCGAGGCTTTGCATTTAGGAGTTAGTGTAGAATCTTTGAAATGGAAAATTATCCTGATCAACACATTGATGGTGGGAGTAGCTACAGCTTTGGTAGGAGTAATTGGTTTTGTTGGATTAGTAGTACCACATCTGTTGCGCATGATCGGTGGCAGTGACAATCGTTTTTTGTTGATCGGCTCCGCCTTGCTCGGTGCTGTTTGGCTAGTACTGGCTGATCTATTAGCTCGTATAGTGATGGCTCCCGCTGAATTGCCAATTGGAATTATTACCGCACTGGTTGGGGCTCCTGTGTTTTTAATGATGCTTATTAATCAGGTTCGATCTGAGAAAAAAGGAGGTTTTTATGCTTAAGCTGGAGAATCTGCGTTTTTCTATCGGAGGTAATGAGATCATTAAAGGTGTTTCAGGAGAATTTGAACCGGGTAAGTTATCGATGATCATCGGTCCAAACGGATCAGGCAAATCCACCTTACTAAAAATGATGAGTGGAACGCTCACACCTACTATGGGAACAGTGTGGTTGGGCGATTCAGTATTAAAGAAGCAATCGGAAAAAAAACTGGCAAAATACAGGGCCGTACTTTCTCAACAAACCGATATGCCTTTTCCCTTAACAGTGGAAGAAGTTGTGATGATGGGCCGTTATCCGCATTTTCATTATAAAGCTTCTGTAAAAGATGTAGAGATCTGCCACCTGGCATTAGAAAGGTTGCAGATGAAAAGCTTTGCCAATCGAAATTATTTGACACTTTCGGGAGGGGAGCAGCAACGTGTACATTTTGCCCGAGTGTTAGCACAGATCTGGGAGCCACCTAAGCAAGGGCTGCGCTATCTTTTTCTTGATGAACCGATCACTTCGCTCGATTTAGGCTACCAACATGAGTTTTTAAAAATCGCCAAAGAAATAGCATTAGAAAACACCGTTGTTGTAGCTATTATCCACGATTTAAATTTAGCCATGCAATATGCAGATTATTTAGTGGCCATTAAGGCAGGAAGAATAGTAAGTGAAGGGCGGCCAGGTGTAGCTTTAACAGAAAAATTAATGTTGGATTTGTATGGTGTTCCTGCTCGAATAATTTATCCCCAAGAGGTGGATTTTCCAATTGTTGCCATCTGATAAATAGCTCATTCAACTTTTTCTTTAATCAGAAAATGAAGAATGATAAAGCAATTATTACATCCGTAGTTTATAAAAAAAGCGACTGTTTCATTAAGAACAGTCGCTTTTTATTGTAATCAAAAAATTTTATGCAGCAGGTTTTTGCTGATCAGCAATCAGGTAGTTATGTGGGGTTGTTCTACTTTGTTTTATAAAAAGTAAAACACCAATCAATACGAAAGGTACACTTAACCATTGCCCCATGTTAAAAGTCATCCCTTTCTCAAAATCCACTTGCTCAGCTTTTAAAAATTCAACAAAAAACCGGAATCCGAAAAGCAGTATTAAAAAGAAAGAGAATATGATTCCGTCTTTCATTTTGGTAACATGCTTATAATAATATTTAAGTAGAAAATAGAATAAAGCAAAACAAAACAAGGCTTCATAAATTTGTGTAGGGTGTCTCGGCAATGCATTAGGCCCATCAGAAACTACAAAACGAAACGCCCAGGCCACATCTGTAACCTTACCATAGATCTCTGAATTAAATAAATTGCCTAAGCGAATGCATGCACCGCCCAAAGCAACAACAATTACAATACGATCTAATATCCATAAATAAGGAAGCTTGCTTACATTCTTTGAGAAGAGGTATAATCCGAATAAGATACCCACTGCGGCTCCGTGACTGGCCAAACCACCTTCCCAAATCATTAATATTTTAAGCGGATGCGCTAAATAATAATCAGGCTCATAAAACAAGCAATGACCTAAACGAGCACCTAAAACGGTTGAAACTACCATGTACATGGTAAGTTTATCAAGCACTTCTTCTTTAATACCTTCCTGTTTAAAGATCTTCTGCATAATAAAATAGCCTATTGCAAAGCCCGAGGCGAACAATAGACCATACCATCTCAAAACCAGAGGACCTAATGAAAATATTTCGCGGCTAACATTCCACGTGATGTAATTCAGCATTTATTCAATTTTAAAATCCGGCCTAAATTATAAAAATTTAAACAGTAGCGAATGAAAATTAAAGCTTAAATACAATAATGTTGTTTATGTAGCCAAGATTATTTATAGCCGTAATTTTTCCGTTACCTCCTCATTTTCGGCTAACAGATGCGTTAAATTGGTGTCATGAAAAATTTATTGATCATAGTTATGCTGTTGTTTTGTTCTTTTACAGGCTTTTCCCAGCAAGTAAAGCCTATAAAATTTGAACAACTGCGGCAAATCATTACATCCAACAATGATACTACCTATGTAATTAATTTTTGGGCAACCTGGTGTGCACCTTGTGTTAAAGAACTACCCAACTTCATTCAATTGCAAAAGGAATATAAAACGGATAAGCTTAAAGTGATTTTAATAAGCATGGACTTCCGGTCGAAACTGGAAAGTTCAGTTGAGCCTTTTGTTAAAAAGAAGAATATTCCTTTAGAAGTATACCTACTTGATGAACAGGATCAGGGAAGTGTAATTGATAAAATAGATACCAGTTGGTCGGGTGTTTTACCCGGAACGCTTGTATTAAACAATAAACAAGAATACCGTAAGTTTTACGAACGTGATTTTACTTACAGTGAACTGAAAGAAACATATTTATCCTCAAAAAAATAAAAACATGAAAAAATTAAGTCTGATTGCCTTTATGGCTGTATTAAGTTTATCCGCTTTCGCTCAGGGCTATAAAGTGGGAGATAAGGCTACTGATTTCAAACTAAAAAATGTAGATGGTAAAACTGTATCACTGGCTGATTACAAATCGGCGAAAGGATTTATTGTGGTTTTTACCTGTAACCATTGTCCTTATGCAAAAGCTTATGAAAGCAGAATCATGGAACTAAGCAAAGCTTACGCCGCCAAAGAATATCCGGTAATAGCTATTAACCCCAATGATCCAACAGCTTATCCTGAAGATTCTTTTGATAATATGAAAAAACGGTCTTCTGAAAAGAAATATACATTCCCTTATTTGCTTGATGAATCTCAAGCCATTGCAAAAGCCTACGGCGCCACTAAAACTCCACATGTTTTTGTGCTACAAAAAACGGCCAATGGTAATGTGGTTGAGTATATAGGTGCCATTGACAATGATACCGAAGGCGTAAATGCTAATAAGGTTAAATACGTTGAAGATGCAGTGAATGCATTGTTACTGAATAAAAAACCTGAAACCACCACTACTAAAGCAGTTGGCTGCGGCATCAAATGGAAGTCGATTTAGACTTTCATTAAAAAAGGAAGGTTAAAAATTTTATCTTTGAGCCTGGTTAATACCGGGCCTTTTTATTTTCTGTAAAGCACAATACATTCGTTTATTAATACCATGAATTTAAAATTAAAACGTCCTCTTGCATTCTTCGATCTTGAAACTACCGGGGTAAATGTTGCATCAGATAGAATTGTGGAAATTGCCATATTAAAAATAATGCCCAATGGATCTACCGAAATAAAGACGCGAAGAGTAAACCCTGAGATGCCGATTCCAATAGAATCATCGTTGATCCATGGTATTTATGATGAGGATATTAAAGATGAACCTACTTTTAAGCAAGTGGCTAAAAGTTTGGCTCAGTTTTTAGAAAATGCAGATTTAGGTGGATATAATTCCAACAAATTTGATGTCCCTCTTTTAATGGAAGAGTTTTTAAGGGCAGGAGTGGAGTTTGACATTGAGGGACGTAAATTGGTGGATGTTCAGAATATTTTCCACCAAATGGAACAGCGGACCTTGAAAGCTGCTTATAAATTCTACTGCGGTAAAGAAATTGAAAATCATCATTCGGCTGAGGCTGACATTAAAGCTACCTACGAGGTATTACTTGCACAGCTGGTAAAATATGACGGGGTTGAATACGAAGATAAGGCAGGTGTAAAATCAATTCCGGTGGTTAACGATGTGGATGCCTTACATAAATTTACCTATATAAGAGATGTGGTAGATTTTGCTGGAAGAATGGTCTTTGATGACCAAGGCAGAGAGATGTTCAACTTTGGAAAACATAAAGGTAAATTGGTTGAGGAGGTGTTTTCATTTGAACCAACCTATTACGACTGGATGATGAACGGTGATTTTCCTCTTTATACAAAGAAAAAATTAACCGAAATTCGGCTAAGAAATGCCTTTAAAAAGAAATAATATAAACAAAAATGCCGGTAGCTGATAACTACCGGCATTTTTTGTTACTATAATTGTTTACTATCAATTTGGCAGCTGATGAAAAATATCCATTATCAGGTCTTCATTAATGGGTTTAATATAAAAACCAGCCACATCAATATACTGCTTCGCTTTTTGTTTGTCTTCTTCCTGAATAGACGAAGTAATTAAAAATATTGGGATCTTCTTATTGATCCATGGACGTAGTTTTTGATATTCATCCAAAAAACTCCAGCCATCCATTATAGGCATATTAATATCCAACATAATTACGTCGGGAAGTTGAAGTACATTGTCTGATGTATTTTTTAAATACTCAAGGGCTGTATTGGCATCAGCAAAAATATGGGTATTCTTTGCCAATGCTTTTGCCTTTGCATACGTTTTTATGATAAACTGACAAATTCTATCATCGTCTATAATGCATAGATTTTCAATGATTTTCATGGTAATTGAAGATGAGCGTAAATTTAATACCGTAATTTGGGTTGCTATCTGCAAAAATTTTACCACCCATTGCTTCAATGTGTTTTCGGGTTAGAAAAAGACCAACACCCTTTGCATCTTTATTTCGATGAAAAGTTTTGTGTAGTCCAAAAAGGTTCCTTGAATTCTGCTCTAAATTAATTCCCAAACCATTGTCAGAAAAAACCATTATTTCCTGTCCTTCGTTACTATAGGTTTTTACCTCTACTTTAAGTTTTCTATCCGGAGAACGATATTTCAACGAATTAGACAACATGTTTTGCAGAATGCTCTTCATGTAATTCTTAGAATAAGTGATCTCTTCAAGTTCAAAATTGGTCGTTAAATCGAAATCCAGATCTTTTGCTTTACCCAATAAGCTTATTAAAACCGAGTTAAATACCTCCGAAAAACGCACATTTTCCTTTTTTACTTCTGTTCGATCTTTTATATCTAAAGCACCACCAATAGTATTAATGGTATCTAAAAGACTGTACGTTAAGTTGCGATATTGTTCTGAAAACACACCAATATTTTGTTTGTTATCTACCACGCCAGAATCATACAATTCCAATAAACCGATCATACTTCCAACCGGCGCACGTAAATTGTGTGAAATTAAGTGGGCAAATTCTTTAAGCTGATCATTTTGATATTTAAGCTTATTGATCAACGCTTCACTATACTTCATTTGCGCTTCGAGATTTAACAACGCCCTCCTTCTTTCATTGATATTTTTGGCCAGAATAATAAAATACTCCACATTATTTTCCGTATCTCGCTTTGCCTGTGCCATGAGTTCAACCCAAATGCGGTTGCCTTTTTTACAGATATACTCTTTTTCAAATGTAAAACAGCTTACTTCATTGTTAAGAAGTCTATTGTAGTAACTGATTGTCAACTCCTTATATTCAGGAGCAGAAAACTGGGTCCAGCTAGAGCCTACTAATTCACGGCGCGTATAACCCAGCATATCGGCAAATTGTTGGTTAAGCTCAAGCATGTAGCCCTGTTTCGAAGAAAAGGCCACGCCAATTAATGGAGTATTGAAAAGAGCCTCCAATTTGTTCTCTTCCCACACTGATTTTATAAAAGCCGATTTTGTATGCTTCATTTTCCTGATTAATTATCAGAAATTTAATGAAAGTCAGCCAATTAAAAGAGTTTTTTATAGAATTGTTTCAGGAAAGGAATTTGATATTTCTTTGTAAGCCGGAATATTTTGTTCGTTTAACTGCCGAATTTTTAAACACTTTTCTAAAAACATCTTCAGTTAATTCTACCCATTCCTCTTTTTTTATAGATAATAAATCAGGATGCGGATTAAATAATGGTTCATTATGTACTATAGAAAACCTATTCCAGGGGCACACATCCTGACATACATCACAACCAAACATCCAGTCGTCTACTTTATTCTTAAACTCTGTAGGTATTTCATTTTTGAGTTCAATGGTAAGATAGGAGATACACCTACTGCCATCAACAATGTAAGCAGAAGTAATAGCCTGCGTGGGGCAGGCATCGATGCAACGGGTACATTCGCCGCAATGATCTGCGACGGGTTTATCGTATTCCAAATCAAGGTCAATAACTAATTCGGCCAGAAAAAAGAAAGACCCTTTTTTCTTACTTAAAATATTGCTGTGTTTACCGATCCAGCCTAAGCCTGCTTGCTGTGCCCAGGCCTTATCCATTATTGGAGCCGAATCAACAAATGCCCGACCGTTAACCTCCCCAACAGTTTCCTGAATAAACTGTAACAGCTCTTTCAACTTATCTTTTATGACAAAATGATAATCGGTACCATAGGCGTATTTTGATAGTTTGGGAGCCTCCGGATCAGACTGAACCTGATCGGTATAATAATTTAATGCCAATGAAATAACTGATTTAGCACCATCCACCAACTTTCGTGGATCCAGCCGCATATCAAAGTAATTCTCCATGTATTTCATCTCACCATGCTTACCTTGATTCAGCCAGTTTTCAAGTCTTGGAGCTTCATTTTCAAGAAAAGACGCCTTCGCTATTCCGCATTGTAAAAAACCCAGTCGTTTTGCTTCCTGCTTAATAAGTTGAGAATACTTTTCTTTCAATGACATGCCTCAAAAATAATGATGTTTTGCTGATTCAGCTATCGCTTATCATTGATAATGCGTTATTAAGTTTATAAATTAGGATAAACCTTAATTTAAATGAAACATACGCTCTCTAAACTACTGTTGTTCTTATTGCTTTTTAGTTTGATGTTCGGCTGTCAAAGTTCGAGTACTACTGATCCTTCACCCGAATTAACTACCATCATATTGGTAAGACATGCGGAGAAATTGAACCTCGATCCGGATAGCCCATTATCTGAAAAAGGGGAAAGGAGGGCCAATGATCTGGCCAATTTATTGGATGATGTGCATATTGATGCAGTTTATTCAATTGGCTTTCCGAGATATATAAGTACTGTTCAGCCATTATGCGACCGAAAAGGGATCGCTCCAGTTATTTATCAACGTAATGTATATGCCGGGGTGATTGAAACTATTGTAAATAGCTATGAGGGGAAAACGGTGCTGATTTGTGGTGATACGGAAACGGTTCCCGGAATGTTGAATATCCTCTCAGCATCACAAAAATACTCCGTCCTTAAAGAATCTGATTACACCCATATTTACTATGCCTTATCCAGGGATTTAGGTTTATCCGAAATCATAGTTAATACTTACGGAGAAGCAGAAGGTAATTAACACTTTAAAAGCCGATTTAGCTCAGCTGGTAGAGCGTCTCATTCGTAATGAGAAGGTCGCAGGTTCGAAACCCGTAGTCGGCTCAAAAAGCTTCATTCAACGAAATATAAAATCCGGTAGAACGTTTTTCTCCCGGATTTTGATTTCCTACACCATAATCAAAACGAAGGGTCATACGGGCAACGGGCTCAAACATGTACCTAAAGCCTCCGCCATAATTGGGTTTTAAATCATTAAAGCTGAAGTTTTGATTCGAAAAAACCATACCCGTACCAACAAACCCTGCAAAGCTTAATCGCGACAACGAAAACCAGCCATGATCTTCTTGCTTCCCCCAGGGCCTGTACCTGAATTCACTTTGAGCGGCCAACATATGTTGATCGCGATAACGGCCAACATAATAACCCCTCATAATTTGATCACCTCCAATAAATGGCAGGTAATAGAAGGGAGCCGAACTGCCTTGGGCCGTTTGATAAGCAAATTGAGCACCAACGCACATGGTGGGATCTATTTTAAAAAAATGCCTTGCATCTAAATTGAAAACAGAGAATTTATAATCATTGATCCCAAGGCTTGTCCAACCAAGCATTGATAAATAACTTCCGGTAGTGGTTGAGTTCTCATAATCCCTGTTATCAAAAGCTCCACCATAACCTATAAGCATGCTGTTCCCGCCTTGTTTACCATAGTAATCACCTGTATTAAAAATACCTGCAGGATCATCAGCTGTAAATGAATCGTTTTGCACCCATAATCCTAGACCGGCATATAGATCTTTGATGATCTTATGTTTTCCAATAACCTGAAATTTGAAGCGCTTAGATGTAATAAGATCCTCATCGCTTTGCCTGGTATCATTGCCTACACCGTAAAAGAATATGGGATAATCAGTGTAAATTCCGTTTACCGTTATGTTCCATATGTTTTTTGGCGTCCAAATGCTTGACTGCACCGCATACTGTGCCTGATTTTTGACCGTCCACATATTAAAACTGTAAATGAAAGAATTTCGGGTTTCGCGGGGATCATGGTTGATGAAAAAAGTATAGATAGCGCCAAACCCAAACTGAAACCCGGTTTCGGGAGCATTTCCAACTACAGGATAGGGAACAAACTGGTTTTTCGTCCTGAAAGACGAATCTGCTTTCTGTGCTTTAGCAGAAATAATAAATAAAAATTGCAAGAATAGCAGAAAGATAAATGGAGAGCGATTCATCTGTTTTTACTTACCATAAGATAAGTTTTTTAACAGAAAACTGAAAACATAAAACCGAAGTCGGATATCAATAGTCGGATTTGAGTATTTTCAGACCCCTAAATTTGAATCTCATATTACATGGAAAAAATACTTTCCTGGCGGATCTTTTTTTGAAGTTCAATGATGCCCCCTATCAATGCTTCCGGACGTGGTGGACAACCCTGAACATATACATCAACAGGAATAACCCGGTCAACACCCTTTACAACATGGTAACCATGTTCCCAATACGGACCGCCACAGTTTGAACATGAGCCCATTGAAATTACATATCTGGGTTCAGGCATTTGCTCATATAAACGTTTTATACGCTCGGCCATTTTAAAAGTGACAGTTCCCGCAACAATCATAACATCGGCCTGGCGAGGCGAGGGGCGAGGGAATACTCCCAGTCGATCCAAATCATAGTTAGCTGCCATGGAGCCCATCATTTCAATTGCGCAACAAGCCAATCCAAAACTCACAGGCCATAAAGAAGACAACCTAGCCCAATTCAACAAGTCATCTACCTTGGTAATAACAACTCCATTACTTTCTACTTTATTTATCAGTTGTTCCATTATCGATATAAATGCTTAGTTATTCTCTTCTTTATTTTTCTTAATTGCGGCGGCACTAAAACGAGGTTTATAGGCGTTGGCGACTTTTGGACCTTCAGTTTGCTCTACTGGTGCTTCGTTACTATTATTCTTATCAGGAACTTCTCCATTTAGCTCAGTACCATTTGCTGTTGATTCAGCATTTTCCTGCTTTTTAAGCATTTGAGGCTTAAACTTAGGTTTATAAGGGGCTGCAGGTTTTGGAGCTTCGATTTCTTCAACCTTAGCTTCAGCGTTTTCGTTATTAGTTACAGGTGATTGTTCCACTGATGCCTCCTCCTGTTTTTTAGTTAACTGAGGCTTAAACTTAGGCTTATAAGGTGCTGCAGGTTTTGGAGCTTCGGTTTCTTCAACCTTAGCTTCAACGATGTCAATATTAATTACCGGAGATTCTTCTATTGATGCCTCCTCCTGTTTTTTAGTTAACTGAGGTTTAAACTTAGGCTTATAAGGTGCTGCAGGTTTTGGAGCTTCGGTTTCTTCAACCTTAGCTTCAACGGTGTCAATATTAATTACCGGAGATTCTTCTATTGATGCCTCCTCCTGTTTTTTAGTTAACTGAGGTTTAAACTTAGGCTTATAAGGTGCTGCGGGTTTTGGAGCTTCGGTTTCTTCAACCTTAGCTTCAACGGTGTCAATATTAATTACCGGAGATTCTTCTATTGATGCCTCCTCCTGTTTTTTAGTTAACTGAGGTTTAAACTTAGGCTTATAAGGTGCTGCGGGTTTTGGAGCTTCGGTTTCTTCAACCTTAGCTTCAGCAGTTTCGTTAATAGTTACCGGAGATTGTTCAACTGATGGCTCCTCTGACTTTTTAACAAGCTGAGGCTTAAATTTTGGAACATATGCCTGTTTAGGCGGATCTTCCTGTACAGATTCAGAAGCTTCTGGCTGTATTTCTTTATTTTCTACAGGTTCCTTTTTCGCTAATTGCGGTTTAAACTTAGGTTTATAAGTCGCTGGCTCTGTTAATTGATTTTCAACTGGTTGAACTGTTTCAGTCTTTACAGTTTTCTCCGTTTCAGCCATTGAATCGGCTTTAGCATTCATTTCTTTTTCAGCTTTTGCTTTTAAAAAGAATGCTTTTCGCTCCGAGATCTTTTCAACAGCTGGCTCGGCTTCCAAAACTTCCACATTTTCTTGCTGATAGGCTCTTACTTTATAAACCTGATTATTGATATTCTGATAGAGCAGGGCAGGAACCTTGGCATCAACAGTAGGTATAACCGGCTGTGGTTTTATCCATTCTAAATCGCCCTTTTTCCAAACGTATAATAAGCCAACCAATAAAACAGCAATAAATACCGTCATTTCAAAGAAACTTAACCATCCCCAGGCAGGGGCAGCTGCAATAAGTTCCTTGTTTCCAAAAACAGTAGACCATGGGAACAAAAACACCAGTTCTACATCAAACAAAAGAAACACCAAAGCAATTACATAAAATCGCATGTTAAATTGGATCCACGAACTACCGGTAGGATCTTCACCACACTCATAAGTAGTTAATTTTTCAGGATTAGGTTTATTGGGGCTGATTAATTTCGACATGAAAAGCGTAAACAGTACAAACCCGGTTCCTAAAACAAGGAAGAGTAATATCGATCCGAATGCTGATATTTGCGTGCTTTGAGGCATGAAACAAAGTTAAGTTATAAACACGAGAAAAACAGCTTGTGTTTCAATAATACCATTTTAATTGATGGTTTAAGTAGATTACTATTGTTAAGCTTTAAAAAGTATTAATTAACATTCTGATTTAAAGGATTTTTGTATGTCGGCAGTTTGGCCAAGGGAGTTTAGCAATTTAGATGCAATTATTTTGGGAGCCGGAGCATGTGGCTTAATGTGTGCTGTTCAGGCCGGTTATTTAGGTAAACGAGTATTGTTGTTGGAAAAAAATGCCAAACCCGGCGCTAAAATTTTAATATCGGGCGGAGGCAGATGTAATTACACCAACATGTTTTCATCACATCAAAATTTCATCTCCGAAAATGAGCATTTCAGTAAATCGGCTTTCGCCCAATGGACCGTACAAGATACCATCAGCTTTTTTGAAACCTATGGAATTTATGGTCAGGAAAAGACGCTTGGCCAATTGTTTCCAACCACTAATAATGCGAAAGATATTGTAAAAGTATTTACTGATCTATGTGATGATTTCGGGCAGCAGATCATTTGTAATGCTGAAGTTTTGCAGGTAAAAAATAATGAAAACGGTTTTGAACTAAGTGTTAAGGATCTTTCTACCGAAAAAACGCATACGATCAGTGCACCAAAGGTAATCGTGGCCACAGGTGGCTTACCGATTCCTAAAATGGGGGCTACGGATTTTGCCCTTCGTTTGGCCCGTCAGTTTAATCTTAAGCTAACGCAAACTGCACCAGCCTTAGTTCCTTTAACGGTAACAGGCAAAGATCATGAATGGTATGAACAACTATCCGGGACAAGTATTTTTAGCAGGGTTTCAAACGAAAAGATAAGTTTTGAAGAGAATATCTTATTTACCCACTGGGGGTTAAGCGGACCGGCTATTCTGCAAATTTCCTCTTACTGGCGCCCAGGTGAAAAACTAGAGATCGATCTTTTCCCTGAAAACTCAATCATCGATTTAATTGAAGAAGAGCGGACACAATCCGGAAAGAAATTACTTGCTTCATTCCTGGAGAAGTTTTATTCAAGAAAGTTTGTAGATGCATTAAGAAAATACCTGCCGATTGATAAAAACCTGGCATCGCTAACAAAAAACGACCTCGAAAATATCGAAGAACTCATTCATCGCTTTACTGTAAAACCCGCAGGCGATAAAGGTTATGATAAAGCCGAAGTGATGCGTGGAGGCATTGATACCAACGAACTTTCATCAAAAACCTTGGAATGTAAAAAAATACCCGGATTGTTTTTTGGCGGCGAATGCGTTGATGTGACCGGCTGGTTAGGTGGTTATAACTTCCAATGGGCCTGGGCATCAGGTTATGTGATAGCCCAGAATATTTAAATGGATATATTGTTAAATGGATAAATTGTTGAATTGAAATTTTTATCAGTATAACAATAAAACAATTTATCAATTACACTCAACAATTTAATTCACCGGCTCAACCTTAAAACCTTGATTACGTAAAAGCTTAATTACTCCCGAATCACCAGCTAAATGACCGGCTCCAACGGCGAAAAAAGTAGGTTGTTTTAATGCAATTGCTTTGATCTGTTCGATCCAGGTTTTGTTACGGTTATAGATCAAGGTCTCATTTTCATTCTCAGAAGTCCCAAATTCAGGATCAGAAAACAGTTTTTGTAAACCTTCAATATCCTGTTCTTTATAAACGTTGATTAGTTTCGTAAAGTAGGTTCGGTAAACCGGGTAGTTTTTTATTGCTTTAACCAGATCGTCTCCTTGTTTTTCAGCCGATATCTGATCTATAAAACTCATTTGTTGTGCAACGGTTTCCAAACCCTTTACCTCTTTTTGCTGTTTTTTAGCCATTTCAACGAAAGCTTGCTCATACGATTTGATGTTGCAGCCATTCATCATTTTAATTAATACGAATGAATACAACAGCATAGGTTTGGTATCATTAAAAAAATCGACATTCACACCTAATGAATCTTTAAAAAAACGACTAACCACTTTATAATCATCTGGCTTTAATACATTTTGCAACTTCTGTCCATTTGCCATTTTCATGTACTGTTGCATTTGTGCGTTCAAATTGGGATCATCCATATCGATCTCTAAATAAACCTGCGAAGCGTTTTTAACGGAAGTCTCTACAGCAGGGCTTACAATAAAGTCGTTTTCACAGATGAGATGAATAGTTCCGAAAAGATAAGATGGTTGGGTAATCCCGTTGCCTGATATTTTCCATAATAATGACTTACTTTCCTGGCAAAAGCCGTTGAAAAGAAAGGTAAAAAACAATAAACAAGTAAGAGCGATTGATTTTGAATTGAACATTGCAGGTAATTTAGCATTCCAAGATGCTGATTTGCCGGAAGGATTCAAAAAAAGATTAATTATGATTTACCTTTGAAACTATGCTAATCTATCCTCAGCAAACCGATTTTATTGATATTCACACACATAAAAAACCTAAAGCAGGCGAGTGGGCTTTGCGCAATGGCTTTCATTTTCTTCAACCCGAAAATATTCAAAAGTTAGGTTATAATGTTTCTGTTGGTGTTCATCCCTGGTTGGTTGAAAAAGTGATTTGGGATGCCATTTATTTCAGGTTGAATGAAAGCTTGAAACATCCCAATGTGTTAGCAGTAGGAGAGATTGGCCTCGACAGGGCGATTGATATCCCCATTGAATTGCAGAAGAAACACTTCGAATCACAACTGGTATTTGCCAATCGATTTAATAAACCTGTAATCATCCACGCTGTTAAAACCTACACCGAATTTATTCCTTATCTGAAGCAATCACAGATTCCATTTATTTTTCATCATTTCGCCGGAAACGAATTTGAGCTAAAACAATTACTAAATTATAATACATACTTCTCGTTCGGAAAACTATTATTCAGAGCTGCAAAGACGAAAGACATTTTTAAAAATATACCGCTTAATCGCTTATTTCTGGAATCAGACACAGCTCCAATTTCAATTGAGCAGGTTTACGAAAAAGCTGCTGAACTAAAGAATATGAAAGTTATAGAGCTAAAAGAGAATGTTTTTCATAATTTTGCGGCCGTTTTTGGAACATCAACACTCATATAAAATCGATATTATCATCAGGTGATCATCGAAATCAATTAAAAAAATGGAAGTACCTTACTGGATGAGCCGCACTAACCTGTTGTTAGGCGAAGAAAAAATTGAAAAACTGGTTAATGCCCACGTACTGGTAGTTGGTTTAGGTGGTGTTGGAGGTATTTGTGCCGAAATGATTGCTCGTTCGGGCATTGGAAAAATGACCATTGTAGATGCTGATACAGTAGACCCAAGTAACCGTAATCGTCAGATTCCGGCAACAAAAAGTACAGAAGGCAAATTGAAGGCTGAAGTATTGGCTGATCGTATTCGTGATATCAATCCTGAAATTGATTTAACTGTTCTTTGTGAATATTTACGCGACGAACGCATGTTTGAAGTGTTGGATAGTGGTACATTTGATTACGCAGTTGATTGTATAGACACTTTAGCACCTAAGTTATTTTTTATAAAAGGGTGTAAAGACCGTAATATTCCATTGGTAAGTTCAATGGGAGCTGGCGGTAAAGTTGACCCTACGCGAGTACGTGTGGTTGATCTGTTTGAAACCTTTAATTGCACCTTATCAAAACATGTACGCAAGCGCTTACGCCAAATGGGCGTGAAAGAAAAAGTTACTGTAGTTTGGTCGCCTGAAGATATTGATCATTCTCGGGTGGTTCCTATGCAAGGCACAAACAAAAGCTCTATTATCGGAACCATTTCCTATATGCCTGCGGTTTTTGGATGTACAGTAGCTTCGGTAGTTATCAGAGATTTGTATAATCGATAAAGAACTATTAGTGTATAGCAATTGCCTTTTAGCTGATTTATCTAAAACTAATAACTAACTTCTAAAAGCTAATCACCAACTATATGCCTACATTCATTAAATCACCTTCAGTAATTGAAGCAGCCGGCAATAAGCCTAAGATCATAAAAGAATTTATAGGGCGGGTAAATTCTAAAACCGAAACGCTTAGTGTTGCCAAAATGGAAAGCCCTTTTGGTTGGGTTGAGCCAGGGCAAACGCCCGAATTTGATGAATACACCCTGGTATTAAAAGGCATGCTACAAGTTACCACCAAAGATCAAACTGTGAATGTTCATGCCGGTGAAGCCATAATTACCCATAAAGGTGAGTGGGTGCAATACAGTACTCCGGAGCCGGAAGGTGCAGAATACATCGCTATTTGTTTACCCGCTTTTTCTATGGATACCGTTCACAGAGACGAATAGGCTTTTCATACTTAATCAGAATGAATGAATTATCTTCCAATAACATTCATTCATTCTGAATTTCCACATTCATACTTTCCGCTTATCTTCGCTTAATCTTTTATTAATCTTATGAAGAAAATTTTAATAGCTGTGGCATTACTCGCATCCACTCAGTTAATGGCACAGAATCGTTTAACTCCTGAATTATTAATGAAGCTTGGCCGGGTGTCAGAACCTAAAGTTTCTCCAAATGGCAAATCGGTTATTTACAATGTTAGGAATATGGATATTGCTGCCAATAGCGGCAATTCTGATATCTACATTGTTGATATCAACGGCAATAATGCTAAAGCCATTGCTAATGAATCGGCGAATGAAACCAATGGTAAATGGCGCCCAGACGGTAAAAAGATCGGCTATTTAAAAGGCGACCAAATTTGGGAAATGAACCCGGATGGTTCGGGGAAAGTACAGATCAGTGATATTAAAGAAGGCATCTCTGGTTTTGGTTATTCTCCTAAAATGGGTTATGTATGGTTTATTTCGGATGTAAAACTGGATAAAAATCCTGCTGAATTATATCCCGACCTGCCTAAGGCAGAAGGCGCCAGAATTATCGATGGTTTATTTTACCGCCATTGGACAGCATGGCACGACTATGCTTACAGCCATGTATTCATTGCCAATTATGCCGATGGTAAAATCAGCAATGCAAAAGATCTAATGCCAAACGAGCGTTTTGATGCGCCATTGCAGCCAAACGGTGGCGAAGAACAATTTGCATTTAGTGCTGATGATAAAAAGGTGGCTTATACCTGCCGTAAACTGAATGGAACCGCAGAAGCCTTAAGCACTAATTCAGATATTTATGTTTTTGATATTACTTCAGGAACCACTGAAAATGTAAGCGCTTTTAACACAGGTTATGATACCAACCCTCGCTTTTCTCCCGATGGCAAGAAAATGCTTTGGTTAAGCATGGAACGTAATGGTTACGAGGCCGATAAAAATCGAATTTTAGTTTACGATGTAACTTCAAAAGCCCACAACGAAATCACCAAAAACTTTGATAACAGCGTATCTAAGGCAGAGTGGGATATGGATAGCCAGCGTATTTTCTTTATTGCAGGAATTAGCGCTACTGAACAGATAATGCTATTCGATCCGAAACTGCGATCAGTGAGCCAGATTATTCCATTAACTGATGTAGTTGCCGATATAAACGATTTCGATTTCACCTATGTAAATAAAAAGCCGGTTATGGTTACATCAATGATGAATATATCATTACCAACCGAAATATTTACGTTGGAAGTAGGCAAAAAACAATTGACCCAAATTTCAAAAGTGAACACACAGGCTCTTTCAGCCTTAAAAATGGGTAAGGTTGAAAAACGCATGGTAAAAACCACCGATGGTAAAGACATGCTGGTTTGGGTAATTTTACCTCCTGATTTTGATCCTGCTAAAAAATACCCAACCTTATTGTATTGTCAGGGTGGCCCTCAAAGTACGGTTAGCCAATTCTTTTCTTATCGTTGGAATTTTCAGTTAATGGCTGCAAATGATTATATAATTGTTGCACCAAACCGCAGAGGTTTGCCTTCATTTGGCCAACAGTGGAATGAAGAGATTTCTGGCGATTGGGGAGGCCAATGTATGCGCGATTATTTAAGTGCTATTGATGAGGTAGCTAAAGAGTCATATGTAGATAAAGATCATTTGGGTGCGGTTGGTGCTAGTTTTGGCGGTTATTCGGTTTATTGGCTGGCCGGTCATCATGAAAAAAGGTTTAAAGCCTTTATTTCACATTGTGGTGTTTTCGACTTAGAATCGATGTATGGCACTACAGAAGAAACCTGGTTCCCTAATTTTGATATGGGCGGGCCTTATTGGAAAAGTCCGCAGCCTAAATCATACGAACAGTTTTCACCGCATAAATTTGTTCAAAACTGGGATACACCAATCCTGGTTATACACAACGAGAAAGATTTCCGTGTTCCGCTTGGACAAGGAATGGAGGCATTCAGTGCTGCTCAGCTTCAAAACATCCCAAGCCGGTTCCTGTATTTTCCTGATGAAGGTCACTGGGTAACTAAACCGCAGAACAGTATTTTATGGAATCGGGTGTTCTTCGACTGGCTCGATAAATACCTAAAAAAGTAATAGTTAAAAATATTAAAACGAGATTCAGATTTTTTCTTCTGAATCTCGTTTTTTTTATGGCCACTTGCGTATAAAGGATTATCACCCTAATAATAAACTAACGATTGGCCAGTAAGCAAAATATGAAGTTTGTGGATCCAGCTAGTATGCTCATTAAACTTCGATTTTGATCATTAGTTAATATATCAAACAACGATTATGTATTAATTACTAAAATGATATATTGGTTGCGTTTTATTGATAAGATATGAAGAAAAGTAAATTAGTTTGGTATGTATTGATTATTAGCTCAATAGCTACCACAACGAAAGCCCAAACCACTATCCGTAAATTCATCGACAAAGCCAATATGGATGAATCGGTTAGCCCAAGAGTAAATTTCTATCAATATGCCAATGGAGGATGGTTGAAAAACAATCCTATTCCTCCAACAGAAACGCGCTGGGGAAGCTTTAATGAATTAGTTTCAAGTACCAACCAGGTTTTAAAAGGAATTTTAAAAGAGGCTGCTGATAAAAATGCCACTTATGGTAGTAATAACCAATTAGTGGGTGATTTTTTTGCAAGCGGAATGGATAGCGTTGAAATTGAGAACGCCGGTATTACGCCTGTTCATAACTTATTTAGCGAAATTAAAACCGTTAATTCTACCAGGGATCTATTAAGTGAAATAACAAGCCTGCACAAATCGGGTATTCCTGTAGCTTTCAACTTTTCGGTTTACCAGGATGATAAAAACAGTTCACAGGTAATTGTTCAGTTATCGCAGGGAGGATTGGGTTTACCTGACCGCGACTATTACACCAACCTTCTTGATGAACGCTATGAAAACCTTCGTACCGAATATGTTAAACACATGGTCAACATGTTTAAGATCTTTGGCGATGATAACAAAAACGCAAAAAAGAATGCAGAAGCGGTAATGCGCCTCGAAACTTCATTAGCGGGTGCTTCAATGACCAGAGTTGAACGTCGTGACCCGAACAAGAACTATCACAAACTAAATATGATGGAGCTTCAGAAAATAGCTCCAATGACCACCTGGAAAGATATTCTGAGTGATTATACCGGTCAGGAGGTAAAAGAAGTGATCGTTAGGCAAACTGAATTTTTTAAAGAGTTCGACCGTCAGCTAGTGGCAACACCAGTTAACGAATGGAAGGCCTATTTAAAATGGACAGTTATAAGAACAGCTGCACCGTATTTACATTCAAAGGCGGTGGATGAGCACTTTAACTTCTATGGCAAAATTTTAACCGGACAAAAAGTTATGAAACCACGTGCCGACAGGGTTTCGATGGTAATTGATAATGCGATGGGAGAGGTTTTAGGTCGTATGTACGTATCCAGATACTTTAAGCCTTTGGCCAAAAGCCGCATGCTTGATCTGATCAAGAATCTTACAACAACCTACGAAGAACGCATCAATAGATTGGATTGGATGAGTGATGCTACCAAACAAAAAGCCCTCACCAAATTGCATGCATTCATCCGAAAAATTGGTTACCCTGATGTCTGGAAAGACTATTCAACTGTTCACATCAGCCGTACCTCTTACTTTGGAAACGTTTTGGAATGCAATCGGTACGATTTCAATTACATGGTGAACAAATTGGGTAAACCTGTTAATAAAGCTGAATGGGGAATGAGCGCACCAACTATAAATGCCTATTACAATCCGATGGTTAATGAGATCGTATTTCCTGCAGGGATCTTGCAATCGCCATTCTTTGATTTTAATGCAGATGATGCAGTAAACTATGGAGGAATTGGTTGCGTAATTGGTCACGAAATGACCCATGGTTTCGATGACCAGGGACGCCAGTATGATGCAGAAGGTAATTTAAATGACTGGTGGACAAAAGACGATGCCACACGTTTTAAAGAACTGGCCTATAGAGTTGTTGAGCAATACAACAGCTATACTGTTTTAAAAGGATCGATGAATGTTAATGGACAACTCACATTAGGTGAAAACCTTGCAGATCTGGGCGGAATCAATATCGCGTTTGAAGCTTTCAAAAAAACCAATCAGGCTAAAACAGGGGAGCAGATTGATGGATTTACTCCTGAGCAACGTTTCTTCTTGTCCTGGGCCCAAATCTGGAGGTCAAACATCACTGATGAAGCGCAGGCTCAACGGATTGTTACCGATCCACATTCGCCGGGGATTTACCGTTGCAATGGCCCGGTAAGTAATATGCCCGAGTTTTATGAAGCTTTTGGCATTCAAAAAGGCGATCCGATGTGGAAAAAACCTGGCGAACAGGTTAAAGTCTGGTAATTAGTTATAATAAAGCTTAAAGAAAGCCGCAAGGAAATAAAACTCCCCTTGCGGCTTTCTTTTTATCATTTGTAACGGAACTTTTATGAACACTATTTTCCAATCTGTGTAATTTGGACCATTAATTTTTTATTTTATGAAGAAAAGAGAAAGAATATTAATTAATTCCGCATTACTGCTAACGGTTTCGGCATCAGTATTTGCACAAAGCCGCACACAATTTATCGATCCCAAAAACATGGATCAAAGTATTAAGCCAGGCGACAATTTCTACAAATATGCTAATGGGAATTGGTTAAAAACCAATCCAATTCCGGCTTCTGAAACCCGATGGGGAAGCTTTAGTGAACTTCAAGAGTTTAATTACAACGCTCTTTATAAATTATTAAACCAAGCTGCAAACACCAAGAACGCTCCAAAAGGAAGCACTATTCAAAAGGTGGGCGATTTTTATAAAAGCGGTATGGATTCAGTTGGCATTGAAAAAAAAGGTTATGAGCCAATTAAAGCCGATTTAAAAAGAATAGATGGCTTAACAGATCATAAAAGCATTATTAATGAAATAATCTTTCATGCCAATAATGGAGGAAGCCTGTTGTTCGGAATTTTTGCCGCTCAGGATGCAAAGAAGAGCACCGATGTTGTTCCTCATTTGAGCAATGGGGGCTTAGGCTTGCCTGATAGGGATTATTATTTAAAAGATGATGATCGCTCGAAAAAAATCAGGGAAGAATATGTAAAGCATATTACCAATATGTTTAAGCTGATTGGCAACAATGAAGCTGATGCAAAAATCAAAGCTGAGAATATTTTAAAAATGGAAACAGCTTTGGCACAAGCAACCATGTCGAGAGTGGAGATGCGCGATCCTAACAAACGCTACAACAAGCTTTCGTATGCAAACTTAAACGCCATTAGCCCATTAATTGATTGGAAATTTGTAGCTACCTCGGTGGGCATAAATGGATATGATACATTGATTGTCTCGCAACCAAATTTCTTTAAAGAAGTTAACAATCAACTTTCATCAACCTCAATTGATACATGGAAAGCATATATTAAATGGAATATTCTCAGAAATGCCGCTCCTTTTTTAAGCAGTAGCTTTATAAAAGAAAACTTCAATTTTTATAGTACGGTGCTGCAGGGGCAGAAATCACCTAAACCACGTTGGAAAAATGTGATGAACGTGGTTGACGGAAATATCGGTGAATTATTAGGTCAGATGTATGTGGATCAATATTTCAAACCCGAAGCTAAGCAGCGTATGATGAGCATGATCGATAATATGTCGAACACATTTGCTGATCGTATTCAACGTTTGGATTGGATGAGCGACGATACCAAAAAACAGGCATTGTACAAATTGAAATCATTTACACGTAAAATTGGTTACCCCGACAAATGGAAAGACTATACCGCCATTTCAATTGTTGCCGATAACTATATTTCCAATGTTCGTTCATGTGCAAAATGGTCACGTCAGGAGAACTTAAAAAAACTAGGTAAACCGGTTGACAAAAACGAATGGGGTATGACACCTCCAACAGTTAATGCCTATTACAGTCCAACTAAAAATGAGATCGTTTTCCCGGCAGGCATTTTACAATTCCCATTCTTCGATTTTGGTGCTGATGATGCTATAAATTACGGTGGAATTGGAGCAGTGATCGGTCATGAAATGACCCATGGATTTGATGATTCGGGAAGTAAGTTTGATGCTGAAGGAAATCTTAAAAACTGGTGGACCGATGATGATGGTGTTCAGTTCAAAAAAAGAACGCAAATGGTTGTAGATCAATATAATGCATATACCGTTATAAATGGTACGATGAATGTAAATGGTCAATTAACACTGGGTGAAAACCTTGCTGATTTAGGCGGATTAAATATCGCTTATGAAGCGTTTATGAAAACCAAAGAAGGTCAAAGTACTAATAAAACAGACGGTTTTACACCTGTACAGCGTTTCTTCTTATCATGGGCGCAAGTATGGCGTGCAAATATTACCGACGAGGCGCAGGCCCAACGAATTTTAACAGATCCACACTCACCTGGAATGTATCGTTGTAACGGTCCGCTCACAAATATGCCAGAATTTTACCAGGCATTTGATGTAAAAGAAGGCGACCCAATGTGGAAACCTGAAAATGCAAGGGCTAAAGTTTGGTAAGTAGAACAAATGATTTAAACAAGGCACCTTTTCGGTGCCTTGTTTGTTTATGATTAATCCATCAGCAATAAGTTATTCAAAATCTTTTACTTAACTTCAAATTCATTATTCAAAACCTTATAACTATGAAAATTCAATTGTTATTATTTGCAGCATCAGCTACCATTATGGTTTCATGTGGTGAAGGCAAAAAATCTTCAACTACTGAATCCACTGATACGGTGCAAGTGGATACTACGCATATGCACAATACAGAAGCACAAGTTGATACAGTTGTAATTAAAGACGGACAAAATGTTTTTTTTGTTAATTTAAAAGATGGCCAAACAGTAAAAAGCCCGGTTAAGGTAGAAATGGGAGTGAATGGAATGACGGTTGAACCTATTGGGGCCGTTAATCCTGACAAAGGTCATCACCACCTGATCATCGATGCAAGCTTTATTCCGGCCGGAACCACAACTCCAGCCGACTCAACCCATATTCATTTTGGTAAAGGCCAAACAGAAACAGAGGTAAAACTTTCTCCAGGTAAGCATACACTAACACTTCAATTTGCCGATGGCATGCATACCTCTTATGGAGTTAGAATGAGTAAAACCATTACGGTGGAAGTAAAATAAAGGAATTTTAAGAATAGAAAAGCCGCTTTGAATAGTTCAAAGCGGCTTTTTCATTTATGCTTCTTCTTTAAAGAAAAGCTTATAATAGTTTAATCCAGTGATATCATCAAAGCCTTTTTCAATCATATCGGCCCGGCCATGGATATAAACATGGAAGTTTTTATCGAGCTTTAAAATACTCTTAAATATTTTTGCCTGCTTCTTAAAGGCCTGATTCGAGATCTCAAAGCTATCTGGTAATGAAAGTTCATGGTTAGTTTCAAACTGCTGCTTAAACTCTTTAAAGGTTTCAATCACAGCAGGCTGTAAAATCACTTCTTCAGTAAACTCGTCCAGGTCAAAACGTTCTTTTTCCTTAAAATAATTGGCCGATTTATTCAGCAGATCAATCTGATCGGCTCTGCTTACATCAAAGTTTTCAGTTAGTTTTGTGTTGATAAACGCCGTGCAAAGGTCAACGTAGTTTTCCGTTTGCAAATAAGTGTCTTCACGACGTTTAACTTTTAAAAAATCATCTTTCCAATATACCGCTTCGTTTTGCTTGCTTAAAGCATCAATAATGCTAACACGGTAACCGTTTTCCTTATCAATATTAAAGATCAGGCAACCTTTATCCAGTTTGCTGATATTAATTCCGTCTTCATAGTTTACCTCATAGTTGTCGTCATGCAGATAAACCTTAAGGTAGGTTTCTTTCGTTTCAGATTTAAAAATACCAATGGCTTCAACCTCTTCGCCATCTACCAAACACTTATTAAAATAAGCAATGTAAAGCTCACCGCCTTTAATTTTGGGGTGGGTTGAAGAATCATGCAAATGCTTGGCAATATGAAAAGACTGCTCCTGAAAATTGGCTTTGTCTTCGAAAATGCGCGAGATATACACATAAATATCGTTTAGAGCAATCTCAACAGCATGATATAAATGATAGTATTCACCATTATTAGCAAACGGCTGAATAAAATAATTTAGCAATAACCGGCTTATATCTTCGTTGCTTAGATCAATTGGGGCCTTTGAAAACACCAAAGGTTCATCTTTGCTTGGATTTCCTACTTTATGAATGGTTAAATACTGAAGATCATTAACGTCGGCAACGTGTATCATTTATTAATTTTAGATTTAAGAATTACAAATGTAGAATTTAATCGAACTAATGGAGATATATCGTGAACAGATATCCATCGCATTAATCTGTTAACTTGAAGACTTTTTTTAATTCCTCATTCTAAATTCTTAAATCTAAAATCCATTAAGGGTTTCGGGAAAACACAATGAAATCGGTATTTGGCAACGGTTCAATCAATCCTTTAATTGAATCGATGATTTGCCCACGGTGATAATTTGAATGTGCAAGTAAATGTGTTAGAATATCTGCCATCGGTGAATCGAATTGTTCACCCTTTGAATTTTTATAATGAAAAGGCACGGTAAGGTCATCATCCTGAATGGTCAAAAAAAAGTGACTCCACTCTTCATTATTACTTTTAAACAGCTCTTCACTTTTTTCTAAATCATACAAAAGCCAGAATTTATCGGTTGTACTTTTCTTTAAGATCCGATGTAGCCACTCTCTTTGGGCAATAAGTAAATGGGCTAATAATAACAATGATCTTTCTGGGGGGGTGTCTAATTTTTTTAATGTTTCGATGATTCGGCCATTTGCCCAGTTTTCATATTGATACAGACGCTGGAAGTATGCTTTCATATATAATAGCTAATAAAGTCTTTAAATTTATCAACTTAAACCATCAAACCAAAAGAATTAATACAACCACCATTCGGCTTTTACCCCAATGTATTGACCCCAGGATTTATTCCCTACTTGTTGCAAATAAGGTGAGTATAAGTTATCACGAGCAAAATCATTGTAGTGTGCCACAGTGTAAACTAAGCGAAAATGTGGCCTCGCCCATGGATCTCGTTTAGCAGAAGGAACCAGTGTTGGTATAATGCCGAATTTCACCATTTGCGCCGGATCCTGTGTACCATCTTTTCGGGAAGCAAAGCTTAACTCATTCATCAAATGCAGCCAGTCGGTTAAATAAACAAATGTTCGCACTCCAACTGCAATATCTGTTTTACGATTAAAAACCTCCCTGCCTAAATAATCGGGCGCTTTATTTGAGCTTTCGGCAGCACCTTTGCTATTCGTATAAATTCCATATCCGTTAATGCTGAATTTCTTCGATAGGTTGAATAAAAAATGTTCCACAAAGGTCCATGAGTAGGCATCATTAAATTTTTGCGTAGATAAATTGGGAGCTCCATACGTTAACCAGGTCTTAGAAGCACCTCCATCTCCGCCATTGGCTATTCCTTCACCATATCGTACAGAAAATTGGTTAAAAGAACCGGGTAATGTGGAGTTCATATCATAAATATGTTTTAATCCAAATACCCAACCATTATCTGAAGGATAGTTTAATGGTGTATTCTGATCATCGATTGTTGCGTCGGCCAAAAAATGATATTCACCGAGCGCCTTTAACGTATTTTTATCATTTAGTTTGAAATCATGTTCTCCAACCATAACTGTACGTTGCCTAAGCCCAAGGGTAGGAGTACCATTGACAATATTCAGGTAGAAATAGGGAGGAAGAGAACTGGTGGTGTCAACACTTCCCGGAAACAGCATTGAGAAGGCGGTGTTCTTATATTTAATACCAAAGCCCTGGGAAGAATGATCATCAAAATAAAAATAATCCGCAATATGAATATCATTATAACGCAGCAGTCGAGCTCCAACCCAGGCCGACCAATCACTGCCTAGTATATTGTTGGCTTCAGCATAAATTTCGGGCATGGCAAAGGTTATACCTCCAAAACTATTGCTGGTTACATTACCTAAAAACTGGCCTTGGGAGGTGAAAACAGCTAATCGGGTTTGAATATTGATTATGGTTTTTTTGTCATCAATTTTAGGGGTAAAATGCAAGGCTGTGACCATCTCCAGATAGTCTTGCTCCTCCATACGACCGCCCATGCTCCCCATTCCGTTTAAGTTTAATGATCGTCCTAAACTACCCTTAATAGCAGGAGAAAAACCAACACCTACACGTCCATAACTACCAAAGGAAAACATTTTATTGGTTACGGTTTGTGCGGATGAAGATTGAATGAATAAAAGAAGAAGGCTTAAAGTTAAGCCGGCGGCGGATGAGCAGTAAAATTTATTCATTGTGTAGAGCGTATTTCCTTTAAATATAAAAAATAAAGAAACGGTAAACTAAAATTTGAGGCAAAAAAAACGCCCTGCTTTAAAAGCAGGGCGCTATCTTAACTCTTATTTAATTAACTACTTATGCAGTGTAATTTCAACTGTTGCGTCACCAACTGTTACCTTAGCTTTGTTATCAATGGTTCCATCTCCGTAATCCAATGTAACTGTAGGACGGTCAGCTACTTTATGTTCGATGATACCTGAAACGATCCAGCGTGAAATAACCGGTTTTTTAAGCTCCTGGATAATTGTTGTTGTGAACGCTTTTCCTTTTCTGTTAGTGCCTGAAGTTGATCCTGTTACTGTAATATAATCATCAAGTGCAGTATTAGTACCTTTTGTAAAATAAGAAACGGTTCTGGTAGCACTCCAGGTAAATGAATTACCTTCTTCATTGATACGAGCACGATCAACACTTACATTGTATGAAAAGCTGTTGGTTTCAGCATTAAAGCCATTGCTGGTTAAAATTTTGGTTCCTTTAACCTGGATACCATTCACGTAATAGTCCTGCATGTCAATACGCAATTCAGCGCCACTAATCCACCAATGATTTGACAATACACCCACAATTTTACCTTTACGAACTACACCGTATTTATCAACAGTACCAGTACCAAAATTAATGGTGATAGTTTTTGGGAAAGTAGCATAATCAACTGGCGAAATGGTTACTGAACCGCTGGTAGTACGGGCATCCTCATTAACTGTTGCTTCAACTGCTTTACCTGGGGCCGAATTAGCTATCGCCATTTGGTTCATTGTTACCATGTTAAACTGATCTATAACATCTGTTGAAAGATCATCGGCCGCCTGATTGTCAACGGCTGTTACCTTATCCGAATCAGCATCCGAAGTTTCATCTTTTTTACACGCTGTAAATGTTAAAGCAACCGCACTAGCAAGAATTAATGTTTTTGTGGTGATAAGTTTCATAATTATTGTATGGTTAGTTTTCTTGTTCAGACCATGAGTTGGTTTAATAGTTTAACGATCTATTGAAAAAATCGTTACATTTTATAAAATTATTGTTTAAAAATATTAACTATTAATTTGATAATCAGATTTTTAAATAATATTTAGAAATAACTAAATAATATACAATTTTATCAACCGTCCATAAAAAAGGCGCTCCGATAAAACCGGAACGCCCTAAACACTATGAATAAAAAAACGCTTACAAATCTATTTGCTTAGTATTTCCATTTATGGTGAGGGTTGCTTTTTTGTCGCAATCGCCATTTCCATAATCCATTGTGCATAATGAAACGCTATTGGTCTTAAGTTCAACAGTTCCCTCACAGATCCATGCACAAAAAGCTTTTTTCTTTAACGCCTTGGTGATTTTCTCCGAGAAGAAATTTCCTTTACTATCAGAACCTTGTCCCCAGCCAGTAATCGAATAGTAATCATCAAAAATGTTTAGAGCAGTTTTACTATTACACCAAACGATTTCTTTTTTGCAGGCCCATTTTTCTACACATTCGCAGTGAATTTTGGTTCCTTCACATTCTAAACTGAATTTCAGATACCCCTCTTTGGTTAGGCCGGTAGAACTGATTTTGCAGAAACCATCGAATTTGGTATCTCCGCACCAATAGTCTTCAAATGTAATGCTTACACTACATCCAGTACTTAACCATGCTTTATCGTAAGAAAGAATGATCTTACCCTTGCGAAGTTTTTGGGTTTTAGGGTCTTCACAACCTCCTGCGCCATAATCTAAAACTACTTTCAAAGGCCATTTAAACGGAGCAGATTCAATTTTTACTTTTGCACATGAATAATCGTCCAAATGGTCGAGAAGGTCATCTCCAAAACCTTCAGTAGATTTAGCAGAAACACTTTCCCCTCTTATTTCTGGAAAGCTGTGAGAAATTAAATTGATCTGTTCAAACAAATCAGCAGTAATAACGTCGTTCTTAGCAACGCCGTGCATACTTTCTTCAACGTTTAAACTTTCGGGTTTTTGTTCTTCCTTTTTACAGGCAGTAAATGTTAAGCCAATCATGCCTAGCATGACCATAGCTTTAATTGAGAATAATCTCATGGAGCGTAATTAAATTAAGTTGATAGGTGATTTTAAATGAATAGTTTTTCTTTCTTTTGCGTATTAATAAAAAAGCTTTTAAATAAAAGATAACAGATTGAAATTAAGCACTAATCAAATTAATTGCCAAATTATCAAAGCTTTTAACAATAGATTAAATTCATCAATTTTTACGATATGAAATTCGGTACCAAAGCCATTCATGCAGGTGTTTTCCCTGATCCAACAACGGGAGCCATTATGACTCCAATCTTCCAAACTTCAACTTACGTACAGGAAGCTCCTGGAAATCACAAGGGTTATGAATACGCACGTACACAAAACCCTACACGTGCGCAGTTACAGGATAACCTGGCGGCACTTGAAAATGCCAAACATGGCTTTTGCTTCAGTACCGGAATGGGTTCGATTGATACCTTGATGAAACTATTCAATCCGGGCGATGAAATTATCTGTACAAATGATTTATACGGAGGTACTTATCGCATTTTCACTAAAGTTTATCAGAATTTAGGCTTGAAGTTTCATTTTATTGGGATGGAGGATGTTGCCAACATTGAAAGCTACATCAATTCAAATACTAAAATGATTTGGATTGAAACGCCTACCAATCCGACTTTAAAGATCATTGATATTGCAGGAGCTGCGGCAATCGGTAAAAAACATAATGTGTTATTAGGAGTTGACAATACTTTTGCATCGGCCTATTTACAAAATCCAATGGATCTGGGTGCTGACATTGTAATGCACTCTTTAACCAAATACATGTCTGGACACTCTGACGTGGTTATGGGTGCTTTAGTCGTAAATGACGATAATTTGGCTGAACGCATTGCTTTTTATCAAAACGCTTGCGGTGCCACACCTGGCCCCCAAGATTGTTTTTTGGTATTGAGAGGAATCAAAACCTTGCATTTACGTATGCAGCGCCATTCGGAAAATGGTAAAGCCATTGCACATTATTTAAGAAATCACCCTAAAGTAGATAAGATCTACTGGCCCGGTTTTGAAGATCATGCCAATCATGAAATCGCTAAAAAACAAATGCGCGATTTTGGCGGAATGATGTCCTTCTCATTAAAAGGCGATAAAATGGATGATGCATTGAAAATTTTAAGCGGAACTCATTTGTTTTCTTTAGCAGAATCATTGGGTGGCGTGGAATCATTAATTGGCCATCCGGCATCAATGACTCATGCTTCTATACCTCGTGAAGAACGTTTAAAAAGCGGTGTTACTGATACGCTTATCCGCTTAAGCGTGGGGGTGGAAGATGTGGAAGATTTAATTGCTGATTTAGAACAAGCACTGGCGGCAGTTTAATTTAGTCCATAGCTTATAGGTTTTAGATCATAGATTTTTTTGTACCTATTAATTATAGGCTATGATCTTCTAACTTTTTACTTTTAACTTTTTACTTTAAAATCATGCTAGGCAATTTATTTGAAGCGAAGAAAAAGGCGGAAGAGATCAAAAATCGCCTCGAACACATTACTGTTACCGGCGAAGTTGAGAATGGCGCTGTTGTGGTTACTTGCAACGGAAATCGTAAGGTAATGGATATTAAGATCAACCCAAGTGTTTTTAACGTTCGCGGTAGGGAAGAAGTGGAAGAGTTGATCACTGTTGCGGTTAACAGGGCCTTGGAACAAGCCGACCAGTTAATGGCTGCTGAAATGAAATCAATTATGCCAAATATTCCGGGCTTAGGAAATTTAGGGTTTTAATATTATTGAGGATTCAGGGTTACGTGTTGCGAGTTATTAGTTACGGATTAATTAAATTGTTCTGTACAACTCGTAACCCGAAACACGTAACTCGTAATCCAAGATCCGAAACCCGGAACTCATAATTCGTAATGCTACTAGATCTAAAGTCTTTCCTCGACGCAAAAGTTGAACAATACAATCAGCCCGGATTTATAAAAAACGACCCCATTTGTATACCGCATCAATTCACTAAAAAGCAGGATATAGAGATCATGGGCTTTTGGGCATCGATGCTGGCTTGGGGACAGCGCATTACCATTATCAATAAATGCAATGAGCTGATCGATCTAATGGATGGCGCTCCTCATCAGTTTATTACTCAACATGAAGAAAAAGATTTAAATCGCTTTCTTCATTTTAAGCACCGCACCTTTAACGCCACCGATACCCTCTATTTTATCGAGTTTTTCAAGAACCATTATTTAAACTCTGAAAGTTTGGAAGATGCATTTTTGACGAGCTCTAAGCAAGAAAACATTTCTATTGAAAATGCTTTAAATACTTTCCAACAGCATTTTTTTTCCTTGCCTGATTACCCTCACAGAACCCGTAAGCATGTCACCAGTCCGAATAATAAATCTACTTGTAAACGATTGAACATGTTTTTACGCTGGATGGTGCGTAAAGATGATAAGGGTGTTGACTTTGGCATTTGGAATACTTTGCGGATGAAAGACCTCCTTTGCCCATTAGACCTTCATGTGGAACGTGTGGCCCGAAAACTCGGACTCATTGAACGCAAGCAAGTCGACTGGCAAACCACACTAGAACTAAGCAATAATCTACGGCTGTTAGACGAAAATGATCCGGTTAAATATGATTTTGCCTTGTTTGGTTTGGGGATAGAAGAGAAATTCTAACCATTGTAGATTTATGATTTTAAATTTACGATTGAATTTGAGGCAGGTGATAATTGTAATTCTAAAATCTAAAATTTCTAATCTTTCTATTTAATTTCTACCTTCTCACAGGTTCTGGGGCATCCTTAAATTTTTGATATTTACCAAGTATCAAACCAACCCTATAAGTTATAGGAATGATTACTTTTTTAACAAATTTGGGTATTTCAGTGGTGTCGTATTCTGTTGAATAGCGAGTCATAAGGTAGGCGGCATCAAATGCTTCCGGCCTACCACTGCCCGTTTTGTTTTGAGCAGCATATATAGCTGATAAGTAAAAAACAATTGTATTTGCCGACTTTAGCCAACCTTTGCAATTAAGGATATCATCACCTGCGTTCCAAAAACGATGTGGTGTTCCGCGCTTAAAAAGAACAGTTTCACCCTCATTTGCATATTTTTTCTCCTGCCCATAAATTTGATAGCCGATCTTTCCTTTTACCACCGTTAAAGATTCATCCTGTAGCCAATGAGTATGCATAATAGGGCCGCTTCCTGGAACAACAAAATTTTCAACCAATACCCGGTCTCCATCAGCCTCATGTTGTACTTCTTGAAATATTATTTTCTCTCCAATGCAATTTTCAATTGTGTGCGGATAGACTATTTCCATGACATGTTTAGTTAGTGTAGATTTATGATCTTAAATTTACGATTGAATTTGAGATAGATGATAACTTTATTTCTAAAATCTAATATTAAAAATCTAAAATCACTTGGTCATTTTCGAAGGCATCATTTTTAAATTCAAACAAAAGGGCGAAAAAACCGGCTGGACCTATATTGATGTTCCATTATACCTGGCTAATGAAATTAAACCAGGAAACAGAAGGGAAATTCGTGTACGAGGGTTATTAGATAATTTACCGGTGTCAGGCATGGTGCTTTTCCCGATTGGGGATGGCAACTTCATATTAACGTTAAATGCTACTCTACGTAAAAGGTTGGGAAAATCGGAGGGAGCAATGATTCATGTGGAGCTGGAGGAAGATGTTGATTTCAAGATTGAAGTTCCGGAAGACCTATATGAATGCCTTTGTGATGAGCCTGAAGCCATTCAACATTTCGAAACCTTCAATAAATCAAACCAAAACTATTTCATCAATTGGATCAATAGCGCAAAAACAGAGCCTACACGGGCCAAACGTATTTCCAAAACGGTGAATGCCATGCTAAACAAATGGGATTTTGGCTTAATGATGCGCGAAGGAAAACCGCGTGAATTGTAATTACCTTGAGAGAGGGACGATCAAACAGCGCGTATATGGGATTCATCAAATCACTGAATTTCAAACAATCAGTTTTAATGGAACTTTCCCTACATAACCTTTAAATAGTTTTTGCCATCCCTACCATTTGAACCGAGAGACCGACCCAACTACCAAGAGAGAGAAGAGTGCCTGAGCGGAGGGTTGACAAAACGGCGGGCCTTGCGTAGGGTTTGTGGGAGGAAGCTTCGTTTTGTCTTGATTCTTTGGTTCCTTTCTCATCAAGGAGAAAGGAACTAGGCCTCGGCCGGCTATGAGGCCGACCATCAGATGTTAAAATGTAGTATTTTAATTAAGCTACCGAATTCATATAACTAGTTTATCAACCAATAAATCTTGGTTCGTACTTCTAACGCCTAAAATCTTAATTCCTTAAATTCTATCTTTGCGCAAATAATTAAAATATGCTACCCGTAAGTCCGTACGCCGAAGATACCATTGTTGCTCTTGCTACCCCAGCCGGAACCGGCGCCATTGCCGTGATCCGCTTATCGGGTCCTGAGGCCATTAAAATTTGTAACAAGGTTTTCTTTGGAAAAGACTTAGAAAAGCAAGCTTCCCATACTGTTCATTTTGGCACTATCCGCGAAAATGATGTGATCATTGATGAAGTTTTGGCAACGGTATTCATTGCACCAAGCTCCTATACACGCGAAAATTCAGTAGAAGTTTCCTGTCACGCTTCACCGTACATTATCCAGAAGCTCATTAATCTCTTTATTAAAAACGGAGCCAGAACAGCTAAACCAGGGGAGTTCACTTTACGAGCTTTCTTAAACGGACAGTTGGATCTTTCGCAAGCTGAAGCGGTGGCCGATCTGATTGCCAGCAGAACAGAGGCCTCACATAATATGGCGTTAAAACAGTTGCGTGGCGGCTTTTCAAATGAACTGAAAGCACTGCGTCAGCAACTGATTGACTTTGCCGCTCTAATTGAACTCGAACTCGATTTTGCTGAAGAAGATGTGGAGTTTGCTAACCGTCCGCAATTAAAAGCTCTGATTGGCAGTATTCAATCAGTTATTCGTAAACTCATTTCATCTTTTGATTTAGGTAACGCGATCAAAAATGGAATTCCGGTGGTAATTTCGGGAAAACCCAATGTGGGTAAATCCACTTTGTTGAATGCATTGCTGAATGAGGATAGAGCCATTGTTTCTGAAATAGCTGGTACCACCCGCGATACCATTGAAGACGAAATAAACATTGGAGGCATTAACTTCCGTTTTATCGACACAGCCGGTATACGGGAAACCTCCGATAAAATTGAAGCCATAGGAGTGGAGAAGGCTTATGAAAAGATCCGTCAATCGGCTTTGGTTATTTATTTATTTGATCCGGAAGAAACTTCAGCAACTGAGTTAAAAGCAATTGTTGATGAACTATCAGCTCATACGTCAACAGATTCGATCCTTTTAGTTGCAAATAAGCTGGATAAAGGAAACGAAGCGGAATGGAAAAAACGATATGAAGGCCTCAATGGCATGCTATTCATTTCGGCCAAAGATCGTATTCACCTCGACTTATTCACCGAAACCTTATTGCAAAAGGCCCATGCCGACCAGCTCAATAACGACGAAACCGTAATTTCAAACGTACGTCACCTGGAAGCCCTTCAAAAAACCAATGAAGCTTTAGATGATACTTTACGCTTAATGGAGCAACCATTTGGTGGTGAACTGCTTGCTTTTGAAATTAAAAGAGCCCTGCATCATTTAGGTGAGATCACAGGAGACATATCGAACGAAGACCTGCTGGATTCTATTTTTACCCGTTTTTGTATCGGAAAGTAATCGAACAAAACAAGCAAGAAAACAAAATGAAAAAGAAGTTGAGAGTTTAATTAAAAGCTTGAATTTCATCAAAGAAAATGATTCGTTTAAGAATGGCCTTTGCTCGAGTGTGTTTGAAACTTTTCAAGGGCTCCCAACCCTTGAAAAGCGCAATATTTAGATGATTTTGATTTTTTTACATTTAGGCTGATTGCCGCAGTAAAAGGTGTTGAACTAGAATAAAGAGAATAAAAATGTTTTTTCTTACGTTTTCATCGTCCAAACCCAGGTACTTGGCAAACTCTTCGATGGTTACGGCTTGATGCTTCTGCTTGTTTAAGAGCTCTCGGATTTTGTTTAATAATCGGATGGCTTGCCGCTCGCTTTTTCCGGTTAACATGCTTACATCTTTGGGATAGATACATAATCGTTTTGTTTTCATATTTAAATGGTATGTGTAGTGCTGTCTTTACATAGCTATTCATGCAAAAAAATAAGAATGATGCTCTGGTTACGCACTATCCGTGCTTTATCCATGCTTTATCCATGCCTTTGATTTGCTTGATTTATTTTCCTTCTTTCTTTTCCTTTTCTCTGTCTTCGTTCGTGTTTAACAAATGTAAAACTCAAAATATCGACTCACAATTGACATTTGATACCATTTTGGACAACTAATGCCATTTACGACACGGTCTTTTGTAAAAGGCTAGGGTTCGTTTTAACTTGGTTTCAACATGTAGAAATCATGGCAGAACAAAAAGGTATCATTAAGTTTAAAGGAAGTATCGGGGATATTTCCTTTTACAAAAGTAAAGATGGTTATATGGCTAGAGAGCGAGGAGGAATTGATGCGAGTCGTATTGCCAATGATCCTAAATTTCAGCGAACGCGTGAGAACGGCGCTGAATTTGGCCGGGCGGGTAAAGCCGGCAAGTTATTACGGAGTGCTTTACGGACAGTTGTGTATCAGGGAGCCGATAGTCGAATGACTGCCCGTCTAATGCGTGATATGATGAAGGTAATCAAGGCTGACGCTGTTAACGACCGTGGACAACGACAGGTGATGGATGGAGAGGTGGAACTTCTTACTGGTTTCGAATTTAACGAGCAAGGGAAAGTAAGTACCACTGTATTCATGCCTTATACCCCTGCGATAGATCGTGCTACTGGTCAGCTAACAGTTAGTATTCCTGCCTTTGTGCCTAACCAAACTATTGCAGCTCCTACTGGTACAACACATTTTACGTTAAAGGTCGCTGGTGCTCTTGTTGATTTTGAAGCTGAAAACTATGTAGTGGATGTAAAGGATACGGGAATGCTGGCTTTGGACAATACAGCGACTACTATTCAGCCTCTTGTTTGTGCAGTGACGCCTGCCAGCACAAAGCCACTATTTATCGCCTTGGGTATTGAGTTCTATCAACAGATCAATAGCAAGTTTTACTTGTTGAGTAATGGTGCTTTTAATGGTTTGGCGCTTGTTAATATCAGTGGTCAGTAATGGAGTTGCAGCTTTATCGTCAGTACTTTCCAAACGGGACGAATGGGAAGTTATTTAACAACAATACGTTTATGTGTGAAACCATTGAACTACCCTGGCGCAATAATAAGCGTAGCATCAGCTGTATTCCGGAAGGTCGGTACCGAATACGGCCACGAGAACACCCCAAACACGGTCACCAGTTGGAAATAGTGAATGTGCCTCTTCGTGAGGCCATTCTTATCCACCCGGCCAACTTTGCTTTACGTGAATTGCAGGGTTGCATTGCTCCAGTAACCAAGTGTACGGCTCCGGGTATTGGAAACTATAGTAAACTGGCTATGAAAAGGGTGGAGTTATTGGTGAAAGAAGCTGTTGCAGCGGATGAACCTGTTTTTATTACTATCAGATCGTAATTTGTATGAATAATGAAGAGATTAAGGCGGGTACAGCAGGAGGGACCCTGCTGACAGTTTTGTTGCAGCTGCAGGCGATTGATTTTGTTAAAACGGCGTTGTTTGCGGCTGTGGGTGCTGCGGTGAGTTTTGGTGTAACGTTGTTTTTGAAATGGGTTATTAAGCAGATGAAGTAGTCCATGTATTGGTGGAGTTAATTCATATGAACGATTTGCCCTCCGCGGTCGGGCAGACCGAATATTCACGACGGAACTGCGTCCAGTTTGCCTACAGGCTTATCACACAGGCCGAAACTGGCCAAGGTTCCTTACGTGAATATTGAATGATATGTCTTTATTGTAAAATTATCTCATATGAGCGCTTTTGCCTTCCACGGTCAGGCGGACCGAATATTCATGATCCCGGTTGAACCGGGACGTCCAGTTTGGCTGCAGGCTTACCGGACAAGGCCGAAACTGGCCAAGGTTCCTTACGTGAATATTGAATTATAAAAGAGTACGCTTGAATTCGAAACTTTAGGAATGAATAAAATAAGGCAGTTTGAGGTGTTATTGAATGGGTAATTAAACAATTGAAATAGAAGTTTATTTTAAATATTAATAATTATTATATTTAAGATGAAACACCCTCCCCGGGTGTATTTTTCATAGGTAGATGTGGCCTGCTCGTTAATTTGAGTGGGCTTTTTTTATTGCTTAGTGTCCGAAAAGGGCTTAAACAATACTATAAGAATGTATTTAATTTTAGTTGAGAATTTGCTAGATGATTCAAATCATGTTTAAAATCTTGAATGGATTTCTCTATCTCTAAAAATCTAAATGTGCAAATTGAATCTAAGGTTAATCGAAAAGCCCTTATTAATCGGATTAGAGGGTTTATGTCATACTTTTTTGATAAATATGGGTAATCGCGATTAATGCCTCTTGAGCCTCTATAAAAGATACAAATTAAGTCTTTATAGATGAAGCTATGCAACATATGGTCAATTACTGTTGATTGAGAAAGATCAATGTGATATCCGTTAATTCTAAAATCTAACTTTAAAAGCAGTATATCTAAATATCTTATTAACTCCCTAACTCTTTCTTCCGTTTCGCCTCCATCCAACAATTGTAGTTGTTTAGAATTATAATTAAAACGTTGTCTTAGGGTATTCAATTTAATTCTTTTTTCGGGATCATGATATCGGGATGCCTTATATGCAACTTCTTTAATTTCGTCAGCTAAAACTAATCTTTCCAAGGATAACGGCATTACAAACCTTTCCATAACTACAATGTTGACAGTCAATTATTTAATTGATATAAAAATACTGGCTAATTGCAAATTGTCAAAGTTGTTTTTATTAAGTTATCAACAAAATAAAATTAAGAGTGAAATTATTTTTGGTTGAGAATACTTAGCATAACTTTCGATAATAAGTGCCTCATTGTTTAGGCCAATTAAAAACTTTGGTTTATTTACTATTAGAAGAGGCGCTGCGTTTAATTTCTTGGTTTACTTGACGGATACTTCATAATTTCCCAATGATTTTATGATGTCAAAGTAAGCGTCCCAATCTCCACCCTTGTTTGTTGGGTTTAAGCGATCGTCATAAAAGAAAACGGTTAAAATTTCTCCGTTTTCATTGTAGTGAATTAGCTCTTTGTTTTTGATGAATTTCAAAATTGCCTCGTCAGTCAGTCCCTGGTATTTCGTATGAATAGGGTAAGATAGATAAGGTTTTAAAGCCCCCCCAGTGCTTTCAGCATTTTGTTTAGAGTTCCAGCCTAATGGAACATACTCTCTGTTAAATGCAAACCAAGTGTTGTCAGGATTTTTTTTGATACCGTAAGGTAGGTTAATCCTAAAGAAGTTGAATAGTCCCATAATTATTAATGTTTGAATATTTGTCGCCCAAAATTTGCCGATAAATTGTTTTTACAAGAGTTTTAGATGCATGTATATTTTATATAGTAGCTAAAATATAGATTAATTCAATGGAAATATATTGCCATTTTTCAACAAGATGGAATTTACTTAACGTATGGCCCATCGCTTTGGTTTGCCTATACTCATGCAGGAATGGATGTTTTCTGTTTTTGGATTGGTCTGAAGACCTTGTTTTATTTGCAGTTGAATGTGACACTGTGTTTAACACTATCCATAACGAACACTTCGGATAACAGAGAGAGTAACCCTGACCACTTTAGATAACAGACGCACGCGTTGTAACGCTCGCGAGCAAGGGTTTTGTGTTGAGAAATTCTATTAATTGCTTTTTTGAGGCAAAAATAAATAAGAAATCATCGTCAAAGAGTTTCTGAATTTCCCATTTATTAAAAGGAATAGGATTTAGATTATATTTATATAAAAAAGAAAATTCTTTTTTTAGTTCTTCATAATCGTCAATATCTTTAAAATAAAGTCTATCCTGATCCTGAAATTTAGGTTTATCCAATCCTGTTCCAATGAATTCAATTATGGCTATTTCACCTTTGTAGAGGATTGAAGATTCACCACCTACAATAACTATAAAATTTCCTTTATTAAATTGCACTTGAATACTCATTGTTCTGAATGATAATTATTTACAAGATACATCTAGTTACTGTATACATGTATGTATATTTCTCATTATTAAAAATATAAACTCAAATAGTTATAAAAGTGGACACTATAATAGGTTCTGATGGCCGACCTCATTGCCGGTCGAGGGCTAGATACTTTTTTTCTTGACAAAAAAAGTATCCAAAAAAGTCAAGACAAAACGAAGCTTCCACCCACAAGGCCAGCACATGGCCCGCCGTTTTGTCTGGCCTGCGCTCGGTAGCAATGATATATGTTTTTCTGGTTTAAGGTCTGAAGACCCTTGTTTTATTTGCAGTTGAATAATAGAACGAGTTAAAAACTCAATGCAGTATTTAGCACGCCTTGCAAACGCGCGCGAGCAGGGGGGTAACTGGGGACAGTTCGTTTACACTTTCAACAACAACGGAACACTTCGGATAACAGAGGAATGATTTCGCTATATGAAAGTAGTACTGAAATAAAGTGAGGTTTGAACTGATATGAACAGTCAGAGACTTGGGTTTATTTACTATCCGAAGAGACGCTGCGCTTAACTCTTCGGATAACGGGGGTGTGATAATGTTTGTTTTGTGGTCTGAAGGCCTCGGCTTTCTTTCCAGTTGAAATCGACACAGCCTTAACACTTTCAACAACAACGGATAACCAGGAAGACTTCCAAGAACAAGTCTTCTGTCTCATAGAATGTTTCAACAAATTTGTCAGGAAGTCCTTTTTGAATTGCGTATTTAACCCTCTCCGCTCTTGTCAGTTGCCCTGGTTTTTTACTATCATTTTTATACCAAACACAATTTATTACTTCTTTGTCTGGCGAAAGATTATGAAGTATGTGTCTTGATAGTTCTCTAATACCATACGCAAAGTTGTTAAAACGCAGTTTATTTCCCTTGTCAAGAAGGTTGTCCAAACTTGCAGATAACAACTCCTATTCAAAGTCATTATTTGTTAACGGAGACAATGTCAATTTATATGTTGATATGTCGCTTGGTGTCATTTTAATATTACTGCTGACTTGTTTCTATAAGCATTTTAGGTCGATGGGTATTTTATATACTAGGTTAAAAACAAAGATTAATTCAATGAAATATATCTCCATTCTTATAAGAAAAGAAAGTGGGTAACCTCGGGATTAATTAGGAATTACAACAACTTCCTCTATTTCAATACGGTTTGCAACTTCAATTTTTTCATATATTTCTGTTTCTTTACTAATAGCTTCAATGCTGATTGCCAATGCAAAGGGAAGTTCTTTAGTGGTATCTTTGTCCCACCCTTTGTGTCCAATCACGGCAAATGACAATTCATTCGGTAATACGTTCGACTTAAGAATGGCCCAGTCTTTTTGGGTTGCGCTGTCCTGTCGTTTGAATTCGGCTACGTAACCATAATTTGGTGATGTTGAGATTGACCAACGGATCGACTTATTGTCAATTCTCTCTTCCTCATCAGGGTCATCAAGATCTTTTAGTACTCTGGAAGAAAAGGCTTCGAAATTCTCGCCAAGTTTTGAAGATTCCCATGTCAACCATGAGCTAAAATATGATTTTAATTGTTTTCTTGTTCGGCGTGGTGTGGCTGTGTATGTCAAAGTAACCTCAATTAATATATCGTAATCATTACCCGCACGTGTTATTTCCTTCGGTATATTAATGGAATAAAGATTTGCCTGCTGTGCTGCTACATTCCCTTCAACGACAAAAGTGATACGGTATGGTGTATTCTCGAGCGCTTTCTGTGCATCAGGTATGCCATAACCTAATACTCGCAATGCTTCCGTTTGAGGATTGTGAAATACGTGTTCAGGTAATCTAGCGGATTGGATTACTAATGCTTTATATAAAAGTGTGCTGTCATTGGGGAACTTCTTAGCTAGTTGAGCAATGATGTGTCCCACTTTAGGGGCTGCAAAAGAAGTGCCTACGGCGAAACCGGTTCTGTTCGCTCCCGTTTTGATGATAGGTGATGAAGTGACATTATGTTGGGTGATCAGAAATCCATTTTTTTCTCGCAGAAAGTCGCCTCCATATTCAACAACATCTGGTTTTATACAACCCCACATGCCCGGTCCACTTCGGGAAAATGAAGAGACATGGTCTCTTTTTCCGAAAGATATTCGGTCAGCATCTTCGAATTCAGCTAAGCATACGGAACCAACTGTTAAGCTTAATAGGCTTTGAGCAGGATTAGAGATCCTTGATGAAGGTGTTGTAAGGTAATCAGGATATTTTCTTCCTGCCTGTAAGTGCTCTGACACACCCGGTTTATCCCATCTGCCGGTACTGCTGTTGATATTGCCAGCTGCTAACAAAAATAAGATCTTTCGGTCATGGATCAGTTTATCAATTGTAGCAGCCCAAGTCGACATATGGGTTGTCTTACAAGGGCCATGGGAAGCGACAGACATATTAAATATTCGAACACCGTCATAGTCCTCGATAATTTTGGTCATTAGCTCTGGAGGAAATATACTGCTTGGCAGAAAATTGTTTTTGTCTAGCACCCTAACATTGATTAAAAAGCAAGGGGGCTGATATTGACCTGCAGTTGGAATATCATTTCCAAATAATATAGCTCCAGCTACTTTTGTTCCATGCCCTCCATTTGTTACTTGGTCAGAGGTGGTATCTTCATATGGAACATAATTTTTGGAATAAGCCGTAGCTATTGCAGGTGCCAATAGTAAATGTTGTTCCTGAATGCCACTATCAATCACGCAAACAGTAGGAGAATTATTACTTGGCTTAAGTATTTCAATGTCTTCCTGATTGCCAATATCATTTATCGGCTCATCAGCCTCAATCTGCTCACTTTCGATGATCTCAAAGACATATGCATAGCCTAAAATAAGATCTTTGAGAGCCTGTCCAGACATTCTCGCTCGAAACCCAAAACTATCTTCCAAATCAATAAAACTACTTAAAAGTTCACCGCCATATACATTCACGATAAAATTTGTAAGATAATCTTGTCTATCACTAGCGATCTGGTCTCTTTCCAACTCTGCTGTTTGGAGGGCTCTCTTCCAACGATTAAGACGTTGAGTGAAATGTTCGTCTGATTCTGCTAAACGTTGCGGCCGAAGAGCCTTTTTATCGATTCTAAATTGGTTTTTTTCGTCATTCTTTGCTTTAGCTACCGTATAGTCCTCATCGGATTCTGCCTCAGTACGTACTGGACGCACAGGAAGTTTTAAATAGCAAGCTATTGAAATATCAACAATAAACTGATCATTATCATCGATTCCAGCGATGTATTTTTCTTTTAATTCCTCTGATAAGAGATAATCAACCCGCCACTGAGTACCCTGAACAATTTGCCAAAGTTTTGCTGCCTGATCTTTTGAGCGTCCTTCCTCATTCAAGAAACTTGAAATTTTATCGGCAAGTAACCGGAAATTATCTGTGTTGGCACCAATAATGAAACCATCTTCTTCTTCAGATACAATTTCAATTCCAAAACCCTTTAAGGCCTCAATGTCAAAGTCCTTGGGGTCTACTTGCAAAAATACAGGTATAATATTAGCATCGAAAATTTGAGGCAGGCCCATTTCCTCTCTTTCGTGGAGGAAGTTTACACGATCCTGCATTAGTGAATGAGTGGCATCCGTTAATTGAGTGCCATGCGCGACACGGTTATTTAAGTTAATCTCTGTTTGAGGATCAACTTTCTTATCAATTCTCTTTCCTGTAAATTGATAACGACCATCGAGTTTTTGTTTAAGAGGTAGGTGGGGAAAATCAGGCATTTATTTATTGTACATTTGGTTCTCTTTCAAGGATTGCTCAAAAAAAACATTTTTCAAAACACCATCTCCCTGGATTACGGAAAACTTCGCTGCATCAGTAGCGACTTTGACAACCAATGCTGAAGAGAATCCTTCTAGTTTTTTGGCGATATTGCTCCACTTCACATCTTTATCAGATTTGATAGATGCTAAAGTGGATTTCAAGATACGTTGTATTTCAATTATACCTGGTTTAGGTAGTTCTATTATATCATCAAATCTTCTAAAAATTGCTTTGTCGATCGCTCCTTCAAGATTAGTTGTAGCTATGATCAATCCAGGTCCGTCAAAATCCTCTAATACGTTCAATAAAATATTTACGATCCTATGCATCTCTCCAACGTCTTGCTTGCCGTCCCTTGATTTCGCTATAAAATCAAATTCGTCTAGTAAAAGGACACAAGGAAAAGTTTTAATTGATTCAAAAAGTTTTGACAAATTGCTAGCAGACTCACCGAGATAAGAAGAAACAATAGCTTCAAATTTTACTTTTAAAAATGGCAAACCAATATTCCAAGCTATTCTTTCCGCGCTCATACTTTTACCACAACCCGGATATCCATGGAGTAAAATGCGTCTTCTCGGATGTAATCCAAAATGAGCTAATCTTTCGCGTGCAATGAATTCCTTTTCAATCCGTTCAATTTTTTCTTCAATCTCACTTGATAAAATCATTTCATGTCGCAAAGCATCTCTTTGAACTTGAATAGCTAAAGGAATATTACTTCTTTTATCTGTAGGAATTAAAACAGAATTACCAAATATGTTTCGTAGTTCTCCTTTAAAAGATTGATTTGTTTTAATATTCTTATTTAATATACTTTTGAGCCTCTCTGCCAACTTTTCATGACCTTTTTTGCGCTCATCCTCGATAATGGACTCAGCAACCATAACAATATCGTCACTATGCTCGCCATCAATGGATCGAAAAAGTCGTATTAGTAGATCTTGGTTCATAAATTAAATAATTTCAATTTATTATAATAACAATAAAAAGCACCAACCAATCCAACCAGCTGTATTTAATCCAATTAATTGATTTGTGTAAATGTAAGCTATGATTTAAACGTTCAAAAATAGAACTTCAATTCAATACTTTGTAAATAGCTCTAATGAAGTTAAGTTCAATAATGATTATGTAGTTTATCTTCGAATTTTTATTTTGGGATTTAACTCTTGTTTTGCTTTTTCAGAAGCTCGACCTTCTCTTTTTCGCTTTCTAATAAACGTTCTAGCAATTGAACTTTCTCATCATACAGCTCTACAATTTTATCAATGGGATTAAACGTGCATTGATTATTGTAGGTGTAAGCCGATGAATGATCATACATATTTTGAATATGAAATATTAAAGACTCTTCAGTGAAATGTTTAATAGCTTCTGAAGTAACCCCCAATATTTTACTAATCTTTTCCAAGGCTTCATCTTCAATAATTTCACTCTGCTCAATCTTTGAAACTGCTTGCTGGCTGATGCCCAATTCGGCCGCTAAAGCTTCCTGTTTTATGCCACGAAGTTCGCGTATGCGACTGATCTTACGGCCAATGTGAGATTTAGGTGATGATGTTTCCATGGTATCAAATATAAAATTTTAACTGAATGTAAAAAACAACCTGATAAGTTGTAAGATACAACCGGTTGTGGTTCGGTACGGTACAACTGTTCGTTTCTTTTGCTTTATAGTTTTAAAGTATTCAAGGTGTTTGCTGGTAGTAAAGGGTGTTAACGGGTTATGCTAATGTTGTCGGCCTCATAGCCGGCCGAATGCCTAGGTACTTTTTTCTTGACAAAAAAGTACCCAAAAAGTCAAGACAAAACGAAGCTTCCTCCCGCATACCCTGCGCGTGGCCCGCCGTTTTGTCTTCCCGACACTCAGGTGCTTCTATTGTTAAGGAAGTGAGCTATTCACCAATTATTTCAACATAAACATTAAAAGCTATGAATGAAAAAGTAGACTTAAGGGGAGAGCTATTACCTAAAAGTTTTGTGAAAAAGACAACCTCTGATATTCTTCTTATCAGAGAAGTTCACTCAAAATCATTAATCATTTGCCTTATATGTTGCTGCCTGGTGGTGTCGGTTTCCAGTCAGCCGTTGGAGGCTAAGCCTGCCCAAATTAAAGTGGGCAGTAAAGTACCTGAAATTTTCTTTAAGACTTTAATCAACTTTCCGTTAAGTTCGGCCAAGCTTTCTGATTTTAAGGGTAAGCCCATCATCCTTGATTTTTCGGCTTCATGGTGTGCGCCTTGTGCCATGGCTATTCCCAAAATGGATTCGTTGCAGCGTGGGTTTGGTTCGAAGGTTCAGTTTTTAATGGTGAACAATGAGGGCAAAGAAAAGGCCGCCAAATTCATTGAACGCATTAAGCAAACGCGTCCGCTTTCCATCCCAGTAATAGTTGATGATAATACCTTGTGGGAGTTGTTCAATGTGCGTTTTCTGCCGCATTATGTTTGGATTGATGGTAAGGGCATTGTGCGAGCTATTACCAACCAGGAGCAAATTAACACTGCCAATGTCCACGCTTTTATTAATGGGAACTACCAGTTTTCGTCTTCTTCTAAATCTGTAGCTATTTCTGCTACTGCTCTTTTTTACTCTTCGGCTATTAGTGGTTATAAGGATGAACAGCCTAGCTCGTGCTTGATTCAGCCTGCAAAAAACGACCAACAGCAGGGAAAGATCATTGCCACGAACTGTTCAGTCGAAATGCTGTTTCGTATTGCTTTTTCTGATAGTGCTGCTAAGACTTTTCCTCTCTGGAAAACAATACTTGAAACTAAGGGCAATCTGCACTACAGTCTGGCTACGGCTACTGCCTGGGATTCATTGAAGCAATCGGCTACGTTTTGTTATGAGCTACAGTTACCTGGTGCGGATGCTAAGACCTTAACACAAACGATGCGTCAGGATCTTTCTCGATTTTTTCCTTTAAGGGCTTCGTTGCAACAGCGTAGGCTTTCTTGTTTGGCGTTGGTTGCTACTGGTAGGGTTCCTTTTTCGGTTGGGGGTAAGTCGGAACTGGAGAGCAACTATTTCGGGTTGAAGTTGCGGAATCGCCCTGTATCTGGTCTTATTGAGGTATTGCAGCAATATAATAGGCGTGGGATTATTGATCGCTCAGGGATTCTGGTTCCTGTTGATGTTGAGTTGAAGTGTGCTCTTGGGTATGTTGAGGCGGTACGGGTTGAGCTTGCAAGGCTTGGGTTGGGGTTGGAGGTTGTGGAGGAGGAGATGGAAGTATTGGTTATTGAGGATTGAAGGTTTTGCTTTTGGGATACTGATTTACATAAGAGGTGCTGGTGGTCGACCTCATAGCCGGTCGAAGGCCTAGGTACTTTTTTCTTGACAAAAAAGTACCCAAAAAGTCAAGACAAAACGAAGCTTCCTCGCTCAAGGCCTAAGCTTGTCCCGCCGTTTTGTCTGGCCTACACGCTGAGCTAGCCTAAGGGAGTAGAGAATGGCGGCTAAAAATGCTGGGTCTTAAGTATATGGAGGTTTTTACCTTCCGCGGTCAGGCAGACCGAATATTCACGACGGAACTGCGTCCAATTCGCCTACAACCCTACAGCACTGGCCGGAATTGGCCAAGGTTCCTTACGTGAATATTGAATTGATACGAACGATGTTGTGTCATAATGGCCATGGAGAGCAGTTACGACTGGCTGTCGAACTGATAGGCGTTGGAGTGTGAATTATTAAATAACTAAATCTATAAAACTATGAAGTATCTATTAACACTGTTGATGGTTTTTTGTGTTTCGTTGCCGGGGAGGGCGCAGACGAAATCTTATCTTGTTAAGGGGAGGGTGGTTGCTGATGGTGATTTTTTGCCTTTGGCTGGGGCGAGTGTGCAGCTGAAGGGGAGTTCGGATGGAACTTCGACAGATGGGGATGGTGTTTTTTCGTTAAATGTAACTGGCAATAGTGCTACCCTATTGGTGTCTTTTATCGGTTATCAGCAAAGAGAGGTTTCTATCAGGGTACCTTCAACTGATCTTAGGATCGTGCTTAAGGAGAATTCTTCGTTGCTGAAGGAGGTGGTGGTTTCGACTGGATACCAATCGTTACCGCAAGAGCGGACAACGGGATCGTTTTCTAAAGTGGATAACGAGTTGCTGAATCGTGTGGTGGCTACGGATGTGTTTAGCAAACTTGAGTATGCTGTGCCGGGATTAACGGTGAACCGTTCTTCATTTGGGGCTCCGACTATCAGTATCCGTGGGCAGAGTACCATCATGGGTAATTCTCAGCCACTGATTGTGGTGGACAACTTTCCGTATGACGGTGATTTGAATAATATTAACCCTAATGATGTGCTGAGTGTTACTGTGCTTAAAGATGCTGCGGCTGCTTCGATTTGGGGCACCCGGGCTGGGAATGGCGTAATTGTAATTACCACCAAAAAGGGGAGAGCAGATGAACTATTGAGTATTGGCTTTACATCAAATCTTTCGATTGGACAAAAGCCGGATTTGGGTTATTTGCCTTTGATCTCGTCAAGTGATTTTATTGATTTTGAACAGCATCTTTTTAATAAGGGTTATTATACCTCTATTGAGCAGTCGCCTTCACATCCGGCGCTTTCTCCTTCGGTGGAACTGATGATTAAGCAGCGGGATGGTCTGATCAGTGGGGCTGAAGCGAACAGTCAGTTTGAGGCTTTAAAGGGGCAAAAGGTGCAGGATGATATGAACCGCTATTTCTTTCAAAACAGTATTAAGCAACAGTATGCGCTGAACTTAAAAGGTGGGAGCAATTCTATTCGCTATTATTTTTCGGGTGGATATGATCATAACCAGGAGAACGAAACCCGCAATAATTATAAGCGTGTGACGCTGAACTCTTCGATGGTATTTAACCCTCTTAAGCAGTTGGAGTTGCAGGCTGATATTAACTATAACCAAAGTAATGCGAGTTTAAATAATCCGGGTATCAGTTTAATGTCTTCTTCATCGGCCTATAGTGGGAAGAAGTTTTATCCTTATGCTTTACTTGCTGATGGCAATGGTAATGCCTTAGCGATTGCGAAAAGTTATGATGTAAGTTTTGTAAACAGTGCTATTGAAAATGGCTACCTGGACTGGAACTACCGTCCGCTGGAGGAACTACAACTTTCTAATAACCAATCGGACCAGTATGATTTGCGTAGTAATGCCGGGGTTAAGTATTCTTTCAATTCAAACTTCAATGCTGAACTGAAATACCAATACGAGCGTGCCTTTACGAATTCGACCAATTTGCAGTCGGAGGGTGCTTATTATAGTCGTGATTTGATTAACCAGTTTTCTGAAGGTACGGGTGCTTCATTAGTTCATCATATACCTGTAGGGGGGATTTTGGATCAGGGTTCTTCCACTTTAAATTCCCAGAACTTAAGGGGGCAACTGAATTTTCTTAAGGACTGGAACCAACAGCATTTACTGTCTCTCATCGGTGGAGTGGAAGTGAAGCAATTGGATGTTACAGCCAGACAAAGCAGGGTGTATGGTTATGATTCTGAAACGCTGCAAACACAGCAGGTGGATTATACTTCGGCTTTTCGAGTTACGCCTAGCGGTTACTATAATTTTATCCCATCTATGAGTGGCCAATCTTCTAAAACGGACCGTTTTCGTTCCTTTTATGCCAATGGTTCCTACACTTTTAAAGAACGTTATACTTTAAGTGCCAGCGGAAGGATTGATCAGAGCAATTTCTTTGGAGTGTCTACCAATCAGCGTTCGGTGCCATTATGGTCGGCGGGATTGAGCTGGAACATTAGTAAAGAGCCTTTTTACAAACCTGACTGGCTGCCGCAACTGAAGCTTCGCGCCACCTATGGCTACAATGGCAATATTGATAAAACGGTTACGGCTTATACCACTGCCCGTTATACTTATGACTGGCTGAAATATATGCAGGCGCTGGAGATTATAAATCCGCCGAACCCTGAGCTACGCTGGGAGAAAATCGGTATCACCAATTTCGGACTTGACTTTGAGACCAAGAATAGAGTTCTCTATGGCTCGATTGAATATTACCTGAAGCAGGGGAAAGACCTGATAGGTAATATGAATCCTGATCCGACTAGTGGGGTGATGAACTATCGTGGTAACCTTGCATCGATGCGTGGGAGTGGCGTTGACCTGAATTTGAATAGCCGTATTATGGATAAGGCTTTTACATGGAACGCTGCCCTGCTGTTTAGCTATGTTACTGATAAGATCACCCATTATACCAAAGAAGACCTTGCCTATAACTATACGGCTCTTTCCACTGGCATTGCTATTTTTCCGATGCAGGGAAGACCTGTGTATAGTGTGTATAGTTACCGGTTTGCTGGTTTGGATACTCAATCGGGCGACCCTATGGGATATGTGAATGGTGAAAAAAGCACTGACTATGCTTCTATTTTAAATACCAAGCCTGAAGAGCTTATTTATAACGGCCCCGCAAGACCTACCTATCAAGGCGCATTACGCAATACATTTGGTTATAAGCAATTTCAACTTTCCTTTAATATTGGCTACAAGCTTGGTTATTTCTTCCGCCGCAATTCAATTTCTTATTCTCAATTAGCCGCTACCTGGAGTGGTCATAGTGATTATGCTTTGCGCTGGCAGCAAGCGGGTGATGAGCAACGGACTTCAGTGCCTTCGGTTTCTGGGGTTTTAAATGCAAGTCGCGATGACTTTTACCTGAAATCGGAGGCTTTAGTGGAAAATGGGTCTCATATACGTTTGCAGGATATTAACCTGAGTTATACGCTTGATAGGAAGCGGGTGCCGGGTTTGCCGTTTCAACAGCTGCAACTGTATGTGTATATGAATAATGTTGGGATTTTATGGAGGGCTAATGATCAGGGGATTGATCCGGATGCGGTGCCGAATGGTGGGGCTTTGTATTTACCGCAGGCAAGGAGTGTTGCTTTTGGGGTGAAAGTTGGTTTTTAGCTCCCTAGATATCTTCTCCTAGACAATAGTAATTGTTCATATGAGCGTTTTGCCCTCCGCGGTCGGGCGGACCGAATATTCGCAACGGAACTGCGTCCAGTTTGCCTGCAGGCCTTAACGCACAAGGCCGAACTGGCCAAGGTTCCTTATGCGAATATTGAATGAGGGTGTTTTGGCGTAAGGGCTAATTGTTATCAAAGGATGGTTAGTTGCTAAGGTGAAAGGACTGCTTAGTATGAATCTTTTTGCCCTCCCGCGGTCGGGCGGACCGAATGTTCACGACGGCGTTGCATAGGCTTCGCCTGCAACCATGCCACACAGGCCTGAACCTGATGAGACGCCTTTCGAGAACATTGAATGAAGACGAATGATGTTCTGCCCTAAAGGTCCTTCGTTTTGTCTGACCTGGGTTCAGGGTGGAAGTGGATAGGCTGAGATTCCTAACGTGGACACTGAATTGGTTTACTTAAATGAATGGTATGGCAAAGTAGGTTCTGATGGTCGACCTCATAGCCGGCCGAACGCCTAGATACTTTCTCCTTGATGAGAAAGTATCCAAAGAATCAAGACAAAACGAAGCTGCCGCCCACAAGGCCTGCGCATGGCCCGCCGTTTTGTCTGGCCGACGCGCAAGTGCTTTTATGTGATTGATGGAGCTGGGGTATAAGTGTTATTAAATAATGAAAATGAATAGAAGACATGAAAACTAAAATCATAATTGCTGTTATTATATTTCTTGTTTTGGGATTGGTGGGGTGTGAAAAGGAATGGCTAGATGAGAAGTCGGATAAATCATTGGTGGTGCCGAGTTCGTTGGAGGATTTTCAAAAGTTGCTGGATTATTCGAGTCCGGTGATGAATGCGAATTTTATTTCACTGGGTGAAACGGGGGCTGATAATTACTATCTAAGTGACCAGACGCTGCAGTTTGCCTTAGCTCGTAATCGTAATGCTTATCTATGGGCCAAAGAGATTTATGAGGGGCAAACGGAATATGACTGGAACTTTGCCTATCAACGGGTTCTTTATTGTAATACGGTGCTTGATGGGTTAGGTAAGATTGCTGTAGATGAAAAGAATACCTTGTTGTTTGAGAATGTTAAGGGTAGTGCTCTTTTCTTTCGCGCTCTTACTTTTTATGATGTTGCCCAGGCTTTTGCTCCGGTGTACAAACAAAGTTCTGCAGCCACTGACCCTGGTATTCCCCTGCGACTAAAAGCGGATATTAATGAGGTGTCAACAAGGGCAAGTGTTAAGGAAACTTATGAACAGATTATCGCTGACCTTAAAAGTGCGATTGATCTTTTGCCTTTGACCCAGACTTATAAAACCCGACCTACAAAAGCTGCTGCAAATGGGCTGCTTGCGCGGGTTTACCTTTCTATGCAGGATTATAGCAATGCCTTTACTTATGCTGATGCTGCCTTGCAGCTTGACCAAACGCTCTTGGATTATAATCAGCTGGATTTTATTGGTTACAATCCTTTTTTACCTTATAATGAGGAAATGGTGTTTTACAGTGAGCTTTCATATAGTGATATTCTTTACCCTGATTATTTTATGGTGGATAGTAACCTGGTAAAAAGTTATTCAGCAAATGATTTGCGCTTTAAGGCTTTCTTTTCACAAAATACCAATGGTAGTTATAGGTATATTGGAAGTTACAGTCCTCAGTATTTGTTTGCAGGTATTGCTAATGATGAATTGTTTTTGATTCATGCTGAATGCCATGCTCGATTGGGCAGAGTTACAGAATCAATGAATGATTTGAATACATTAATGAGGAAACGGTTCAAGTCTAGCAGTTTTGTTCCTTTTACATCTAATTCTGCAGAAGAAGCTTTGGAGTTGGTATTACAGGAGCGTAGGAAGGAACTAATCTTCCGTGGCTTGCGCTGGACGGATTTAAGGCGTTTGAACCTGGATGCTGCATATGCTAATACGTTAAAAAGGTACTATAAGGGTGAGTTTTATGAGTTGCTGCCGAATAGTGCCAGGTATATTTATCCTATTCCTGAGGATGTGATTGCTGCTTCTGGAATGAAGCAGAATGAAAGATGATCTTTCTTTTATTTTTTAAGTTTTGATTTAGGAGCCGAACAGGGATGTTCGGCTTTTTTGAGTTTTGTTTGATGAAGAGGAAGTGCTTGATCGTTCGGATGGTCGGCCTCATAGCCGGCCGAGGGCTTAGGTACTTTTTTCTTGACAAAAAAGTACCCAAAAAGTCAAGACAAAACGAAGCTTCCTCCCGCAAGGCCTACGCGTGGCCCGCCGTTTTGTCTTCCCAGCGCACAAGTGTTTGACCAGAATTGTCCAAGGTTTCTTACGGGAATATTGAATGGTTTTGCTTAAATGAATGGTATAGCAAAGTAGGTTATGATGGTAGGCCTCATAGCTCCCGATAGATCGGGATAGACTCTCGAACGCCTAGATCCTTTTTTTCATAGAAAGTAAAGATATATGAATATGAATGTTGTTGCCTTCCGCGGTCAGGCAAACCGAATATTCACAACGGAACTGCGTCCAATTCCCCTCTAGGCCATACAGCACTGGCCTGAATTGGCCAAGGTTCCTTATGTGAATATTGAATGATGGTGCTTTTTTTGAATGCGATGTGTTAGTTGTTCTAATAATCTTAATGGATAGGTAAAGATTTTCTAGTATAAAAGTTTTTTCCTTTCACGGTTAGGCAAGGTAGGCTTTAGAGTTATGTGGCATCGCTAAGGTTTTATGATTGTATAGAGGACTATTGTGTTGGGGTAGAGGGTGATGATTTTGTTTTGGTGGATGTAGAAGGAGATTAATCGTTTTCCGTTTTTGTTGGGTATGTGGAAGCTGCCTTGGTAGGCTCCGGTTGTTTTGTTGTACATATCGATGGTTGAATTTTGGAGGAAGGTTGCTTTGTTTTCATTATCGGATTTTAAGAGAGAGTGAACATATAATCGGTCTTTATAAATGGTTGCTGTTGCGTTTACATAGGTCGGAGGGGCGCTTAGGTTGTATACGGTTTTGTTGCCATCGGTCTTTTTTGTGAATTTTATTTGTGAAGTAGTACAGGTATCGATGGTATGAAAGCTGGCCATGGTGTTTAAGTTGTTATCAAGTTTTTGTACCCCATTTTTATAATAGTGGATGTAATAAAGGTTTAACTGTTCATCTGATATAATTCTTCCATCATTTGAAAAACCTCCATCATCGATTGATGCAAATAAGGATTTATTTTCTGCTTCGTTTTTACCTGATATGAAGTTATACTTTTTCATCACCTGGCGTTTACTCTTAGGATCAGTTGTTTTTAGGATACCCGTTTGATTGGATATAACAATTCCTTTGGTAAAATAGAAGGGAAGGCTTTTGAAAGAAACCTGGTTTGATAAAAGGTTATAGGTAATTAGGCCTGGAACGTTTCCGCCAAGAATATGGATTTGGTTGTTTTTGATGTATGTCCAATAGGCGGGAGCAAGGTTATTTAATTGGGGGAGTTTGATGGTTAACGTATCAGGATTGTCAAGTAAACTATCGGTTATGAGAAAAGTACCGGGTTCGTTTGTTTTGAAGTATAGCTTATTGTTATAGGAGCCTACTAATTGATCATATAGATCACTAAATTGAATTTCCTTTTCTTCTTTCAGTTTTATATGTAGGAACACTCTGTTGAAACCATTATTTTTTTCGTTTTTGTTAGTTAACTGGTACAAAATAAAAATTGAACTAATGGCTGTAACTATTGTCAGGAGAATTGACAGGGTTGTATTGTGTTTCATGGGTTTAGCAATTAGATAATAATAAAAGTACAGGAGCCTCTCACTCCAAGCTCCTGTACCAACTCCAATTAAGGTTGAACTCTGAAGACGGTTTGAGTTCCCTGAGGTGTGGTGATGTAACAACATTCAACGGCACCGCCATTACAATTTGCCGGTTTTACATTGTTTGGACATTGGTCTAACAATGCTTTTCCGCTGGTTGCAAATGCGGAACCAATGCCAACTACCATTGCCGCTCCGGCAAGTGTGATCTTTAAATTTTTCATGCTATTGATGCTTTTATACTCTTAAAAAGCAATAAAAACTCTTAATGAAAATTTATGCTTACTCTTTTCACAGGTTTTCAGCTTTTCCCTGATTGGCCAATATTTTTGATTTTTCAAACTAAACTTTTTCTTAAGGAAGCGGAGAGGAGGATACCTGTAATGGATAGGAGGATGAAGAAGAAGTTTAAAAGAATGTGTTGATTCCATGATAGTTGAGAGATTACGCCCCCGCAACTGCAAGGCACATAAGTGCTGTAATTAATCGTAATAATTAAGTAGGCAGTAAATGAAGTTAGGAGGAAAAGCGATAGAATAAATCCGGTATGTGAGGTTTTTGAATAAAGCAATAATGAACAGATAAAAAGCTCAATACTTGGGACTCCAATGGCTAACAGTTTGGCAACTGCGTGTAGCATTGGCGATTTACTGAGCTCTTGTTGGAAATCATGAATCTCGACCAGTTTACTAATTGCTGCATAGAGAAACAGAACAATCAGGAATGCTTTGATAATTTCGATGGTTAGTTGCTTTTTCATCGCTTGATAATTAACGATTTAAAGTTAACAGACTGGGTTGTTGGGGCATTTATACTTTTGTCAATAAATAAAATGCTAATTATCAATAAATAAAGTATCGAATAACAAAAAAGCTAATGCTTTTTAGCCCTGTATCTACTTAATGTTTCCTTGGTAATGCCTAAATAGGAGGATATGTTTTGTAATGCAGATTTGCGGATAACATCGGGAAATTGGGCTTCTAGTTTTTTATAACGCTCTTCTCCTTTTAGCGTTTGAAAATCGCGGATCCTTTCTTCATAAAACTCATAGCGCATTGCAACTAACCTTCTTTCAACTTCTTTAGCAGCTTCGAATAATTCGTTAATTTCATTCAAATCTTCATAATCCAATGAGTAGAGAGTGCTATTTTCTCCCATTTCAATGTATTCGGTGCTTCTAGCTACATTCATAAAATCAGAGGCGGTAAATAGAAAGTCGCCTTTTTGCCAAAATCTACTAGTGAATTTTTGACCTTCTTTGAAATAATAATTGACAGCAAATCCTTCTTCAATAAAGTAGACTTTTTCGATTTTCTGACCTTCCCTAATTAAAATCTGATTTTTTAAATAATACTCTTTTCGAATCACATTTCTAAGTTGTTTTTCATAATCAGAAGAAACTGTGGTTAATGCAGCTAACGCTTTAATTAATGCTTCCATGGCAACTATAAATAAAATTTTTAGATAGACAGGCGACCAAACTAAGGCATTAAATTATTCTTAACAATTTCTTAATCATTTTTTGATATTTATCAAATAGTTAACTAGTGTACAATTGGGTTTTGTATGGGCGTTTTTATACCAGTTTTAAAATTAAATTTGACGTTTAATCAGAAGTGATTTATTGGTCTTAATTTTTTGATATCTAGGTTGTGTTTTTATGGCCGGCCTCATAGCTCCTGATAAATCGGGATAGACTGGCCTAGTTTAGATACTTTATTCACAGATGCTTTTTCTTGACAAAACCCAAAAAAGTCAAGATATCCCGATTTAACTGGACCCATTCAAGGCCGGCATAAACCATATTGATAAGTTAATAATGAATGAAAACCATTATCCCATATTTAATGTTAGGTTAAATGAGGCGAAAAAGAATTTGTTGTTAATTATAAATCCTACATATTTGTGTTGAACAAAGAGGTTTACCGCAGTTAGCTGAAGTAGTTCACTGACAGACTTGTATCGATCTCTATCAATTTAATAAAACGTATTATATTAACCCCTATAAGGGGTTTTTCATTAATGGTATGCTTTAACAGGTATAACAACCATTTTTCAGAACATAAACCAAGAAATTGAGCTTTTTCAAAATTGCATGGATGATAGCTTTATACTAGAACAGTTGTTTGCGGATGAGGCAAAAGGTTTTAAAAGTTTATTTGATAATTACTATAAACCCCTTTGTTTACAAGCTTTCCTCATGTTAAATGACGAGGGGGAGGCGCAAGATATTGTGCAAGCGTTTTTTGTTAAACTGTGGCAAGAAAAGCAATATCTTCAAATTAACACCTCCTTAAAATCATACCTGAAATCAGCCATCAGAAATACTTGCTTAAATCGAATTAAGCAAAGAAAACTTTTCAAAGAAGGTGAATTGGAAGAAGCCTACATAGTTGTTGATGAATCTGCTGAAAAACTATTAGAAAATAAAGAACTTCAATATCAGATGGATAAAGCGCTAAATACCTTGCCGGAGCAGTGCAGAGCAGTGTTTACATCGGTTGCACTTGATAACAAAAAATATCAGGAAGCTGCCGATGAAATGGGGATCAGCATAAACACCGTAAAAACTCAGCTCAAAAGAGCTTTTTTGAAAATGCGCGAACAAATGGTAGAATTTAAATAATAATTTACAATCTTCTGTCACCCATTTTTACGTTTAAATTGTCAATCTAATACTAAAAGATGCATAATGCATAACCTACCGGACGAACATATTGAACAATTATTCCTCGATCACTTGAGTGGAAATATTTCTACCCAGGATGAAGAACTATTGATGCAATTAATAAGTGAGGATAAGCCCATTGCAGAACTGTATGCGAGTTATAAAGAATCGTATCAGACAGCTAAGGCAAGTTTGTTTTTGCATCGTATTGACCAAAGCTCTGCTTGGGACAACATAAGTCAAAAAATAAAGGAACCTGTAAAACCAGCTTCAGCCCCTAAAATAATCCCATTTAAAAAATGGCTGGTGGCGGCCTCCATCTTATTGCCCTTAGTCATGGTTTCTATTTTTGTCGCAAAAAACTATTTTTCAAATAAACAACAACCCCAACTCACTTATAAAAATGAAAAAGTAAAACTCTTTTTAGCATCCGGAGAATCAATTGCTTTAGATCGTACTGCTAAAAGCAAAACGGTAAACACAAATATGGCTGTTTTGCACAATGAGCAAGGGACACTGCAATATGAGCTAAAGGATCAGAAAGAGGCATTGAGTTATAACACCCTGGTGGTTCCACGAACTAAAGATTATAAAATCAAATTATCTGATGGTACTGAGGTTTGGCTTAATTCTGATTCGGAATTAAAATTCCCTTTGGAGTTTAGCGCAGATCAACGGGTGGTTTACTTAAAAGGTGAGGCCTTTTTTAAAGTAGCGAAGAACCCGAAGAAACCATTTATTGTTAAAGTGAGTGAATCATTGGATGTTCAGGTGCTGGGAACTTCTTTCAACGTAAATAGTTATGCTAGTAGTGCCATAAAGGTTGCATTGGTGGAAGGCTCAGTTAAATTAAATTCAAAGGGCGACGAATCATTACTGAAACCAGGATTTATGGCCACTTATTCTCCTGCTAGCGGATTCTCACAAAGTACATTTGATGAACAACAAGTGCTTTCATGGATGCAAGGAATATACTTCTTCAACAATGCGGATCTGAGTGAGATTAATGAAATTGTCCAACGCTGGTATGATGTAAAAATTATGGCTGAATCGGGTGCTGACATTAGTATTTCAGGCGCTATTGAAAAAGGTAAACCGCTTGAGCAGTTTTTGCAGAATTTATCCGCCACCTCTCAATTAAAGTACAAAGTAACAGAGAACAACATTATTATGCTCCATAAATAGAAAAGCCTGCTTTCTTAAAGTAAAACAACTATTCCTTTCGCCCGACTTATACAAATGGTTTTTTATAAACGGAATTACCACAATGGAAGGATGTAAGATTTTCTTCATATAATAATCATAATAACAAAGGCCCTCACTCAACAGCAGGGCCTTTGTTATTACAATGGTTTACAAGCAGTTATTAACCATAAAAATCTATTCCAAACTTCTCTCAATACTATTTATAATACTTCTAATACAAATCGACCTTTTTGTAGCAAGAAAGTAGCACTAAGCCTGGATGCAACAGGCGCACTGTAGTGATGTTGTAGCAACGAATTATCCATTATTAATCACAAAAAAAGTGCTTATTTATTGTGTATTAATGACTTAAATAAACCAAATCTATTAACTGACATAATCAGAAGATCTCGTCATACTTATCAATACCAATGCTCATTAACCGACAGATTTTGTATTGAATAAAAAAAGTACAAATAAAAAAAAATGTTGTCACCCGATTGCCAAATTTTATTGTCTTAATACGTAAATGAGCAAAATTTAACCCAAGTAACCGATTATGAATGGAGAAAATTTACAATTAAAGAAAACATTACCGCGGAGTCGGCAACTCATTGTGTGGCTAACTTTGTTGCTTTTTATTTGTAATTCTTTGCCATCCTTCGCTTTTCAACCTAAAGCGCAGGTAACATTGAAAGCAAATAATATAAGCATTGGCAGAGTTCTCACCGAAGTTAAAAGGCAAACAGGGTTGATTCCTTTTTACAGCAATAAAGTGCTGAATGATAAAGAGAAGATTTCTGTTAACTTTCAGCAGCTGGAAATTGAGAAGGCGATGGAAGCAATTTTGGCGGGAAAGAACCTTCAATATGAGGTGAGTGATAAATACATCCTCATAAAAGCTGCAAGCGCGCCCTCGGCTTCATCGACTACATCATCACAACAAGTAGTTAATAGCGATATTACCGGTAAGGTAATTGACGAAAAAGGAGCGCCACTAGCGGGAGTTAATGTGGTAGTTGTAGGTACTAACCTTGCAACTCAAACCGACGGAGATGGTCAGTTTACCTTAAAGAATGTAAAAGAAAATGCGATCCTTACTTTTTCATTTATTGGTTATCGCAGCTTACAGTTAACGGCGAAAGCTAAAATGAAGGTAAAGCTTGAACCTACTGAACTTAACCTCAAAGAAGTAGTTTATACCGGTATGGGTATTAACCGTGATGCAAAAACGTTTACGGGTGCTACAGCTACTTATACCGGTGAACAATTAAAGGCCATCGGGAACAGTAATATAATTCAAAGCTTAAAAGCATTAGATCCTGCTTTTATCGTTGTTGAAAATAATTTAAAAGGATCGGATCCGAACAGCACACCGGTAATTGAAATTCGCGGTAAAACCGGGGCAGCAGGCTTGACTTTACAAGATCAATATGGCACTGATCCCAATCAGCCATTATTCATTTTAGATGGTTTTGAAACCAAACTTCAAACCATTATTGATTTGGATATGAACCGTATACAATCTGTTGTAATCCTTAAAGATGCGGCTTCTACGGCTTTATATGGATCAAAAGCGTCCAATGGTGTTGTGGTGGTTGAAACAATAAAACCTAAAGAAGGTAAACTCCGATTTTCCTATAACAATGACTTTAAGGTAGAAGCACCTGATTTGACCGTCTATAATTTAATGAATTCAACTGAAAAACTTGAGTTCGAAAAGCTTTCAGGAAGATATACAGCTAATCCTGGCGTTCCTGAAGATCAGATTGGTTTGGATCAATCGTACAGTACCCACCTTACCGCGGTTCAGCAAGGGGTAAATACGTATTGGTTAAACGAACCTGTTCGTATTGGGTATACTAAAAATAATTCAGTTTCAGTGAGCGGTGGCGATCAAAATCTTCAATATGGTGTTGGTTTTAATTACAGACAGCAAGACGGTGTAATGAAAGGATCGAATCGTAATGGCTGGGGCGGAAATATGAATTTAGCTTATCGCAAGTCAAAGTTATCTATTACCAATAACTTTTCAGTAAGCGGTACTTCTCAAGCTGCTTCACCTTACGGTAGTTTCGGGACCTGGGCAAATCAAAATCCTTATTATAAAAAGGATCCGGACGCCAAATGGCTTGAGCAAACCAGAGCCCCTGCTTTAAATTCGACTTTCATTCTTCCACTGAACGTTCCAAATCCTATATATAATGCTACGGTAGGCTCATTTAATACAGGCACAGGTTTAGATCTTACAAACAGTACGAATGTTAAGATTGAATTATTGCCGGAATTACGCTTAGACGGAGGTTTTCAAATTGCTAAAAGCGAGGGTTCTACTACTGTATTTACCTCTCCTGACAATACAATATATGAAAATACTGATTTTACTCTCAAAGGAAAGTATACAGATGGTAAATCAGAAGGCCTTTCATATACAGGGAATGCATTATTAAGTTTTGGAAAAGTTTTAGGTAAGCATTCTATTACTGCCAATGCCCGTTCTGAATTTTCTCACCGTTTTAACAGCTCTTTGGGTAACACTTATGTTGGTTTCCCAGTTGGATCTAACGGAAACCCTCGATTTGCTTTTAGCTATGATGGTGTAGCTTCAGGTATAGGTAAACCATCAGCCTCACAAACGGTATATCGAACAGCTAACGCATTGGTATCTGCTAACTATTCTTATGATAGACGATATCTTTTTGATGCATCCTATCGTTTAGATGGTTCAACCTCCTATGGTACCAACAATAGGATGGCGCCTTATTATTCAACTGGTATTGGATGGAATCTTTCCGGTGAAAAGTTCATGCAAGGTATTTCCTGGATAGATAATTTAAAATTCAGTTCAAATATTGGAGTTACGGGTAATCAAAACTTTGGAAGTGTAGCTTCATCCTCTGTTTATACATATACCTCAAGCTATAACAAATTTGGACAGGCATTATTTTTAACTTCGGTTGCAAACCCTGACATTAAAGCACAAAAGACCCTTCAGCTGAGTAACAGTATTAATTTCAGTTTGTTCAATAAAAAGTTGAGTGGCTATTTTCAGTTTTATAATAAGTTCACAAACAATATTGTTGTTAGTATTGACAATGCTTCTTCAACAGGTTTTACTAGTCACCAGGAAAATTTAGGAAATCTTACAACGAAAGGTTTTGAGATGAGGCTTGCCTATAATGTTATCCAGAACATTAAGAGCGGAATTAATTGGACGATCAGTGCAACTGCAAGCCATACCACAAGCGCATACGGTGGGTTTGGAAACTCATTGTCTAGATTAAATGCTACTCAAGAGGCAAATAAAACTTATATGCGCTTCCAGGATGGAAACAGTCCATCGGCTATCTGGGCTGCAAGGTCTTTGGGTATTGATCCTGCAACAGGCCGTGAAATGTTCCTAATGCCAAACGGGGATTATACTTTCGAATATAATTATGCAGCTACCCAGGTTATTGGCAATACAGATCCACTTATTCAAGGTATCATTACTAACTCTATCAGAATCAAAGGCTTCAATGTTAACATGTCTATGAGATATAGTCAAGGGGCAGATATCATCAATACAGCCTTATTTAATAAAGTTGAAAACATTTCGTATGCTCAACTTTCTTTAAACCAGGATAAAAGAGCCCTTTATGAACGTTGGCAAAAACCGGGTGATATAGCACAGTTTAAAGGAATTTCATTAACAGATGCAACTCAAATGTCGTCGCGATTTGTACAGCGGGAAAATGTTTTTTCGTTCGAATCGATCAGTGTGGGTTATACCTTCGAAAAGGCAAAGTGGGTTAAGAGCATGGGTATGAATGGTTTGAATTTTTCTGCTTATACCAATGATATCTTGAGAATTTCTACCGTTAAACGTGAAAGAGGTATAGATTATCCGTTTGCCCGTTCAGTTTCATTCAGTTTAAGGGCCTCATTCTAAAATCTAGGAATAATGAAAAGAAATTATATAAACTTAATACTATCGGTTGCAACATTATTGGGCTTGGCTTCTTGTACAGATTTTTTGGATGTGAAGCCTGAAGACAAGATGTTGGAAGAAACTGTTTTTGCTAATAAACAAGGGGTAAACCTGGCTTTAAATGGCTTGTATGTCAAAATGGCCGGCGCTAACTTATATGGGGAGAACCTGACATTAAGTACTGTGGAGGTGTTGGGGCAGCGATATAACCTCAGCAGCCTAAATGGAACTTTTTATTCAGCCTCACAATATAATTGGGCTGAAAGTCCAGTGTCGGGTAGAATGAGTAATGTGTGGGGCGACGCCTACTCTACTATTATGAACATCAATCGCTTTTTACAAAACCTGGAGGCTAATCCCGGCATTATAGATGCGAAAACGGATTCGATTTATAGAGGAGAGGCTATAGCCATGCGTGCTATGCTGCATTTTGACGTGCTGCGCTTATTTGGCCCGAGGTATAGTACCGCTGATTCGACACAAATTTCTATCCCCTATTATGATAAACTAGAAAATGTCGCGAGACCTTTACTGCCAGCTAATGAGGTAATGAAAAATATTGTAGCAGATCTGAATCATGCTGAAAAATTATTAGTGAATGACCCGGTAATAACCCTAGGTGTAAGGTCGACTACTACTAGTACTGATGCTATGATGAATAGAAATTACCGCTTCAATTATTTTGCGGTTAAAGCCTTACAAGCCAGGGTGAATTTATACAGAGGAGATAAAGCCATTGCTTTGGCAGCGGCTAAGGCTGTTATTGATAACGCTTCAAAATTTCCCTGGACAACACTGGCAAACAGCAATGAAAAAGTAAATCCCGACCGAATTTTCAGTACAGAGATGATTTTGGGTGCATATACTACTGCACTCTATACCGAACATAACATCTTGTTTCTAGAATCATTGGAGGATAACGTAATCCTTTCGCCGACTGATAAACTTTTGAAAAGTGTGTTTGAGGTAGATCCTACTACAGGTGCAGGGGTAGGGGGAAATGATTATAGATTTAAGTTGAATTGGGATGTGCCTTCTGCTACCTCTACTAAAACCTATCGTACATTTAATAAATATGCTGATATAACGAGAAAGACCTTTGGTTTTAGAAACACTATTCCATTGTTAAAGATCTCTGAAATGTACTATATCGCAGCTGAGTGTGAACCGGATCAAAATCAGGCGCTGAATTACTTAATGACAGTACGAACCAATAGAGGATTAGATCCCCTTACCTCAGTTCCTAATTTACAGAATGAAATATTTAAAGAATATCAAAAGGAATTTTTTGGAGAGGGTCAGTTGTTCTTCTATTATAAAAGAACAAATGCTGCTACTATCCCATCTGGTGTTGATGGTGCTCCGGCAATTAAAATGGATGCAAGCAAATATGTAGTTCCACTTCCACAATCTGAATCTCAATTTCATTAATCGTATTAAATCATGAAGAAATTATTATATCAACTTAGTGCTTTATTGTTCGTTGGCTCATTGATCTCTTGTGAAAAGGGTTTAATGACCTATGAAGGAGAGAATAATATTTATTTTGCTGAAGCAGGTGGTGCAATAGACACCAGGCTTGCGAAGGATTCCACTGCAGTATCTTTTGCCCCGGTAATAAATACCGATTCTGTTGTAAAGGTGGTAGTATCAACGGTAGGTGCTCCGGTTAGTTACGATCGGGAGTATAAACTGGAAATCGACCCAAGTTCAACGGCTCTTTTAGGAACCCATTTTGAATTTCCAGCAGATAAAAAATTTGTCATAAAGAAGAATGTCATTAACGACACGATTCCCGTAAGATTGATTCGCACTCCTGATATGTTAAATAAGGAGTTAAACATCATCTTTAATTTAGTGCCTAACGAGAACTTTAATACCTTATTTAAACAGCGCTTGAATTCATCAAAAAAGGTAGTAAGCTGTATTACTAAAAAGTTCATGGTTACCGATGCTCTGCTGAAGCCAAAGGCTTGGAATGTCAATTTCTTAGGTAATTTCACCAGAACGAAATTGTTTTTGGTCTGTCAAATTTGCGGTACAACTCCACTATACATGGATACAATGTCACCAGGAGAAGGCTTGTTTTATGGCAGATTTACACAACGCTACCTGAATGAGCAAAAAGCCAAGGTGCCGAGTAATATTATTTTAGATGAAGATGGTACGGCAATGAAAATGGGAAACAACGCTCAGTAATGGGAGTTTAGTTTTAAATAAAAGAAAACATGAAAAAAATATATTCTTATTTATTAGCCGCTTCAATAGTTATTGCAAGCTCTTGCAAAAAGGATCTTGGTAACTATGAATATCATGATATTAATAAGGTTACAGTTTCGAACATTAGCGAAACGGGTACAATTACTGCCGTTTTTGGAAAGCCATTGACCATTAAACCGGAGGTGTCTTATACAATGGATACCAAGGGTGATCCTTCGCGATATAGTTATGAATGGACCTATTTTGATAGAACCGATGCAGGAAAAATTAAGGTATTAGCTACTACCAAAGATCTGGAGTTTGAAGGATTTCCATTAAAGGTGACTCAAGATCCTTATCAGTTTTATTATCGAATTACAGATAAAGAAACAGGAGTTCGGTTTGATCACCCTTTTAAATTAAATGTTAGAAATGAAATTAATGAAGGTTGGTTATTAATGACTGATGTTAATGGGAATGCGCAGTTAGATTTGATTTCTCTTAATCTGGATAATACTACGTTTACTCCCATTAATGACTTATTGGCTAAAACAGGTTCCGATTTAAAATTAAAAGGTAAACCCTTAATGGTATATTCCTATGATACGGGTACTCCTTTTGTGGCCCCTGGCATTAACCTGCCTTATGGTATTTATGTTGGAACCGATCATGAAACGAATCGAATTCAACCGGACAATTTCAGCTACTCAAGCAATTACAATATTGAAAATGAGGTGTTTGGTTATGCTTCTCCTGAAAATTTTCATTATGATGTATTAAGAAAAAGCGGGCTAAATGGGCGTGCATACATGATTGCCAACGGGGATCTTTTTCTTTATGACAAAACGTATGGGGTTAGATTCAGTACACCTCTTAATTATTTAAATGGAAAGTTATTTAAAATAGCTCCATTTATACCCATAAATGAAAATGACGGCAATGGAACTTGTGTTGTATTTGATGTGGAAAATAAACGTTTTGTAAAGCATTCAATCTCTACAAATGCTACTGTTTCAACATTTACGGATCCGGTTGTAGCTTCTAGAAAATTCAGTTATAGTATTGGAATGGATCTTATCTACATGGACTATTATCTAAGTGCAAAGGAAGTAGTGGCTATTTTGAAAAATGCGTCTAATCAGTACTGGCTGGCTGCATTTCTTCCCGCTGGAACTCAAAATTATTACGATCAGATGACCGCTACAGATTTTGATAAGGCAGAACAAATTGCCATCAGCCCTGATTTGGGATACATATTTTATAACGTTGATGGAAAGGTGTATGAATATGATAGGGCGACAAAAAACACTAAACTGATGTTAGATAAGGGTGCGGAAAAAATATCTGTTTTGAAGTTTCAGACATTTCATAAAACTACAAAATATAAAGACTATAATAAGTTAATCGTATGTAGTTATGATCCGGCATTACCGGCCGACAAAAATGCTAAAATGGAAATGTTCACCGTTCCTACTGTTCATGGGGATTTAGTGTTGGATAAAACCTTTACCGGTTTTGGTAAGGTTGTAAGCTTGCACTACAGGGAGCGCTAAAAAATCTAATGCCGGAAGTTTCTCGACTTCCGGCTTCTTTATACCAATTGATAAAAAAACATTAATGAAGAAGTTTTTGGTTTATGCCGCATTATTTTGCGGATTGGGTAGCTCTATCCCTGTTTTAGCAGATCCAGGCGCTAAAACAATAATTAAGGGAGATGCTTTACAGGGGAGCGGGGTTAACGTATGGATTAAGAGTTCCTTCCCTACACTTCTGGCAAAGGCTACCGTTTCAAATGGTCATTTTGCATTGGAGGTTGATTTAGCAAAGCCTGTTTTTTGTAACATGATGATCTCTGATCCGCGTTTCAAAGGAGGAATTGAAGTATTCTTAAATCCGGGCGATGAGCTTAGCCTTGCTGTAAAAGAGAATAAACTTGTTTTTAGTGGCAAGGGAGGTCAGTTAAACCAGTTTTTTGTTGACCTGACACACAAATACAACTATCAAAATTCACAATATACGTTAAAACAGGTTTATACTAACCGGGTAAATGAGATCAATGCTTCAACTAACCCAGAGGTGGTAAGTAACCGGGAAATTTTATTAGGTTATACACAAGGTGAATATTTGGATAAGGTATTCGGTCCTTATATGGAATCTAAAGTGGTAGGTGAAACAGGGCTGATCAATAAAGTTAAATTCGATGATTTGGACCTTCAATTAGAACCGGGAATCGTTAACTATTACAGCTGGTCTAAAACCATTTCCGAGCTCATGTTTGCCAAAATGGAAGCCGGTAAATTAAATGTTAAAAGATTAAATACCTGGGTTGCCGACTTCGCCAAAGAAGTTAAAAACCAAAAATTAAGAGAAGATTATATCGTTGATCTATTAGATTATGCTGCATTGGAAAGCGATGTTTTCACTATCAATGAAGTAGCTAAAGAAGCGATGCCTTTAGTAAAAGACCCCACATCTATTTCTAAGATAAATGCCGCCCTTGCAAAAGCTGAAAAAGGAAAAAAGAATTTTATCAACGCATTGCCCGGTACTGATATGAGCGAATTTACCTTCGCGCGTCCTGATGGGAGTACCGTTGCTATTAGTGATTATAAGGGTAAATATATTTTCATGGATCTTTGGTCTACCTTCTGTCACCCATGTGTGGCTGAAATTCCTTTCGTTAAAAAACTGGAGCACGAAATGCAAGGTGAAGCCATTGTATTCGTTTCTCTATCCGGCGATAATGATGCTGAATTGTGGAAGCAGTTTTTGACGAAACGTGATCTCAAGGGTGAGCAATTACTCATGAAGGAGGGAATGAGAAAAAATCCGTTTTTCAATAAAGTAGGCTTAACGGGTATTCCTCGTTTTTTGATCATCGATAAAGAAGGAAAAATGGTAAATGCTAAATGCTGCCAGCGCCCTTCAAATCCCCTGCTAAAGATCTATTTAAAAGAATTATTAAGTAAGAAATCATAATGAAAAAAGTTTTAATACTTGCCGCGCTATTGCTGTCAAAAGTTTCATTTGCTCAGATGAGTGAAATTCGCGGGGTGGCAAAAAATACAAATGATAATGCAATCAACCTCTATAGCATTGAAGATGGTGACTTGAAATTGGTAGCTAGTACAAAGTTATCTAAAGATGGGGCTTTTGGTTTTTTGTTTGATCCAGAGGCTGAAGGTTTCTTTGTTGTAGGTATTAATAAAGCAATGGAAGGCCAGTTTCCGATGTACTTTAAAAAGGGTGATAAAACCGAAATTGCTATTGATGGCAAATGGATGAAGTTTATCGGTAAACAGACTCCTGAAAATACCGTTCTTTCATCCTGGACCGATCTGACGCAGAATATAAGGGTAAAATCACTTTATTCTTTTGCATCGAGTACTTACGTAGACTTTTTCCCTGAATTTACGAAAGTTGCAGCTCAGGCGGATTCGTTCAGAAAAACGATTAAAACCAAGAATGCCAATTTTAATCGTTTAATGACTGCCATGACTACTTTCGATTTGGATTATTATGCACTTAACTTTAAACAAACGCCTCGTAAAGTCCATCCCAAAGAGGAAGATCTGATTCCTTATTACAAAACCATTAAAAAGGAAAACTACCCTAATGATGATATTTTGTCGATCATGTATGGTGAAAAGTTCATTAACCAATATTTGAATTATTCTGCTAAAGGGGATATGGATGCTAAAATGAATTTACTTGCTACTGACCATCAAAAAGGCATTTATATTTTTAATAGAAACCTGGCATTTACAAAGAATTGGAATTACCGTAACTACGAGAATTTTGTAAAGAAATACGACCGCTATCTTCAAACATCTCCAGGTCTTCAGCAACAAGTAAAGGATTTGGGGCTGAAACTATATTTGAAGTCATCGGGTGGCCCGGGTAAAAATTTCAGCTTCCCTGATAAAGATGGCAAAATGGTTTCATTCAATGATTTTAAAGGCAAAGTGGTGTTGGTGGATGTTTGGGCAACCTGGTGTGCACCTTGTAAGCAAGAGCTTCCTTATTTGAAACAACTGGAAGAGGAGCTGCACGATAAAGATATTGCCTTTGTAAGTGTGACCATGGATAAGGAACAAGATAAGGACAAATGGTTGGCCATGATCAATGATATGAAAATGGGAGGCATTCAATTATTCGGTGGCCCTCAAAATGAATTACTGGATTTCTATCAAATCAAAACCATTCCGCGTTTTATGGTATTTGACCGTGAGGGAAAAATTGTGAATACAAATTCTGCGCGACCATCACAACCGGAATTAAAGGAACTATTGCTTAAAGAACTTTCAAAAGAACGATCATTATAGTGGACTAAGAGTTCATTCATAATGTCTGTTTGATCAGAATATTTTATTCATTATTTCAACTGCGGTCTTTGGGCCGCTGTTGTTTTTGCCAATCAATATAAACCGAACCTGACCGCAGGTTAATAAAATAAAATATGAAAAAATTAGTGATGCTAGCCTTGGCTATGTTGCTGGGCAGCACCTTGTTTGCCCAAATGAATGAGATCCGGGGGACAGTAGGGTCAGATGCTTATCATGATCAGGACATTACCTTGTTCGCTATTGAGGATGGAGAGCCGGTTGAAGTGGCCAAAACCAAACTGGCAGCAGATGGTTCATTTGGCTTTTTGTTTACTCCCGCATATGAGGGTTTTTATGTAATTGGATGGCCGGACTTTTCAAGAGGTAAATTTGCGATCTATTTTAAAAAAGGAGATAAAGCAGAGGTCTCGATTTATAATAAATCCATGAAATTTGTAGGCAAGCAAACTCCAGAAAACACCATTCTGTCATCATGGATTCAACAGACGGAAAGCCTGAAGAATAAATCCCTTCACTTTGCCAACAATAGCACTTATCGTGATTTCTTTCCGGAGTTTACTAACGTTGCGGCCAAAGCCGAAGAGTTCAGAAAAACCATCAATACCAAAAATGCCGGCTTCAATGAGTTAATGAAAAAGGTGACGGGTTATGATCTGGACCTTTACGCATTGAACTTTATGCGATCACCGCGTTTTGAATATCCTAAGAAAGAAGAGCTTATCCCTTATTACAATACCATTGTTTCTAAGGATAAATTTAACAATGACGAGGTATTGCGAATGCTTTATGGTAAGCGTTTCATGGACTTGTATGCTGATTATGCGGTGCAAGGCAGGTCAACCTTAGACAATAGATTGACCTTCTTTAATTCAGACAAGGTAAAAGGTGCATATGTTCTGAGCACTGGCTTAGCGATGAAGCAAGTGAAAAACTATGCTCAGTTTCAAGCGATAGTGGAGACATACGGTAAGTACTTTCAATCTGAATATCAAAAAAAGGCAGTTGAAAAACTGAATACGAAATACTATACCGCTGAAACCGGAGCCAAGCCGGCGGCCAATTTCACTTATGCTGATCAGAACGATAAAATGGTTTCATTGAGCGATTTTAAAGGAAAAGTGGTATTAGTAGATGTGTGGGCCACTTGGTGCGGTCCCTGCAAACAGGAGATCCCTCCATTAAAAGAGCTGGAAAAAGAATTCCATGGAAAAGATATTGTCTTTATTTCAGTATCGCTTGACGAAGAAAAAGACAAACAGAAATGGAAGAATATGGTGAAGGACATGAACTTGGAAGGCGTTCAACTTTTTGCAAGTGGATGGAGCAAAATCACCCAGGATTATGACATTAAGGCAATTCCAAGATTCATGGTATTCGACAAAAAAGGAAACGTGGTAACAGTTGATGCTCCTCGTCCTTCGAATCCTAAACTGAAAGAGTTATTGCTTTCTGAATTAAGCAAGAACCCGGAAGCCGTTTTAGGAACCAAATAGATTTATCAGTAACCTTTTGCAATTGACGAACCACATGAAAAAGCTATTTGCATTTTTAATTTGCCTGCAAATTTTGAAGCCAGCATTTGCTCAAAATAACAGTTTGAATGTTGAGCAATTGCAGGCCGAAGTTAAGCAAGGCATTAAACAGGCCTATAATGCATCAGTGCGCATCATCGCGTATAATTCCGAATTACAAACCGGAGTTGGCGGCAATTTCAGTGGTGTGGTGGTGGATAAAAAGGGACATATTCTTACTGCAGGACATGCTGTAACACCAAATGCCATTTACCTGGTAAATTTCCCTGATGGTCGGCAAGTTAAAGCCAAAGGTTTAGGTGTGATCGTTAGTGCTGATGCCGGCATGCTGGTAATTACCGATAAAGGCAAATGGCCGACTGCGAAAATGGGCTGGTCTTCACTACTTGAAAACAATGTACCCTGCCTCAGTATAGCTTGTCCCGGTAATTTGGGACTCAATAATCCTACGGTGCGATTTGGATATATTTCTAACAAGCTGCATGAAAATGGGTATATACAAAACACTTGTTTAATGGAGCCAGGAGATTCCGGCGGGCCACTTTTTGATCTACAAGGAAGGGTGATTGGCATACATAGCCGCATCAGAGATGGCCAAGAGGAGAATTTCGAAACCCCTATAGATGTTTTCAGAAAATACTGGACAGCATTGCAGTCTCCGCAAAATCATACCGCCTTTATTCCTGAAGATAAGTTTTCACCGGATAAGAAAGCGGAGATGCTAAAACCTGTTCCTGAAATAGCAGCATTAAGTTCAAGCTTTAAGGCACAGGCTGCAGAATTTCAGCAAACAGTATTTGCGGTAAAAGATTCGGTTCAAAAGGTGTCGATATTGAGTACCCTGGTCAATTTGAAGGGCTTATTTCCCGAATCAGACTTAAAGGGCAAAAGTTTCTTCATTACCAAAAGTTCTGAATTAAGCGAGCATCCGATTATTGAAGTGGTTTCAGGGAAGTTTGTTAGTGCCAAAGTGCTTAATCGTGATGAAAAGAACGACTTGGCCCTTTTGGAAGTTTCCATGGAAATAAATGGCGGCGTTACTCTTCAGTCAATCAATACCGATTCGGTTTCTTTTGAAGAAGTTGGCAACTTTTTAATTTCACCTAGACCGAAAAATGAAGGTATAATGAGTGTTCTGGGCAACTGTTTTTTAGCAATACCCAAGTCGCCCGCCGCTTTTTTAGGTATTGGAGTCAATTTCAATACGGATACGCGCAAGATTTCAGTTACCGCGCTTTATCCTGAAAGGACAAACGCTAAGACTGAAAATGCGAAGGGAGGTGAAAATGATATAGCGATCGGCGATGTGTTAACCAGGATAAATAACGAGTCGATCCTAACTGTGGATGGCTTGTCGAAGGAATTATCTAAGTATGATATTGATCAATCGGTCAGCCTTCAATACACTAAAAAGTCAGGCAGCACTTATACCAGGGATGTTGTTCTTAAACATTATTACGTAGCGCCTAACGTTTCTTTTGATCACTTTAGAGAAGGAAAAAGCCAAAGACGCGATAATTTTAAAGAGGCTTTGGTTCATGATGGAAAATTAAATCCTGCCGATTGTGGAGGGCCTTTATATGGTGCCAATGGAGTTTTCTACGGAATAAACATTGCCAGGTTTTGCCGTACTACAACCTTAGCTATACCGGCTAAAGTAATTGTACAATTTGTTAAAGAGTCTAAAATAATTTTATAGGAAGCCAACCAATTTTAAATTAAGAAAAATGAAAAAACATATTTTAAGTTTTCTGCTAGTAATTAGTGCGATGGGCGCTTGGGCTCAAGGCATTGAGTTTGAACATACATCATGGAAGGAAATTGTTCAAAAGGCAAAAGAACAAAATAAGCCCATTTTTGTGGATGTTTATACCAGTTGGTGCGGTCCCTGTAAAGCAATGGCTTCAACAGTGTTTACTAAACCCGAAATTGGAGAGAAATTCAACAAAGGATTTATAAACGTAAAAATTGATGCCGAAAAGGGTGAAGGGATTGATATTGCCAAGAAATATAAGGTTGGCTCTTATCCTACCTATTTATTCATTAACCCTAAAGATGAGTCCCTTATTGGGCAATCGGGTAGTTCTATGCCAGTTTCAATTTTTGCAGAGTTAGGCGACAAAATGCTAAATAAGTTTGCAGGCAAAGTCGAAATCAGCACAAAGGAATTAACGGCCAAATTTGATTCGGGCAATTATGATGAAGCTTTCCTACAGACCTATATAAAACGTTTAAAGGTTGAGAAGTCTGTAAGTAAGCTTTTAGAGTTGTACCTGGATAAATACATGTCAGCGCATCCAAGCAATGAGCAATTGTGTTTTTTAGCGGAAAACTTTAGCGGAAATGATAATATGTTTAATTATCTGGTTAATGCCAAGGTATATGATTATCTGATTAAAAACTATAAAACGATTGATGCTTTGCTGTGCAAAAAGGATGGCTTTGCAGCCGCAAATCTCGACCGTGAATTAATGAAGGAGACCAGTAATCTAATCGAGGTGGCAACAGGACCTAAGCTCCCGAAAGCTGAAAAGGAAGCGCTGTTTAACAAGTGTTTAGGTAACATAGCTATTGTTGTTTCAAAGGATTGGAAAAGAGATAAAAATATTTTGGATGCTAAACTAAAATTCTCTTATGCAAATAGGGATAGTATTCAACTTTTACAGGCAAAAAGGGAATATATAACCAGGTTCATTTTACCGTCTGATCAGACTACGTACATAGGTCGTAGTTTTATTATCATTGATAAAAATGCTCCTGAACCTGTTGGTCCAATCGATTCGACTTTTGTAGCAAATACCTGTTTATCTCATGCTTCCGGCCTTTTAAAGCTGTCTACTCAAAAGCAGGATAAAGAATTAGCAATAAAGGTGTATAAAAAAGCTCAAACCCTAAGCCCGGCTACTTTCTATTATACTAGCGCTATGAATATGGCATTGTATAACCTTGGAGATAAAAAGGCAGCGATAAAACAGCAAACTGCCGTTATCAAAGAGATGAAGAAGAATAATGACGAATACCTGGCCGATGCCGAAACTTTACTTCAGAAAATGAAGAATGATGAAGCCAAGGTTACATTCGTGTCTTATAAAATGAAAAAGAGAGTTGGCCATTAATTATATGCAAATCACTTTTGAAATTAAAAAAATGAAAAAACAGATTTTAAGCTTTCTACTATTAATTAGTGCGATGGGCGCTTGGGCTCAAGGCATTGAGTTTGAACATACATCATGGAAGGAAATTGTTCAAAAGGCAAAAGAACAAAATAAGCCCATTTTTGTGGATGTTTATACCAGTTGGTGCGGTCCATGTAAAGCTATGGCTTCAACAGTGTTTACTAAACCTGAAATTGGAGAGAAATTCAACAAAGGATTTGTAAACGTAAAAATTGATGCCGAAAAGGGTGAAGGGATTGCTATTACCAAGAAATATATGGTTGGTTCTTACCCTACTTATTTATTCATTAATCCGGCGGATGAATCCCTTGTTGGGGAATCGAAAAGTTCCATGCCAGCTTCAATGTTTGCAGATTTAGGCGACAAAATGCTAAATAAATTTTCCGGCAAAACCGAACTCAGCCTAAAGGAAATGACGGCCAGATTTGACTCGGGAAATTATGATGAGGCCTTCCTACAGACCTATATTAAACGTTTAGTGGCTGAAAGGAATAATAATATGGTAAGCCGGCCTTTAGAGCAGTACCTCAATAAATATATCTCACAACAGCCTACCAATGATCAATTGTGTTTTTTAGCTGAAAACTTTAAGGGAGGTGCTAAAGTATATGATTACCTGGTTAAAAACTATAAAACAATTGATGGGCTGCTGTGCAAAAAGGATGGTCTTGCTGCTGCAGATTTCGACCGTGAATTAATGAAGGAGTTCGATAAGTCATTCGATTATATAGGCGGTGGCAAATTGTCGAAAGCTGAAAAGGAAGATCTGTTAAACAAGAGAATTGCTGAACTGGGCGCTATTGTGTTGAACGAATCGAAAAGAGATAAAAAGATTTTGGAAATCAAAATGAAAGTCTATTCTGCAACAAACGATAGTAGTCAACTTTTACAGGCAAGTCGTGAATTTATTACCAGGTTCGTTTTGCCCGCAGATCAGACTTCATCCATAAATAAGAGTCTTATTATCATCGATAAAAATGCCCCTGAACACGTTCCTTCACTCGATTCTGTCCATGCCGCAAATGCATGTGCAAGTTATGCTGCTGTACTTTTAAAGCAGTCTACTCAAAAGCAGGATAAAGACTTGGCGATGAAGTTGTATAAAAAGGCTCAAACACTCAGTCCGGCTACTTTCTATTATACTAACGCCATGAATACGGCATTGTATAACCTTGGCGATAAAAAGGCAGCCATAAAACAGCAAACTACCGTTCTCAAAGAGATGAAGAAAAACAATGACGAATACCTGGCCGATGCCGAAACTTTACTTCAGAAAATGAAGAATGATGAAGCCAAGGTTACTTTCGTGGCTCTTAAAACGAAAAAGAGAGCTGCAGCTCATTAAGAAGATTTTTCAATACTATTTTAGCTTTAATTACCCAGACTACAGGTCTGGGTTTTTACTTTTTATTTTTTCAACATGCTAGTGAACAGAATAATTAAACGAGTTTTAGCACTTATTTTATTTGTTGCTTTTGCCTTTAATGGTATTGCCGGGGAAAATCCTAAATCAATAATTAAGGGAATAAAGCAAGCATTTAAAGAAAAGAATACCGATTTGTTCAAAACAAGACTGTCAAAATCCTTCGCTATCGGGATTTTTTCATCACCACAATTTACTGACAACATGCTAGCCGGCATATTCAACAACCATTTGGTTGATCAGTTGGAGTTGGTTAAGGTGAAACGGGATAAAAATGGAAGTAAGCTGATCGTTAAATGTAGCTATCCTAATGAGCAGCTTTTTGAATCTACTATTTACCTGGATGCGGAGGGCAAAATCGAAAGAGTTGGCTTCTTTGATAAATTATATGGCGTTGATCTGAGCCAGGAATCAAAATTGGTTGCCGAACTTCCTTTTGTTTTAGACAGGAATCGGATCGTCATAAAGGTAAAAGTAAATAATAGCGATCGCGAATTGCGCATTATGTTTGACACCGGAGCCGACGGGATGGGGATGAAAAAGGCAGTTGCCGATGAAATAGGGTTGAAGGTCGCTCGACAGCAGCAAACCAATGTTGTTGGGGGCGGGTATGAGATCAACATATCATCCGGAAATGAGCTGAAATTTGGTTCAACCTCAATTCCCAACCAAAACATAGGTCTATTCCCTTCTTTTATGGACGATCTGGATGGCTTATTGGGAGGTAATTTACTTCGAAAATTTATCACCGAAATTGATTTTGACCGCTCAGTGATCAAATTGTCAAGTTTTGGATCCTACCAATATCCCGAAAATGGAGCCATCATCCCATTAGATTATTCTCTTGGTATTCCTTCTATAACAGCTGATTTAGAACTCAATAACGGAAAGAAGTTTGAAAGCAAACTGCATTTTGATACCGGTGCCGGTTATCCGGTGATTTTATACGGACCTTCTGTAAAGCAGCTGGAATTGTTGAAAGACTTTAAAGTGCTTTATAAAGGAATAAACAACAGTATGGGACACAGAACTCCGTCTGTCCAAGGTGTATTTAACCATCTTAAGCTAGGTGATAAACAAATTAACAATTTCCAGGGTACCATTCAGGAATTCAGGGATGGAGATGAAAAATGGTCGAGAGAAGGGGATGGGAGTTTAGGAATTGAGATCATCAAGCAATTTAACTGCATTATTAATGTGGCTGCAGGTCAATATTATCTAACTCCAAATAAGAATTTCAAAAATTAAGAGTTTTATTGGTTGATGTTATTGTCAGCAACTCATTTAAAGAATGCTTTATTGAGTGGTTTAAATACGGATAGAATTAAAATCTTTCTTCATCAACTACAATTTTAGAACTTGTGCTAAAAGGCTCCTTATTAGGAGCCTTTTTTATACTAAATCCAGATAGTTATCACGACATCTAATAACCGTTCAAGAAGAATTATGCTGAAAATCGTGTGCTTTTTTCTTGATTTTTAACCCAGCTCATGTTGTGCGTTGTAATTAATAGTCGCCCTGCGTTACTTATCCATTAAAGCCATGAACCGTCCATCCTTTTTGGGTTTTGTTAAACCAGATCGTAATCTCAACTAATTTATTTTTGAAACTTAAGTTGTAGCTACGTCTTAAAACATCTAAGTCCAGTTTTTCACCAACATATTTATAGGAAATCACCCTTCCATTTTCCTTAGTGATATTTTGTAAATAGGCAACAAATGATTGTTTGCTTCTTTGTTTTTCAGTTCCGTGCTCAATCCAATAATTCATAAGATAATTTGTGGCGTTTTGCACGTCATTCGCTTTTAAATGGGTAAGAAATGTTTGACAAAATGAGTCAATTTCTTTTTTCGATTGGAGCTGTTTCGTTTGTCCAAAAACTGTAATTGAAAAAACTGTAAATAAGAGTCCTAGTAAAACTTTTTTCATGATATTGATTGTTTCGGTAAATTATTATAGTGCATAACGTTTTGGCAATTGTTAGCCGCTGCTATTAGAACCATTTTTTTCGTTTGAACCAGATTAAAGGGACGGAAAAACTCAAAACCATTAAGATGATCACATAGAAGTAACCCCATTTCCACTCTAATTCAGGAATGAATTTAAAGTTCATTCCATAAATTCCTGCCACTAACATGGGCAGTGAAATACATACGGTTATGATAGTAAGTGTCTTGAATATCTTGTTTTGTTCCAGGTCAATTTTACTTGATATGTTTTCTTTTATGTCATCCAATCTTTCAAAATTGTTTTGGATGTATTCATTTATTACCGACAAATCATTAAGCTCAAAATATAACCCTTCCTTAATTTCGTTACTTAATTTATTGCTCTTTCTGAATAAATGCAGAATCCTTCTAAACTCGTTTATAGATTCTTTAATTATTAAGTTGTTGAAACTATAGGTTGTTATCTTGTCTAATTCTTGTTCAGAAAAATTTTTCTTCTGTAGAATATCCGAATAATTTGTTTTTATTTTTTTTGACACGATTTCAGTCAAATCTGCAAAGTAGTCTGATATAAAGCCTATCAATAATAATAGGTAGGAATCACCTGGAATTTTAAATCCGCTAAATTTTTCAAAATAAGATTTTCTTTGTTTCTCGGGTATAAATTCATCGAAGTCAACAGCTATAAATGTGAATAATGTTTTGTCTTTAAGTATTAAACAAATCATCTCTTCATTGATGTGGTTTTCTAAATTAAAATATGGAATAGAAAAATTAACTGCGATTTGTTTTTCATTTTCTAAATAATGAGAACTAATTTCAATGTCATTTCCCCTATTGAGTATAGTGGCATCTATTTCAAAAAGTTTCTCTATTAATCTAATATCTTCTTCAGAGTAGTTTATGAATTGAATATTCACAATTTCAGCAATGTTGTAAGTAATCTCAGTGAGACTATTTATTCTTACAACTGTTTTGTCTTTGTATATTAGTTCAATATTCATTCCTTGTCGCTTGTATTATTGTAACTCAATGCGCTTTTATGGTTGTTGGTAACATTTATCACGGCTGCGGTTTTCTAAACGCGTCTTTGTCCCACGTGGCAGAACGAAATTAGGAAAACTAAACTTCAAACCTACCCATCACCCGCAGCTGACATAAACTTTTTGTTGGATTAGTAACTATCTTAGAATAATCTAACTAATCAATATTATTATGAGATACAAAATATCAATCTCCGTTCCAGCGATACTAACTATCACATTATTTGTCTTCGGTTTGATTTCTGTATTTTATTATTATTTGAATGTTATTAATGGCAAGTTTAAAATCAGCGTAGCTGTTCCAACAATTGGAGCGTACCTGGTCGGTTTGTTTATTTTAGCAGCTTTCGCATTCATCTTTTTCAAGCGAAGGAACAGATAAATTCCTTAACAAACGAATCCCCTGACTAATTACACTTAATGACTGGCCAGTACTTAAAGTCCAAGTTGTCCCGAGGCCGTTCCCTTGTCTACATGGGAAAACCTTTGTTAGTAGAGTAATTCTCCATGAATAAACCGAAGGCATAACCTAACTAAATAGCTAGTAACGAGCAATTTATTGATTTAAATCAGTTCATAACAGCCTCTACTCCAATAGCTTTGTCTTGTAAAGTTCTCAAACCCAATGCTGTTTTCGCACACCTCATACGTGTGCTTAGGAATATCAGGTGAAAGGTGACATTTGTCAACTTTTTTTCGGGATTGATTAACTAAAGTTGCTATTACCAATTTTTAACCAATTTATTTTTTGATAAACCTTATTTTTTGATGAAAGCCGATATCCAAATTTCTCGTGAAGCTGACTTAAAACATATTAATGTCATTGCTGAACAAGTTGACATTGATTCTGATAATCTAATCCAATTTGGAAAATACAAAGCCAAAATCTCATTGGATGAGTTAAACGAAGGTCAAGCTAAAAATGCTAATCTAATCTTAGTTACTGCAATTACACCAAATAAAGCCGGCGTGGGTAAAACCGTTACTTCCGTTGGGCTTTCACTAGGTTTGAATAAAATAGGTAAGAAATCAATTGTTGCTCTACGCGAACCATCGCTAGGACCTTGTTTTGGAATGAAAGGTGGTGCTGCTGGCGGCGGTTTTGCGCAGGTATTGCCAATGGAGGATATCAACCTTCATTTTACCGGAGATTTTCACGCTATTACTTCTGCAAATAATATGATTGCGGCCTTATTGGATAACTACCAATATCAAAACCGCAATACAGATAAAGCATTGTCGCAAATTGTATGGAGACGCGTTTTAGATGTGAATGACCGTTCGCTCCGTCAAATTGTTACAGGTCTTGGTGGTTCTACCAATGGCCTTCCACAGGAAGCGGGCTTTGACATTACGCCTGCATCAGAAATTATGGCCTTATTATGCTTATCCACAAGTGTTGAAGATCTGGAAGAACGCATTAACAATATATTATTAGGTTATCGAATGGATAAATCGCCTTTTTATGTGCATGATCTGGGTATTGGAGGAGCGATTGCCGTATTATTGAAAGATGCCATTCTGCCTAATTTGGTACAAACAACTGAGAATACTGCTGCTATTATTCACGGTGGGCCATTTGCGAATATCGCCCACGGCTGTAACTCCGTTATTGCAACTAAAATGGCACTATCTCATGCCGATTATGTAGTGACTGAAGCTGGTTTTGGAGCTGATCTCGGCGCTGAGAAATTCCTCGATATCAAATGCCGATTAGCCGGTTTACAACCCAAAGCAACGGTAATTGTTGTGACTACACTGTCATTGAAATTGCATGGTGGCGTTGCTGAAAAGGATATCAAATTACCAAATATGGAAGCTTTGAAGGCAGGCTTACCAAATCTTCAGCGCCATATAGAGAATATGAAAAATTTTGGCCAAAGTGTTATAGTTGGCTTGAATCGTCATACATCTGATGTAGATGAAGAAATTGAATTTATTGAGGATTGGTGTGAAAAGCAAAATGTAGCCTTTGCGGTAAATAACTGTTTTGCATATGGTGGTGATGGTGCGTTGGAACTAGCTGCGGCAGTGGTGAATACCGTTGAAGATACACCTTCAAAGCCTATTAATTTCACCTATGATCTTGAAGATGATACCAGGCTGAAAGTTGAAAAGATTGTAAAAAACATTTATCGGGCAAACTACGTAGAGTTTAGCACTAAGGCACAAAGTAAATTATTGGCTATCCGCAAAAACGGTTGGAATACATTGCCGGTATGTATTGCTAAAACGCAGTACTCCTTTGCTGATGATCCTAAAATGGGTGCTGCACCTAGTGGATTTACCATTACCATTCAGGATTTAGTGGTTAACTCAGGAGCAGGCTTTATTGTGGCTATCGCAGGTGATATTATGCGGATGCCCGGTTTACCAAAAGATCCTGCAGCAATGCAAATAAAAATTGAAAATGGATTCATTGAAGGATTGAGTTAAGCAGCTGAATCAAAGAAATTAATTCAAAAAAAGGTGTTTATGAAAACACCCTATAAATGAAGATCTCAACCTAATGGCGGTTGTTCAGAAATGGACGGCCGCTTTTTTTATGCAATTACAGTAGTCGAGTTCTCAATACTGTGTTTAAAAGAACCATTTGAGAAGATGTTAGTTGAGATAATCCCCATGGAATGCTGCTTGATAGTAAAGACAAAAAGGGTTCAAACTACAACTTTAAACAGGATGGAAAATAAATCAAAGTCTTCGACCGAATGAAAGCAAAAAGTCTATAAGCAGCAAAAATGATTTTTATTACTTTGCATGAAATTTATTTAACTTCTGTGAAAATTAAATACCTGATTATAACTATTGTCCTTTTTGCCTCTGTTACCGCTTTAGCAGATGATCCAATTGTTGACCTCTTTAAGTTGAAAGTAGTTAAACCATATACTCAGTATTTTGAGCAAACACGCGAACGGGTATATGTACATACAAATCGCTCGGAATATTTTGCCGGAGACAATATCTGGTTTAAAGCTTATGTATATGATGCATTATATGCCCATCCAGTGAATGAAACCAGTAAATTGTATGTCGAGCTATTTAATCCTCTGGGAAAACTTATTGAACGAAAAATCTTGTTTGTTCGAAACGGAGTAAGCAACAATTCCTTTCATATTGAAGAAGACTTAGAAGCCGGAGAATACACACTGAGAGCGTATACTAACTGGATGAGAAATTTTAAAGATCAATCGTTCTATAGGCAAACGATTAAAGTCCTCAATTCCGATCTGCAAAAAAAACCTATATTAAAAAATCAAAAAGAACTTCCAGACGTACAGGTTTTTCCTGAGGGAGGTTCGTTTGTAGAGGGGGTTAAAACCCGCTTCGGAATTAAAGTTACTCTTCCTGATGGACACGGAACCCAGGCAACCGGCTTTATAGTTAACTCAAAAAATGATACGCTTCAAACTTTTTTAACTAATGTTTTTGGTTTAGGAGATTTTACCATTACCTCCGAAGGAAATGATTCTTGCCGTATTATAACACAATTTGGGAAAGGGGAACAAAAAGAAATTGGTATGCCAATGCCTCAGAAAAAAGGAATTGGACTTGCAGTGAATAATCTGAATGAGAGTAAGTTAATAGTTGAATTAAGTTGCAATGAAGCCACCCTGTCTGAAGTAAAGGATAAGCCTCTCTGTTTACTGGTTCATAATAATGGGAATGTGTACCAATGTATCTATTTTAATTTCAATTCAACACTGAATTCCTGTTTCTTAAATCCTAAGTTAATGGGGCCTGGCATTAATTACATTACTGTGTTTAATGCCGATGCCCAGCCTATTGCCGAACGTTTGGTATTTAATAAGGCTATTAACATAAAAGGGAGTATAGATTTTAAGTATCAGCTTGCAAATGACTCTTTACTTTTTGAAGTAAGCACTGCTGATAGTTCCCAAAAACCTGCAATCGCAAATTTGAGTTTTTCTGTTTTGCCTGCTAAAACTACCGGAAATAAATTCAAGACTTCTTTATATGCTGATGTCTTATTGCTCTATTCGCTGAAAGGCACCGTTGAGTCACCGGAATATTATTTAGAAAGTAATGATTATGAGCGTAGGTATCAGCTTGATAATTTGTTATTAACCCAAGGATGGAGACGCTACAATTGGCAGGAAATTACAGCGGGTAGCACCCCAAAACTGAGATATGCTTTTGAGAGTGGTTTCGAAATAAATGTTAAGGCAATTAATGCATTTAAAAATAAAGCAGAAGCTAAATCAACCTTTACACTTTTTTCACCCGAAAACAACCTCATACTTGCTGTTGAAGCTGATTCAAGCGGTAAGGCTTCTTTTAAAAAACTGTATTTAAAAGATAGCAGTAACGTCACCATAAACGCTTCAAACCTGGAAGGAAAGGTTAAAAACAGGGTGATAGAAACACAGATTGTTACCCAGCATTTAGATAGTACTATTATCGTTAATTCTTCAAGGTCGTTTCAAACAGATAGTGTAATCCTTCAGAATCCATTTGGGGGTAAAACCATCAAGTTAAAAGAAGTTGTAGTCAAAGCACAAAAAAAGAAAGACCCATTTGAAGGAAATATATTCAGTACTATGGATGATCGAACAATAACGATCACCAAAGAGAATTATTTTCTCTATAATTCATTGGAAAATTTATTACTTATAGAGTTCAATGCATTTACCGCTCGCGATGGTGATGGAAATTTAACAATTAATCTTGGAGCAAGCACTTCTGGTAGTCCGGCACTTATTGTGGATGGTTTTACCGAGAATCTAACATCTTACTTTGATCGTGCCCGGATAGAAGATATTGAAGCAATTGCGATAAATAGGTTTAATCCCAAGCTTGGCATGAATGGCTCAAATGGTTCAATAAATATTATTACTCGAAAAGAACCTGTTGACTGGTGGGATAGTAATAATTATTCTCATTTAAGCACTTTACTAGTTAAAGGTTATGCCGCTCCTGTTCAATTTTTTCAGCCTAAATATGTCTTAAAACCCGAAACGACAGATTATCAAAAGTATGCTAGTGTCTATTGGAATCCCAATGTGCAAACTGATTCCAAAGGGAAGGCAACGTTTAAGTTTATGGTTCCTAAAGAAATAAAAGAATTGATCATTAGGTCAGAAGGAATTTCTCAAAATGGAACTGTTTATTTTGTGGATCGAAAAATAAATTTAGATACAGATTTGTAAAAATTAATAATTAGAGAAAAGGGCTGTTCGTAGGAACAGCCCTTTTTATTTAAATATCAGTTGAAGAATAAACCTATGTTATTCGAAGTGTTCAACGTATCAATGTCCTTCAACATCCTGACCCAACACAGCAAGGATTGCGATGACCACACCGATGATGCCATAAAGTACACCTTTTACTTGTTATAAATTTTCATTTAAGAGTGCAATAATATCATCCTTTAGTGCTGCTTCGCTGGGTCCTTTGGCATCTTCATCGCGCACTCGTCCTTGTTTATCCAATAAAACATAATGTGGTATGCCGGAAATTTGAAATCTGGCAGCTAAAGCATTGTAATCATTATTGTTTAGCAGGAAATGTTCTCCTTCAATTTTGAGTTCGGCGATGTTAGTTTTCCAGACATTTTCCTCCGATTGAACACCAAGATAAAGGAACACTACACCTTTTCCTTTAAGCTCATCGTGCAGTTTCTTTGAATTGGGCATTTCAGCTTTACAAGGGCCACACCAGGTAGCCCAAAAATCGACATAAATGACTTTGCCTTTATATTTCTCTATAATCTTTTGAAAGGTGCTGTCTGCAGAATTTGCTGATTTATTATTATTGTTAGCTTGTGCGGGAAGTTTTAATCTATTGATCCTATCTAACTCATGCTGGTATTCAGCCATGATTTTTTGTTTGATGTTTTCATCCGATACCAGTTTTTGAAATACGGCTATTTGAGTAGATATTGCGCTGTGTTTACTTTTTATGTTTTTGTAAACATAGTTTGCTAACAAAATATTGCGTAGGTAGCCCTCGCTTTTGGAAGCTATATAATCAAAATCGTTTAAGGTTTTAAGCAGGTCGGTATTTCTTTCCAAAACTTTTTTTAGAATTAGGGTGTCGCCATCAAAAACGGCTGAACTGTCGGTGTGTTTGAAATCATGCAGTACATTTTTTTCTTCATCAGTAATGTCCTTATCGTAAGAAAGTGCTGCTTCAACTAGGTCAAGGGTGAACGTATGATAAGTTCTTCTGGATATTATGTAATTAATATATTCATGGGTGTAGCGGCCATACATGTGACATATGGTAGCATCTGGATTATTTAAGGTAAAACGGCCAAAAAAGTCAAAATAATCAGCCTTTAAGCTAAACGCAGGTTGTTGTATCCAATCATAACGCATCAAATCATCAGCACACCTGTATTCTATAAAATATTTTGCCCATCTGTTAAATAAATCAGTGGTTTTGTTTTTTTTAATAAAGCTGTTGTAAAAGTTCATTTCATCTTTTAATAAGCTGTAGCGGAATTTTTTAAAAGCAACGGCTGAGCTGTCACTTTGATAGCTTCTTAAAATATCATTTGTGGACTTATTGTTAACTTTTGAGTCAAGGTACTGATTCAAAAAAATATTTAGAACGCTATTCGTTTTGGCCTCAAAACCTGAAAATACTAAAGAGTGACTTATATCGTCAGCATCCATTGAAATTACCAGTTTTTGTCCAGAGGATACTATTAACCCAATTGGCCGATTCATGAAAACAAAGACAATGTCTTGCAGTACGTCAATTGGTAACTTAATGGTAAAGGATCCATCGGGTTGAATGAGGGCGTTGTACACCAACTGTTCATCAAAAACAATATCACGCTTAATGAACATAATACTGTTATTCTCTTTTAAATACTTTTCAACGTTTTTTATTTTTCCCGAAACGGTAACACTGTCTTGCGCAAATGCGGCAATGGGTAATAATAACTCTAGGCACAGGGCAATTAAAAGGAATTGTTTTTTCATTTTGAATTGTAACTAACGTGGCAATACTTATGTCGCAAATATATCCCTTTCCATCTTACTCAAAAGTTAAATTTCATAAACAAATAGTTCTTTCTATTGCTTGTTTAATTCTATGCAATTAATTATAGTTACATTACTTTTAAGAAAAGAACCTCTATTCTCGCAAATCAAATGGTTCGTAAGTAATTAAAATCGTTCTCTTGATCTGACTAATACAAAAAACAAAAAGTGTTCAAAATATAATTCTGAACACTTTTTGTCTTTTAAATCAGTCCCTCTTTAAAACTATATACATCATCAGAGAGACTGTTTTATAATAAAATTTGAAAGCAAGGACAAAACCTTGAATTTCAACTTAATCCTTTAACGAAGCAAGGATCTTCTCCATGCTTTCTGTGGCATCGCCGTACAACATATCGGTATTGGATTTATAGAAGAGCGGGTTCTCAACGCCAGCGTATCCAACCGACATTGAGCGTTTCATTACAATAACTTCATCTGCTTTCCAGGCTTCAATAACTGGCATGCCATAGATCGGACTGGCAGGATCGTCTTGCGCGCCTGGATTCACTACGTCGTTTGCACCGATCACCATCACCAAATCGGTATCCGGAAGATCTTCATTGATCTCATCCATCTCCAGAACAATATCATATGGTACATTAGCCTCGGCCAAAAGCACATTCATGTGGCCAGGCAAACGTCCGGCAACCGGATGAATGGCGAACCTCACTTTTTTGCCTGACTTACGTAAGCGCTCAACAAGGTCATGAATAGGATACTGTGCCTTGGCCACCGCCATACCATAACCCGGAACGATCACTACTGATTTTGCCTCTCTCAAAAGATTGGCAACTTCTTCGTGAGTCATAGCAGTTACTTCTCCTTCCATGGCTTGTGCAGAACCTGTGGCTGCAACCTCCCCAAATCCACCGAAGATCACTGAAAGGAAGGAGCGATTCATAGCTTCACACATGATGATGGAAAGAATAGCTCCTGAACTTCCTACCAGCGCACCGGTAACAATCAGCAGATCGTTTCCCAACATAAACCCCGCTGCCGAAGCCGCCCATCCAGAGTAGGAATTAAGCATAGACACCACAACAGGCATATCCGCGCCGCCAATGGCCATTACCAGCATCACACCAATAAAAGCCGAAATAGCTGTCATGATGTAGAGATACATCATGCCGTCAGTTCCTTCAGCCTTTACAAATAAAACCCCAAGAACAACGCAAATAAGTAGCAACACAATGTTCACTGCATGTCGGCCCGTATATAAAAGTGGTTTACTACGGATCTTTCCTTCCAGCTTACCCCAGGCAACAATGGAACCGGTGAATGTAATTGCACCAATAAAAATTCCAACGAATACTTCAACTAAGTGAATAATATGTTCGGTAGGAGGAAGCGTATGCGAAGCAGGATCCATATAAGAACCAAAGCCCACCAGGACGGCAGCAAGTCCCACAAAGGAGTGAAGGATAGCTACTAACTGGGGCATCGAGGTCATTTCTACTTTTGCAGCCAGAAATACGCCAATCACCGAAGCAATAGCGATAGCGGCAATGATATAAGTATGACCTTCAACACCCTGACCCAGTACCGTGGCAAGGATAGCGATGGCCATACCGATGATGCCGTAAAGTACACCTCGTTTTGCAGATTCCTGTGAGGAAAGTCCGCCCAGACTGAGGATAAATAAAATACTGGTGAACAGATAAGCTGCTGTTTGTATTTCTTTTGCGATCATCATCTTTTATTTTTTGAACATTTTCAACATACGGTGAGTAACGAGGAATCCGCCTACAATATTAATGCTGGCCACAAGAATTGCGACAAATGCCAGAATGGTAAGCGGACTAGAAAGATCATTAGTTGTTTGCAGAAGCCCACCGACAATGATAATACCGCTTATGGCGTTGGTTACAGCCATAAGTGGAGTGTGCAAGGAGTGAGATACATTCCAGATCACTTGCCAGCCAACGAATACGGCGAGCACAAACACGGTGAAATGCTGCATGAATTCAGCAGGAGCAAACTGGCCAATGAGTAGTAAAAACAACCCAATCACCGTCAAACGAATGAACATTGAGGTTGCTTGTTTTTTGGCAAGCTGTTGTTCATTTACTTTCTTTTCTTCTGCTTTCTCAGCGGCAGATTCAGTTTTCGGTTTAGCAGGACTAACTGGCAGCGGCTGTGGTGGCCAGTTGATCGAGCCATTATAAGTTACCATCGCACGCGATACTACCGCATCTTCCATATCAATCTTAAAATGCTCTGCCTTGCCCATATCATCAAGCAAATGGCAAAGGTTATTGCCATAAAGCTGTGATGCCTGGTTAGGGAGCTGATTGAGCTTACCAAGAATAGTTACTCCGTTTGTAGTAGTATAAACTTCACCGGGTTTGGTAAGTACACAATTACCGCCTGTAGAGGCAGCAAGGTCAACGATCACCGACCCGGGTTTCATAGCTGCAACGTGATAATCGAGGATCAGTTTTGGAGCTTCCTTTCCCGGAATCTGTGCGGTTGTAATGATGATATCCGCATCTTTGGCTTGTTCAAGAAAAAGCTGCATTTCTGCATCAATGAATTCCTTGCTCATTTCTTTGGAATAACCCGAAGCTGTAGCGCCATCTTCATTGATGTTAACAGTTAGGAAAGAGGCACCCATTGATTCGATCTGCTCGGCCACTTCTTTTCGGGTATCAAAAGCCCTTACAATAGCACCGAGTGAATTGGCAGCGCCGATAGCGGCAAGACCGGCCACTCCAGCGCCGATCACCAGTACTTTGGCGGGTTCAACTTTTCCCGCTGCTGTGATCTGTCCGTTTAAAAAACGTCCGAAGTGATAGGAACCCTCAATGACAGCGCGATAACCTGCAATGTTAGCCATGGAAGAGAGCACATCCATTTTCTGCGCCCTTGAGATACGCGGGATGGCATCCATAGCCACCGCATTTACTTTTTTCAAGGCCAGTTTTTTAAGGAGCTCTGGATGCTGTGCTGGCCATAAATAGCTGAGAAGAACGAGGCCTCCCCACATCATGTCCACTTCATCAACGCTTGGCTCTTTAACTTTTAATACAATGTCTGATTGGCCGTAGATCTCCGTGGCCGTTTGAACTATTTGGGCGCCGGCTTCTTCAAATTCTTTGTCGGTAAAATTTGCCTTAGCTCCGGCATTTTGTTGTATGCATACATGGAAGCCTTGTTTTATCAGGCGCTTCACTGTTTTAGGAGTTGCCGCTACCCTGAGTTCGGTAGGGGATACTTCCGTTGGAATTCCAACTATCATAATAATTTGATTGGTATATCAAATAACCGAAAATGATTGAGTAATTAAAAATGACATTACTCATGTTCCGGTTTTTATCCTGGGTACCTGCCACATGATTTTAAATGGAAAAATTAAAAAGGAAGTGGCTGAACGTGATTAATTTAGGGGGTGTTTTCATTGCAACTGCTTTCAGCAATTTTTGTCTCAAGCAGCGGGTTGATCTATAACAAAAGGAGATCACTGTTAAGCAAGATCTCCTTTTGCTATAAGTGGTTTATCAATAAACTTTCGGTATGGGGCTGGAGGAGTTTTATTGCTTTTTAGAAGCTCGCACCAATTCTCCATACGTTGGAATTTGCTGCATAATAGAAGCCCTTAGCTGAGTAAGCAAATAGGTTTCGGCCTGATAAAACTCAAAGGCAACAACGGCATTGGTGGCAGCCTTAATTTTCTTGTAATAAGTCTCGAGACTTTTCTCCTGTTCTACACGATTGGCAAAATATTTTAATGATAAAGAATCAGCAATGGCTGGTGTCATGTTGGAGTAAGCTTGGGCAGTCCGTTCGTATAACTGGATCCGCGATTTTATAGTGCTTTTATTTGATTGTTGGTACTCATCATAAATTTTCCAGAAAGCAATAGAATCTTTCCCTGAAACCGGCACCAATTTACTTACCGCTTCTCTCTTCTGAACTCCTAATAAGTTAACCATTGCTTCGGCCTCTGCATCAGAGGTTTGTGCCTGTACGGAGATTGAGCAGAGCGTACCAAATACAGCAATTAAAGTAATTTTTAATTTCATATTATTAATTATTAGATACTAATCAATATACTGAAAATAAATAGGTTATGCTTTAAGCCAATAAATAATTATTGATAACTATTTGATGTAATTTTTAGATCGATATCGGGTTAATCTGATAAACCTTTTCAAAGAGAATTTATTACCCTTTAGTCAAAAGTATGAGGTTCTCAGTTATTCCTTTTATCAGTATTTTTAATTACTCTTTGGTTCAACGCCAAGTTCTTTAATTTTTGCTTCAATTCGTTTGTTGTAATCTTCTATCTGTGTTCTGTATTGATCTGTATCTTCTGAAATTGCTTTGTAAAGTAATTCATAGCTTTTTATCCGGAGCTCACAATATTCTTTTAAAAGGGTATTCCTGGTTTTGATTTCAAGAGGCAATTCTAAGTCTTTGAAACTGTCAATAAGTTTTATGTTTTCGTTCCAATAGTAAATCCCTCTGTCTTTAATTTCGTAAAGTAATTTGTCGTTAGGGGTGTCTTGTGGCAAGTTATAAACTTCTAATGCCATGGCTTCCATTGACACAAACGACTTAATTTTAGTATCGTATATTCCAAAGTCATTTGGGATTTTTTTGTACACTCCAAACGATGAAACAAGAATTACAATTGACAATAAACCAATTGTTCCGAATTTCAATTTGACCTCCTCTGGTTTTTTAAGGCTAGGGATCAAAGCATAACCAATAACCAATCCGCCAACTAAGCCTCCAATGTGGGCAGCATTATCAATACCGGCTCTGAGGCCGTTTATTAAATTATAGGCAACGAAAACTCCAATACTTGTCAATAAAGCCTTTCTTGCTGTCTTTTCAATTAGATTAGTTGTTAGCATAGCGAGAAAGACACCATACATACCAAATACTGCACCTGATGCACCTGCGCTAATTGTTAGATCGTGCCACCATAAACTTGCAATACTTGCAGTAATTCCTGTAAGCAAGTAGGCAGAAATAAATCTTGTTTTACCCAAAAGAGGTTCTAATAAAACACCAATATTAAGCAGAGCATACATATTCATTAAAAGGTGGAAAACTCCTATATGTAAAAAGCAATTGGTTATTAATCGCCACCATTGGCCTTGTAAAGTCATTGGACGGAAGTTTGCACCCCAATTCAGTAAACTTTCATTGTCCGGCAACATAATATTCACCCCACAAACAGCCATTAAAATAAAGATCAGAATATTTAAGTCGATAAGAATTGGCGTAATGAAAAAACCTTTAACCGGCTTGAAGATAGAAAAGAAGCTTGTGATTTGTTCGGTGGTTGTTGCGGGTGGCAACGTTAAAATATCGTCTTTAGCTGAAACAAGTTGATCTTTTAGTTCCTGATATTTTTCCTCAAGTTGTTCTATTGTTAAGGTCGATTTTAGTTCTTCGAAATTGGCAATGACATTGGTAACATTTTTCTTGTTTCTGCCCAAATCCATCATCTCATTTCCTATCGATGCGCTTTGAATGTTAGCAATTCCGTTTTCTATTTTGATTTTAATTTCTGCATTCCAAGAAAAGGTACCGTTATCTGTATAAGCAATAAGGCCGTTGTCACTAAGGTAACTAACATTCCAATTTAATTGCTTTATCGTTTCAGTTGCAAGCACAAGAAACTGTTGTTGTGTCAAATCGTTAAGCGAAAAATCTTCACTGTGCTTAGGGCTAAATCCTACGGCCATATTTTTATTATTGTTTTTGTTGTGTTGTTTACAATTTCAGACTAACGGTTTTCATCTTCAGAACTTCAGTTTTTGTTCCTTAGCAAAACCAAAGCGTAAGTATATAATTCCTTTAAATCAGGAGGGTTGCCTACTAACATTTCAGTAAACTCTATTACGTGTAGATTCATTTTTGCTAATCCTGATTCTCTAAATACTTAAAGCTGATTCTATACTTCCTCTTTTCTTTATTCATTATTGCATAGGTTATAGCGTAATAATCTAATTCCGTACAGGTTACATCAGAATTAACCCAATAAAACAGATCTAATGAATCTTCCTTGATTTTAATGCTCCCTTTATACGAAGCACACCCAGCTCCTGGAAATTCTATATATACCAATAGAGTGTCTCCCTTTTGAGAAATAACAGGGCTGACTTTAAAGTTATTATTAAGGTAGCCTTCTGATTCTTTCTCTGTTTGTTCTCTGAGAAATTTGTAATCATATGAGATCAGCTCTTTATTAAAAACCAATGGAGCCTGCCCGAATACGTTCGCGCTCATAATTAAAAATAAAGCAGTTAAAGCTGTTTTTTGAAAAGTCATTTTGAAATGATACTAATGCAATTTTAGTTGGTTAATTGATTTTATTCTGGTTTATCCAAGTAAAAATGCTTAACTATTAATTTTCTAAAATAAATATTCCGTTTATTTCTCCAAATTTAAAACGTAACTGAATCAGACCTGAAACAGGAGGGAGGGAATGGATATTTTCCGGCTTTTAATACTATAGGTTTTAGCTTTATAAAAGATCTAAAATAGCCTTAAGGCTATTAACTAGTTGATACCTTTGATTATCATTTATCGCGCCTAACTTCTTAATAAATCGCTTATTATCGATTGCCCTAATTTGGTCAACCATTATATCACTTTCGGTATCTAAATTACCTTTTGGCAAATGTACGCGCAGCACATCAGCACCTTTTTGTACATTGGTAGTTATAGGACAAATAATCGTACTAGGATGCTCAAATTCATTTAATAAATCAGTTTGAACTATAACCACCGGTCTTGTTTTGCCAGCTTCCGTTCCTTGTTTAGGGTTTAAATCAGCAAGCCAAATTTCAAATCTTTTAATGGTCAAATTCATCATTTAATGCTTCAAATTCAGATAATACCTTTATTGATTCGCTACGTACTAAGGCAGATTCTTTTTTAAATTTTTCCTTTAATAAATTACGCTTCTGTACTTGGTTATACGCATCTAAAGCTTCATTTATATATCTATTTCTAGGAATATGTAAAGCTTCCGTTATTTTTTCCACATCAGAAAAAATACCCGTTTCCAGTTTTAAAGATAAAGTTTTCATAATCGTTCAGATCGTTTGCCTTTCGCAAAAGTATACACAAAAAGTATATACTGCAAGTATTTAATTTGGTGCTTAATTCAGCTATTGGCTGGAATGCTTCTATTGGTTATTTATACTAATCTTAACGTTTACTAAATGGGCACTACTTTGGTTTTGTGTGTAGTATGTGAATAATCGTTTAACATGGTGTAACGGTCTTTTATCTTATTGCACTTTTAACCGTTCAAGTTGTGGATAGAGGACGAATCATAGAAATGCTATAAAACAAAAAAGCACCCTTTTGAGGTGCTTTTGTTTTTTCCGCGGAAAGTGAGGGATTCGAACCCCCGGACCTGTTACAGTCAACGGTTTTCAAGACCGCCGCATTCGACCACTCTGCCAACTTTCCGGAGGCAAAAGTACAAATTCGGAGGTTACTGCCAAATAAAATTTTCAAAAAAACGCTAATCAGCTGGTTTTAAGCCTGTTTTTTTCTCCTGATGGATTTTTGCGGCGCTTCCAGTCGGGTATTTCGCTCTCTTCAGCAATAATTAAGCTCCGTTTTGATAGCTCAATACTTGCGTTTAATTCATAACCGATGAGAATGATCATCGAATTAATATACAACCAGATCATGATAACAATTAAGGTACCTATAGAGCCGTAGAGCTTATTATAATTACCAAATCGGTTAATATAAAAAGCGAAACATATAGAAACAATTATGGCCAGGAACATGGCCAAAACCGAACCCGGCGTTATAAAGCGCTTAGATCGTGTTGTAGACGGTCCATAGTAATATAATATGGAGGTGGCAAACAAAAACAGGAGAGAAATAACCAGCCAGCGAAACGACTGTAATAAGAAAACTAAAAACCAGCCTTTAATTAATCCTTCTGATTCGAGAAAATTAATGATGAACTCACCGGCAATTAAAAAGGTGATACCTACCACCAACGAAATTGCAATGTAAAGGGTAAGCAACAGGGCAATGGTTCTTTTGCGGATAAATGTTCGTCGCTCAGCCACTAACGAAGCCTTATTGAACGCTCTCATCAGAGAGTTAACACCATTTGTTGAAAAGAACAAAGCCGTTATAAAACCGAATGAAAGCAAGCTGACGTTCTGGTTTTTAATAATGTCGAATAAGGTGTCTTCAGCTGCTTTGTAGGCATTATAGGGGAGGATCTGCATCAGCAGTGACATCAAATGATCCTGAAATCCCTCAATAGGTATATAGGGGATAAGCGTAAACAAAAAAATGATAGCCGGAAATATAGCCAATAAGAAGCTGTATGCCAGCGATGACGATTTGGTAACCAGTGACTCCTTACCCAGTTCGTGGAAAAAGAAAACAGCCACCGTATAAATTGGCAATTGTTGAAATCCGGGTAAAGCAGTGCGCTTGGTCCACAAAATGAACCCACGGTATAACCTGAACTTATTTAATAAATGTTCTACTTTTCCCATTTAAATTCTTCCGAAGTATAAAACTACCATTTAAAACTATTCAAAGTAGGTTTTTAGTTTGTCCATAAACTCTTGTGGTGCATGGCAGGGTTTATTGGTTTTCATATCCACAAACACCAGTTTAGTATGTGCAATGGTAATAAGCTCTCCTGCTTCATTAAATAACTCGTAATCGAAATGAATGCGAATAGCCGGTTTATGTTTTACCGAAGTTTTTATAGTGATCTCATCATCATACCGGGCCGGTTTAATGTATTTAACGTTGAGTTCTAAAACAGGCATCATAATACCCGATTCTTCAAAACTTTTATAGCTAAGCCCCATACTTCGAAGCATCTCTACACGGGCAACTTCCAGAAATTCGGCATAATTTCCGTAATACATATAACCCATTTGATCTGTTTCGCCGTATCGAACGCGTAGTTTGGTTTCGTGTGTAAACATGTTTTTAATTGTAATGCAGTGTTATGAATAAAACCCAAGAGTCTGGATTTCATTCATAACGATTTTATTTAGTGGTTTGATTTTTATTTAGCTCCCGGAGGGCAATGTTCTAACAAGTAATTGGTTAGTAGATTGAACAAATGCTCATCGGTTCCTTTGCCTTCATTAATTGAATGAGAGCGGTTAGGATATACCATCATCGTAAATGGCTTTCCGGCTTCAATTAAGGCATTTACCAGCATTTCGTGGTTTTGGTAATGAACATTATCGTCACCACTTCCATGAACAAGCAATAAATTGCCTTTTAATCCCTTTACAAAATTGATAGAAGAACCTTGTTTATACGCTTCTGTTGATTGTGGAATTAAGCCCATGTAACGTTCTTCATAAATATTGTCGTAGGTCAACAGGTTAGAAACTCCCGCTACGGCCATTCCGGTTTTAAAGATATCAGGATATTTAAACATCAGGTTTTGGGTGGATGAACCGCCGCCACTCCAACCCCAAACAGCAATTCGCTCACTGTCAACCCAAGGCCATTTTAAAATCTCTTTGGCAGCCATAGCCTGATCCTTAATATTCAGGTTGCCAATGTTTTGAAAAATAGCTTTCCTCCAGGCGCGTCCCTTGGCCACGGGCGTTCCACGGTTATCCAAAGAAATAATTACATAACCTTTACTTGCCCAAGCCTGGTGCCAGCTATTTGGCGAGAAACTATCTTTTACCGTAGCTGCTGCCGGTTCGCCATACAAATCAAATAAAACAGGGTATTTCTTGCTTTCGTCGAAATTAGCCGGTTTTATCACCCAACCGTCAATGGTAACACCATCGCTAGTGCTAACCTGGAAAAAGCTTTTAGGGTTGGGCAAATATTGCTTTAGCTGTTCCGCGGTCAGGTTATAGCTATGACCTTCTCTTAATCGTTTTTTAGTAGTTAAACTAATGAACTCTTCTGTTGGAGCAGTTTGATAATTTGAAAAGCCATGAACCGCATATTGGGCATCAGGCGAAATGTTATACTTGTGTGTGCCTTTTTGTGCTTCAGAAGAAACAGAAATTAGTGTACCTGTTCCATCCAGTTTAGTAGCGTATAAATATTGCTGCGTTGCATTTTGAGTCGATCCATAGAAGTATAACAGGCCTTTCTTCTGATCAATACCTACCACATCCATTACATCGTAATTTCCTTTAGAAATAAGGCGTTCGTTTGATCCATCACGGTTAAGGCGATAAACATGGCGCCATCCGTCTTTTTCGGTCGTCCATAAAAACTCTTTACCACTATTGATAAAATCCCAACCTACACGATCATATTGCCAGAAATAATTCAGATCGATCCAGGCAACATCACTTTCTTCATAAATATTTTTAGCCAAGCCTGTTTGGGAATTAACCAGGTATAGTCGACAGGTATCCTGTTTTCGGTTTAATTGCTGGACCATTAGCTCATTGCTGTTTCCGGCCCAATCCATGCGTGGAAGGTAGTTTTTTACCGGATCGCCCGGGATATCCAACCATTTGATTTGAGCCGATTGAACGTTGACCACTCCAATTTTCGCCCTTGATGGATCATAGCCCACTTTAGGATATTCAACCGGAACATTAAAGGAGTAAATAGAATCCGTAGTATTCAGCATCAGGTAATTGCCAATTTTAGAGGCATCAATTTGCCAAAATGCGATCGATTGCCCATCAGGGCTCCATCTAAAGCCATCGCGACAAAATAACTCCTCTTCATAGACCCAATCAAAAGTGCCGTTTATAATCCGGTTAGTGCCATCAGTTGTTAGTTGTTTGATGGTTCCACTTTTTAAGTCTTCTACGTAAATATTATGTTTACTTACATAAGCGGCTTTAGATCCATCGGCCGAAAGTTTGGCAAATTGAAGCGATGATTCGGGAAGGGAGTTACCCAACTTTTTCAACGATTTACTATTCAGATCAAAGAGCCAAAAATCGCCACGAGTATTTTCGCGCCAAACCCTTTTGGAATTGGAGAAGAGGACTATTTTTTGAGTCCCAGGGTACCAGGTATAGGCTTCAACCGGAAGTGTAGCATTATTAACAATTAAGCTTGATGAAGCCACCAGCACTTTTCGCGAAAAATTGTTGGCGGGATCATATTCTGCTATTTCATAACCACCCGAAACTTCTTCCATATTGGTAAACAGATGACCCGTTTTATTCCATTGGATATCTCCAAAGCTCATGTTTTGATCTTGAGCTGGCAAAGTAAGATCAAATTTTAGTGCAAGCTGTTTGGGAAGCGGCTGACCGTTGGCGATAAGAGAAGAGCTTCCCAATAAAAACAGGGCAAGAAAAATCTTATTGATGCTACATTTCATAAGGTTAATTTTTCAATGGATAAACAAAAAATGCAGCGTAATTTACAACGCTGCATACAAGTTTTTATATCAAAAGGTAATTTACTTAATTCCTCTTGCATCTAACGCCTGTTGGAACTTTTTAGCATTTATCCGATGCTGTTCCATCGTTTCGGCAAAGGCATGGCGCCCCGAAAAATCATCTTTAGCACAAAAATAAATGTAGTTGTGTTTCTGATAATTCAAAACCGCATCAATAGCTGTTACCGAAGGCATTGAAATAGGGCCCGGAGGCAAGCCTGTATGCATATAAGTATTGTAAGGCGATGGATTGCTCATCATCCTTCCGCGAACGCGGTTAATGGTAAAATCGCCTTCAGCAAATATTACGGTTGGGTCAGCTTCCAGTTTCATGCCTTTTTTCAAGCGGTTTAGATAAACACCGGCAACCACTGGCATTTCATCGCTTTTCTTGGTTTCCCAATAAACAATTGATGCTAAAACGCTTACTTTTTCAGGACTTAGACCTAACTCTTCCGCTTTTTTCTTGCGTTCCGCAGTCCAAAATTTTTGGTATTCATCGTACATCCGGCTAAAGAATTTTTGCTGATTGGTATTCCAGAACAATTCGTAGGTATTGGGAATGAATACGGTGAAAACGGTTTCAGGAGTAAATCCAAACTTACCCACAAACTGCTCATCGTTAAGCATCGTTAAAAACTTAACAGAGTCTATTTCCAACTTTCGGGCAACATAACCGGCAAATTGCGATTTGATGCGAATATTATTAAACGTTAAACGAACAGGCTCCTGGTTGCCAGCTTTCAGCATATTAACAAGCACGCGGTTGCTTATGCCTTTTGAAATACGGTATCGACCCGCCCTTATGTTGCTGTCGTTGTATTTCATAAAATTGGCACTCCATTTAAAGCTTTCAATATTCTTCAGCAGTTTATTCTTTTCCAGGCTGTCGATCACATTTTTAAATGTTCCGCCAGTAGGAATATAGAGGTAAGCCTTCTGCTCAAAATCGCCAGTATTAGGCTTTAATAGTTTAAGGTAGAAATAGCCACCTACTGATAAGATGCCAATTAAAACAATGGCAACAATTGTTAAAATAATCTTTTTCAATTTGCTGTGGATTGGTTTAGCTGATTGATTAACTATTTAGTTTTCTGATGGATAAAATTCCACCTTTAAGGTTTCGTACGTTGGTAAAACCTGATTGCTCGAGCACCTGAACAGCTGTTTTGCTGCGTATGCCATGGGCGCAAATGAGAATTAACTCATCTTCTTCATCAAATTCCAAATCGTCAATACCGGTAGTAAGTTTACCCAAGGGGATATTCACTCCACCAATATTAAACGTATGATATTCGAGTTGATCCCTCACATCAATTATGTGCAAAGCTTCCCCTTTATCAAGCCGCTCTTTTAATTCGTTTGCACTGATATCCATTTCAATTATTATTCCTGGTGTAAAAAGATATTGATCATTGATCCCTGCTGAATTGTGGTGGTATCTCCAACTACATAAACGGGGTCTTGTCTGTACACTTTAGCTTGCGTTGAATCGGTTATTTCACCTTCGTAAGTAACTTTGCCCAATAACAACGAGTTTCCTCTGATAGTGAAAATAGCCTCTTGTAGGGTTAAACCAGTTAAATCAGGGATATTGATTGACGCCGCTCCAAAACCGTTTCCTAAAACAAGGCCCACAGTGGCTCCTTTAGGCAAACCTGTACCGGCATTAATGGTCATGCCGCGATAAGTTATACCTAAAACCACATCTTTGGCTATATCTGATTTATAGATCATTTCACCCATTTTCAGGCCATAACCTTCTAACACAGCACGAGCTTCAGTTAAGGTTTTACCTTCTAAATCGGGTAGTTTTATTTCAGGGGGAGTAAAGGACTGGATCAATAAATATACCGTACGGCCTTCTTTAACTTCTGTTTTAGGGTCAGGATCTTGCTGAACGATAGTGCCAGGAGTTTTTCCCTCAATAAATACGGTATCAACCTTAAATTCAATATTTCCGGCGGTCATCATATCTTCAGCTTGTTTAACCGTTAATCCGGATAGGTCTGGAAGCGTTAAACTTTCACCATGTTTGGTAAACACTCGTAACGAAAATATAGTGATGAATACTAGCAGAAATAGTAATAATGCTGCAAATAATAGGTTTTTACGAAATTCTGGAGTAAGTAAAAAGGCAAATAGTTTCTTCAACATGTAGTACTGGTCTAAAGTCTTCAAACTTAAACAAAGTTTTATAAAAACCTAAACGAACAAAACTAACAAAATGTGTACAAGCACAGGGTTAAAAGGTTCTTTTTAAAATGGGAACGATAGGGTAGATAGGGTTAATTTCAAGATAAAGATGATAAGAAGGCTGCGGATAAAGGGTTATTTTACTGCCCATAAAATTAACAGCAGTTTTTGCTGATAAAGCTGGTTAAATGGGTAATTGGTTTATATTTGCTCAAGCCAAAAACAATCATAGAATTTAATCATCCATGAAAAAAACGATTGCTTTACTTGCCGGAGGTTATTCGGGAGAACACGTGGTTTCCTTAAAATCGGCAGCGCAAATTGAAAAAAGCATACCAGCAGACAAATACAATGTCTATAAAATTATTATAACACGCATGGGCTGGACCTATACCGATGCTTCGGGACAGTCGATTGAGGTGGATAAAAACGATTTTTCATTAACAGTTAACGATCAGAAAATAACTTTTGATTGTGCATTTATTGCGATCCATGGAACACCAGGAGAAGATGGAATGTTGCAGGGCTATTTTGAAATGCTACAGATACCCTACACTACCTGCGATAGTTTTACCTCGGCCTTAACCTTCAATAAAAGTTATACCAATTGCGTTGTAGGTTCAGCGGGGGTTAATGTGGCCAAATCATTACAGTTGTTCAGCGAACAAAAACATGATGTGGCCGATATTCTCTCGAAGCTTAAACTTCCTGTATTTGTTAAACCAAACAATGGCGGATCGAGTTTAGGAACATCAAAAGTGAAAATTGAAGCCGAACTGGAAGAAGCTATTGAACGTGCCTTTAAAGAAGATAACCAGGTGTTGGTTGAAGAGTTTATTAAAGGTCGTGAGTTTACCTGCGGAGTGGTTAAACGAAACAATGAGATCACGGTATTGCCGGTTACTGAAATTAAAAGTTCTAAGGAGTTTTTTGATTTTGAAGCCAAGTATACTCCGGGAATGACCGAAGAGATTACACCGGCTGATATTGACCCGGAGACCTTAAAGGTTGTTCAGCAAAACCTTAAACGTTCGTATGCCCGTTTAAACTGCAGGGGCGTGGTTCGAATCGATTTCTTCTTGCAGGAAGATACTAACGAGTTTTATTTCCTTGAGGTAAATACCGTTCCTGGACAAACGGAAACCAGCTTAATTCCACAACAAGTGGCAGCTATGGGTTGGGACATCAGCGAATTTTACGCTTCGTTAATTGAAGAAGCAATCAAGTAATTTTAAAATTTTGATTGTAGATTTTAGAACCGTCATTTCTAAAATCTACAATCTAAAATCTAAAATCATTTCACCTGCTTCGCTTTTAAAAGCTTGTTGATTTCATGCTGATACATCCGACCAATCGGTAATTCTTTCTTTTCAATTTCAATATCATCAGCAGTAAACGAATCAATTTTGTCAATTGCAACTAAATACGAGCGATGAATTCTGATGAACTGATCTTCGGGGAGCATCGATTCGAGTGCAGAGATGGAAAGTTTAGTGATAATTTGTTTTGAACGTGTGATTACCCTGATGTAGTCCTTCAAACTTTCAACAAAAAGAATATCTTTCAGCAACACCTTAATCATCTTACGATCGGCCCGGAAATAAATAAATGCTTCGTTTTTATTGTTTGAACCATTATTGTTGATTTCGGAGTTACCACCATTTGATGGCAATTGGGTTTGCATCACCTTATTCACCGCTTTAATAAAGCGATCAAATGAAATAGGTTTCAGTAAATAATCTACAGCATCTAACTCAAACCCTTCAACGGCATATTTTCTGAAAGCAGTGGTGAAAATAATTTTTGGCGGATTTTTTAATGTTCGCACAAAATCGGTCCCTAAGAGCTGCGGCATTTTTATATCCAAAAATAGAAGATCCACTTTTTCACCCTGTAAATAGCGAAGTGCCTCCACACAATTTATACAACTGCCTGTAAGTTGAAGGTTGGGAACAGCCTCAATGTATTTTTGTAAAACATCAAGTGCAGGAGGCTCGTCATCCACTATTAAACAGTTTATTTTAATTTCTGATAACATGTCTGGTCAACATTAGGTAAACGCCTGATGTGTAGCAATTAATTCATCCTCTTCAGTATAGTTGATAGTTTCTAAATCAATTTTAAGAGAGGATACGTAGACGTTACCTTCAGATACTGAATTGAATTTGTGTTTTTCTGGGTATACCGTCTCCAGGCGTCTTCTCAAGTCAATTAAGCTTGCAGTTTCCTCCATTGCGGGCGATTTTACGGAATGACTTCCTGTAAGCTTAAAATGAAGCTCAGATTCAGAAATGTTGAGGTTTATATTTATCCATGGCTGCTCAATAGAAGGATCATCACAGTTGTTTATGCAATTCTCCATCAGCGGCAACAATAGCAAGGGGGCTATTGATTTATTTTCCGCATTGCCGGTTACTTGTAAAAAGATATCTATACGACCATCATACCTCAATTTTTCAAGGCCAACGTAATCTTTTAATAGATGTAATTCTTTTTCTAATGGAACTTGAGATTGATCGCAATCATAAAGCATATAACTCAGCACTTCAGAAAGTTTTAATACCATATTTGCAGCTTTATTGGTTGCAGTTAGCGAATAGGTATAAATTGTGCTTAGTGTATTGAATAGAAACCGGGGATGCAACTGCGTTTTTAATAAAGCTAATTCTGTTTTAACTTTTTCTCTTTCAATAAGCTCATTTTCTTGTTGTTTTTGCAACCATCTTTTAAAAAGTGTAATTACACTGGCACCACCTATGACTTTTAATAATGAAAATAAGCCAAACTGAAGACTGTACATTAATTGACTGCCTTCTTTTTCTAAGCCAGGAGGGGTAAAAAGACCGTATCGCCATACAGATAGTAATGTATAACCTTTAGCGGGTACATCCTTATCCAAATTGAATATAGAATATTGCTGTCCAACCGGAATTAGCCAGAGTATGTAATTAACAAAGGCAAAAAAACAAGTAAACAAAAGGATTCCTATTACAGAACGTATACGTCTTTTTTTAAGAATATATTCAGGTAATAAAAAGTAGATAAATAAATAGCAACCAGGAATATGTATTGTTAAAATGTTTAACAAAATATTACAATAAAAAAACTGAATAGGGTGATTTACCAATGTGTTACTGCTCATTTCTTGCATGAGTGAAGATCCCATTGTGAGAGAAAAAAACGCAGTCCATATCAACCAGAAAAACAGATGACGTAGTAAACGAATTGATGATTTCTCTGAAAATATGAATTCATGAAGTGTCATAAAAGACCAATTTTGTTGTTTATAGATTCATTATGCTGTTTGAATCAATGGAAAATAAGATTCCATTAATGCATCAGTTTCAGGGCTAAATTCTTTCTCTAAAGCTACTTCTAAATAAATACTGAAAATTTCCGGATCGGAGTTAATGCGTAAAGTGTGCTCATTAGGATAAAGCAACTGCAAGCGTTTTTGAACATTTACTAAACCAATTCCGCTGTTTTTAGTAATGAGTTGGTCTGAATCTAAAGGCTTACTATTGATCAGCTGCATTGTTAAATGCTGGTCAGAAATCAATAATTCAAGCTTTATCCAAGGATTTTCTAACAGGTTACTTGCCCCATGCTTGAAACTATTTTCGATAAAAGGTAATAATAGCAGTGGTGGAATTGATCTATGTTCCAGATTGCCAACAATTGAAATATCAAGGTTTAATCTTTTTCCATACCGAATTTTTTCTAATTCTAAATAACTCTCAATCATCTCTATTTCATGGGCTAACAGAACTTTAGGATGGTTGCATTCGGTAATAATGTAATGCATAAGGTTTGACAATTTCAATGTCAAATCGGGAGCAATGGGGTTGGATGTGAGAATAAAAGAATAAATATTGTTTAATGTATTGAATAAGAAATGAGGGTGGATTTGTGCTTTGAGTAATTGTAATTCAGCGTTTAATTTTTCTCGTAGCAATAACTCATTCTCTTTCTGCTTTATAGCTAAATGCTTGCCCAATTTAATCGTAGCAGCTATTACAAAAAGGGCGAATACGTTATAAGTCAGATCTCGTAAAATTTCAACCCTGATTACCCGCCATGAATTGAAATCTTGAAAATAATTGACCAACCCAAAGTACATCCTGGTTACTGGGGCTAAACTTCCTAGTAGGAGATTGGCTATCATGGCTATAAAAAAGCCACTAATGGCAAAGGTGATTTTTCTTCTTAAACTACCATTGGCAATTAAGAAATTATAAAAGATATAAAAAACAACAGCATGACGTAGCGTAATTAAGAAAGCAGTGATCAACAATTGCTTATACTGTTCATCAGTGTATATCTGTTTGAATTGGCTGTACCAAGGTGTGAAAATATAAACAATGAGAATATAGAAGTACCACACTCCCCAAAATGCAGTATGACGAAGTAGTTGATTTGAAAACCTTTCGGAAAATATGAAATCATAGGCTTTCATTTTTCTATGATTTTAGAGCTATAAATTTAAAGATTGGTTTTATAAAAACAGCTCTTTCAGTAAGTTATTCGACCAATGACGGTTTTTGGATGACGAATTATCTTTTTTATCGACCAACGGTAATAATTGTTCAAAATAAGGATAGTATATGCCGGAGGCTTGTATTAGGCTAGTTAATAAATGACGCGATTTAGTGAACAATATCTTTATAATGATTAAAAAGTATTGTATAACTCTAAAACGTATTGCTATGAAAAAATTAGTGATTTCATTAACCGGAGGGCTCTTTTTCTATCTCAGTTTGATAAACAGCTCTAATGCCCAGGTTATTTTACCAGAAGTAACTGTTACAGGCTCAAACAGCTATATTACTTTAAATGAAAAATTGTATAAGACGTTTAATCACATATTTAAAGAAGCTTCGGATATTAAATGGTATGGGGTTGATAAGAATTTCGTTGCCAAGTTTATGATGAACGAGCAAAAAAATCAGGTAGCTTTCACTAAAAACGGTACGATGATATACCATCTGACTTATGGATTTGAAAAAAATTTGCCCAAGGATGTCAGAGCACAGGTAAAAAGAAGATATTTCGATTATACTATTATGTCTGTTGTAAATTTAAAACAGGACAATAGGAATATCTGGTTGATAAATTTGCACGATGCAGTAAATATAATCGGTCTAAGAGTTGAAGATGGTAGTATGGATGAAATGGAAAAGTACTTTAAACAAACTAATGAAGCTGTTGCAGCCTATAAATGAAAGAATTTTAGATTTACGATTGTAGGTTTGGGAGAATTGTACTCTTAAATTCTACAATCGTAATTCAATAATTCCCCTAAATAGCGTACTTCTCAATGATCCAATCAGGAATAACTTCTGACCTTCCGCTTTTTGTGTTTACCATAGTATAGTCGAACCATCCGCTTGAGCACAATTTGCCGGTTTTATTACGATGAATTTCAAACCCAACTTTCAAATCCTTTTTTGCAATACTGATGATCCAGGTTTTAACGGTAAAAACATCCCCAAGTAATAAAGGACGTTTGTACTCAACATAAGCAGTATTTATTACCCAACCGTAGTTCAAAGCCAGAAACTCTTCCATGGGCATTTTATAAAATCGTTCCATCTGATCATAACGGGCAGCCAATACATAATCGAAATATTTGCTGTTATGAACGTGATTGTTCATATCGATATCATCAGGACGGACCTTCAGTTCACTTTCAAAGGCTGAATATTGTTTTTCACTCATGGTTCAATTTTTCTGAATTGCAAAATTAAGGGAAAAGCAGGAGAGAATTTTTGACTTTGGAATTTTATTAATGAGAATGTTTTTTTAGAACAATTACTAGTTACAATAAAGGTTAATATTATTTGGTTGAGAGCTTAAATAAGTAGTTATCCCAAAAAGAAGTCCGATCTTAAAAGGTCGGACTTTTGTAGTTATTATTGGGTATAAGCCTGTTTCGCTTTGGTAGCTCATCGTATTGAGCTGATGGATTAGGATTTAGACGACATCAGTCAATGCGATTAAATTGGTTGTAACATGGCTTCCATGGTGTTACTATGCTTTTTATTAGTTGGTTTTACGGAGTAATGATCTATTGATTTGGGTATGAATAAGTAATTGCATGATTCTAATGAGAGTGATAATTCTTCAACCTGTTGTATTGTCCGTTTATTAGCGATATTGTATACTGAATAATCTAGATCGGATAAAATTTCAAATATTTTTTGTGCAGAAAGTATCCGGAAATTTTTAACATCCTCAGCTTTGGAAGCTAAGGGAAGTATTTCGCATATAATATAGGGCTGATAGATACGGATGCTATCAACTAATCCGGCCAACACTTTGTATTCACCACCTTCAACATCTATTTTTATTAAACTTATTTCTTTGAGGTTTTCTTTAGCTATTAAATGATCGCCTGTTGTTGTTGGTACAACCACTTTCGAAGAATATTTGGTGTATTTCCTAAAAGAAGGTGTGGTGGTTGCAAGCAAATCATCCTGATATCTCATGAGTAACTCTGTTTCTCCTACTACGTCTGATAGTGCATAATTTATAATTTTTACACGTTTAAAATTATTCACCTTACATAGTGATTCTAAATAGTCAACACAAGATTTGTTTGGCTCAATTGCATAATACTTAACTTCAGGGTAGTAAGGTAAAGTTTTTAGTAATGTTTGGCCCACATTGGCTCCAATATCAATAAAAACACTATTGGGAGAAGATAATACCTTGGGGATAATTTCGTCAAACCATTTTTCATAATCATCGATGAAATTCATAGTCCCAATGCCATTTTTTAATAACACTGTAAAGCTGACGCCATTTTTTGTGATAGTTTTGGAATAATTTATTTTCTTAAACAGGCCATATAAAAATTTAAATGGTAAGAAACTTTCTGTTAGGAGGTTCCTCCCTAAAAAATGTGAAAATCTAAATTTGTGAAAAAAACTATATATCATATGAAATTTTTAGTTGAAAGTCATCCTTAAATTTTAATCTCGTTAGCGACTTTCAACATTGCCTTTGTTTTTCTTTTATATCAGTAATTAATCTTTTTTGCAAGGCTGCGAATGTACGTAAATTTGGATTGTTCTGTTATTTATTTGGCGACTACTCCTATCCATGAAAGGTTTGCAGTGCTAATGCTTTTGAGAACTCTAGTTTAAAGTGGTTTTTTTAGCAGAGATTTCCATTAAAGCTCTTGGATAGACTCTAGTTTTACTTACAATCCGTTTTTAAAATTTTCATGCCCTCAAATAATGATAATTATCATAAATACATGTATTTGATGGTTTTATTTTTACACTATTAAACTTAACCATTATAAACATGCTTATTCCCACAACAATAACCTGAAAAAAATGGCGGTTTTGAGCTCCATAAAAAACGAAAACAAGAACGATTAATTTCTAAGGATTAAACTAATATTTCGCTAACTTAATTTCTCACCCAATGCTTAGATCTCCATCCTCCAGACACGAGCACGAACAGTTATAATAAACAAAATCAAATTTTCATTGCATTACATCTTAAAACAGCCTAAAAATTCAATACTATGGAATGGTTTGAAACATTATTATTTAAAGATTCAGTTGCCCACAATGCCTTAGTTTTCAGTTTAACAATAGCTGTAGGAGTATTGTTGGGTCGCATAAAAATATTTGGAATTTCACTTGGGGTGACCTGGGTATTGTTTTCTGGTATATTTTTCTCGCATTGCGGTTTACTGGTTAATAAAGAGGTTGAACATTTTGTGAAAGAATTTGGCCTCATTTTATTTGTTTATACAGTTGGTCTTCAAGTGGGCCCGGGTTTTTTCTCTTCATTAAAAAAAGAGGGCCTAACGTTTAATTTACTTGCACTTAGCATAGTATTACTCGGAGGCCTGGTTACACTTGGTTTACACTTTCTAACAGGTCAACCATTACACGTGTTAACCGGTATCATGTCTGGGGCAGTAACCAATACACCCGGTTTAGGTGCCGCACAACAGGCCATAAGGGATGTACACGAAGCTGCAGCGCCAGAAATGATCAATAAACTTAACCTTGGCTATGCAGTGGCTTATCCGTTTGGGGTAATTGGATTAATTTTAGTCTTGATATTTATTCAAAAGGTCACAAGAGTCAACTTAAAAAAGGAATACGAAGATTATAACCAAAAAGTGGCCGACCATGCCGAGGCGTTAACCACTTTACATGTTAAACTAGAGAACCCTAATTTCTTTAATAAACCGCTTAGCACCTTGTTTAAACTTTTAAACCTGCAATTTGTAGTTTCAAGGCTCAAACAAGGGGACGAGGTCATTACGCCAAACATTACCACCATATTGCACGAAGGGGATGTGTTAATGATCGTTGCTTCAAAAGTTGATTTACCCCGCCTATCGCTTATTGGTACCCAGGTGAATGAAGATCTTAAACAGGTTAAAAGCAATATGGTTGCCGAGCGTATTGTTGTTACCCAAAAGGAAGCCACTCATAAACCTATTAAAGAACTGGTTTTAAAAGAAAAAGGCTATTACAATATTACCCGTATCAACAGGGCCGGAATAGAATTTATTGCAACCGGCAGCTCAACCCTGCAAATGGGTGATGTTTTAACGGTAGTAGGAGATGCCGCCTCCATTAGTAAGTTCGGTAAGCTGCTTGGTAATTCTTTAAAACGACTCGATCATCCAATGCTTGCACCGATATTCTTTGGTATTTTATTGGGTATAATAGTTGGAAGCATCCCATTTGCCATTTCGGGTATGCCTGCTCCTATAAAAATAGGTCTTGCCGGCGGACCACTTATCATTGCGCTGATACTTAGCCGATTTGGTGCACGTTTTCACATTGCCACCTACGTTACTCATAGTGCCAATCTGATGTTACGCGAAATTGGAATTGTGCTCTTTCTTGCCAGTGTAGGATTATCTTCGGGTGAACATTTTGTTGAAATACTTTCGGAAGGGGATGGTTTAGCTTGGATGGGCTATGGCGTCATTATTACCGCTGTTCCTTTGCTTATTGTGGGTTTAATTTCAAGATTTATATTCAAGAAAAGCTTTTTTGAAATTTCGGGATTGCTGTCAGGTGCATCAACTGATCCTCCTGCATTAGCGTTTGCATCTCATACCGCACGATGCGATGCTCCGGCTGTAACATATGCTACTGTTTACCCGCTTACAATGATTCTCCGCATTTTAGTTGCACAGCTTTTAATTGTATTATTCTAAAGAAAACCCAAACTACTATAACATAGAGTGGCCCGACCAGTTGTATTACAATTGGCCGGGCTGTTTTATAATGTCTTCAATAATTTAACTTGTATCACCTTTTTTACGCCTATAACCATTTCAATTCCAATCAAATAATTCAATTATGATTTTTGTCATAGGTCGAAAATATATGTAGCGCTATTTTTAGCCTATCTAATTATTGATTACTAAACTCATTAATATTGAAGAAGGTTTTTACACTTATCTTTCTTATTGGCGGAGCATTAACGGTACAAGCTCAAAATATTCAACTTTCGGCAGAATATCGCCCACGTTTTGAATACAGAGACGGTGCATGGAAAATGCGTCCGGCAAATGATGTTGCAGATAACCCGGCAGCTTTAATTTCGCAACGGGCTCGTTTAAATTTCAACTTTACTGATAAAAGTTCGAAACTGAAACTAGGAGCTTCTCTGCAGGATGTGCGAACCTGGGGAAGTGCAGCCCAATTAAATGTGAATAATCCGAATAGCTTTGATATTCATCAGTTTTGGGGGGAGATCCTATTTACAGAACGTTTCTCTTTAAAAGTAGGCCGACAAGAATTAGCGTATGACAATCAGCGGATCATTGGAGCCGTAGATTGGACACAGCAAGGACGAGCTTTTGATGCAGCTGTTTTAAAATATGAAGACAATACGAAGAACTTTAAAGTGCATGCGGGGCTTGGTTTAAATACAAAAGCCGACACATCCGCTATAAAACAATCGTATACAGGTATCAATAATTATAAAACGATGCAATATCTGTGGGCGGGTAAAAAATTCTCTGATAAACTAAACGCCAGCTTTCTCTTTTTAAACAATGGGATGGAATATACCCGTTCCGGAGGTTCTGAATTAGTAGCCGATGACCGTAGGGTGGCTTACAGTCAAACTACAGGTTCGAGGATTGAGTTTCGGCCAGCCAAATTTGGCGTTAATTTAGAAGGATACTATCAAAGCGGTAAAAACAGTAAAAACATTAGTCTTTCGGCATGGCAGTTAAATCCCGAAGCGTTTATAAAACTTAACAATGATTGGTCGATGGTAGGCGGAGCAGAATGGCTATCCGGTACCGACCAGGATAATACCGATGGAAAGGATCATTCATTTAGCCCATTGTACGGAACTAATCATAAGTTCAACGGGTACATGGATTATTTTTATGTGGGTAATCGCTTATTAACAGGTAAAACAGCTGTTGGTTTGGCTGATTACTATTTGGGAGCAAGATATGCTAAAAATAAATTCAATACGGAGTTAACCTTCCATCAGTTTAATGCGATGGCCACTGTTTTAGATCCCTCATTACAAAAAATGGAAAGTAATTTAGGTATTGAGGGAGATTTAGCTTTAGGTTATAAATTAACTGAGGCTATAGCATTCCAAGGTGGATTATCGTTCTATTCGGGAACTTCAACCTTGCAACAATTACAGGCAGGAAGCGATCATACTAAACTCAACTCCTGGGGATGGTTGCAAATTAATATCAAACCAACATTGTTTAACTACAGCAAATAAAAACAGCCAGATATATAACAGAAAAGAGGTTCCTAAGGGAACCTTTTTTATTTATTTCTTATCGGAATAATTAGCATCCAATCAGCGACATACTTTCATATTTTGATAATTCCTTTTTTTGAACAGCTTCGAAACCGTTGTCAGGTTTGTTTAAAACGCCATGTTGTATGGTATTGATAAGATGTTTTTCACTGTATTTAAGCCATAAATACCTCCCATTCAAAAAAATAGGCTCAACAAATCCGATATTAATTAAAAAAAACACCAATGAAATATCAAAATGAAATTACGCCCGTAAAGGATATGAAAAAATCATGATAAAACCTGGTAGTTTTAACAGACTTTCATGTTTTACCAAAGGAAGTCTGTTTTTTTTAAGAAATATCGATTTATAATTATAAATTTCAATTCACAAACTGCATCAGAATACTAGATTTGTGATATGAATTATCAATTATGCTTACTTTTTTTCATTGTTGCCTTGGTTTATTCAACAGCAGGCTTTGGCGGCGGTTCCAGTTATATTGCCATCCTAACATTGTTCGGCATTAATATGTACCTGATGAAATCAACAGCCTTGCTATGCAATATTGTTGTAGTAACCGGAGGGGTCATTACCTTTTATAAACAAGGATTTTTACCCTTAAAAAAGGCATTCTGGCTGGCAATAGTAAGTGTTCCGCTGGCCTTTTTAGGTAGCTGTATTCCTTTAAAAGAACACGTTTTCTTCTTGATTTTAGGAACGGCCCTGATAATTTCAGCCACTTTAATGTTCTATCGTTTATTTCCTATAGCTCAAAGGAATGAAGCGCCAAGTGACGACCATTCTATCGCAAAATTTAGTATTGCAGGTGGTTTTATAGGAGGTTTAAGCGGGATGACCGGAATAGGAGGAGGGATCTTCCTCTCTCCATTATTAAAACTTGCCAATTTCGACACGGCAAAAAACATAGCCGGATTGAGCAGCTTCTTTATCCTGGTAAATTCAGCAGCAGGATTATTGGGCCAGTTTTCAAAGAATCAGTTAAATTTTAATGCTTCTTTTACCGTACCATTGCTTTTTAGCGTTATTGCAGGTGGACAAATTGGAACACAGCTAAGCGCAAAAAAATTCAGCGAAAAATGGGTAAGTGTGGTAACGGCTTTATTGGTTGCTTATGCAGGAATTAGGTTGCTGATGAATGCAAAAGCGTAAACTTGAAATTATGGATCAGCATATTTTACTATTCGGTGCCACCAAAGACATTATTGGCTCATCAATCTATTCTATAAATGATTCTTTTAAAACTGTCGGAGAATTAAGAGAGCATTTGTACAAGCAATTCCCATCATTGGAAAAACTCAATTCACTAATGATCGCAGTAAACATGAATTATGCAGAAGATCTGCTTGAACTTAAAGCAGGAGATGAAATTGCATTGATCCCACCAGTTAGCGGAGGTTAAGTATGATCAAAATTGAAGAAAACATCAACGTTGAACAAGTAATCCAATCAGTGAGTAAATCTCAGTATGGAGGCACAACCGTTTTTATTGGAACTGTACGGGTTCATACCAAAGGCCAAAGAGTATTAAAACTTCATTTTGAATGTTATGAGCCAATGGCTTTACGGGAAATGGAGAAAATTGAAAGACAGGCTAAAGAAAAATTCGACATTCAGGAAATGAGCATTCACCATGTTGTAGGTGAAAAATTACCGGGCGAAAAAGTAGTGGTTATCGCGGTTGCCGCTTTTCACCGTAAGGCTGCATTTGAAGCTTGCGAATATGCAATTGATACCCTGAAAGAAACCGTTCCGATCTGGAAAAAAGAGTTCTTTGAAAACGGAAGCGTTTGGGTGGCAGCCCATCCCTAATTCAACATTTTGATCACTTGCTGCATTTCTTCAGGTGTATTGGCGTTTAATTGTTCATCCGGCATTTGATTAACCAATAATTCAATTTCGGTCGACAGAAGCGTTTTCCGCGGACAGTTCAATCCATCAGCCACGTTTTCAGTAAGCAGGTTTAATCCCGAAGGCTCCCAAATGGCAATTAAGGGTTCAGGTAAATTGTTTACCGGGCTGATGAAGGAAGTAGCACTTTTTTGTTGATCTCTCTTTTCAATCAAATAACGTAGCGATTGATCGGTTAAAAGTGGCAGATCACAAGCAATTACCATCCAAGCCGCATCAGGCAACAGTTGATGAGCACTGATAAGGCCAATACTGGGTCCGCTGCCTTCAATAGCATCTTCGATCAATTTATAATCACCTAAAAAAACCTGTTTTTGATCAGTCCGGCATGAAATGTAAACATCATTAACCAAAGGTTTTACCAAATCATATAAATACAGCCATTGAGGGATATTTTGATGGTAAGAAATCACGAACTTATCCATTTGCATTCTACGGCTATACCCCCCACAAAGGATAAGCGCGTTTAAAGGAGTTTTATTTTCGTTCAAAATCATTTTTTCCACCGGTTTTACCCATAAGTTTTGTTTCTTTTATGATCATATCATGCGAAAATGCCTTGCACATATCATAAATGGTTAATGCCGCCACGCTCGCGCCTGTTAATGCTTCCATTTCAACACCCGTTTTTCCGGTTGTTTTCACAGTGCAGTTAACAATTGCTTCATTTTCTTCGACATGGATAGTTATTTTACAGTTTTCGAGCAACAAGGTGTGACAAAGCGGAATTAAATCGGGAGTTTTTTTGGCAGCCATTATCCCAGCAATGATCGCTGATTGAAAAACCGCTCCTTTTTTTGAAATAATATCTCCGTTTGTAAAATGAATCAGCACTTCTTCGGGTAAAAAAACTTTTGATTGGGCTGTTGCAATACGAGTGGTTATGTTTTTGGATTCAATATCGACAATGGTTGCCTGGTTATTTTCATCCAAATGGGTGAATGTTTTTGTTTGCGTTGTCATCGATGTAAATTTACAACTCTCATTTTTAATAAATAGAAATTCATAATATATGTTATCCGTATCCGAAGCCTTTAATATTGTTTTAGAAACCGTAGTTGATTTTGGAACTGAACACGTTGAAATTACGCAGGCAAATGGCCGGATTTTAAGAGAGAGCATAATTGCTGATCGTCCTTTTCCTCCGTTTGACAGGGTTACTATGGACGGAATCGCCATCAGTTTCAGCGATTATGAAAGAGGTAAAAAAGTATTTAACATTGAAGCTTTACAGGCTGCAGGCATGCCTGCTAAAACACTCCGTAATGGATGTATTGAGGTGATGACTGGAGCCATATTGCCCGAAAACACCGATACCATTATTCCTTATGAAGATATTTCGCGGCAAGAAAATTCCTTTGTTATCGACAAACCCATTAAAAAAGGGCAAAATATCCATTTAAAAGGTAGTGATGTGGTGATTGACGCCATTATGCTACTTCCGGGTATTAAAATCACAGCAGCTGAGATAGCTGTTTTGGCAACAGTAGGGAAGACCAAGGCACTTGTAAGTCGCTTGCCCAAAGTTGCTTTGGTTGCCACCGGTGATGAACTTGTTCAAATAGACCAAACACCATTGCCACACCAGCTGCGTATGTCAAATGTTTTTGCAATGCATTCCTTGCTTTTAAATCTGGGAGTAAATGCCAGTATCCATCATTTAATAGATGAAAAGGAAGTATTACAAAAATCGTTTACCGAATTGTTCGCCTCAAATGATATGATCATTTGCTCGGGCGGGGTTTCGGCGGGCAAGTTTGATTACATACCGGAAGTATTAAAGGGATTAGGAGTAGAAACTCGGTTTCATAAAGTAAAACAACGCCCCGGTAAACCGTTGCTATTTGGCGTTTCAGCTCAAAAGGTTCCTTTTTTCGGATTGCCGGGAAATCCGGTATCTGGCTTTATGTGCATGTGTCGTTATGTATTACCGTGGATCAAGAAATCCATGAAAATGAATTTAGAAAAGCCTACTCATGCAATTTTAAACATCGATTTTAAGTTTGATAAGCCACTGACTTTTTTTCTACCTGTTAAAACAGAAACTTCAAATGATGGTTATTTACTGGCTGATCCGGCAGCCACCAATGGTTCGGGTGATTTTGCCACTTTAACCAGTGCCAATGCATTTATGGAATTACCCGAGGATAAGGACGAATTCAAGGCAGGAGAGGTCTATTCTGTTTGGTTTTATAAATAAATTTTGGAAGGAAATAAACGGGTTTATCAAGAGAAATAATAGATGCGGTAAAGGCATAGGCGAAATTTGTTTAGTTTTTTAAGCCACACTGGTAACACTTTTTTTCATCCAAAAATCCTGTTTAAATGGCCTAAATTCATTTTTACCAAAAATTGACATTAGAAATACCAACGTATATATTTTATACCTACATTTGCGCTCAGTCGATACATACCTATTTAGATCCTTCCAGTTAGTTTCATTCGTTAGAAAATTATCATTTTCACAACATAGATCCTTTGCTATGAATTTGTTTGAAACGAAAATATCCAAAGATATAATCATCCCCGTTACTATAATTTATTGTTTAATAATTATCACCTATATCCGTTCACCGATGTAATTCTTCAGACCTCAATTTTTCACACTTAAAACGATTCTTAAAATTTCCATTGCACAATCATTAAATAATTTCACAAGTAATTATTATAGAAAAATGAACTTCAAATTATCTAATATCAATCATGAGGAATTAAAAAAATGGGTAGATGAGATCATCACGCTTGTTGAACCAGAAAGTGTTTACTTATGTAACGGTTCTGCTGAAGAGTATGATTTAATGTGCAAGACACTCGTTAAGAAAGGGTCATTTATAAAACTTGACGAGAAAAAATGGCCAAATAGCTATGCTTGTTTTTCTGATCCAAGTGATGTGGCACGTGTGGAAGACAAAACATTTATTTGCTGCCGGACAAAAGAAAATGCAGGTCCTACCAACAATTGGATGGACCCAAGAGAAATGAAGGAAACCCTAAACGGTTTGTTAAAGGGATGCATGAAGGGACGTACGATGTATGTAATTCCATTCTGCATGGGCCCATTGGGCTCTCCTATATCAAAAATTGGAATTGAAATAACTGACTCTGAATATGTTGTTGCCAATATGCATATTATGACCCGGGTAGGGGAACAAGTATTGCAGCAATTAGGCACTGATGGTGAATTTGTAAAATGTTTGCATACGGTTGGAGCTCCTTTAGAAAAAGGTCAGGAAGATGTTAAATGGCCATGTAATCCTACAACCAAATACATAGTACATTATCCTGAAGAAAGATCTATCGTTTCTTACGGTTCGGGATATGGAGGTAATGCATTATTAGGAAAAAAATGCCTGGCGCTTCGCATTGCTTCAGTAATGGGTAAAGAAGAAGGCTGGTTGGCTGAACATATGTTGATCTTAGGTTTAGAAGATCCTAAAGGTAGGAAAACCTATGTTGCGGCTGCTTTCCCAAGTGCATGTGGAAAAACCAATTTCGCTATGCTTATTCCACCGGTTGAGTTTGAAGGTTGGAAAGTAACCACCGTGGGCGATGATATTGCCTGGATAAAACCTGCTCCTGATGGCAAACTATATGCTATAAATCCAGAATATGGATATTTTGGAGTTGCTCCGGGAACGAACAATAAAACCAACCCGAACGCGATGAAAGCACTAGGCAAAAATGCTATTTTCACTAACGTTGGGGTTACACCGGATGGTGATATTTGGTGGGAAGGTTTAACAGAAACTGCGCCTGATGGGGTTATTAACTGGCAGGGACAAAAGCATGATCCTTCTAGTGGCAAACCGGTGGCGCATCCAAATGCCCGTTTCACGGCTCCTGCATCACAATGCCCTTCAATTGATCCAGATTGGGAAAAACCGGAAGGCGTTCCTATTGCAGCCTTTATTTTTGGAGGTCGCAGGGCTTCAACTGTTCCTTTAGTTTACCAAGCCTTTAACTGGAATTTTGGAGTTTATCTTGCTTCAACTATTGGTTCTGAAATGACTGCCGCTGCTTTCGGTGAAATTGGAAAGGTTCGTCGCGATCCTTTTGCTATGCTTCCTTTCTGCGGATATCATATGGGCGATTATTTTAATCATTGGTTACAACTTGGCCGTAGTTTACCTAATGCTCCTCGCGTTTTCTGCGTAAACTGGTTTAGAAAAGATAAAAATGGCAAATTTTTATGGCCGGGATTTGGCGAAAATATGCGTGCTCTTAAATGGATAGTTGACCGTGTAAACGGTGACGCAAGTGCTGTTGAAAGTCCTATTGGATGGATGCCTCGCTATGAAGACATGGATTGGCAAGGTTTAGATTTCTGTCGGCATGATTTTGAAGTGATTATGGAAGTCGACAGGGAAGCCTGGAAAAACGAAATTGCACAACAAGAAGAGTTATTCCTGATGATGTACGACAAACTTCCTAAAGAGTTTATCTTCATGCGAGAACTGCTATTGTCGCAATTATGGCGTTCACCTGAACATTGGGGATTACAGCCAGAAGTGGTTTAAGTTTTATATTTTAAAATAGAATTGAGAGCCGGATGAAATCATTCGGCTCTTATTTTTTGCTTTTTTCAACCTGATTAAACTCAAAATGAAATAAATAGGTTGAAACATCAGAAAAACACCATCTGATGATCAGGATATATTATTTTTGGGACCGGAAGTTTGGTTGAAATACGTGGGGCAGATTGAAATTATACCCCATCTTCTAATCGTACTATCAAACGACTTTGAATTAAATTAAATAGATGAGTAATAATCAACCCCATTTACGAACCGTTAACGTTACCCGTTATATTGCGCCGCTGAGGGAGGGGGGCTCCCTGCCTGCAATTGCCGAGGCCGACGATGACTTTTTGTATGTATTGAAGTTTAAAGGAGCCGGACAAGGCCCCAAAGCGCTTATTGCCGAATTAATTGGTGGCGAAATTGCTCGTTTATTGGGCTTTAAAGTACCGGAGCTGGTTTTCGCCAATTTAGATGAAGCATTTGGTCGTACTGAACCCGATGAAGAAATTCAGGACCTGTTAAAAGCCAGTGAAGGTTTAAACCTGGCCTTGCATTATCTTTCGGGAGCCATTACATTCGACCCAACTGTAACAACCATCGATTCAAAACTGGCCTCTCAAATAGTATGGCTCGATTGCCTGCTCACCAATATGGATAGAACCGCCAGAAACACCAATATGCTCATGTGGCACAAGGAACTTTGGCTCATTGATCATGGGGCATCACTATACTTCCATCATTCGGGTTTAAACTGGAAAGAACAAGCATTGAAGCCATTTTCATTAGTAAAGGATCATGTTCTGTTAAACTATGCTTCAGAACTTGAGGAAGTTGATAAAGCCTTTAAATTGATATTAACTGATGAAAAGATCCATTCCATTATATCTCTGCTTCCTGATGAATGGTTAACCGAACGTTCATTTGAAACCGCAGAAGAACAACGTGAGATGTATTTCCAGTTTTTATCATTGAGAGTAGCTAATTCCGAAATTTTTATAAATGAAATCAACCATGCAAGAGAAACAGTTATATGAGTATGCCGTGATTCGCGTGGTTCCCAGGGTAGAGCGTGATGAATTTTTAAACGTTGGCCTTATTTTATATTGCGCGAAGCAAAAGTTTTTAAAGGCCAAATTCGAGTTAGATCACAAGCGCTTAGAATCGGCATTTGGTAAACTCGATTTTGATGAGCTTGAAAACAACTTATGCTCGTTTCAGCGCATTAGTGAAGGAGGAAAAAGCGGTGGACCGATTGCCCTGTTGGATATGCCTTCGCGTTTTCGCTGGTTAACTGCTAAAAGAAGTACGGTGGTTCAAACGTCGCGGGTTTGTACAGGCCTAACCTTAAACGTTGACAATACCTTTGAGAAACTTTATAGCGAACAAATATCAATAGAAAAATAAATAATTGCCCCTATTAATCTTTTCAAGAAGGAGGTTGAAACTTTACTTTTTATTAAAACAAAACTATATTCACTTATTAAAACCGAACAAGCTCTTATACGTTAATTAATTAATAATTAGAACTGTTATGCATCATTCATCTCATGATCATAAACCGAAAAACAGTGGTAATTTTTTGGTAGGTAAAGAATTCAGCGGATCCTTTTTCACCATTTTTATTATTTCATTAATAGTAATTTTTGGACTGGCTTATTTTTTAGGTTGGATATAGTTACTGTTTTTTATTTTACTACCAATATTGTGTTTAGCCTGGTTATCTTTGCGCATCATTAATTAAAGATTACATGTTAACACATCACGTACTTTTTTGGCTTAAAGCTGATACTACTGACGAGCAAAAAGCCGCTTTCCGTAAAGGATTAGAATCACTTGAAAAAGTAGAAACTATTAAATCGATTTACATAGGTACACCAGCTCCTATAGAGCGTGCGGTTGTTGATACTTCATATACTTTTTCATTAGTAATTGTGTTTGAAGATTTGGCCGGACATGATGTTTACCAGGTTCACCCTATACACAAAGCATTCCTTGAAGAATTCAGAGTGTTTTTTGAGAGAGTGGTGATCTACGACGCAGAATAAAAGATTCATAAAAAAAAGAGCTCCGAATTGGAGCTCTTTTTTTAGTCTCGAACAGCTTTCAAATAAGAAAAGACAAGAAGTTCTGGCTTTAACGTTTTATAATCTACTTTCGACTCATCACTATCTAAAGTAAATTCCACTTTTTGCTTTTGTGTACCCCCAGCTGGTATATCTTCAAAAAATACAATTCCATTAACACTCTTCTCACCGTTATATTCAGACTGGATAGTTAAAACAGCTAAATCATGTCCCGAATTATTGGTAACGGTTACATATCCTTCTGCATAAACGTAAGTAACTCCCTTGACAGTTTCTTTAAAAGTGTCATTATTAGGAGGCGGCATATACTTTTGAGCATAAGCCGAACCGGAAATAAACAACAGGATGAAAACGATTTGGAGTAAGTGTTTTTTCATAAAATTCGTTTTTGGGTTATTGCAAATATGATAATTCCCATGCACTTTGGTAAGCATTATTTGTTTGCACATGCTCTAAAAATGCGGCATAAAACGGATGAGAAGAAAGAGTGGCGCTGTCGCCAATGATCAGTAATTTCTTTTTAGCTCTTGTCATGGCCACATTCATTCTGCGTGTATCACCCAAAAAACCGATCTCATTCTTATCATTACTTCTTACTAAACTGATAGCAATCAGATCGCACTCTTGTCCCTGGAAACCATCAACCGTATTGAAACGAATTTTTTCTCTAATTGAACACAGCTGATCAAAATTCTCGACCTGCTCTGACAAGTAAGCAACCTGCGCTTTGTAAGGTGAAATAATACCGATACGCTTTATCCGTTCAAACTTTTCTGCATCATTCAAGCTAAACTGCTGCACAAAATCATTTAAATAGCTCAACAGCAATATTCCTTCCTCAGGATTAAAAGCACTTCTTGAATTCTCGATTTTCTCATCAAACCCGCATCCGGCAGTGTCTATAAACAACAAGGTGTTTTCATCATTTGCAAATAACCTGTGATCGACAACCGAATCAGCAGCCACTAGTTTACCATGATAAAATTGCTGGTTCGAAAACTCCATTATTGCTTTGTGCATTCGGTATTGAACATTTAATAAAGAATCAACCTGTTGGCGTTTAATTGTCTTTTCAAATAGGGTAGTATTCAATCCCTGCTTACCGGCTTCAAATGATTTTACCGTTGGAGGCAATTGAAAGTGGTCACCGGCCATAATTACCCTTCCGGCTTTCATGATCGGGATCCAACAAGCAGGTTCAAGTGCTTGTGCAGCTTCATCAATAAAAACTGTTTTAAAGGTCCGATCTTTTAACGTTTGATTATTAGCACCAACCAAGGTACAGGCAATTACCTGCGCTTCCGAAAGTATATCACTTATAATGTAATCTTCCAGTTTTATGGCTTCCTGCTTTAGCGAACGGGCTTCATTAAATAATAGCTGGCGCTGGCGGCTTTCTTCTTTACCAAAGTTACGCTTGTATTTAAAGGCAAGGCTCCTGAATTCTTCAGCCTTTTTACGGATGTTCTTTATATCATTGAAATACTCGTGTTGCGTAATTTTATTGTCGATAACCAAATCGGCAAGGTGATCACCAACACGGGCCGGATGCCCAATACGAACCACATTCAGTCCTTCAGCATCTAAACGTTCACATAAAAGATCCACGGCTGTATTGCTGGGAGCGGTAACCAAAACCTGTTTTTCCAGTAATGTTACCTGCTTAATTGCTTCAACAAAGGTGGTGGTTTTACCTGTACCCGGCGGACCGTGAACAATGGCAACATCGTTAGCACTTAAAATTTGCTGAATAGCCAGCTGCTGTGATTCATTTAGCGCATTCTGAAGAGGAGAGGAGCTGATAGTAGAAAAACCGGCAGGAGAGTGGCCCAGAAGAATCTCCCTTAATTCAGATAGGCGGTTATTTTGAGCATCGGCTACCAGGCGTAAGGTTTCATCCATTTCCTTATAGGATGTTTCATCAAACAATAAATCGACACCAATTTTACCTTGGTTGATCCATTCTGGTAATTCGTCTGCATTTAAATAAATGCGTAATTTATCCTTAACAGCAGTTCCAATAACGCCTTCAGTACGTTGCTTTGAAGCCTGATTATTTACATTTGAAAATAAAGAGGCTCTTTTACCGGTTTGCAGTTGATGATCGGTTCCTTTAGCTGTGGTTCGTTCAATTTCCACAAAAACCTGCTCACCACGACCATAACCTGTTTGCGTAATAATTACCGGATACCAGCTATTGCCATTTTTTACCCGCTCACCAATTTCTGATTCAATCACAAATTTCCGGTATAGCTGTAAATCTTCTTCTTTTTCAATTTTAAGCACTTTACGCAAATGCTTTAACTCCTCAATGGCCGTCATTAGCTGGTTTTAATTTAACGGAGGCAAAGATCATGATTTTTCGTTAACCAAGGGTAGAGCTAGTGCGGTTAATTCAGATCAATACTATTAGAATTATGGTTTCTAAGGAATTTTGAAACAATTGAATATTTAGGTTGAAAAGTTATTTTTGAGGAACAGAAGTCTATAATCAACTAAAATTAATGAATAACCGTTCATCTATATTAAAACAGATAGTGACCCAAAACCATTTAATTGAGTTTTAATGACAAAAGAGCAAGCAATAAAAGAACTAACAATTATTTCAGGGGTTGGTAAGTCATTGGCTAATGACCTTTGGAATATTGGTATTAAATCAATTGCCGACTTGAAAGGACAAAATCCTGATAAACTGTACGAACTTTCAAACGCTTATGCAGGAACGGTTCAAGACAGATGTGTTTTATATGTTTTCAAATGTGCAGTTTACTTTGCAAACACACCGATGGATGAACACGAAACAGAAAAACTAAAATGGTGGAATTGGAAAGACAAGAAAACCGGAACACATAAGTAGGGGAACCTAAAACTATCAATGGCTTCAAACAAAATCAACCATATAATAGAGTAAATAATCGAATTGTCAGGTTTTGTTATATTCTATTTAACATAATGTTAATTATAGGAAAAATATAATTTTTTCGCTTTAGAGGATTATATACATCTTATAAAACAACAAAACCCCAATTTCTTGGGGTTTTGTTGTTTTATAAGATTTTATCTAGTTTTCAACCACTTGGGCTTTCTTGCGTTCTTTAAAAGATTCTCGTGGTGTTAATCCCAACGTTTCGAACATTTGCATGTCTTCATTAAATGTTGGGTTTGGTGTAGTCAATAATTTTTCACCGGCAAAAATTGAGTTGGCTCCAGCCATAAAACATAAAGCCTGATCAGATAAACTCATTTCGGTACGACCGGCGGATAAACGAACTACAGACTTAGGCATAATAATACGTGCGGTTGCAATCATTCTAACCATATCCTGAATTGGAACTCGTGGACGATCTTCCATTGGCGTTCCTTTTACCGGTACCAACGCATTGATTGGAACTGATTCAGGATGTTTTTTCATTGTCGACAAAGTGTGCAACATTGAAATGCGGTCATCAGTAGTTTCACCTAAACCAACAATACCACCTGAACAAACAGAAATTTTAGCTTTACGAACGTTTTCAATCGTATTTAAACGATCATCGAAGCTACGGGTGGTAATAATACGTTTATAATCGTCTTCTGAGGTATCTAAATTGTGATTGTACGCATATAAACCTGCATCGGCCAAACGCTGAGCCTGGTGTTCGTTTAACATACCTAAGGTACAGCAAACTTCCATATCCATCTCATTTACAGCCTTCACCATATCCAATACACGGTCGAAATCACGGTTATCACGTACTTCGCGCCATGCAGCACCCATACATAAACGTGATGCGCCGCCTTCCTTAGCCTTTTTAGCCGCGTTTACTACCTGATCAACCTGCATTAATGCTTGTACTTCAACATCAGTATGGTAACGTGCCGCTTGCGGACAGTATGAACAATCTTCGGGACAACCTCCTGTTTTAATCGAAAGCAAACTGCTGATCTGAACTTCTGCGTAATCTTCGTTCTCACGGTGAATGGTTGCCGCGCGATAGATCAGGTCCATCAGTGGAGCATTATATATTTCTGCAATTTCTTCTTTCGTCCAGTTGTGTCTAACTTCTGTCATAATTGAAACTCTTTAGATAAATTTGGTTTATGAAACAGCCCTTTTAAGCTTATCAGAACTGTTTTTGGTTTATAAAGTTCAGGGTTCAAGTATAATAAAAATCTACCGCTGGTTAAACTTCGATTTACGGATAATCTCTAAGGCTCGGTTGCCATGGTTAAACAAAAGATCCACTATACTCAGATCCTCTATAAATCCATGTTGAGTTGAAAAAACCTGGTAATATTCTTCCGTAGTATATAAGGCTTCGGCTTTAGGATCTAAGGATGAACGCAAATCAGTAACCTCCCCTTGCGGGTCTTTAATAAACTCAGTGGTAAAACTGTGTTTTTTCTCCAATTTTAAGCTTTTGAACAAAAATTCGCTTAACCCTTCGTTAAAATCTAGCAGATAATCATAGCGTTTTTCATAAAACGGACGCAGATCATCCTCATAAAATTCGAAATAAGCCGAACTACGATAACCACTTTCCAATGATTTCCAGTGGATTTTTTGCCAATTGGCATCGTAGCTAATCTTTACATCTTTAACGATCGTGTGATTTTTTGAACCCTTAACTACAGGAATAGACATGGATAATAATCCATTGGGCGAATACAGGTGTGTACGGTTTCTGTAGGTTTGCTTCGGGAAATGTTCGAACTTTTCAACTTTAATTTCTTGTCCCTGATGATGTATAAATGCTGCAAACCAGCTTATTGGCGCTAAATAACATGTAGGGAGAATTAATCCTTTTTCCATTGGCTCAAAAATAGAAAAAATAGATTTAGCAAGCATTTAATAATGGATTTGATCTTTTAATTAATAAATAGCGAATACTATTTGGATTAGTATATATTTGACGAAATGAAATCGCATATGTTGAAAAGATTTGTGTTTACGTTAGCGTTGCCGGTTATATACTTGTTTGCTTTCCTCCCCTTTCCAGTATTGTATTTACTTTCTAACTTTCTGAAAGTTATTGTTTTTGATCTTATAGGTTATCGAAAACAAGTGATTTTTACCAACCTGCGTAATAGTTTTCCAACCAAATCAGAAGATGAAATTTTACTGATTGCTAAGCAGTTTTACAGAAATTTTTGCGACTTATTGGTAGAGGCCATCAAACTAAGTGTGATTTCAGAAAAGGAACTGGTTAAGCGTATCAAGATTATTGGATATGATAAAGTAGAGGCATTTCATCAACAAGGGCGCAGTAGCATTATATCTGTAAGTCATTGTGGAAATTGGGAGTACGGGCCGCTTATTCAAGGGCATGTTTCATCAGTACCCTCAATGATTGTTTATAAAACAATTAAAAATCAACCTGTTGATGCATTTGTAAAAGGCATTCGCTCAAGATTTGGGTCCATTTTGGTACCTAAAGAAAATACTTTACGAAAAATTGCCGAGTTAAAAGGGAAACCTTGGCTTTTGGTATTAGCAGGTGATCAAAAACCCGGAGGTAAAAGTTCACCTTTTTGGACTTACTTTCTTAATCAGGAAACGAATGTATTTTTAGGGGTTGAAAAAATTGCAAAGTCTACCAATAGTGTTGTTTTTTATTGTGATATCCGCCGGTTAAATCGAGGTTATTATGAAGCCGAATATTCTTTACTTACCGATTCACCAAAAGAAATGGAAGAATTGGCTATAACTAAAATGCATTTAAAGGCATTGGAAGAGGCTATAAAGAAAAACCCATCAAATTGGTTATGGTCACACCGCCGCTGGAAATCAAAACGACCTCAAAATATAACTTTAGACACGATGATACCTGAATTTGCATCTTAAGAATGCTTCAATATTAATATTGTTACCGTTTGAATTAAATTTAAACGGTTTAAATAATTTGATATTAAGTTTGAAATAATCGTTTTGCCTTATATTTGCTGCAACAAAAGTTAACAGCATTGAACAAAGTCGCTTATTACATTTCTCTTCCTGTTTTATATTTAATCGCACTTCTCCCCTTTCCGGTATTATATCTTTTATCCGATTTCCTGAAAGTTATTTTGTTCGATTTAATTGGGTATCGAAAAAAAGTAATTTTAACTAACCTTAGAAACAGTTTTCCTCATAAAAGCGTTGATGAGATCAACCAAATCGCAACGAAGTTTGCAAAAAACTTAAGCGATATGATGCTTGAAGGTGTGAAAATGCTCACACTTACTAAAAAGCAATTACACGAACGTTTCGTTATAACAAACCCCGAATTACTTTTAAACTACCAGAATCAGGGCAGAAGCGTAATTGGCGTTGTTGGCCATATGATAAACTGGGAATGGGCCGGTTTTATACAAAGCAGCTCCTCTCCTTTTCCTACCATAATCGTTTATAAACCATTGCAAAACGATCATTTTGATCAATTGGTCTATAAAATGCGTGCGCGTTTCGGCGCCGTTCTGGTAGCCATGAAATCTACTTTCAGAAAACTAACGGAATACAAGAATAAACCCTACATATTGGTTTTGGCGGGAGATCAGTACCCTGGAAAGGGTGATACTAAATATAAAACCACCTTTCTTAATCAACCGACCTATGTTTTTTTAGGCACAGAACGCATTGCTCAAATGACCAATAGTGTGGTAATTTTTTGTGATATCAGAAAAGTAGCTCGTGGCCGTTACGAGGTTACCTTTATTCCCTTGACCGAAAATCCTAAAGAAACTGCCGAAAATGAAATTTCGGAAATGCATATTAAATACCTTGAAAAGGTGATCGGTGAACAGCCTGAGATCTGGCTTTGGTCACACCGAAGATGGAAATAAGCTTTTAATATGAAAATTAGTTGATTTGAAAATAAATCAAATTGCTGATTAAATAATCCTTCATCAATCGTAATAACACATAGATTATCTTAATGCAACCTAAAGTAGCGGTAGTCATTTTAAACTGGAACGGTCAGCGTTTTCTCGAGCAATTTCTTCCTTCGGTAATTCAATCTACTTATCAAAATTTGGAAATTGTTGTAGGCGATAACGCCTCTTCAGATGATTCAGTTGAGTTCGTTAAAGCATATTACTCGCAGGTTACCATTATTGAAAACGATAAGAATTACGGTTATGCCGGTGGCTATAATAAAATACTGTCAAGGGTTGAAGCTGATTATTTCGTATTACTAAATTCTGATGTAGAAGTTGTTCCTTCGTGGATTGAGCCAGTGATCAGCTTAATGGAAGGTGATAATTTGATTGCCGCAGCACAGCCAAAATTAAAGGATTTTAAACGCAAAGATCATTTTGAGTATGCAGGTGCTGCCGGTGGATACCTTGATAAATACGGATATCCTTTTTGTAAAGGACGTATTTTTGATTCCCTGGAAAAAGATAATGGCCAATACGAAACCGCTGATGAGATCTTCTGGGCTTCCGGAGCGGCTTTATTTATCAAAAGAAACTGTTTTGATTTAGTTGGAGGTTTAGATGCTGATCTGTTTGCGCACATGGAAGAAATTGACCTCTGTTGGCGCTTGAAGAACCTGGGTTACAAGGTAGTTTATTGCCCTCAAAGTGTGGTTTACCATGTTGGCGGAGGAACCCTGCAAAGTGAAAGTCCGTTTAAAACCTACCTAAATTTCAGAAACAATCTGGCCATTCTTTGCAAAAACCTGCCTTCGGATAAGGTTTTTTGGATCCTGTTTATTCGATTCTGGCTCGACTTTTTGGCCTTGTTAAAATTTATTGCCGGTGGAAAGTTTAAAAGTGCCTTTTCAATCAATAAAGCTCATACACAATTTTTATTGCATTTGTCAACCTGGACAAAGAAACGCAACTCTGTTAAATCGCAAAAGCCCAATACAAATGGCTTATGGGAAGGCAGCATTGTTTGGGCTTATTTTGCACGAAAGAAAAAAATATTTACTGAGCTTTAATCAGTGTTTACCGAATTGCTTGTATAAATACTTAATCACATCAGTAGTGGTTACTATTCCACTTAATCCATTTTCATCCACTACGGGAAGTGCGTGAAATTCTTCGTGAATAAAAATTTCTGCTATTTCTTTAATTGATGCTGTTGATAATACTGTACGAGGTTTGGAAGTCATTACCTGCGGAATGCTGAGCATATCCAAAACTGCCTGATCCGAATCCTCCTGGTTATCGAACAAGGTACCAAACGTTAAACGGTTGATATCTGTTCTACTAATGATCCCACTTATCTCTTTTCCATTTTTAACAGGTATATGCCTGATATTATGTTTACGGAGGAGTTCAATTACCCGGCTTAATCCATCTCTTTCATCTACAGTTATAACGGTTTTCGTCATAATATGACTGATTGATTCACTTTGATTCATAAAGGCCTCCTTTTTGATACTGCAAAATTGAAGCAAATTGCTAAGCTGATAAATGATTTTAATCATTTTAATTCTTCAATATTTTTCATTATCTATTGATAATAAATTAATTGCAATAGAATATAGAAAAAATCTATTTTATTATAAAAACTATTGATTTGATTGATATTTGAACAAACCACACCTTTGTGCCATCAAAAAGGAAAACATTTTAAAAAATTAAGAAAAAATGCAAAACAGAATTTTATCAGTAGGTTCACAATTCCCAGAGTTTAAAAAACAAGCAGTAGTATCAATTGAAAAAGGCAGCGAATTTTATGACATCACTTCACAAGATCATATCAATGCCAATCAATGGATGGTAATGTTTTGGTGGCCAAAAGATTTTACGTTCGTATGTCCTACTGAAATTGCTGAATTCAACAATAAGTACCAGGATTTTAAAGATCGTGATGCACAATTGATCGGTGCTTCTACCGATAGTGAGTTTGTTCATCTTGCCTGGAGAAAAAACCATGATGATTTACGCAATTTGAAGTTCCCAATGCTCGCTGATACTTCAAAATCATTGGCTGAAGAATTAGGAATTTTAGAGGCTGAAGAAAAAGTGGCCTACCGTGTTACCTACATCGTTGATCCACATGGAACTATTCGTTGGGTTAGCTTAAACGATTTAAGTGTTGGTCGTAATGTTTCAGAAGTTCTTCGTGTGTTAGACGCTTTACAAACCGATGAACTTTGCCCTTGTAACTGGACTAAAGGCGAAGAAACCATTAAAGCATAGTTAGTTAGTTAGATAATTATATTTTGTTGCACATAGCACGTTGATTTATATCAACGTGCTTATTTCCAACCAATTACCACTCATTATTAATTTTCCTCATTTTATATGATCGCTATACAAAACGAAACACTTGCTTCATTATTTGAGCAATTTAACATTGATCAGGATAATGTATCTGTTGAGTTATTGAAACTTGCTGATACTGACAGCCGTTATCTTAAAGATCTTAAGATCAATGTTCAGAATGCACTTAATTACGCTAATTTAAATAAGAAAGAAAGTGCATTAATTGCTCTTTCAGTTGCCTACAATGAAAAAAACACCGTATTAATTCCGGTATTTGAACAAATGGCCACTGAAAACGGAGCAACTGCCGAAGAAATTGGCGAAACAGTAGCGGTAGTTTCAATGATGAATGTTAACAATGTATTTTATCGTTTCCGTCATTATACTAACAAAGATTATTACAATCAAACCCCAGCCGGTATTAAAATGAGTGTGATGATGAACCCGGTTTTAGGTAAAGAGTTTTTTGAATTGATGAGCCTGGCAGTATCTGCGGTTAATGGTTGCGAAATGTGTGTTAATGCTCACGAAGATTCAGTTCTTAAACATGGCAGCACCCAAGCCCGTGTTTATGATGCCATCCGCTTAACGGCTGTTATTAAAGGATTTGCAGCTATTATTTAGCATTTTAATTGACAATTATACAAAAGTAAAGCGCATTGATTTGAACCAATGCGCTTGTTTTATTTTAAGCCATTCTTGTTTGCATTAACCCGGTATCCAATTCTTCGATGTTTGTGATCTTTTGGTCGCTTTGTTTGGTGAAATGAGCAAGGTCTTCGGGTTTTAAATAAGCCATCCATTCAGAATTCCATTCAGTTAAAAGCGGGCAGAATAATGTTTTACGGATAACATTAGTAGTTACATTTTTGGGCTTATAGGTATAATCATATTTGTGCGCATATTCAAAGCACGAATAATGGATATATTCATTGGTTACCGCTCCTCGTGCCCTGTTTCTATTAATATCCCTAATTTTTTTACGCATCATATGATAAATCCCGGTTATGGAATTCCTGACTTTATAATCGCCTTTGAATAACTGGTTCTCTATGTATTGTTCATTAAAGGAGAGTGTGGCTCCTTTGGCTTTTTCGATCATCCATTTCAAGGTTATATCGCTTAAACCCGATTCTTTATAGCCTCCCCCCACATTGCTATGCACCCCCGGAAACCACACTTGCTCCAATTTTTGGGGATGACTTGGGTCGTTTGCCACGGTTTTACTTTGTTCCCATAAAGTTGGAGCAAAGGCCTTACGCCTTTCGTCGATAGCCAGCGCATGATAGGCAAATAGCACTTTACTACTTAATGTAACGTCATGAAACTCGAGTTTTCTGTTAAACCATTTGAATAGATAGAGTGGAACACCTAAGGCCCCTACTGTATCCCAAATACCGATAAATTTGATGAAAGGCTCTTCTATGCAGAAATTATTCTTAAAGAAAACAGCATCCTCGCTGTCAGGGTCTTTCTTTTTACTCTTTGACCGATAAAGCTTATATGCCTCATCCACTTTATTAAAGTATTCGGGCTTTAGTACACCACTATTTCTTACTAAACCGGCAAGACTCCGAGCCGTATAGGCTCCCCTGCTAAAGCCGAAAAGGTAGATCTCATCGCCTTTTTCATAATTGCCTATCAGAAATTTATAAGCTTCTTTAATATTGTTGTCGATGCCTTCTCCCGTGGCCCCTCCCATTATCTTGTTAACAAGCCAACCGGAGGTACCCACACCTGAGATATAATACTTTAATTGGGCGATACCACTGTCATCATGTTGGGCAACTGACTCGTAGATCTTTTGAACATTGGTTCGTACCGCCTCCCCTTTGTCTACTGTTCCGGGTTCATTCCAGGTCCCATCACAGCAAATAATAATCCGTTTCATAGTAAACTATTATTTCAACTACTTAAATATCAGTATTTTAAATAATAAAAAACAAGGTATGAATACGTAAAGTCATGTTTTTAGCAAAAATTGACTATGTATTACGGTGTATGAGGCAATTTATTTAAAATAGAGTTATTTATGTTCCTTGGCTTATATTTGAGATTTAAACGTGGATAATGAAAAATAAATGAATGAATAATTTCATTCTTCGATGTCTTTCTCCAAGCTAGATCATCTATTCTTCTACTTTTTATTGAATTCAACAGCTTTAAATAAGCTTTTTCTTCATTATGTAATTCGAAATGATCTGCACAATTGGCAACTTTATTTATCCAACGTAAATATACCGGACTAAACTCTAATCCCGTTTTCTTAGCTTTATCAATCATCCACAATAATGCAATAAAACTTAGACCTTTGGTTTTATATCCTCCTCCGATATCGCTATGAACCCCTGGAAACCAAACCTGCTCAAGAGTTTGTTTCTTCTCTCCATTTTTTATATTTTTTTTGCTTGTTTCCCAAAGGGTTGGTTTGAAGTTCGTACGTCGCTCATCAACAGCTAAAGCGTGATAAGCATTTTCAATGTAACTGCTTAATTGTACATCGTGAAATCTATATTTTTTATTTTTTGAAAATAATGCGAATTGAGTGGGAATTCCTAAAGCGCCTACTGTATCCCAAACCCCAATAAACTTTATGGGAATATTAAACTCCTTAGTAAGTTTATCAAAACAAATGCTATTCCTTCTCTTAAAAAGAGCCATAAATCCAGAATCTGGATGAAAAAGAATTTCCTTTTTATTTTCGGCTTTAAGTTTTTGAGAATACTTTAGAATTAAGGCTTTCAGTTCCTCGCTCTTAATTTTATTGATATTAAATTGGTTATTTGACCTTGCCCGATACAACAAATAAGCATCTGAAAAAAGATTGAATTTTTGTGGTTTTAATATGCCACAGTTTCTTACCATGCCTGCCAGACTTCTAACTGTATACGCCCCACGACTAAAACCAAATAAATAAAGCTCATCACCCGGAGAATAGTTACCAATCAAAAATTTATAGGCATCCATAATATTCTCATCAATTCCTTTACCTGTTATGCCGCCTATCCAACGATCAAACCATCCTGATGTTCCTACACCTTTAACATAATAGGCAAGTTGTGGAATTCTTGTTTCTTTCCCATCGACACATATTGTCGCCTCTGGTAAGATACCCTCAAATATTCTTTGAACGTTAGTTGGGTAATCGCCTGGTTTATTCCAGGTACCATCACAGCAAATGATAATGCGTTTCATAGCGAATTGTGTTTTAACTACTTAAATATCAATATTTTAAATAATAAAAAACAACGTATGAATACGTAAAATCACGAATTAAGCAAACAAAAGGTTGTTTATTTCTATTTTAGAAAGCTTTCGAGCGCTAAGCGATACCCGTCCATGCCCAAACCAACAATAATGCCTTTGCAGTTTTTCGACAGGTAAGAATGATGACGGAAGCTTTCGCGGGCATGTACATTTGAAATATGCACTTCAATTACAGGAGTTTTAATCCCTGCAATTGCATCGGCAATAGCAATAGAAGTATGTGTATAAGCACCCGCATTTAAGATGACCCCATCATAATAAAAACCGATCTCATGAAGCTTATTGATCAATTCTCCTTCAATATTACTCTGATAGTATTCTAAATCGATGATTGAGTATTTTGATTTCAATTCTTCAAAATACTGTTCAAAGGTTTGGCTACCATAAATTTCGGGTTCCCTTTTTCCGAGCAAGTTTAAGTTTGGGCCGTTGATAATGAGAATTTTCATGAATAGTGTTAAGAATGATTGTTGAATTAAGGGCAATAATAGTTTTTGACGTTCAATATTACAAAACTACAATTATATATTTGCTCAGGATAGTTTCTGAAACCTGTTAAATGCTCTGGAATTCGCACATAAAATCATATAGATCGTACCTGATGCTGGAAAAATCGCTTTCTCCTAATTCAGTTGAAGCATATGTGAATGATGTAAGTAAACTGGTGCAGTTTATTGTGTTTAAGAATTTGTCGCTTGGCGCTGCCGATATAAAAATACAGCACCTGAAAGATTTTATTGCCTGGATAAACGAATTGGGTATGGAAGCTTCCACACAGGCAAGGGTTTTATCGGGTTTGCGATCGTTTTTCCAGTTTCTGATCTTAGAGGATGTTATCAAAGATGATCCTACTTCCCTAATCGAAAACCCAAAAATTGCCAGAAAATTACCGGATACCTTAAGTGTTCACGAGATCAATAAACTTATCGGCGCCATTGATCTTTCTACTTCTGAAGGTGTAAGAAATAAAGCAATGCTCGAAATGATGTATGGCAGCGGACTTCGTGTTTCTGAATTGATCAATCTGCAGTTATCATCCTTATACCTTAATACCGAATTTTTAAAGGTGATAGGGAAAGGCAATAAGGAACGGTTGGTACCCATGAGCTCTTCTTCAATTAAACATTTAACCATTTATCGGGAAACCATTAGAATTCAACAAACGATAAAACCAGGTAATGAAGATATCATCTTTTTAAACCGAAGGGGAAGTAAACTGAGCCGTGTTATGGTTTTTATAATTATAAAAGAACTGGCTGAAAAAGCCGGAATTCATAAATCAATTAGTCCACACACCTTGCGCCATTCATTTGCAACCCATTTGGTTGAAGGCGGTGCCGATCTTAGAGCCGTACAAGAAATGCTAGGCCATGAATCGATAACCACCACCGAGATTTACACTCATTTAGACAGGGAGTTTCTGCGACAAACGATCATTGACTTTCATCCCAGAGCGTAGTTCAGTACTCAAAATTCCTTTTCATACTTCTTACCTCTTAAATCCTACTTCCAAAATCTAAAATCTTACTTCTTAACTCCCATTAGTTCCCTCTCTATCCAATACTCCAAAATTGATTTAATGGGCGGAAAATAACCACCGACAATAAACTCTGTTTTCCCTTCAGGAGTAATAATTAAATTGGTAGGAAAAGTACCGATTTCCAGATCTTCCAATTGCTGTTCCATACCGGCAACCTGTTGATAGTTGAATGTTTTCTTGGTTAAAAACTGTTGAACCGTTTCTTTTTTATCTGTTGAAAAAGCCAGAAAAACCACATTTTCATTCGATCTATACTTTTCAAACAGTTCGTTTAAATCAGGCATTTCTTTTAAGCACGGAGCGCAGGTTGTAAACCAGAAATTAACAACCACCACCTTACCTTTCAACTGTTCAAAACTCAACGATTTACCCTCAATTGTGGTGAATTTTATGTTAGGAACGGGCTCCCCTTTTTTAAAAAAGCGATTTGGTGATATAAGCGAGTTCAAAGAGGCTTCTTTCTCAGCAGATGTCGTTTTTAACAGGCGTATTTCCGAAAACTCTCCACTATCGTTTTTCACATTCACCATTTTATAATCACCGGTTAACAACAAATAGCTCATCTCTTCATACGAAATAGCTTTGTTATCTTCACTTAAAATCATAATCCCAGCTTTTTTAGGCTGTTGACCACAACTTAATAAGGGAAGTAACCAAAGAAACACCAATAGCTTTTTCATCACTCAAAACAGTTAAACGTTTTTGCTGGTTATTATGCTTAACCTGCAACGTTCGTTATCCAACAATCCTATTTGTTCATCCAGGTTTTCCGAACCTTTTACGTTATCAAATTCATCAGCATAACGCTTTTTGATCTCTTTACGCTTGATAGCCTCAATAAACCTGCGCAGCTGGTTACGATCTTCTAAAATCAATCCTGGCACCTGTTTAGGTTTTGCCGTTTGCTCATCTTTAGCCACCATGGTAAAATACGAGGTATTGGTATGTCTAATTTGACGGGTTTTGACATTCTCACTTTCCACCCGAATCCCCACTACCAAAGAAGTATTACCAACATGGTTTACTGAAGCATGCATTGAAACCAAATCGCCCACTTCTACTGGCGCCAAAAAATTAACCTCATCAACCGATACCGTAACACAATAAGTACCGGCATGGCGGGAAGCGCATGCATAGGCCACCTTGTCCATTAATGAAAGTAAAATGCCTCCATGTATCTTACCTCCAAAATTGGCATATGAAGGTATCATCAATTCGGTAATGGTAGTTTGCGAATACTTTACCGGAAAATAGGTCTCATGGTTTTCAGTGGTTGTGCTCATTATTTATAGTTATGTGTTTTGTTTGTTAAGTATTATAATCTCCTTCTTCACTAAACACCAAGAGCTAATGACTAATAGCCAACTGCTATCTTTTTAAAACGCCTTTTGCCATCCGATCTTTATCGTACAGATCTTTCTTAACCTCAACATGAGTAAATCCAGCCTCCTCCATAGCCTTGCGTGTTTCATCACCATAAGCTTCATTAATTTCGAAATACAAGATCCCGTCGTTTTTTAATGTTTTGGAAGCAAATTCGGCAATTGCCCGGTAAAATACTAAAGGGTTATCATCATCTACAAATAGCGCTAAGTGAGGCTCATAATCCAGCACATTCTTATGCATTTTTTCCTTTTCAAGATGACGAACATATGGCGGATTACTTACAATGATATCATACTTCGGATCAGGGTCATTCGCAGCCTTCAAAATATCCTGATGATAGAAGTGGATCTCTGTTTTATTCAGAACCGCATTTTGAGCGGCAGTTTCGAGTGCATGATGCGAAATGTCTAAACCTGATACATGTGCATTAGGCAAATTCTTTTTTAAAGCTATAGGAATACAACCGCTGCCTGTGCAGATATCAAGAATCTGTATGTCATGTTTGGGATTTCTTTTCTGATCGGCCAATATCCAATGCACCAATTCTTCTGTTTCAGGGCGAGGAATTAACACATGCTCATTTACCTTAATGGTACAGCTATAAAATTCTGTTTCACCCAAAACATACTGAATCGGACGACCTGTTAACAGCTCCTCCTGCACCATTTCTATAGAAGTAATTTGCTTAATGGATAATTCCCGCAAACCATTCATTGAAAGCTGGGTTTTACTAAAATTAAGGATGTGCATTAACACTAGTTGCGCAATACTACGAGCTTCTAAAGGGTCATAAAGAATTGAAAGCTTGCTAGTAAGATGATTTTCCAGCTCTTTTACATGTGGCATAAACACAAAGTTAACATTCCATAAATGATATTTAAGTTGTAAAACCTACTCGTGTTCCTATTTTTGTAATCCGCATGAATGAACATCAACTTTATATAAAGCGCTGTATTGAGCTGGCTTTAAATGGCTTAGGCAATGTAAGCCCCAACCCGATGGTGGGAGCCGTAATAGTTTTCGACGGAAAAATTATTGGTGAAGGATATCATAAAAAATATGGAGAAGCACATGCCGAAGTTAATGCTGTTAATTCGGTTTTAAACAACTATTCCAATGCCGAAGAACTGTTAAAGCAATCGACCATTTATGTAAGCCTTGAGCCCTGTTCGCATCATGGCAAAACTCCCCCTTGCGCCGATCTGATAATAAAACATAAAATCCCTAAGGTGGTCGTTGGCTGTGTTGATCCTTTTGAACGCGTGAGTGGTAAAGGTATTGAACGTTTAAAGGCTGCCGGAATTGAAGTTATAAGTGGCGTTTTGGAAAAGGAATGTCTTGATCTCAACAAACGCTTCATTACCCAACATACCCAAAAAAGACCCTACATCATTTTAAAGTGGGCACAAACAGCCGATGGCAACTTTGCTCCGGCAAACGGTTCTCAGCATTGGATAACTGGACCAAGGGCAAAACAATTGGTGCACAAGTGGCGAACAGAAGAAGATGCAATTTTAATTGGTTCAAGAACAGCTTTAATTGATAACCCTCAATTAACTGCAAGAGAATGGGATGGTAAAAACCCGGTACGGGTTGTAGTTGACCAAAAACTTAAACTACCAAGCACTTTAAACATTTTTGACCAATCGGCTAAAACCATTGTGTATAATGAGTTGAAAACGGATGTTAATGACAATATTTACTACAACTCGTTGGAATTCAACGGGTATCTACCCCAATTCATGATGTACCAGTTGTACTTACAAGACATTCAATCAGTTATAATTGAAGGTGGTGCCAACTTGCTTAATCAATTCATCAGTTTTGGCTTATGGGACGAAGCCCGAATCTTCACTTCAAAAAACTCAGCTTCCAACGAAACTGACTGGATCAAAGCTCCTGTTATAAATGGTAAAATTATTTCGATGGAGAAGCTTGATAATGATGAATTAACAATTATTGAGAATCAAAAGTCATAAGTCCGAAACAAGTTTTCTGATCGTAATCATTGAGCTAATTTTTATTGTGTAACTCGGTGCCAATCTGTGGTTAAAACGGTTACAATTTAACAACACAACAATTTACCATTATACCAATCAATCGCTTTCATGCTATTTGAAGATACATATCAAACTATAAACCACCCAGCCGAAGGAATATTCAGGGACAAGGGAAGCAAATTCATTGCTTATGCTTTTCCTGTAAAAACTGAAGACGAGGTCAAGGAACATTTATTGAAACTCAAAAAAGAGCATCCTACCGCCCGTCATCATTGTTATGCATGGCGTTTTGGAATGGACAGGAATGTTTTCAGGGTAAACGACGATGGGGAACCTTCAGGAACTGCCGGAAGACCTATTTTAAATGTTTTGCTTTCTAAAGATGTTACCAATATTGTGGTATTTGTAGTACGTTATTTTGGTGGCACGTTGTTAGGAGTTCCGGGTTTGATCAATGCCTATAAATCAGCCACTCTCGATGCGCTTGAAAACGCTCAAATCATCCAGAAAACTATCAACGATATTTATCGGATTGATTTTGAATATCTTCAAATGAATGATGTGATGAAAGCATTAAAGGACGATGCCGTAGCAATGTTAAACCAACAGTTTGATAATGCATGTTCGATTGAATTTGAACTGAAAAAATCAGAAATAAACAGGATCATCGGAAAACTGGAAGACATCGACAGTGTTAAAATTCAATACTTAAGAACTGTCTGATAAACGAAGGCTTAATTGTAAATTTACTTTCCAATCAATTTTTAAATGATCATTTCAGAAACCGATTTAATTTTAAACCCCGACGGTTCGGTATACCATTTAAATCTTTTACCCGCTGAAATTGCCGAAACTATTATTACCGTGGGTGATCCGGATCGGGTGGCTGAAGTATCAAAACATTTCGACCGGATTGAAGTTAAAAAGCAAAAAAGAGAGTTCATAACACATACCGGTTATGTTGGAAGTAAACGTATTTCGGTAATTTCAACAGGCATCGGTACTGATAATATCGATATTGTTTTCAATGAGTTAGATGCATTAGTTAATGTAAACATTGAAACCAGAACCGAAAAAGATCATAAAACTTCATTGGAGATCATTCGTATCGGCACCTCCGGTAGTTTACAAAGCCACATTGCAATAGACAGTCTATTGTTCAGCTCTTTCGGAATTGGATTTGACACGTTGATGAACTTTTATGAGTTCGAGAATTCGAACAATGAACTGATGATTTTGGATGCACTAAAAGAGCAATTACCAGCATTCAATCCTTATGTATTTGCTGCAGACAGCTCATTAAAAAAGAAGCTCGCCTTTGACATGCTTGAAGGAATGACTGTAACCTGCAGTGGTTTTTACGGACCACAGGGTCGAAGTGTTCGCGTAAAAAATCAGCATCCCAACTTTATTCATCAGCTTAAAAATTTTAATTATAATGGTTTTCTTATTACCAACCTTGAAATGGAAACGGCAGGAATTTTGGGCATGGCACATGTTTTGGGTCATAAAGCATGCTCTATAAATGCAATACTAGCGAGTCGTTTAGAGCAAAAGTTTAGCACCAACCCCAATGCTATTATTGAAAAAGCGATTAAACTGGTACTTGAACGCCTGCAAACTTCAAACTAAAGATTGAATACAGAAGAAAAAAATTGAATCTATTTAACATGAAAGCATTAGTATTAAACGGATTAAAAGAACCCCTAACAATCAGCGAAGTTGATAAGCCTGTTTTAAAGGAAGACGAAGTTTTAGTAAAAATTAAAGCCGCTGCCTTTAACCATCGTGATAAATGGATACAGGAAGGTTTATATGCCGGAATTAAATACCCTATCATTTTAGGGTCTGATGGTGCTGGTATTGTGGCCGAAACAGGCTCCAGCGTTGACAAAAAATGGTTGAATCAGGAGGTTATTATCAATCCATCGTTCAACTGGGGAAATAATGATAAGGCTCAATCAAAAGATTTTAGGATCCTGGGACTTCCCGACAATGGCACACTGGGTGAATATGCATTATGCAAAGCCGAATATTTATATAAAAAACCTGAGCATCTAAGCTTCGAAGAATCGGCAGCTATTCCATTAGCCGGATTAACGGCTTATAGGGCCTTATTTACGCGCGCGGCAACTCAACCAAGGGAGAAAGTACTTATTAATGGAATTGGCGGTGGAGTGGCTTTATTTGCCCTTCAGTATGCGGTTGCCGAAGGTTGTGAGGTATATGTAACCTCGAGCTCTGATGAAAAGATTGAAAAAGCTAAGTTTCTGGGCGCCTATGGCGGTGTGAATTATAAAACCACCAGTTGGGTTGATGACCTAAAAGCCATGGCCGGAGGATTTGATGTTATAGTTGATAGCGCCGCCGGTGAAGGGTTTAAAAACCTCGTAGAATTAGCCAATCCGGGAGGCCGAATTGTATTTTATGGAGCCACAACCGGAACAATAAAGGAACTGGATCCACGCCGTATCTTTTGGAAACAATTGAACATTTTGGGTTCGACAATGGGTACCCAAAAAGATTTTGAGCAAATGCTAAGTTTTATCGACCAGCATAAACTACTTCCTGTAATAGATAAAGTCTTTGCGTTTAACGAAGCTAATGAAGCATTGGACCGAATGCGTAAATCAGAACAGTTTGGAAAAATTGTTATTAAGGTGGATTTGTAAAATAGACCGTGGTTTATAGTCCATGGTCTATAGACTGTGGACTATTAAATAAATTTAAATAATAAGTTTATATAATACTCATAAATATCTAATTTTAAATAATTTACGATAAAAACAATATTTTATTTGGCTGCTGTATTTTAGAATCTGTAACCAAATTTCAGCACCGGACCAAATGTATTTACATCATACATAAACCGATCAGCGCCACTACCCTTATCATAATCGATACTGATGAACCTGTAACCAAAAGTGGTACTGGTGTGCTTACCCATTAGGTAGGTTGCGTAGCCTTGTAATTGCCAAACTAAATTCGAGCCTTCACCTGACCCTCCAATACTAGCACGAAACTGTGTAAACCATTTTGATGAAAGTGGAAATGTAGCCCTCGCGATAAGCAGAGGATCGACCCAGGTTTCAGTATGTTCTTTCGTACCCGATTGATTATTTAGGGGCGGATTTAAATTGAGTGTAATTTCGGCATTAATGCTGTTGTATTGAATCCCAACACCGGCATCAAACCATGGTGCAAACTTCCTTAAAACAGCCACCTCCCCACCCAGCTGTTTAAAGATCACTTCTCCCGAATTAATCCGATCAGTTGCAGTAAGATGTTTGCCGAGTTTCATGAACAATACGTCCGAACTTATGGTCCACTTGTTATTTGTTGCCTCGAGATACAGCATAGCTCCCCACCGTAAATGGCTGAAAATATCACCGGGGTTTTCATCAACAGTAATATCGGGAAATGTGCCAATTGCGGCTGAGCCCTGCATGTTGGGAAAAAGAAGAAAAGGCTCGATTAAAAAGCTCCATTTTTTTGATGAAACAGTAGAGTCTTGTGCCCACCCTTTATTTGCAGTAAATAAAACTGAGCAGCATGCTATCAGCATTAACAGCCTGATAGGTATGCATTTTTTAAAAGTAGCTTCCATTTTTTGGTAATTGTGATCATTAGGTATAGAGTTTTTGTTTTTATAACAGCGTTGTTTTTAAAACTTTTGCGACCATAACTCCTTACGAGCAGTACCATGGTCACCAAGTTGATAGATAGCAATCGCTGAGGGTTTAAAATAGAACAATGAAAAAGGCTCTTGATCAAGTTTATGAAGAAAAGCCGTATCAGCAAGACCAATTGTTAAATGAGGTGAATAGTTACTGTTTGAATGCATTGGCACAAATTCATCAACGTACTTAATTATTTTCTGGCCTATTGCTATTCCATTATCGTTAGGAACAAAAGCCGAAGCATTACCGCCATTTACTGAAAATGGATGAACAGCATTTACAATTTTCTGCTCCAACAGATCCAACTCAAGCGAATTTTCAACTTCTAAAACGGCAACCCCCTCTGTCTCCCATTTACTTGATTTAAAACCTTTAACTTTTAAATTGAGGCTGTTTGTATCCTTTATCATCTTTGAAACAGCCTGAATCACCTTTTCTAAGTCACTGACATAGATATATCGCTGAACAAGGGTAATATGAGGCACATGAGTTTCATCCAATGGAAAGCCTTGTACATATTCCTGTAAAAATCTGGCATTGGTTTGATAAGCAAGTTCAGCCAGCTTTTCATCTGGTTTTAATAAAACATTTATGGCAATAACAGCTGAGTCAGAATTCATTTTATGTTTTGTAGCTATAGCAGATGGTTGCATAAACTGCCAAAATGATATTACAATAAAAACAAACTGATAATACATAGTAAATTACCGCTTTAGCTTAAGGTCATTTTTATTAAAGTATGTTCAGAATTTATAGTTAATAATGTGAATATCTGCTCGGGTAATTTCAAAAAAAGTAAAGGCACCTTTAATTTACTGATATTTTATAAGAAGGCAGTACCTTAAAAACAAATACCTGTGGTTTTATAACAACAGGTATTAATTTATAATCTAAAAAACTTTATTGCGGATGAAAAGCCTTACTATTCAGTAAATCCTGATCCTAATTAACAGTTTAATTTTTAACAACAGACGAATCAAAGTTGATAACATTGTGATAACAGGGATTGCGGGTCTATTTAAATTTAGCGGTTTTACAACAGTTGGTTGATATACACACTTTCGATTTCATTTAACTATTTGCTATTCAACAATCTAAATTATCCAGCTTGAAAATTATTAAAAAAAGTATGGAAATAACGTTCATTATTCATCTGAAATATGCTTTCTTTATTATTTTAGCAATATTTAAGATAATCTATGAATAAACTACTTACCTTTTTTTGTTGTTTGCTATTTTTTGTTAAAACATCTTACTCTCAAAATTCCCGCCCGCAAGTATTTCCGGCAAATTCAAGGGATGTAATTGAAGAGGGCATTAAACTGTATGATGAAGGCAAATTTGACGACGCCTTATCCAAGCTCAAACAGGTTTCAAAAAGCGACACCAATTATGTGTGGTCGTTATTCGAAACAGCATTGACCTTTAATGCCAAAGAGCAGTATGATCAGGTAATTAAGCTTTGTATTGAAGGTATTGATCATCATACCAATAATGATCTGAGTTTTTATTGCCTGTTGGGTAGTGCTTACGATAACAGTAATCAAACAGACAAGTCGTTAGCCACTTTTGATGAAGCCATAACAAAATTCCCGCAATCCTATCGCCCATACTTCGAAAAGGCCGGCACTTATTTCAACAAGAAAAATTACGTTGAAGCGGAAAAGCTATACGAAAAATCTATTTCGTTAAACTTTATGCATTTCGGTAGCCATTATAATTTGGCCCGCATTTATGCTGCAAATGGCTATATCACCCAAGCTGCTTTATGCTATCAAACTGCCATTTTAATGGATTCACAAAGCAAACGCTCGTATAATGCTTTGCTTGAGCTCGAAAAAGTGCTGACTGTTTTCAACATTTCCATGGTTGACTCCATAAAAGAATTGAAGATTGACCGAACGCCTTTTGAAGAAATTGAAATGCTATTACAGTCAAATGCTGCCCTCCAAAAATCATATGAACTTAAATCAGACTTGGATTACAAGTGCTTACGCCAATCGCAGGTTATTCTCGAAAAGCTTGGAGATGTAGAAGGTAAAGGGTTTGTATTTGATTATTATGTTCCACTTTATAAAGAACTTTGGAAAAACAATTTCTTCCAGCAATTCACCTATTATCAAACCGCTTCCATGAACAAAAAAGCATATGCATACGTGAATAAGCCTGAAGGTAAAGTAAAAGACTTTTTTGATTGGGTAGTAAAACGATCTAGGGAACTTCGGGATTTACATTTTAACAAAGATGGAAAGAACTTTTCTACTGAATACTTTAACAACGGTGCTTTAAGTGCTGTTGCCGAGGTGAAAAATGATAAGTTATCAGGGCCTTACCTCTCCTATTATTCCTCAGGTTACCCTGCAGGAAAAGGCAATTTTAACAATGGAGAAAAAGTAGGTGAATGGACCTATTATGATGAAAACGGCAAGCTTTCAAAAACAGAAAACCATACTGATTCTAAGAACTTTACGTTCAAAAGTTTTTATGATAACGGCTTTATTGCTCAGGAAGGTGCTTTTGAAAATGATAATTACACAGGTTTAATCAAAAATTATTCAAAAAGCGGAGCTCTTTCTCGTGAGCTTACTGCCGTTAATAATCAAATTGAAGGTAAAATGACCAACTTCTATGATTTTGGCAATAAGAGAAGCGAAGTAAGTTATACTAACGGACAACGGGAAGGTATTTACACCAATTATCACCTCAATGGAGCTATTTTTAATACCGGTACATATAAAAATGATAAAGAAACAGGGCCTTATAAAGAGTACTACATTTCAGGTAAAATTAAGGTTGAAGGGAATATGGAAAGCGATGAATATGCCGGCGACTGGAAATGGTACAATGAAAATGGTACTCTATCTAAAACAGGTTCCTATAAAAACGGTAAAGAAACCGGTGTATGGATATACTATGATGAGGATGGCAAGAAAAACTATGAAAACAATTTTATTGCCGGCCAATTAGACGGAATATCCAATGAGATCAAAAATGATAAGATCTACAATCAATTCATTTATAAAAACAGTAAGCTGAAATCATATACTTCTTTTCTTAACAACTATACCGTTAACTGTTCAGGAAAAACGAATGTCACCATCTATGATGAAAACGGTAAAAAAAATCGTGAGGGAGTTATGAATGATGGAGAAATGGAAGGCTTATGGCGTTATTATAACATACAAGGAAGTTTAGCAATTGAAATAAACTATTCCAAAGGTCAGAAAGAAGGCAGTTACAAATATTATCATCCTAACGGAAAGGTTAAGCTTGAAGGTACATATGCAAAGGATAGCGACAATGGCCTTTGCTCCTATTACTTTATCACCGGCATTTTGCAGGCAACCGGAATGTACGTAAATGGCAACCGCGAAGGCGAGTGGTTTACCTATCAAGGAAATGGAAAACTAAAAACCAAGGAATATTATAATGAGGGTAAAACCACAGGCATTTCCGAAAATTACCGGAGCGATGGAACCCTGGAGATTTCCACAGAAACGAGCAATGATTATGTAACCAGTTATTCATTGTTTGACAATACCGAAAAAAAATACGAAACGGTTAAACTAAAAACAGGTAATGGCAAGTTCCAACCACACCATTTTAACGGCAAGATTTATTGCGACGCTGAATTTGCGAAAGGCAATAGGGTTGGGAAATCATCTTATTACTACACCAATGGCCAGGTTTCGCGAATTGAAAATTACAATTACCATATAATTCATGGACCTATGTTGGCTTATTCTCCTGATGGAAAACTAATTTTCAGCGGGAATTATAAATTTGGTAAACAGGATAGTCTTTTCACTTATTTCAATCATTTTACCGGTTTAAAAGAATCTACCTTTTTGTATAAGAACAATACTGAAAATGGTTTGTCTACCTGGTACAATCATAATGGCAGCATTTCTTCAACCTGTGATTATAAAGACGGAGAAAGAGATGGATATGCGATCTATTTTGATGAGAATGGTAAAAATGTGAGAATTCGATTCAAGTACTATCAAGGTACAGTAGTTTCTTATAGCTATTTGAATAGTAAAGGAGAATTCGTTCCTGAAATTCCAATTAATAAAGACAAAATAGAGGTTAAGGCCTACTATAGCTCAGGAGTTCTTTCCTATCAGGCTGTTTACGAAAATGGATTACGCCAGGATAAGCTGATCTTTTATAATTGGGACGGAAAAATTGGGGAAGAAGAATTTTATATTGACGGAGAGCGAAACGGTTTAAATAAAGTTTACTATCCAAATGGCGTACTTCAGCAATCAACAGATTACAGATGGGATGAGCGAAATGGCTTATCAAAATATTATAATGAAAAAGGCGAATTGATAGGTGAAGAGGTTTATGAAATGGGCCTTTTAAACGGTGATAGAAAAAAGCTTGCAGAAGACGGCAAAACTATGAAAACAACAAAATTTGCTTACGGAGAGCCTGTATTATGAGAAAACTGATCGTTTTAATTCTGCTACTAGAGGCAGGTTTTGTGAATGGGCAGTCGTTGTATGATTATGAAGCACTGAAAAAAACATACCCTTCAGAGGATGTGGTGGTGCTTAATAAAAAGGAAGAGGTTAAACTGGAAGTGATCAAAGGGAAAATAGAGATTGAATCTACTCATTACTTCGAAGTAATGTTTATGAATGACGGGGCACCTCGTTTTGCAAAAAACGCTGTTGGTTATTCTGAGTATTTTCAAGACATTTTCAACCTTGAAGTTTATAGCCTTCTACCCGACGGCGCCGGTAACTATAAAAAAATTGAGGTTAAGAACATTAAAACAACCGATAACCGAAGTAATTCGGTGTTTTTCGATGACCAGAAACAGAAAGAGTTTGTTTTTGAAGGTGTAAAAAAAGGTGCTATTGGGGTTTATACCTACAAGGAAAAAATAAAGGACCCTCACCTGTTTGGCAGTTTTTTGTTCAAGCAATATATTCCCATTTTAAACGCGGAGTATTCGGTTTCTGTTCCTGCTGAGGTGACACTTACTTATAAAACATTTGGCGATCAGTCGCTGGTAAGTTTTTCGGAGAAAAAAAGCCGAAGCAGAACACAGTATAGCTGGAAAGGAAAAAATTTACCCAAGGTGCCTTATGAAGCAGATGCCCCCAGTTTACAGTATTACGCCCCGCAAGTATTAACGCTTATTAATTCATATCAGGGTAAAGATGGAAAAGTAGAAGTGTTAAAAGATGTTCATCAATTGTACAATTGGTATGTGGGTTTAATAAAAGATGTGAACCAGAAACCGGGCGATGAACTTAAAACCTTGGTCGATTCTTTGGTCAAAGGCAAATCGGAACTGGATAAGATCAAAAGCATTTATTATTGGGTTCAGGACAATATTAAATACATAGCATTTGAAGACGGTTTGGGAGGCTTTGTTCCACGCGAAGCCACCTCGGTAGTGAATAAGCGTTTTGGCGATTGTAAAGATATGGCCGGAACTATTACCACCATGTTAAATGTTGCCGGAATAAAGGCCCACCCTACCTGGATCGGCACCCGTGATATTCCATTTAGATATGAAGAAAACCCTTCGCCACGAACCGACAATCACATGATCTCATCGATTAACTATAAGGGCAAATGGTACTTTCTAGATGGCACAAACACCTGGCTCGACTTTGGGATTTCAGCCGAAGCCATTCAGGGTAAAGAAGCGCTGATTATGATCGATCAGGATAATTATGAAATTGTTCAGGTTCCGGTTGAAGATAAAAAGGTGAATTATGAAAAAGACAGCATCAACCTTAAACTTACTCCTACAGGTGTTAGCGGAAAAGGGAAAATTGAATTTGGAGGCTTAAAGAAAACTGACATTCTCAATCATTATTTCCGCTCAACAGATAAAGAAAGGTTGGATTATTTACAGACCCTTTGTTCAAAAGGAAGTAATAAATGTAAGGTTGCTAATATTAACACTGGTAATTTCAATAAACGAGATATTCCGGCTGTGGTTAATTATGATTTTACCATTGATGACTATGTTAGAACTATAGACAATGAGATCATGATCAACCCTTGTTTAAATAAACGATTGTCAAAAGGTATGATCGATATGGAAAACAAAAAACTGGATTACGAAGAAGACTACCATTTTATATCCCAGCAGGTTTTATCAATTGAAATCCCAAAAGATTATATGATCAGCTATCTGCCAGGTAATGCTTCATTAAAAAAAGAACTGTTTGGCTATAACATTTCGTATGCTGTTTCTGGCGAAAGCGTGAAGGTTGTAATCGATATCAATGTTGATTACCTTTTATTAAAGCCTGAAAAATTTGGAGAATGGAACGAAATGATCTCGACTTTAAATGAATCTTATAACGAATTGATCACCTTTAAGAAAATATAGTACTTATGAAAAAGATCACTTGGATCCTATTTTCGACCCTTTTATTAACGGCTAATTGTTTTGCCCAAAAAATGGCCTACATAAACGAAATCGGTCCGATTTCGAACAAACTAAATACCTTAACACCACAGGAAATGAAAGAACCTGCGGTGGTATTGTCAGAAAAGGTATTGGTTGAATTCGCTTTTGAGGCTAAAGAACTTTACAAATACCAGTTTTGTAAGCGCAGGGTTCACCTGAATGAAAATACGGCAATTGAGCAGTTTAACCGTATTTACCTGCCGATTGAAAACAATAATGAGATTGTAGCATTAAAAGCGGTGGCCATTGGCAAAAATGGACAGCAAAAAGAAGTTGGAAAAGATCACGTAAAACAAATTGAAGAAGAAGGTCGCCAATACAGCATTTTAGCCATTGAAGGACTTGAAGAAGGCGGTGAACTTGAGTATTATTATTGCCTTAAACAAAACCTTCGTTTATTCGGATCCGAAAGAATTCAAAAAAGCACCTTTATCCGTAACTATCAATTAAGCATTATCAGCCCTGACCATTTAATTTGGGAAGGCAAAATTTATAATGCCAGCAAGCCTTTTATCGCCACCATTGATTCTGTGGAGAAAAAGCGAACGATAACCGTTGAACTTAATAATATTGAACAGGCTTACGATGAAAAATATTCGGCCTCTGATGCTAACCTGATCAGGGCTGAATACAAAATTGCTTACAACAAAGCTAAAAGCGACGACCGTATGTTTACCTGGGCTCAGGCTGGAAAACGATTTTATGAGATCTACCACGAAGGTCAGCAAGAATCGGAGTCAGTTATCAGCCGTTTGGCAAACGAATTAGGCTTAAAAGGAAAATCCGAAGAAGATGCTGCCAGAACAATTGAAAATTACATTAAAACCAATATCGTAATTCGTCAAAACTCCGAACCAGCCTCTATTAAAGATGTTTTAACCCGTAAATACGGCACTAAGGAAAATGTTTACCAGTTGTATATCTTTTTGTTCGACTATTTAAATATTCCTAATCAAATGGTTTTATGTTCAAATCGCTTTGAGAAAAAGTTTGATAAGGATTTTGATACCTGGAACTTTTTGGACGATGTGCTATTTTACCTACCGGTTTCTAAAAGGTACATTAGTCCCGACGATATAACTTCCCGCTTTGGAGCCGCTCCTGATGTATTTGCGGGTTCAGATGCTTTGTTTATCAAAACAACCACTTTAGGAGGTCAAAAAACCGGCATAGCACTTACCAAGAAAATTGAAGAATTAACCAATACCAATAATAATGATGACATGTGGTTCAATGTTGATTTTTCGGAGAATATGTCACAAATTAAAGCCACTTACAAACGAATGCTGGACGGCTATGCTGCTACTGAGATTCGACCATTTTACTTCCTTGCAAATGAAGAAGATCGCAAAATGGCACTGAATAACATTATAAAAGCCTACACGGTTAATGATGCTGAGATCAAAAATCCGGTGGTTGAAAACTTTAATTTAAATACAGAAGAAATTAATAAGCCATTTACCATAACTGCTGATATAAACAGCAAAAGTGTGATTGAAAAAGCCGGCAATAAGATCATTTTAAAGGTGGGTGAATTGATCGGTCCTCAGGTCCAAATGTATAATGAAAAACCGCGTCAAAACCCGATAGAAATTCAGTTCCCCCACGCTTATCACCGCATAATTACGGTTAATATCCCTAAAGGTTATACGGTAAAAGGTTTGGATGCATTAAAGTTCAACCTGGTTTATAAAAACGAAGAGCTGTCAACAATGGGTTTTGTATCGGCCTACACACTTGAAAACAATGTATTGAAGATCGATATCAACGAGTATTATAACAATATAACGTATCCTAAATCTGCCTACGCAGATTTTGTAAAGATCATTAATGCATCAGCAGATTTTAACAAAATTTCGATTGTTCTCGAAAAAGGCATTTAAACTTATTGCCCAAACAACTATATTAACGAAGCAGAACTTTATGTTCTGCTTTTGTTTTTATTGCTCAGTTCATATGAAAAAGCTTAACTATCTAATCGTTGTCTTGCTGATTGCTGCTATTTTTTCCGCATGTATAAATACAAACGGGTCGAAGCATGATAATACTCCTAAAGACAGCTTAATGGATGTTATTAAATGGAATAAAAGCATTATTGGTAATTACAGTCCGCAAACCTCGCTTCGTTTTGACAGCACTGAAATTGACGGGTTTATAAAAACATATCCAAACCTGGCGGTTTATGCAGACGACATTCATAAATTTTATAGTAATAGAAAGTTTGCTTATGCATGGTTTGATAAAAAGGGTTTGATTGAACAGGCAGGGAACTTAAATAGCCGCATACAGCACCTTGGCGATGAAGGCTTATCTGCAAAGGTACCTTACAGTGAAAAACTCGATACCCTGATGCAGGCCTTAAACGGGAATAAAAAAGATATTACCACAGAGTTGATGCTTACTGCCAACTACTTTGCGTTTTCTAAAATTGCCTGGCAGGGAAATTTAAATGATAAAGATATCCAATCGATGGACTGGTTCTTACCCCGCAAAAAGTTAGATTACCAAAAATACCTGGAAGAAATAGTAACTGAACCCAAATCTAAATTACTTAGTAAAGATCCTGCCTTCAGACAATATGAGTTATTGAAAGGTAATTTAAAAAGGTATAATGATTTAGCGGTTAATGAAAAATGGGAACCGATAAAACTGGAAAAGAAATCGTTAAAGGTGGATGATTCGACATTATCAGTTAAACAGATAAGACATCGTTTAATGCTGCTTGGGGATCTTAAAACTGATAATGAAAGTGAAAAGTATGATGAAGAACTATTAACAGCTGTAAAACAGTTTCAATTACGACACGGCCTTACAGCTGACGGAACAATTGGCCCCGGATTTATGTCGAACTTAAATATCAGCCCAAAACAACGCTTTCAACAGATACTTGTAAATATTGAGCGTAGCCGCTGGGTACCTGAAAAGATAAGCGGAACACACCTTATTGTCAACATACCATCCTTTTCACTCTATGCCTTTCGTTCCGATACGCTTGATTGGAGCTGCAATGTGGTAGTTGGCAAAGCTCTTAATCAAACGGTTGTTTTTAACGGTGAACTTAAATACATCGTATTCAGCCCGTACTGGAATGTACCTCCAAGCATTGTTCGCAAAGAGATCTTACCATATATGAGATCGAACGCCAATTATTTGGCAAAGCACAATATGGAAATTACCGGCTACCAGGGAAAATTACCGGTGATACGTCAATTACCGGGAACCTCCAATTCATTAGGACTTGTAAAATTCCTCTTCCCTAACTCATTTAACATCTATTTACATGATACGCCCTCGAAATCTTTATTTACGGAAGATCAGCGAGCATTTAGTCATGGCTGCGTAAGAGTTGGGGAACCTAAAAAGCTTGCAGCTTATTTGTTGCGCAATGACAGCACCTGGACCGATGCCAAAATAACTGCGGCAATGAACGCAGGAAAAGAACGAACCATTACATTAAAGCAAACAGTGCCGGTTTATATCGGTTATTTTACCGCATATGTAGATCATAATGGTTTATTAAACTTTAGAAAAGATATTTACAACCGAGATAAACGTTTAGAGGAGATGTTGTATAAATAGTGAGGAATGGGGTTAAAAAGGAATTAGCTCTTCATAAGCACCACCAAAACCAATATAAGTTACTCGTTTGTTGTTACCATTTAAGGTGGCTTCGTAAAAACGTACACCGGCATCAGCAATACCTTGCATAAATTCGGGATAAGTAATTTTTCCTTGCTGGCTTTCCCGAATGGTCTTTACGGTTAGTTCTTTGTTAAAAGCTTCAGCAACACTAACTGGCTTAGTTTTGCCTTCATGCAAAAAGGTTATTCCATCTTCAAAACGATAAAGTATGGCTTTCGTTGATACTTCAACCGTGTAAGAAAGCACGCCTGCTTCAATTAATTTTTTAGCCAGATCTGGATAGTTTGCTGCCGATTTATAGGCAGCTTCAATTTTTTCGTGAGCATACATCTTAATCCAAAAATAACTGTAGAAAATCGTAATTCGAAAAGAGGTATCAATAAAACTTATTAAGAAGTAAATCAAAAAGCCTCTGTAAAGTTAAAATAGAAGCCACTTGAACCTTTTCCAATACCATAATCGAGTCGTAAATTCATGCGGGGCTGTACCTCAAAACGAAAACCAACTCCGAAATTGGGAAGCCAATGGGTAAATTCAGAAGGATCGGCACCGATCGAACCGGCTGCAAGCCAGCCTACAGCTCCATACTTAGAAGGTTTATTTTCTTTATTGTAAAAGGTGTGCCGGTATTCAGCAATCCCTAACAACATCGTCTTATCGCGATACTGTCCCCACAGATAACCACGAAGATCAAAGGGAGTACCCAATTGCGACATTTCACCATAAGGAACACTCCCTACAGCAAATCGGCCTTTCACCTGCAAGGCCAGTGTATGAGCCATTTTTACGATCGGATAATATTTTCTCAGATCAAAAGAATACAGCTGGTACGAATTATCTCCTCCTAAATAACCACCATAAAACGCTGCCTGGGCTTCAAAAAAAATGCCTTTCCAGGCGTTTACAGCAATATCTCTGGTATCATGCTGAAAAATAAAACCCATACCTGTATTAAATGGCCTATCATTATACTGTTGGTAAACCGGATCAGCCGCAACGCCTTTGCTTGGTTCCTCCCCTTTTGTATAATTAATATCCATTGTTGGGCCTACGAAAAATGATTTTTTAAACTGCCACAAAAACCGCGGATTAAGCTGAAACCATTTACGGGTGTATTTAGTGGTAGAGTCAGTTTTGGGTGTATGTTTACCATTATCATAGCCAATGCCAAAATAATTGTCCTCCATGTCTTTAAACCATAAATCGGTGTATAGTCGATATTTATCGTGCTTAAAGAAAAGAGCAGTGCGTGTAGAGAGAAAAAATGATCCGGTTGAACCAACTCCTATGTTAAAAGGAGCCGAAGAACGCTGCAAGGTGGTATCTTGTTTATCAAACCGCCATGAAGTAAGAATTCCACCGGCAATGGTAAAGCCAAGTTCAGGTGTATAGGCCGGCCCTGCCAAAGGAGTGATCATAAACTTACCTTCACGCTCCTTTTGTTTCTTTTTTTGTTGTCGCTGTTCTTTTTTGGATAAAGGCTTTTCCTGTGCAAAAGAAATGGTGGCCGAAGAGGATAGTAATAATGATATAATGAGGAGAAGTGAAAACTTAGACATAGGGAATTCTGAGCGTTTAAATAATATCTATTTAATTTAACTCAAAATATATGATTTACCAATAGGTAATAAGAGAAGGTGATGAATGCTAAATTAAAAAATTGTTTTATTGTTAAACAATAAAACAATTTTTCAATTAGTTGATTATTCCCCCGGACAAACTTTTAAACTTTCTTTTAGTTCAGCGCCGCCATTGCCTGTAAATACATACGAAGCCCTTAACTGGCCTTTAATCGCTGTTCCTTTAGCATTAAGATTTATCATTGTTCCTTTATGAACATTAACCGACTGACTAAAGCTTGTATTTGGATTATTTACGGTTACAGCTCCATCAGCGCCAGTGTAGGAAATCGAAGAAATACTGGAATTATCACCGCTAGCAGTTACCGTATAAGTAACAGTTCCTTCGCTGTTGGTAATATATGATTCGGCACTAATATCACAGGTTTGAGTATCAGCTTCCTCATTTTTACTACAAGAGTTGATAGTTACACTTAAAATAAGTGCAGTTAAGGTAATGTAAAGGGATTTTTTCATTATCAATGGGTTTTATTTAATATGCAACCCTGCAAAAATGCAAATAATATGCCTTAGAGAGAACGAAGCATAACAAGATTATTCCAAATTAAAACTAAACTCCTTTATTTCACCGAAATAGCTCAATCTTCTGATTTAAAATTTCATTAAATTTAGTCATCAACCAATTAATTTATACATAACATGATTGTAGTAAGAAATATTTTTCAGCTTAAGTTTGGCAAAGCCAAAGAAGCGAAAGAGCTATGGAAAGAAGGAAGAATGATCAATTCTTCGGCTCAGAAACAACCTTATCGTCTTTTATTTGATGCCGTTGGCGATTCGTATACTATGGTTTTTGAAATTACCTATGATAGCCTTTCGCAGTTTGAAAGCTCAATGCAAAACGACATGGGAACCCTCGAATGGAAGAACTGGTATGCTAAATTTGTTCCTTTATGCCGAAGTGGAAAACGTGAGATTTTCACCATTCATGAAGAGAATAAGTAATCAAGGCTCCGGTAAAATCCGGAGCCTTGATCTATAATGAAGTTTCTTTATGCTCCGTAATAGAAAGTGCTTTTGGAAAGTTTTTTTCTATTAACAGATGAATAATTCCGTCTACTAAACCCACTTTTGGAACATACATTTGCTTAATTCCGGCCCAGCGCATAAGAGTTAAATATATCTCTGAAGCAGGAATAATTACGTCGGCGCGATCTTCTTTTAATCCCAGAACATTTATACGATCCTTAAGTGAAAATGAATTCAGATAATCGTACATCGCCTTTAATTTGGTAAAAGTTAAAGGTGTTCCCATTTTTTCTCCTGATATCTTAAATATCTTGTTGATGTTTCCACCTGTACCAATACCGAAAATGGTTTTATAGTTTTTAGTATTCTCCTTTATCCAGTTTTTCAGATCTCTCCAGGTTTCGTCTGAATCCTGATTATCGAGCATGCGGATAGTTCCAATATTAAACGAGTTCGAATCAATTAATATCCCGTTTGAAAACACCGAGACTTCAGTACTGCCTCCACCTACATCAATATATAAATAGGTCCTTCTCGAATCGAGATATTTTTCAATATGGCTCGAATAGATGATAGTGGCCTCCCGTTTTCCGTCAACAATTTGTAGATGAATATTGGCCTCATTTGCCATTTTTTCTACAATATAGTCCCCGTTCCGCGCCTCCCGCATGGCTGAAGTTGCACAGGCCATGTAATCCTGTACTTTGTAAACATCCATCAGGTTCCTAAAAGCCGACATTGACTTTAACAAATCATTTACTTTACGTTCAGAAATCTGCTTATCTAAAAAAGCATCGTCTCCTAAACGCAAAGGCACACGAATAAGCGTGTTCTTTTTAAAACTAATTTCGTCATTGATCTCTACAATGTCGGCAATTAGTAGCCTAACGGCATTTGATCCAATGTCAATGGCAGCGTATTTCAAGATATTTATAGTTTAGAGGTTAATTTGTTTGGTCTTTTTTAGTCTGCTTTTTAAAAAGTTGTAGGTGTTAATCTGAGCTCTCACGTTCAACTCGTTCTCGTCCTGCTTCTCTTTATAAGTATTGCGTTGTTCCTTATCAATTATCCGAGCCTTGGTATTATCGCTAAGTTGAATGTTGATGATTGATTTGATGATGGCCTTGCTCTCTTTATCTATAATCGGAAAAGCCACTTCCACCCTATTATCTAAATTGCGGTTCATCAAATCAGCCGACGAAAGGTAAATCTGTTCCTTACCATTATTTGCAAAGATAAATACTCTGGCATGTTCAAGAAATCGGTCAACAATGCTAATTATCTCAATGTTTTCACTTAAACCCTTTACTCCCGGTATCAGGCAGCAAATACCTCTTACAATAAGCTTGATGTTTACCCCTGCCTTACTTGCTTCATATAATTTGTAAACCATCCGCTCATCGTTCAAACTGTTCATCTTCAGAATCATGTAGCTTTTCAATCCTTTTTTGGCGTTGACAATTTCCCGGTCGATCATACGGGTAATCTTTTTGCGCATCTCTAGCGGCGCAACCAGCAAGCATTTGTATGTTGATATCAGTAATCCTTTTTCGAGATCATTAAACAGGTTATCCATGTCTTTGGTAATGGTCGGATCGGCAGTAAAATAACTGTGATCAGCATAGATGTTTGCCGTTTTCTCGTTGAAGTTTCCGGTGGCAAGATTACCATAGTGCACCAGTTTGTTATTTTCTTTGCGGGTAATCAAGCATATTTTAGAGTGAACTTTTAGCTGCGAAATCCCAAACAACACCTTTATACCCTCTTCTTCCAATTTTTGTGTCCAGTATATATTGTTTTCTTCATCAAAACGGGCCTTTAATTCAAGTAAAACTAAAACCTGTTTACCATTTTTGGCGGCGTTTATCAGTGCATTAATGATCCTTGAATTCTGAGCTAACCTGTATAAAGTTATTTTAATTGAAACCACCTTAGGGTCAATTGCCGCCTCCCTTAAAAAATGAATAACGTAATCGAAACTTTGGTATGGAAGGCTTACCAAAAGATTTCTCTTCGATATTTCATTTAATATGCTTTCGCCCATTTTAACTTCACGAATAGGCAAAGGCGCCAAACGAGGGTACTCCAACTCTTTGCGCCCTACATTTGGTAATGACATGAAATCTTTGAAGTTATGGTAATGCCCTCCTGGAATCAAATTCGTGGGTTTTAGTCCAATTCGGCGAACCATGTAAGCCAATAATTCATCAGGCATATCTGCATCATAAATAAAACGGACTGGATTTCCTTTTTTACGAAGCTTTATATTTTTAGAAATATTGTCAACAATACTTAAAGTCATGTCGTTCTCCAAGTCCATTTCCGCATCACGCGTAAGCTTAATGCAATAGGCCCGAAAATCATCGTATTTAAAGATGGAAAACAACTCATCCAAACAATATCGAATGACATCATCTAACAAGATTACATACTTTAAATTATTGGTTTCGGGCAGAATTAAAAAGCGGGAATGAGTATCAGTTGGAATTTCAATTAAAGCACGTTTAGGTTTGCTGTTTCCACTTGATTTAGATAATTGAACCAGTAAATAAATAGACTCATCCTTTAATTCAGGGAACTCAGCCAAACCATCCAGCATAATTGGAACCAGTGTGGAGAGAAGCTTTTCACGGAAATAGGTTCGCACAAATTGGCCTCTTGAAACATTCAACTGTAAATCGTTAATAATGAATATTTTTTCTTCGGCAAGTTGAGGCAAAATGATATTATTATAAATATCCTCAAATCGCACCTGCTGCTTTTTCACTATTTCCTGAATTTCGGCTAAAATACGTGAAGGATTAAAACCCATATTAAAGCGAGTTGCATTTTTAATTTTGGTTAAACGGGTAACCGTTGCTACTCTTACTCTAAAAAACTCGTCCAAATTAGAAGAAAAAATAGCCAAAAATTTAATGCGTTCAATAAGAGGAACAGTCGGGTCGCAGGCTTCTTGTAATACGCGGTCGTTAAAAGCCAACCAACTTATCTCCCTATTTATCAATGGCAGTTTCTTTCTTGTCATATGCTAATTCTACGCACAAAAGGCAGTTCTCATGGAGATAAACGATAGTTCTTATTAAAAATAAAAATAGTCCCATTGAAATAAACAGGACTATTTTTTGAATTAAATTATTGTTAAATAATTATTAACGACGTCAATAAGCTTATTTACATAACATTACGAGTGTCCCAGCTCCTCATCACTGTCAGTATTAACCGATTTTGGTTTTCTTACCGTTTTAGTACCTTTTTTTTCTGATGCTTTTGAATTGCTTTTAGCTGTTCGTGAAACTGTTCCCGTAACTTTAAGCTGTTTAACAGGTGGAATTGTTGCACTGGTGATCAAGGGTTTTTCAGGCGGCTTTTTAGAGCCATCACCTTCAACCTTAGCCACCACTTTTTTAACACGTTCAACCACCTTGGTAGCTCTGGTTTTTGAAACCTTTGGAGTAAGTGCTGCTTTTGGAGCGGGTTTAGCAGAAACCTTCTTCTTCAATTCCTTATCTACCTCTTTGCTTGCTTTCAAAATCCGTCGCGCCAGCTTTTTACTGGCATCCTGAATAGTTTTAATCACATTTTTCGAATCGCCGTGCTCAATGTCTTTTAAGGCTTCTTTAATTTTTAACGCTATATTTGTTTCAAGTATTTTTTTTGAAGTTTTTTTAGCGTCTTTATTCGATGGAGTCATAGTTTATAAATGTGAAGCTAAATGGTACTTCTTAAAGTTATTTACAATTACTTAGTATTCAAATAATTTTATATTAAATAATTTTTATTAAAAGCTTAAGCCTATGCCTTCTTTTGATATAGTAAGTAAAGTTGATGGACAAACTTTAGATAATGCCATTAATAATGCAAAAAAAGAAATTATCAACCGTTACGATTTTCACGATTCCAAAACAGAGATAGACCTGGATAAGAAAACCAATACCATTAAAATTCTTACTGAAAACGATATGCGAATGAAAGCCATTCAGGATGTAATAATTGGCCGAATGGTAAAACAACATCTTGACTCCAGTTGCCTTGATTTTGGTGATGATCATTACGCCTCTGGAAATATGCTGAGAAAAGACATAAAAGTAAAGGAAGGTATTGATAAAGAACTCGCGAAGAAAATCATTAAATCCATTAAAGACAGTGGCCTTAAGGTTCAGGCATCCATTATGGATGAGCAGGTACGTGTTCAGGGTAAAAAAATCGATGATTTACAGGCTGTTATTTCATTAGTGCGTGGAGCTAATTTCGATCAGCCACTACAGTATATAAACATGAGGGCATAATGCCTTCATGTTTTTCACTCCTAAAGTATAATTTATATCCTCCTCTTTTCGTTTCCCTCTCCTTTCAACAGGATAAAATTAATTTTCTGGCTTAGCACTAGAGGAGATGGAAAGATTTTATCTACAGATGTATAATGAAAGAGGCGACCCTGGGCCGCCTCTTACCAAACTAACTAACACTGCTCTACAACTACCAGCTAGTTATGAAACTTTAATTTGTTTCGCTTTTAGCTGAGCCTCAGCTTTTTTGGGAATACTTAAACTCAAGACTCCATCATTATATTCAGCCCCAATATTTTCACGATCAACGGTTTCAGGTAAGTTAAATGAACGTTTAAACGAAGAAAAACTGAACTCTCTACGGTGGTAGTTTTTACCTTCCTCTTTTTTTTGTTCACTTTCCTTTTGAACCGAAACGGTTAACGTATCTTTATCCAGATCAATTGTAAAATCTTCTTTTTTTAAACCGGGAGCTGCTAATTCAATTGTAAACCCGGTTTCATTCTCCATTACATTTACAGCAGGCGATTTTAAACCGAATTCACCTAAACTCCCCCCTTTAAATAAATCATCAAAGAATCCATTAAAAACTGGCACAAATGGATTTACTCTTTCATAACCTACCGCTGGGTAATTTCTTTTAATAAGTGTCATTTTATATCCTCCTAATTTTTGTTTTAAATTTTGTATTAAGGATATATCAAGAGCTATACCAGCACAACTTTAAAGAAACAAAAAAGACAAATTGACACATAAGTCTGAAAAATACATGTCAATTTGTCCTTAAATAAGTAAATGGTTATATCTTCTCTGCTATCCCATAAGCTATATATCGCCAACTGGGAGGGCATATTTTGTTCAATAGGGCTTCATCAAGCTTATGGAGCATTTTCTTCTGATCATCACTGCGACCTAATAAACTGGTTACTCCAGTGGTTTGCAAATCAATATTGGAGTAATCTTTAAGAAAGTGAGGAATTTCACTTAGAGCAACATACCTCCAGGCATTTCTCCATTTATTATTGTTTTTTCTCAAGGTTTGATGAAAAACTGAAGCTTTTAGATTTTCGGCAAATAAAAGCTTTCCGCCTGGTTTTAAGGCTTTATTTATTTCATCAAACACCTTGAATTGTATTTTCAGATTATCATTCAATCCAACACCTCCAATAATTGATTTAAAAGCAATTATATCGAAATGGTTTTCATAGGGGATCTTGGCTGCATCAATATCTTGATATTCTATCAATGAATGAAGTCCGTATTTAGCATGAAGCTTCTCTGCCTTATACCTTACATCCTTTAAATCTGAACAAATAGTTTTTTTTCCTTTTAATGCCAGCCAAAGAGACAACCCTCCTTCCCTGCCTCCTAACTCTAAACAGTTTTCTACCTTCTCCCAATTAATATTTTCATCCCAATAAGGTAAAATTTTTGACCAGGAATGAACATCCCACTGAATAATGTCTTGAATAAGTTCTTTTTTCATTTTTTGCTTTTTTTAATTACAGCCAATTATACTCCCTGAAAAAAAATGTTTTAAAAGGTAAACAATTGAGCGAATGATAGTTGTTTAGAGTAAATAAAGGACTCTATACTAAATCTAATAATTTTTTTCAAGTAAGCTCCAAATAAATTTTCACGAACAAAAAAAATTGTTCGGAATAAAAAGGCACTAAAAAAGACACTTAATGGTAAGTTTTATTAAGGTTTAAGCACAGGTAAAGGATTGAAAGGGTTCTTCAGTAGGTTTTGTATGAATGTCTTAAGAAGAATTTGATGAGCCTTATTTTTCTTCGATCAGTTCAATTTCACCGATCAATTTAACTTCATCGCTTACAACTACCCCGCCGGCTTCTGTTACACCATTCCATAATAAACCGAAAGATTTACGACTGATCACAGCAGTAGCTAAAAATCCCGCACGGGTATTTCCATCCTGGTCGGTAACTACTCCTCCAAATTCAACAGAAAATATTACCTCTTGGGTTATATCTCTAATGGTAAGTTCTCCTGTTAAACTGCCGTGGTTTTTACTTTTTTCATAGCTTATAGTAACAAATTTTATATCAGGAAATTGATCCGCATTGAAAAAATCGGGGGATTTAAGGTGGGTGTCCCGTTCGGAATTATGGGTATCAATTGAATTAACTTCGGCCCTAAAATCAATGTTTAAGGCTTTGTTAAAACTTTCGTTTTCGGTTTCAACATTCAACGAAAACCTGGTAAACCTGCCGGTAACTGTAGAAATCATCAGGTGTTTCACCCTAAACATAATCTGACTATGATCAGGGTCTATCTTCCATTTAAGTGTTGACATAACATAAAGGGTTAAAAACTTAATGGATGGCTCCTTTTGATGGAGAATTAGATTGATGGAAATGAAAGTAGCGAAAAATAACTCAATTCAATCATCACTGAAATCAATGAATTGTGCTTTTCTAATTTACACAAAAGAGCATAAAAAATAAAAGCTGTTTGTTCAACAGCTTCTTATTTTACATTTTCAACAGTTCCTGTTTTACTTTTAGCTTTGCCCATTGGAAGCATGTAACTTAATGTATAATTAAAATTAAACATGAAGTTCTTTTTAAAACCTAAACCCGGTATATAAAGATTTTCATACCCATCAGTGGTGGCTTTATTAACAATGGGAAACCCACCTCTGATCGACCAGCCGGTGAAAAAATTCTTCAGCAATTCAACCTTAATACCTAACAACAACTCGAGACTGTAAACAGTTGAGTTATCAGTAAAAGAACCGCTCACATCTCCCGGCCAATCCTTTTGGTTAATGGTATAATTATAAACATCAGTATTTAATACGCTGATCACAGCCCTGGCACCTGCGTAAACCGAGTTGTTACTTGCTTTTTGAAACTTGATCAGGTTTCGGTTAGCGCCAAGCTTTAAATATCCCCCTTTAGTATTATAAGAAATATAACTGTTTTCCTGCGAGGCATCGGCGTAGCCTGCTTCCACTGCTGCATACCAATTGTTATTGAATCGAAAGTCGGCCACTACTTCAAAAACCTTTTCATCCTTATTAAAGGCATACCTGATCGGATAACTGATATCTATTCCCAAGGTAAGAGCCTTAGGCAATAAGTAACTTACTGTATCTTTTTTAATCCTCACTGAACTTGTATCCTGAGCCCAACCCCTGGTTGAATGCATCAGGCAAAAACTACTTAAAATAAATCCTAAGAGCAGTTTGGCCTTCATTCGTAATGTCTTTTTGCAATGTTTCAAGAGAATCAAATCGGTTTTCTGTTGCTTCAAACGTAGTATTTAAAAAATCGAACTTAAAGCCACACTCATGTGATACAAATTGTGACTTCCGTTCGTAAGTAAATTTCAATTCATCTTTGGTCATCTCCCTAACTCCTGACTTCGGATTTAATTTATAAATCGTAAAAACATAGGTACAGTTGTCTGTCATGATGTTAGGAGGCAATAAAACCCTTTGAAGATTACGTTCCGGTTTAACCACAATTGAATCGGTACCAACTCCTTGAACCGTTAACGTATCGGGTAAAGTGTATTTAAATACATCATGCTTGCCCGTTTTTTTATTGATCGTATCTTTATAGAACTCTACCGCTACAGAAGGACTTGGCGTTGAATCGGAGCAAATTTTATCACTTGAACACGATAATATACCAACAGCTGCTAATGTGAAGATGAGCTTTATCAAAAACTTCATTCAAATTGAGTTTATAGGCCAAACATAGGAAAATTAAGATAGATAGCTAAGCTTATAGCGAAAAAAAGCCTTCCGGTTATCGGAAGGCTTTATATTAATTTTAAACTTGAATTACTTCACAGCGTCAACAACTGCTTTAAAAGCTTCAGGATTATTCATTGCTAAGTCAGCTAAAACTTTACGGTTTAGACCAACATTTTTAGAGTGAACTTTACCCATGAAGGCAGAATATGACAAGCCATGCTGACGAACACCAGCGTTGATACGCTGAATCCATAATGCACGGAATTCGCGTTTTTTAACTTTTCTGTCACGGTATGCATATTGCAAACCTTTTTCTACGGTGTTTTTAGCAACCGTAAATACTTTACTTCTTGAACCCCAGTAGCCCTTGGCTAATTTCAGGATCTTTTTTCTGCGACGGCGAGCCGCAACAACGTTAACCGATCTAGGCATTTTTTTACGTTTTTAGTAGTCAGCGTCCTTTTCAGGAACTTATGTCCCGATACTATCGGGTCGGGCTGAATCCTTGGTTAATAATTAATTAAATAATTCTCTTGGAGATTAAGTTTTGAACTTATTTACCAATACAAAGCATACGTTTAACGTTACCCATATCAGCATTAGCAACTAAAGCTGTATTAGTAAGGTTACGTTTTTGCTTAGTGGTTTTTTTAGTCAAAATGTGGCTTTTGAAAGCACATTTTCTCTTAATCTTACCGGTTCCAGTTAAGCTAAAACGTTTTTTAGCGCTGGAGTTGGTTTTCAACTTAGGCATTACTCGTCTTTATTTATTAGTTTAAAATTATTTCTTATTCTTTGGAGCAACGATCAAGAACATACGTTTACCCTCAAGCTTAGGTAATTGTTCTACTTTTCCTACTTCTTCCAAAGCTTGCGCAAATTTTAACAAAAGAATTTCACCTTGTTCTTTATACACAATAGCGCGGCCTTTGAAGTGAACGTATGAACGTACCTTTTCTCCGGCTTCCAAAAACTTGATGGCATGCTTAAGCTTAAACTCAAAATCGTGATCATCAGTATTAGGTCCGAAACGAATCTCTTTGATAATCGTTTTTTGAGCGTTGGCTTTAATTTCCTTTTGCTTTTTCTTTTGCTCGTAGATGAATTTATTATAATCAACTACTCTACAAACAGGTGGCTCAGCATTAGGCGAAATTTCAACCAAATCCAAACCTAATTCCTCAGCAACTTCCAAAGCTTTCGCCAATGGAAACACACCCTGTTCAACATTCTCGCCCACTAAGCGAACGGTGTCAACACCGCGTATAAATTCGTTGATTCTGTGTTCTGCCTGTCTTTTGGTCGGCATAGGCCGCGGTCCACGTGGACCTCTGCCAAAACTTTGCTGTGCTATAGTAACCTCCTGATTAAATTGCTGTTTCTTTTTTTATGATCTCAATAAACTGGTCAATGGATAAAGAACCTAAATCACCTGCTCCGTGTTTACGAACGGAAACGGTGTTTTCTTCTTGTTCTTTTTCACCAACGATCAGCATAAAAGGAATCTTTTTAATTTCGGCATCACGAATCTTTTTGCCGATCTTTTCATCCCTATTATCTATCAAGCCGCGAATATCGGAAATATTTAACTCTTCTGAAAGTTTTTTTGCATAATCAGCATATTTTTCACTGATAGGCAAGATGATGTATTGCTCGGGCGTTAACCATAATGGGAAGTTTCCTGCACAATGTTCAATCAATACCGCAACAAAACGTTCCATCGATCCAAAAGGTGCTCGGTGAATCATAACCGGGCGGTGTTTTTGGTTATCACTTCCGGTATATTCAAGCTGAAAACGCTCAGGCAAGTTATAATCTACCTGAATGGTACCCAACTGCCATTTACGTCCCAAGGCATCTTTCACCATAAAATCAAGCTTAGGCCCATAAAAAGCTGCCTCACCTAATTCAACAACGGTTTTCAAGCCTTTTTCTGCTGCAGCTTCAATAATGGCAGCTTCGGCTTTCTGCCAATTTTCGTCAGAGCCAATATATTTATCCTTATTCTCCGGATCTCTTAAAGAAACCTGTGCAGTGTATTCTTCAAAACCTAAAGCATTGAATACATGCAGTACCAGGTCTATAACTTTTTCAAACTCTTCCTTAACCTGATCCGGACGGCAGAATAAATGCGCATCATCCTGAGTAAATCCACGAACACGGGTTAAACCATGTAACTCTCCACTTTGTTCATAACGATAAACAGTACCAAATTCAGCATAACGAACTGGCAGATCTTTATATGAACGAGGCTTTGATCTATAAATCTCGCAATGGTGCGGACAGTTCATTGGCTTTAACAAGAACTCTTCATCTTCATTTGGAGTACGAATAGGCTGGAATGAATCCTTACCATATTTTTCATAGTGTCCTGAAGTGATATACAGCTCTTTTTGAGCAATATGAGGAGTGATTACCTGCTCATAACCTGCTTTAACTTGTGCTTTTGATAAAAATTGCACCAAACGCTCACGTAATGCAGCTCCTTTAGGTAACCATAACGGCAAGCCAGCTCCCACTTTTTCAGAAAAAGTAAACAACTCAAGCTCTTTGCCTAATTTACGATGGTCGCGTTTTTTTGCTTCTTCAAGCAATGTTAAGTAATCAGAAAGCTCACTTGCTTTGGGAAAGGTAACTGCGTAAATACGTGTTAACTGTTTGTTTTTCTCATCCCCTCGCCAATAAGCACCGGCAACACTCATCAATTTAGCCGCCTTAACAAAACCGGTATTCGGAATGTGCGGACCTCGGCATAAGTCGGTAAAATTACCTTGCTCATAAAAGGTAATGCTGCCATCCTCCAAACCATCGATCAATTCTAATTTGTATTGATCTCCCTTTTCCGTAAAATAGTTTATTGCATCAGCTTTTGAAACATCTGACCGTTTAAACTCTTCTTTGGTTTTAGCCAATTCGATCATCTTTTTTTCAACTTTTTCAAAGTCATCAGATGAGAATTGATGGTCACCAAAATCGATATCGTAGTAAAAACCAGTTTCAATGGCAGGGCCAATACCTAATTTAATACCCGGATACAAAGCTTCCAAAGCCTCGGCCATTAAGTGTGCTGATGAATGCCAAAAGGTTGATTTACCTCCCTGATCATTCCATGTTAATAATTTAATGGCTGAATCGTTATTAATTGGGCGTGTAGCATCCCATATTTCACCATTAATTTCGGCGGCCAAAACGTTACGGGCTAATCCTTCACTAATGGATTGTGCTACCTGTAAGCCTGTTGTGCCTTTTTCATACTCGCGGACTGAACCGTCGGGAAGTGTAATTTTAATCATAGATCTTTCTTATTTACCTACAAACGTAATTTTTGAAGAATCGCAAATTTAGTTTTTCAAAAGTGTATACCGAAACGATTTGGCAACATAATCACTAAAACAATTTTACTTTTTTGGCAAAGGATTTGTAAATGAGCAAGGAATTACGCTCTTAACTGAACATTAATGTATTTAGCATTAGTGCATAATCTACTGTACGCCTAAGTTATGAGCCAATTAACTTTTCCTCTTTTTGAGAACGATATTTCATCTCAATCAAAACCAAAGTTATTAAGCAACTCACAAAAAGAAGTGCTGGATCAGATTCCATTTGCAATATTCGATTTAGATCAGGAAGGGATGTGTCATTATGCAAATAGTGAGTGTGAGCGCCTTATAGGCTTCCCGCGTTATCTTTTATTGCAGGAAAAATGGAAAGATTTTATCCACCCGGAAGATAATGAAACAGTACTTGCCGCTCTTGCTGAAAATGTCAAAAGAAAAAGCGATTACACGATTACTTACCGAATCCTGCATCCTTCAGGAGTCTTAAAACACATCCATGTAGTAATGCGCCTTGTTCCTGAATCTGTACCAGGAATAGTCCACTTTTTAGGAACAGCTATAGATATTACTGAACAAAAACTGAGCGAAGAGAAAATTAAGCGTAATGATGCTCAGCTACAAGCACTAATCAGATCATTAAACGACATTGTTTTTGAGATCAATGAAAACCTGGAGTATGAAAATGTCTGGGTAAATGACGAATCTATCTTATTTACTTCTAAAGACCAGATCTTACATAAAAAAATAAGCGCAGCCATCCCAAGTGAATTTGGTAAAAGAATGGAATCATTAGCGCAGCATGTATTAGATACCGGAGAGACTATCAATTGTGAATATCCTGGTGTGCTAAATAATACAAATGTTTGGTATAACGCTAAAATATCGCTGATCCATGATGATGTCCATTCGTCGAAACGTTTATTGATAACCATTCAGGATATAACGCTGCAAAAGAACTTCGAAAAAGAACTTATACGAGCCAAAGAAGCCGCGGAGCAAGCTGCTAAAGCCAAAGAAGAGTTTTTATCGGTTATGAGTCACGAAATTCGTACCCCTATTAACTCGGTTATTGGCATTGCCCATTTGTTACTGGATGAACAGTGTGATCCTGAACAACAAGAAACATTGACGATTTTAAAATCATCGGCCGAACATTTATTGGGCTTGGTAAATGAAATTCTTGATTTTAATAAGATTGAAACCGGAAAAATAGAGTTGGAAAAAGTAAGCTTCAATATAGCCGAATTCATCAGAAATACCTGCAAACCCTTTATTTTAAAAGCCAGAGAAAAGAATATTCAGTTTGAACTGGATCTTGATGAAAAGATTCCGGGAATTTTGGTTGGTGATCCTATCCGCCTTAATCAAATTCTGACCAATCTTTTAGGAAATGCCTTGAAGTTTACCCTCGAAGGTTTAGTGCATTTAAAGGTTCAGGTGATCTTTGAAACGGAAAATGATGTTGAACTGCGATTTGTGGTAAGTGATACGGGCATTGGTATTGCCGAAGATGATCTTGAACGGGTATTCGAAAGTTTTACACAAGCCGAATCATCGACAACACGTAAATATGGAGGTTCAGGACTGGGACTTGCCATTACCAAACGCCTTTTATTGCTTCATAACAGTCAAATAAAAGTGAATAGTACCCCTGGAAAAGGTTCAATATTTACTTTTGACGTACGTTTTCCTAAGTTATATTACGCCCTTTCAGAAGCGGAAGAAAGTAATAGAAAATCGGCTAAAACATATAGTTTACCCGGAATGAAGGTGCTATTAGTGGAGGACAACCGCATGAATGCCCTTGTAGGAAAACGTTTTTTGACCAAATGGAACATTGATGTTGAAGTTGCGGAAAATGGTCTTATTGCTGTTAATAAAAGTAAGCTGAAAGATTATGATATGATCATCATGGACCTTCAGATGCCTGAAATGGATGGTTACCAGGCCAGTATTGAAATCAGGAAGTTTAATAAGGTTATCCCGATCATTGCTTTTACGGCTGATGTAATGCCACACATAACCGAACGCATTGAAAAATGTGGTATGAATGATTATTTGGCTAAACCGTTTATGCCGGATATCCTTTATAATAAAATCTCTAAATATTATGTGAATTGTTAAAGGAATGATTAGAGCTATTTCTTCTGTTTATTTTCCAACCATTACCGACTAACAATTTTAATAAAAGTCAAAAATAAAGCTTACCGTTCCCACTTTACCCAAGCTTTGTGTTTACGACTGTGCATACTGTTGATCCATTTTTGGCCCCTGTAAGTAAGGTAAGCACAACCGCTTCCTAATAGAGCCCCTGCCACTACATCTGAAGGGTAATGAACACCTAAATAGCATCTGGAAACGCCTACTGCCGTGGCCCAGGTATAAGCTGGTGCAACCACATACCATTTTTTAAATTGAAGGCTTAAGGATGTGGCTGTTGAAAAAGCCTTGGATGTATGCCCTGATGGAAATGAGTATCCAATTGGATAATCTACAGGATGAATGGTGCTATAAGTTACAAAGGGCCGGTCGCGATGAACAGTTGCTTTAAGTGTGTGAGTAAGAATTGTTGTGGCAACTAATGATACTCCAATTTGCAACGATGCATCTTTTATCGATTTGTCTTTGGTTATAACCCCATCAATAAATAAACCTACCGGAATGGCAATGCAAATGGGCCCTGCAGTTTTAGAAATAAATGCGAAACCGTTTTCAAGACCAGGATTACGATGTTCCTGTAACTCAATCAGCGTTTCCACATCCAGATTTTGAGAATAGGAATTGAATCCGCTTAAAAGAAGAAACAGTGCCAATAAATACCTAAACATCAACTTGTTATATTTATAAAATTAAACAAAATTGCGTCCAAGAATATTATTTTGGCACTATTTAGTATGCAACTTATTTCAAATTGGCATCAAGGGAATATTTGCCAGGGCCGGTAAGAAACAAAGTAAAAAAGGCTGTCAAATACAATAGATCTAATTCTTTGCCTGCAAGCGGATCATTTTTATGAATCATAAAAAAAGCTACCGACATAACTACAATCAGGCAGAATAATGCTAATCGACTTGCCAAACCGATGACCAATAACAATGAACAGAAAACTTCAGCAAAAATATCAGCAATCAACGAGTATTTAGAGCCTATTCTTAGTACATCAGGGAAGGTTGACGCTTTTTGAGAGAAATGCATCAATTTAGGTAGTCCGTGTATTAAAAACATGGCGATCCCAAATCCGGCACGTAAAATAAAAAGCCCGAAATCGAGCGCAAATGGTTTTACTGAAAATAAAAATTTCTTCATTGGCTTGTTTAATTGTTAACGATTTAATGTGAATAGCTTACCATCCGCTCGATAAAACATCAGCAATGTGCATAGTTTTTATCGGCAAATTATTTTTATCAATATAGCCCTGCAAATGCATCAGGCACGATGTATCGGTAGAAATAATATAATTGGCTCCTGTTGCCAGGGCATTGTTTATCTTTTGTTCGGCCATGGCAGTTGAAATAGATTCAAATTTCACTGAAAAGGTACCTCCAAATCCGCAACAAACTTCCACATCGTTCATTTCAACTAATTCAAGCCCTTCAACATTTTCCAGTAAAACTCTTGGTTCTCTTTTGATCTTGCACTCACGCAAAGCACCACATGAATCGTGATAAACAGCTTTCCCTTCAAGTTTAGCTCCCACACTTTCCTTTTTCAAGACGTTGACAATAAAATCGGAAAGCTCATAAATTGAATTTTGAACTGCCCTACATTTATTATGCGCAATCGCATTGTTAAACAAATCGTTATAATAATTTTTAACCATTCCTACACATGAGCCTGAAGGCCCAACAATGTAGTCCTGTGCTGTAAAATCATCAAGAAATTTCATTCCTACCGTTTTTGCCTCATCCCAAAAACCAGAATTAAAAGCAGGCTGTCCACAACAGGTTTGATTTTCATTATAAGTAACCTTGCATCCAAGTTTTTCTAAAACTTTAATGGTATTAAATGCCGTTTCAGGGTGAATTTGATCAATAAAGCAAGGGATAAATAATTCAACTTTCATTTACTGAGTAATAAGATTAGATAGCGTTACGGATAAAAAAATTAAGCTTTTATTGTTTTAGTAATAGCTTGCAACGAAGGAACTTTTACCAAACGTATTAATAAGAACAAACCTAAGATAAATACCATGGTAAAAAATAATACCGAGCCGCGCATGCTGCCTGTAAGAACTTCAATATAACCGTATAAAAACGTTCCGATAACCAGTGATATTTTCTCGGTTACGTCATAAAAGCTGAAGTAAGAGGTCGTATCAACGGTTTCAGGCAACAGTTTGGAGTAAGTGGATCTTGACAAGGCCTGAATTCCACCCATTACCATTCCCACGAAAAAGGCCAGTAAAATGAACTGGCCGGCAGTTTGGATAAAATAAGCTGCAGATCCGATACCTATCCAAACCAATACGGCGATGATCAATGTTTGAATATTACCAATTAACGCTGAAAGTTTAGCAAACAGATATGCGCCTACAATGGCTACCAATTGAATAATAAAAATGGTCATGATCAACTGGGTATCCTGCATTTTCAATTCCTTGGTTCCAAACAGTGTGGCAACATACATAATGGTTTGAACGCACATATTGTAAAAGAAGAAGGCCAGCAAAAAGCGCTGTAAGCGAGGCAATCCCTTTAATTCGTTCCAAACTTTTTGCAGTTCCTTGTATCCGTTAAATAAAATACGGGCATTCAGCTTATTTTCTTTTGATGCTTTAGGCAGTCGCGCAAAGGTAATTTGAGCAAATCCGGCCCACCATAACCCTACAGCAAGAAAAGAAATTCGTGCAGGTAAATCGGTATTAGGCAAATGAAACACTTGCGGAAACTGGATCATCAGCAGATTTATTAATAAAAGTATTACGCTGCCAATATAACCATAGGCATATCCCTTAGCTGAAACCGAATCTTGCTCATTTGGTTGGGCAATCTCGGGTAAATAAGCATTGTAAAACACCAGGCTACCCGTGTAACCAATACAGGCCAATGCACTGCATATTATTCCCAGTTCTACGGTATTCTTATTAAAAAAGAATAAACCTATACAAGCCAGTGAGCCCATATAACAGAAAAACTTCATAAAAGCCATCTTTTTACCGCTATAATCGGCTATACCTGATAAAAGCGGACTGATTATGGCCACTACCAAAAAAGCAAATGAAATAGCATATGAATAAAGGGCTGTATTTACGAACTCTATTCCAAAGAATTTAACCTTATCGCTACCATTAGAAGAGGTAACAGCTGTATAGTAAACGGGGAAAACTGCAGAGGTAATGGTTAGTGAGTAAACCGAATTTGCCCAGTCGTACATAGCCCAGGCATTAATAGTTTTTTTGTTTGATTTAGTAAGCATAACGTTTGACTAAAGTAACAATATTTGGATTTATATCACCCAATGTTAGTTTTTTTAGCTACAGATTAATCTTTTCTGTTTGATTTTCAATAGAAGAAAATTTTAAAATACTGAGCAATAAAATCAAACCAATTAATAAGAAGGAGGCAAAAACCAATACCGAGGCCCTCATGCTATGGGTAAGCACTTCTAAATAGCCAAATAAAAACATTCCAAGGGCGATGCAAAAGCGTTCAATGAGGTCATAAAAAGTAAGAAAATCGTTACTTGCTGAATCCTGAGGAAGCAACTTTGTGAACGTAGTTCTCGAAAGGGCAAACACCCCTCCCAAGCCAAGCCCTAATCCAAAAGCAAGTACCATAAACTGAACCGGAGTATTTACAAAATAAGCGGAGGAATCAACCATGATCCAAATCAGAATGGCTAATGTCAGTGTTTGAAGGTCGCCTATTTTAGTTGCCAGCCGATTAGCCAGAAATGCACCCAACACGGCCACTACCTGAATAATAAAAATGGTTGGAATAAGCTCCTCATCCTTCATATGTACCTCTTTTATCACAAATAAGGTTGCAGCATACATTACGGTTTGTATACTCATTATGTAAAGAGCAAAGGCACAAATAAACCGCTTGGCATTAGGGTAACTACTAAGGTTTTTATAAGTTTTAATTTGATGATGATAACTTTCAATTATCGCTTTTACATTAATTTGTTCCTTTGCTTTTGATTTTGGAAGGAAATAAAAGGTCCATTGAGCAAAAGCTATCCACCATAAACCCACCAGTAAAAATGTTATACGCACAGCAATAGTATCCACTGATATGTAGAACCAATGAGGATTCAAAATCATTAGTATGGCGATAATCAATAGTAATGTGCTACCAATATAACCAAGTGTAAATCCTTTAATTGCGGCTGATTCCTGTTCATCGGGGTGTGCAATTTCCGGTAAAAATGCAAAATAGAAAATAAGGCTTCCGGCATAACCCAAACAAGCCACACTGCTGCAAATAATTGCCAATTCAATATTTGATCCGGTAAAGAAATATAAACCGGCACAGGCCGATGCTCCCAGGTAGCAAAACAGCTTAAAGAAAAATACCCGTTTAACAGCACAGTGGGTAAGTTTATTTAAAACCGGACTAAAAACTGCCAAAAGAAAAAAAGCTACTGCAATTGAATAGGCATATAGGGAAGTATTAACATATTCGGAACCAAAGAACACCACTTTGTCATCCTGTCCATGCGTAGTTAACTGTAGATAGTAAATAGGAAAAATTGCCGAAATAATGAGCAAGGTATACACCGAACTTGCCCAATCATACATGGCCCAGGCAAAAATTGTTTTATTGTTTGATTTTAATGACATAGCTATCGCCGAATGTAATAATGTTTCAACATATATTTACCATCCGGTAATTAATTCTGAAAACTTAACTTTGGCTTCGTTTGTTAATAAAAAGTACTTTTAATAAAACATGAATACTACATTAACAACGTAGATAATTAATTCTAAATCAATTTAAAAATTTAAAATAAGTTTTAACTTTGCGCCGCCTAAAACTAAGCGCTCTCAGTTAAATTGTTAGATCCGAACAGAACGGCATCATGCATGTAAAATTTATTTCGGTGGAAGATACTTTTAATCTTCGCCAGCAGATTTTGAAACCCGGTTGTGCTATTACCTCTTGTTATTTTCCAAAGGATAATGAGCCGGAAACATTTCATTTAGCAGTGATTGATAACGAGGAGATCGTTAGTGTAGGTTCATTTAACCGCTCGAGTCTTCCTTTTTTCGCTAATACCTCGCAGTATCATTTAAAAGGTATGGCCACGTCCTTGTCATACAGAGGAAAAAATGCCGGCAGCACTTTGGTGAAATTCGCTATGGATTATCTAAAACAAAAAGAGGTGAATTTACTATGGTGCAATGCTCGGGTAACAGCGGTTGGTTTTTACCAAAAGCTTGGTTTTACCAGCATTGGCGACACATTCGAAGTAGAGGGTATTGGTCTTCATCAAACTATGTATATCAATTTGAATTAATTTTACTTTTTTCTATAAGCACAAAAAGCAAATACTCCATCGGTATTTGCTTTTTTTATGTTTTCTGCTTATCATAAAAAAGCCTTCCTGTTTGCACAGGAAGGCTTAAACACAAAAAATCAAAGATTTTATTAGTCAGCCATTGCTACTTCAACAGCTTTTGTTTTAGTTTTTTTGGTGATTTTGGCTTTAGCACTGTAAACCAGGTAATACATTACCGGAACCAGGATCAACGTTAAGAACGTTGCAAAGGCTAATCCGAAAATCATTGTCCATGACAACGGTCCCCAGAATGCAACGCTATCACCTCCGAAGAAAATATGAGGATTCAGTTCGGTGAATAAAGTCACAAAGTCAATATTCAAACCTACCGCTAATGGAATCAGACCTAGCATGGTAGCCGAGGCGGTAAGAATTACCGGAGTCATACGGGTTCTTCCAGCTTCAATAATTGCCTCTTTAAGTTCCATACCTTGCTCTAGCAACAGGTCTGTAAACTCAACCAGCAAAATACCGTTACGAACCACAATACCCGCCAGCGCCACAATACCAATACCTGTCATAACAATAGAGATATCCATTTTAAAGATCGAAAAGCCTAATAATACCCCTGTTATACTGAAGATGATCTCCGAAAGGATAATGATCGGTTTACCTACCGAGTTGAACTGAGTTACCAAAATAAGGAAGATCAACCCTAAAGAAACCATCATTGCCGTAGCTAAGAATGCACCGGTTTCGGCCTGATCTTCTTGCTCACCAGTCATTTTAATAGTTATCCCTTCAGGTGCATTAAAATCGGCAATGGCACTTTGGATCTCTCCTACTACTTCATTTCCGTTATAGCCACCAAGAACGTTTGAAGAAAGCGTAATTAAACGTTTCTGATCTTTACGCTTAATACCAGCGTACGATGTTGAATAATGAATATCAGCTACTGATGATAAAGGAATTTGACGAATAGCACCTCCCATATTCATATCACGGTAAGTGATCTTCATGTTCATCAGTGAGTTGATGTTATTACGCTGATCTTCTTTTACACGAACATAAATAGGGTAATCATCCTTATCATCTCTGAATTTTGAAATCTCATAACCAAAAATGGCCGTGCGCAACTCCATACCGATTTGTCCGGTAGTTATACCTTCTCTTCCTGCACGTTCACGATTAATGTCCACAACAATTTCAGGCTTATTACTTTCAAAATCGGACTTTAACTCTTCCACTCCACCAATTTGTTTTTGGTCGAGGTATTTTTTCAAATTATTAGCCCCTAGTGTTAACTGGTCAAAATCATCACCAGAAATTTCGATATTAATTGGTTTACCTGTAGGCGGACCGTTTTGTTCCTGATCAACCGAAATCTCAGCACCTGGAATACCTTTTACGGCATTACGGATCTTATTTAAGTAATCACTCGTTGATTCACCATTACGTTTGGCAAATTCAACAAAGGCTACTCCTACTTTACCTAAATGCGGTTGGGCGTTATTTCCAGACATCTGGTCTTCGCTGGCACCTACGGCCACATTCGAGATCACTGATTCAACAATTGGATCCATCTTGCCACCTTTATCCAACACTTTGAAAATCCGTTTCTCAACTACCTGGGTAATTGAATCGGTATATTTTTGATCGGTGCCAATTGGTAAACGTATATACGTATAGATAAAGTTAGGTTCGCTCTGCGGAAAGAAAACCACTTTAGGCTGTCTGATTCCAAAGAAAACAAAGGAGAATACCAAAAGGCCTAAAGTGCTTAAGAGTAATAAAGCAGGTCTTCTCTTTCCTAAAGCCCATGTTACCAATTCTTTATACCTATCCTGAACTGCGGGCCAATGTTTTTCCTGAAAATTGCGAATAACTCCGGTAAGTACGAATCGGTTTAATGAATACAAACCGAACATGGTAAGTATAAAGTTACCCATGCCGATAGTTCCACTTAGGTAAAATAACACTGCCAAACCAACCATTACCAAGGCTGTAACTTTATACCCTTTAGTAATTTGTTTTGATTTGACATGGTCATCATCATGATGTGGCTTCATGAAATCAACAGCGAAAACCGGGTTAATAATATAGGCAACCACCAACGAAGCCAGCAAGGTTACAATAAGTGTAATTGGCAGATAGAACATGAATTTACCAATTACGCCTTGCCAAAAAGCCAATGGAATAAATGGTGCCAGTGTGGTTAATGTACCTGACAATACGGGAAGGAAAACCTCACCGGTAGCCGTTTTTGCGGCCTGCTTTATCGGTATACGACCATTATCAAAAATACGGTGAGTATTTTCAATTACTACGATCGCGTCATCCACCACAATTCCCAATGCTAACAAGAACGAGAACAATACGATCATGTTTAGGGTGAAACCAAGCCAAGGCATCACCAAAAAGGCAATGAACATTGACAAAGGAACAGACATCGCAACGAAAATAGCATTCGTTGTTCCCATGAAGAACATCAGAATAATGGTTACCAAAATGAAACCGATAATAATGGTGTTGATCAGGTCATGCAAGGTCACACGGGTTTGATCAGACTGATCACCGGTAATAACCACTTTTAAACCATCAGGAAACTTGGTTTTCTGCATCTCCTTTACAATATCATTGATTTTGTCAGAAGCATTGATCAGGTTTTCGCCGCTGCGCTTAATTACGTTCAGGGTAATTACATTTTGTCCATCCAAACGAGCGTAGCTTTCTTTTTCTTTAAAACTGTCCTTAACTTCGGAAATGTCTTTCAGAAACACTGTAGCACCTGAAGCCCCACGAATAATTATGTCTCCAATGGTTGCGGCATCTTTAAACTGACCATTAACACTTAAGGTTCGTTTAATACCATCCATTGCCATTAAACCACCTGTAATGTTAGCATTCTCTCTTCCAACTGCCATTTCAATATCGTTGAATGAAATGTTTGCAGCCATCATTTTATACATGTCGACATTGATTTGGAATTCTCTGTCAAGAGCTCCAACCAAATCAACACGAGTGATCTCTTTTAAACTTTCAATCCGATCTTGTAAGTCTTCTGCATATCTTTTCAACGTTACCAGATCATAATCACCTGATAAGTTTACATTCATAATTGGAACCTCCGAAACATCGATACGGATCACCTGAGGCTGAAACGTTAAGTCTGATGGAAGGTCATCTTTGGCCTTATCCACTGCATCTTTTACCTTTTGTTGGGCCACATCCACATCCACATCGGTATTAAACTCAACAATTACATTCGAAAAATCCTGAACCGAATTACTGGTTACTTTTTTTACACCGGAGATCGATTTTACCTGCTTCTCAATTTGCTTGGTTACCAAGTTCTCCATATTGGTAGGAGAAACGCCCTGGTAAATAGTAGCAATGTACATTTGCGGAAATACAACTTCCGGAAACTGCTCTTTTGGCAATTTTATATATGATAAAATACCGGCCAGCGTAATGATAACGGTAAGTACATAAATACTTGTTTTGTTATCAATTGCCCAACTGGAAGGCTTAAATTCTTTTGAAACGTCTTTCATCTTTTTAGCTATTATAATGTTAGCTGATAGGTTAATTGCAGATTAAAACTTAATGGCTTCACCATTATTTAAGCCCTGGTAACCTACAACAATCAATTTATCCCCTGCTACTAAACCACTGGTGATCTCAGCCTGGCTATTGTAAGTACGGCCCACTTTAACCGCTTTTTTAGCTGCTACATCTTTGCCGGCCTGTTTCTCTGCCACCAATACAAATGTTTCATCATTCACATTTTGAACCGCATTAATAGGCACCGCAATAGCGCTTGCTGATGAATAGTCTACAATTTTCAATACGGCAACCATGTTAGCACGATAAGACGCTTCTGAAGGCAATTTCGCCTCAACCGTAAATGAACGAGTTAGTGGATCGATAGAACGGCTTACAAAGGTCACTTTAGCATCAACCTCTTTATTTAAGTCAGGAAGCAAAACTTTAACCTGATCGCCTGCTTTAATACTTGCAGCATAACTTTCTGCTACAGTGGCGCGAGCTTTAAGATTAGAAGCATTTACCACTCTAAAAGCCGGTACTCCAGGAGAAGCAGCATCACCTAATTTAGCAAAAACCGCATCAATGGTTCCGTTAATTGGCGATTTGATCTTTGACAAATCAATCTGATCTTTCATAGTGGCAAGCTGACGCTCTAATCCTTCTTTATTTGCCTGAGCTTGCAAATATTGAATCTCCGTACCAATTTTTTGATCCCAAAGTGCTTTTTGACGGCTATAAACTGTATTAGCTAACTCAAGATTAGTTTTAATAACCTCAACCTGGCTTAACAATACTGCATTATTTAATTGAGCTAAAACCTGTCCTTTTTTTACCGCTTGTCCTTCAGTAACATAAAGATTGGTAATAGTGCCAGGCATTTGAGCCGAAACATTTACATTTTCAATGGCTTCAATTTTACCCTGAATATCGATATAGTGCTTAAAGTTTGATTGTGCTACATTAGCAACTTCCACATAACGGATCTTTTTGGTTGTTGAAGTATCATTATTAGCCAACTCTTCTTCAATTTCCTTAATCTGTGCCGAAATTTTAGCTTGCTCCTTTTTCAGGGTTTCAAGTTTTTCCTTTTTATTATCTGAGTTAGTGCTTCCGCAAGCGGCCATTAACCCTGCAAGAGCAATAACCGATAGTGATTTATACTTATTCATTTGAGTAGCTTTAGTCGTTAGTTTAGTTATTATAATTTCCCATTGCTTTTTGAAGATCGATCCATGCCAGGATCGCATCATAAACAGCTGTATAATAGTTATTTTGTGAAGTTCGTAAATCAGATTCGGCGGTGGTTACCTCTAAACTCGAACCAACCCCCTGGCTGTATTTAATTTTGCTTACGCGTACAACTTCTGATGCCAGATCCATGTTTTTACGCTGGTTCTCCACCTGATCTTTATTATTTTGAAACGTAATTGCATTTGCTTTAAGATCAAGTTCCAATGAATTTTTTAACGATGTCATATCATTCACTGTTTTATTCAGGTTGAACTTAGCTTGATTTATACGTTGCTTCCGTTGTCCACTGCTCCAAATTGGAATGGTAAAGTTTACTCCAACGATATTAGTTGGGAAAAACTTTTTAAATGTTTCGTAAAAAGCATCGTTTTGTCCGGTTTGACCAAAGCTGGCATAAGCGCCTACAGATGGAACATACGCTAATTTATAACGTTTTAAATCATACTCCAGCAATTGTTTCTGAGTTTGTAACATGGAGTATTCAATTCTGTTTTCAACTTTAACACTCTCAAGAGCAGGAAGTGTAGCGTCAAGCTTCATATCATCAAGCTTCTCGTTTACAACCAATTGCTCTCCAATTGGCATCCCCATCTGGAATTTAAGCAAATTGGTATTAAGCTCCGCCATGCGGTCGAGATTGCGTTTCTGCGTTTCAGCATTATTCAATAACACCTGTAAACGGTCCACGTCAATTTTCTCTACCATTCCTGATTTATTCAGGGCTTCGGTTTGCTTTAATGTTTCCTTTAAACGATCAATAGTTGATTCGAGTGTATTTTGAAACGCATTGTATACAATAACATTGTAGTAGGCTTTTGAAACAGCAATACGTGTATCAATCTCTGTGCGTTTTACATTTTTAGATGACAATTCTTTATACACCCCGGCCGCTTTCAATCCCATTAAATAAGTTCCATCAAAAAGTAGTTGAGTTATTTGAATGGTTCCGGTAAAAATATTTTTAGGTTGAAAACTTATATCAACTGTTGCCGGAACATCTCCAGGAATTGTAATATCTGCATTAGTTAAACTATTTTTTACATGCTGGTTTTCCAAAATTCTATACATTTCATAGGTTGGATTACCAAAAGGGACAACTGGAGAATTAATAAAATGTTGGAAGCTAACTGTTCCATCAACTTGAGGCAAACCAATAGCTATGGTTTCTTTTACTTTAGATTTGGCAATCTCTTCATCCAGTTTGGCATTCTGTAAATTGCTTTGATGAGTGTATGCATAGTTCAGACAATCTTCCAGTTTAAAAACATGGGTTTGTGGTTGTTCCTGAGCCAGAACAGCACCGCTTGTCATGACACCTGCAATAATCAATGTTAGTAGAGGTTTCATATATAGTTTATTCGTCTTCCGTTACTTGTAAATATTTGTTAATTAGTTTATGGCCCTTCAATGTGGCTACGCCATGCATAAAATGCTCGCTTAATTGATATTGTACATCGCTGATATTAAAACGACTTGAAGGATAATACATCGGATTGAAAACACTTGAGACTTGGATAACCCGGGTATGAGCCAAAATTTCAAGGTTTATTTCTTTACGGTAAATGCCCTGGTCAATTCCCTTTTTCAGATTTTTTAAGATACAGTTGTACATGTATTCGTTCTTAAATTCTTCAAACAAGATCCAGGCATTGGGATGATATTTCTGCATATCATAAAACATGCTTGGATTCACCGGCCTTAACATCTTCTCTATTTGATCGAGCATCAAAAATATCTCATGAATTGGATCTTTACTTTTCAATTCACTTTCAGCCATTTCCTGCTGATGCACATTAAGAACGGAACTCATTAATTGAGTTACCAAATCATCCTTATCATTATAATAGAGGTAGATGGTTTTTTTCGACATGGCCAATTCCCTGGCTATATCGTCCATAGTAATACTTTTTACTCCATAAGTGCTGAACAACTTAAAGGAAGCATCGAGTATACGCTGACGTTGGAGTTCTTCTTTTTCCATTTCATATCAAAACTATGGAAACATTTTTAACTTCAAAAGTTTCCAGTGTTTCCGTCACACCATTTTTACATGATGGCAACAATAAATGGTTCAACATCACAATTACCTTGGCAGTAACAAACATTGCATAATAAATGAAAATGAAGGTTATGCTAATAAATTGGTGTTTTTTTGGCATCTTTGCGCTTTCAAAAAAATCGTTCCTTTTATGTTGGTAAATACACTTACGGCTATCTCTCCTGTTGACGGCCGCTATAGAAATGCTACTCATGAACTTGCCGCTTATTTTTCTGAGGCTGCGTTAATTGAATACCGTGTTCGTGTAGAAATCGAATATTTTATTGCCCTTTGTGATCTTCCTCTTCCGCAACTAGCTGATTTCGATAAGTCGAAATATGAGCAGCTTCGTGATATTTATAAGGATTTTAGTGAGAGCGATGCCGAGCAAATAAAAGAAATAGAAAAAACGACCAACCACGATGTTAAAGCCGTTGAGTATTTCATTAAGGAGCAATTTGACAATCTTGACCTTGAAAAATATAAAGAGTTTATTCACTTCGGATTAACATCTCAGGATATTAATAATACGGCAACTCCCTTAATGCTTAAACATGCTATAGAGAGTGTTTATCTTCCACAACTGAATAATCTTGTTAACCGTTTAAAGGAATTGCGCACTGAATGGGCCGAAATCTCAATGATGGCCCGTACTCATGGACAACCTGCCTCTCCTACTAAATTGGGTAAAGAGATTGGTGTGTTTATCGAACGTATTGAGTCACAGCTTAATTTGTTTAACCAAATTCCGTATTCGGCTAAGTTTGGTGGCGCTACAGGTAACTTTAACGCTCATAAAGCAGCTTATCCTGCAACTGATTGGATTGCATTTGGAAATAAATTTGTGAACGAGCAATTGGGTTTATACCGTTCGCAGCTTACCACGCAAATTGAACATTACGATAACTTTGCCGCTCATTGCGACAATCTTAAGCGTATCAACAATATCTTAATTGATTTAGATCGAGATTTCTGGACCTATATTTCGATGAATTATTTCCGCCAGAAAATTAAAGCCGGAGAAATCGGGTCATCAGCCATGCCACACAAGGTTAATCCCATCGATTTTGAAAACTCAGAAGGAAACCTTGGAATTGCAAACGCTTTATTGGAGCACTTTGCTGCGAAGCTTCCTATTTCACGCTTACAACGTGATTTAACTGACTCGACCGTATTAAGAAACATTGGTGTTCCATTAGCGCATACAGTTATCGCCTTTAAAGCTACTTTAAAAGGGTTGAATAAGTTATTATTAGATAAAGCTACCATTGATGCCGATTTGAACAACAACTGGGCGGTGGTTGCTGAAGCTATTCAAACAGTACTTCGTCGTGAGGGTTATCCCAAACCATATGAAGCATTAAAGGAATTGACTCGTACCAACGAACAGATCAATGAAAAAAGCATTAAAACCTTTATTGACGGTTTAAAGGTAAGTGAGGCTGTTAAAGAAGAGCTACGCTTGTTTAGCCCTCATTCATATACCGGTTATTAATCCTATTTAATATTAGATAAAGAAAAAGGTTGTTCTATGAACAACCTTTTTTATTTTCTGAAAATAACTTTAACAAAAAAGGCTGTCCAAGATGGACAGCCCTCAATATATAAACTAGAATCTTTACTATTTTTTGAAGAAATCAATGATCAAATTGGCAAGTTCGGTACCAATTCGCTCCTGAGCTTCTACTGTTGATGCTCCAATATGTGGAGTTAATGAAATTCTCGGATGAGTTAATAAAGCCGATAATGGTTGAGGTTCGTTTTCAAAAACATCAAGTCCTGAAAAAGCAACTTTGCCACTTTCTAAAGCCGCCAACAGAGCAGTTTCATCAATTACACCACCTCGTGAAGCATTTACAACAAACACTCCATCTTTCATTTGAGCAAACTCTTCAGCACCCAACTCTGGTTTTTCAACAGCTGGTGTGTGTACCGAAATGAAATCACTATTCTTCAATAGTTCTTCTTTGGTAGCTACTTTTACATGCAGTTTTACTTTTGAAGCTCCCATGAAGGTAAGTTCTACTTCAGGATTAAAGGCATATAAGTCGTAGGCTAAAACTTCCATTCCGAGACCTAAGGCAATTTTGGCCACTTCGCGACCAATGCGGCCGAAACCTAAAATACCAATGGTTTTGCCACGAAGTTCAATACCTTTTGTATAGGCTTTCTTCAAATCATTGAATTTACTATCACCTTCAACCGGCATTTTACGGTTGGCATCCTGCAAAAAGCGAACACCGGTAAACAAGTGTGCAAAAACCAGTTCAGCTACTGAAAGAGATGATGAAGCAGGAGTGTTAATTACAGCCAAACCTTTTCCCCTGGCGTAATCAACATCAATATTATCCATCCCAACCCCACCGCGACCAATTAACTTAATGTTAGGAGAAGCATCAATTAAATCTTTACGAACTTTTGTTGCCGATCGAACGGTAATCGCATCGTATTCATTTAAACGAGAGACTAACTGATCCTGTGGTATATTTTGTGTATCAACTGTATGTCCGGCACGCTCCAGCATGGTTTTACCAATCGGGTCGATACCATCGTTTGCTAATATTTTTGCCATATATAATTAGGTCAATGAATTTAAAGGTTGATTAATTTTTTTTAACTGCTCGAATTGTTGCATTACGCTTACTAAATGATCGATGCTGCTTTGAGGCAACGCATTGTAAATGGATGCGCGGAAACCGCCAACACTTCTGTGGCCTTTTAATCCAACGATATCTGCTTTTTTAGCAAAATCAAGGAATTCTTTTTCCTCCTCAGCATTATCCATTACAAAACAAACGTTCATGCGCGAACGATCTTCTACCGCACAGGTTCCTTTGAATAAAGGATTTCTGTCAATTTCGGCATATAAAGTGGCTGCTTTTTGATTATTGATCTTTTCCATAGCAGCAACACCACCCTGTTCTTTCACCCAACGCAAGGTTAACATTGCCACGTAGATAGCGAAAACAGGAGGCGTATTATACATCGAACCATTATCAGCATGCAACTGATAGTTAAACATTGATGGAATCTTACGATCAATTTTACCTAAAAGATCTTTTCTTACAACTGCCAATGCTACCCCTGCTGCTCCCATATTTTTTTGCGCCCCTGCATAAATCAACCCAAATTTATTGGCATCGAACACACGGCTAAAAATATCAGATGACATGTCACTCACCAACGGAATTGGAGATTCAGGGAATTCATGTAATTGAGTACCATAAATGGTATTGTTTGAGGTTACATGAAAATACTTCGCATCTGTTGGAATGGTATAACCTTTAGGAATATATGAGTAGTTAGCCTCTTTTGAAGATGCTACAACATTTACATTGCCGAAAAATTTAGCTTCTTTAAGTGCTTTGCTTGCCCAGGTTCCTGAATCGAGGTAAGCTGCGGTTTCACCTTCGCCTAGTAAATTATAAGGCACCATGGCAAATTGTGTACTCGCACCCCCGTGTAAGAATGTGATAGCGTAATCGTCATTCAAATTCAATAACTCTTTTACCAAACTGCAAGCTTCGGAAACAACGGATTCAAAGTCGGCGGTACGATGGGAGATCTCTAAAATAGATAATCCACTGTTATTAAAATTCAATACTGCTTCAGCAGCTTGTTTAAGTACCTGCTGCGGTAAAATACCAGGACCGGCTCCGAAATTGTGTTTCATGATTTTTACTTAAGATTATTAATTTAACAGTTTAACATTGCTATTTCTAACAATTACCAGTTATTATTGACAAATTTATCAATTTTAAACTAATATTTTAAAAAAAGTTCAATTACAAGAATAAATAGGTACTTATGATGAAAAAATAAAAAAGATATTCCGTCATATTAATTAACGGAATATCTCAATCAAATATCAAATAGATTTAGGAACAAAGCTATTCCTTACTAATGAATAAATAAATCAAACAAGGTAGATATATCCGAAACTCAAAATCTATATAATCAATAGATTTAAAACCAAATCTTGTTTATACAATTGATTATCTTCTTATTACGATAAATCCTTAACTGTTATAAAAACAAGATTCAAAATTATGCCAAACCGATTAGGCTTGTAGAGCTTCGATGTTTATTTTCTTTAATTCGGCAATTTCTGCAATAGGGTCTTCAGCCGAAAAAACTGCATTACCGGCAACCAAAGCATTTGCTCCTGCTTTTAATAGCGCTGCCGTGTTATTTTTATTTACACCACCATCAACTTCAATAATTACGCTGGCATTTTTACGTTCACACAACTGACGAAGTGTTCTGATTTTTTCGTAAGTATTTTCAATGAATTTTTGTCCGCCAAATCCAGGGTTCACCGACATGATCAGCACCAAGTCAAGGTCATTAATAATGTCTTCCAAAACATTCACAGGAGTATGTGGATTTAAGGCTACTCCAGCTTTCATACCCAATTCTTTGATCTTACTTACCGTACGATGCAAATGGGTACACGCTTCGTAATGAACAGTTAATATTTGGGCACCTGCTTTCTTGAAATCTTCTAAATAACGATCAGGATCAACGATCATCAAATGAACATCCAACGGTTTTTTAGCATGATGATTTACGGCTGTAACTACCGGAAAGCCAAATGAAATATTCGGAACAAACACACCGTCCATAACATCCACATGAAACCAGTCGGCACTGCTTTCATTGATCATTTCGATATCATCTTGCAAGTTGGCAAAGTCGGCCGATAAAATTGAAGGGGCAATAATATGTTTCATTATTTTTTTGTTTTACCACGAAAACGGTACTTTTTTGGCTGTACTTTTCATGAATGCGCAAAAATACTTATTGTAAAGTTGATTAAAGAGATAAAAGGATAATTTCTGTTTGCTTTACCTGTATTGCCGAATAAAACAATTGTAAACTTAATTTGTAATTGTCTTTATGAAGATCTACTTATTATTAATTGCGACCTTGTCCATGACATTTCATGCTTATGGTCAAACTCTATTCACCTCAAAAAATTTAAATATTTCATTTATTTCTGATACACCTTTAGAAAGTATCAGGGCTCAAACGACCTCAGCAATTGCGGTTTTAAACCTGGAGAAAAAGGAAATTGCTTTTGAAGTTCCTGTAAGCAGTTTTGAATTTGATTTGCCGCTAATGCATGATCATTTTAATGACCTCTACCTCGAAAGCGACCGTTTTCCTAAAGCGACCTTTCACGGACAATTTAATAGTGAAATTGACTTCATGAAAAACGGAGTTTATCCAATTACCGCTGAAGGAAAGCTTTATATAAAGGGAATTTCTAAATCGCGTACCATTCAGGGTTTTATTACTATTAACAATGGAATGATCAGTTTTTCATCAACTTTTTCAGTTAATTGTAAAGATCATAATATTAAGATCTCCAAAATGGTATCCGACAAAATTGCCAATACAATTGATGTAAGTGTTAAAGGTGAATTTTCGGCTTATTTGGCCACGAAATAGTTTAACAGGTTATTACCACATTAGTAACTTGCACCTTTTCTTTTATGCTCTTAAACTAAAACGCTTCTTTTGATATGATGAAAGCACATGCATAATTCTACAAGCCTTCTTCCAATCAAACATGACCCACAAAGTAATTTTAATCAACCCCGCCTTTGATTTAAGCCATCCGATAACAATTTGATTTACACTTTCGAGTTCAGCGATTATTTCATCTATTGTAGAAGTGTGCATAGTCCTATTGTTTCAATTTGAAGTAAGAAAAAGGCATAAAAAAACGCCCCGACAATGCCGGGGCGTTTCGTATTTGCATGTATCAGCTTATTGAGGCTGATTACTGTTGGTGTTTTCTTTCTTTTCGCCAGCCGGACGCTCAGGACGAGGAATTAAAACCTTGCGAGATAATTTAAGTTTGCCAGTTTTCTTATCGATATCAAGCAATTTAACTTTAATTTTCTCACCAATTTCTAATACACCATCCATTGTTTCAAAGCGTTTCCAGTCGATCTCTGAAATGTGTAATAAACCATCTTTACCCGGTAAAATTTCAACAAAAGCACCGAAAGGCTGAATGTTTTTAACGACACCTTCATACACCTCACCAATTTCAGGAACTGTAGTGATGCCCTTGATCTTAGCAACCGCTCTGTCAACACTTTCTTTTTCAGTACCAAAGATTTGAACTTTACCAAATTCACCAACTTCTTCGATATTGATCGTCGCGCCAGTTTCGCGTTGCATTTCCTGAATTACTTTACCACCTGGGCCAATAACAGCACCAATAAACTCACGAGGAATCAATATTTCGATAATACGTGGAGCATGAGGTTTGTAATCTTCGCGTGGAGCAGATAGGGTTTTATTCATTTCGCCCAAGATATGTAAACGGCCCTCACGAGCTTGGTTTAATGCCTGAGTTAATGTTTCGTATGATAAACCATCAATTTTAATGTCCATTTGGCAAGCGGTAATACCATTAGCAGTACCGGTTACTTTAAAGTCCATATCACCTAAATGATCCTCATCACCTAAGATATCTGATAAAATAGCAAATTTACCAGTTTCACTGTCTGAGATTAAACCCATTGCGATACCAGAAACTGAGCCTTTAAGCTTAATACCTGCATCTAATAATGCTAAAGTACCAGCACAAACCGTTGCCATTGATGAAGAACCGTTAGATTCTAAAATATCCGAAACGATACGGATGGTATAAGGATTTTCGCCTTCAACAGGTAATACTTGTTTCAATGCGCGCATGGCAAGGTTACCATGACCTACTTCACGACGACCCGGACCGCGGTTAGGACGAACTTCACCAGTTGAGAAACCAGGGAAATTATAGTGTAATAAGAATTTGTTGTAACCGAAGAAAATTGCGCCATCGATCATTTGCTCATCATCTTTAGCACCTAATGTTACAGTTGTTAAAGATTGAGTTTCACCACGTGTGAACACAGCTGAACCATGTGCAGCAGGTAAATAATCAACTTCTGACCAAATAGGACGAACTTGAGTTACGCTACGACCATCTAAACGAACGCCTTCGTTTAAGATCATATTACGCATTGCTTCTTTTTCGATATCGTGATAGTAACGTTTAATAAGCATTACCGTTACATCATCTAAACCTTCTTCACCTTTTGCCGCTGTTTCCTTTTCAATAAAGGCATCACGTACTGCTTTAAAAGCAACAGCGCGTTCATCTTTATTAGTACCACCTTTAGCTACTTCGTAAATTTGAGCATAAAGTTCTTCTCTGATGCGGTTTTTAAGATCAGCATCATTGTCTTCGTGGTTATATTCACGTTTAGGCTTGTTGCCTGTCAATTCACGTAAGTCTAATTGAGCCTGAACTTGAATTTTGATCGCATTGTGACCAACTTGGATCGCCTCAATCATATCTTGTTCAGAACACTCTTTCATCTCCCCTTCCATCATTACGATGTCTTTTGCAGAACCGGCAAGCATGATATCCATATCTGCTAATTCCAATTCTTTAATAGTAGGGTTTACTACAAATTTACCATCGATACGAGCGACACGTACTTCAGAGATAGGGCCATTAAATGGAATATCACTGATAGTAATGGCAGCTGAAGCAGCTAAGGCAGCTAATGCGTCTGGCATAATATCTTTATCAGCAGAAATTAAGCTGATCATTACCTGAGTATCAGCATGATAATCATCAGGGAACAAAGGACGTAATGCACGGTCAACTAAACGGCTAATCAACACTTCATAGTCTGAAAGACGTGCTTCACGACGTAAAAAACCACCGGGAATACGACCGGCAGATGCATATTTTTCTTGATAATCAACAGACAACGGTAAAAAATCGGTACCTGGTTTAGCTTCTTGAGCCGAAACAACAGTAGCCAATAACATGGTATCACCCATTTTCACAACTACGCTGCCATCAGCCTGCTTAGCCAGTTTACCTGTTTCGATTGATACTAGTCTTCCATCACCAATATCAAACGTTTTTGTAATTCCAATTTGCGACATATTTATTTTTCTACAACTTATTTGCGATTAAAAATAAGTAAAACTTCATTACTTATCCGGTTAATCGCGATTTATATTTATGGACTTTTAATTTATAGTTTAGTTGAAAACCAAGTCTTTTTCAGAAAGAAATATTTATATTAAATTGTAAGGCAGAGATAAACGAAAAAGAGCCGTCAAATATAAAAGACGGCTCTTTTTAATAAAATCTTAAACTATCTTCTTAAATCTAGTTCTTTGATAATTGCACGGTAACGAGCAATGTCTTTCTTCATTAGATAATCTAATTGTGAACGACGTTTACCAACTAGTTTTTGAACGGCTAACTGCGTACCAAAGTCTTTTTTATTTTTCTTTAAGTGTTCAGTCAAATGTTTAATGCGGTGTGTGAACAATGCGATTTGACCTTCGGCAGAACCAGTGTTAGTTTCACTCTGGCCGTGTTTTTTAAAGATTTCCTTCTTTACTTCTGAACTTAAATACATTCTTGAATAGTACTAAAGTGTTAAACAATTAATTAATTGAGGCGCAAAGATAAAATTAAAATAACCGAAAACAAAAAGCGCCCATTAATTAATATACACTTATTTTACTAAAGGGATGGAGCCTGCTAAATCATACTTAACAATCGCATCCAGTTTATTTTCGGTTTGAAAGTATTTGGCCACCACTTTACCAGGTAAAACCTTGGCAAATTTTTTAATGTATTGATTTTGAAGGGAAAGCTGTTGTTTTTGTACTGATTGAAATTGCTTTATTAATTGCAAGGCCTGATCATCGGTCAAATTTTCGTAAGAATTTGCATAATCTTCAATCAACTTAATGCTTTGATCATTTAATGTAGCCTTTGCATTTTGAAATTCCCGATACAAAGGCCAAAATTTAGCTGACTGTTCATCTGTTAAATTCATTGCTTGTGTAACAACGTCTTGTTTCATTGTTTGAAGAGCACTTCGGGTTAGTTCAAGCTGTGATTTTGCATCCTGGGCATAGCTTCGTTGCACTAAACCGGCACATAGTAAAAGTGCAAAAATAGAGAGCGTGATTTTTTTCATACGAAATACTGAGTTAAATTATTGACACTATCAATTTACTTAAAATTAGGGATAGTATTCCGCCTTTCTTTCGATTTATTTTATTGTTGTAAATGTGTTGTAGAACAACCATTGGTGTTGTTTTTGGCTTATTAGTAATATAATAAATGATTTGAAAAAGGTAGCAATTGAGGTGGTGGTATCCTTAAAGAAGTTTTAATATAAATGGTTAGCTAAGAAACCTGGAGGAGACAAACTTACTATTGGGCAGGTATGAAGATAAGCAGGCAGAAGATCAACAGATTATTCTGTAAAAATAAAGTCCGATCGTAAGGATCGGACTTTATTTTTTACATCTTATTTATGCGTTTGGGCATTTTCATTGATCATATCGTAAATCACATTGAGTGTTTCAGCAATATAATGATCACTTTTATACGCTTTCAGTATGTCTTTATTGGTATCCAACCAATAAGTATTACCCTCCATGGCAGCAATATCGTTTTTCATGTTTACCATGTCTAACTTCGGATCCAGCCCCTTCAATTTATTCTGCTTATCAGATTGCATTGAATTCGCTTTTTTCGCGGCCATAAAAGCTTTCATATTTAATGGCACCGTTTTATCCAGGCTTTTTTTCTTATACAGCTCAATATTCTCGTCAATTAATTTAAAAGCCTGGTTTGCAGCTACCCTTTTTTGGCTCTTTTCTTTCAGCAATTCAACATTCACAGGGTTGCTCCATGTAGTATAGTTTGAAGGAGTGATTTCATCCCAATTCATTACAAATGGCTCATTCTTCTCTGCGGTATTAAAATACTGATCTTTTAAAACGATATCTGGAGTAACACCTTTCAACTGAGTAGAACTTCCGTTAACACGATAAAACTTTTGAATGGTTAATTTTGTAGCACCCAAATCGGTATCATCCTGGTTCGAATTTGGAAGAAGTGCTCCTTTTAAGTCAAATACACGTTGAACAGTTCCTTTACCAAATGTATTCGGACTACCTACAATAACTGCCCGTTTATAATCTTGCATACATGCAGATAAAATTTCAGACGCAGAAGCACTCATTTCATTTACCATTATAGCCAGTGGACCGTCATATGCTACTTCCGGATTTTTATCTTCCACAATTTGAGCCTTTCCATCACGTGTACGCACCTGCACCACCGGACCTTCCGGTATAAATAATCCGGCAATATTAACCACATCGGCCATAGATCCCCCCCCATTGCCACGAAGGTCAATGATGATACCTTCTACATTTTCATTTTTTAATTTCTGAACCTCCTTGGCCATATCATAAGAACTACTTCCCGGCCCAAGAGGATTTTTTGGATTCAGATAAAATTCGGGCAATACAATCATTCCGATCTTGTGTTTACCGTTGAAAACGAAAGAACGTGCAAAAACATTATCCTGCTTCAATTCGTCACGTATCACACTGATCGATTTAATTGTATTGTCAGATCGTTTCACCATTAGGGTTACCGAAGTTCCTTTAGCTCCCCTTGTAAGCTTAACTAATTCTTCAATAGAATAACCCGAAACATCCACCAGCTCCTTACCGGTTTCACCAACCTTCATGATCAAATCACTAGCTCTTAGCTCTCCCTGTTTCCAGGCAGGACCGCCAATTCTCACATCTTCAATCTTCACATAATCGTCTTGTTCCCTTAAAACAAGGCCAATTCCGAAATAAGTGCCCGACACACGCTCCGTCCAACTACGTTGGCTCACTGGCGACATATATGCCGAATGGGGATCCATGATAGTAGCAATGTTGTTGGCGTATATCTCGAAACGTGTTTGTTTATTTAAAACATTTGCAAGACTAGTAAATAGTTTATCGTAGCGTTTTTTCACTTTGGCCCTTGCTTCTGATTCCATTTCCACCGTGGATTTAGCAGCTTCGCTAGTTTGTTTCTGCAAATCCATCATATCGGTTAATTTCATCAGGGTGCTATACTTGGCCGATTTAGCCCAATATTTTTCAAGCTCAGTAATATCTTTTGCATAAGAAACTTTGCTATAGTCGAGCTGAAGAACTTCCTTTTCAGTAAAACTGAACGGTTTTTCAAATGTTTTTGAATAGAACTTCGACACCTGGCCAATTCTGATATCCATCAGGGAGTCAGCAGCTTTCAAAAAGCTTAATTGCTGTTCATTATTAATTTCATCATCCAGTTGAAGTTCATATTTCTTCAAATAATCAATATCCTGCTGTAAGAAATATTTCTTTTCAACATCCAGTTTACCAATATAGCTCCAGAATAATTTTTTTGAGAAATCATCATTTATTTTCTGCGGATCATAATGCATGAACCTTATCATTCTGTTCAGCAATGAAATAATCTGCTTATCATTTTGGGGAAATTCATTAGTGGGCGTATCAAAAGCCATCAAACTCCCGGCAAGGCCAATACCAAGCAACGCAAGGCTACATTTAAACTTCATAATTCGGTTTAGGATTATTGGTTACAACGTAAAAGGCAGGAACCTCTTACGGAACAGGCGTAAAGGTATATAATTTAGGTTTAAATAATCAAGAACAACATTTGAGAAACATAAACTTAAATAGTGATTATAAGACTATAAGCAAAAAGAGGCTTCCAGTAATTGGGAGCCTCTTTTTAATTCATTTAAAAATGCTTAATAAGCAATTGCAAACAACACTCTTTGAGTTGAAGGTTTGCCTGTTAAAATACATTTACCTTCTTCTAAAGGATTATCTAAAGGAATACAACGGATCGTTGCTTTGGTTTCGTCCTTAATTTGTTGCTCTGTTTCCGGTGTTCCATCCCAATGGGCCGAAACAAAACCTGCTTTATTGGCAAGCACTTGTTTGAACTCTTCGTAGGTATCCACTTTGGTAATGCTATCCGTTCTGAAGGCTTTCGCTTTCTGATATATATTATCCTGAATTTCTTCCAATAAGTGTTCAACCTTGTTAGCAAGATCATTCATTTGGAGCACCATTTTCTCTTTAGTATCACGACGAGCTACTTCTACCGTTTGGTTTTCGAGATCGCGGGCACCAATGGCAATACGAACCGGAACTCCTTTCAATTCCCACTCCGCAAACTTAAAGCCAGGACGTTGCGTATCACGGTTATCATATTTAACAGAAATTCCTTTATCCTCCAGATCTTTCTTAAGCTTCTTCACCACTTCAGTTATCTTATCAGCTTCTTCGTCGCTTTTATAAATAGGAACTACCACGACTTGAATCGGAGCTAATTTTGGAGGCAATACCAACCCATCATCATCTGAGTGAGCCATAACCAATGCTCCCATCAAACGGGTAGAAACGCCCCATGATGTGGCCCAAACATAATCTAACTTTCCATCTTTTCCGGTAAACTTAACATCGAAAGCTTTTGCAAAATTTTGACCTAAAAAGTGAGACGTTCCCGCTTGTAAAGCCTTTCCATCCTGCATTAATGCTTCAATACAATAAGTATCCAAAGCTCCGGCAAAACGTTCATTCGGAGTCTTTCTTCCTTTTACCACCGGCAATGCCATCCAATTTTCAACAAAATCAGCATATACATCCAGCATTTGTTCAGTTTCAGCAATAGCTTCCTCAGCAGTAGCGTGAGCAGTATGTCCCTCCTGCCATAAAAATTCGGCAGTACGTAAAAACAACCGGGTACGCATTTCCCAACGTACCACATTGGCCCACTGGTTAACCAAAATCGGTAAATCGCGGTATGATTGAATCCAACCCTTGTAAGTATTCCAAATAATGGTTTCCGAAGTTGGACGAACAATTAATTCTTCTTCCAGTTTAGCTTCCGGATCAACAATCACTCCACCGGTTTCCGGATCTGTTTTCAAGCGATAATGCGTTACTACCGCACATTCTTTGGCAAAACCCTCCACATGAGCAGCTTCCTTAGATAAAAATGATTTGGGGATAAATAATGGAAAATAAGCGTTGCTGTGCCCGGTGTCTTTAAACTTCTTATCCAAAACAGCTTGCATTTTTTCCCAAATTGAGTAGCCGTAGGGCTTAATAACCATACAACCACGAACAGATGAATGTTCGGCCAAATCAGCTTTAGAAACTAATTCATTATACCACTGCGAATAATCATTTTCTCTACTTGTGAGATCTTTTGCCATATGTTGTTTAAACCTTTATTAAAAATTATTGTCTAATTTTTTGTAAATACTATGTTAATTTTTAGCTTTTGAGCAACCAAAAATAGAAATTTGTCATCTAAGTATTGAATGATTATTTTTAGAAACTTATAATTCAAGCCATGAAAAGGTTCCTTATACTCGCGATGCTATCAACAATTTTGATGAGTTCGTGCTCATCAAGTAAAATGGCTCAAAATACCCCTTCTAAAGAATCGGTAGATAATGATCTATATTTCACTAATGTAAAGCTGTCAGAAAAACCAGTTTATTCCAGTTCTTCTCAAAACACGACACCCACAGAAGATCAAGGTACTTTAACCCGTTATTACGATCAAAATGACCCTGATTACTATTACGCTAATCGTTTAAGCAAGTTCTATTACCCTAATTCTTATAATGCTTATTTCGATGATTATTACAACCCTTATTACTATCACCCAGGCACATCATGGTCATTTGGAGTAAATTCATATTGGGGTTCTCCATATTACGGTGCTTCTTATGGTTACAGTCCATATTATATGCCTTCAACCTACTTTTCGATGTCATTTGGCTTCGGATCTCCGTATTACGGTTATGGCTATAACCCATATTATTACAATAATTATTTAGGTTACTATTATAATCAACCGTATTACTCGGGAGCTTACTACCCTGGTTATTATGTTTATAATGTAGCACCAACAAACACTTATAGCAATTATGGTCCACGTTCATCAACCAACGGAACAAACTTAAACCGTCCGCGCACTTATCGTGGTAATGGCGATGCTTATGTTCCTTCAAATCCAAGGGTGAACGAAGTAGGTTCAACTAATACTCGTCCTGCATGGAGACCGGATAACGCTACAGGCACCAGTCAAACTCCCCAATCGGAAGCAAGACCACGCGAACGCTCTTATGATGGAGGCTCTTCTACACGCGAAAGTCGTCCAACCTATGTTGCCCCACGATCAACTGAAGGCAGCAGAAGCACGGGTGGAGAAAGAAGCAGTGGCGGAAGTAATAGCGGCAGTGCCAGACCACGTGGAAGAAATTAATTAAAACACTTATATACTGCACATTCAGGATACGCTCAAGTAATTTGATTGTGCAGTATTTTTTTGCCCGATCTATTTACGCCATAACAGTTCATTAAAGACGATCTAACTTCAAGGAATAAAATGAAATCTAAGAAAATACTCTATCTGCTTCCTTTTTTAGCCTTTCCAGTAGCAGTTAAAGCACAGTACGCAGAAGACGGTTTAAAATTTACTCAGCAAACATTAAGCGGAACGGCAAGATATCAATCAATTGGCGGAGCACACACTTCATTAGGCGGAGATTTAGGTTCTTTAAGTGGAAACCCTGCCGGTGTGGGAATGTTTCGTAAATGCGACATCTCCCTGAGTCTGCAGTATAATGGCAATCAGGCAAACGCCAGTTACCTTGCATCTCCTAAGCAATCATCCAACTCCAGCAATTTCAAATTAAGTAATTTAAGTTTAGCACTGCCGGTATATGTCAACCGCGAAAAAGTGAATGAGATAAGCAATGAATGGGTTGGTGTAACATTAGGAATTGGATATAACCGAACCAATGACTTTTATTCAGACTATAATTTCGGGGGTAAAAATGCGGGTAATTCCATTACTCAGTCGTATTCCCAACAAGCAAGCGCCTTGGGTGTGCCCAACGAAGACTTGCCCCTTAATCTTGGATTTGCTTATGATAATTACCTGATAGATGAAGATGGGGTTGATCCTAATACCGGTAAAATTCTATACGTTCCAATTTCAACGGGAAATGTAGATCAACTGATCCAGAATAACTATAAAGGAGGTCAGTCGGAGACCAATATTGTTATTAGTGCCAATTATGGAAACAAACTTTACATTGGAGGCTCCCTAACTTTTTCAAATCAGAACTACGAAGTTGAAAGTTTCTTTAGAGAGAGTGGCATCAACAGTATTTTCCAAGACCCATCTACCAGTGTGGTAATGATGAATCAAATTCAAACCCAAAAAGTAAACGGTAGCGCATTTTCAGGAAAAATTGGAGTTATCTACCGCCCTGTTGACCAGTTTAGAATTGGTGGTTCCATTAATTTTCCAACTTCATGGAACATGAAAGAAGATAACGGTTATGATCTTAACTCTACAACAAAAAATGGCACTTTCTATGAGCCTGAATCTCCAGACTTATTTAATTTCGATTATAAATTAACCACACCTTTCAAGTATAACGTGGGTGCTTCTTATTTCATTGGCAAGCAGGCCTTTGTAACCGCTGATTTCGAGTTTGTAGATTATTCATCCATTAAATTCGAATCATCAGATTTCGATACCGATCAAAACTTTAAAAACGATATTAAACAATTTTATCGCTCCGCAGTAAATATGCATTTGGGTGGTGAGGTTAAATTTAATCAGTTAAGTGTGAGAGCAGGATTTGCTCAATATGGGAATCCATTCACTGATAATTCAACTAATGATGGCAAACGCAACTATTATACAGGAGGCTTAGGCTACCGTATCAATAATTTTTATATTGATGCGGCTTATGTCAATTCATCATATAAAACTACCTACCGTCCTTATCTTTTAAATGACTTTAGCGAACCGGTGGTCAATATCAAACAAAGCACTAATTCGGTTGTTCTTACGGTTGGAACCCGATTCTAATAATTAGTTTTTGAACGAAATGACAAAGGTTACGTTTTTTTGACGTAACCTTTGTTATTTTTGACCTTTCTTTGGCGTTTTCATCTTATCGTTTTACAATTATTCTGAGAAATGGCTTATAAAAATCTTCAGCACTTCATAGATACACTGGAAAAAAATAATGAACTGGTTAGAATTAAAGAGTATGTGAATCCGGAATTGGAGATCACTGAAATTACTGACCGCATTTCAAAAGTGTATGGCCCTGCCCTATTATTCGAAAACACGGGTTATGATTTTCCATTGTTGATTAATTCGATGGGTAATTATGAGCGTATGTGCATGGCGCTGGGAGTTAAACACATGGATGAGATCACCACAGAGATTGAAACCTTGTTTAAAACGCTAACAGGACCGAAGGAAGGCTTGTTAGATAAATTAAAAATGCTGCCTAAGCTGAGTCAGATTGCTTCCTGGATGCCGAAAGTTATTTCAGGCAAAGGTGAATGCCAGGAAGTGGTAATGACCAATCCTGATATTACCAAATTCCCGGTGTTAAAGTGTTGGCCTGAAGACGGTGGACCCTTTATTACTTTACCGGTCATTCATACCAAAGACCCATTAACAGGCATCAGAAACGTTGGGATGTACCGCATGCAGATATTTGGACCTCAATTGACGGCCCTGCATTGGCATAAGCACAAGGTATCTGCCCGCCATTTTAACGAATACAAAAAACTGGGTCAGAAAATGCCTGTAGCCGTTGCTTTAGGTGGAGATCCTGTGTACACCTATGCAGCCACAGCACCACTTCCTGATGGCATTGATGAATACATGTTAGCCGGTTTCTTGCGTAAAAAGAAAGTTGAACTGGTTCAATGTTTAACACAAGATTGTCAGGTACCTGCTGATGCCGATATCATTATCGAAGGTTATGTGGATCCGGAAGAAGATTTCATCTGGGAAGGTCCTTTTGGTGATCATACAGGTTACTATTCATTAGCTGATTGGTATCCGAAATTCCATATCACCGCTATCACTCACCGCAAAAACGCTGTTTATCCTGCTACAATTGTAGGCATTCCTCCGCAGGAAGATGCATGGATCGGCAAAGCTACAGAACGTATTTTCCTGGGCCCTATTAAAATGACAATGGTACCTGAGATTGTCGACATGGTGTTGCCAATGGAAGGTGTTTTCCATAACCTGGTTATTGTTAAAATTAAAAAAGATTACCCAGGTCAGGCTTTGAAAGTGATGAATTCGATGTGGGGTGCCGGCCAAATGATGTTTACCAAAATGATCATTGTGGTTGATGGAGAAGTAGATATTCAGGACAATGTGGCTGTAGCCAAATACATTTCCGAAAATGTGGACCCTCAGAACGATATTATCTTTACTCAAGGCCCAATGGATGTACTCGATCATTCTTGTTCAAAAATGGCATTTGGTGGTAAAATGGGTATTGATGCCACTAAAAAACTTGAAGAAGAGGTTCGAAGCACCACATTACTTGAAAAAAGCAAAACCCTTGATCTGAATATTTCTATTTCGGAACTTCAATCTAAATTCCCTGAAATTAACGCTATCAATGATGCTTTGTTAAAAATTGGGGTTTCATTGATATTTATCTCCGTTGAAAAAAACAGAAAAGGTCATATTGAAGAACTGAATAAACAACTGTTTGAGTCGGGCTTGCTTAAGAATATTAAAGTTGTTATTTATTTAGAACACACTATTGATATTTCAGATATTGCTGATGCCGTTTGGCGTTTTTCAAACAATGTTGATCCTCGCCGCGACAGTTTTGTAGTCAAAGCTGAAAGTGCAAACGATTTATCACACATTGGTTTGGATGGAACTCGTAAAACCAAAGAACTTGACGGTTTTGAACGCGACTGGCCAAATATTTTGGCTTCCACCACCGAAACAATTCAACATATCGACCGGATTTGGGATAAGTTAGGTCTTGGAAAATTCATCCCTTCTCCTTCATTGAAATACCAAAAACAATTATACAAAGGTGGAGCAGTTGCTGAAGAATAATGCATAATAATAACTATAAGATTTCTTTTAATACCTTTATAGAATCCATTTATATTATTATGAAAGTTTTAAAAAATCTACTGATTGGCCTGGTATCAATCGTTCTTTTACTTTATGTTATTTCATTTTTTTTACCGTCGGAATACACAGTTACCAGAACTGCTGTAATTAAGGCCCCTGTTGACAGAGTTTTCAATGAGTTTAACGACTTTCAACATTGGCTAAAATGGAACGCATTTGACGATGATTTTCCAGACATTAAATACACAACCACTGAACCAAGTACTGGAATGGGTGCTAAACAAAGTTGGGTTAGTGAACAGATGAATGGTTCTATGACTATTATTGAAAGCGCACCTAACCAGCACATTAAATTGTTGCTGATGTTTGAAGGTTTTGATGATCCTTTAATTGCAACCATTCAATTTGAAGCAGTACCAGAAGGGACCAAAGTTACCTGGACAGATCAAGGGAAATTAGGAAAAAACCCTGTTTACAAATACATGGGTCTGATGATGGACAAAATGATGGGTAAAAACATGGAACAATCATTTGAAAATATTAACAAGCAATACCAACAATAAAAAGAAGAAGGCTTGAATGACCATTCAAGCCTTCTTCTTTTTTATCTATTTCATTTATTGTTATGCTTCATTTAAAATAGTACCTGCATCTACCCCACTGTTCTTTTTCAGTAATTTCCAATGCGATAACATAGCATCACCCAAACTCATACTACGATAATTAACTCCAAAATCATGGGCTGTTTGTTTTACTATTTTCGTAATTGCCGGATAATGGATATGTGATACAGTTGGGAAAAGATGATGAGCAACATGCAGATTAAATCCACCCATCATGCCTGTAACCAATTTACTGTTTGGAGCAAAATCAGAAGTAACTATTAATTGGTGCTCCGACCAGGTATGATCCATTTTACCTTCTTCATTTGCCTGCGGGAAAACTGCATTTTCACCCACATGAGATGAAATGAGCGCCAGCAAAGCTAAAAAGCTTGAGGTGACGTGCATGGCAATAAAGGCCCCGAAGACCGCCCAAAAACTTACGGGAAGAAGCATTGCCGGCAAAACCAGCATATAGAAAAAATAAAACAGTTTAGCACCCAACAATATCAGCACCTGCACAACAGGATGTTTCACCCCTTTTTTGGGTCCCATTTCATCATCAAAAATATCTTTAAAATCTCTTACAAGAGTCCAGTTTAGCGTGTAAGAAAAGTAAAGGAGTGGCATGTATAGATGTTGAAAGCGGTGGAATTTTAAATAGGGGCTGTTATCTGCAATTCGTACAATTTTCGACTGCTTGATATCCACATCGTACCCAAACATATTCGGGTAAATATGATGTGACTCCAAATGCCGCATTCTCCATATATAATTGTTTGTTCCGAATATTTCGAGAAAATGAACCAGAACCAGGTTTGCTCTTTTATTCTTGAATATTGCTTCGTGAGCGGCATCATGCACCACATTTAAAAAGATCATCACTACTAATGATCCTAAACACACATAGGAAAGGTAAATGGCCCAAAGGCTTTTTACGTTAAATAAAAGATTAAAATAGGTTCCAAAGAACAAAATTATAAATACGATGATTTTAACAAAATAAGCTGTATTGGCATAACGGCTTAAGTTATTTTCCTCAAAATAATTATTGACACGCTGCTTAAGAGTTGGGTAGAAATCGTTTTGTCCTTCTTTTTTAAACTTAACTGATGTTGTATGCATGTTAATTGAAGGTTGTTTAGAGAGAATAAAACACTAATTGTTTAGATAAAATAAATATCAGGATGGTATTCGGCGCGGATTAAGTGCTCTTTCTAACAAAAATAGAAATTGTTTCGTGTTTTATTACGACAACTTTTGTGCCTTTTATAATAAAATCACCTTCGGAAAGTGCATCATAGCGCTCATTATCTATCAAAATTTTTCCGGCTGGTCGCAAATCGGTAAGTGCTATACCAATTGATCCGGTTAAATTTAATTTTGGAATCGAACTAACATAACCATCCGAAGCCTTTTGTTCATCTTTTAAAACAGCATGTTGAAACAATTGGCTGTTAAAAAGATTTTTACCAAAAATTAAGGCCAGAATAATCGAGCCGATCATTGAAACGATAACAATAACAAATGAATTCATCAATTTCCCTCCGGATAAACTAAAGTCGAACATATTATTTGCCACTAAACTGAAAGCTAAACCACAAATTATTAATATAATTCCCGATATCCCTGCAATTCCAAACCCGGGAATTATGAAAATTTCGGCAAGTAAAAGGAGAATTCCTATAACAAATAACAATATTTCCCAATTTGCCGCTAAACCCTGCAAATAAAGCGGAGCAAAAAACAATAATGCAGCAATAACAGCAACTAATAATGCAAAACCGATCCCTGGTGCTTGTAATTCAAAATAAATTCCGCCTATTATCAATAAAATTAGCACCCCACTTACAGCAGGTTTTGTTAAAAAATCAATAACATGATCGATCCAGGTGAGTTGCTGTACTTGCAGGTCATAGTTGGCAATATTCTCCTGTTTAAGAATATCGTAAATACTTTCGGCTTTACCGTCACAATACTTATTAGCAATCGCTTCGGAAGTGGTGAACGTTAAAACAGTGCCTTTTGCTTTTACTCCTTCAATTACTGTATTTGAGTCAACAAATGCCTCTGCGATCCTCGGGTCTCTCCCATTCGCTTCGGCCGTTGCCCTCATCAATGATCGCATATACGATTGGTACTTTTCAGGCATAATGGCTCCCGATTGATTTACAACACTGGCAGCGCCGATACTGGCAGCATTACGCATATAAATTTTATCACAAGCTATGGCTATCAAAGCGCCTGCAGATGCAGCATTATTATTTATGAAAACGATGGTTTTTATTGGCGACTCAAGGATTTTAGTTCTGATCGAATCGGCCATATCTAACATGCCGCCATAGGTGTTCATATCTATCACGATCAGATTTGCTTTTATTTTTTCAGCCTCATCATAAGCCTGTTTGGTTTTGCGCCAGGCAGCGGGTGCTATTTCTTCTCCAATTCTAAACTGATAGACTTTAAGCTTATCGGTAGTTTGGGCAACAATTGAGTTACTCAGCAGTAAAAAAAGAATGAATAAAAAGTAAATGCGTGCTATCATAGTTTTTGAAACAGTTCTCTTAACTTCGCTTTCATTTAAAAACGGAAATGACATTACCTAAAGATAATTTAAATCCTCATTTTTCTAAAGTATTTGAAGGTTTGGTGTGGAAAATGGATATTGATGAAAAGAACGACCTGGTAGCCCTTGAAATAAGAAATCCGGAAAACAAAACCACTTCTTTTTCATCTATCGATTTAAAAAACGGAGCCGTTCTTTTCGATAAACTTAAGCTTGAAGAACCTTGGTTTTGTGGTATTGAAACCATTTCAGATAAGGTTATTTTATTGCACCTGTATGCGGTTGATACTTCACCCGAACATCGGGGCATTCTTGCATTTGATGCTTATTCAGGAAAATTACTGTGGGAAAATTACAACCTCACCTTTTCGTCAGTGGGCCCTAATAGTTTCCTTGCATTTAATCCTAAAATTGAACCCCGAAAGTTTATACAGATCAACAAACAAAATGGGGAGGAATTAAAGGTTGAAATCGAAACAGTGGAAAGGAATTTCATAACTGCGATAAAACATCCACATGAAATTGACTGGGAACTTCTTCCTCCTGAATTAAAAAACAGTAATATTTCTGAAACAATAGAATACCTGCATCATGCTGACAGAAAAATTTACTCGTTATATATAAAAGATGATCAGGTAGTTACAAACATACTTTACGTTTTCAACATTGAAGGTGAAATGGTTTGGGAGGATAAAATCAGATTAAATGCACAAAAACCAAGTTTTGACACATTTTTTGTCTACAAAAACTACTTATTGTACATAAAAAATCGAACGGAATTTGTGTGTTATTTCTTATAATTGCGACACTTTACAATTAATATTTATGAAGAGACTTGCAACACTATTGTTATCGCTTTTAGGTGTAGTTACTATTGCAAAAGCGTCAACTGTTGACTCACTGGGAATTGGTGAATATAAAGGAAAACCGGTAATTCTTCATCTCATAGAAGCCAAAGAAAATTATTATTCTATAAGTCGTAAATATCATGTTAGTCCTTCGGACCTGATGACTTTTAATGACAATGCACCTATCAGAATTGGAGACACCTTAAAAATCAATAAAAAGAACCTAAGTCTTAAAAAAGTAGCTTCAAACACCACTACTGCTGCCACAGGAAAAGCCATTGAGCATACTGTTGTAAGCGGTGAAACAATGTTCTCCATTTCAAGAAAATACGGTGTTTCAGTTGAAGACATTTTAACCTGGAATGGACTTACTGATAATAGTGCTAAAATTGGTCAGAAATTAAAGATCATTCCTGGAACTAAAGCAGTTGCTCCGGCTACCGCTCCAGCAGCAAGCGTTCCTGTAGTAAAACCTGCTGAACAAACGGTAAAGGTTGAAAAACAAGAAGAGGTAAAAGTTAGCCCTAAAACTGTCCCTGTTGTAACCGAAGTTACTAAAGAAGATAGCGCCGAAACTGCAGATGCATCAGCGACCACGCCTGTTAAGGTTTCAGGTCGTGAAGTTCATGAAAGTGGTATGGCCACCTGGATCAGTGACAATGACCTAAACCAGGCCAAAAGTGTTGCTTTGCACCGCACCGCTCCAATTGGAACCATCGTTAAGATAACCAACCCAATGTCGAATAAAAGTGTCTACGTTAAAATTGTAGGCAACTTCCCTGAAAGCGCAGATACCAAGAATGTGTTGATCGTAATTTCTAAGTCAGCAGCTAATTTATTAGGTGTTCGCGATCAGAAGTTCCGTATCGACCTATCTTACGCTTTGTAGTCATAAAATGACCAGTAAACCATTTGTAATTGGTATTGCCGGCGGAAGCGGTTCCGGAAAAACCTTCTTTTTACGGTCTTTACTGGAATACTTTGAACCTGAAGAAATTTGTATTGTTTCTCAGGATGATTACTACATTCCGGTAGGTGATCTAAGTCCTGAGGAAAATAAACTTTATAATTTTGACCTTCCCCGAACAATTGATAACGATAAGTTTCAGGAAGATATACAACGATTGATCAAAGGTGAATCGGTATTTAAAAAGGAGTATACCTTCAATAATCCGAATGTGGTTCCTAAAATGCTGGAGTGTAAACCGGCTCCTATCCTGGTAATTGAAGGCTTATTTATTTTTCATTTTGAAGGCATTAATACCCTTTTAGACATGCGCATTTTTATTGATGCTCATGAAGAACTGGCGCTTAAGCGCCGCTTAAAAAGAGATTGGGAAGAAAGAGGTTATTCACACGATGAGGTTATGTACAAGTGGGAAAATCATGTTGTTCCGGCATATAATGAGTTTTTATTGCCTCATAAACTAAACGCCGACCTTGTGATTGAAAATAACGAAGTGCAGGATCTGGATTTCATGGGCTTTAAGCATGCCGTTGAAGAAAAGCGAATTAAAAAGAATATGTAAATCATCAGAGTGCATAAAAACAAAAACTCCCGATAGCATTACTGTCGGGAGTTTTTGTTTTTATTTCGAACTTAAAATTATATAGCCATTTCCGGGATTTCCCCTTCAATGATCAACTTTCCGGCGGTTGAGTTTTTAATGTGTTCAACGCTTACGCCCGGAGCACGTTCTAACAATTTAAAGCCTCCTTCAGGAAGTACATCAAACACGCCAAGCTCCGTTACGATCTTTTTAACGCAATTGGTGCCTGTTAAAGGTAATGTGCATGCTGGCAACAATTTCGATTCACCTGCTTTATTTACATGCTGCATGGCAACAATGATATTTTTTGCGGATGCTACCAAATCCATCGCACCACCCATACCCTTCACCATTTTTCCAGGAATTTTCCAATTAGCAATATCCCCGTTTTCCGAAACCTCCATTGCTCCCAGAATGGTCAAATCTACCTTACCAGCCCTGATCATTCCGAAACTTAAAGCTGAATCGAAAATGGAGCTACCTGGCAACGTGGTAATGGTTTGTTTACCTGCATTAATTAAATCAGGATCTTCTTCACCTTCGAAAGGAAAAGGCCCCATACCCAACAATCCGTTCTCTGACTGCAAGGTTACTGAAACTCCATGGGGAATATAATTGGCTACTAAGGTTGGAATACCAATTCCAAGGTTCACATAATAACCATCTTTTAATTCTTTTGCTATACGTTTAGCTATACCGTTTTTATCTAACATGTCAATTAAAGTAAAAAGTCCGAAGTAAAAAGTTTATCCTTTGGCTCTTACCGTCCTTTGTTCGATGCGTTTTTCATAGTCTTTGCCTTGGAAAATACGATGAACATAAATTCCGGGAGTGTGGATCTGATCAGGATCAAGTTCACCTGGCTCCACTAATTCCTCTACTTCGGCAATGGTAATTTTTCCTCCCATGGCCATCAGGGGATTAAAGTTTCTTGAAGTAGAACGATAGATAAGATTTCCATGCTTATCCCCTTTCCATGCTTTTATAATAGCAAAATCAGCATCAAATGCGTACTCCATCAAATAATCCTTGCCGTTAAAATTGCGTACTTCTTTACCTATGGCCACTTCGGTTCCAACACCAGCAGGAGTAAAAATAGCAGGCATACCATAACCGGCTGCCATACAACGTGTAGCCAGTGTGCCTTGCGGAATTAGCTCAACTTCCAACTCACCACTTAGTAACTGACGCTCAAACTCAGCGTTTTCGCCTACATATGAAGAGATCATTTTCTTTATCTGCTTTTGTTGAAGCAGCAAACCTAATCCGAAATCATCAACCCCCGCATTATTAGAGATACAGGTCAGGTTCTTCACATTTTTTTTAACTAAAGCTGCAATTGAATTCTCGGGAATACCGCATAAACCGAAACCGCCTACCATTAATGTAGAGCCATCGGCAATGTCTTTTACCGCTTCAACAGCATTAGCAACTACTTTGTTCATAAGAAATATTTGAATAATTTATTGATACTTAAGATTTAGCATTTGAATCTCATGGATTCAATTTGCAATAAATTGGTGTTCTAAAATAGTACTAATACATCAATAAATGCATTAAACTTTATTTAAAGTTTAGAATGCTGGTAATTTATATTCCCTTAAGTTTATTTAAAATTTGTCTAAATAATATTTGTATTCAATCTAAATAATGCTTTATATTTGCTCAGCTTTTAAGAACAGATGCAAGAGATAAAGTTTTTAGATTCAGAAGTTTGTACCATCTCGGTTATTCCAACCGATCCCGAATTAAAAAAGGGTTTAAATATTTATGTAGGTGGATGTTGTGCTTTTAAAAAATGCTGCAAAAAATATAAACGTGGCAAAGCCTGCAGAAGCTGTCCTAAACGATAGATTCATTTTAATATACTCCAAGAGCCCAAAAGAAATTTTCTTTTGGGTTCTTCCTTTAAATGAAGTTCTTTATGATTCAAAACCGATCAGCACTAAAAACTGAGGAGGATAATTCATCTTGTTCGGTTCTGTTGGTCGGCCTCATAGCCGGCCGAGGCCTAGACCCTTTCTACTTAATGAGAAAGTGTCCAAAGAATCAAGGCTACGCAACTTTAGCTAAAAGATTCTAAAAAGACTATCTACAATTCGAGCCGTTTCGCTTTGCTTCACTTCTCCGAATTGCTTTACTTCATCTCCTATTCAACTTTACTACTCGTCCTTTTAAAATCTTTTTATACGCTAAAGTTACTGAGGCCAATCCTTGCAACCTGCTAGTGTAAGCAGATGTATAGGCGAACATTGCCTAAGAATCGGTCAACCATCCGTTGATAATAAATAATTGCATCATTAATGCAAAATCATTCAATATTCCCGTAAGGAACCTTGGCCAATTCAGGCCAGTGCGGTATGCTTGAAGGCGAATTGGACGTCCCGGTTGAACCGGGATCGGGAATATTCGGTCCGCCTGACCGCGGAAGGCAAAACCTCCATATGATACTGAACTTAATTTCCTGATCCCAAAACCTCTACTCCTTTTGCATTTGAATGCAACCGCTTTGCTAAACACTTTCAATAACAAAGACTATTGATCCAGTAAAGCAATAATCCGCAATGGAGCTCCACTTCCACCACCTATTTTCATTGGCAAGGCAACAATATTAAAATCTTTATCAGGCAGCAAGTCAAGGTTAGCTACATTTTCAAATATGGGTACCTCCTCTTTAGTTAAAATAATATGTGTTTCATAAGTTGAGGATTGTCCGAAATCAATACTTGGTGTATCAATTCCAACAGCCTTTATTTTGCGTTCTTTAATTAACCAGTCCGCAGTTAAAGGCGACAAGCCTGGAAAATGCAGCATCTTAACTCCGTCACTTCCTTTTTTATCGGTGCCCATGTATTTGGTACGATCCGGCCAAAATTTACCGTATCCTGTTCTCAACAATACAATTGTTCCCGGTTTTAATTGGCCATTTTTTGATTCCCAGCGTAAAATATCTTCCTTGCTTATCAAATAATCAGCATTAGCGGAACAAGCCTGAACAATATCCACCACCACAGCTTCACCTATTAATTTGTCGAGCGGAATTTGGTCAACGGTTGCCCTGTTTTTATAAAAATGAGCAGGCGCATCAAAATGAGTACCTCCATGTTCGGCGGCACAAAAGGTGTTTGCCTCATAATGATACCCTTTTTCTGTTTCCCCTTTAAAACCTACGGTAAGTTGAAAGCCGTTTTCGGTAGGCCAGTAAATTGTTTCCTTGTCGAAAGAGTAAGTAAGATCGATAATTTTCTTGCCTGATACTTGGGCGAAAACTGACTCAGGTTGAGCGAATAGCAATATAAAAGCTATAAAGGCCCATGCATAATTTTTCATTTTTATTGAATTAGCATTCAATAAATTACAAAAAAAGAGGCTTTCCGAAAAGAATAGCCTCTAGTATCATCGTTATGCTGAAAAAATACTATCGAGTTAAAAACTCAATACAGTGTTTCGCGCGCGAGCTGGGTTTCTCTGGTGCAAAGACTTACGCAACCCTGCCTAACTCTTAACCGAACAGTTGGGGTTTTATTGATTGTAATCAAAAATTGAAAAAACCAACAACCATACCTTTGTTTTTAATTAACCAATTTTTCAACCTTAATATATAAAGATCATGGATTTTTTAAAGCGATTAGTAAATATTAACGACGAAATTGACAACTATGTCCATTATATAATTAAGTTACTAAGCGAATCTGAGGCTATTAAAAAAATGAATATTCAACCAAATTATGACAATTGGATATCATTCATTATTGCAGAAATAGATTTTCGGAATCACAGGAAAGGTTTAACTCCAAAATACAAAGCATCATATACTGATCTTATTTATGATGTTAGAAATCGCGTTAGCTATAAAGACATCCTTGAGCAGATGAATGGTTATAATGCGCCAAACTTAAACTCGGCATCATTTTCATTAACCAGAGTATATATGAAACATGTTTGGGGAATAACGGACCGAAGGTTATCAGACCCAATTCAACTGACATTTTTTTCAAAAGTTTGTTCAGGCTTAAGAGAGTTTATCATGGATAGATATGAAAAAGTAATGATCTATCGTAAATCAAAGGCTTAACTTTTCCTTTTGCGCATTAGCAATGCGTGTGAAATACTTTTATACGTTAAAACAATAAAGCTCGAGTATTTGTAGACTGCTCGAGCTTTATGATTTGGGTTGCTATTTTGTATTACAAACACTAACAAGTGTTTCGCACGCGTTGCAAACGCGCGCGAGCTTGGTTAATCTAAAAACGCTATTTCTAACAAGCCTTTTTGATTGCCTAAAAAAGCAGACTCTATATAAAGTATTTAAATACCAAATTACTTAAGTTTCACAATCGAAATCCCATCCCCGCCTCTATCCGGGTGTTCATCTTCAACTGAATCAACGCCGGTGTATTTTTTCAGGTAATCCCGGATGAGTTTTCTTAAAATACCGTCACCTCGGCCGTGGATAATTCGCAAGGAGTTCATACCCATCATCAATGCACGATCGAGGTACTTTTCAATCTCGTAAAGCGTTTCCTCACCTCGCATACCCCTTACATCAATTTCAGGGTTAAACGAAGTACGCTGCTGGATCTGATACTCGGCATAGCCGCTGGTTTTACTTTGCTTTTGCTGATCCTTATTCTGAATCTTTTCCAGCCTGTTCAATTTTACCACCGATAACAGATCACCAATGGCAATTACCGCGTTCGATTTATTCAACTCAATCACTTTACCTGTTGCATCGGTATCCATTAGTTTCACCCAATCGCCAATGGCCAATGGTTGCGCCTCTTTTTTATGCGCTGCTTTTTCAGGTTTGGTTTGAAGTTTTTGCTGTTCGGTAGTTAGCTTTTCACGGGCTTGCTTAGTTTTTTCCTTATCAGCCTTCGCATGTTTTATTTCGGCAATAGTATTTTCAACCAGTTTATTAGCGCCGCGAATAATGTCCTGAGCCTGTTGCTTGGCATCATTTACCAGCTTTTTGCGGTTCTCGTCATAATACTCTTTCAGCTTCTTATTTTCTTCAAGAAGCTCATTCAAACGTTTCTGGCGTTTTTCAATCTCTACCTTGGTATCGTAAACCTGCTTTTTCTCACGCTCAAGGTCCACCAATAAAGTATCTACTTTTTTCTGCTGATCGCCAATTTTGATCTTGGCCAGTTTTAAAACCTGCTCCGGCAAACCTATTTTCTGAGCTATTTCAAATGCATACGAACTACCCGGTTTTCCCAATTGCAGCACGTACATCGGCTGCATATGCTCATTATCAAACAACATGGAAGCATTTTCAAGCCCATCGGTATTATTGGCAAATAGTTTCAGGTTTGAATAGTGAGTAGTAATAACGCCTTTTACTTTCTTTTGGTTCAGCACTTGTAAAACCGCTTCGGCAATGGGTCCGCCAAATTGAGGGTCGGTACCGGTACCAAACTCATCGATCATTACCAGGGTATGAAAATTGGCCATCTCTACAAAATATTTCATTTTAGTAAGATGGGCACTGTAGGTACTTAAATCGCTTTCAATCGACTGATCATCGCCAATATCTACCAAAACCCTTCTAAAAACGCCCATTTCGGAGAAATTATCGGCTGGAATTAACATGCCGGCCTGCAACATTAATTGAAGCAAACCTACCGTTTTCATACAAACCGATTTCCCTCCGGCATTAGGTCCTGATACCAAAACAACGCGGCCACGGTCATCAATTTTAATATTTAAGGGAACAACCGTTTGTCCGCTTTGCTTAAAGTTTAAATACAAAAGCGGGTGTCGTGCATTGCTCAATTTCAGTGATGGCTCATTCTTAAGAATCGGCATACTGGCATCTAGCTTAATGGCCAGTGATGCTTTTGCCCTAATGAAATCGATCTTTGTTAAAAGGCTGTGATAGGAGTTTAATAACGGAGAATACGGACGCACCTCGTTGGTTAACGAAGTAAGGATCTTTACAATTTCACGGCGTTTTTCAAACTCAAGGTCCCGAACCTTATTATTCAGTTCAAAAACTTCTGCCGGTTCTAAGTAAATAGTTTGCCCGGTAGCCGATTCATCATGAATAAAGCCTTTCATTTTACGCTTATGCTCCGCCAAAACAGGAATTACCAAGCGACCATCCCGGATCGTTAAACTTCCATCGGCGCTCCAACCTTCTTTTATCGCATTCCGGAAAATTACATCCAATCTCCTTCTCGACTCACTCTCGGCTGATGAAATTTCACGTATCACTTTTTGAAGTTCCGGAGTGGCATTGGGCCTTAATTTCCCTTTCGGATCAATAACAGCATCAATACTTTTCAGAATTTTTTGCTCAACCACCAAACCTTCAAACAAGGTTTGCAGATTCGGATACAGCTCTTCGCGGTCTTTGAAGTATTTTATAGTTTGAAATACCGTGGTAAGCACCAGGGTAAGCGAATAAAAATCTTCTTCCGACAAAAAGGTTCCTTCCACCCTGATCTTATTGACCAGGTATTGAATATCCAAGTAGTTGGAGGCAGGAAAAGGCGTATCGTTAACTAATACTTCTTTGAATTCGGCGGTTTGCGAAAGCAACTTTTTAAGCAACTCATAATTGGTAATGAATTGCATTTTATCAACAAGGTTTTTGCCCATCGAACTCAAGCATTCGTGGCGCAATAACTCTTTAATTTCACTAAAACCTAATTTATCTCCTACGTTTTCGGGGTATAGCACGTTATATTATATTTTTTTTACCTGGGGCTTTTTCACGCTAAAAAAAGACTTTTTACGAATAGAATCCCTGGTTCTTAATACTGAATCTCTTTTATGTTTTTCTTTTTGCAAATTCTTCTTGATCAAAGTCGAATCAATTTTTGGCCTCGCTTCGGCCGAAAGTTTACTTTGTCGTTTCGATAAACTATCGATCATTTGCTCATACATCTTATCCATCACATCGGGATGTTTCAGATAATACTCCATACTGCTTCTAAACTGAGCCGTATCGACCTTATACTTTTTTAAAACAAACAAATAAGAAGCCTTGGTAACTCTTTTGGCTGAATCGTCTTTTACGATCCGGTATGATCTCGACTCGATCAAATGCATGTCGGTTAACAAATACCTCATTTTATCCTGTGGGATAAGGTTGGCAGGTTTATCATTGGTACTACAACCGGCAAATACCAATAAGATCAAACTCAAATACCAATGTTTATCAATCCTTAATCTGCTACATTTTTTCAAATAATCTCTCACTCTATCAATCCTTATAAATGTTGTTGAACATGCTCTTTTCATATTGTAAATTTGCAAACCATCGAAAAGGCGGTTTGGTTTCTGTCTAATAAGCTTTTCGTTTTAATAATCCGTAAAATTATACATTAATGAGCATCTCTGCTAACATCAACGACTTTAAAAAGCAATTAGGCGCTGTAAAGGTTAAATTAATCGCTGTTTCAAAAACGCAACCTATCGAAAAGATACAGGAAGCGTATGATGCAGGGCACAAAATATTTGGAGAAAACCAGGTTCAGGAAATGGTGGAAAAGCATGAAGCTTTGCCAAAAGATATCGAATGGCACCTGATCGGCCACCTTCAAACTAATAAAGTAAAGTACATTGCACCCTTTGTAAGCGTTATTCATTCTGTGGATAGCCTGAAATTACTTCAGGAGATCAATAAGCAAGCATTGAAGAATAACCGCATAATTGACTGTCTGTTTCAAGTATACATTGCCGATGAGGACACCAAATTTGGTTTGGGTTATGATGAACTGATCGAACTTTTACGATCGGAAGAGTTTGCCGAACTTAAGAATGTTAGAATTACCGGTGTAATGGGAATTGCGACCAATACCAACAACCAGAAACAAATTAAAGAGGAATTTTATGAGCTGGCCACGCTTTTTAATGGCTTAAAAACGGCCTTTTTCAGAAAGCAGCCTGAGTTCAAAGAAATTTCGATGGGCATGTCGAGCGATTACCTGGTTGCCATTGAACAAGGCAGCACTATGATCAGGGTTGGAAGTGCCATTTTTGGTGTAAGAAGTAGAAAACCGTAGGTTGCATTCAGTCGGCAGTATTCAGTCTGCTGTAGGCAGTCGACAGTACTCAATAAATAGTAGGAGAAAACGGCAATTAGGTCTAATTGCTTATAAAGCTAATCGCTAATAACTAATTGCTAACAGCTATGTCAATACACATTAGAGACGCCAGAAAAGAAGACTGTCCGCGTCTTTTAGAACTGATAAAAGAACTGGCCGAATATGAAAAGGCACCTGATGAAGTAACCGTAACACTTGAACATTTTGAAGAAACCGGATTTGGTGTAAATCCTGTTTGGAAAGCTTTTGTGGCCGAGAAAGATGGTTATGTGGTAGGTTTTGCCTTGTATTATGTGAGATATTCGACCTGGAAAGGCTCGAGGATGTACCTGGAAGATATTTTAGTTACCGAAGAAATGCGTGGTGCAGGTATTGGCAAGCTGCTGTTCGACCGATTGATCGTTGAAGCCCGCGAAAAGAATTTTAACGGCATGGTTTGGCAGGTTTTAGAATGGAACGAACCGGCTATCAATTTTTATAAAAAATACCAAGCTGCTTTTGATGCCGAATGGATAAATTGCAGCATTGAAATAAAATGAGTGAAGGAATGAATGATAAAATGATTGAATAAATCCTAGACTTCTATCATTCTCCCATTCTATCATTCCATTATTTTTGATCCAAAGTACACATAAAAACAAAAACCAAGATTAATGCAAATATTCAAGTTTGGCGGAGCTTCAGTAAAGAATGCCAGTGGTGTTAAAAATCTCTCAAAAATTATAAAAGAATACGGTCCGAAGGAATTGTTGATTGTGGTTTCGGCTATGGGTAAAACCACCAATGCCCTGGAAGACCTGACCAAATCATTCTTCAACGGAAATGAAGATATGCATGAAATTTTTGACAAGATCAAAAATTATCATTTTGACATTATTGATGAACTTTTTGAAAACAATGAAAGACAAACCGTTCATGATGAAGTTGCCAATGCTTTTGTTGAGATCGATTGGATATTAGAAGATGAACCTCATGAGGATTATGATTTTGTGTATGACCAGATCGTTTCTATAGGTGAACTGGTTTCGACCAAAATAGTTGCGCATTATTTGAATACCCAACAACCCACCAAATGGATCGATGCACGTAGTTTTATCCAAACCGATAACACCTATCGTGAAGGTAAAGTAGATTGGGACTTATCCTCTAATTTGATTAAAAATGAGCTTTCAGGTGTTTTAAAAGGCTCTATAATAGTAACACAGGGTTTTATTGGAAGTACTTCGGAAAACTTTACCACCACCTTAGGTAGAGAGGGCTCAGATTATAGTGCAGCCATTTTTGCCTATAGCCTGGATGCTGAGCGCATGACGATCTGGAAAGATGTTCCGGGGGTTTTAAATGCAGACCCTAAATGGTTTGATGAAACGCAAAAGTTAGATCAGCTTTCGTATTTAGATGCCATTGAATTGGCTTATTATGGCGCTACCGTCATTCACCCTAAAACCATTAAGCCGCTGCAAAACAAGCAGATTCCGCTGTATGTTCAGTCGTTTATTAAACCGGAGGAAAGTGGAACGGTAATCAGCAATGAATCGGCTAAAAACATCATTCCTTCCTTTATTTTTAAGGTAAAACAGGTGTTGATTTCGATCTCTCCTACCGATTTTTCGTTTATTGTAGAAGAGAATTTGAGTGATATATTCGAACTGTTTCATGACCATGGCGTTAAAATTAACACCATGCATAATTCGGCCATCAGCTTTTCGGTAAGCGTCGATTTTGATGAGCGCAAAACACCAGCTTTAATTGATAGCTTAAAGAAAACCTTTAAGGTTCGTTACAACGATAACCTTGAACTGATCACCATCAGGCATTACAATCAGGCAACGATTGACCGTGTTTTGGTTGATAAGGACATTTTGCTGGAAGTACGCAGCAGGCATACCATACAAATGGTAGTTAAAGATCTTAGTAAATAAAACAAGAAGGCCGTCTCCAAAAGACGGCCTTCTTGTTTAACTCCATTTATTTAGTAATCCAGCGTTCCAAAAACACCTTTTTTATAATCTTCAATTGCCTGTAATGTTTCTTCGGGCGTATTCATTACAAAATTATCTTTAGCGGCAACTGGTTCATCAATTGGTTCGGCCGATAAGAATAGCAATTGTGCATCTTCATTAGCCGTAAGCTTTATTTCATCTCCATCCTTTTCAAAAACAATGAGATTATGCTCTGTAACCACTTGTAGATCGTTAATGGTAACTGAACCATGCGCCACATAGATCAGGGTCCAATAACCGGCTTTAACCGGAAAATCAACGGTTTTACCTTTAGCTACTTCCCCAATAATTGAAATAACGGCCGTAAAGGAACGCTTCATACCTCCTACTTTGCCCTCAAACTCTCCTGATGCCAAACGAAGCGACACTCCCTCCTGCTGTAATACCTCAGGCAATTCGCTTTTACGGGCAAACTGGTAAAACGGGGCATCCCATTTATGCGCTTTTGGAACATTCACCCAAATCTGGATCAGCTCATAAACACCACCTTGTTGAATGTATTCCTTCGTCGGTCCTTCACTATGCAGAAGCCCTTTTCCGGCAAACATCCATTGCACATCTCCCCCTTCAACCACCATGTCATGACCTGCATTATCTTTATGGTAGCCTTGCCCCTGCAGCATAAATGTAACCGGAGCAAAACCACGGTGCGGATGCGGATGGATCCTGAACTCTTGCGAACCCGGCAAAATAGTTTGTGGCCTTAAATGATGGACCACAATAAAAGGATTAGCAAAACGAAAATCTTTATGAGGCAAAGGCTGCAATACTACTTCGGTATCCGTAATGTTCTTTTCGCGACCCAAAAGCAGGTGGGAAATGTTCTTTTTCATGGTTTAGCTGGATTTTATAAACAACAAAGTTCGGTTAAAGATCAACCGAACTTTGCTGTAACAATTTATTGAATTGATCCGAATTTACCTGCATTGAAATCATCAATTGCCTGAACAATCTCTTCCTTGGTATTCATCACAAATGGCCCATAGCTTACAATCGGTTCGTTGATCGGTTCACCGCTCAATACCATTGCGTAGCTGTCTTCATCGGCTTTCAGCTTAATGGTTTCACCTTCATGCTTAAACAAAACGAAATCTTTATGACCTGCCTTTTGTTCATCATTTATAGTGAAACTGCCTTTGGTTACCAAAATCATGGTGTTGTTGGAAGCCGGAATATCAAAACTGACCTCCGCTCCCGCAACCATTCTTAGATCATACATTTCAATTGGAGTAAAGGTACTTGCAGCACCTTGAATACCTTTAAAATTACCGGCAATGATGCGGTTTACGCTTCCCTTATCATCAATTTTATAAACACTGATATTTTCATTGGTAATTGCCTGATACTTAGGTGGACTCATTTTATCTTTGGCCGGCAAGTTCACCCATATTTGGATAAAATGCTGAATGCCTCCTTTTTCGGCAAATGCTTGCGACTGAAACTCATCATGCATTAAACCCGAAGCGGCGGTCATCCATTGCACATCATCGGCACTGATTACGCCACCGCCACCTGAAGAATCACGATGTTCAATCTGCCCTTCGTAAGCAATACTTACTGTTTCAAATCCCCGGTGAGGGTGCTCTCCAACACCTCTTCGGTAATCTGAAGGCGGAAAATTATACGGCATATTATAATCCAGCATAATAAACGGGTTGGTTTGCTGGGCAATATTAGCCGGACCTGGTATATAGTTGGATACACGGAAACCATCTCCCACCATATGAGGAGATGCTCCGCTAAGTACTTGTTTTATTTGTTTTGTTGCCATTTTATTAACCTTTTAATGATTATTTAAACCATGTTTATTCTCGATGCACCTAACGGTTAATGATAAAACGTAGTTTAAGCTTCAACAACTTCAGCCAATTGAATTTCGGCAGAAAGCCTCACATCATCGCTTACCAAAACGCCTCCTGTTTCAAGGGCTGCATTCCAATTTAAGCCGAAATCTTTTCTGTTTATTTTACCCTGGATACTGAAACCAGCTTTTTTATTACCCCAGGGATCTTTACCTGAACCACCAAACTCCACTTTAAGTTTAACAGATTTGGTTACGTCTTTTATTGTCAGGTTACCTGTAAGTTCATATTCTTCGTCATCAACTTTGTTAAACTCAGTTGAAACAAATTTTAACTGCGGATAGTTTGCCGCATCAAAGAAATCAGGTGATTTTAAATGATCATCGCGTTGGGTATTACCCGTAGAGATCGAAGAAATATCTGCAGTGAATGCAATGCTGGCCTGATCAAAATCTTCCCCCGTTGATTCAACGTCCACATCAAACTTACCAAAATTACCGGTTACATTGCTAACCATCATGTGTTTTACTTTAAATTGAATTTCGCTATGCGAAGGGTCAATCGCCCATTTTGAGTTTGCCATATTATTAGAATTTAGATTTTACTTATTTTAAAAAATTATTTGTTTAAACATCTATTTAGGTAAAAAAAGGACCTATCCTCTTAGCTTATCCAACAGATCACTGAGTTGCTCAGCATCGTGTTTACTAAATCTGTTTTTAATCGAATCAAGAAAAATAGTTAATGGAACATCGATCGCTGTTAGAAGTTCTAATCCTTTATCAGTAATTGTTATATCCATTTTTCTTCTATTGTGCTCGCAAAGTTTCCGGTCGATCAGTTCTTTAACAACCATTTTATCGAGTAAACGTGTAATATCATTACCCTTATCGAGCATTACTTTTTTTATTTCGCCTGGCGATACCGGGTTTGGGTGCTTTCCTCTGATAATTCTTAGTATATTAAAGTGCTGAGGCAAAATATCATACTGCTTAAAATGCTCGTTTTGCAGATCACGCAACCAGTTATTGGTAAATATTAAATTGATGATCGCCTTCTGATAGCTATCTTCAAATTTCTCCTGTAATATTTCCTGTTCAATTTTCACACTACAAATATAGTAAAAACAATATTTGTTGCAACAAATATTTTCGTAACAATTCAAATACTTATTTCTTCCCTGCTTACAATAAACCTAACCTCTTCATTATTTCTTCATTACGCTTGTTTTAATTTGAGTCGTTACCAATTCTAAATCGTATGTCTGAATCTAAACACCAGGTATTTCAGACCTCAAACACCAAACGTTGGAAACGTTTCTTGTGGGTTGTAAGACTTTGCATTTTTTTCTTCCTTGTTTTAGGAACTACCTTCGGAATAGCGTTATGGAGAAGTTCAGGAACGGCATTGCCAAAGCTTAGCAATAAAAACCTCGCCTATAAAAAGATCCTCAATCCCGACGATCCGATTATGTTCCGGAATGAACAAAACCAATCGTACAATAAATTAAAAGCCAAGTTGCTTCATGCCAAACCGCGTGAGATAAAGATGCGCAGCCACCATAAATCCAACCCAAATGAACCGATGGCTATTCGGGCGGGCTATTATGTAAACTGGGATGCACAATCGTTCAGCACTTTAAAAACTCATATTGATCAAATGAACATGATCATGCCCGAATGGTTCTTTGTAACCGACACTTCGGATGTGGTTCAAACTGATATTGATGAAGCGGCGCTAGAGCTAATGAAAAAACATAAGGTGTCAATACTTCCCATGATCTCCAATTTCAGCAATGAAAAATGGAATGCAGCCAATGTGCACCGCATCATCTCCTCCCCTGAGAAACGAAAATTATTTATTGCCAGTGTTGTAAAAAAGTTAGATCAATACAAGTTTCAAGGTGTAAATATTGATTTTGAAGATCTCAACGAAACCACCGATGAGTACCTGATCGCTTTTCAAAAAGAACTTTATACCGAGCTTCATGCCAAAGGTTTTTTGGTAACACAGGATATTGCTCCCGGAAACGCGGATTATAATCTGAAAGCCGTAAATAATTACAATGACTACGTGTGCTTAATGGCTTATGACCAGCATTATTCTACCAGTAAGCCGGGCCCAATTGCTCAGTTGCATTGGATCGAATCGGCCATAGGAACAACGGAAGAGGTAATTCCGGAGGATAAGATCATTTTATGCTTGGCCGCATATGGTTATGATTGGGCAAAAGACAGTGAAGGCGAAGACATTACTTACCAGGAAGCCCTGACAACAGCTGCAGAATCAGAAGGTAAGATCAGGTATAACAATGATGATTATAACCTCTCTTACACCTATTCGGATGATGCCGATATAGAACACCAGGTATTTTTTACCGATGCTGCCACCGACTTTAACACGATGGTAACCGCCAACGAGGCAGGGTTAGCCGGCGTTTCACTATGGCGACTGGGTTCGGAAGACCCAAGGGTTTGGTCCTTCTATAAAAAAGATTTTAATGACCCTAAAGCTCAGCTTTTCAATCAAAATCAAATGCAAAACCTCAGTGGCGGTACTGCAGTGGATTATATTGGCGAAGGTGAAGTATTGGATATTTTAAGCAGTCCACAGAATGGATATATTAAAGTAGCCTACGATCAGAAGAATAATTTAATAACCGAGCAGCAGTACCAAAAACTGCCTACCTCCTACGTGGTTAAAAAGTTCGGAATGGCCAATAAGCAGGTTTTGTTAACTTTTGATGATGGTCCTGATGGACAATACACACCCGCCATTTTAGATATTTTAAAGAAAGAAAATGTGCCAGCGGCTTTTTTTATGATCGGTGAAAATGCCGAGAACAACATTCCATTGGTAAAACAGATCTATAAAGAGGGCTATGAAATTGGCAATCACACCTTTACCCACCCTAACCTGGCATTGATGACGCCCGAACGTCAGCGGCTTGAATTGAATGCCACACGCCGGCTAATTGAATGCATCACCGGTCATTCAACGGTTTTGTTCAGACCTCCTTTTAACGCCGACGCCGAGCCCCAAAGCTTTGCGGAAATTGAACCTGTAGCCATGAGTAAACAAGACCATTACGTAACCATTGGTGAATCTATTGACCCACGCGACTGGGAAAAAGATGTTTCGGCGGATACTATCTTTCAACGCGTAGTTGACCAACAACAGTTAGGTAGTATTATTCTACTTCATGATGCGGGAGGAAATAGAACCGCTACCATTGAAGCTTTACCGCGCATCATCCATTATTTTAAAAACAAAGGTTATAAGTTTATTACCGTTGCCGATTTACTGGGCAAAAAACACGAAGATCTGATGCCGGCTTTGAGTAACTCTAAAGACCTGATGCTTTCTAAAATTAATTTCTTGCTGGCGGTGCTCATGTTTTATTTCCAACATGTGCTCGAAGCTGTTTTCATCCTAGGTATTATCCTTTCCGTTGCGCGGATGATCATTATTGGGATAATGGCTTACCTGCAAAAAAGGAAACAGTTTACTGATAGTACATTGAAACCCGGGGTGAGCATTATTGTTCCGGCCTATAATGAAGAAATAAACGCAATAAAAACAGTTATCAACCTGCTAAAAAGCGACTATCCTGAGTTTGAGGTGATTTTTGTTGATGACGGCTCAAAAGACAATACCTATTCAATAGTCGACAGTCATTTTTATAATCACCAACACGTCACGGTTTTAACAAAACCAAATGGAGGCAAAGCTTCGGCCTTAAATTTTGGAATTGCCCATGCTAAATATGATTATGTGGTTTGTATTGATGCCGACACGCTGTTAAAAACCGATGCCATTACCCAGTTAATGAAAAAGTTTAACAGCAATGAGGTGGTTGGCGTGGCCGGCAATGTGAAGGTGGGCAATGAACTGAACCTGCTTACCAAATGGCAGTCGATTGAGTACATAACGGCTCAAAATTTCGATCGCCGGGCTTTTGACCTGCTGAATTGTATCACCGTTATACCCGGTGCCAATGGCGCTTTCAAAAAATCAGCATTAATAAAAGCGGGATTGTTTACCTCCGATACCTTGGCCGAAGACTGTGATCTAACGATACGTTTATTAAAAAATGGCGGGAAAGTAGCTTATGCGCCTGAAGCTATTGCTGTTACTGAAGCGCCTGAAACGGTAAAAATGTTTCTGAAACAACGTTTCCGCTGGACCTTTGGTATTATGCAATCGTTTTGGAAACACCGCAATGTTTGTTTCAATGTAAATTATAAATCGCTGGGTATGGTGGCTATGCCCAATCTGTTGATTTTTCAATTGCTGATGCCGTTAATATCACCACTTGCCGATCTGTTGATGATATACGCATTAATTGCCGGAGGCGTTACCTATGTATTGGGCTACTACTTAATTTTTATTTTGATAGATGCCTTAGGCGCTGCAATTGCCTTTTCATTTGAAAAAGAACCTGTTTATAAACTTTGGCTACTGATTCCGCAACGGTTCTTTTATCGTCAGCTAATGTATTTTGTGCTGCTAAAAGCATTACTCAATGCACTAAAAGGCGAGCTCATGACCTGGGGAGTTTTAAAACGAAGCGGCAGTGTAGAGCTTAGTGCTTAGTAGAGTTAAAACTGTAACGATTCTACTAAAACAGCAAAACCACCGCTGAATACAGCAGTGGTTTTGTGATAACTTTAATTCTTATTGATCTATTGTTTTTTGTAAACAGCAGTACCGATTCTAAATTCAGTTTTGGCATCATTCATAGCTAGACCAACAACCTTGGTTTGACCCCAGGTACCATTGGTATAATAAGTATTATTGTAAGCATCCCAATAGCCACCGCTCTGATGTTCTATCACAGTTAGAGGGGTACCTCCTACTGCAGCTGAAGGAAAAGCTGTTCCTGCATTTGTTAGTACTCCAGTTCCTGAAGTGGAAGAAGTCACTCCTGAAATTCTAATAACAAGACCGGTTTTCGTTTCTTTCCATGTTCCATTAATATCTGTTGCGTAAAAGCCACCGCTTTCAGATGCATCTTCGGCATATTCTGATGCCGGCTCACAGCTTACTAAAGCAAATACGCTTAAAACTAATAGAAAGAGTTTGGTTAATTTGTTTGTAAAGGTTTGGTACATAAGGTTAATTTAAGATTGATTTTGAATGAAATTTCTGCCGCAAAGATGTAGAAAGCCATCCCCCGTATGCAATACTCAGTTCTTAGTATTTTTCATAGGGGATTCTTTGATATACACCCAAAAAAGGTATTAAGCAATTACAATTCTTATAAGAGCCCTAACTATTCCTTTAGAGCAGATTCTGAAAAATTTCTTCTAATCACTTCCGATAATTCGACCAGGATATTTATTGATTAAAATCAATCCTATCACTTTTCGAACATGATAGTTTTGGCGGGTTGCTAAAAACGATTTTGTCCCGGAATAACCAAATGATGGTGCTCTTTAATTAGTAAGAAGATGAAGAAAAATCACGTAGTACTCTTAATATTCAGTTTGATTATTCTTGTAGCTGTATTGACGAATCCAAATCAGGACAGGCATAAAGAGGTTCTCAAGAATAAATTAAATGCTTACCTGCAAAAATCCATGAAGAAAAGTCATACGAAATCAAAAAATAAATGGGAACAAGCAGGGCAAGCACTTGGGATAATGCTGGGTGGGGCCTTAATTGATCAAATAACTGACAACTTGGTGAGTACCGATAATTATGTATTGTTTTCAACCACAAAGATCACATGGGAAGGCCAAGCAAAAGTTATTGGTATTGGAGCTTTTGGAAATGTGTTTATAAGCGAAAAAGTTGACAAACTATTAAATGAACAATTGAAAAATAATATCCATTGATTAAAAACCTATTATAATATGAAGAAGCTAATCGTATCAATAATTTTTGTATTAACTGCTATCATTTCATTTGCGCAAGTGAATACTAAGCCATCGGGCCATCTTATGTTCAAAGGAGTTCCTATTGATGGAACACTTACCGAGTATGTTGCTAAAATGAAACAAAATGGTTTTATTCATTTTGGGACAGATGATGGGACAGCTCTATTAAAAGGTGATTTTGCTGCATTTAAAGGCTGTATTGTAGGAGTATCGACGTTGAAGCAAAAGGATTTGGTTAGTAAAATTGCCGTAGTGTTTCCTGAATGTGATACTTGGTCATCTCTTTCATCCAATTACTTTTCATTGAAAGAAATGTTAACTGAGAAATATGGTCAACCTTCAGATTGTGTAGAGAAGTTTCAATCTTATTCAGAACCTGACGACAACTACAAAATGTATGAAGTGCAATTTGACAGATGTAAATATTACACCTCCTTCGAAACAGAAAAAGGTAGTATTCAATTATCCATCGAACATAAAGGGGCATCCAAGTGTTTTGTGATGTTAGTATATCATGATAAAATCAATGGTTCAATTATAAAAGCTAATGCTATAGATGACCTGTAATTTTGAATAATAAAAGCAGGTACGGAAACCTTGTATGCTACTTTGGCTATAAGGACAAGACATCCAGCAGGTAAGAAATTGGGAGAGGAATATGTGCAAAGTTTATAGACCCGTTGGTTCACTAACAACAATAAAATCTCATTTGCGTAATCACAATGTAAATGAGTTCAGCTCATTAAATGAATTAATAACTTTTCAAAAAAACTATTCAGGTAATCAACAGGAAATTATTTCAAATCATTCAATCTTAATCGAGCAAGAAAAGAGTACACTTAACAAAGAAATAGTACAGTTAGAAGATTTCATTAAGACAAGAAAAAATGAAATTGAACAAGAACTGTTTTTTGAACTTGAAAAATTAAAGCAACAGTTAGGAAGCTTACTATCGTCACACTTTAATATTTTCAACACATTTACTAACTACTTAAAGAAAATAGGCATCAAGAAAAGGATTCGAGAGATCGAACTTAATTTGAATCTAGAAATTGCTTATTCAATTCAAGAATCTACTAATACGCTTACTAAAAAGATCAATCGATATCAATATATCACCTCTCATTTTATGGATGCAGTTAAGCAGAGTAGCTCACTGCAACTTAAGGAACTCGAAAGAAAAAAAAGCTTAATTGATGAATTAAATACTACTATATATGGCGCTTTAGGCGAGCAGAAGGTTTCCAATGAATTAGAAAATTTACCTGATGAATATATTTTAATAAATGATTTTACTTGTTCATTTTATCCGCCAATTTATAACCGGAAAGAGAACGACTATATAAAATCTGTTCAAATTGATCACATTTTAATCTCTCCTGCTGGTATTTTTCTTATCGAAACAAAAAACTGGAGTGAGCATTCATTAAATAATATAAATTTACGTTCACCCGTTGAGCAAATAAAAAGAACCAACTTTGCCTTATTTAAAATTTTAACTGGAAGAATCACTAATTCACTTGACCATCATCATTGGGGAGAAAGAAAAGTTCCAATAAGAAATCTTATTGTGCTAATTAATCAGAAACCAAGGGAAGAGTTTCAACATGTGAAAATATTGATCTTAAAAGAACTTCGGAATTATGTGGAGTATTTTAAACCCAGTTTTTCAAGTAAAGAGACACAAATTATAGCCAACTTTTTACTTAGTCTTAACAGGGACAATTTCACTAAAACACCTGTACCCATTTCGAAAAGTGAAAGATCGATTAGGCCTTCTTTGGATTCTGGTTCAATGACTTATTCAAACGTTGACACAATTAACAAGTGGAAAACAATCAAACTCATTTTTGGGGTTGCCTTAATTGCCATTACTATTACGTTCATTGATTTTTTAAGGCAATCCTTTGACTCATCCAAGACGGCCAATTTCCAATATAGCGCACAGACAGCGAGAATAAATTCAAAAAAAGGACTTCATCTACGAGACCAGCCAAGCTCGAGAGGTAAAATATTACTAACTATTCCCTTTAACGAAAAAGTAGAGATCATAGACAAAAGCGGTAATGGTGAAACAATTTATGGTCAAACAGCATACTGGTACAAAGTTGACTATAACGGTACAACTGGTTGGTTATGGAATGAATATCTTCAAATGCAATAACAATGAATTGAAGTTCTGTTTTTGTGTGGCCCTTAAATTAGGAGAAGCAGTTTTTGAAAGCCAGATGAGTTCCACCGTAGCTAGAACTTTCCACTTAGTTTCTTGTTAATAGCTATTGAAAATTATCTGTAATCCTTTCACTAACTTATTGCATATCTATTAAATCATTACCTATATGGAAACAAGAAAATTAGGAAGATCTGATCTGGAGTTTTTGCCATTGGCTTTTGGTGGCAATGTATTTGGCTGGACCATTGACCAAGCAACCTCATTTGAACTGCTGGATGCCTTTGTGGAGAATGGCTTTACCTTTATTGATACCGCCGATGTGTATTCAAACTGGAAACCGGGAAATTCAGGTGGTGAATCAGAAATTATCATTGGCAATTGGCATAAACAACGAGGAAAGCGCGATAAAGTAATTATCGCCACTAAGGTTGGTTCTTCAATGGTAAGAGGCGGAGCTAAAGATCTTTCTAAAAACTATATTCTAAAAGCTGTTGAAGATTCATTAAAACGACTTCAAACCGACTATATCGATCTTTACCAATCGCATTACGACGACCTTACCACGCCAGTTGAAGAACCTCTGGAAGCTTATGCGCAGTTGATTAAAGAAGGTAAAGTACGATTCATTGGTGCATCTAATTTTAGCGCTGAAAGACTATGGGAAGCTTTAACCGCCAGCCAAAGAGATGGTTTGCCACGTTACGAAAGCCTGCAGCCGCTTTACAATTTATATGATCGGGCAGATTTTGAAACCGATCTACAGGCATTAGCTGTAAAAGAAGAAGTAGGCGTTATACCCTACTATTCATTGGCCAGTGGTTTTTTAAGCGGTAAATATCGATCAGAAGCTGATCTGGGTCAAAGTGCACGCGGTGCAGGAATTCAGAAATACCTGGATGAAAAGGGCTTTACACTATTAAAAGCTCTCGACGAAGTTGCTGAAGAATATAAAACTACCCCAACGCAAGTATCAATAGCCTGGCTTTTGGCCCAAAAAGGGATCACCGCTCCTATTGCCAGCGCCACAAAAATCAATCAGCTAAATGAACTTATGGAGGCCGTTAAGATTAAACTCGATGAAAAATCAATTGCACGCTTAACCGGAGCCATCAAAAAAGAGGCTTAAAACCGGTTTAAAGTGGCTGTTTTAAATTTATTTTAAAATTTATTTAACTGAGGGTGAACAAAATAGGCCTTTATGGGTCTATGAACACTAAAAAAGATTTGCCAGTATGACCTGAATTTGTACTTTTGCCTTCGGAAAGTTGGCAGAGTGGTCGAATGCGGCGGTCTTGAAAACCGTTGACTGTTACAGGTCCGGGGGTTCGAATCCCTCACTTTCCGCACCACGTAGTTTAAAACTATTCAAAAGCCTTCAAATCGTATGATTTGAAGGCTTTTTGTTTTGCTCCCCTAGTCAATTCATTCATCAAATCGCAATGCGTAGGTGGTAAATTCGGTGACCCGAATTTTCCGGACCAATTTGGGTCACCGAATTATAGAAATACTTAATTCTAAGTAGTTCATCTATTGAACATCTTGTTCTGAGCAGTTATGCAAATTAGATTCAATAACCCTAAAAAAGCATTAACTATGCGATATAGACTATCAATCCTCTTTTTCGTAAAGAGGTCAAAAACAACAAAGGAAGGTCTTATTCCAATTTATTTAAGAGTAACAATCGAGGGACAACGAATTGAGATAAGTACCAAACGATATGTTCATGAAAGCAAGTGGAGTGTGGATTCTGGCAGAATGAAAGGTCATTCCGAAGAAGCCCGATCAATTAATAGCTACCTCGACCTTTTGCGAGGGAAAGTTTACGATTATCAACAAGAATTGATTCGGGAAGGCAAGCCGATAACAGTGGATTTGATGAGAAATAAACTCCTGGGAACAGATGGAAAGCAACGGTCATTGATCAAAATCTTTCAGGACCATAATAACCGAATGGAAGACCTGGTGGGTGATGAATTTGCACCAGGAACCTTGGAAAGATACAAGACTGCATTGAAGCATACTGTTGATTTCCTCGATTGGAAATTTAATGTGTCGGATATGGATATCCGAAATGTCGATCATGCCTTTATCACCGAATATGAATTTTATCTAAGATCCGTTTGTAAGTGCAGCAATAATACTGCAGTTAAATACATCAAGAATTTTGGCAAGATCATCCGAATTTGCATAGCCAATGGCTGGTTGGATAGAAATCCTTTTGTCAACTATAAAGCGAAGGTGAAAGAGGTCGAACGGGTATATCTAAGTGAAGAAGAATTGCAGGGACTCATGAAAAAGGATTTCCGAAATGAAAGGCTTGATCTGGTGAGGGATATTTTTTTATTCAGTTGTTTTACCGGCCTGGCGTATGTGGATGTAAAAAAACTTACTTTGCATAATATATCCACGGGTATTGATGGCGAAAAATGGATATTTACTCATCGTACCAAAACCGAAACACCTTCCAATATTCCGCTCCTACCCTCCTCACTTGCAATTATTGATAAATACAAGAATAACCCTCAGGCCATCAACAAAGGCTGCTTGTTCCCGATTTTAAGCAATCAGAAAATGAATGCCTATTTAAAGGAAATAGCGGCTCTCAGTGGTATTGAAAAAGAACTTACTTTCCACATTGCCCGCCATACTTTTGCCACAACAGTGACTCTAAATAACAATGTCCCCATCGAGAGTGTTTCTAAAATGCTGGGTCACAAAAACTTGCGCACCACCCAACATTACGCGAAAATTTTGGATAAAAAAGTAAGTGAGGATATGAAAGCGTTAAAGGAGAAGTTTTCGTTAAAAGCAAACTCACGCAAATCCAAGCTTGGTTAGTTGTTAATATTAAAAAGCAAATTATTTAACTAAAAAAAATATTTAGGTATATATACGCAGGTTTTAAAATTAATTTAATATATTTTTGGTAGCCCCCACAGCAGAACATCTAACTTTTTGCTAATACTATGAAATACGAGTTGTCATTTTTTGATGATTTAATTCTGCATGCGCTACATCCGGATAACATTGCTTTACGCATTGGAGATTTTGATGAAATAGTTCAAAACGCAAAAGAGCAGGCTAAGCAAATACGTACCAATTTGATGGCCCTGATTTTTAACTTTCAAAAATCAGAAGAAATTGAACTGTTTATTCAAAACCACCAAAACCAACTGATTAATTTAACCGATACGCTATTAAAATACCTCGGACCAGAGGGAGGAAAGGAAATTTTTAAAGATGTAACTGGTAAAACCCCTTCCAACCTTTACAAAAAGTTGTACATAACCCTCGAGGATCTCATCACCTTTCTGGAAGAATATTTTCGGAAATATTTCAATATTAACTCCAAAATCACATTATCCTACCGGTTAATTACGCTCAGAGATTTTCAGGAAACACTGCCAATTTTAGAATCGGCCCTCCACACACAAAAAGTCCCTGCAGAGTTTATTGAAGTCTTATTGCAACCTATACAAGTTTTCATAAAAGCATGTCTAAAAAAAGAAATCACCTATCAACGTGTCTTGTATTTAAAGTCATTTTTAGCCGATTTAATGGAACAATCCCTGAAACAAAATGAAAATACATTACTGACGATCGTTGTTCGCTGTGGCTACCTAAATTTGAATTCCATAGAGTTTTACAACTGGTGTATTGGATACTTAAAGGAAAGATTAGAAATGGAAGACAATGCCACCGACAAACTGAAAACACTCTCCTATTTTTTAAAACACATTAATCAATCCATTCAGAAACCAAATTTTGCATATAAACCCCATAAGCCCTCCGTAAAAGAACTGGTCAGTAGCTGGATCAAGGAAGAAACCAAACACCTGGAGCGGACCCTTCAATTAAGCCTGGAGTTTGCTAATGGGGAGGAAAAAAATGTACTTTCCCAAAAGAAAGCAGATAAAATCAAATTGAATTTAACCGTACCTCAAATCGCTTACTTTGCACGCTTGATGATTGATGCAAACGTCTATTTAAATACAAATCAAACAGAAGTCCTGAAGATCCTATCAAGAACCTACTCTACATCCAAAGCCGAACAAATTTCCCCGATTAGTCTTCGTTCCAAATTTTATTCAGAGGATGAAAGTACGCGTGAATCGGTAAAAGAACTGCTGATTAAATTGTTAAACGAGGTTAACAAAAGAAAAAATTAAAAGTCCTATTTCATTGATAATCAGCAGGGGTTACAGGGGGTAACGCTACCCCTGTAACTGTTTTTTTAATGATAATTTTTTTCTATTTGAAGCCATAACAAAACACAACAAATTCTATGGCTGTAGAAATTCTTACAAAAGAAGATTTGAACCATTTCAAATCAGAGCTCCTAACTGAAATCAAATCGCTTCTCAAGCAAAATCAGCTAAGCAAAAAATGGCTCAAGTCTCCCGAAGTCCGTAAACTCCTTAACATCTCACCAGGCACCCTCCAAAACTTTCGGATCAATGGCACCCTTCCCTACACTAAGGTCAACGGAATTATATTTTACAATTACGAAGACATTGTGAAAATCTTGGAACAGAAAAAAATTCACAGATCCAACTCCTGATGATACCCTATGAACTACATCAAGCACCTTACCGGTTTTTTCAATAAAGTGATGGCGGATGACCAATTGAATCCAACCCATATCAGTCTCTACATTTCCCTGTTTCAATTTTGGAATGTAAGCCGGTTTCAAAACCCTATCAGCATTTCAAGAGATGAAGTCATGCGTGTAAGTAAAATCAGCGCCAAAGCCACTTATCACAAATGCATGAAAGATTTACATAACTATGGATACATTAAATATGATCCATCTTATAATCCCTTCCGTGGCAGTTTGGTTCATCTGATCAATTTTGCCGATGACCTTAAACCTGTTCAAAAAAGAGTTAGGAACAAAGCTAAGACCCAATCAGATTTTGAACAAGCATTGAACAAGCAGCAGACAAGTAGTGGGACGGCTAGTGGTACAGGTAGTGAGACAGGCACTGAACAAGCACTAGTACCTTATATAAACAATATAAACAATATAAAAACAGATATAAACAAATTAAACATTGCTAAACACCGGCAAGCAAATCCAAAAAATAAAAGTCAAAAGTTTTCTTCTTCAAAAGAGGATTTAGGAGAGGGCATAAGAAAGTCCTCTCCTTCAGGAGAGGATTTAGGAGAGGTAATTCCGCCCAGTCAATTTTCAGTTCTTCAATTTTTTCAAAAAAACAATTGGCCCGAAATCGAAGCGCAAAAATTTTTCAATCATTTCGAAGCCAATGGCTGGAAGGTGGGCGGGAAATCAGCTATGAAAAATTGGATGGCCGCTGCTAGAAATTGGATGATCAATTCTGAAGAATTTCAAAAAAACGAAAATCAGTCTGGAGATTCAGGATCCCCAAAGAAAGGAAATTTACATGCCAGCACTTCAAAAAACTATGCCGAACCATTATAATTTTGACCAGGTAATTCAGTTCCTTGCCACCAAAGGAAAACAAATTTATGGTCCCCATTTTCGGATACATGTCGAAGACTACGAAATCCTTTTTCAATTGGCTGTCTATTTTTTAAAGGATAAGGACCAACTAAAAAGATTGAGTTTAAGCCCGCATAAAGGTATTCTGTTAACCGGACCAATAGGAAGCGGCAAAACATCCCTCATGAACCTATGCCGCTTTCTGCAGCCCGAACATCAACGGTTTCTAGTTAAACCCTGTCGTGACATCAGTTTTGAATTCCAGGAACATGGTTATGCTGCAATTCACAGATATGGCAAAGATTCTTTTCAATTGATCAAAGGATCCGTTATTACTAAAACCTATTGTTTTGACGACCTGGGTACGGAAAACACGTTAAAACACTACGGGAATGAGTGCAATGTCATGGCAGAGATCCTGCTTACTCGATATGATCTCTTTGTCACCCAAAAGCTAAAAACCCACATCACAACTAATCTCAATAGCCAGGAGTTGGAAAATCTTTATGGGAATAGGGTAAGAAGTAGGTTACGTGAAATGTTTAATCTCATTGCTTTTGATAAAGACACCATGGATAAGAGAAAGTAAAATAATTTATCTGAAGAATTTACCCCGTAAGAGCCATTTGTTTGCGAAAGAATAACTTTTTTATGGGATGGGAAGTCCGAAACAGGCTGACGCCAATAATACTACAAAGTAATCCTGCAATTTGGATGATAGAGTAATAAATTCCTGTCTGTTTTTTATTTTAGATCTCTTGGAATTTAAATTGTGTTATCTTTTTGTTATTTATGCGCCTTATTTGTAATGATCCATGAAAGACAATTCAACAATCTACCACTTTAAATATGAGGGTGATTTTCACAGCGTTGACGCATTAACTATTTTGCATACCCAGCTTAATTTTATCTCGATATTAACTGAAATAAAAGATCAAATTTATCCGGAGGTAAAACTAAATATTAAACTTCAGGGTCTTGAAAAAGGGTCTTTAGATGTACAGCATGTAGTTGAAATTGCCACTGTTTCGGGCATGTTTGTAATGGAAAATTATTCTTACATAAGTAAGATTTTTGAAGTATTTGGCGATTTAGTAAAGTTAAAAAGCTTTTTAAAAGGAGAAAAAGCTACCGAGACAAAGGAAGTTGGTAATGATAAAATTGAAATTCATATTAAGGGAGATAATATTACCATCCATCCTGATGCATTTAAGATGGAGATCGACTTGTAGCAGATTTGAAAATCTATTTAAAATGGGATGAACGATTTAATACTTATGTAGAGGCTAACAAATATGAAGTATCAAATATTTCTAATATAATCCCACGAACAGATCAAACAAAATTCGACTTTACAAATAACTAATTTATTATTAAACATACTTTTTTTATAAAAAGACAAAAACCGCTTAAGTAGCGGCTTTTGTCTTTTATCCCCACATCAAGCCGCAATTATGAAAGGCTGATGGTTTTTTATCAGCAAGGAGAGCAACAACCCGATTGGAAAAAGCATATAGCTAGAATAATCTTCCGGGGTCATACCCACCCTCCTAGTCCTTCACTGGATCTCAAATTCATACCCTAAATTTTCTTTAAAACTTCATCTTCTGCACCCTCACCGCATTTAATATTGCCAATAAAGCCACCCCCACATCCGCAAAAACAGCCTCCCACATGGTAGCCAAACCACCTGCACCAAGTGTTAGCACAATTAGCTTGACTCCAAAAGCCAGCCCTATATTTTGCCAAACAACGCGTTTAGTAGCTTTACCAATTTTAATAGCGGTCGAAATTTTTGAAGGTTGATCGGTTTGAATAACCACATCGGCCGTTTCAATAGCCGCATCACTTCCCAAACCGCCCATAGCAATACCCACATCACTTAGAGCAAGCACCGGAGCATCATTAATGCCATCTCCAACAAAGGCCACTACTTTTGATTTATCGCTTTTAATTTCTTCTACTTTCTGTACTTTATTTTCTGGAAGTAAATCACCAAAGGCTGCATCGATACCTAAAAGCTTAGCGACTTTTTGAGTGATAGAAGATTTATCGCCGGACAGCATCACGGTTTCTTTAATACCGTTTTGGTGCATGTCGGTTATCGCTTGCTTTGCATCCTCTTTTATTTCATCGGCAATGGTTACATAACCGGCAAATTTTCCATTGATAGCTACCAGTACAATTGTTTCAACAACAGCATGCAGAGAGTCATCAAAACTTACATTGAATTTATCCATCAATTTGCTGTTCCCGGCCAGCATTTCATAACCGTTCACCTTCCCCTTTAATCCATGCCCTGAAATTTCTTCCACGCCATTTACTGCTATTTCCTTTACACCATCGCCGGCATACTCTACTATCGCTTTTGCAATTGGATGGGTGGATTTATTTTCTAATGCTGCTAATAATTCAATAAACTCCTTTTCACCTAATCCATTAGCTTTTACATCCTGAACTTTGAAAATACCTTGGGTAAGTGTACCTGTTTTATCCATAACAACCGTATTTACTACAGACATAAGATCTAGGTAATTAGAACCTTTGAACAAAATGCCGTTACGTGATGCTGCACCGATACCTCCGAAATAACCTAATGGAATAGAAACTACTAATGCACATGGGCAGGATATTACCAGAAAAATCAATGCTCTGTATAGCCACTCTGAAAACACATAGTGTTGAACAAAAAAGTAAGGTAAAAATGTTAGGGCTATCGCCAGGTAAACTACAATCGGGGTATAAACTTTTGCAAACTTACGGATGAATAATTCCGTTTTGGCCTTCCTGGATGTGGCATTTTGAACAAGATCGAGTATTCTGGCTAGGCTGCTATCAGCGAATTTTTTGTTCACCTTAATTTCAATCACCTTATCCAAATTTAGCATGCCGGCCAACACTTGTTCATCTTTACGAATAGTTTTGGGCTTACTTTCACCTGTCAAGGCGGCTGTATTAAAGCTGCTGCTTTCAGAAAGCATAGTGCCATCCAATGGAACTTTTTCACCTGCTTTTACTTGGATGGTTTCGGCAATTGCCACCGCTTCAGGATTTACTGTGGTGTAGTTGCCCTCTCTCATTACGCTGGCAACATCAGGTCGCACATCTAACAAAGCTTTGATATTGCCTTTTGCTCTCTTAACTGCTGCACTTTGAAACAATTCACCAACCGCATAAAATAGCATTACAGCTACACCTTCTGGATATTGGCCAATAGCAAATGCACCGATGGTGGCAATACTCATTAATAAAAACTCGGTGAAAAATTCGCCTTTAATAATGCTTTGCCAGGCTTCTTTTATAACAAGTAAACCTACAAAAGCGTAAGCAATAAGGTACCAACCCAAACGCACGTATCCCTTAAAGAAATCAGGCTGAATATAATTATCTAAAGCAATACCAATGATTAGCATGGTAAAACTGATGATAGCAGGCAGATATTGCTTCCAGGCCACATCTTCAACATGCTCGTGATCATGGCCGTCGTTATCTTTATGTTCTTCCTTTAAAAGATTTATGGCATTTGCATTTGCATAAACCTTCTCTTCCTCCGTGCAGCAGGTCATTCTTCCCTGTGCATCATAAGTATGCACATGATAAGGGTCGATATTTTTCATTGATGTCGGGTTAGATTCCTTTAACTTTTGATTTATTTCCATTGGTAACAAAGGAGGAACCTTCGCTCCTCCCGTGTTGCAAATTTCATTTCGTTCACTTTAATTAATGTGAATGCCCTTCACCTGCATTTGTCATCTTTCCTAAAACAAAGAAGGCCCCTTTGATAACAATATTAGCATCTGCGGGTGTTTCCTTCAACATGGTAATTTCTGTGTATCCTCCATAAGTAACGCCTTTCTTTACCGGGATACGTTCGAATGTATTTCCAGGCTCGTCAACATGCGCTTTTTCGCCAGACTCCTTATGGTCGTTGGCTTCACCTGCTTCATGCTGATGAACATCTTCATGCGGTTCCGAATGTTTTGCATTCTTTTCTTCCTCATGATGCTCTTCATCTGCAGTTTGAATAAAAACATAGTCTTGGCCCTGGTAGTTGACAATTGCCTCTGTAGGAATTGCAGGCACTTTAACATTATCTAAACTGATCATGGCAGAAATGTTCATGCCGTCAATCAATCCCGTCTTGTCGCCTTTTACCAATGCGTGTACAGGAATCGTTTTACTCCCATTTTCGAATGAGGACCCAATTGAGAAAATTGCTGCACTATAACTTTTAGAGGGATTGTTGGTTAACACAAAATTGATAATCTGCTTATTATTTACCTTCTGGATGTCTTGCTCAAAGATGGATAGGTCTAAATGAAGCTGACTGTTATCAACAATATCGGCAATGCTGGTACTTTCACTCACATAGGAACCTATATTTACTTGAATATTGCTTATAGAACCGGCAATGGGACTTTTTATAGCAATTGCTGAACTTAGATTACTATTATTAAGACTGGAGGCGCTTATTCCTAAGAGGGACAATTGTTGTTGCAAAGAAGCTTTGCGTGTCCTTAATGTCTTTAACTCGGCATCAGCTTGTTGGAAATTCTTTAAAGCGCCCGCATTTCCGCTTGTAAGCTCTTTTTGGCGATTATATTCTAACTCGGCAAGGGTAATTTTGGCTGAAACCGATAAATACTCTTCCTGCATTTGTACAAATTGAGTATTTACAATTGTGGCAATGGTTTGCCCTTTTTTAACAAAGCTGCCAGGCTGAACCAAAATGGATTTTACTACGCCTCCAAATAAGGCAGTGGCCGTTGCCTTGTTTTGATTAGGTACCTTTAATACGCCATTGGCCTTTAAAGTAGAGGTAAGGTTTTTTTGTTCAATTTTACCTAATTGAACTCCTATCGACTTCATCTGTTCATTGGTCAATGACACGGTGCTAGCGCTTGCATGTTCATCTTCATGTTCATGCCCTTCTTCCACATGTTCCGCATGTTCACTTTTTGATGCACTTGAATTACCACAAGCGGTAATGAATAATGCTGCTGAAAATATATAAATGACAATAAATACCTTTTTCATTCTTAAAATTCTTAGTTGTTGATGATATAATTGAATTGAATGGCTGATTGATTATATTGATTAAGATTTTCCAGATAATTTTTCTGGATATCAATTGCCTGGGTTAAATATTGTGATAGCTCCGTAAAACTTATTTCTCCTAAACGATACGAAGTCGTAGCCGCCTTGATTATCTCCTGAGCCTGTTTAAGTCCTGTGGTTTCATAAAACGACAACATAGAATTGTTTCTTTCGAGTTGCTTAACCGCTTGATTAAAACCCGTGATTAACAACTGCCGATCAGCAATTAATTGTTTTTCTTGAGCATAACTTTCAATTTGGGCCGCCTTGATCTTGTTTTTAAAACTTCCAAATGCTAACGGAATTCCAATGGATACTGAATAACCTGAATAAGGATTATTATCATATCCATATAAGCGCTGCGAGTAAAACCGACCGGAAAGATCAGGCAAAAGTGTTCTTTTCTGAACTTTTACTTCAGCGGTAGCAATATTTACATTTTGTTGCTGCAATTGTATTATTGGATGCTTATCGCTTTGGAATTGATCTGAATAATCAACAATCACCTTGTTTAAGGGCTTTAATTCCGGCAATAAATCATCAGCAGTATTTAAAAATCTTTTGAAATCTTGTTGCTGCAACTGAATGTCTTTCTCAATCTGCTGAATTTGTACTTTCAGCTCCTTCAGTTTTGCATCAACAGCTATTTGATCTAGCCCGGCACTTTCACCGGTTTTTACTTTCAAGGCAACTGCATTATAGAGCTCGGTATAAATACTATCCAATCGATTATATAAAAAACGCTTATCCTGCAGATACCATATGGAATAATAAGTGGATCGAATGTTTCGCTTTAATTCCGTAATTGTTTTATTCTTATTAAACTCTGAAAACTTTAACCGCTCATTGAATACGTCTTTTCGGGCCGTGTAAACTCCTGGCCAACTCAACTCTTGCGACAATCCGATTTTCAACAAACCATCTTTATCGCTTGGGTTCATATCCTCGTTTTCTACAAAAAAACCGGTTTTTGCAAGGTCAAAAGAGGTTTTTACCTGAGCCTTTGATTTTTGAATTTGAAGCTCATTGACCTGTACCTGTAAATTATTTTTTAAGGCAGTATCTATTGCATTGAGCAAAGAGATTCTTTTAGTTGTTGGATTATCCTGAGCTGAAGCAGAAAAATTTACAGTAATCAGTAAAGCAATCATTACCGAAGCTATAGGCTTTAACACCTTCGATTTTTTTCCTGCAAAAAGGATATATAGTAAAGGCAACACAACTAAGGTGAGGAAGGTGGCCGTAATAAGTCCGCCAATTACTACTGTTGCCAATGGTTTTTGAACTTCGGCTCCGGCTCCGGTTGAAATAGCCATGGGCAAAAAGCCGAGTGAAGCCACGGTTGCTGTCATGAGTACTGGTCTCAAACGGATTTTTGTGCCTTCCAACACCCTGGCCACTACATCAGACATCCCTTCTTTTTCCAATTGGTTGAAAGTTCCAATCAAGACAATGCCATTCAATACAGCCACTCCAAACAAGGCAATAAATCCAACCCCCGCTGAAATACTAAAGGGCATTCCTCGCATTAATAAGGCAAATACTCCTCCGATAGCAGCCATAGGGATAGCTGTAAAGATTAAAGCAGCTTGTTTTAAGGAGTTGAATGTAAAATACAACAATGAAAAAATTAATAATAAAGCAATTGGCACTGCTAAACTTAAGCGTTTAGAAGCCTTTTCAAGGTTTTCAAAGGTTCCCCCGAAAGTGTAATAATAACCGGTTGGAAGTTTAACTTGCTCATCCAGCTTTTCTCTTATTTCCTTTACAACAGATTGTACATCCCGTCCTTTTACATTAAAGCCAATAACAATTCTTCGTTTAGCATCTTCTCTGCTAATTTGTGCAGGACCTTCTTTAAAGGAAATGGTTGCAATTTGCTTAAGAGGTATTTGAGAGCCGTTACTGGTGGGAATAAATAGATTATTCACATCCTCGATAGATGTTCGGTAAGCGCTATCCAACCTTACGACAAGGTCAAATTTTCGTTCATTTTCAAATACAACACCTGCTGCTTCTCCTGCAAAACCTGCACTGACTACAGAATTTACATCCTCTATGTTCAGTCCGTAATTAGCCATCCTACTACGATCATATTGAATCGTTATTTGAGGCAAACCGGTTGTTCTTTCAATTTGGGGTGAAGTCGTTCCTGATACGGATTGAATTACTTTAGCAATCTCTGGAGCCAGCTTAGCTAGGTCATCAATATTTCCTCCAAAAATTTTAATCGCAACGTCTTGGCGTATTCCTGTCATTAACTCATTAAACCGCATTTGTATCGGCTGATTTGCTTCAAAGAAAACCCCGGGTATTGCCTCCAACTTCTCCTCCATCATTCTGGCCAATTCGTTGTAATCATCTGTGGTCGTCCATTCATCTTTGTCTTTCAGAATGATCATTATATCAGATGCTTCAGGAGGCATGGGGTCTGTCGGCACTTCTGCACTTCCTGTTTTCCCTATAACCTGCTTCACTTCTGGAAATTGTTTCAGAATTCTGCTTACCTGCATGGATGTTTCAACACTTTGAGACAATGAGCTGCCTTGGGGTAAAATGCAGTGAAACGCATAGTCACCCTCTTGCAACTGTGGAATGAACTCTCCACCAAGTCGGGTGAATAAAAAGATGCTGAGGACTAAAAGTGCTACAGCAGCTGTTACAACATAATATTTAACCCTGATTGCCCATTGAATTACCGGCTCGTACTTTCTTTGAAAATACTCCATAATTCTATCGGAAATATTTTTCTTTTCTGATAACTGCTTAGGTAAGAAACGGGCACACATCATTGGTATATAAGTCAGCGATAAAATAAGAGCACCTAAAATGGCAAATCCTACCGTCTGCGCCATTGGCCTGAACATTTTACCTTCTATCCCAACAAGTGTTAATATGGGGATGTATACAATAAGAATGATGATTTCTCCGAAGGCTGCACTTTTCCTGATCTTTGACGCAGAACTATAAACTTCAGCATCCATTTCATGTTGAGTAAGTCTATTGCTCAGTTTTCTTAATCCTAAATGATGCATGGTGGCTTCGACAATAATCACTGCGCCATCTACAATCAACCCAAAATCAATAGCTCCCAGTGACATTAAGTTAGCTGAAACCCCAAATACATTCATCATTCCTAAGGCGAATAACATTGATAATGGAATGGCCGATGCTACTATTAATCCTGCTCGCAGGTTTCCAAGAAAAACAACCAATACGAGAATGACAATCAGTGCTCCTTCGATCAGGTTTTTTTCTACTGTACTTATAGCGCGATCGACGAGGTCTGTACGGTCAAGAAAGGCTTCCACTTCTATATCTGCCGGAAGGGATCTTTTAACCGTTTCCATCTTTTCTTTGACGAGACTCACCACTTCGGCACTATTACTCCCTTTAAGCATCATTACAATTCCGCCCACTACTTCATTTTCGCCATTTCGTGTCATGGCCCCATATCGTATCGCACTTCCAAACTGGACTTTAGCAACATCTTTTATTAGGATGGGAACACCGTCTTCATTTTTTACGATGATGTTCCGAATATCATCAAGCGAGGATACAAGTCCGATTCCTCTTATAAAATAGGCATTTGGCTTTTTGTCGATGTAAGCGCCTCCGGTGTTTTGATTATTTTTTTCAAGTGCTGTGAATATGTCCGAAACAGTAATATTAATGGCTTTTAATCGATCGGGATTAACAGCTACCTCATATTGTTTCAAGACTCCTCCAAAGCTGTTTACTTCCGCTACTCCCGGTGTTCCATACAATTGTCGGGCTACGATCCAATCTTGCATGGTTCGTAAATCCATCGCATTGTATTTATGTTCACTACCTTTTTTAGGATAAATTACATATTGATATACTTCTCCTAAACCGGTACTTACCGGAGCTAATTCTGGCGTGCCAACTCCGTGAGGTATTTGACTTTCAGCCTGTTTTAGTTTTTCATTAATAAGTTGGCGAGCAAAATAGATATTAACATCATCATGAAACACCACCGTGATCACTGATAATCCAAATCGTGAAATGGACCTAATTTCTTCAAGGTCAGGTAAATTTGCTAAACTTTGCTCAATAGGATAGGTTACAAACTGCTCAACCTCCTGCGAAGCCAGAGTTGGCGTATTTGTGATAATCTGAACCTGGTTATTGGTAATATCAGGCACGGCATCAATAGGTAGTTTGGTTGCACTCCAAATCCCCCATATTATTAACGCCAAAGTGAAAAGGGCAATAATGAGCTTATTCTTTATTGAAAAATGAATGACTTTATCTAACATTTTATTTTGGTTAGGGTAATAACGGCCTTTAAACCATCGACAGTAATGCTCAATGGTAAGGAAGGACGCGATTAAATTATTCGGATCTTTTTATTCCGCGCTTTTTGCCGGCATTGGGGGATAATCTTTTATGAATAAAAAAGATATACCAATGCTAATGGCACAGTTTAATTTTAATTAAAAAGAAAAAATAGATTTAAGACCTTGGAGGCTGCCAAATGTGCGAGGAGATTTTGGGAATAGAAAATGGTATATGAACTGTAATATGTTCAATAAAATGTGTCAGTTCAAATGATACTAAAAGCGGTTCTGTGGTGTTTATAGCAATGCTGCAACAGGAACATAAGCAAAAGGGCGAGCAATTTTCTTGTTCATGGTTATGAGAATCATGGTTACCAGCATTACCTTCCTGCTCTTGTGTAATTTTTTTACACTCAATATTATCTCCGCATGGCACGCAAATTAATACGAGCATGTACAGACTTAATATGTAGCACAACCATTTCACCAGTGCAAATATATAATTATTAGCTATACCTGATAATAAAGAGACGTATGTAACAAAGACTTTAAAAATAAGAAGAAATGCCGAACTGAAAACCGCCTGTTTTAGCAGGTGGGTTGCCTAAAATATCCTGTTGCCAATTGTACAAATAGTTGAAGCGAATAACGGATTGAGCGGATGGCCGCCAGCTGATGGCTCCGGAAATTCCCCAGTAATCGTCCGCTATGTTCTGATTGTTTTCGTTAAAACGGCCCACGTTCCAGTCTACGTACTCCAATCTTGCTGCAACGTTAATGACTGATTTTTCAAAGTCCAAAATAGGCCTCCTTAAAACTGGCTGCACGATGTCCAGAAAACCGCCTTTTTGTTTTCTGCCAAATTGCTGTGTATAGCTACCTGGCACATCCACCCAAACCCAGGAGAATTCTCCATTCAGGTGAGTATTTAGCTTCGGCAGAACTGAATTAAAATCAAGCGCAAATACGTCAACATGTCTGCGCTTATCCAGGGTTAAGCCATCTTCTTCAAATTTATTGTACACACCACCCATATAAGAAATGCCTAACTCGCCTACTTTTTTATGCCTGATTGCGGCTTTACCCGTCATCAACGGAACTCCGTTAAAGCTCTCCTCAAAACGTTCCTGGTTGAGTTTGCTGGCCGGAAGGAAAGTTTTGTTTTTCGTATTCTCGATGATCTGGTTATCAAAACCATTCGTCAAATAACCTTCATAAGCTAAAACCCAATCTCCGGTAAATTTCTTGCCGTAAACTCCAAAACCCACATTGCTCCAGGTTGCCGGAAGCATTTGAGTAGCCGAAACAGGCCTATCCACAAATTCCCATTTTGGCCCATCATGGTTTTGGTTAAAAGAACCAATGGGATTCATAATAATGCCTCCTCTAAAATTAACCAATGGATTCAATTCAAAGTCGATCGCGGCAAATTCTATATTGATCTCCTTTGCTCCGTCCTCAAATTCAATTTCCGTTAGAAATTTCACCCTTTTCATTACCGTAGAGGCAGCGAAAAGCGTAAAACGCCTCATTTGAAAACTGCTACCTTCCGTTATACCATCTGTAGTTAAATGCTGATAGTTAGCCTCAACATACCCCCCAAATGCTATCGGCAATTTGCCAAAACTTAAAAATGGGCGATTATACACCGCATCCATATTCATAGTCAGTTTTGAAGTATCCTGTGCCTGACGTTTAAGCAAGGATGAATCGATCTGAGCAAATCCGGATGTGGTTAATAAGAATGTGAAACTGATAAATGTGAATAAACGTAAGTTCATATTACTTCTTTCTTAGATCAATAAAAAGTTGATCATTCATAATTGATACGGGGAATTTCCTTAAATTTTCTTCTGCGGGCCCTTGAGTTACTGTTCCTTTCTTGTCAAACTCGCTGCCGTGCCCTGGGCAATGCAATGAATCTCCTGCCACTTGCACCTCAGCCCCTGCATGGGTACATTGTAGCCAAAGTGCGCTGTATTCCTGCTCATTCAATCGATACACACAAATAGGAAATTGTAAAGCATCATTTTTTACCAATAGGTAAGAGCGATATACATTTGCTCCTTTTTTTACATCCAAAAATTCGGACATTGGCACCGATAAACCGTTTGCACTCATTAAGCCGCTTGTATAATGAACGGTGTTGCAGGAAGCCAATGCACTTGCAAGTGAAGGACCAGCCAAACAGGCTATGCAAGTTTTTAAAATAAATTCACTTCTTTTCATGGCCTATGGAATTACAAACTTTCCAAGAATTTGATCAGCTTTTGTTTTTCTGATTCGGTTAGTTGGTTAAACCTGTCGTTACTATTTTGAGCTTCACCGCCGTGCAATAAAATAGCTTGTTCAATGCTTCTGGCCCTGCCGTCGTGCAATAAGAAACATTGTCCGCCTTGTGAATTTTTCGACAAACCCAAGCCCCAAAGAGGAGGAGTTCTCCATTCAGCCGTTTTGGCCGAACCTTCGGTGTATCCATCGTCCAACCCCGGTCCCATATCATGCAATAAAAGGTCTGTGTATGGATGGAAAATTTGGTTTGCCAATGCTGCAATAGGCGATGTGCCCGTTTTAAGCTCTTGTTTATGGCAGGTTTCGCAACCAATGTTTATAAAGAGTTGTTTTCCGCTAATAATATCAGGGTCATTTTGATTGCGTTGAATTGGAGCTTTCAAGGTTTTCAGGTAAAAAACTACATCCAGTACCGTTTGATTACTTATTTCCGGATCAACTACCTGACCTGAATATGTATCCTTAGACTCATAGAAGGAGGTAATTCCCATATCCTGGTTGTAAGCATTGGCTGTTTGTTGCATTAGATCATAAGCAGCGGCTTTTTTGCCAAACCTTGCTATGTATTTACCATTATTATTAATGGAATTCGGTCTTAATGTAGCATAAGCAGGAACTTTGATCCAGTTTGGAATACCGCTGATGCCATCGCCGTTCGCATCTTGTGGATCCGCCATGGCCATAATATCAGCATCGGTTACTGCATCCAGAAAACCTAAACCAGTATTGGCTGGTGGAGTAAATGAAGAAAAGGTAGCTCCGGCTGGAATTTGCTCAGGTTGAAAACCCGGAACAGCACGGTTTTGTAATTGCGGCCCTCCTTGATGAAGGTATTGATTGCCGGTTTCATTGATCTGACCGAAGCGGGTAAGAGTAGTAAAAGGATGGCCTTTCCCATCGCCGGCATGACAACTTCCACATGAAGTGGCCACGAACATTGGGCCCAATCCTGTTGCTGTGGTAAACACATCGTCATTAAAGGCAACATCACCTTTTAAGAATTGAGCATTTTCGGCATATGTAAGGCCTTCAAGGGGCCCATCTAATATCTCATCATCTTTAGGAAGAGAGGGAGAAGTTTTTTCGCAACCAATAAGCAAACTGCTCATGCCAATTATAACATAGAGCACAATTAATTTTTTGTCCATTTTGGTGTATTATAAAGCAAAAATATGTATTTTTAGACGTATCTAAAATTTATTTTAAGGCGAACTAATGCAATAACTACAAATAGTTAAAAAATAAACTTAGCCTTACTAAAAAATGGTGTCTACTACGGAAGAAAATTATCTTAAGACCATACAATTATTATCCAATAAGGCAGAGGTCAATAGCTTCTTAAGCATTGCTAAAGAGTTGAAAGTATTTCCCTCTTCAGTTACTAGCATGACTAAAAAGCTGGAAAGCAAAGGATGGGTTATCTACGAATCGGGGCGATCAGTAAAACTTACAAATCAAGGTGAAATCGAAGCACTAAAAATCATTCGAAAACATCGACTTATTGAACTCTTTTTAATGGAAGTATTAAAAATGGGTTGGGCAGAAGTACATGAAATTGCAGAACAGATGGAGCATATCAAATCAGAACTATTTTTTAATCAATTAGATAAACTATTAGGACACCCAAGATTTGATCCCCACGGAGAAGCAATACCCGATGTTAATGGTAAAATAAAGCTTAGAAATACAATCCCATTAAGCGCCTTAAAAGTTGGAAATAAAGCAACTTTTGTTGCTGTCACCGACGAATCAAGCGATTTTTTGAGGTTTCTTGATAAAATTAACTTATCCATTAACAGCAATATCGAAGTTCTTCAAATTGAAAGCTATGACGGATCAGTAACTTTTAAATCAGATAAAATTAAAGGACTGACAATAAGTTCTAAAGTTGCCGAAAGGTTGTTGACAATAAGTAAATAATCACCCATAGGTAATCAGTAAAATGAAAACTTGTCACTAAATAAAAAACAAAAACGGTGAAGCATGCCTCACCGTTTATATGATTTTTAGGACAAAGTACCCTAATTGGTATAGCGATTTAGATTAATTGTTTTTAACAACCTCTGCACGGTATTTACTTGATTCGCCTTCGGCACTAAACTCTTCAATGATCTTTATCATTTGATCCACTGAAAACTTTGATTGATCAAATACAACCTTTGCAATACCAGTATCAAAATTTACTTCGCTTTGCTTAACGCCTTTTTGCTTATAAAGGGCTTTCTCAATTCCTTTAGCACAGCCACTGGCGCAGGTCATACCAGATACTTTAAAGAACACGGTTTGAATCCCGCTTTTTGAAGTCTCCTGAATAGCTGTTTCACGCTGATACTGACAACAACGATGCAACTTATCATATGCTTTCTGAGGAGCTTTTTCACCTTCGGTATCATGTCCAACCGTTGCCACGGCTTTTTGAACAGATAAAAGATTAGCTGGGGCAGCATAGCTAACTTTTAACTGCTTTGTTTCTTCGTTCCATTCGGCTGAATTTACACCCTGAACTTTCATTGCAGCACCCTCAATTCGTGTTTTGCACATACCACAATTGCCCGACACTTTAAAAGTTTCTGTTTTAAGTTCTTGAGCCATTGAGAAATGGGCAATAAAGCACATAAGTGCTGCTGTTAAAATGAATTTTAATTTTTTCATGTTATATTATTCTTTATGATTTAGTGAATTTTATTTATCTGTCAATTTTATACCTGAAACCGGTATAAATTCTTCGTCCTTCAATTGGCCCCCAGATGTAAGAGGCATCGAAAAAACCCGTGTTAGGATCACCGGAACCTACGATGTAATTTTGCTGGCGAAAATCGAACAAATTCTCTGCTCCCATGTATAATTCAAAATTTCGCCAGTGACGAGTAAGCTGCAGGTTGATAGTTGAATAAGATTTCGAGAATTCCTTATAATCACTTATCTCATGCTGATAAGCCTCATTTAAATACGGCAATCTTTTACTTCCAAACCATTGCCAGGTAAAGTTGGCGTTCCATCTACGGTCAAAAGTTTCATAGAATAAGGAAGCTACCGCACGATGCTTAGATACATAAGGTTCAGTAAATCGTTGGCCATTGGTTTCACGGTACACATCGAGGTATTTGTATGAGAGCTTTAGCTCCACTGGTTTCAGGAGATAGTAAGAAGCTTCTACCTGAACATTATTAGCATATGATTCGCCTGTTAAGTTGTGAAAATATACTTTTGAAGGATCGGTATCGTAATCAGGAATGATCTTATTTGAAAATTGTGTTCTGTAAAGATCAATTCCGATGCTACCGCTTCTGTAATCAAGTTCAAACTTTCTATTGGCATTAAAACCGTAGTTCAGGGCTTTTTCCAACTTTAATGGTTCTTCTATTACAATTTCCCGATTGCTAACCTTGATATTGACATTTTCAGCAAGAATATTGACTGATTTAAAACCGGTTCCCATAGTAAAACGCAAATCGGTATTTTTATCAACCGACCATTTTACGTTTCCTCTTGGCGTAAGATTAAACTCTCCATTTGCCCAATCAGCACGCAAACCCGTAACTATTGACAAAGGGCGGTCTCCCGTACTGGTAAAGGTATTTTCTACAAAAACACCTGGCATATTGAGGTCGTTATTCAATTGCAAGTTTCCGAATTGTTCGTTGATCTTATCTAAACGATAACTTCCCCCCAAATTGATTGAATTCAGCTTGCCGATGGCTTGGTTGTAAATCAACCGAAGGTTGAGGCTTTGCTGTCGACCATTATTTGACCTTAAACCATAAAAGCCATCCATATCATGCAATACATACGTGTACTGCAAGCCCAAACTTTTGGAATTGCCTGTAGGCACTACAAAACCGGTACGCCCGTATAGCTCCAAACGGTTGGTGATTAATTGCTGCCCGTAGGCTGAAAGATCGCCTTGTTTTTGGCCAAAACTAAAGCTCTGCTGTCCGCCCATTCGCTCTTCATTTAAGTACTTCACAGAATTTTGAGAGAACCATCCATTACCTGATTCATATTTCCATTTACTCAGTACGTTAATATTTTGCAGCATCGGCATATCTAGAAAAGAATCACCATTCTGATCCATTTTCTGTTTAAAACGATCGATATGGAAAGAGAATAAGGTACTAAGGTCTTTGTTCAGCTTAAACGTTTTGTCCACATTCAACTCGGCACGTGCATATGCATCGAGATATCCGTTCACGAAAAGGTTATCAGTCCGCATCGGGTCTTTCAGCTCTACGTTAATCATTCCGCTGATGGATTCAGGTCCAACAATCACTGATCCAGGTCCTTTTACAATGTGTATCTGATCAATTTGCGTTCCCGGTATTCCGTACAAGCCGTAAGTAGAGCCCAATCCGGTAATAACAGGTGCATTTTCGGTTAGTAATTGAGTGTATGATCCGGCGAGTCCCAATACCTGTAATTCTTTACTTCCGGTAACACCATCTCGATAGGTAACATCTACGGTAGTATTGGTCTGAAAACTTTCTCCCAGATTGCAACAGGCCGCTTTTTTCAGTTCTTTAGAAGTAAAAATCTCCGTTTTGCGGGGCTGAACAGAAATCATTGTTGATTCGCGCTGATGCGTAACCACCACTTCATCCAACTGGCGCCCACCAGTGACTAAAACTATTTTAATTTCTTTGCTATCGTCAACCAAAACGGTATCTGTTTGCAAACCTACAAATGAGATCACCAATCGACGATCGGTAATACCATCTGCTTTAATTGTAAACTCTCCGGTAGTACTTGTACTTACCCCTAAGGCAGTATTTATCCACGACACACTTGCCCCTGCAAGCGGAATTTCTTTTTTTTCCGGATTGAGTTCAAACACCCTGCCTTTGAGAATTTGCTGGGCATTTACATCAAAACCGACTATAAATAATATTACAATTAGTATTAGACGTTTCATTAAAAATCAAATTTGTATGACAATAAAATTCAGGGCAAAAACAGATTGTTTCTGCCAAATTGGTCAACAGAAAATGATCAAATAAGGAAGGTTTGGGTGAGAAGTAGGATGGAGCAATTTCGGGGAGGAGGTTCCTTGAAGTTGCTGGAAGTAGTAGAATGAAGGCTTGCTAAATCATTCTGAAAGGTAAAATGGTAAGCAAACAGGAATAGTTCAACAGATAATAGTTTTGCCTGTTCGGCCCTTGCCAATGAAAGAAAATCATCTTTAGTTTGGATGGTTTTCACCTCATTATGGCAAAAACTTTCATCATCAGCCTTTGGCTCATCGATTACACCGCAGCTTTCTGCCGCTACTAAAAAGCTGGAATCTTTAGTATGGCAACAAAAGCCAACATCAGCCTTTTGCTCATCGTTTACATCACAGCAACAGCTTTCTACCGCTGCCAAAACGCTGACATCTTTTAATTTACCACCGCAATAATGCGCATACACACTCACTCCTACCACGTTTAGCAGTAAGAATATGCACATTGTTATAGCGATGATTTTTTTCATTGGTTGCAAACATAAAATCTTCTTTATTTATTTTCAACATGAGTATGTAACAAAAGAGATGGATCTTTGAGCGTAGTGAGTTGCTTTATCCGACGCCAGTTTCCCAATTCCCACCACAGAGCAAACACGCTAGCGAAGAAAAATAATTAACAGGCGTGGCAAGAGGCCTTCTATAGTGTAGCCTGGGCAGGAACTTTTAGCATCTTAGCATTAATCGCAACTATGATTGTGCTCAGGCTCATTAACACAGCACCCATTGCCGGACTAAGTATAAATTTTGGATATAAAACACCCGCCGCTAATGGTATGGCAATAATGTTATAACCTACTGCCCAAACTAGGTTCTGTATCATTTTACGGTAGGTTGCTTTTCCGAAAGTTATCAATTGAACCACATCCTTTGGATCACTGTTTACCAGAATAATATCAGCAGTTTCAGCCGCCACATCGGTACCAGAACCAACCGCGATGCCCACATCTGCCTGGGCTAGAGCAGGGGCATCATTTACTCCATCTCCTGTCATTGCTACCCGTTCCCCTTTATCTTGAAACTCTTTCAACTTGAGCAGTTTTTCATGGGGTAATACATTGGCAAAATAACCATCCATCCCTAATTTTTGAGCAACAGCCGCTGCTACCTTCTCGTTGTCACCGGTGAGTAAATATGCTTTTATATTCATTCTCTTTAAATCAGCGATAGATTCTGCGGCTGTTTCCCTAATACTATCGGCTAAAGCAATCAATCCAACTGGTTCATTATTTATCAATACAAACGTAACAGTACTAATCGCCTGATCAATGTCCGCTGGAATTTCCGGAATGGATTTGCCTTCCTGTTTAAAATAATTGGGGCCGGCAACAACAACTATTTTTTCATTCACTATTCCCTTAACCCCTATACCTTGTATGGACTCAAAGTTTCCAGATTTCCAAAGAGTTAGTTGTTTTGCTTTCAGCTTCCGTACTATGCCAAGAGCAATGTGGTGTTCAGAGTTTTGTTGCACAGCAGCAGCGTATTGTAATATTTCATCTGCAGAATACTGAGTTGTTAATGGTTTAACTTCTTGTACCTCATGTGATCCTTTAGTCAACGTCCCTGTTTTGTCAAAAATAATGGTGGTCAGTTTCCTTGCATTTTCAAAAGCTGTCCGATTTCTAATCAAAAGACCATGAGTTGCAGATAATGTAGTAGAGATAGCCACTACAAGCGGGATAGCCACACCTAAAGCATGAGGGCACGAAGTAACCATAACGGTTACCATGCGCTCTAAAGCAAAAGAGAGTTCTTTGCCAGAACTTAACCAAATAATTAAAGTCACAACTCCTATGCTGATGGATACAATGGTTAACCATTTAGCAACTATAGTAGCCAAATTTTGAGTTATAGATTTTGTTCCCTGGGCTTTTTGAACCATTTCAATTACCTTATTCAAGTAGCTGTCGGTTCCGGCTCCTGTAACATTTACTTTCAAGACTCCATCTCCATTGATTGCCCCTCCAATAACCTTTCCCCCTTTTTCTCTTTTTACTGGTACACTTTCACCAGTTAACATGCTTTCGTTTACATAAGAATTGCCTTCAATGATCAGCCCGTCGGCAGGGATTTTTTCTCCCGGTTTTATAACTACTATATCATTATTCTTCAGTTCTTTTAATGAAATATCCTGTACTTCGCCATTTCTTTCCAGATGCACTAAGGCTGGAAGTAACTCTACCAATGATTCCAACGCATTTGAAGCGGCCATTTGCGATTTCATTTCAAGCCAATGACCTAATAGCATAATGTCAATCAGCGTAGCCAGTTCCCAGAAAAAATCCATGCCCTTCAACCCAAATACAACCGCTACACTATAAATGAAAGCTGTTGTAATTGCAACCGCAACAAGAGTCATCATTCCGGGATTGCCTGCGCGTAATTCCCTTACAATTCCTACCAAAAACGGCCACCCCCCGTAGAAATAGATGGTGGAACTAAGCATTAACAATACGAAATTATCCCCACTGAAAACCAATTCTATCCCCAACCAATGCTGAATCATCCGAGACAATAGCAATACAGGTATCGTTAATGCCAGGCAAATCCAAAAACGTTTTAAAAAATCTTCGACATGATGGCCTTTGTGTAGATTATGATCATCATGTTTGTCATACTGCTTATGATGAGCATGCTTATCATGCTGTTTTTCAGCAGCTACTTTCTCAGCCGATTTTCCCGACACATCCATACCTGGATGATGCTGGTGGTGTTGGTGATTTTCAGTAGAATGTTCCATCACAACTATAAATATTTGCTATACTTTAATTCTCTTGGGAAAGACTATCTTTCAAGTTTTCAACCCAATTCAGGAGGAGTATCTTATCTTCTTTAGAAAGTTTTGCATTTTTATGGATTAGGGCATAGGCGGGCAGAGGCATAGTTTTATCCTTCACACTGTTCGCTATAGCCTTTAACTTACTTTGTTGTTTACGTTTGGAATAATTTCCAAACTCATTGAAGTTCAGGTCAGCTTTTCCTTTTTTTATATGTGATGCCAGCCACCAACCAACAGGCTGAATAGTGGCGTACCATTGATAATTGGTATTGTTGCTATGGCAATCGTAGCAAGCATTTTTTAAAACAACCTGTACATTTTCAGGCAGGTTATACATTTTTGTTATATCTGTTGGCAATACCTGCCCGCTTTTATTGCGGGCAGGTTGTATAAACTGAATTCCAATAAATACAAAGAGTAGTGCTAATACTATTTTCCTTCCGAGACTCATGCTACTTGAAGGTTATTTAATTTCCTCTTTAACCGATCCGCATGTTAGCATTTGGCTGCCATAATAGGGGTTTTTTATTTCTTTTGTTTCGCTTAGCCATATAGCGCCCTTTTTGTCGTTGTACATAGGACAATAGTCCTTATACAATGGCTGTCCTCCTCCAAATGATTTAACCAGTTCATATACATCTTTACTCAACATATCAAAATGTTCACGTTGATGCTTAAGGTTACCGGTATTCTCTCCAATATGTTCTGCATGTTCTCTTGCATCATCTTCTATATCATTATACATTTCGGCTTGTGAGGCGGTTAATGAAACTTTATCAAAATCGGTAAATGCGTTTACCATTTCCTTCCCAGCCGCAGCGGCATCTTTATCATTATCTTTCGTTAGGGCGTTTTTCATACTCAAATAGCCGTCAACAATTTTTTTTACTGAAGCTGCAACTTTTGCATTTACACCGGGTGGCGTTGCTAACGCCTTTTCTTCTGTGTCGTTAACTGGAGGCTGTGTTTGAGTAGTATCATTACTCATATCGTGACTTTCGTTTGATTTTTTGTTGCCACTGTTGCAGGCAGTAAAGAATGCTACGCTTAGTGCAGCTATTAAAAATTTATTTTTCATGTTTTGAGTTTTTATGATTGAATTTTTGTAATAGATTATGTATGTATCACTTGCTTTCCACATGTGAGCATTTATCCAACCGGTTCTATTTTTTTGCCAACGTTTCTTTAACAGAACCGCATTTCATCATTTTATCACCGAAGTAAGGATTTTTGATCTCTTTTTCGTTCGATAACCAATATCCGCCGTCGTTATTGTTGGCCATCGGGCAATATTCAAGATACACCTCCCCAGTTTTTACACCCGACGCTTTGATCAAACGTTCTATATTTTTGGTCAGGTCGTTTAGAACAGCCCTTTGCCCCTCAATTGTGGTTGCGTGTGCCAGTTTTTCAGCTACTACTGTGGCATCTTTATCGTTTAGCTTGGCGATAGCTGTTTTTAAGGCCCCGGAGGCTTTTTGGGCTTCTTTAACATTGGAGGCCACCAATGCATTTTTTAGATGAATATAATGCTGGTATACCATGTTCAACTTTTCATTGTTAAATGTTGGATTGCTTCCTCCTTTTTCTTCTGCTATAGTATGTTCGGTATGTTCCTTCGCGTTGCTTTTTCCGTTGCATGCGACAAACGCTCCTGCTACAAGAGTGATTGCCAAAATTGTGCGTAATTGCATAGTTTGTTTTTAATTATTCTGGTTTGTAAATTTTTTAAATATTAATTAATTACATAGCTCCATGTTCATGCCCGGCCATGGGGTCCGTTCCTTTTTTAAGTTTCATCTCACTGTAAAGCAAATATGCTCCGCTGGTCACAACCTCATCTCCGTCCTTTAATCCTTGTACAATTAGCACCTGATCAAAATTTTCTATACCGGTTTTTACCATGCGCGGTTCAAACGTATTATCGCCGGTTTTTATCCACACATGTTCGCCTTTCCCATCGCGCAACACCGCATCTACAGGAAGGGTGATGGCATTTGATGTATTGCCGTATGGTAGTAACATATTGGCCTGCATACCCGGTTGAAATTGGAGTTTAGAATTTGCCAGCTTGGCCCTTATTGTAATGATCTGCGAGTTGGCGTCGAATTGGGGTGAAATGAAATCAAGTACTGATTTAACCGGTTCTGATTCAAAGCCTGCAACTTGTACTGTTACGATAGATTTTTCCTTCAAATTTTCCAACTCATTTGCATACACTTGAGCTTCTACCCACAGCTGCTCTAAATTTTCCAGTTTCATCAATACACTTCCTTCACCGACATATTGCCCCTCGATGGCGCTTAACTCCGCAACTATGCCACTGGCCGGAGCAAGGAAATTGATATAGGGATCAGTTTTTCCGAATTTACGAAGCTTATCGATCTGTCCGGAAGTTTGGCCGTATAGTTCCAACTTCTCTTTAGCAGCATCGGCCATTTCACTGTATCGTTTTTCATTCGGAAAGGCCGCCAATTGTTTCAAGGCAAGCAGGTACTCCTGTTCCATGGTCAATAATTGCTCGCTGTAAATTTTGTAGAGTGGTTGACCTTTTCGTACCATAACACCAGTTTCCTTCACATAAAGCTGTTCAAGCCGGCCGCTCACTCTGCTAGAAATAACTTCGGTAAATTCAGGATTGGTTACAAGTTTCCCATTCAGCACTTTACTGTTCGCAATGCTTCCTTTTCCAACTTTCATTGTATGTATGTTGGCCAGCCTTTGTTGACTTTCATTAAGCATGATCGATCTGCTGCTGCTCTCTCCTTGGTTCGTCATGGGCACCAGGTCCATCCCGCAGATGGGGCATGTGCCAGGTTTATCCTGTACGATCTGCGGATGCATCGGGCAGGTATATTTTGTGCCCGCCTTGGCTTCCGTTTTATGCCCTTCATGATCATGCCTTTTGTCCTTATCGCTGCAGGAACCCAAGATAAAAAGAGACAGCAGCATGAGAGCGTTTAAATATCGTTTCGATGTCATTGCGTGCTTTTTTGATTGTTCAACTTTTCTTTGAATTTCACCAGGCTTTCACTGTCGACAAGGAACCAGGCGTTTTCAGCGATCTTGTCGTTTACATCAAGTCCTGATAAAATTTCAATAGAGCCATTTGTATTTATTCCGGAAGTCACCAGGCGCGGTTCAAATGCGCCCGAGTGCTTTACAAATACCACGCGTTGATTGCCTAATTGTAACACAGCTTGCTTTGGCAGCCACATCCCTTCTTTACTTTCCGAAGTAATATTACCCCTGATTAATTGGCCCACTCTCCAATTTTTTATATTATTAGTTAAGTAGCTCCGCACCAACAGAAAGTTTTGGCCTTCTTTATAAAAAGGCTGTACAAGGCTTAGAGTGGCCGAAATCGTTTCTGTGCTATCATCAGCATTGATTAAATTCACCTGCTGCCCTTTTTTAAGTGTTTGAGTTTGACTGGAAGGTACATAGAATTCAACCCATAATTTAGTCGGGTTGAAGATCTTAAACACAGTTTCGCCGGCTCCAACGTACTGCCCTTCCCTGATGGTTAGGGTTTGCCCTGCAGATGTTGGCGTTTGAGAGGTTGAAGCCGTAGTCGCTGATGCAGCTCCCGTTGCTCCTCCCATGTTCGACATACCTCCTCCTGAAGAACTTTCCGAAGAGGAAGTAGTTGGCGTTGGGCTGGAACTGCTTAAATTATTTTCCGTAATGTATCCGCTGTAAGGGCTATATATCGGGAACGCATGCTGCATTTTACCCGTCCCGGCAATCTGGTTAACCTGCTGATTCGTAGCTCCAAGCAACAACAGCTTATCTTTTGCACGCCTTATTAAATCTTGGTCATTAGTTTTTATTAGATAGATCAGTTCTCGTTGAGCATTCACCAAGTCAGGACTGTAAATATCCATTACACGTTGACCTTTTTTTACAGGTTGATAATTGTAGCGAACATACAAACGTTCAATTCGCCCCGGGATGCGTGAAGCAAGTACTTTCCAATTGCGAGTATCATATGTAAGGCTTCCATTTAAGGTCAATTTTATTTTCTTCGATCCCTTTTCAGGATAAATAGTTTTGATGTTGCTTACTATGATCTCGTTGGTAGGCTTCACTAATGCGTTCAGATTTAAAGTAGAATCCAATGCCTCTCCGCCTGCCATCTTTTTCACCAGATCCATTCCACAGATCGGACAGGTTCCCTGTTTATTTTGAACAATTTGAGGATGCATTGGGCAAGTGTATTCCTCAGCTTCATCCTTATTGGTTTTTTTTTCGCAATATGAAAGTAGCAGTAATGGCAAGGCCAATAGCGTCAGCAGCAGTTTATTTTTCAAGCTGTTTCTCATAATCCACAATCATTTGGTAATACTGTTGTTTTTGTTCCAGGTACTTCATCTGGGCCATGTTCAACGCCTCCCAGCCATCAATCACCAAAGGGAGATCGAGCTTGTTTTCCTGGTAAGAGATCATCAGCGTTTCAAAACTCTTCTTCAACGCAGGTAGAATGGTCATTTCATAATTCATTAGGTGATGCTCCATGGTATGGATTCCCTGTTTCATACTGAAGCTCATCCCCGACATTTGATTTAGCATCGCCTGACGCTCTTTCTTCATAGCCTCAATTTCATAATCCATTTGTTTTACGCCCGATTTGTACATTTTTGATGCCCAGGGCACAATGGGGATGGAGACCATACCCATCAACGTATACTGCTGTGGCATGTGCGGATTGTAACCCGACATGTGATCAAACTTGATCTTAAAATCGGGTTTAGCTTCCGACCGCATGGCGGCCTGATTAAGTTTCATGGATTGAATGGTTTCGTTCATTCTTTGTATGTCGCTGCGCACAGAACTTAAATAGGCTGTATCAGGCAGAACTTCCTCATCATATTTTACTTTGAAGGTGGTATCGATAGTGAAATCAAAATCGTAGGGGACATTCATCAGCCCTCTCATCCAGTATTTGTTCTCCAGGATTTTAGAAGTTGTTTCAATGAGCATATCATCCACCTCACCGATTCGGCCTTCTGTTTTATAAATGGAGCTCAGCAGGCCCTGATTGTAGGTGTAGCGAATCTCGCCCAGCTTTTTCATGGTTTGCAGAATCTCCTTGTTTTGCTGAAGAACGACAATCTTTTTGTCGAGTACCAGCCATTCATAGTATAATTTCTTAGCCTGGCTGCGCAATTCATTGTAGGAAACATTTTTGTTTTGAGTCTCAATACCAGCCTTCGATTTCAAATAATTAGCCTTCGCATTCAACTTTGCGGGATTTGGAATATCCTGCTCCAGCGAGATCATGAACTGCCCCTGATCATTGGGCTCTTCTGCCATTTGTCCGGGGTAGGGAGTCATAAATGTTCCGGCACCGGCCATTGGGGCCATCCAAGCTTTGGCTCCCTTGGCCGACTCTTCTACTGCTTTAATCCTGTCGTCGTATTGCAAAAGCTGTGGGTTATTTTGCTTTATCCGCATTAAAATGCTATCAAGCGTCATAACTCTTTGCTGTGCGAATACCCAGAAAGGCAAAAGAGTAAGGATGGTTATATTTAGTATTTTTTTAATGCTGCACATCGTGAACCTCCATTTTTCCATGTTTTCGCAGTTCATACTCTTTAGTCATTAAAAAGATAAGTGGCGTAACCAATAAAATATGGGTTGATGAAGTCAACACACCTCCGATCATCGGCAATACAATCGGTTTCATTACATCACTGCCCACACCCATCGACCATAAAACCGGCACCAAACCGAACAAGGCTACTGAAACGGTCATTAGTTTAGGACGGAGACGTTTGGCAGCACCTGCGATCACAAATTCTTTTAATTCTTCGTTAGAAATTGTTTCTCGTGAATTGCCTTTTAATGTTACTAGTTGGCGCATGGCATCGTTCAAGTAGATCACCATTACCACACCGGTTTCAACAGCAATACCAAACAGCGCGATAAATCCAACGGCCACAGCCACCGACAGGTTTACTCCGTAGAAATAAACCATATACGCCCCACCAATCAAGGCAAAAGGTATTGTAATAAGACTGAGGAAGGCTTCTCGGAGGGATTTGAAAGCAAAATACAACGACAGGAAAATGATCACTAACACGATTGGAAGAATGAGCATTAGTGTACGTTCCCCGCTGATCAGGTTTTCGTATTGACCGCTCCACTCAACGAAATAGCCGTTGGGCAAATTCAGCTCGTTGTTCAATTTTTTTATCGCCTCATTAACGGTAGTACCCAGATCTCTTTCCCTAACATTGAACATGACAGCTCCACGCAGAATGGCATTTTCTGAAGTGATCATAGGTGGGCCATCAACAAATTTGATATTAGCTACCGATGAAAGCGGAACGATTCCTGCATCCGAAGCGTTGAGCGGAATACGCTTAATTTTCTCTACGCTGTTGCGGTAATCCTGCGCCAGGCGTACATGTATATTAAATCGCTGACGACCTTCAATGGTATTAGTGAAAGGGGTTCCGCCCAAGGCTGATTCAACCGTCATATTCACTTCATCAATAGATAAACCATAACGCGTCAGTTTCTCGCGGTCAATATCGATTTCCAAATATTTGCCGCCGGTAACAGGCTCAACATACAGGTCTTTTACTCCAGGGATGTCCTGCAACAGCGTCTTAACCCTTTCAGAAACTAGGGCAATACTATCCAGTCGCTGGCCGTACACTTTTACACCCACATCGGTGCGTATACCTGTTGCCAACATATTGATGCGATTGATGATGGGTTGAGTCCAGCCGTTTACCACTCCGGGTATTTGAAGCTTAGTATCCAACTCATCAACGAGATCTTTCTTAGTAATGCCCTCCCGCCATTCCGATTTGGGTTTCAGCATAATGATCGTTTCAATCATGCTGATGGGGGAGTTATCGGTAGCCGTACTGGCCCTGCCCGCTTTGCCCAGCACTTTCTCCACCTCAGGAACAGATTTGATGATCTTATCCTGTACCTGCAGTATGCGTTTGGCTTCTGCATTGGAAACATCAGGCAACGTTACCGGCATGAACAGAATGGATTGTTCATCCAACGGAGGCATAAACTCGCGCCCCATGCTTAATACCAATGGAATACTGATAAGTAGCGCAATAATGTTTAAGCCGATGGTGGTTTTGCGATGCTTTATGCACCAACGAATTACCGGTTCATAAATTCTTTCTAGAAACCGATTGATAGGGTTTTCCTCATCCGTTTTAAATCTTCCTTTCATGAAAAAGGAAATCATTACCGGCGCTAAAGTGATCACTAAAAGCGCATCAATGATCATGATGAACGTTTTGGTGTAAGCAAGCGGGTGAAACAGTTTTCCCTCTTGCCCGCTTAGCAGGAATACAGGTAAGAATGAGGTGATAATGATAATTGTTGAATAAAACACACCTCTTGAAACCTGCTTGCACGATTTTTCAATGATCTCCATGCGCTCTTCGCGGGATAACTCAACGTAATCTCGTTCTTTGGAAGAACCGATGCCCAGCCATTTTTTTAGTTTATTCCACATAGCGAGTTTCCTTATTCTTGATTAACTGTTTTTCTTTATTTAATTCAGCTTGCCTAGTAGCCAAATGTTTGTATGAGTTCTCGGCCATAATAATTCCATTATCCACAATTACCCCAATAGCCAAAGCGATACCCGTTAGAGACATAATGTTTGAACTAATGTCAAAAGCATTCAGCAAAATGAAACTTGCAGCAAGAGTGATCGGTATTTGAATGATAATGCTCAAGGCGCTTCGCCAATGGAAAAGAAAAACGATCACGATCAGCGAAACCACGATCATTTCTTCGATCAGCGTTCTCTTTATTGAATTAATTGATTCTTCAATCAGTCCGCTACGGTCATACATAATATTGAATTTCATCCCTTTGGGAAGGCCCTTTGCCACTTCTGTCATTTTGGCTTTCACATTTGTAATCACTGCATCGGCATTTTCACCATAGCGCATCACCACGATTCCGCCGACGGCTTCCCCTTCTCCATTCACATCAAATATTCCCAAACGATTTCCACCCGAGAGCTGCACAGTACCCACGTCGCTGAGTTTTACAGGGATAGTTTGACTGGTTTTTACAGGAAGATTTTCTAACTCGCCGATGGATTTAATGTACCCTGTAGTTTTAATGATGTAACCGATGTCGCTTAACTCAAACTTGCGTCCGCCTGCTTCATTATTGTTGGTTCTGATAGTATTGATAACCTGGGCAACGCTTAATCCGTAGTAGTTTAGCTTGTTCGGATCAAGGGTTACTTCATATTCTTTTTGAAATCCACCAAATGAAGCGATCTCACTAACACCCGATACATTTTGAAGAGCAAATTTTACATACCAGTCCTGGACCGCACGTTGTTCGCCCAAGTCCATTCCGGGGGCATCCAGAGTATACCAAAGGATGTGTCCCACGCCGGTACCATCAGGTCCCAGTTGTGGACTTACTCCTGCCGGTAATAGGTTAATTGCCGAACTTAATCTTTCCAATACGCGTGAGCGGGCCCAGTAGATGTCCACATTATCTTCAAAAATGATGTAGATAAAGCTCATGCCAAACATGGAGTTGGCCCGAACGTATTTTTCCATGGGGATGCCCTGCAGGTTGGTTACCAGTGGATAAGTTATCTGGTCTTCCATAATTTGCGGACTCCGGCCCATCCATTCGGTAAAAACGATTACCTGATTTTCGGAAAGATCGGGGATGGCATCTACTTTACTGGTTCGGACGGAGTGTATTCCCCAGCCAAAGAGCACGATAGCCACCAAGAGTACCATAAACCTGTTCCTTAATGAAAAGGAAATAAGTTTTTCAATCATAAATAGTAAGACTAGTTAACTAGTTATAGAAAATAGAATAGGATATAGGGTAAGAATGAAACACTTACCACTTAAGAAAAGGCAGAATAAATCAAATACGGAAAACCTGCAGGTAGGCTGCAGTATCAGAGTAGAGTGAACAATATTTATCACCCGTGACTAAGGGTGCGTGGTTAATAGAAATTTCAGGGAGATAATATTTTACAAATGAGAAAACATAAACAAAGGTATTCAGCAACTTGAAGTCGACAGAAGGAATATGAACTTTTGGCTCTAATTTAAACTCCTGTGCTTTTACCTGGAAGGTTTTGTCCTCGCAGCAAAATTTCTTGAAAACAATTGCTGATGGGTTACTCTTTTCTGCAGTGACGGACTTGATATCCATCATGCCGCAGTCATGCGCTTTTGTAAACACAGAAAAATTATCGACTTTTTGTCCGCAAAAATGAACAGACAATGAGAATCCCGTTGCTGATATTAAAATCAGAACGGAAAATAACGCTGCCCATATTTGCTTGTATTTACGCATCAATAGCTAAAGTAAATAAATATTTTTATTAGTTGAAATTTATTGAGCCCGTTTTTAGTGATGTGCTTAAGCAAGAAGTAGGATTTTTTGAGAGGCTAATTTTCCTTGCTTTTCACTATTTTGCAAACTTATCATTAGTGGCTATTGCATGAATTTGATTTCTGATAACATCATTTTAAATCCGAGAAAAGCATTAAACAAAGCGTTTTTAAAAGTTAAGCCTAACCGTTCTGAAATAGAAAAATTCAAGGCCAATCTGATCCATTTGCTTGATCAGATCAACGAGAAAGAAACGGAAGAGTTCCATAAAAACCTTATTGCCGACTTTTTAAAGAACACCTATTATAACCCGGATCATTTTGTAAATACCAAGGGACGGAATGATCTGGTCATTCATAATGGCAAAGATGCCAAATCAACGGTGGGCGTTTTAATTGAGGCTAAAAGCCCCACTAACAGGGCCGAAATGCTGAAAGAAAATAACATCAATACCAAAGCCTTTCAGGAATTGGTGTTGTATTATTTGCGGGAAAGAATCACACATAAGAACCTTGAAATAAAACACCTGGTAGTTACTAATATTTATGAGTGGTTTATATTTGACGTAGCCTCATTTGAAAAGCATTTTGCGCAAAATAAGCCATTGGTTAAACAGTTTACCGACTTTGAAGAAGGTCGTTTATCTGGCAGTAAAACAGATTTCTTTTATAAAGAAATTGCCGGTCCTCTTATTGAAACAGTAGCCGCGGAAATTCAGTTTACCCATTTCGACTTAAAGGAGTACAATAAGCCGTTACGTAATAAAGATAAACAGGACGACACCAAGCTGATTGCCCTGTTTAAACTATTATCCCCAGAGCATTTACTAAAACTACCATTCACCAATGATAGCAACAGTTTAGATAAACGTTTCTATTCCGAATTGCTCCATATTATTGGTTTAACTGAAACCAAAGAAGGTAGTAAAAAACTCATTGAGCGTAAAAAAGTTGGAGAGCGTAACAGCGGCTCCCTCTTGGAAAACTCCATTAAACAGCTCGATTCACTTGATAAGATTTCACGTTTAGAAAAACCTTCTCAATATGGTGATAACCATCAGGAACGCCTATTCAACGTGGGTTTAGAGTTGGTGATAACCTGGGTAAACCGTATTCTTTTCTTAAAGTTGTTAGAGGCCCAACTGATCAGCTATCATAAAGGAGATAAATCGTATGCCTTTTTAAGTCGTACTAGAATTCGCGACTTTGACGATTTAAACAGCTTATTTTTTCAGGTGTTAGCCCGTAAAGTTGAAGATCGTGACGAAGAAGTCATAAAACGATTTGGGAAGGTGCCTTATTTAAACAGCTCATTGTTTGAACCAACAGAGTTAGAACATCTCACCCTTTTTGTCAGCAATCTGGACGATAGAGGCATGTTGCCGACACTTTCAAACACGGTACTAAAAGATTTAACAGGCACAAAGAAAACCGGTGAAATCAGCACTCTTGAATATTTATTCGATTTTTTAGATGCCTATGATTTTGCGGGTGAAGGTTCAGAAGAAATACAGGAAGATAATAAGACCCTCATCAATGCCTCCGTTTTAGGTTTGATCTTCGAAAAAATAAATGGTTATAAGGACGGTTCCTTCTTTACGCCTGGCTTTATTACCATGTACATGTGCCGCGAAACCATTCGCAGGGCTGTGGTGCAAAAGTTTAACGAGGCTAAAGGTTGGAAGTGTGAAACCATTGAAGACCTATACGATAAAATTGAAGACCGTTCCGAAGCCAATACCATTATAAACAGTCTGAAGATTTGTGACCCTGCAGTAGGCTCCGGTCACTTCCTGGTATCAGCCTTAAATGAAATCATTGCCATTAAAAACGATTTGAAGGTTTTACAAGATCGTCAGGGAAAACGATTAAAAGAGTACCATGTAGAAGTGGTAAATGACGAGTTAGTGGTAACCGATGAAGATGGCAATTTATTTGAATATAACCCTGCCAATAAAGAAAGCCAGCGCATTCAGGAAACCCTGTTCCACGAAAAGCAAACCATTATTGAAAATTGCCTCTTTGGCGTCGATATTAATCCCAATTCGGTAAAAATATGCCGCTTAAGGCTATGGATAGAACTGTTAAAAAATGCCTATTACAAAAATGAGTTGGTACTTGAAACCCTGCCCAATATCGACATCAACATCAAATGCGGTAATTCACTCATCAGTCGTTTTGCCCTAGATGCCGACTTAAAACAGGCATTAAAGAAAAGTAAGTGGAACGTGGAAATGTACCGTACTGCCGTAAAAACCTATCGCAATGCCGAAAGCAAAGAGCAAAAACGTGAAATGGAACGCCTCATTGAAACCATAAAAGGCGATTTCAGAAGCGAGATCAATAAGAACGATCCTAAAATCCTAAAACTCTACAAGCTTAAAGGCGAATTAGTAACTCTTACCACCCAAACAGGCCTGTTTGAACTGGGTAAAAAAGAAAAGGCCGTCTGGAACAAAAAAGTAAGCGCCTTAACCGCCGAAACCGACAAGCTGGAAGCCGCAGTAGAAGAAATTAAAAATAATAAGATTTACGAAAACGCTTTTGAATGGCGCTTTGAGTTCCCGGAAGTTTTAAATGACGAAGGCGATTTTGTAGGTTTTGATGTGGTGATTGGGAATCCTCCTTATATCAGGCAAGAAGAAATTAAAGATCAAAAGGGCTTTTTACAAGGTAATTATAAGACGTACAGTGGTACGGCCGATTTATATGTGTTCTTTGTAGAAAAAGGATTTGATGTATTAAAGGCAACTGGGCAGTTTACTTACATTATGCCTAATAAATGGATGCAAACGGGATACGGTAAACCTCTTCGTAATTTCTTGTTAAATCACAGTCTAACACAGATTACAGATTTTGGCGATTTACAAGTTTTTGATGAGGCTACAACTTACCCATGTATTATACATTTAAGAAAAGCGCCTTCAATTAATTCTTTTGTTGTTGCAAATGTTGAAACACTAAAACATCAACTTCAATTTGCTGATTATGTAAATGACATTTCATTTGAGTCACCTCAAAATAAACTAACAGAAGATACTTGGGTATTAAGCGGCAGTGAGCATCTGCAATTATTGGAAAAACTACAATCTAAGTTTTCTTTTCTTGAAAGTTATGTTGGAGGGAATTCTTATCGAGGTGTACTCACAGGCCTGACTGAAGCATTTGTAATTGACGAGGAAACAAGAGAGAGAATTATAAAAGAAGATCCATTCTCGGCAGAAATTATTAAACCAGTACTTAGGGGCAGAGATATTAAACCTTGGTTTGCAACATCAGATGGAGTTTGGTTAATCTCTACATTCCCAAATCTGAATTTAGATATTGAAAATTATCCCGGTATAAAAAACCACCTGATGAGTTTTGGGAAAGAACGATTAGAACAAAGTGGCAATAATGGTTCAAGAAAAAAAACCTCAAATAAATGGTTTGAGACACAAGATAGTATTGCGTACTGGTCAGAGTTTCTGAAACCTAAAATCATGTATCAAAAGTTTCAAGTAAAGCCTTGTTTCATTTATGATGAACAAGGTTTATACTGCAATGATTCCATGTGGATTATGCCTACGGACGACAAGGTTTTACTGGGTATTCTAAATTCAAAAATTGGTTGGTATTTAACAACGAAATACTGCACCGCTATACAAAATGGTTGTCAGTTAATTTGGAAATACTTCAGCCAAATTCCTATTGCAAAAGGCTCAGAAGATCAACGAGAAATTTTAATCGAGAAGGTAACCCAAATTCTTTCCATCAAAAAAACTGACCCAATAGCAGATACAAGTGATTTGGAAAAAGAAATCGACCAATTGGTTTATGAGCTATATGAGTTAACGGAGGAGGAGATTAAGCTAGTGGAGGGAGGGGAATAATGAGCAACCTTATACCAAGTCACGAAATATTAGTAAAAGAAAACCCCATTAAGATTACTCAAACAAGTATTATCCAAGAATTTAACGCACATATTGATTATAAAGAAAATAAGCGAATATTGTTTTCAGCTCCATTTGGAGCCGGTAAATCTACTTTTTTAAACGATTTCTTTAATGAAAGGGAAGATATATATATTGTTATCAAACTTTATCCTGTTCATTATACAGTAGCCAATAATGATGATGTATTTGAATTAATCAAATTTGACATTTTATGTGAATTACTTCATAAATACAGAAATGAAATTGATTTGCAAAAAGAAGAATTCTCTACTTTACTTACCAGTCAGGTTTTTGGTCAACATCGTATTGACTTTATTCCTTTAGTAGAATCTATTATTGAGGCATCGGGCAAAGTTGGCAAACCTGCTAAAGATATTTTAATAGCACTAAAAGATTTTTTTAAGGATTTTAAAGCTTTTAAAAAAGAAATCGAAACAGATGAAGAAAAATTAATTGAAATTTATTTAGAGAAGTTTAATAATAAGCCTGGGGTTAACGAAATGGATGATATTACAAATTTGATATCATCACTTTTGGACCGTACCAAAACCGATTCAGAAATTAAAGAAACTGTATTAATTATTGATGACTTAGACAGATTAGATCCTGAGCATGTTTTTCGTCTATTCAATATTTTTAGTGCTCACTATGATAGCGTAACTGAGCAAAATAAATTTGGGTTTGATAAAATTATTTTCGTTTGCGATATAAACAATATTCGGAAAATGTTTGCTCATCGTTATGGAGCTGGAGTTGATTTCAGTGGCTATATTGATAAATTTTATTCTCTATCACCATTCCATTTCGATAATAGTCGTTATTTAAAAGAAACACTTTTCAAAATACTTAAAAGCAAAATCATAAACATACCCGCCGATTTAATAAAAAAATATAATTTCTTGGATCCGGACTCGAATATTTACAGAGTCGCAGAATGGATATTATATATGCTTATTGAATCTAAGGAGTTGAATCTTAGATCTTTGATAAACTTAAAATCAATAGAAATACCACGTTTTAAATTTAAAACTACTACCACCAATAGGGAGCAGTCTGCAACTAAATTTGAATTTATTTTTCTTATTAAGTTTTTGCATAGTCTGTTTCCTGATTACGATTCAGTGGAGATTAAATTAAAGAAACTCACGCAAGCATATAGTGATTCATATAACCCTATAGGCACAGATATTTATTTAAATTCCATTGATTCTATCGATAGACCTCTTATATCTTATTGCTTACCCTTTTTGATTTCTCCTATTGAGATTTTTAATGGACAAAACAGATCTACAACAAATAGTTATTTAATTAAATGTCCTGTTTCAGAAAAAATCCTTCATTATAATTACTATGAGGAAAGAGATTTTAGTGAATACCCTTATCTATTTAGAATTACAGAAAAAATAGAGATAGAAAGTGAAAAAGTAAAAATAAATGCTTTTGAACTTTTTTTGTATACATTTTTGAAATGTAAACGTGACGGAATAATAAAGTAAAATTATTACGGACATCAATAAAGATCACAAATACTTAAATATGATTAAAGTTGGAAAGTACAAACATTATAAAGGAGGTTTTTATAATGTGATTAGTTTTGCTAAACATAGTGAGACTTTAGAGGAATTAGTTGTTTATCAAAGACTGTATGGAGATTACAGTATTTGGGTTCGGCCTATTCAAATGTTTAATGAAAAAGTAGAATTTGAAGGAAAAACAGTCTTAAGATTTGAATTTATCGGTGAATTACAAAATTTCTTGAGGTTTTAATGGAGAAAATTAATGTTATGATAAGCTCAGTTGGCCGTGGATTGGCGGCTGAGAGGGACGCAATTAAAGAACTATTTAGTAAAAATGATTTAATTGAATTGCAAGGTGTAGATCCTGTCAATGATTTATCCTTTTCATCAAGTTCAAGTTTAAAGACCATTGAAATTGCGAAAAACTGTGATTTATATATTCTAATCTTATCTAAAGATTTTGGGTCAAAACTACCGGATGGCAAATCAGCCACAGAAGTTGAATTCGATGCGGCATTTAGAGACGACCCTACTAAAATTTTAGTTTTTTTAAAAAATGAAGCTGTTAATGAAGAAGAAAAAGATTTAGATCAAGAAGCCTTTATTAAAAAAGTTTGTGATTATTATAAAGGCTATTGGAGGGTTACATTTAATTATTCTCACGAGCTACAAAATTATGTAAAGAAATCGTTTACATCTTGGATTAAGAATAGAGCAGCTTTAGGAAACAATCTGACCTATTTAGACCATTTTGTGAGATTAGCTAAACAAGAAAAACCTGAGCCTAATGCTGAGGTTTATTATAGCGTTGCAAAGGATTTGGTTGAGTTAACTTATATTTTTTTCGGTAAAACGTATACTATACATTTTAGTGCAAAAGAAATATTTAATAATTTCTGGGGGTGTATGAGTGAACTTCAAATAAAAAGTAGGGAATGGACTCAATAAAAATTAGTACTAATAATTATGGTAGTGCTTTATTAACAACTATTAGAAATTGTAATACCCCAAAGGATGAATTAAGACAAAGTCTGATAAAAATTGGAAATTTAATTGGATCTGAGATTGTTAGCGAGGAATTTACATATATGGATAAAATTAACACCCCGCTTCAAAAGGATTTTTTGGGATTTTCATTCAAAAAAAGCAACGTCGTTATTGTAAGTACTAAAGATGATTATAATTTTTTTCTTAAAGGAATAGCGCAATGTATTAAAAATCCAATTACTGGCTATATGGATTTTAGCGGTGAAAGAGGGAAAGCCACTTACACTAGTCCAGTGCGATCATTAGTATTACCTGAAACACCAAGGGGCCAAGCTATTGACGCCGTTATTATTGCTAAATCTGTCTTAGCAACAGGATGCACAGCCGTAACTTTGGCTAAATCAGCATATCAAAAGTTAATGCCCAACAAATTAATAATCACAACGTGTTTTTATTCTTTATCAGGTATTGAAGAACTTAAAAATGAAATACCGAACTGCAAATTGTATCTAATAGGAAACCCTGATGAACTGGACCAAGATGGAATGTTAGTACCTGGAGTTGGTAACCTAGACCAAAGACTGCAAGACTGATTCTTATATTGCAAATAAAACAGAGGTCTCACGACCGGGATTATGAATATCTCATGCAATAAGTGCGTAACCTACAATGAGTATACTAATCTTGGTCAAGGCGAATAATTAAAACCTCCCTTACAACTTGTTGTTATACCAAAAAGATTTAGAGAGATGCCGTCAATTTGGAGTGGAACAATAAGTTTTGGATTAGTATCAATACCAATTAGCCTGGTACCAGCAACGCAATCCAGTTCCTTGGAATTGAACATGCTGGATAAAAGAGACCATGAACGTATTAGATACAAAAAAGTAAATGGCGAAACCGGCAAAGAAGTGCCCGAAGAAAATATTGTAAAAGGCTATGAGTACGATGGCAAAAGAGTGGTTTTGGAAGATGCCGATTTTGTAGCAGCAGCTCCTGAGAAAAGCCAAATGATACAGTTGGAAAACTTCATTGATATGTCAGAAGTTGATCCCATCTATTTTGAAACCGCCTATTATGCCACAACCGATAAGAAAGGAGCTAAGGCCTACCGTTTACTCACTCAGGCATTAGAAAAAACAGGAAAAGCAGGTTTAGGTCGTTTTGTCTTGCGTACCGCAGAAAACTTATGTCTAGTAGTTCCGGTTAATGGAATCCTTGTAATTCAGAAGTTGCATTTTCCTGAGGAAATCAGGCCGGTTGATAAATTAGTCCAGGAACCTGTTAAAATTGAGAAGGAAGAATTAAATACCGCTGTTTCCTATATCAGTCAAACCTCCAAAAAGTTTGATATTTCCGATTATCATAACATGTACTCGCGTGCATTACTTAAACTCATCGAAGATAAAGCCAAAGGCAAAGTAAAAGACAAAAAGAAAGTGGTTGAAACCACAACCACAAAACGTTCTGATAATTTGTTGGATCTGTTGAAGCAAAGCCTTAACAGCACCCAACAACCAAGAAAAGCTGCAAGATAATCTGTATACTATTTTAGTTTTTTTTCACAGTTAACGTTACCTGCTGCGCATTTTTATCAACCGCCAATTTGCTGAATAAGAAAATTTAGATTTTTGTAAACCCAATTTATGGCATCTATCGCTTCATGGGTTAAAACTAGGTTTTCCAAAGTTCTTTTAGTGTTTGAAAGCCATTTGAAAATTTTAGATTTGTCTGGCATTTCCTCCAATACTTCTTCTTTTACTTTGTCAAAATTGGTGATTAGATTTTGCCTCTGTTCATCACTTATATTTGGCTCTTGTCTAATGAGCTTAATTAATTCTTCTATTTTTTCGAAAGTTTCTTGTTTGCCATTTAAAGAGTCGGAAATTCTAATTTCTTTTCCAATAATAATTTGTCCTGAGTTATTGGATATGTTTCCAACTTCAATTTTGTCTCCCATAACTATTTCATTTTTTATGTTTGCAATTCTTTGCATTTGTGTTTCATTCAGTCCATAATGAAACTTTTCAGAAGGAATAGAAAAACTAATATTATTTCCTTTTTTTTCAATTAAGCCCTTTACTGCTTCTTCTAAACTATCCACTTTAATGGTTTTAGTTTCAAAGCTGTTAAATTCATTTTCATTTGTGTCTTTGAAAAAATCAAAAAGGGTTTTAAAAATTTCATCCAACTCATTGAAAATCAGTTGTAGGCAAAGGAAATTACTATTTGTTTCAGTTCGAAAGGTCAAATATTTTACCTTATAATTTATTACCTGTAAAACATCTTCGGATGTGAAATTCCTTTTAAAATCAGAGATTGCGGAAATGTTATTATTCCAAATGCTCGAATAGTTATTCTCGCCAGTCCAAATGCCTAACTCTATAAGTTTCTCTGAAACTGGAGCATAAATATTCGATAGAATCGGTGAAAATTTCGCACTTATTTGGTCCTGAATATAGTCATATTCCTGTTTTTCAATGTAATTCCTTTCAGGTTTTAATTTGCTTCTTTGTTCATCAAGAATTTGTAGCTCATTGCACAATGGAATATACTTTTCAATATAACTCTTTTTATTCTTGTCCAAATAATCTATAAACTCAAATAAGGCTAGTATTTTTTGCGGTATCATACTTTTGGTTTCATAGTTTGCATAGTAGGCAACACTTTTTTTACATCATCAACAACGCCAACTCCGGATACGGGGGCATCCGTGGGGGGTCAAAACCGAAGGCTTTAAACATAGGTTGATAAGCATTTTCATCCTCCTCCAACATATTCCGTTTAAACCGCTTCTTCATTTCATCGGCTTTGGCTTCGTTCTTATAGTTGTAACACATTGGGAACTCCTTTTAAAAATCATCATAAATATAGTCAACCCCATCCATATCATTTCTGTTTTCCAACTGCTCTGAAATATATTCAATAGGGGCTTTAAGTTCCACCCTGGTTGTGAGCATGATTTTAAAAACAGCATTGTTCAGGTAAACCACATAAGGCCGGTAAATTTCAATCCGGACATTTGGCTTATAAAAAATATCAGCCATTATGTACTTACCGCTAAGGTATAGCTCCGCATAACCCACATCACTGCCGCCATCGTAAACCATACACAGTTTACGAACTTCTTTACCACGTTCCTTTATACCTACTTTTATTCCGCGGACGACTTTTTCCATACCTCTTAATTTTATGCAGTTCTATTGAAATCAAAGCCATAAGGTTTTCGGGAATTGCCCCCGTTTCACAACGCCAGGAATTTGCATCAGCATCATATTGCAACCAATAGTCAATCCCTTTCGATTGCATAACAAAACCACTTCTCATGGCTTCCACAACCGTTCTCTTGTAAACTTTACCATTATACTCAAAAGAAATTTCATGATACATATACTAATTTAATTAGCAAAGTTGAGCAGCATTTTTTAGCAAAGCAAATCTTTTTGATGTCTCTTTAGTAGGGCCGAAGTCCTCCTGATCGAAGTCGAAGGGAGTCGAAATAAAAACGCTTGGCTTAAAAAAGCCAAGCGTTAAAAGTCGTTTAATCTTGAACGAAGTCGACCTCAAAATGATCATCCCATTACTTTAACGATATCGTTGATACATAATCTCATCTGGTTCAAATTTCACACAATCCTTACTTAAAAAAACTGAACCTCCAGTTTCTTGAGAAACATTACAAAAAACCATTCTATTAGATTCTCTAGAATGGTACCTACATAAAAAACAATTTTTAAAATCAATTCCTAAATCAAAAGCCTTAACAACTTGCTTTGCAAATAAATCATAAGGATCCCTACAACTTGGACTTAAATCCAAAATTTTATAATATAAAGCGGTATTATACTTAATCAGTGACTCAATTCTTTGCAATGATAATTCCTTAATATAAGGCGTTGAATACTTCCTAGATATAAAAAATACCGGCAATTGAATAGAACAATTACAAGAACCTGGCGATTCACCTTCAATAATATCTTTAAAATTATATCGCTTAATCTTATCCTTTTGATGAATCCATTCTGGAGAATAAAAATTAAAATCAAAGGGATATGAAACATAACAATCCTTAATTAAACTCAAATCCGCTTCAGTTTTAATGACATATTCAATAATCCTATTACCAAATTCAATCTTCTGTTCTGAAGATTGATGAGTGACGGCAATTTCAATATAAACCTTATTGCCTTTATCATCTAACAACATTAAATCAGGAACAAGCGAACCATCACGAGATTCTACAACTATATTCTTAAAATATTGCGTCAAATCAATTGTATCAACTCCATGCTTATCGCAATCTGAAGAACGATAAAATTCATACCTGTTACAATGAATAAGTCTATACCGTTCTAAATAAAACGGTAATCCTTCCTGCAGACACTTAAGATAAGTTTCTCTAAAAACTAACTTCCCAAGCTTATGTAAATAAGTCTCACCAGAACAATGAACATCACTTTTATGAGCAAAATGATGAGCATTAACACTACCTAACTTCGGTATAAGCTCATTACCACAATCAATACAATAAAATTCTTGAAATCGGTTCTCCTGATTAACCGATTCAATATCAATTCTAACACCATCAGCTCTTATAGCATGACAATAAGTAACATTACCCATATAAAAACACCAATTTCAATTAAGGTTATTTTTAAGTGATTAAGAAACTTGAGCGTAGTCGAAAGGTGAGCACAGTGGAAGGATTAACAAAACCGATCGCATAAAACCTCCAACATTTCTGTAAGCATCAGCTTATACAATACATCATTGCCCTGGAATGATTCAACATCAGGCGAGAAATATTGAGGCAACAAAGTAGGAACCTCATTTTCAATATTATTTTCCCAGTTAATTAAAAATTTCTTCCCGTTAAGTAAAATTTCAAACTGAACAACTTCACATCCATCAATTGGTGTGACAAATGCCTGGTAATTATTCCCAGCATGGGCAAGTGTTATTTCAAAAGGCGCTAATACGTTCATTTATTTATAAATTTTATGGTCAACTTTAATTCTTTTTAATTGGAGCCAGTAACAAGTAAAAAATCCAGGCAAACCAAGATATAAAAATCACAGCCAATACCCAGGCTAATTTTTCGCGCCCTGTGGTTTTACTGGAACAGACAATGATAATTATGGGTAACAACCATAAAATCCCTGCTATAGCTAAAATTAGGCTCATTTTCTTATCGTTTTAGAATTAGATTACTGAAGCCGTAAGTCACCTGCTGCGAGGCCGAAAGATTAATTATTCGATCACATAAAACCTCCAACAGTTCACCCACTATGGCCTTATAGAGGTGTGTGTTACCATTAAAGGAATATGCATCCGGAGAAAAATATCGAGGAAAAAGATTAGGGATTTCTTGCTCCATATTATTGTTCCAAAATATTCGAAACTTTCGGTCATCTAGTGTAATCTCAAACTCAATGGCCTCATCACCAACATTGGCCGTTACAAAGGCCTTACAACTTAAGCCTTCATGGGCAATTGATATTTCAAAAGGTGCTAATACGCTCATATATTTTGATTGTCTTCTCTTAATGTAAAAAATAGCGGCAAAAAAAAACGGCATAGCGGGGAGCTATAGCCGATTTTTAACAATTAAACCAAACCGCCCCCAATATTCAATTATGATTCCAACTGAAACTGAATTAAAAAGTTAAAAACCCCTCTTGTTTGAACACCTTAACAACCAGTCCCATATGTTCAAAAGCACTATTTTTTAAATTGACTTTCCTTTTAGCTTATAAATTTATATGTTGGTTATTTCGGACACTGTTTGTTTCTTTTTGTGGAATTCTCCTTTAGGTCTGTAGCTGGGGCTGTTTTGATTGAGTCAAATGCACCTTCCAGATGCCGCTTTAACCCTGTCAAAAAAGAGATTCTAATTAAAACTTTTTTATTTTCGAGATCGAAATGAAAAAACAGTCCCATGAAATCAGTTTTACTTTTTAGATGCTCCGTATAGATTTATACTGAAGATGTTATTTCATTAAACTTCAAATTTCTTTTTTAAAAATACCCTGTGAATAAAAGAATCATAAAAATCAACCTCATTCCTTTTAAAGAATTTGTACAATCCGAAGCTATTGGCGGTGTCTTGCTAATTATATGCGTAATTATTTCCTTAGTTATTGCCAATTCCTCTTTAGCACAGACGTTCCAACAGTTCTTGAATAAGGAGTTAGGCGTTTCTACGCTTTTTCTTCAGCTAAAGTATCCAATTATACAGTGGATTAATGATGGTCTAATGGCCATTTTCTTTTTACTGGTTGGGTTAGAAATTAAAAGAGAACTTATTGAAGGCGAGTTATCTACACCAAAAAAGGCGACTTTACCTATTGCGGCCGCTTTTGGCGGTGCAATTATTCCTGCTATTATATTTCTTTTATTCAATAGGGGTACAAATGCCGAGAATGGCTGGGGCATTCCAATGGCCACTGATATTGCTTTTGCATTGGGTGTACTTTCACTTTTAAATAACAAGGTGCCAGCTTCATTAAAAATCTTTTTAGCTGCCTTGGCTATCGTTGATGATCTTATTGCCATTTTAGTAATTGCCATATTTTATTCCACACAATTGCATTTGGGTTATTTAGCAATGGCCATTGGAATATTTGCCTTCATGTTACTTTTTAATCGCTTTGGTGTTAAAAACTTAGGATTTTATCTTATACTCGGGATGTTTATGTGGTACCTGATTCATCATTCAGGTATTCATGCTACCATTGCCGGAGTACTCACCGCAATGACTATTCCTACTACAGAGGGAGAAGTGGAATCACCGCTGGAGAAGCTGGAACACTTTTTAATAAAACCGGTGAATTTTATCATTATGCCCATCTTTGCGCTTGCTAATACCAATATCCCATTTCAAGGAGATTTGATTGACGGCATTACTAGCAATTTCGGTTTAGGTATTCTAGTTGGTCTGTTTTTGGGTAAACCAATCGGAATTATGTGTATGTCTCGGATTCTGGTAAAATTAAAATTGGGAAAACTTCCCAATAAAGCAAACTGGTCACATATTTTAGGATTGGGTTTTCTTGGTGGAATTGGATTTACAATGTCTATTTTCATTGCCCTCTTATCATTTAAAGATCCAGAACTACAAACGAAAGCAAAGTTTGCTATCTTAATTACCTCAACACTTTCGGGTATCGTTGGCTTTATAGTGTTAACCTTAATAAATAAGAGAAAACCCAATGAATTACTAACTTAAATTGAATCCTGTTCTTATAAAGCATAACTGAGCGTTCAGTTACCTTTTACAATACTAGTACCCATTTATTCAGGGCCAAGAAAATCTAAGGATGCGATAAAAAACTAAAAAGCTTCGCTCAATTAAGAACGAGGCCTCATCTACCTATGAAAAACATACCTTGGATAGGAACTGCACATATCTATTTCTTTCAAGTAATAGCGATGATTTGAAAATTTCACAAGGTATGAACGTTAAAATTACCACCGCACGGGCAGGTAAATCGGCATTCCTTAGTCGTCGCCGGCAATGGGTACGCCAGCCTATAAAGTAACAATGGACATTGACACTTTATACCCTTCGGGTGCCTTGCGGCAGGCTGTCATACCCATTGCTTTCGGCTCCTCCCTCGTCATAGCAGCTTCCTCCGTGCCGGCAGCCGCCTAGTCTGCCCGAGCACTCCCCCCGTGTCATCCCGTGCTCTTCCCCATGTCAGCCTGAGCGCAGTCGAAGGCTCACTAGGCCGCTACCATCCCGGACGCTGCTCGTGTTTAGGCTCGCCTGCGGGTCGGTCAGGCTGCGGGTTGTCATACTTTTTGTTACCCTACGCAGCCGTCTTTCTGAGCGTAGTCGAAGAATACTCCTGAGCCTAGCCGCTAAGTACCTTCTGAGCGCAGTCGAAGCAGCCAAAGGACCAAAAAGTCCGCCAACCCTTGTGTAGTGCAGGCCGTCGGCTTTTGACCAATCACAAACCCAAGCTTCCAAAAGCCACGTCCTTTCTACATAGGTCGCAAACCGCCCCTCGTACCTCGGGCTGCTGTTTGCTCCCACCATTCCCTCCACTCGCAAGGCGGCTCGCCGCACATGCCCGACGCACGCTCAGGGCTGTTTTACCTGCTTGGCCTCCCGCGTCGGATGGTTTTCTGCGTCTTTTCAAATCTCTTCTAGTACTTGGATTAGGAAAATAAGTGACTATTTTTGCGCCATAACAACGTTTTATACTGAATAGACGCAACTTTATTGCGTCTATTTAATTGTTATAGCCAATGGCTTAAAATACACTTACCCTTAAAGAATTAAAAAACGATATATGAGCAAGATTTACAACTACTGCGCATTCTATGTAAGCGAGCCATTTAGTGATTCATCACTTGGAGCCCATGCTACCAAAGATTTCTGTTATTACAGTATGCTGAAAGCTTGGAAAGGTGCCGATACTTCCTTTCCATTTAATAATGCCCATGACACAACATATAACGTTCGTGATAATAGTGATTGGGAATCAACTCTGAAACCAAGACTGCGAGAAAGATTAAGAAATTCCAAAAACATTGTTATGTTCTTAGGTTCTGATACGTTGAATTCAAGAGCATTGAGAGAAGAGATAGATTATGGAATCAATACCTTGGGGTTACCAATCATTGTAATATATCCAAATTTAAAAAACAACAGTGATTTGCTAAATGGGGATAAAACAGCATTGAATAATACTGTAAAAGCTTTATGGAACAAACTCCCAATATTCCGAGATTCGAAATCAAAAGTTCCTGTTTTACACGTTCCTTTGAACAAAGAAACGATTAGGAATGCATTAAACAACTCAGATTTCAGACTAGGCTCAGGTAAAAGCCCTAACGATTATTGGTACAAGTAAGCATATGAAAGTAAAGTTTCTAGATAAAGATGTCAGAAATATTTTTTGGAAATATTTTTCAATCATATCAGGTATCATATCGTTTATATTGCTTTTTAATTTTATTCCAGATGAATATAAGCAATGCTTAATCTACTTTGGGTACTTATCTTTTGCCGCTTTAATAGTTATTTATGTAATAATATGGTTAAACGCTAACAACCTAAAGCAAATCAATATCAATATCGATGGAAGCACTGTTAATATTAAGCGCGGTGACCTTTTTACAGAGGAAGGGCTAAAGGCGATATCATTTAATGAATATTTCGACACAATTGTTGACGATAAAATTATTTCTAGCAGGTCACTTAATGGGATTTTTATTAATCGTTATTTTAAGGATAAAGTCACTGAGCTGGACAATTTTATTAATGCTAATTCCGAAAATGAAGATTTGATTCAGGTCGTAAGAAAGCAGGGTGGAAAAACAAAAAAATTCAAGTTGAGTACTATAATAGTATATAATGACTTTCTGTTAACCGCCTTCTCTAGATTTGACGAGCATGATAGAGCAATTTTAACCATGCCAGAGTATATCGAATTTCTTATCAATTTTTGGGATAGAGTAAATCGCATTTATGCTCAAAAGAATGTTTCAGTGCCAATATTTGGGTCAGGAATTACTAGAATTAAAGAGCATAAAAATATTGGAGATGAAGATTTATTGAAAATTATGCTTTGGACATTTAGATTAAGTGAGATGAAATTTAAGTATCCAGCCAAGTTGACAATAGTGATACACGAGGAGAAAATTGGGCAAATTAATTTATTTAACATTAAATCAATTGAACAAGGTTTTTAAGTGAACGCAACGGACACCACTGGCTATAACATCGTATTGGCAATAGTGGGGGCTTCTTCCTTATAACCTCCCAAAGCTTCCGTCATAACCCACAAAGCCTGGAGGTAACCTACCGCATATCGTTACTCTTTTTTACGGTCGTCGGCACGGTTCATCCAACCTTAAACCTCGCTTCCACCAAAGATAAACCCTTTTACAGCTATCAAGCCCTACGGGTTTGCAAGCGTTCAGCGGCATAAACCCACAAGGCCTTCCGCACCGTCCATTTATACGCTTCCCCGCTTGCAAAATAGCCGTAAAAGAATTTTGGTTGCCTAAGCGAACTTTAAGGAGTTCTTTCGAGTTGACGTTAATGTCGATTGGCTGCTAGATATAGGAATTTGGTCGTCCATCGAGAATTTATTTTATGGTAGGGTATCACAACAAAAAGCCCGGGTCTTCCCGGGACTTGCAAAAATATAAGAAAGAAGCAGGTTAATCCTTGACCGTAGTCTGGCTGACAGCCGAGGCCACCACTCCGACCGTTGCCAGATAACCTGCAATGGTGGTAACAATAGCTGGAAGTGCGACCGGTGCGGCCAGTAAGGCGCCGCCCACAGCTCCAATTACCAATCCAATATTGCGAACCTTTCGGAAAAATTTAGGAGTTGGCGATTTAACCCGTTGCGCCAGGGTTATTTTTTGATCAGTGTTCATGTTGTTTAAAGTGTTGATGTTCCAAGATTTCAATTCGTTTTTCCAGGTAGTTCACCTTTTGATTTAAAAGGTCATGCCCGTTTTTAAACTCCGATTTGATCAAAGAGGTAGTGGTTTTCACTTCCACCAGATCGCGTTCTACTTTTCGAAAATCGGTGTGCAGCTGCCGAATGAAGAATGCCACCACCGATAGCAGCACGCTAATTAAGGACCCAAAGAATATTCCAAGTTCTGACATGATTTAGAAGAGGTGTTGATTAGTAACAGTTAATTGAACTGGTCCCAAAGCCATGAGTTTAGCCAGTACCGGATAGATGCGCTCGTACGCCAGGCGCGATTGATAGACTTCAAACTCTCCATTAACCATATTAAACCAGGACCCGACCAAAGGACAACCTGCAGTGTCGTTAATGGTATTTCCAATGTGCAGGTAAATCGCTTTAAAATTGGGTATCCCTGAAAGCTCTATCATTCCCTTATGCATCTTAGGGTAACGCTTCAAGTAATCCTTATTCATTTCACCCCAGGTATTCAGCAGGAGTTTATAGGATCCTTCAGGAATGCAGGTATGACCAGCCACTTTTGTTTGGCGAATCGCATCCTCCAAAAGGTAACAGCCAAAAATGCCGTTGATATACAAATGGCTCAGGGTGGATGATTTTCCCTGAGCCATTCGAAAGATTTTAACCGCGCCTGCCATTTGCTAGACTCCATCAATGGTCACCAAAGCCAAGGCATTGTAAGCACCGTTTTTCAGGCTGTACAAGTTGCCGTTCACCTGCTGGTAAAACTCGATGCCCAACGCCAAAAAGAGCGGTTTGGTGCTGGCCGCCGGCAAGGCTGCAGTTAGATCCAATTCGGCCGTTGGCGTCGCATCCAAAGCAAGATCCGCACTCTGATTCGTCAGCACAGTGTAAACCTCATTTTCAAAATCGATCTCCACTCCCGCACTCACCAGTTTAAAGTGCGTTGCACCTCCGGGTGTTGCGATCATGTTAATGGGAACAAACGAAGGAATATTCACATTTGCTTCCCCGGTCACGCGGTCGATAGTTGGAGTATAAGGTGCAAAAAGTGTGGTTCTCAATTTCCCGTTGATGTTAAATTCAAAACCTTGCAAGAGTACCAATTCGCCATCCAGTACATTTCGCAACCCGCGTTCACTCACCGCATCCGCCTTAACTACTTTCATCATTTCGCCTGTTAATCTGCTGACCATTCGGCCATCAGCTGCATTCTGCAGTAACGGTCTTAAAGCCGTTCTTAAAACTTTACCCGCCTTCCCCGCCCTGCCAAATTCGGCCCCATTTTCCCTGGTCCGTTGAAAGACCGGATCGTTATAAATTCGATCCTTATCGATCCCACCCTTTTCACGTGCTAAATGCCCATCTCTTGATTTGTAGAAAGTAATATCCCCGATAGTTCCTTTCAGTTTAATGATACCTTTTTGTCTTGCCATTGCTATAAAAATTTAAGTTGAGACCTAATTTCTCAAGCAAATCAAGACTTTCCTATTGCCCACTTCCGGAATAGGTCACTTCTGCCCTATTTTTCCGATTTTGCCAATAATGATCAAAAAGATTAAATTATGTTTGTAAATGGTAGTTATTTCCGTTGGAAATGAAGCCTGGAATGAGTATGGCAACCCCATAGTTAAAGCACGAAGTCTATGAACATTGTACAAAACCGAGTCGTAATTTATCCCAAGGATGTGCAACAGATTACCGGGAAAAGTGAGCGTTATGGTAGATCGTTGTTAAGAGGAATCAAAAAGAAACTTGCTAAAGAAAAACATCAGTTTGTAAGCATTGAAGAATTCTGCCAGCACACAGGTTTAAAAATTGAACAAGTCATCAGCTTTCTTACAGCCTGATTTTTAGAAAAGGAATCCTATTGATCTTCATTAGTAATGCTTGTATGCATAAAGAAAAATCATTAAATTTCCCCATACGATTTGATACGAATTGAATAGAAATAAGAGGTGGTAAATTCGGTGACCCGAATTTTGAAACCTTTGAAACCAACTGAAAATAAGCGATTTAAAAGAGGGTTACAAATCCCTCACTTTCCGCAGAAAAAACAAAAGCACCTCAAAAGGGTGCTTTTTTGTTTTATAGCATTTTGGGAAGCTGATTAATTTCTATTCTCTTTAAGCACATCTTCAGTGCATCCTCAGCCATGTTATTTTTTTCGCCATAAACCCAAAAACCAAATTGACAAAAATCAAGAAATGCCTTGGCTAAAGGCGTTTTGACATTCGCGTGAAGTAGACCTTCCTTTTTTTCGGTTGCTTTGCACCTGCAAATCAACAAGTTGCTTCATGGATAAGGTTACTACGAAGATCAAAAAACGATTTTCGAAGTTTAATTTCTTTGTAAACCAATTCAGTGCTGTTTACTTTTTTATACTTGGTTTGGTGGTTGTTAATCAGCCATCATATGCCCAGGTTTGTAGCGGTGCGCTTGGTAATCCGGTAGTAACAATCGATTTTGGATATAGCCAATCAGGGGGTAATTATGGTCAATCATTGCCAATAATGTATCCTCAAACCACAACCACTTATACATATTGGTATCCAACAACTATTCCTGCCCCTTCAAATTATCCTAATGATCTGCATGATGGTAAGTATGGTATTTTACCCCGTCTGAATCCAACAATATCACATGCCGATGGAGCGTGGCATACTTATCAGAATGATCATACCTTTGAACTGAATGGGAAACCTAACGGAAACATGTATGTTGTAAATGCCGATTTACAAAAAGGCATTTTTTACCAACAAGAAATAGATCAGCTTTGTCCGGGATCAACCTATGAATTCTCGGCATGGTTTAGTAATATTCTGAAATCCAGCTCTTGCGGGGGCAATGGTATTAGACCCAATATTAAATTTCAGATTGAAGACACTAAAGGAACTATTTTAGGATCTTATACATCAGGCAATATCCCTTCAACCTCAAACAATCCAACCTGGACTCAACGCGGTTTTTTATTTACCATACCTCCAAATTCAAGTACCATTGTACTTAAAATGATATCCAACACCAATGGTGGTTGTGGTAATGACCTTGCTATTGATGATATTACGTTCAGGGCATGTGGTCCGACCATTACAATGGAACCATCAAACGATAAAACCATTTGTGAAGGCGATCAATTTGAGTTTTGGGCATCTCTAGGTACAGGTTATGCCGATCCCTATTATGTTTGGGAAAAAAGCACGGATGGTGGTATAACATGGGAAGATTTTAGTCAACCACGCACCGACAATCGTCTTACTTTCACCAATGCTCTTGTAAGTAATAGTGGATATTACCGTGTTAGAGTAGGCGGTGGATTGACAGCAGTAAATAATCCAAAATGCTATGTGGTGTCAACTCCAGTTAAGCTATCGGTTAAACCAGGCCCTACTATTGATGTAAATGGAGCAGGCACTTTATGTATAGGAGAAGAGGTAACCTTAACAGCTTATCCAAGTGGATCGATTGATTATGAATGGTTCAAAGTGGGCGTCAAAGCTCCAGTCAAAGCCAAATCATCATCCAACACTTACACATTTACGGCTACAGACATAGGACAAAGTGGTGATTATTATGTAGTAGCCTATAATCAAAAACAGCAATCTGAAAACCCTGACTCATTTGTTGAGTGCTCTGTCCAATCGCAACCAATAAAGGTTAGCATCAATCCCATACCCAAGCTTCTTGTTACGGACCAGATAGCATGCGGATCCGCCGATTTAACTAGTCCCGCCGTAACCAACGGAAGTGATGCAGGGACACTCAGCTATTTTAGCGATGCGGCAGTAAAGACTCCATTAGCCAATCCTTCTTCGATAACCACCAGTGGCACTTATTATATAAAGCTTACCAGTGCCCAAAGCTGTTCGGTGATCAAGCCCGTAACGGTAACCATCAATACCTTGCCAAAATTGGTGATTACCAATCCGCCAGCTACATGTGATCAACCTATCAATTTAACCAATCCAGCAATTACAGCTGGCAGTGATGCAGGGACACTCAGCTATTTTAGCGATGCGGCAGTAAAGACTCCATTAGCGAATCCTTCTTCGATAACGACAAGTGGCACTTATTATATCCAGCTTACTAATGCACAAGGTTGTTCAGTGATCAACCCCGTAACGGTAACGATTAATCCTTTACCGAAATTGGTGATTACCAACCCTACTGCCACATGTGACCAACCTGTTGATCTGACTAATCCAGCTATTACAGCTGGAAGTGACCTAGGCAGTTTAAGCTATTTCAGCGATGCGGCAGGAACTACAACATTAGCGAATCCTTCTGCAATAACTGTTAGTGGTACTTATTATATCCAGCTTACCAGCGCGCAAGGTTGCTCGGTGATTAAGCCTGTAACGGTAACGATTAATCCTTTACCGAAATTGGTGATTACCAACCCTACTGCCACATGTGACCAACCTGTTGATCTGACTAATCCAGCTATTACAGCTGGAAGTGACCTAGGCAGTTTAAGCTATTTCAGCGATGCGGCAGGAACTACAACATTAGCGAATCCTTCTGCAATAACTGTTAGTGGTACTTATTATATCCAGCTTACCAGCGCGCAAGGTTGCTCGGTGATTAAGCCTGTAACGGTAACGATTAATCCTTTACCGAAATTGGTGATTACCAACCCTACTGCCACATGTGACCAACCTGTTGATCTGACTAATCCAGCCATTACAGCTGGAAGTGACTTAGGTAGTTTGAGCTATTTTAGCGATGCGGTGGCTACGATGCCACTAACCAATCCTTCAGCTATAACAGCCAGTGGAACTTATTATATCCAGCTTACCAGCGCACAAGGTTGTTCGGTGATCAAGCCCGTAACGGTAACCATCAATGCCTTGCCGAAATTGGTGATTACCAATCCTCCTGCTACCTGCACTCAACCTGTTGATCTTACCAGCACAGCCATTACAGCAGGAAGTGAATTAGGTAATTTGAGCTATTTTAGCGATGCAGTAGCAAAGAATCCATTAGCCAATCCTTCTTCGATTAGCACCAATGGCACCTATTATATTCAGCTTACAAGCGCCCAGGGTTGTTCAGTGATCAAGCCCGTAACCGTAACCATCAATGCCTTGCCGAAATTGGTGATTACCAATCCGCAACCTACCTGTGATCAACCGGTAGATCTGACCAGTACGGCCATTACAGCCGGAAGCGATGTAGGGGCATTCAGCTATTTTAGCGATGCCGCAGCAACAACATCCTTAGCGAATCCTTCTTCGGTAACCGCCAGTGGCACCTATTATATTAAGCAAACTAACGCCCAAGGTTGTTCGGTAATTAAGCCCGTTTCGGTAACGATTAACCCATTGCCTAACTTGGTGATTACGGATCCTTCAGCCACCTGTAATCAACCCGTTGATCTGACTAATGCGACCATTACTGCCGGAAGCGATGCAGGCAGTTTAAGCTATTTCAGCGATGCGGCAGGGACAATCTCACTAGCCGACCCAAAGGCCATTATGGTTAGTGGCACCTATTATATTAAGCTAACTAACGCACAGGGTTGTTCGGTGATCAAGCCTGTAACGGTGACAATTAATGCCTTGCCGAAATTGGTGATTACTAACCCGTCTGCTACATGTGATCAACCTATCAATTTAACCAATCCAGCTATTACAGCTGGAAGTGACTTAGGTAGTTTAAGCTATTTCAGCGATGCGGTGGCTACGATGCCACTAACCAATCCTTCAGCCATAACAGTCAGTGGAACTTATTATATTAAGCTAACCAGTGTCCAGGGCTGTTCGGTGATTAAACCCGTAACGGTGACGATCAATGCCTTGCCGAAATTGGTGATTACCAATCCTCCTGCTACCTGCACTCAACCTGTTGATCTTACCAGCATAGCCATTACAGCAGGAAGTGAATTAGGTAATTTGAGCTATTTTAGCGATGCAGTAGCAAAGAATCCATTAGCCAATCCTTCTTCGATTAGCGCCAATGGCACCTATTATATTCAGCTTACAAGCGCCCAGGGTTGTTCAGTGATCAAGCCCGTAACCGTAACCATCAATGCCTTACCAAAATTGTTGATTACCAACCCCACTGCCACATGTGACCAACCCGTTGATCTGACTAATCCAGCCATTACAGCAGGAAGTGAATTAGCTAGTTTGAGCTATTTTAGCGATGCCACTGCAAGTACATTCTTAGCAAATCCTTCTTCTGTAACTACCAGCGGCACTTATTATATTCAGCTTACCAATACCCAAGGTTGTTCGGTGATTCAACCGGTAACAGTGACGATTCATCCTTTGCCAAACTTAGTGATTACCAACCCTACTGCCACATGTGACCAACCTGTTGATCTGACTTATCCAGCTATTACAGCAGGAAGTGACCTAGGTAGTTTGAGTTATTTTAGCGATGCGGTGGCTACGATGCCACTAACCAATTCTTCAGCCATAACAGCCAGTGGAACTTATTATATCCAGCTTGCCAATGCCCAAGGTTGTTCGGTAATTAAACCGGTTTCGGTAACAATTAATCCTTTGCCGAACTTGGTGATTACGGATCCGTTAGCAACCTGTGATCAACCTGTTGATCTGACCAGCGCTACCATTACAGCAGGAAGTGACCTAGGCAGTTTAAGCTATTTCAGCGATGCGGCAGGAACTACAACATTAGCGAATCCTTCTGCAATAACTGTTAGTGGTACTTATTATATCCAGCTTACCAGCGCGCAAGATTGCTCGGTGATCAAATCGGTAACGGTAACGATTAATCCTTTACCGAAATTGGTGATTACCAACCCTCCAGCTACATGTGATCAACCTATCAATTTAACCAATCCAGCCATTACAGCCGGAAGCGATACAGGTACGCTCAGCTATTTTAGCGATGCCGCAGCAACAACATCCTTAGCGAATCCTTCTTCGGTAACCGCCAGTGGCACCTATTATATTAAGCAAACTAACGCCCAAGGTTGTTCGGTAATTAAGCCCGTTTCGGTAACGATTAACCCATTGCCTAACTTGGTGATTACGGATCCTTCAGCCACCTGTAATCAACCCGTTGATCTGACTAATGCGACCATTACAGCCGGCAGCGATGCGGGTACGCTCAGCTACTTTAGTGATGCAGCAGCAACAACATCCTTAGCGAATCCTTCTTCGGTAACCGCCAGTGGCACCTATTATATTAAGCAAACTAACGCCCAGGGTTGTTCGGTAATTAAACCGGTAACGGTAACGATTAACCCATTACCAAAATTGGTGATTACCGACCCGCAAGCTACATGCGATCAACCAGTCGATCTGACCAGCGCTACCATTACAGCAGGAAGTGACCTAGGCAGTTTAAGCTATTTTAGCGATGCAGCAGGAACTATACCATTAGCGAATCCTTCTGCAATAACTGTTAGTGGTACTTATTATATCCAGCTTACCAGCGCACAAGGGTGTTCGGTGATCAAGCCTGTAACAGTGACGATAAATGCCTTGCCGAAATTGGTAATTACGGATCCTTTACCTACATGTGCTCAACCCGTTGATCTAACTAATGCGACCATTACAGCCGGAAGCGATGCAGGTACGCTCAGCTATTTTATTGATGCGGCAGCTAGTACCTCATTAGCGAATCCTTCTTCGGTAACCGCTAGTGGAACCTATTATATTCAACTTACCAGCGCACAGGGGTGTTCGATGATCCAACCCGTAACGGTAACGATTCATCCTTTACCAAAATTGGTGATTACCAACCCGCCAGCCACCTGTGCTCAACCCGTTGATCTGACTAATTCAGCTATTACAGCTGAT
>NZ_PQVF01000008.1 GCF_002920915.1 Solitalea longa
ATGCGGCAGCAACTACATCATTAGCGAATCCTTCTTCGATAAGCACAAGTGGCACTTATTATATTAAGCTTACCAGCACACAAGGTTGTTTGGTAATCAAACCCGTAACGGTAACGATCAATGCCTTGCCGAAATTGGTGATTACCAATCCGCAACCTACCTGTGATCAACCGGTAGATCTGACCAGTACGGCCATTACAGCCGGAAGCGATGTAGGGACATTCAGCTATTTTAGCGATGCCGCAGCAACAACATCCTTAGCGAATCCTTCTTCGGTAACCGCCAGTGGCACTTATTATATTAAGCTTACCAATGCCCAAGGTTGTTCGGTGATCAAACCGGTAACAGTGACGATCCTTGACTTGCCGAAATTGGTGATTACTAACCCGTCTGCTACATGTGATCAACCTATCAATTTAACTAATCCAGCCATTACAGCCGGAAGCGATGCAGGTACGCTCAGCTATTTTAGCGATGCGGCAGTAAAGACTCCATTAGCGAATCCTTCTTCGATAACGACAAGTGGCACTTATTATATCCAGCTTACCAGCGCGCAAGGTTGCTCGGTGATTAAGCCTGTAACGGTAACGATTAATCCTTTACCGAAATTGGTGATTACCAACCCTACTGCCACATGTGACCAACCTGTTGATCTGACTAATCCAGCTATTACAGCTGGAAGTGACTTAGGTAGTTTGAGCTATTTTAGCGATGCGGTGGCTACGATGCCACTAACCAATCCTTCAGCTATAACAGCCAGTGGAACTTATTATATCCAGCTTACCAGCGCACAAGGTTGTTCGGTGATCAAGCCCGTAACGGTAACCATCAATGCCTTGCCAAAATTGGTGATTACCAACCCGCCAGCTACATGTGATCAACCCGTTGATCTGACTAATGCGACCATTACAGCCGGAAGCGATGCAGGTACACTAAGCTACTTTAGCGATCCCGCAGCAACAACGTCCTTAGCGAATCCTTCAGCCTTAACCGCCAGCGGTACTTACTATATTAAGCTAACCAGCGTACAGGGGTGTTTGGTAATTAAACCGGTTTGCGTGAGTATTAATTTACTTCCAGAGGCTCAGTTTGATTTTTCCGGAGCATGCGGTTCATCCGTAATTAAATTTAAAAACCTAACTAAAAGTTCAACCGGAGCTTATAAATGGGATTTTGGAACAGGAGAAACTTCAAATGAAGTAGAGCCTGTATACGATTTCAAGCAGGAAGGAGAATATACTGTTAAGTTAACCCTGACTGCAAATGGATGTTCGACCAGTATTGTGAAAAAGTTAATTGTAGGAACAAAACCTAAAGCAGGTATCGAGATTAATTCATCTCTTCCCTATTGTACAATGGATGAAATTGTATTTAGGGACGGGTCGGTTTCAGCTACACCAGTTTCGACCCGTAGCTGGAAGGTGCTTGACGAGGCTGGAGCTATCATAATTAATAAAACAGATAATAATCCGGTATTTGTATTCACACCTCCTGAATCTTCCATGGCAAAACGGTATCAGATCAAATTGACGATCTATACAACTTTAGGTTGTATTGATTCAACAGCTGGATATTTTACTGCGATGCCAAAACCAAAAATTAGTTTATCGATTCCTGATACTGTTTGTCAGAATGCACCGCCTGTGATTTTAACACCGGGTGAAATGATTCAAGGAAACTATACTTTTCGTGGGCCAGGTGTAAAAGACGGTCTGTTTTTCCCCGAAGTGGCAGGACAAGGAACCCATACTATTGAATGTGTTTTCACAAATGAAGTAGGATGTTCACAAAAGATCAAACATGAAATTACCGTGAATGGACCTCCATCGGTTGATAATAGAGTTTTTGAAGTACCCGAAGGCCATAGTATAAGGTTCGATATGGAGTTATCGTCGACTGTAGAGTCAGAGCACACGTATCGCTGGTATCCGGAAGATGGATTGGATGATCCAAGTAGTTTAACTCCCATATTTAATGCCCAGGAAAATAAGGCGTACAACTTAGTAATTACCAATGAAGCCGGATGCAGCTGTGAGGCAAATGTTTTGGTTAATGTGTTACCGGATATTGAGGTTCCTAATGCCATATCACCTAATGGAGATGGTAAAAATGATTATTGGGAAATAAAAAATATTGAAAAATATCCCGCTGCAATGATATATGTTTATAATCGCTATGGAGATAAAATATTTTCTTCACAAGGAAGCGCTCAAACCTGGGATGGAACCGCGAATGGAAAAAAACTTCCAAATGCTACCTATTATTATGTCATTCAGCCGAATAAAAAAGGCATCAAGCCGAAAGTAGGTGATATTACTATTATCTATTAATCAGATTATCTACCACTATTAATGCTTCTTTACACAGGAATCTTCTGTGGGAATTTTAAGGCTGTTTTTCGAGATACTGAATAAAACAATAAAGCCCTTGAAATTTGGAGAAACAGCCCGAATATTTATTTTAGAGCATTGATACTAGACAAGAATACACGCAATGAGTTGCGTATAGCAATTTGTCAGCAGCAAGCACCCAAAATTGCGCATAAACTATGTAACATAACACTCAAAAATATGAAAACCCAAAACAAGGTATTTATCAAAGCTATTATTATAATTACTGCTTTCGTATTCATTAGTTGGACTAAAGAAGACATCAGACTTGATAATCCTAAAAATATCATTGTTCTTGTAAAATACAAGGCGCAGCCGACCAAAGAAATAGCTGCAGTTTCTGCTTTGACCAAATTGATAGAAAATGTAAAACTGGAACCACATTTCGTAAATATCAAACTCCATATTGATCCAAAAGACAAAACAAATATTCTTTTGTACGAAGAATGGGATGATGAAGCATATTACAATTCAAAACATATGACAACAACTCATTTACAAAAATTTATCGGAGACTCCAGAAATTTTCTAGCAGGTCCACCCGAAATAACTTTTTGGCAAGTGGAAAACGAATATAAAAAGTAGTGCCAGCTGCTAACAGACTGTACCCGCAATCGCGGAGTTTTCGGTAAATTGAACGTTCTATTTTCACGAAGTAATCATATCTTACCAGAGAGAACTCAGTCCGCTTTGATCCGCGACTGCGGTTACAGGCGAAACGTTACCTGAAAGGCTTACATGCAACTCACAGAAGAACAACGAAAAGAACTACAAGACTTCGTAGACAAATGGAATCACGAAATCCAAAATGAAGACATTTATTTTTCATTTAACGGACACGGCCATCTTCGATACATCAATGCCAATGACGAAGGACTTATAAAGTTCGGAGTGAAGAGCATTGAAGTGGCACTATCAAATAAAATATACACGGATATTGCAGGTGAAACTTTAAGAGAAGACTGGATAAAGAAGAAGATGAAGAACTAAGTATTCATTACATTGAAAAGGTTAATCAAAATATAGAGACATTCATCTCAGAAAGGGACCAGAACAAAAAAGCTGCACGACAGACTGGAAAGTCGATACTTCCATTTTTAATTGCGTTAATAATAGGATTGTTAGGGTTCAATATCTATCTCTTTGTCTTTTGGATAAATCACTAAGTAATGCCAGGGCGGATGATGACACAGTTTTTTTCACCGCTGCTTCAAGAAGCAGGAATGTCATGCGACTTACTTACTCAAAAATCCGAACTGAAGTATGTTCGTAAAAAGTGGTTTTATAGCTAAATACCCCATCGGGATTTTTGTACTCCTTACATTCAGCATTTCGCATGTTCTTAATCCTATCCTAGTTGAATTAATTCACACTCTGCTTCCGCGCTTTTCCTTCAATTTTCCAGAGGCACAACTGAATGAAAGAAGCTCTTCAATCAATATGGTGGTAGCATTGCAGCGTTGATCGTTATTTTGAAATTGTATGGTATTAAAGGACTAAGATCGATACTTCGCTTCAACCGGATAACGCAGCATACCGTATTTTGGCTGTTAATGGTTGTCTTGCTGCCGCTGAGTATAATTCTCCTCTCCTACTATTTCGCCGGAGTGGAGCTTGCCAGTTTACTTATTATTTTACAACAACATTTTTCGTTTTACCTTCTCCTAATTACCGGATTTATAGTTTCGGGAGGGCTAGCCGAAGAATTTGGATGGCGCGGATTTCTACTACCTCAAAACTCAAAAGCCGTTGATAGCCACAATTATCACTTTTTTTATTGTAAGCATCTGGCATTTACCAGCGCTACTTGCAGGTTGGAAAAACGAACCGCTGTGGCCCTGGCTAATTTTATCACTGGCAATCGCGATAGTTCATTCATGGTTCTTTTTTAAATCCCGTGGAAATCTTTTGGTTGTAATTCTATTTCACGCATGTTTTGACGCCCAATATTCCTTCCTTTCAAAATTTATTCCCAATGTTTCTAATACTCCTTTTCATCAAGGCTGGACCTATATCATTTTATATTGCCTGCTTTCATTATCAATAATTTTTTTAACCAAGGGAAAGTTGGGGTATAACAAAGCGAACTTAAACTTGAAAGAGTACTTTGGAGAACCGGAGCAATAACTAAAATCCTGAGGATAAAAAAGCTATTTATTATTACGTTTAAGAAGAATTAAAGTGTACTAATTGAGCCACTTGAACGAAACCTGCATCATGTCCCTGACTCTTATGAATTGAAAAATTTATTTCTTATTAATTAATATATATTTTTTTGAGTTACTAAATATTCTAAATTGCAAGCCTATTTTACCATTTAATTAACCTAACATGAAAAAACACGTTGTCATTTTTACTGCGTTGTTGGCTACTGGTTTACATCTACAAGCCAAAACTTTAACCGAGATTAAGGGGATCTCAAAAAAAACTAAACAAACCACATTAAGCCTTTACCGAGTAGTCACTGGGCATATGGAGGAAATTGCTAGTATAACCCCAAAGGCAAACGGCGAATTTACTTTTAGTTTTGAACCAGAATACAAGGGGTACTATGTAATTGGTACCGAACATCCAGGCAGAACAAAGGATAAATTCAAGTTCTACGTTAAAGGTAATGAACAAATTAACCTTGAGTTAAACGACTCCACATATGTACTTACAGGACAAAATACCAAAGAAAATCAACTGCTTGAACAATGGCACAAATTAATTTACAAAGTTGACAAGGAGGCTAATAATATTAAAACAGATTCTTTTAAATTTTTTACGGATCTTGAAAATACCGCATCACAAGCACAAAACTGGTGTGCAGATAAAAAAACCGGAAATGCCGATTTTGATCAGTTAATGCATGAAACTGTTAAATATGATTTAGCATTTATTTCAAACCTTTATTTGAATACACAACGTTATGCTCCTCAAGATTTTAATTCTTACTTGAAAAATTTAAAACCAGACGAATATTTAAATAAGAGTCTCTATAATTTTCCTTATGGAGAAAGATTGCTCCAATTTCTTGTAATGTTCAAGCTTCATGGTTCAAAAGAAATAAATTTTGACAAATGTTTGCAAGCGGTACCCGATGATACAATAAAAGGGGAATATGTATTGACTCGAATCCCTAGAGCTATAAAATCGTATTATGATTATTCTGAATGGTTTGAAAAGTACCAACAGTACTTTTTAACCGCAGAGCAAAAAAGTCGCGCCAAATCAATATTGGATCATGTAGCAGCCTTACAGCCTGGTAAAAAAGCTATTAATTTTTCTTATCCTGATGCTAATGGCAAGATGGTATCCCTATCGGATTATAAAGACAAGGTAGTACTGGTGCATGTGTGGGGTGATCATTTCCAGATGGAAAAGGAATTTTCTTACTTAAAACAATTGCAGGAAGAATTTAAAGAAAAGGATTTAGTAGTAATAGGTGTTTCAGCTGATTGGAATAGTAAAGATCAGTGGGAGAAATGCATGACAAAGTTAAATTTGAACGGAATACAACTGTTTGGTAAATACGAAATATGGGAGAAATATATGATCAAAGGCAACAACGTATTCTCAACATTTATGCTATTTGATAAAAAAGGTAATATTGTTAGTGTTAATGCGCCTTTAGCGAGCGATCCAATGCTGAAGGAAATGATAATGAAACAGCTTTAATTACTATACGATTTACGAAATAAAAGATCCTTGTCAATCAAAAATTGACAAGGATTTACTTTTTTGTTAAGATTCTACCTTCGTTCAACCACCTTATTACCTCTTTCCGGAGAAAAACAAGTCAGACTAAATCCGCTCCCATTCATACTCATCTCGTAAAAAATTCTTTTCGCTCAACCATTGATTTACACCTATCCATTCATTTAATTTGCAGCCTTTATTTCAAGTTATGATTAAGAACTATTTAAAATATACACTATTGGCAGGGATGCTGTTTACAGCAGTTTCTTGTGGTCAAAAAGGTAAATCGACAGAAGAAAAATCTACTTCCGATTCAGGTGTTGTGGCTGAACCTAAAACGGATTCAGCATCTGCCTCTACTCCTGTAGCAAGCAATAATACGAACAGAAAAGCTGCTTCGGTTGCCGAAATTTTGGCTCGAAAAGAAGTGCCTATTCTTTGTTATCACCAGATCAGAGACTGGAAGCCATCGGATTCAAAAGTTGCTAAAGATTATATTATTCCGGTTAGCACTTTTAAAGCGCACATGAAACTACTTGCCGACAGTGGTTATCACACTGTTTTACCTGAGCAGGTTTATAATTATTTGGTTTATGGAGATCCGCTTCCATCGAAACCGGTAATGTTAACATTTGATGATACCGAAGCAAACCAATTTTTGGTTGCCAACGAAGAGTTAAAAAAATACAACTATAAAGCGGTTTACTTCATCATGACGGTTTCTATCGGTCGCCCTAACTATATGACCAAAGACCAGATCAAGAAACTTGCTGACGAAGGCAACACAATTGGCAGTCATACCTGGGATCACCATAACGTTAAAAAATACCAGGGCGAAGATTGGGTAACCCAGATTGAAAAACCTACCAAAACGCTTGAAACTATTACTGGTCAAAAGATAGAGTATTTTGCTTATCCATTTGGTTTATGGAACAAGCCAGCGTTTCCGGAGTTGAAGAAACGAGGATTTAAAGCGGCATTTAGCTTAGCCGATAAAAAAGATCAGGATGATCCTTTATTTACCATCCGTCGTATTATTGCCAGCGGGTATTGGAGTCCAAAAACACTGAATAGTGCAATGAACAATAGTTTTCATTAATATTCTCTATAAAAGATATTTAAGGTTAATGGTCGTCTGTAAGGCGACCATTTTCTTTTTGATCAATCGATCATCGCTTCTTTGCTGAGTGATTTTTCATTGCTTCATCAATGGAATGCGATTGGTGGATTTCCCGTTCCTTTTTCGAAAGTTCGGCCAGCTTTTCATAAAACTCCTCAAGTATCGCTAATTCCTTTTCACTAAGATCTTCAACTGCCACTATCCGATTGCTGGCTTTTTCATGTGCAGCAATAAGTTCATTGAGTTTTATGTGCAGCGCAACCGAATCTTTGTTTTGTGTCTTCTGAATTAAAAACACCACCAAAAAGGTAACAATGGTTGTAGAGGTATTGATCACTAACTGCCAGGTATCAGAATAGTTGAAAACCGGCCCTAAAAACAACCAGACAACCACCATCAGAAATGAAATTAAAATAGCTATGTTACTTCCGGCAGCATGAGTAGCCTTTGAAGCCATGCGTTCGAGTAAAGGAATTTTATTTTTTTCCATCTTGTTTAATTTCTAATTATAATCGTCTGAAACCTTTTAAATCATAAATTCCAGAATTCCTTCTTTGATCTCAATTTTTACTTCCAAAGTCTTTGGAATCTTCGTCATCTCATCATCGATATGAATAAGGTTATCCGACCACCTGATACGCACATTTTTGGCTTTAATACTCGTAAGCGAATGATTTTTTTCTTTACTGTCGAGCTTGCCTGAAACATAGTTGATCAGCTTACCTCTATCCTTTTCCGACACTAACACAACGTTCAACGCACCATCAAAAGGCGTTGATTCTGGCGAAAGCACTAAATTTGGCCCAAACGACTGGGTGTTCATCACTTCTGCCATGAGGTATTTCCCCGAATAATCAACCCCATCAATTTCAATTTCACAGTAGCGCACATCATAGGCTTCAATAATTTCCTGCAACAGTTCTAAAGCAGCCTGAATGCGCTCTTCGGGTGTTTCCAAATTGTTTTTGCCTTGCTTTTTCATCTCGTTCATTAACTTCGGAAAAACACCAAATCCAAACGATTCAAGAAAAAAAGCAGTTGAACCATTGAAGTAAATCAGTCCCACATCGTAATGCTTTATTTTGGCCTTATGCCAGGCTTGCACCACGGCTTCCGTTTCTTTAGACAGTCCCAGCGTTTTGGCAATGTTGTTGGCTGTTCCCAAAGGCAATAAAGCCACCGGCCAGCTTTGCTCCAGTATTTTTCGATCTAACAGTTCTTTGGTGAGTTTCCTGACCGTTCCATCTCCTCCAGCCGAAACAATAAAGTCAACTTCGGGTTCAATCAGATTCCAGCCCTTTTTCTTTGTTGAAGCATAATTGCAGATAAAGCCATTCGACTCCAGTAATGAAATCAATTTCTTTTTTGAATGTTCCAAATCGCCCGCTGTGGGATTATGTAATAACTTAACTGTTTTCATGTTTCATCTTTTGTAGCTATACATTAATAAAAATCAATCCATTATTACCTGTGGCACAATAATTTAAGTAGAATATACCATGAGAATACTAATCACTAACGATGATGGAATATACAGTCCCGGTATTGCAGCTTTGGCAAAGATCGCCCTACAGTTCGGGGAAGTGTTTATTGTAGCTCCGGATGTGGAGCAATCGTCGATGGGGCATGCAGTTACCCACTCGCGCCCGCTGTCTGTTAAAAAATCGCCTATTACATTCGAAGGCATCGAAGCATTTAGGGTAAACGGAACTCCTGCCGATTGTGTGGCATTAGGTACCCATATTTACACGCATATAGACCTGGTGCTGTCAGGAATTAACATGGGGATGAACATTGGCAACTCAATTTGGCACTCGGGAACACTTGCCGCCGCCAAACAGGCTGTTTTATTGGGAATAAAAGGAATTGCTTTCAGCACCTCAGTGGGCAGCACTGAACCAGATTTTGAAGCTTTAGCTTTACCGGTTGCTAATACATTAGAATCGTTGATCACTAAAACCGATTTCGGGCTATTCAACGTAAACGTCCCTCCTAACTCGCACGGGTTACAATGGACACGGCAATCGGTACGATTGTATGATGGTAAAGTGGTTCCGGGTATTGATCCGATGGGTCGCAAGCATTATTGGTTTACGGTAATTCCGCTGGAAGAAACCGAAGAAGGAACTGACAGATGGGCCATTGAACATGATTTTATTTCGGTCACGCCATTAAGGTTAGATCTAACGAATGAAGAAGAGCTTAGAAAGATAAATAAGGAAGTTAATCAGGAAAAGGTGGAGTAAAGTTCACTTATGGTGGCGACCCAACTCCCCTCCTAATTTAGGAGGAGCCGGGCGTGGTGAGCAATCTCCCCTAACTCATCAATTGCCTAGAAGGGGTAAACAGCTTCTCCCTCTACGATCTGTATTTCTTCTGAGAACACTTTTAAACTTCCTTCAGCTCGTGTTCTACAATAGCAAAAATTTTATCGGTAGAAGTAGTCTTAAGTGCGTGTCCACCGGTAAAATAGCCGAAACCCGGTAAAATGGCCTGCTGCTTTCCAATAATAAAACAGGGTAGTTTAATAGCCTGGTTAGCTTTGCCTGTGATTTTCACCACCGGATGAATGTGCCCCGAAATAACATATTCATCAACATTGGAAAAGGATTTTACCGGCTGATGCGCCAGCGTAAAAGGACCTACTTTAATAGTAGTTTGATGAACAGTTATTTTGAAATCTTCGTTGAAATTAGAAGGTAAACGATCATGGTTCCCAAGTATGATTTGCATATCAATTGCCAGAAACTGTTTACGCCAGTTCAGAAACAGTTCCCATTCATGATTGATATCACTATGGAAGAGATCGCCTATGAAATAGATTCGTTTAGGATTACAAAAAGCCATTAACTGGTTCAGCCGTTCGAAGTTTTGCTGAATGGAGTTAGAAGGAACCGCATATCCGGCTTTACGAAAATGGGCTATTTTGCCGATGTGCAAATCGCTGATCAGCAACGTTTGTTCCTCTACCCAAAAGAGGGCCTTTTGAGGCAAAAGCTGCAATGTTTGGTCGCAAATGGTTATCGTCACTTTTCTAACTGTTCTATTAATTTATTCACCCTGTCGGCCAGTTTTTCCGAAGTAACTTCCTCCCGCAACCTATCCACCATAATTGGAAAGCTAAACGGACTAGGGCGATCGGGAAAGGTAAATATCACATTTTGCTCTTTTATTCTCAGCAAAGCATTACGTAAACGTGTTTCCTCCAACTGCTGGTCGAGTATTTCCCTATACGATTGCTGGAGCAATAAGTTGTCTTTTTCATGCTCACTGATCACCTCAAATAATAATGACGAAGATGCCTGCAAATGACTGGCTTTAACAGATTTACCGGGATACCCCTGAAACAGCAAGCCCGAAATTGCTGCAATTTCCCTGAACTTTCGCCTTGCCATTTCATTGGCATTTATACTTAAAAAAATATCCTCAATTAGGTTTTCGGTTGAAAACAGGTCATGCTCTTCCAACAGTTCATCCAATCGTACCGGCGAATCGGTTAGCAGTTCGAAACCATAATCGTTCATGGCCAGTGAAAAGGTAATAGGCATAATTCGGCTAATGCGAAAAGCAATTAAAGCCGCCATGCCTTCATGCACCAATCGCCCTTCGAAAGGAAAAATAAAGATATGATAACCTTCATCAGTCTGGCATTGTTCAATTAATAATTCGGTATGATGTGGTATTGCCGAACGCTCCTGCTGCAACGCCAACAGTGGCTTTAGTTTTTTCATTTCGGGCTGTGTAAATGATTGCCCCAGGGCCTCATCCAAGCGTTTTCGAATATAAACCGCGAGCTGCGATGAAAGTGGAACCCGTCCTCCCATCCACCTGGGCACCAAAGCCTTTTGTGCATTGGTTTTTCTAACTTCCGCAACCATCCCTCGTACCCGGATCAGTTCGAGATGCATTCCTCCAAAGGAAAATACACTTCCAGGTTTCATTCTCGATATAAAGCCTTCTTCTACTGAGCCCAGGTATCGCCCATTTACGGTTTTAATTTTCATTGCCGCATCTGAAACAATGGTACCCATACTCAGGCGATGCCTCAGGGCCACTCTCCTATCCTTAACTGTAAACAAATCGTCAACCTTTTCCACCTTTTTAAATTCATCATAAGCTACCAGTGATGAACTTCCGGTAGTGATAAAACCAAGCAACCAATCCCACTCTTTGCGGGTTAGAAATTGAAAAGCATGCGTTTTACTAACCTGCTCATATAACTCCTGTTCCCTGAATCCTTCGCCAACGGCCAGTGTTACCATAAATTGAGCCAGCACATCTATCGCATGTGCAATCGGGACCCTTTCTTCCAGCACATTATTCTTTACCCCATCTCGCAAAGAGGCACCCTCAATAAGCTCCAATGAATGTGTAGGTACAAAGTAAATCTTACTTACAGCTCCCGGATGGTGGCCGCTACGGCCGGCTCGCTGCAAGAAACGTGAAATACTCTTTGGACTTCCAACCTGGATTACGGTATCAACAGGGCGAAAATCAACCCCTAAATCGAGACTTGAAGTACAGATCACCAGTTTCAGACGCCCTGTATGCAAGTTATCTTCCACCCAGTCTCTGATATTGCGATCTAAAGAACCATGATGGAGGGCCACCAGGCCGGCCATTTCGGGATATTGCTCCAATAATACCCGGTACCAGATCTCCGTTTGTGAGCGAGTATTGGTAAACAATAAAGTCGACTTATTTTGATTGACCACCGGCATTACTTTATCCAGCAGGTTAATGCCGAGATAACCGGCCCAGGGCATCAGCTCTATGGTGTCGGGCAAAATGGATTCTACTTCCACCTTCTTTATGATTCCTGATCTGACAATAACCGATTGGTGCCTATTGGTATGTTTGCCTAAAAGCACATCAAGTGCCTGTTCAATATTGCCAATGGTAGCCGACATGCCCCAAATTTGTAGCCGTTGCTGCAAATTTTTAAGGTACATAAGGCCCAGTTCAACCTGAATTCCCCTTTTGGTGCTCAATAATTCGTGCCATTCGTCAACAACAATCAGCTTCAGTTCCTTAAAAAATACAGAGTTATTTTTCTGCGTAAAAAGCATGTGCAAACTTTCAGGTGTTATAAGCAACACTTCAGGAAGTTCTTTTTTTTGTAATGCTTTCTCCTTCGCACTGCTATCGCCTGTGCGAATGCCAACACGCCATGGAAGTTCCAATTCATCGCAAACCTGCTGCATGCTTCGCTGCAAATCGCGGGTTAAGGCACGCAAAGGCGTTATCCATAAAACCTGTAGTTGAGATGCTCTTTTTGTTTTATAATCAGAGGTGGAATTAATGTATTGAATTAAGGCGGGAAGAAAAAGTGAAAAGGTTTTGCCTGAACCGGTGGGGGCATTCACCAAGCCATTAAATCCTTTTAAATAGGCATCAATGCTTTGCTGTTGAAAACCAGCCAGTTTCCAACCTTTTCCAACTAACCAATCTCTTAATATTTTTTCGCCTGGGGTCATAAAAAATACGATGGATTACAAAATCGAACCATTGAATATTATTTAGGCAAAAATGGGACAGCTTATTCTAAGGGGAAAAAGTTCCCCTCTCATTTGAAGGTATTTTCAGCAATTTATAAAAAGGGATAAATAGGCCGAAATATATGAGGAAGATCATATTTTATCCATAAAAAAGAAAGCACCAGACCAGGATTGGTCTGATGCTAAACATAATTAATTGATAAATTGGTTGAAGCGTTAAATATAAGACTTTCGCTATAATTACGAAACCTTTTATTTACGATTTATTTATATTGAATTAACACTGATTTTCATTATTAAATTTTAGCAAATCGGAAAGATTTAAAATAAAACCCTCCTTTATCAAACTTAATCTTCAACTTGTTAAGCCCTGATTTCAAGCTAATTCCAGCGCTTTTAATTTCCTGCCATTTCCCCGCTTCACCTTTTACAGGCACTTCTATTGTGACAGCTTTTGGTTCATCATTTACAAAAACTGAAATTTTTCCGGCAGTAGAATCTGCAGAAACCAACAGATTTAGGGAATATTTTCCCCCATCGGCTACATTTATTGTGTATTGGAGCCATTCTCCATCTTCAATTTTAAACACAAAATGATCTTCACCTTCTTTCTGAATATCCACTCCATCGTTACGGTATATCCTTCCCTTATTACCTACCGTATTTACACCAGGAGTATAATGATAACTGGCGGAATCGGCATCATAATAAGCATAACGCTGGCGTCCCAAATCATAGTCCACCGCATTGATAATCGTATTTTGTTTAATAAGATGTTTCTTGAACGGAATCGTTTCGATTGACTGCACCTGACGAAACATCGCATCGATCACATCTTTATGATAAACATTATTCTCTATTTTCAGGTTTTCAGCCAGTTCATCCAGTGTGGCCTGAGCTTCAGCGGCGGATGGCTTCTCTCCCTTTCCTGTCCAATAATCAACCAGCTGTTGATATCCGGGCGTTATTTTGATCTCCATAGGATTATTCGAACCCATTTTTTTCAACTGCCACCAGGCCCAGCCAATATCGTTCGCTTCCACCATACTGATCAGTTGAGTGTACCAGGTATTAGAATTCTCTCCCGACTCTCCCATCCACAAAGGCATATTGTTGGCTTTTTGCAGATCAAGGAAACCTTGAATGCTGGGCTGGTCATTAAAATTGCCATACTTGTGAAAGCTCACCGCCATATTATCATCCCACAATGGCATTACTCCATGATAATTATTACCAAAGGCATTCCCTTCAATAATAATAATGTGTTTGCTATCAACCTCGCGTATAGCCTTAGTAATATCCATCATCAATTGACGCAGTGGCTTATTTTCTTTCTCCTGATTCCCTATTCTATCCTTTGGATAGGTAAAGCCCCAATTAGGTTCGTTAATAATATCATAGCCGCCAATGTAAGGCTCGTTTGCATAGCGTTGAGCAAGTTTTTTCCAAAGCGCCACTGTTTTTAAGCGATTCGCTTCACTCTCCCATATGGAAGGCTTAGCAGGATCACGATCTGAAATAGCCAGATCATTTCCCTGCCCGCCTGGAGCCGCATGCAAATCTAAGATCAGGTATAGATGATTGGCTTTACACCAGTTCAACAAACTGTCGGTCAAGGCAAAGCCAGTTTCCAGCCAGGTATTTTGTCCTGCCACGGGTTCCTTCTCAACAGGAAGCGTATAAAGGTTATAATGCATTGGCAATCGAACAGAATTGAAACCCCAGGCCGCCAACGAATCAATATCCTTTTTGGAGGTATGATCATTCAGCCACTTGGTATAAAACTCATCGGTTTTGACTTTACCAATCAGCGCCTGTATACTATCCCTGATCTTATATTGCTGACCAATAGTCCCCAGTTTAAACATGTAACCTTCCTGCAGCATCCATCCTCCCAAACCCATACCTCGCAGTATCACTTTTTTACCTTTTTCGTTAACAATAAGCTTCCCTTGGGTTTTTAAAAAACCCTGACCTGCTACTGCAAAAGGCATAAAAAAGAGCATGAAACCAATCATGCTCTTATGTAATTTCAATTTTTTCATCGTAAAGTATATTGTTACCAAACGTAGGTAGCTCCAGATTGTGCATCGAGCGATAATTTCACAATTTGATTGTTAAATCGTATCGAAAACGATTGATTAGTTGGTGCATTGTTATACACTATTAAAACATATTTCCCCTGTGGCGTTTTATAAGCCACATTTGGAAGTTCAACGGATGTATTTGAAGTTATACGAACCGATCCAGGACGAACAAATTTTGCCGCATGGGCAATGGTGTAATAAGCCGGATTGCGGGTTACTTTATCGCCGTCAATAGTTACTGCTCCTAAGCATCGGTCGCATCCGCCCCTATCAGTAAATGGTGTTAATTGAAGATTGCTCGTAAGGTTCCACTCTAAAACAGTTTTACTCCAATTGCGAGGTGCACCAATAATCAGATCATTCATATGAAAGGCAAAATCTTGGGGCAAATTACCCGGTGATCCAAACCATTGTTCAGTGAAATAAACATTCTTATCAGAGTGCGCATTGTGCACTTCTGTTAAAGCATCAATTTTACCACCGTATAAATGGAATGCCGAACCGTCCACATATTTTTTAGCCTCCGGATCATTTAAAATAGAAATTGGATAATCAGGACGATCGCAATTATGATCGTATATAATGATCTTGGTTTTAACACCAGCCTTTTTAAAAGCCGGTCCCAAATGCTTTTTCACAAATATTGCCTGATCAGCCGCCAGCATCAACAAACTTGGATTATTGCCCGGATGCAAAGGCTCGTTTTGAACCGTTAGCGCATCTATAACAATACCCTGCGCTTTTATTACCTGAATGTATTTCACTAAATAAAGCGCATACGCATCATAAAATTCAGGCTTTAGACTACCACCACGTGTATCGTTATTGGTTTTCATCCATTTTGGTGGCGACCAGGGAGAAGCTAAAAACTTAATTTTCGGATTGATAGCAAGGATCTCTTTAATAACAGGAATTAAGTTCTTTTTATCCGGTCCCAAATCAAATTTCTTCATCTCCACATCGGTTTCCCCCTCAGGCAAATCATCATAAGAGAAAACATGATCATTTAAATCAGAAGCGGCAACACTTAAACGTAAATAGCTGGTTCCAATTTGATTACCATCCGTTCCAAAAAGCTCATTGAGCAATGCGGTGCGAGCAGCCTGGCTCATTCCCATTAAATGATCGGCACTACCGCCGGTAAGCGTATAACCAAAACCATCTATCGACTGATAGGTTTCTTTAGGATTTACATCGATAATTAGGCCGGTGTTTGAACGGGTGCTGAACTGTAGTGATTGAGGCTGCTTTTGAAATAAAACAGATTTAGCCGGATCTGTTATCCAGCTTTCAACTGTCCCATTTTTTTGACTATAGCCAATATTGGCATAAACTACAAACAGTGCACAAACTAAACTGCTTTTTAATAATGCTTTCATTTCTTGTCTAACAATTCTTTACCCGATAAAAACAATAAAATCTATTTAATAAGTGCACTAGTGGAGTTAAAACCATTGTTTACCTTTTATCTATTCGATAATTAACGTACTAATTGAATGTGCGGCGCTAGTTGCCGAAGCAATATTTCCATTAATTGAAATATTATATGGTAAGCTATCATCCGAACGATTCATTACAATAACCGCCACTTTTCCATCGGAATTAATAAATGCTGTAGTTAACAGTTTATCACGATTTGACGATGCAATAATGCGTTTTGCGCCCGGACGAACAAACTTTGAAAAGTGCGCGAAATAGTAATATGAATTGGTATAGATCAGTTTATCATTTTTTGTATCGGCATGAAGTGGGGCGTAACATAAATTGCCCACATGGTTTGGTCCACCGGTTTCATCCAATAAAACGTTCCAATCGGTCCATGCGCAGGTTCCGTTATTAAAGTCGTTCACCATTGAATAACCATATCGCTCGCCTAATGTCCAATCATCAACATTATTTAATTTAAAAACCTCTTTACATCCTTCGGTGAACACCAAATTCGTTTCAGGATAAGTTTCGTGAACTCTTTTTACGTTATCGAACTGCATGCCGCTACCAGTCCAGGTTTCGTACCAGTGATAACCAATGCCCCAAACATATTTAGCAGCTTCAGGATCATCTAAGATGGTGCTGGCACGCTGGTAAATCAGGTCACGGTTATGATCCCATGCAATCAGTTTCTTATTGTCCATACCTGCTTTTTTAAGCGTTGGGCCTAAATAACCTTTAATAAAATCACGCTCATCGTCAGCAGTATAAATACACGACTCCCAGGATTGCTTAGCCATTGGTTCATTTTGAACAGTTAAGCCCCAAACCGGTATGCCCAATGCTTCGTATGTCTGAATAAATTTCACGTAATAGTTGGCCCATGCCTGGCGATACTCAGGCAATAATTTACCGCCCTGCAACATGTTGTTGTTATCCTTCATCCATGCAGGTGGACTCCATGGAGACACAAACGTTGTCAACTGACCGCCAGCAGCTGCAATGGCTTGTTTAATTAATGGAATACGGAACTTTTTATCGTGATTAACGTCAAAACTCTTCAGCTCTTTGTCGTTATCCTTAACATACGTGTAGGTGTCACTGCTAAAGTCGCAGCTATTGATATGTGTACGCGCCAATGAATAACCGGCACCTTTATCTTTATCGTAGCAAGCTGTTAAGAACTCCTGCTGCTTTTCTTTCGAAAGTTTAGCAAAGGTTTCAGCTGCGGCATCGGTAATTGCCCCGCCAATTCCATAGATGGTTTGAAAGGTTTTAGATGGGTCAACAAAAATGGTTACCTCAGTTTCGAAAGGTTGACCATGGGCTTTAAACTCCGATGTTCCGTTTGGAGATAAGCGCAGTTCCGATTGCTTAGCTGTGGTATAAACCGTTACTTTTTTACCATCAGTGCTGTACTTTTGTTGGGCACCTACTGAAAGTACTGAGGAGGCCAGTAACAGTGTTAAAATTGGTTGTTTCATTTTCATAATAGCATTTTATGGTTGCAGGTTATTAAATTTATCAATTTCAACAATTTTTATGTTGAAGATTTCGGTACTCTTTTAGGTTCTTCCAGATATAAAACAAGAGTTAAGGACTACAAAAAGCCTATTTATCAATCATTTTATATACTCTCACGTAATCAACTTCCATTGCCGCAGGGAAAGCCGAATCATCCATCCCCTGAGCTCCACCCCAGTCACCACCTACAGCCAGGTTCATTAATATATGGAAGCGTTTATCAAACGGCCATACTTTATAGCCCTTACCCTCATTTACAAATTCAAACACCTGAACATCATCAATAAAACCTCTGAGTGCATAAGGCGTCCAATCAAGACGATATTTGTGAAAATCGGAAGTGGCGGTTGGAATTGTTTTAGTACTTGTTTTTTGGGTATTGATCTTAAAGTAATAAGCTTCTGTATGCGCAGTAACGTGAATTACATTTGGATCATAACCCACATGCTCCATAATGTCTATTTCGCCCGACTGAGGCCAGCCTCCGTACACCCAATCGGTTGGCAGCATCCATAAAGCAGGCCAGGTTCCTTTACCCGTAGGAAGCTTGGCTTTGATCTCTATTCTACCATATAAAAAATCACCTTTGCCTCTTGAAACTACACGTGCAGAAGTGTATTCTCTGCCGCCCATTGATTGTTTCTTTGCGGTAATGGTGAGTTTACCGTTAGCAACTGAGGCATTTTCAATTGTATTGGTATAATATTCAAGCTCGTTGTTTCCCCAACCCGAACCGCCAGTATCATATCCCCATTTATCGGTAGCAGGCAATCCTTCGTAATCAAACTCATCAGCCCAAACAGGTGTGGCTTCAAATTGCCATCCTTTATCTGACGGTGCTTCCGGAAGGTTAGGATAATAGGCAGTTTCTTCTTTCTTTTTGCCCGAACAGGCTAACACACCGAATATAAGTATCGACCATGTTGCTAATCTTATTTTTTTCATAATATAAAATGGATGTGAATGCGCTTTTTAGAAGCTGCCGGTTTCCCGGCAGCTTACAAACCAATTATCTATACTTCCAATGCAAAAATATATTCTAGTTATTATATCGATGTCGGATTAGCTTTCTAACAGTTCTACACTTATCCTGATAAGCAATTGGGGCTAAGTATTCCGACTGATAAATTGGTCAAACACTGCAGCAAGGTGGCCGCAGTAATTATTTTTTAAATGTAAAGCAGATCAAAGAAACTGGCGATTTTAAAGCCACTACAGAAACCATACAGCGCCATCTAAAGGGCTCCAAAGCAGCCCTACAACAGCACTACACAAGAATATTAAAATATTGATTTTTAAACCATTAAAACCAATAAATATCTCTAAAGAACTTAGCTAAAGTCATACCCCATTTCTTATGGGTTTTAGTCTTTTGAAGTCTTGACAAGGAAATCGTAAAGGTTTGTTTCGGGGGTTAACTGCAATTTTTTCCGTAAGCGATAACGAGCCACCTCAATTGCTTTGCTTGTGATATTCATCAGCTGAGCAATTTCTTTGGTCGACAGGTTCATTTTTATATAAGCACAAAGCTTTAGTTCTGTGGAAGTCAGCTCAGGATAAGTATTTTTCAGTTTATTAAAGAAATCATCGTTAACATTATTAAAATGCATAGTGAACTGATTCCAATCTTGTTCACCGTTCTCCACTTCACGTATTAAACGTAGCAATTGCCTAAAACTGGTGGCATTTTCGTCCGCAGATGGCTTTTTAACCAGCAATTCTTTAACCTTGGCCAGCACTTTTCCTCTTTCAACCATATGCATAGTAATGATCGACAATTCTTTATTCTTGTAATTTATATCCGCCGCCAGCTTTTCCTTTTCTAAACGAACGATTTCTTTTTCATTCCGATCGAGCTCCAACTGGTGCATATATTGCAGTTTTTGCTGCTCCTCCTGATGTTTTCTTTGTTGCCAACGATAAACATACAGCAGTATTCCAGAGATCAACAATCCATAAAAGCAATACATCCACCATGTTTGATACCAGGGCGGTAAAACAATAAATGTATAAACTACCGGAAGTGAATCTGATCCAAGGTTATTTCGGGCCTTCACTTTAAAAGAGTACTTCCCTGCCGGAAGATTGGTATAATCTTTTTCCATCTTATCGGTCCAGGGCGACCAATCATCATCAAATCCTACCAACTGATAGCTGAATACCGTATTTTTTTGCTGTTCAAACAAAGTAGATGAATACTCAAAATGAATTGAGTTATAACTATGCGACAGTTTGTAAATATCTTTTGAAGATTGAGTTAAGGAGCTTTTACCTTCGTTTAAAAAGTATCCGCCAAAAATGGTGCTATCTTCCTGGCCCGATAATTTTACTTTACCCAACACAACAGTGGGCTTGCTAATATTATCAATGTATTTTTTGTAATTAAGATGATAAACTGCCTTACTTGCCCCAATAAAGATATTTTCTTTATTGTATGGGTAAATGCTTTCAAAGCCTTTTACAATTTTATCATTAAGCTCAGGAAAGTAAAAAACTGAAGGTTTATTCCCGCTGGAAAGCTGAAAATCAACTACACCAACCGTTTTATCCGTAACAAACCAAACGTTTCCATCCGGATCTTCTTTTAAATAGCGAAGTGTAAAATTATTCAAGGTTGCATTTAACAAATTTGATTGGATGAATCTTTTTTTGTGATCATCAAACTCATAAATTCCTTTTGTGGTGGCAACTACTATACGATTTTTTACACGATAGATATAATTCCCAAGGTTTGATGGCAACCCCTCTTTTTGAGTGTAAATAGTTTTTTTATCGATCGATTTTAAATCGGCAGACAACTGCAGCCTAAAAACTCCGCGATAAGGATGTGATGCCCATACCGTATTACTTGAATTATCGAATGCAATAAAACGTAGCGATTCATACAACCCGTCGATATGGCCTAAATCGGCAAACGCTCCGTTTAAAAAGTTAATATTTTGAAGCCCTTTGTAGGTGCCGGCAATGATCGACCTGGTTGGAAAAACATTGGAAACAGGCTGAAATAGCCAGGTTCCGGGAGTATTATAAATTTGCTTTGCGGTAGGACCAGTAATTTCGAAACAACCATCTTCATGTCCCATTAATAAATGCCCGTTAATCTCGTCCAGATTCCAAACCTGACCCGAAGCATTACTTACTTCCGTAAAAACACTTTTCGATAAACTGAAATCGCGCTGGCCCTTTTCTAGTTTAGCCTGGTACAGTCCGTTTGAGGTTCCAATATAAAGCTGGTCATTAAAAACATTGATCGCATAACTGGTGGTTTGTTTGCTCCTATCAGGATGAATGGATTTAATGGGGCTATTCAACTCAATAAAATCAATACCATCATCAGAGGGCAACCATAAATTCTTGTGTTTATCAATAAGCAATCCGCGGATGTTATTATTCTGTAATCCATCCTGAAATGTATATTTCTGAACCAGATTACCTTTTTTATCAATAATAATAACACCTGCAGAGGTGGTACCAATGGCAAACCATTGCTCGTTAACACGCTTGCAGCAATAGATCCTGTCGGAATAAAAGTTTTTATCCAATTCCGTTTTCTTGCTGATCAATTTATTATTGACCAGGTAAAAAAGTCCTTTTTTAAGCGTAGAAACCAGTAAAGTATCTTTGCCAAAATTAGCAACAGAGGTTATGGCCGCATTCTTTAACACCTCATCTTCACAAAACGGCCTCCAAATCCCATTATTATATTTCATTAAGCCACCTTGCTGGCTCTGTGCATACAGTTGATTGTTGACCAATCCTAAAAACTGCCATTCCGTTTCGGTTTTGTAAACTTTTATCGAACCCTCTTTGTAATGAAGTATCTTATTTATAGAACGAAAGAATACCTCATCATTTACGATACAGATGTTCCATATATCTGAAAATCGTCGTTCGTTTTCGGGAATCAATGAAATCAAGGAATGATATTGCAGTGAACCGTTGTTACCCGGAAAAAAATAACCAATCTCATCCTGACCACCAATATAGATCCTGCTTTTTGAATCAATTTCTACCGAACGAATAACTGTTAGATTAGGTAATCTGTATAAATTCCAAAAATGCCCATTGAACGTGAGCAAACCTTCGTTGTTTCCAAAGTAAAGTATCCCCCTTTCGTCCTGCGCCACGTCCCAATTTTGTGTTCCTGCTTTGTAATCGTCGTTTTTATAATTAACAATTTGAGGAGAAGCAATTTGGTTTTGCCCCCGAGCATCAAAAATTAACAGGAAAAAGATACTACACAGTATCAAGCATTTATTCATAATGTACTCTATCGAACAGTTCTCCACCAATGCTAATCATCAGCTTATTGGATTATATCAGTGGATAAATTTTGAAAACTAAAGTAGATTTAATATTCGAGAATTTTTAAAACAAGCATTATACGTGGAATCCAATGGCCATATTTTATTGCTGTATTATGTTGATAAATTGTTTTTCATTAAATTAAATAATGCTAATCGCTCATATCCATTTACAGCCGAGTTAAACATGAAAATTTCCATAAAGCAATGAAAGAGTTCATGTTAAACATACCCGCCGTGCCCGACATAGAAATTGGTTCTTTTTTGATCAAACTAATAAAGGCTAATTACAAAACCCATCTATGATCAAATCAAATTATTAATCGCAAAACATCTAAATTTTATCTCTATGGCATTCAATTTTATCGATACAGTACACAGTTATTTCGGTAATGAATTAATTGGCAAAGCTGAGAATTACCTGAATGAAGGAACAGTAAGTGTAAAGAAAGGACTGGAAGCAATTATCCCGATTTCGTTAGCAGGCCTTGTTCATAAAGCAGAAACAGGTCATGCGGATCAATTGCTTAACCATGCCCGTGAAGCCTACCATAGCGGGTTAGGCGACAAATTGCTTGATTCATTCATTCCCGGTGGAGAAGGGATTCCGGCAAAGGGCCCGGCTTATATAAGCAGTATTTTTGGAGATCAGTTTGGAAAAATTGCCAATGCTGTTTCCAGTTTTGCCGGATTAAAAGGCTCAAGTACATCCTCCTTATTCGGTATAACACTGCCCTTCATCCTGGCTCTGCTTGGCAAACATGCCGAAGAAAACGATCTTTCTTCATCAGGCCTTGCTTCATCTTTATCATCAGAAAAAAGCTCATTTCTAGCAGCTGTTCCGGAGAGTTTTAACATAAGTAGCTTATTGGGGGTAAAAGAAAATCCTGAAGAAAGGTATACCAGAAGAATTGAAGAAAAGCGTTCAAGCAGTGGATGGGTCACTCCTACCTTACTGGCTCTTTTAGCTGTTATTGCAGTAGGATGGCTATTGAGAAGTTGTAACAAAGAAGCACCTCCAATGGAAACTCCTACTCCAAGTACCGATACTTTAATTACCACCCAAACCGATACCGTTGTAATAAGCAGGGAACCCATAAAACTTAAACTTCCCAATGGCGTGGAACTGGATGCTTACAAAGGAGGTATTGAAGATTTGCTGATCATATTTATCAATGATTCGCTGGCTGCATCAGGAAAAGACAATTGGTTCGATTTTAATGAGCTTAACTTTCAATTCGGAACTGCAGAAATAATCCCTGAAAGTGAAAGTGAGTTGAATAATATTATTAAAATTTTGCAGGCGTACCCTAAAGTAAAGATCAAGATTGGCGGTTATACCGATAAAATTGGAGATGAAGTGGCAAACAAAAAACTGTCACAAGATAGGGCTGATGCTATTGCAGCCGCATTAAAAGCAGCCGGTGTAGGTAGCCAGGTTGTTGGTGCAGAAGGCTATGGCTCTGAGTTTGCCAAGTATCCGGCTGATGCCCCGGAAGCTGATCGTATTAAGGACAGACGGGTTTCGGTAAGTGTTCGTGAAAAATAATAATAAGTAAGAGGGGCGAAAAGTTTACTTTTCGCCCCTCTTACTTATAAACTTTTAAATAGCATTCAATTCTCTTTTCATCATCAGATCGGTTTGCACGTCATTACCCAAAACAAAAACATGCTTATCGAATTCAACAAAGCCATTTCGCTTATAAAATTCAATTGCTTTCAGGTTTTTCTCCCAAACACCCAGCCATACAAAATCACAAGCCATTTTCCTGGCAATTTCTATTGCTTTGTCAACTAATGCCTGCCCCAAACGTTGGCCCTGAAACTCCTGTAAAATATAAATACGTTCAATTTCGAGTGAGTTATCAGTTTTTAGCTCCGATTGACCGGCCGAAGAATTAACCTTTAGATAACCTACTTTCTTATCTTCTATCGAAATAAAATAAAACGCCGAGGTATTGTTATTTAACTCCTTCAACAGTTTTTGTTGATTAAAACTCTCTTCGAGGTACTTTTGCATATCATCTTCTGTATTTTCACTTGCAAAGGCCTCATAGAATGTTTTACAACTAATAAGCTCCAACTGGTCAATATCTGCCGTTGAAGCTTTTGAGATCGAAATTTTTGCTGAATCCATAAAATAAGATATTCAAAAAGTAGAAATTCTCATCGTTAAAAACGATAAAAAAATAAGCCCAATACATTTTATTTGCAATGGGCTTATTTCTAACATTATATTTCTTTTATTCTACTCTTTCAACTGATGAAGCACCGCTGGCATTATCCACCACTTTCTCAGGAGTTCCTTTATAGCGAACTTTACTTGCACCACTCGCCGAAACATTTAACTCAGAAAGGACATTCACTTCGGCATCGGAAGCACCACTTACATTGATCAGGCATTTATTGGTAACCAGTTCAAACGACCTGATTTTGCCTGCCCCAGAAATTTCAATCGACTGTTCCGCCGCCTGACCTCTATAGGTAACTTTTCCGGCCCCGCTGATCTGTGTATCAACCACATTTGCATTTAAATTCATCTCCGATTCGGTAGCACCTGAAGTTTTAAATATTAAGTGGTTAAGCTTAAACTGATTCAGCATTTTCACATTAACCGCTCCCGAAATATCTATTTTACTCAGGTCCTTTACATGTATTTTAACCACCAGTGCATGAGAAACGCAAAAGTTCTTCTTGTTGTGGATCTTTAAGGTATTGCCGTTAACGGAAGTAAGAATGTGTTCCTGCAAATTGTCATCAGCAACAATTTCTACTTTTTGCATCGAGTCTTGAGTGAGTTCCAAAGTATAAGCGCCACTTACATCCAGATCAGTAAAGTGCGTGAGAACACGTTCTTGGGTAACCATGTTCCCTGAACCGCTAACGCATATTCTTTTACAAGATGAACTTAGAAGAGCAATAAATGATAATAAAATAAGACAGGTTTTAAATTTCATTTTAGGGTTTGTTAAATAGGTTCTGTAATTTTTGACGTTTTAACTTACTTAAAGGTTACATTAAAAAAGTTCAATTCAAATTTAAAATTCTTTTTGATTTGAATGCCTGGCCGAAATATTTGACACCTATGCAAGCTTCTTCGAAAAAGTAAGATCATGTTAAATAAAAAATGGCTGTTGGTTTTCACTAACAGCCATTTTACTTTTAAGGCAGATGTATGTATGTTGACTAAGATCAGTTTAACTGATTTTTGGATGAAACATAAACTGTGTTTCCGGCAAAGCTTACTTTTGAAGCCGAATCGTTTTCATAATCAAACGTGTCTTTTACAAAAGCTTTGAAACTGTTAATACCATTCAGCTCAGCGAAGCATTTACTCACCACAAACAATGACCCGTCAATACAAGCACTACGGTCGGTTTTAATGGTATGTGTATCTGCTGAACCTTTAACAACGATACTTGAGCCATCCACAACTTTTGAAGTCAGTTCAAATACATTAAGATCAAGATTAGCAGTACTGTTTCCCGAAAGGTCAACCGATAGTTCCAGAGCCGAAAAGGCTGAACTTCCTGATTCTATTGAAGCATTATCTTCAGCTGCAATTGATGTCAAATTGCAGGTGTTTAAGATTACTATTGGCGATTCGCTACATGCATCTGCAGTAGAGAAGATCTGCAATTCACCATTTTTCACTTCAAAGCGAAGCTGTTTTTTTACAAAAGCTTCCTTACTTATTAGGGTTAGCTGGTTTTTATCAGAATTGCTGATCAATACGCGAACATTTCCGTGTACATTGACCTTGCTGAATTGTTTTAATTGATAAGTGAATTGCGTTTTCTTAGAATGGTCGGCTGCAAAGGAAGTACCGGTCCAGAAAAATGTGAAAAGAGCAACACATGCGATTAATTTTGAGAGCGTTTTCATTGTTGTTAAGTGTTAGTGTTAATTGTTGGTTCATCTGACGAGAACTTGTTTAATTAGGTTACAGTTGTTTTTTTTATTTGTTTAAAAATCAATTGTTTAACACTTCAAAATTGCTCATAATTCACTACGCATATCAAGCGTAGTACTACGTAATTTCATTTCTAAGTAGTTGCCTATAGGTAACAATAATAATCCAGTTTGTATCCATCCCAAACCCTAAAATCTAGGACTATAGTCTATGGACTATCGACGATGGACTAATCATTCTTTTAGTACAATTGAACGCTCAATGTTTATCTGGTTTAAGAAATATTCATCATGTGAAACAACGATCAAGGTACCCGAATAGTCATTTATGGCCGACGTTAATATTTCTATATTTTGAATATCAAGATTATTGGTGGGTTCATCCAGCACAATTATATCAGGCTGTTGATGGCTAATGGTTAAACAGCAAAGCATTAGCCTCATTTTTTCTCCTCCACTAAGCGCATGGCATGGTTTATCCCAGGTTTCTTTGGAAAATAAAAAACGGTTGAGCCTTATTTTTACCTCATGCTCCTGCAAACCCGATTCATTCATTTGCTGTGCCTGCTCATAAACTTTTAGGTGATTGTCAATCAATGAATAATCCTGATCAATATAAACGGTTTTATTTTGCGCTCTGGAAAGCTGTCCCGATTTTGGTTCCAATTCACCCAAAATAAGCCGAATAAGCGTTGTTTTCCCCGAACCATTTAAACCACTTAATGCAATTCGTTCCCCGCTATTTAATTGAAAGGTCAATGGCTGTTTCCATAGCTGCTGATCTTCAAATTGATAATTTACTTCATTAGCTGTTACCAGTGTTTTCCCTTTATGCAAATTTGAATTATCAAAGCCAAACTTCATCTTATCCACATCAGGCAGTTCTTTTCTCAATTCGGTTAAATCACTGGCAATTGAACCCACCTTTTCTGCGTGTATACTTTTTGCTTTCGACGTGCTTTTTTCGGCGCTGTTCCTCAACGTATTCATCATAATGGTAGGCAATCCTGCTTTTTCCTGTTTCTTTTTACCTTTTGCATCCAATTTTTGCTGACGTTCCAGTGTTTCCCGTTCCACCTCTTTTGCTTTTCGCAACGCCTTTTCCCTGCTTCTTACATCCTGGTGCAAAGCCTCATTTTCTATACGTTTTTGCTCTGCATAAAACTCATAATTACCGCCGTAAACAGTAATTCCCCGCTTGCTAAGTTCATTTACCGAATTGAGAAGGTTTAACAATTTACGATCATGGCTTACCACCAATAATGCAGCGGGAGTTGTTTTTATAAAATCATACAGCAATTGCCGGCCTGCTTTATCCAAATGGTTACTCGGTTCATCCATCAAAACCACTTCGGCTTGATGAATGACAATTCCGGAAAGAAAGACCTTAGTTTTTTGTCCACCACTTAAGCTTTTCATTGGAGCGGTCAAGTCAATATCTGACAATCCCCAATGAGCCAAAGCTTCCGAGCATCGCTCTTCAATCATCCAGTCATCATTTAAGATGGCCATGTTCAATTCATTGGCACTTCCATTTAAAATTTCATGTAAAGCCTTTAGCTTTTCATCAATTCCGAGAGCATGAGCAATGGTTAACTGGTTAAACTGGCCGTAATGCTGAGGAATATAATAGGGAAACGAATTAACGTGAATGGTTCCTGCTGATGGCTGTAGTAAGCCTGCCATAATTTTCAGCAAGGTTGATTTACCCGTACCATTATTACCGATCAATGCAATTTTACTGCGAGTAGTAATAGTAAGATCTATGTTTTCAAACAATAAATCTTTATTAGGATGTATAAAGCTAAGATTTTGAAGAATAAGCATAATTTCTTTCGATAAAAGATTAAAAAACATAGCAAAGCGGTTTTACCGTTTCACTATCCATCTGTTTATTTCCTAAAAGAAATTAGTATTACATTAAAAAGAGGTGTTTTTGTTTTGTGGGTACAAACTTAGCATTTTTTGGAAACATCTGAAATTTAAAGCTAAAGGGCCCTTATTTCATAGTTTTTCCTGCCCTAGTTTTTTCAACAATTCTGCCATCTGTTGGGGTTTGGCAGTTCCGATAAGCAATTTTTCTGAGTTTTTAATTTCCAGCTGTAAACCTTGGTTACCTGAAATATTATAGGCTGTTCCACTGCCCAATAACCCTTTTCTTAAACCCCAGCCACCATATTCAGCTATAGGCGAATATGGTCGAACATAAGATTTGGTCAGGGTATCCCAAGCGTAAAATTTGAATTTAAGATGAAATGGGAAAAACCTTACATAAATTCCATCCTTTTTGATCATTGTTTCCATTTTAAAATTGATAAAAACAATCATCACTATAAGCGTAATGCCCGAGGCAATTAAAAGTCCACTGTTACTCATTGGTTTATCACCGAATTGTCGACCGCCAATCACCTGTTTAAAAACGCCAAAAAGAAACAGGCTATTAACTCCTAACAATGCTAACCAAAGCCACCATTGTTTAAATCGTTGCCTTTCTTTAAATAAAATTTCGTTATCCATGGTTGATTATTTTTTAAGTTGGGATTTTGCCTTTGAATTTTGTCTTTCGCCGGCTCACACTCGTCGTCATTAATAAAGCAGATTCATTTTATACATACCGTTCTTTAATAATATTGATATGATGCACTTCATGACCAGCGGTTGCTTGCAGGAACTCCTCAACCGTTAATTCATATTTCCAGGCCTGTCCTTTCAAGCTTAACTGCTCTTCAGATAGTGAATCAATAAAACTATTGGTAGCACTTCTCACATTTTTAAAATCGGTTAAAAGTTGCTTAAAGCTTAACTCATCAAAACGACTGTTCTCAACAAATAGGTTCTGGTCATAACCGGGTAGTAGTGTTTTATCATTCCGGCTAAAGCGTAAAGCCCGGTAGGTCATAATGCGTTCATGGTCGGTTATATGACCGATAATTTGTTTAATACTCCATTTGCCTGCTGCATAACGATGAGTTGCTTTTTCTTCATCAAGTGATTCAAGAAGCGTAAGGTTTTCATTTGAAGAGAATAGTTGCTGGTAGCTTGTGTTTCCTAGTAATTCGATGTAATAAGGAAAACCATCTTGAACTGTGTATTTCATATTAGTGATTTTAGAAAATGATAAAAGTGGTTCTAATCAAAAGTTTAAAGGTGATGTAAATATTTGGGTTTGCGTATTGACTAAAGTTCCTTAATACTTAAGATTTTGATTAAAAAAAACAGCCCTGAGGGTATTTGGAAACCTCAGAGCCTATCAGAAATATTTACTTTAACAATCGAACCTGTAATGGTTCATTTGCTTTATTTATTTATAAATCCTTTTAACCATTGCCCAAATTGATAACCATCCTTAGCAATAAGTACGATAATTAAAACGATCAACATTGGAATTAATACCTTAAAAAGGTTGGTGGACATTAATGATCCTGTCTTTTTCATAGTTTTAGTTTCTAGGTAAGAATAAGTTTCTTACATCTAAAATAATATTTAGTCAGCTATTTTAGAAATCCAAAAACCTCAATATTAAATATAAAACAGCCTATTTATTGCCAACTTAAATTGCCAACCAACCACGAAAGCCTCGTGCTGCATAATAAGATTCAGCGCCGTTATGGTACAGGAAAACGGTACCATATCGAAAATCACAAAAAACAGCACCACCAAGCTTTCTGATATCGGATGGGGTTGTCACCCAGCTAGAAGTTTTACTGTCGAATTTGCCTAGTTGCTGTAGTTCTTTATATTGAGTTTCAGTAAGCAGTTCTATGCCCATTTCAGCAGCAATTTCAAGGGCACTGCTTACCGGTTTATATTCCTTCCTCGACTCCCATGCCTCCCGATCATAACAGAGGCTTCTGCGGCCTTTCGGACTTTCAGCCGAACAATCATAAAAAATATACTCCCCAGTCTTTTCGTCAATACCTACAACATCGGGTTCTCCTTCGGTCCTTTCCATTTCATTAAGCGACCAAAGCTTTTCAGCTGAAGCTGTGCCGTTTAACTTTGTTGCCACATCAGCCCAGGCAATGCCTTTATGGCGATTCATGTTTTTCTCAAACCGAGCTTTCAATAATTTAATCAGCTCTTCATGTTGCTCAGTAGTTAATTCTTTCTTCATTTTTTATAAGTTGAGGTAAATTCAAATGCGTATTAATCATCAAGCCCTTTTCCATTCAAAATTTGAGGCATGTATTTTTCAATCCTGGCCTCCCGTGTTTTTGCTTGTTTCGCCTGCGAAAAATAAAACAGATAGGCCCGTTGCCGCCCCGGTGTTAATGCTTCAAAAGCTGTTTTTAATTCAGGAACTTCAGCTAATTTATGCTGAAACTCTTCGGGAACCGGAAAATCTTCGGTCTTTTTTAATTCAACCTTCAAACCTGATTTTTCCACTTCAATAGCTTCATAGATATAAGCTTTTATAGTCGTTTCTATCTCTAAAACTTGAAGAAGATTGCGGAATCTAAGATGACGCGCAGCTTGTACGTTTTTAGTTTGTTGAATCAAAACTCCATTCGGATCTTTTAATAAGGCTCCTTTGAAAAACAGAATTGCGCAGTATTCTTTAAAATCATGGATTAGCACAATATTATTTCCCTGATAGGTATAACATGGAACACCCCATTTTAATTCTTCAGTAAGACCGAAATCAAGAATGATCATTCTCAATTTGTCTAATTCTTTCTGCCATTTCTCAGCCTTATTGAAATACCAATCAACTTTTGGATTCATACGTTATTAATTAAAACTAAAGAACCTATTTTTCTTTCTGCTGGTCTGAAATACCATGACGTAACTGTAAGCACTAGTAATAATAATGAAGGAAATAACTCACCGATAGATGCACCAACTGCTATATGTGAAAATAACGCACCGGTCATGATAAAAAAGAAACCTGCATAGGTCCATTCTTTTACCAACGGAAATTTAGGAATTAATACGGCTATCACTCCCAAAATTTTCCAAATACCTAAAATGGTCAAAAAATATACGGGGTAACCTAAATGGATAAGACTGTCAACGCCCCCTGCCCCTTCTTTTCCTTTGAATAATTGAACCAATCCTGTTGAAACCATTCCTAATGAAAGCCAAATAGTGGCAATCCAATAGATAATTTTATTTCGCTTTGTCATGATACCTTATTTTAGTTGTTTAAGATTTCCTGAATACGATTATGAGCCATGTTTATGCCTTGGGCAAATGGTAATTTTAAAATTTGATCGCGATGTTCGGCTGATTTATACACCACGTGCATAGTAAGCTTGCTGGTTCCGGAAGTAAGTTCTTCGAACTCCAAAAACTCAAGTTGAACAGCAAATGGCGTGTTCTCCATCTCAAAAGTCCTGGTGATTTTACTATTGGAAATAAAATCATGAATAACCCCATTAAACCGGTGTTTGTTGCCTTTTGGATCAGTAGTTTCAAATTGATAACCACCATGCTTTTTATTCTCCAGCTTAAGCACTTTTGTACCCATCCATTGTTCAACAATTTCCGGTTCAACATAGGCGGTGAAAAGTAAATCCAGTGGTAAATCAAACTCACGGGTAATCACCAAGTCCTGTTGACCATCCCTGGCATCAACCTTTGTTTTTTGTTCCATGGTTTTTATTTTTTTGATTGATAGTTTTTCATAATGGTTTCCAATTTATTAAATCGCTCATCCCACATTTGACGGAATGGTTCAATAAAATCTGCTACCTCTTTCATTTTTTTGGCATTAATGTGATAATAAACCTCCCTGCCGCTTTGCGTTTGCTTCAGTAACTCGCACTCGGTAAGTATCTGTAAATGTTTTGAAACAGTCGGTCGGGCTGTATCAAAATTCGAAGCAATGGCACCGGCCGTCATCGACTGAGTGGCCACCAATAGCAATATTGCCCTTCTTGTTGGGTCTGCTAAAGCCTGAAATACATCTCGTCGTAAATTCATTATGTAGCTATTTGACTACAAATATAAATGTAGTCATTTAACTACGCAAATATTTATAAATAAAATTGCAGAAAAAAAGCGCCTCAATCAATAAGATCAAAGGCGCCTTAGGATATAAAAACAGGATATTTAAACTAATTCAGTTATAGGTTCGAAATAATCATCAAAATTAATTTCAAGAAGATTACCTAAGGTTTGTTCATTTTCATGCAGGCAAAACACTCCAAAAGCAAGTTGCTGCTGATAGTCGAAAAGCTTCTCCAACTTTACCTCTGTAAAAAGCTTGCGTAATTCGCCCACCATCGGCTTATGGGTCAATTTATCTTTTCTAAATGCGTTGTAGGCTATAAGATAAATGAATCTTGATTCGTCACTGATCTTATCATTTATTGTTTTCCAATCGGGTTCAATATCATTTAAAAAATATTCATATGGGTTTATTCCGAAGGAATGATAAACTAAATTTCCCAGGCCCATCCCCCCAAAACGCATGGGATTTATTTCAATTGGCACCAGGTTATTATTGGCCAACTTAAACTCACAGTGCATAGGAAAATTGGTGACCCCGATCTTCTCATTTAACCTCTTAAAAAAATCAACGGCCAAAGGATAAATTGCTTCAAAGGTTGGTTTCGATGAATAATAGATCATGTGCAGATATTCCTTGTGCTTGGGAATTGGGTGATGATAAATATTTACAATACAAGGTTCTCCTTTCGAATTATAAAACATATCAACCGCATACTCTTCCCCTTCAATGAAATCCTCCACAATAAACTCATCGGTTGACAAAACATTGTCTGAGAAAAGAACAGCGTTCTTTTTCAACTCCTGGGCAATTTCCTCTTTCACCTGAAGTAGATCGGTGTTTTCATCTACAATTTTTACAGCAGTTCCAAAACAACCTTTTAAAGGTTTAATAACCGATTTTTTATGAATGTTCAGATGCTGTAAATTTTGAAAGCAGGTTCGATGAACTTCGAAATTATCGTCTTTTACTAACTCCCTGAAACGATATTTATCCTTGAACAGTTCCAGAGCAATTCGTTTACGATCGCTTTCGGGCAACGATTTTATAATGGTTTCAATCGATGATTCGGATATGATACAAGCCTTTTCATTATTGGAAAGCAATGCCGGTATCGTGTTATCATGCCCTACTATTATTTCAAGCTTACTAAAATCAGCTAATGTTTCAATTGTTCCCGCCTCTGATCTGTTGGATTTAATTAAATATACTTTTTGATCCATATCCATTTCTCCCAACGCATAAACACGTTAGTTCTTGAGTTATACATTAAAATGATAGTGTTGATTGATGGTAGAATAATGTTCTGCCGGTAATGCAGCTTGATGGCAAATATAACAAAACCCGCACGAATCGAAAATGCATGCGGGTTTCACTCAAAAAATTATAATGTACCTATCAACAGTTTACAGTAACTCTTAAATAGGCTGCAGGTATTAGGGTTTCATTTGTTGAACCACTTTTATTCTGAGCATTAAATAACGTAGTTAATTCCTCTTCAAGCTGAGTTGACTTACCGTTTTGCCCGGCAGCATCAAATGCATTCATTGTTGGTCCGTAATAGTTTTTAAAGGTGGCCATAAAATGGTCAGGTGAAAATGGACCTTCAAAGGTATAGGTATCTTTTTCAAATGAAATATTTTCAGCAGGGATACCGGCTGCCCCGAACCGTTCAATTACATTGCCCTCTATTCCCCAGGTCATCGGACTAATAAATCCTTCGGGGGGTGGCGGAGTGTATGCCGCGCTTATTTTCAGTATTTGGGCTACTAAGGTTGGATCACTAGGAATCCAATTACCCATAGTTATTTTACCGCCAGGTTTTGTAACCCGCACCATTTCCTTAGCTACTTCAAAGGGCTTGGGTGCAAACATTGCCCCGAAAATACTCACCACCCGATCAAAGGATTGGCTCTCCAATTCATTTAAATCGCAGGCATCACCCAGCCGGAATGTACAGTTATTCAGCCCCTCATCTTTTGCTCTACTATTTCCAGCATCAACAAGATTACTGGCAATATCAACCCCTAAAACTTCAGCGCCAAGTTTCGCTTCCGGAATAGCGGTGGTTCCGTCTCCGCAACCCAGGTCAAGCACTTTCATACCTTTTGTAATACCTAATTTAGCGACCAATTCTTCGCCACTTTTACGCATAGTTTGAGCAATACGCGTAAAATCCCCCTTTTCCCATAAAGCTTTATTTGGATTCATAACTTCATTAATTAATGTGATTAAAATTATTACCAATTATTATTGAAATTACTCGGGATAAGGCCTGATGTTTTGTGTCTTTTTGCTGCTTAAGTTGGTTAGCTATTGATGGCCTTCAATTCTATTTTTTTAAGAGATTTTATAGAACGTTCTACAATAAAAATAAATAAAAAAGTGAGGTTCACTATGGACCGCAATTAAATTATCAGTAATATAAAAATTCTGTAAAGGTGTTTCAACCTAGTATCATGTCTCAATTTTTAAATACTCCCTCAAAAACAATCACAGCCTCACCGTAAATAAACACTTTGCCCCCTATCAATTCAATTGTCATCATACCCGTTCTCAGAGAGGACTGAAAAGCCTTTAATTTATTTTTATTGAGTTTTTCTGCCCAGTATTTGGTCAAAAAGGTTTGAATGCCCCCGGTAACCGGATCTTCGTTGGTGCCGGCCCATGGCCAAAAATAGCGGTATTGAAAATCAAAATCAGGACTGTTAGATAACGCTGTTACTAAAACACCATTGATACCTGAATATGAATTGAGAAGAGCCTGAAAATCGGGTTGTAAAGCCGCTAATTTATCTGAATCGTTTATTTCAATTAAAATGATCTTATTCTTTTGACTAAACCTTGTGTTCACTACCTCTTTTATACCTAAGGCGCTAAAAACTGCTTGAGGCACATCCATTTCGGATGTTTCATAAACCGGAAATTGCATAACAATTTTATCAGCCATTTTTTCAATCTTTAATTCCACCTCCTCACAATTTATAAAGCTGATATTTACCAACCCAGTGTTATCAAAGATTATTTTTGAAGCAGCCAGCGTTGCATGTCCACATAAGGCAATTTCTTGCTTTGGTGTATAAAAGCGAATTTTATAAGCATTCTCCCCTGTTTTTTGGATAAAAGCCGTCTCAGAAAAACCAATTTCAGTTGCAATGCTTTGCATAGTTTCCGCACTCAGCTCAATTTCGGTTATACAAACTGCAGCTGGATTTCCTTTAAATTTCTCAGTGGTAAATGAATCTACAAAATAAGTTTTCATGGTAGTTTATGCTTTTTTCGAGTGGTAAAATAAATCAGTTTTAGACTGATATCTGCTTACAAATTAGTCAGTTTTATCCTAAAAGCATTATTTTTAATTATTAAGTATCTACCTTTTAGTTGTTCTATTGATCAATTTTTAAACTAAACTATACTGGCTTCCGCTGCAACTCAAATTGCGGCGGTTTTTATTTTAACAGATCAAGCACTTTCCACATCTTCTCCCTCATTTCGCGGGGACTTCCGCTAAAGTTATTTACAATGAAAACAAATGTGTACGTATTTCCATCTTTAGAATCGGCATAACCGGCATAAGAACGAACACCGTTTATATAGCCGTCTTTCATTTTTAAACCATTAGCTTCAGGTAAAGAGTTATAAAAGCTTTTAAACCATTGTTGATTACGGGCATAATTAAGCACCCGAGCCATAGCGCTGCTAGTTATTCGATTGGCTGGAGAAAGACCACTACCATCATTTATATTTATTGAATTCTTATCAATTCCCTGTTTGTTCCAATGATCCAGTACTTGCTCAATTCCATTGTTGGTGGTAGCAGTTTTCCCCTTCTCTTTGGCAATCGTTTTCAACAGTTGTTCTCCGTAAAGATTAATACTCTTTTTATTGAACCAATACACTATTTCGCTCATTTTCGGCGATTGAATATCAACCAAAGTTTTTGTCAGTGCCGGAATCGTTTTATTTTCCAAAGTTAATCTGCGTGCGGTGGTGATCTCTACTTTGAGTCCATTCTCTTGCGCCAAAGCGTTCTTAATTTGGCTGGCACATTCAAAAGCCGGATCGGGAACAGCTGCCGAAACCGTTATATTCTGTTCATCAATCCCTACTTCACCCCTTATATAACCGGTTGTGGTATAAGGTGCCATGAAGACATAAGCCTCATCTCCTGTACCTCGCGGGCCGGTTATTAATTCATTTTTCAAACTCAAATAAGGCATTGAAGGTTTAGTGGAGATGATCTTCACTGAATCACCCAACGCCTTTCCCGGTTTTAAATTAATATCGAATTGATTTTCCCGCCAGGTAAGTGCTGATGTTCCTGCACCATAATAATTGCCTATATCCTGCCAGATCCATCCATCGGGTAATGACTGCGAGGAAAAAGCACTATCATCGGCAATCAAAGCTCCATCTATCTTTTTTATACCGGCAAATTTTACGGCATTGCAAAGGTTATTCAATACGAGGTTTTCTTTCGTTTGCTCATAACGCCAGGTAGCCAAAGTAGGATCGCCATTTCCTTTAATGATCAGATTTCCATGTAATACACCCTGATTATCAATGTATCCCGAATAACCAAATTGAGTTTTATAGGTATAATCTGTGCCCAATAAACTAAAAGCACTGGCAGATGTAATTATTTTTAACGTTGAAGCTGTTGAAAGCCCAACATTTGCATTTAAAGCATACACCTCGGCTCCAGTTTTTGCATTCAATACCATTAAACTGATACTCGAATATTTAAGCTGAGGATCATTTTGCAAGTTGCTGATACTACCCGCTAAACGCTGTTTTAAAGTTTGAGAGAATACAGATATTGAAAAGCTCGAAAGGAGTAAAAGAAATAAGATTTTCTTCATGCAATTAATTGGAGAATGATTGAATCCGGGTTCTTAACATAGTGGCAACATGCTTATCGATTGGAAAGGTAAGATCTTCGGGTTTTATTTTTGTTAAGGGTAGCCAGCGAAAACACTGAGCCAATTCTACCCTTTCTTCGAAATCAAAAGGCTTCTCAACAATGCGGATGTCAAGCGGAGATAAATTTTTAACGATATAATAAATACTGATCAATTGTCCACCACCAAACATCGACTCAAGGAAAAAATCGGTAGTATAAAAATGATCGATCACCTCTATCTCGCAGCCACATTCTTCCATAAACTCCCGTTTTAGTCCATCAATGGTACCTTCGCCAAACTCAAGCCCACCTCCGGGAAACTTGGAAAACTCAATACCATATTCAAATTCGTCACTAACGAGCACTTCGCTGAATTCATTAATAAGAATGCCGTAAACACGAATATTGAATTTTTTCTGCATGTTGTTGAGATTTTGGTTAGATGACCGGACGAACAACTTTTCGTTATTAAATTCAATATTAGTAAAAGAAAATGCCAATACATCCTTGAAACCGCAATTTATTTTAGTGTAATAAGATTGTTAATACCGCTGGTGTCTTTGGATTTCTTTTGACTGGCAAAGTTTTCCGGAGATTCCCGGTATTCCTTAGAAGAGGTTCTAACTAATTGTTTATTTACAATTTGATTAAAGCAAACAATTTAATTTACAAAATTCACAACAATACAATGATTAATTTAAAATTACAACAACCAACTGATTGTAAAAATAAAAATATGAACAAGTAGCATTCATAATTTTGTATATATTTGCAAACAAAGGATAATTAGAAAATGAGTATACAACTGGCAGACCGTATAAACCGACTTGAAGAATCGGCTACGCTATTGATGTCGAAAAAATCGCGCGAACTGGCATCACAAGGTATTGATGTTATTAATTTAAGTTTAGGAGAGCCTGATTTTACTACGCCTAAGCACATTTGTGATGCGGCGAAGAATGCATTAGATCAAGGTTATACCTATTATACTCCTGTTGCAGGTTATTTAGACCTTCGCCAGGCAATTTCTGCCAAGTTAAAGCGTGAGAATGATTTAGATTATTCGGCCGATCAGATCGTAGTTTCAACCGGTGCCAAACAATCATTATCTAATACTATTTTAGCTTTGATCAATCCGGGTGATGAAGTGATCATCCCTACACCATACTGGGTTTCCTATTCAGAAATGGTAAAAATGGCTGAAGGTAAAAGTGTGTTCATTCCTGCTTCGATTGACTGCAATTTCAAAATTACACCAGATCAGTTAGAAGCTGCTATTACACCGAAATCAAAACTTTTCATGTTCTCTTCTCCTTCAAACCCAACTGGTGCGGTTTACAGCAAGGAAGAATTGGCTGCATTAGTTAAGGTATTCGAAAAACATCCACAGATCTATATTCTTTCTGATGAAATTTACGAACATATCAATTTTGGCAGCAAACATGCCAGCATTGCTTCGTTTGAAAGCGTAAAGGACCGCGTAATTATTATCAATGGTTTTTCAAAAGGCTTTGCCATGACCGGCTGGCGTTTAGGCTACATGGCGGCTCCTAAAGCAATTGCAGCAGCTTGTGATAAATTACAAGGCCAGGTTACTTCTGGAACCTGTTCAATTGCCCAGCGCGCTGCATTAACGGCATTAACTACTGACATGGAACCAACTTACGAAATGCGTGAAGCATTCCGTAAACGTCGTGATATTGTTTATAACTTATTGAAAGAAATGAATGGAGTTAAAGCCAATCTACCAGATGGTGCTTTTTACTTCTTCCCTGATGTAAGTTCATTTTTCGGCAAATCATATAATGGAAAAGTGGTTAAAAACGCCGACGATTTAAGTATTATGCTGTTAACAGAAGCACACGTTTCAACAGTAAGTGGTGAATCATTTGGCGATCCTAATTCAATTCGTTTCTCATACGCTGCTTCTGAAACTAAATTGATTGAAGCCATGAAACGCATTGCCGCATTTCTTAATGAATTAAAATAAAACCCCAATAAGTTTATTTTTTAAAACGCTATTCGTTAATTCGAATAGCGTTTTTCATTTTTAAGATAGCGCCCTTATCATCTGCAACTACCCGATAAAAAAACACCGAATCCTAATAAAGGACCCGGTGAACTATAGTTAATATAATATCGAAATCTTATTTTGATCGAATGGCCTCAACCGGATCAAGTCGGGAAGCTGTAAATGCAGGAATAAAGCCGGCCAGTGTTCCAATAACCAATGAAATTCCAACCCCCACCATTACATTTCCAGCATTAATAGTAAAATCGAATCCTATGAGTTGGGTTGCGGCAATACTGATGAGAAATACTAGCGCCATTCCTATAAATCCGCCTACCAAACATAAAGCAATAGCCTCAACTAAAAACTGAAGCAGGATAAAGAAATTCTTTGCTCCCAATGATTTTTGAATACCGATAATATGGGTACGTTCCTTTACCGAAACGAACATGATATTAGCGATTCCAAACCCTCCTACCAAGATTGAAAATCCACCAATTATCCAGCCTGCCATATTCATTACCGCAAACAAGCCATCAATTTGATTAGCCAATACGGTGATCTTATTTACTGCAAAATCATCTTCCTGTTGTGGATTTAACCTGCGGATTGAGCGCATTAGACTCTTCAGTTCAGCTTCAACCTCTTCATTAGGAATGCCTGCTTTACCTTTAAGCATAATACGCGGATCATTACGTTCATCTTTGGGATTTATGATGCTTTTTGCGAAGTTCAATGGAATATAAACACAGTTATCGTCTTCGGTAAAATTTAAGATCGAAGTTCCTTCTTTTTTCAGGACCCCAATCACCTGAGCTTTCATCGAACCAATTTTAATGGTCTTACCAATGGGATCTTCACCTTTAAAAATACCATCCGCAATACCATGACCCACAATAGCAAGCGCCTTTCCGCTGTTAGTCTCGTTTTGTGTAAAATATCGACCCTGCTCAATTTCCAAGGTATATACCTTGTCCATGTCATAGGTTACCCCTAACATATAAGCCCCTTCGGCCGAATTGCTTTTATATTTAATTGTTTTACCACCTGTTACTGTATAAAAAGCCGCCGCCTCTACAGTATTTACCTTTGGCATTAAAGAATTGTAGTCTTTTTCATCTACAGGTTTACGATTAATAAATTTCCACCAGGGGTAATCATCCTGAAACAGCATAGGCCATTTCTCAATTACCAGCGTATTACTTCCAAGTTTATCAACACTTGCCCTAACATTACGTTTTAAGGCATCTACAGCAGTTAAAATGGAAATAATGGTTAAAATACCAATGGTAATACCCAACAACGAAAGGAAGGTACGAAGTTTGTTAGTCCTCAGTGCCTCAAAAGCAAAGGCAAAGCTTTCTTTGATTAAACGCAGATAGATCATACACCAAATCTAATTAATTAACGATTGGTTGTATTTAAAACAATGTAAAATTTATGCTAAACCCTATCTGAAATAGTACAACAAAACCGCATTTACACAATACTTTATAGGACTTTTTTTCTATCTTTGCCACATTTTACTAAAATCTATATTAATTAGACAACAATCATTATAACATGAAATTATCTCAATTTAGTTTCCATTTACCTGAATCATTAGTTGCCCACAAACCCTCCGAAACTCGCGACGAAGCTCGTTTAATGGTGTTGCACAAAGACTCAGGAAAAATAGAGCACAAAATCTTTAAAGACGTTCTGGATTATTTTGATGATAAGGATGTTATGATTCTGAATAACACTAAAGTTTTCCCTGCCCGCATGTATGGCAATAAGGAAAAAACAGGTGCTCAAATTGAAGTGTTCTTACTTCGCGAACTTAATAAAGAAATGCGTTTATGGGATGTTTTGGTTGATCCAGCCCGTAAAATCCGTGTTGGTAATAAGCTTTATTTTGGCGACAACGACCTGTTAGTAGCCGAAGTTGTAGATAACACTACATCTCGTGGCCGCACCATCCGTTTCTTATTTGATGGTACCGACGAAGAATTCCGCGAAGCCATTGAAATTTTAGGCGAAACTCCTCTTCCAAAATATATCAAACGTAAAGCAACCGCTGAAGACAAAGAGCGTTACCAAACAGTGTTCGCTAAAAACGAAGGTGCTGTAGCAGCTCCAACTGCAGGTTTGCACTTTAGCCGCGAGCTATTGAAACGCCTTGAATTAAAAGGTGTTGATTTTGCAGAAGTAACTTTACACGTAGGTCTAGGAACTTTCCGTCCGGTTGAGGTTGAGGATTTGACCAAGCACAAAATGGATTCAGAGCATTTTATTATCGAGCAAAAAGATGCTGATATTGTTAACCATGCTTTGGAACAAAAAAGAAGAATTTGTGCAGTAGGAACCACATCAATGCGTGCTATTGAATCAGCTGTTTCGGCAGGCAGAACATTGAAAGCTGCTAACGATTGGACCAGCAAGTTCATTTTCCCTCCTTATGACTTTAGTATTGCTAATTGTATGATCACTAACTTCCACACTCCTGAATCAACTTTATTGATGATGGTGGCTGCATTTGGTGGTTACGAACATATTATGAATGCGTATGAAGTGGCTGTAAAAGAAAAATATAATTTCTACAGCTACGGAGATGCCATGTTGATCATATAGAAAACAAGAAGTAAGATATAGGAGTTAAGAAGTAAGACCGATCACTTTTACTTCTTAACTCTACTTATTTGAAATCATGATTCTTGCTTCTTACATCTTATATCTTTAAATGACGTATTACGCCATTATTGTTGCCGGAGGTACCGGGTCGCGTATGGGTGCTCAAATTCCCAAACAATTTCTTGAGCTCAATGGAATACCCATTTTAATGCACAGCATTAAAGCGTTTTATCAATGGCCCCTGGTACCCAAAATTATCCTGGTAATGCATCCCGACTTCCATGATCACTGGAAGAAACTTTGCGACGAACATAAATTCACCACTCCTCACACCTTGGTTCCAGGTGGAAAAACCCGTTTTCATTCTGTTAAAAATGGGTTGGAGCATGTACAATCGCCTGGAGTTGTAGCTGTTCATGACGCGGTACGACCTTTGGTCAATCATCAATTTATCACTAACCTTTTCCAAAACGCGCAGCTTAACGGCAATGCTATTCCCGCTGTAAAATGCCGTGATTCAATACGTAAAGTTGAAAACAATACTTCCATAGCACTTAACCGAGAACATTATTACCTTGTTCAAACGCCTCAATGCTTCACTTCTGAAATGATCTTAAAAGCCTACGAACAGGATTTTAAAGAAGAGTTTACTGATGATGCCAGTGTTGTAGAAAACATGGGGGTAAAAATATTGCTTACTGACGGCGATTATAAGAACATAAAGATCACTTATCCCGAAGATCTTTTATTTGCTGAGGCTATCATTGGCCGATTGTAATTTTTATACAGCGGCTATTGCGAATCCGATATATTTAATAATTTCGCTTAAACGAAGCATATGCCTATGCTTTTAGCGTTTTATGGATCCTAAAGAAAAAGAACTCTACCTTGCAATAATAATAGCCATTGTGCTATTCAGTATTATCATTATCTACTTTATTGTTTCACTTATTCTCTATCAGCGCCGTTTTATTGCCTTGCAAAAAGAACGGATCAATGCTGAAATCAACACCCTTGAAAATGAACGTAAACGGGTTGCCTCTGAATTGCATGACGGTATTGGGCCACTTATTTCGTCTGTAAAGCTCTATATAAATAGCCTGGATGTACCTAAGGATGATGATGAAATTGTGCAAAAGGCAGGACTTTATATAGATGATATTATGCAAAATATTAGGCAAATTTCAAACAATCTAATGCCTAATACATTGGTTCGAAAAGGCCTTCATGCTGCTATTGTTGAGTTTGTAGCCAAATCAGACAATCAGAATAATGTGAAGATCAACTACAGTTGCGAGACACCCGATTTATCGATTGATAAAGAAACGGAGATCAATGTTTTCCGGATCATTCAGGAAATCATCAATAATACAATTAAACATTCGGGAGCAACCCAATTGATGATAAAACTAAGTAAAGAAAACAAACAGTTGCTGCTTCAAACACGCGATAATGGAAAGGGATTCGATTTTGAGGCTATGAAAAACAAGGATGTAACCAGTACTGGTGGTTTGGGCTTGAAAAACCTGGAAAGTCGGGTTGAAGTTTTAGGAGGACATCTTTTTCATAAAAGTGAAGTAAATAAAGGTGTTGCATTCATTTTCGAAATCCCCATTAATCAAAAGGAAAATAACTAATTTTATTTCTGATTACTATAACTACCTACCAATGCTGGATCAAGGAATAAAAATTATTATAGCTGATGATCATGAGATCTTCCGTGACGGACTAAGTTTGGTTCTAAAAAAGGAAAAAGATTTTAATTTGATTGAGCAGGCAATAAACGGCATCGACTTGATCAATAAAATTAACCTTCATCATCCCGATGTAGTACTTACTGATATAAAAATGCCGGGTATGGATGGAATTGAGGCTACAAAGATCATTTCAGACAAGTTTCCTACTGTAAAGATCATTGCCTTATCCATGTTCGATGAGGATAATTTGATAGCCGATATGTTTGAAGCCGGAGCAAAAGGCTATCTGCTAAAAAATGCTCACAAAAATGAGATCATTGAAGCGATAAAAACTGTTTATGAAGATGGTAACTACTTCTGTGAGGCAGCCTCAATGAAACTAGTTAAAATGCTGGCAAAAAGTAAACAGGCATCCAAACAACAACAGGTAGAATTCAATGACCGTGAACTTGATATAATAAAACTTATTTGTAAGCAACTAACAGCCCTTGAAATTGCCGATAAAGTATTTTTGAGCAAACGTACTGTCGAAGGTTATCGCATGCGCATTTTGGAAAAAATGAATGTAAAAAACACCGCAGGTGTTGTGGTTTATGCCTTGCGAAATCAGCTTATTACCGAAGAAGAAATTCTGGATTAATCCGAACCTGATAAAATTAGATTTAAGGCCGTTCTAAAACAGAAGGGCCTTATTTTTTGAATTATTTCAACTGAAATTAACCCAAAACTACATTGCTATTATTAAACTTAAACAATCTAACAATCAATAACTTAAACGTAATTAATATTTTATATTATTTTAAATAGCTAAAATTATTTGCCAAATAAGCTAAAATTATTAGTCTTTATTATATTTGCAGCTGTATAGTTTTTAAGTATGCGAGATAACGATACACTATATGCTATTGTAGATATTGAAACTACAGGCGGTTATGCAAGCGGCAATAGTATTACTGAGGTAGCTGTTTTTGTTCACAACGGAAAAGAAATTGTTGACCGGTTTGAGACACTGGTTAATCCGGGTGTGCCCATCCCTCTTCATATTCAGTCGCTCACAGGTATTACCAATGAAATGGTACAAACCGCTCCACGATTTAATGAAATTGCCCAATCGCTGTTTCAATTGTTAAGTGACAAAGTTTTTGTGGCTCATAATGTAAACTTCGATTATTCGTTTCTTCATCATGAGTTCAACCGGGCCGGTTTTCAACTGCAATCGAAAAAGCTTTGCACTGTTAGACTTTCACGTAAAATTTTCCCGGGCTTTCCTTCTTACAGTCTCGGCAAATTATGCAATCACCTATCCATTTCAATTGAAAACAGGCACAGAGCCGCAGGTGATGCTCATGCCACCTCTATCCTTTTCTCTAAATTGATAGAAAATGACGCTAATCAATTTATCGTTCAATCCTTAAAAAAAGGCTCGAAAGAGGCTTCCATTCCGGCCAATTTACCTAAAGAACAAATCGAATGCCTTCCAAATAAACCTGGCGTTTATTATTTCTATGATAAAAAAGGAAAGATAATTTATATTGGAAAAGCTGTTGATCTAAAAAAAAGAGTGTTGAGTCATTTTACCAATAATAAGGCCACTCAACAAAAACAGGAATTTTTAAGAGAAGTGTTCAGCATTTCGCATACTGAATGTGGCAGTGAGTTGTACTCTTTTGTTTTGGAAGCCCTGGAAATAAAAAAATATTGGCCAAAGTACAATCGCTCATTAAAACATTACGAACAGCTATACGGGCTGTATTTATTTGATGCACAAAATGGATATAAGCGTTTGGCCATCAGTAAAAAGATTAAAAATTTCCGTCCAATTGCTACTTTCAATTCGCTCAGCGACGGGTATCGGTTTTTATATCAATTAATTGACGATTATGAATTGTGCAGCAAGCTCTGTTTTTTGAGTAAAATAGCCGAATCATGCTCAACTGAATGCCATGGAGCTTGTAAAGGACTGGAAGAAACTACTATTTACAATCAACGCGTTGATGCTGCTATTTCCTCTGTAAACAGTTATTTACCCACCTTTGCTATAATGGAAGATGGGCGAACGGAAAACGAGCGGAGTTGCTTATTAATGATAAAAGGTGAATTTTATGGGATGGGATTTATTGATGATCAGACCATTTGGAACAATTTTGAGTCACTTCAGCAATCATTGACCACTTACCCTTCTTTCGATTATGTTAAAAATCTGATTTATCAATACATTCTTAACCATCCTGGGAAAAGTGTATATTTTTAGAACAAAAATCCCTTTCAAGCATAAATAAAGAGGATTTTATCTTTTATTATGGTAAGATTATTGTACATCCACGAATAATCTGTCTGATTCTTAAAATTTACGCTCCATGAAAATATTATTGATTACTTCGGGCTACAATTCATTGGCTCAAAAGCTACTATTCGACGACAAAATTGAACTTATTGGCATCGCATTTCCGTGCAAGAACATTAAAAATCAATCGATTAGACACAAATTCTCTTTCAGTATAAGACACAATTATTTTCGAGTAAAAAGACTACTTTCAAACGCTAAAAAGCTGCCCAATTTTATATTCAGTAAAGAAAACGAAAATGAATTTTTAGATTGGATAAAGACACTTAAACCTGATTTGATCATTTCTTATTCGAGCCCATTTTTATTCGATCAAAAATTATTAGCACTGCCACCAAAAGGTGTGATCAATGTGCATAATTCGTTATTACCAAAATACCGTGGCCCTCAACCCATTATGTGGCAATACCTTGACTACGACCTGATACACGGTGTTACCATTCACTATTTAGGAGAAAAAGAAGATTCCGGAGATATTCTTCTGCAGCAATCTTTTGAGATCAAAAATGGCAGTTCACATTTACAAACTATTGAGCATTGCGAAAAGTTGGGATACGAATTATTGGTACGATCAATACAACTAATTAAAAAAGGAAAAGTAAAAAGAATAAAACAGCCCGTACGGGGCTCAACCAAACGGGCCAAAAGATTATCAGCAGATGAGATTAGGCAACTCATCAAATGGAATGAATGGTCACCTGAGCATATTAATCATGTAATAAAAGGCTTACAATTACCTATTTCAGATAAAGAAGTTGAACAGCTTAGCCATGGTATTACGGTAAAAAATGATGCAACTCAATTGGCCTCTACAACATTTCTTCTGTAGCTATATTGTTCATTAATTTCCAGAGCATATAAAAGCTGCTTGTAGCGGTCCGTTCAATGTTTTGCAAACGTTTATTTCCAAACAGAAACTTTTTAGCTATCACTTTATCTTTTGAAGCTACTGCAATCCAAATAGTACCTACAGGTTTATCAGATGTACCTCCGTCAGGTCCCGCAATTCCGGAGCAGGCTATAGCAAAATCGGTATGGTAGGTGGCCAAAGCACCCAGTGCCATCTCTGTAACGGTTTGTTCACTTACTGCTCCGAAAGCTTGCAATGTTTCAGCCTTCACTCCTATCATTTGTTGTTTTAATTGATTACTATAGGTAACAGCTCCACCCACATAAGCATTTGACGATCCGGGTATGGAGGTAATCAAGTGAGCTATATACCCCCCTGTACAGCTTTCGGCAGTGGTTAAAGTCTGATTATTTACTTTCAAATGGTTTAAAATCGCTTCCTGAAGAGTTATATCTTCAGTAGCAACAACATATTTCTTTATCCGGTTGATAATCAACCCCGAAGCACTCTCAACTTCTTTTTCAACATGTTCTTTATTAGTTCCAATCGCACTTAAACGCAACCTAACTTGTCCTAATTTCGGCAAATAGGCCAATTTAATATGTTCAGGCAGACCGTCTTCAATGTCTTCGATCTCTTTGGCTAAAAATGACTCTCCCAATCCGGCTGTTATAATTGTTTTGTGGAAAATTGTATCTATGTTAAATCGTTTTTGAAGTTCAGGTAACACATAACCTTCCATCATCCCTACCATTTCAAAAGGAACTCCGGGCATTGAAACAATAATTTTATCATTGTATTCGAACCACATACCAGGAGCCGTGCCATTCTTGTTTTGAATTACCTGGCAATTATCCGGAACTTCGGCCTGACGAACATTTACCTCAATCAATGGCCGGTTAAACCTTTTGAATATTTCTTTAACATTGTTCAAGGCATCATCGTTCATTACCAAACTGGCACCAAAAAACTCGCAAAGGGTATGTTTGGTAATATCATCCTTGGTTGGCCCTAACCCACCGGTAATTAAAATAATATTTGCATGTGAGCAAGCTTCATTCAACGCCGTAAGTATTGCCTCGCGTTTATCACTAATTGAAGTAATTTGCTTTACGGATATTCCAATGTCGTTCAGTTTTTGTCCCATCCAGGCCGAATTGGTATCCACCACCTGCCCTATTAGTATTTCATCACCAATGGTTATTATTTCTGCTAACATTTGTTAATTATTTTTTTGAGTTTATTTGGAATTACTTTAAAACTTAAACTATTTATTGAAACTTTAAATTACTGGTAAAGGTATAACAGATGTAAAGAAACCAAGAACATTGCAATTAAACCAACTAAAAACCAATTAAAAATGTTTGCATTTTTTATGTGTTTACTTACTGCAGTGGTGGTGAGTATAACAACTGTTACCTGTATAATAATGGTAGCAATTGATGCCTACCGAAATCGTGTTTCTAACATCTTTTTTTGGATTTTATTATCTGTCTTTTTACCAATAATCGGAACATTGATCTATTTCAGGGTAAGAAAAGAAAACGATCAAGATAAGAAAGAGAAACTCCTTTTTAATTAATTCGGAAGTTTTCAATCGATCTAATTCTGGTGTTTACAGTTTGGCCAACAACTAACTATGAACACCAATAAACAATTAGTTTGATTGGAACAGTTGTGCTGCTGTTTTTCCGAAGATGACAAAGGAGCTGTTTAAGTAGGTTGAAACAAGAATCCCCCGCATTAGCAGGGGATTTCTTGCATTGGTTGAGATTGAGAAGTTATCAATTAAATCGAAATGGTTACACCATTTCTATATTAAAAGAGAGTTCCGCGCTTAAACGGAACTCTCTTTAATTATGCTACTGTAGTAATTGATTTCATGGCAGTCATGGCTTGTCTTAATACATCACCTACTACCTCAATTTGATGCGAACGGATAGCCTTATTTACAGCAATTAGTTTTTTGTTATCTACGCCACCGTCTTTACCGTCGTTGTAGTTTTTACCAATGATATCGGTATTCACTGTTTTCATAAAATCAGCTAATAATGGTTTACAAGCATGATCGAACAAGTAACAACCATACTCAGCAGTATCAGAAATAACACGGTTCATTTCAAACAGTTTTTTACGAGCAATGGTATTGGCAATAAGTGGTGTTTCGTGTAATGATTCGTAATAAGCTGATTCAGCAATAATACCAGCTTCAACCATCGTTTCGAAAGCTAATTCAACACCAGCTCTAACCATAGCTACCATTAACAATCCATTATCAAAAAACTCTTGTTCTGAGATCTTCACATCAGCTGCCGGCGTTTTCTCAAATGCAGTTTCTCCTGTTGCTGCTCTCCAGGTTAACAAGTTAATATCGTTGTTCGCCCAATCTTCCATCATGGTTGATGAGAACTCACCGCTCATAATATCATCCTGATGTTTTTGGAACAATGGACGCATAATGCGTTTCAATTCTTCAGAAACCTCAAAAGCTTTAACTTTTGCTGGATTAGATAATCTGTCCATCATAGCAGTAATACCACCTTGTTTTAAGGCTTCGGTAATTACTTCCCATCCGTATTGGATCAATTTAGATGCATACCCTTTATCAACTCCTTTTTCAACCATTTTATCGAAACAAAGAATTGAACCAGTTTGCAATAAACCACAAAGGATCGTTTGTTCACCCATTAAATCCGATTTAACTTCGGCAACAAATGATGATTTTAACACACCTGCTTTGTGACCTCCGGTACCAACGGCATAAGCTTTAGCTTGCGCCCATCCTTTACCTTCCGGATCATTTTCTGGGTGAACAGCAATTAAGGTAGGAACACCAAATCCTCTTTTGTATTCTTCCCTAACTTCTGTACCCGGACATTTTGGGGCCACCATGATTACGGTGATATCTTTACGGATCTTCATGCCTTCTTCAACAATGTTGAATCCGTGAGAGTATGATAAGGTTGCTCCTTTTTTCATTAAAGGCATTACTGCCGATACTACAGCGGAGTGTTGCTTATCAGGAGTAAGATTAATCACCACGTCGGCAGTAGGGATCAATTGTTCATAAGTACCCACTACAAAACCGTTTTCGGTAGCACTTTTCCACGACTGGCGTTTTTCAGCAATTGCTTCTTCACGTAATGCATAAGAAACATCCAAACCTGAATCTCTAAGATTCAAACCTTGATTTAATCCCTGAGCACCACAACCCACAACTACTAATTTTTTACCTTTTAAAGCAGTCACCCCATCAGCAAAATGGCTGTTGTCTAAAAATTCGCAAACACCCAATTGATTAAGTTTTTCTCTTAATGAAAGTGTGTTGAAATAATTTTGGCGGCTAGCCTTAGCAGTTGTTTCTTCTATTGTATCTGCAAAATTCATTAAAGCCATTTTGTTTATTCTTTTAGTATAAGTTTTATTTTAATTGTTTGTTAAGTATAAACCTAGTTTAACACCTGCTCATACTCGGTTAATTCTTCGGCATGATATAATTCATGTGCCGGAATACGCTGTTTGTGAATGGCTATACGCCCTGAATGGACGAACTCCAACAAACCAAAAGGTTTTAACAGATCATAAAAACTCATCAGATCTTCTATCGTACCGGTTTTTTCAAGAGCTGTAAACCCTGGTTCCATATACATTACCCTGGCGCCATGTTCATTAGCCAGATTGATAATAGGTGTTAATTTAGCAGGATCTTCAATGTTCACTTTGTAGATTGCAACCTCACTAAATATCATATTATCAGCATCGTAAGCATAGGCAATTAACACTTCAATAACCTTGTTAATTTGTTGCACCAGTTTACGACTCATGTCTTCGGTACATTTAACTACAATGGTAAAACGAGAAATACCCTTTTTCTCTGTCTCAGAAACTGTTAAGCTTTCAATATTAATTCGGCGACGGGTAAAGATGATCGTTAACCGGTTCAATAAACCGATATTATTTTCCGTAAAAACCGATATGGTATATAACTTTTCCATTATGCCCTTCCCCCTGAAGGGATATTAGTAATTATTGATAAAACACTTTAAATGATAGTTATCGCTTTTATTGAAGGCGAACTTCATCGACACTTGCACCAGTGGCAACCATTGGGAATACATTGGCTTCTTTTTCAACCACCACTTCTAAAAGGTAAGGAACTTCAGATGCAAGCATTTCTTCAACAGCGCTATCAAGCTCTTCTCTTTCGGTGATCTTTTTCGCTTTTACACCAAAACCTTCAGAAATTTTGATAAAATCAGGATTTTGCAATTCAACAAATGAATAGCGGTTATCAAAGAACATCTCCTGCCATTGGCGAACCATACCCAGGAAATTATTATTCAGGATCACAATTTTAACCGGAAGCTTATTTTGAGCAATTGTTCCCAATTCTTGTATGGTCATTTGAAAACAGCCATCTCCAATTACAGCGATAACTTCACGTTCAGGAGCCGCCACTTTTGCACCAAATGCTGCGGGCAATGCAAAGCCCATCGTTCCCAAACCTCCTGATGAGATGAAAGAGTTGGTATGCGCAAACTTATAGTAACGTGCAGCCATCATTTGATGCTGACCTACATCCGCTACTAATGCTGCTTGTCCCTTGCTTTTTTCTGAGATCATATTGATTACCTCACCCATGCGCATTCCGCCTTGCGTAGGATAAATTTCATTTTGGATGACCTTTTCTATTTCCTGCTGATAACATTCATTGAATTTAGCATGCCATTGAGAATGATCGTTTTTGCGAACCAACGGAAGTAATACCTGTAAAGCCTCTTTCGCATCAGCATTGATCGATACAGCCGTTTTAACATTCTTGTCTATCTCAGCTGGATCAACTTCAATATGAATAACTTTAGCCTGTTTTGCATAACGCTTTAAATCACCAGTTACCCTGTCATCGAAACGCATACCAATGGCAATGATTACATCAGCCTCATTAGTTAACAGATTTGGCCCGTAGTTACCATGCATGCCTAACATTCCCACATATTGTGGATGAGATGCTGGGAAAGCTGAAAGTCCGTGCAGCGTGCTGGCTACAGGAATTCCTGTTTTTTCTACCAATTCCCGTACTTCATTTTCGGCTTTAGAAATTAAAATGCCTTGTCCAATAAACAGGAAAGGTTTTTTTGCAGCATTAATTAACTCTGCCGCTTTTTCCACCTGCTCATAGGTATAGTTTGATTTAGGGCGATAACCACGAACACTGTTACATTTAACATTGATAAATTCGTTGGTCAGTTGTTCAAACTGGGCGTTTTTAGTAACATCGATCAATACTGGCCCAGGACGACCGCTTTTAGCAATATAAAATGCCTTTGCAATGATCTCAGGAATCTCGTCTGCCGACGTTACCTGGTAATTCCATTTGGTTATCGGCATGGTCATACCCATAATATCAGCTTCCTGAAATGCATCAGTTCCTAATAATGCTTTAGCCACTTGACCAACAATGCAAACCATCGGAACGCTGTCCATCAATGCATCGGCAATAGGCGTGATAAGATTGGTTGCACCAGGTCCTGAAGTAACCAAACACACACCTACTTTACCCGAAATTCGGGCATAACCTTCGGCTGCATGTCCGGCACCTTGCTCATGGCGCACTAAAATATGGTTTAGTTTATCGCGATAATCATAGAGTGCATCATAGACGGGCATAATAGCTCCACCCGGATAACCAAAAATGGTATCCACGCCTTCAGCAACTAAAGCCATCATAAGGGCTTCCGATCCACTGATTTTACGTTGAGCAGCTGTTTTTTGCATTGTCTTTAATGTATCGTTTTGAACTGTTGTTCCCATAGTTTTATTGTTGAGCATTGCCCCGACTAACGGAGCAATTGTTTTAATATTATAATTCGTCTGTAACGCAACCTTCAGATGCTGAAGAAACGTTTTTGATATATTTTGCCAAAGTACCTTTGGTGGCTCTCCAAGCCGGCTGTTGCCAAGCGGCTCTTCTGCTTGCGATCTCTTCATCGCTTAACTCTGCATTTAAGACTCGTCTTTCGGCATCAATAGTAATGATATCACCATCTTTTAACAGTCCGATCAAACCACCGTTTTGCGCTTCAGGAGTAATGTGGCCAACTACGAAACCATGTGTTCCACCTGAGAAACGGCCATCAGTAATTAAAGCTACACTTTTACCTAAGCCTGCTCCCATAATTAATGAAGTTGGCTTCAGCATTTCAGGCATTCCCGGTGCTCCTTTAGGACCCTGATAGCGGATTACCACTACGTCGCCTTTTTGGATCTTACCTGAAAGAACCGAATCATTTAGATCAAACTCAGTATTGAATACCTTAGCAGGTCCGCTGAACTTTAAACCTTCCTTACCTGTAATTTTAGCAACCGAACCTTCTGCCGCCAAGTTTCCGTATAAAATCTGCAAATGCCCTGTTGCTTTGATCGGGCTTGTAACCGGAACGATAATTTGCTGATCGGCCGCCAATTCGGGCACATCTGCAAGATTTTCTGCAACCGTTTTTCCTGTTACTGTCAAACAATCTCCGTGTAAGAAACCTTCATTCAGCAAATATTTCATTACTGCCGGAATACCACCTACCTGATGAAGGTCTTTCATCAAATATTTACCGCTAGGTTTTAGGTCAGCAATAAATGGAGTTCTGTCAGAAATACGTTGGAAATCATCGATCGTCAGTTTAACATCAACCGCCTTTGCAATGGCAATTAAATGCAATACCGCGTTTGTTGACCCTCCTAAAGCCATTATGATCGTCATTGCATTTTCAAACGCCTTTTCGGTCATAATATCCTTTGGAAGAATGTTCTTCTCCAGTAAAGTACGAATTGCTTTACCTACAGCTTTACATTCATCCTGCTTTACCTTGCTTACTGCCGGGTTTGATGAACTGTACGGCAAACTCATTCCTAATGCTTCAATTGCCGAAGACATGGTATTAGCCGTGTACATACCCCCACAGGCACCTGAGCCAGGGCATGCATGTTTTACAACTTCTTTGAATTCTTCCGGAGTTATATCTCCTGCAATTTTTTGCCCTAATGCTTCAAAAGCCGAAATGATATCAAGGTCTTTCCCATTATGATGACCTGCATCAATTGTACCTCCATAAACCATTATAGAAGGACGATTTAAACGGCCCATAGCCATTAAAGCACCCGGCATATTTTTATCGCAACCCATTACGGTAATTACAGCATCATACCATTGTGCCGACACCACGGTTTCAATACTGTCGGCAATAATATCACGCGACTGTAATGAAAAGCGCATGCCCTCCGTACCGTTTGACATACCATCGCTTACACCAATAGTATTAAATATAAGCCCCACCAACTCATTATCCTTCACACCAGCTTTAATTGCTTTTGCTAAATCATTCAGATGCATGTTACAAGTATTTCCCTCATAACCTGCACTGGCAATGCCTACCTGAGCTTTATTCATGTCTTCTTCAGTAAGACCAATACCATGTAACATGGCCTGCGCACCAGGTAATGTAGTATCCTGCGTTAACGTTGCACTATATCTATTTAGTTTGTTCATTTGTAAAATTTAATCTAAAAGTATGTTTTCTTTGAAAGTTTGTTAAACAATCATTGTTTTGTTTTACGATGCTCAATTTATATGATATAACCTTTGTATTCTTTTAAAGTAACTCGTTTCCTGTATTTTACGCTTATTTCGAAACCAATTGTGTCTTCCCATTTTTTACGAAAGCTTTTGCCGTCAATACTTTCTATTCCGGCAACCTCAGCAGCAGTTCCTGTAGAAAAAGCACCGTCGATATCAATCAAGTCTTCAGGCTTTATTTTCTTTTCAATCACTTCATAACCCAAATCACTGGCAATGTCAATTACGGTTGATCTGGTGATGCCTGGAAAAATACTACCCAACTCTGGTGTGTAAATAGTATTGTCTTTTTCATAGAAAAAGTTAGATGCTGCACATTGAGCAATAAAACCATGCTCATCTAAGAGCAATGCCTCATCAAAACCTTTCTGTTTAGCTTCACGTGTGGCCATCACTGCATTAACATACTGCCCATTAACTTTAGAGTCGACATGAAATGCAGAAGGACTAATTCGTTTATAAGAGGAGGTCATTAGACGGGTTTGCTGATCGCCATAATACACTGCCCAACTGAAGGCACCAATAAAAATGTTATGGCTGTTACCTGGCGTTAACGATAAATTATCACCGGCAAAAACCAATGGACGGATATAAGCATTTTTCAAATGATTGCGACGAATTAACTCATATGATATATCCGTCAACTCCTCAACTGTATAATTTAGGGTGAGAAAAAGTGTACTGCATGAATAATGTAAGCGCTTAAAGTGCTCAATAGGCTTAAAAATGCGAGTACCGCTATCTGTATCATAGGCCCTTATACCTTCAAAGGCACTGTTGCCATAGTGAAACGATTGACTGTAGGGACTTAATTTAACATCCTTGATGTTTAAATACTGGCCATTGTAAAATACAATTGAGTTTTCATTAAAATGCATAATTCAGTCTATAAGGTTAAAATCAGTTGATAACAATTTATTCGGTTGAGAGTGAGTGTTTAAACCAGGTATTTCCTCAACATTTCGTGATCGTTCACGTTGATATAATTGATGTGGTTTTGTTTTAAACGGAAGAGCAAAGGTTCGAGATCGGTTTTAACAGCAAGTTCAATACCTACCAGCGCTGGCCCAAACTCTTTATTGGTCTTTTTCAGATATTGAAAATGCACAATGTCATCGTTGGGACCCAAAGCCTCGTTCAAAAAATTACGAAGCTCACCCGGTTTTTGGGCAAATTCAACTATAAAGTAGTGTTTTAAACCTTCAAAAATCAGGCTTCGTTCAATAACTTCAGGGTAACGAGCTATATCATTATTGCCACCGCTGATCACACAAACCACATTTTTGCCCTGCAATTGATCGGCAATTTTATCAAGGGCCGCTACTGCCATTGCACCAGCAGGCTCAGCTATGATTCCTTCATTTTGATATAATTCGATCATGGTTGTACAAACCTTACCCTCCTCGATAGTAAAAATTTGTTCTATATGCTCGTTAATGATTTGAAAGGTCAGTTCACCGATTTGCTTCACTGACGCCCCATCAATAAAGGTATCTATAGATTCAAGCTTCAATGGAGCCCCATTCTTTCGAGCCTCCACCATTTTGGGAGCACCTGCCGGGTCAACACCAATCACTGTTACCTCTGGTTTATTTTCCTTGAAATATAAGGCAGCTCCTGAAGCCAATCCACCACCACCAATTGGAACAACCAGCATATCGAGATCGTTCAGGTCTTCATCAATTTCCCTGGAAACAGTAGCCTGTCCCCAGATGGTATTCCAATCGTCGAAAGGATGAATAAAAGAAAGGTCATTTTGTTCTGTAAACTTTTTAGCCGCTTCATAGGCCTCATCGTAAGTGGTCCCTGTTAAAATAACATTCGCCCATTCGCCACCAAAACTTCTAACCTTTTGTATTTTCTGACGAGGAGTAACCTGCGGCATAAAAATATGCGACTTGATTTTCAATTTATTACTACTAAAAGCAACGCCTTGAGCGTGATTTCCGGCACTAGCGCATACAACTCCTCTTTCGCGTAATTCGGGATCAAGATTTATAATGTTATTATAAGCTCCTCTGATTTTATAAGAGCGAACCGGCTGCATATCCTCACGTTTGAAATACAACTTGCAGTTGTATTTCTCGGATAGTCGGGCAATGTATTGCAGGGGCGTCCGATAGGCTACACCATCAAGTTTTTCGGCAGCCTGCACTACCTGCTCTGTTAAGTTAGAGGTTGTTGTTTGCATAGTTGTGATAAAGTAAAAGAGCCGCTCCCTTTGGGGGAAGCGGCTCTTTTTATGTTTGTGTTTGCTTTACATATTTAAGTGCACCACTTCCCTGTCATGTGTGAAGAATCACCACGATAATAATAATGACAGTAATAATAGTGCTCAGATTTTTCATTTGTTTAACTCTTAAGGCGAATATATTATGATATTAATAAAGAAGCAAAATAAAGTTTAAAAAAAATAAATATTTCTACGACGTCTACCCACTTAATAGGCATCATCGTAGTAATAAGGACGACGCTTGCTAAGCTTTAAATCCTGTAGAATTGAGGACTTTACCCTTAGATCAATACTGTATTGTTTGTATTGTCCAAACGGTACCCAATACACTTGCAGATCCCAGCAATGCAAATCACGGGCAATACTTAAAGTAGTTGGAGAAATTGTCTGTGATGATACATCATAGCCGGTCATACCACTGATCTTCCATTTTTGAGTCAGGTTAAAATCTCCGTTGACGTTAATTGTTTGAAAGAAGTTATTAAATCTGTTCCCATTTGAATACGAACGTGAATAGTTAAACGCATAGTTTATGCCCACATTCCAGGGAATGTTAAAATCAATAAAATTATTTGGATTTGGATCAACCAGGTAAAGATCTCGCTGCTGCTGAGTTGTATATTGAGGACGGTTTTTAGCCTTTGAGTTAAAATTGGCACTTAAAGAAATGTTAGCATTAGTCAGATTTACCAATGGTCCACCTTCATTAATAGAGAATTTATTGATCCGTTGACCTTCATCATTAACAGCATAAGGATCAAGTGAGGCCCCAAAGTTTAAATTTATAGTTTTAAATAAATTAGTGAAACCGGCTAATGAAAATGGCGCAAGATTAAATTCTTTTGCAGCAAAATTATAGCTCGAGTTCAAACTTAATTCATTTAAAATGGATATCTTCTTTTCTCCATTCACTGTATCCTTAGCTGAACGCACCTTCATTTCAAGGTTATTACTCAATCCGAAACCAATTACACTGCTACGGCCATAACTCGATGAACCGGATTCGAATACAGAATAAGGAACTTCATTATTATTTTTATCAGTGTACGTTTTCACGTACCCATATTTAGGATCCGAAAAATCAGGTTTATAACTATAACTGACATTTGGACGCAAGGTATGACGAATGGCTTTTATACCACCTTTTTTAAACTGTGCCATACCGTATAAAGTTGTTGAAGCTCCAACACTCAGAGCGTAACTTCTTTCGGCTTTAAACCCATTATGATAAGTGGTTTCTACCTGATCATTACCCGCATTGTATTCTTTTGTTATAGTTCTGAAATACCAGTTTTCGGTATATGGCATGTTTGGACTAATGTTTATGTATTTCAGCACATTAAAACTGGTTTGCAGGCTTGCCGTATGATTAACCAGTGTTTTAAACTGATGCTCAGGTGGCGCACTTGAACTGAACAATAAACTATCGTAGGTGTTAACGGTATTACTTAATGCCATACCGTAGGTCAATCTCACTTTGCTGTACCAAGTTGGCGGTCCTATTCTTCTGGGCGAGTCAAATGGAGTAAACTGAATTCCATTCAACGTTAAGGTTGGGAGTGTTAAATTGATAGCCCCTGTATTAAACTGTTGTGATGCACTTAACGAAGATGATAAGTTTATAGGCATTTTCCCCTGCCATGTTTTAGAATAGCTTATAGAAGAGTTGCTCGTATTATTAAATCGGTTAGGCAGCGGAACAAAATTTCCAGTATTCTGATAAAATTTAGAGGATGTTAAATTAACAGAAGCTGAAAAACTGGAACCGGTTCCCTGACGGCTTTGACCATGAGACCACATCACCTGAAAATCTTTCGTATTTTGGAAGGTGGAGGTACCCTCTTCTCCATAACGTGAGTTTGAATAATTAAAATTCAGGTTTCCACTGTATTTATATCGAACTACATAACGCGAAGAAAGTCCTAAATCATAACTACCATTGGTAAAAATGCTGGCCTTTAATGCTGCGTCAATATTATCACTTAACCCTAAATAATAGCCCATGTCGCGTAGGAAAAAGCCTTTTTGCTGGTCTTCGCCCACTGATGGGAAAATTATTCCATTTGCGCGTTTGGAGGTTTTAGGAAAAAAGCCAAATGGAACCACTAATGGAGTGGGAATATCTTCGATGTACATATACGCCGGACCGGTCACTACCCGATTCTCCATTACCTTGGCTTTAGTGATTTTAATACCAAAATGGACATGATCAGGGTCATTACAGGTGGTATAGGTTCCTCCTTTTAGAAAACCTTCTTTGTTTTCATTCAGTTTCATTTGTCCACCTCTAATAAAGCCTTCTCCCTCTTTTGAAACCCCCGACCAAACTTTAGCCTTTTTCGATTTAAAATTATAAGCCAAACTGTCGGCAATTAAATCGCTGCCCTCGCCCGTCATAAATGGGCGACCGCTATAGGTACCTGAACTGTCAATTGCTCCTTTTGCATATACGATCATGGTTTGCTGATCCACACGTATAAAATCGGCCTTTAAGGTCATCCCTTCAAACTTTACCTCTGCATCTTTATATAGATAGAGGTATTTCCCTGAAATATCGGCTAGAATAGAATCCTTGGCGTTATATTCAACTTTAGATTTTAATGCAGTGCCAGCCTTAGGGTTAATCTTCACTCTTTGCGTGGCAGTATCCATGCGAATAGAATCCTTTTTAGAACCCGATTTTCGAATGGTATCTGTTAAAGCAGAAGTATGAAACGATAACGAATGAAGTTTTCTATCATAAGCGTTTGTCTTCGATGTAATTGCGCTTATCAAGGATAGAAATAATAAAACAGTAAAGGTTTGTGTAAAATGCTTACTTAATAATTTCAAAATATTTAGTTGAATATTATTTTTGCGATTATGGAATTTAATAGCCCCCCAAAGTTAAAGAAATTTAGAGCAGTGAGAATAATTTTTAACACTTTGACTCTCTCGTTTCTGTTTATAAGTTTAACTTCCTTCAACTTTGACTCTGTTAACCAACAAAATAAAAAGATAAAACGGAGTAATTATAAATTTAAAACTATTGTAATTGATGCCGGTCATGGCGGAAAAGATGTAGGAGCCAACAGGGCCTGGGGCACCGAGAAAAGAGTAGCCCTGTCTATTGCGTTGAAATTTGGCAGACTGATAGATAATGCATATCCTGAAATAAAAGTTGTTTACACCCGCAAAGACGACAGTTTTGTGGAATTATATGAGCGGGCAAATATTGCCAACAGGAATAAAGCGGATTTATTTGTGTCGATTCATTGCAACTCAAACGCCAGCGGCTCGCCTTATGGTACCGAAACTTATGCCTTTGGTATTGATTCGAAAACCAATAAGGAAAAAATGGATGTAGCCAAAAGGGAAAACTCGGTAATTCTTTTAGAAGACAATTATGAAAAAAGCTATGATGGCTTTGATCCGAATTCGCCCGAATCGTATATCATCTTCTCCCTTTATCAAAATAAAAACCTTGATAAGAGTTTGTCAATAGCCTCGAAAATAGAAAACGAATTTGGGGATAATGATAACCGTTATAGTCGTGGTGTTCGCCAGGAACGTTTCTTAGTGTTGCGCTATACTAATATGCCGGCTATTTTGGTTGAAACCGGATTTATATCCAACCGTGAGGAAGGTAAGTATTTAGCTAGTGATGACGGTCAGGATGAAGTAGCTGCTTCACTTTTCCGCGCATTTAAATCGTATAAAAAAGAGCTGGAAATGGCTAACTAACAACAGTTGATTTTCAGCAATTTAATAGCTTACCTTACAACCTTTATTTACACATATAATCTCAAATGCAGATTCTGCGTAAATGAATAAAGGTTTTTCTTACTTTTGTCACCTGTAGGTTAAGAAAGTTAATTAGCTTAATGACAAATTAATTCTTGGCAACTACCTATTTAAGGAGGTATAACATTTAAACCTGTTTAATTTTCTTTTACAAATCTGATGAAAATAGCAAACGAAACTAAAATTGGCATTCTTACAGCGCTTGCCATAACATGTTTAATTTTAGGATATAATTATTTGCGTGGTAACGATGTGTTCTCGAGCACCCGTAAGTTTTATGCGGTGTATGAGCGAGTAGATGGTTTGACCGTTTCACGACCAATCTTGGTAAATGGTTTTCAAATTGGCCGAGTTGCCCGTTTAGATCTTCAACCTGATCATAAAATTAAAGCGCGATTTGATATTTCCAACGATATCGAACTTCCTAAAAACTCAATTGCAGAAATCCAAAGCCCTGATCTGTTAAGCGGTAAAGTTGTAGTTTTTAAACTTGGCAACTCAGCTGATATGGCGGAAGAGGGTTTTATATTCACGCCTTCTATTGAATCTTCGTTAATGGAATCGTTAAACCCGGTAAAAGATAAGGCTACTATGGCTTTGGTTAAGATCGATTCGGTTTTAACGGCGGTTAATAATATCCTTAACCCAGGCTTTCAAAAAAGTGTTCGAAATAGCTTCAAAAGCATTGAGATTACAATGAAAAACATGGAGGGCACCTCAGCGAAATTTGATGAAAGCGCAAAGCGCCTGAACACCATAATGACCAATGTTGAGGCTATCACTAACAACCTGAAAAACAATAACGACCATATTAGCGCTGCTTTAGCTAATATAGATAATATCACCGATCAGGTAGCAAAAGCTAACCTTCAGGAAACGTTGTTAAATGCTAATAAAACCATGAATTCGGTTAGTGCAATTATGGCAAAAATTCAAAAAGGTGAAGGCTCGATTGGTTTATTATTGAATGATGATAAGCTTTACAATAATTTGAATAAAACCGCGGCAGACTTAGATAAACTGATGGTTGATTTCCGTGTAAATCCAAAACGTTATGTTCACTTCTCAATGTTTGGTAAAAAACAAAAAACTTATAACGAAGCGGATACCGTAATCAAGAAATAAAAGGTATTTAGTTAGAAGTACAAAGTAAAACTAACTTCCGTCTAAAAAATTCGAGAACGGTTCATTGATCAATTCAGTGAACCGTTTACTTTTATCAAAGATCGATTCTATTATTTCCTCTAAGTATTCCACTATAAATAATTAAACGGGATAACACTGTACTTCTAAAATTGTACTTCTAAAATTGTACTTCTAAAATCATATTTTAATACTTTTGGCTAAATCAAAAATTACTAATGCAGAATCCTAATCTTGACCCAAACGCCGAACGGCTCAGTCCTAACGAAAAGGAAATTGAAAGGGTTTTACGCCCCCAGGAGTTCGATGACTTTACCGGACAGGCCAAGATTTTGGAGAACCTTAAGATATTTGTTAAGGCTGCCAAAAGTCGTGGAGAGGCCTTAGATCATGTTTTATTGCATGGCCCTCCGGGATTGGGAAAGACTACTCTTTCGCATATTATCGCCAATGAAATGGGAACCGGTATTAAAATTACCTCTGGACCTGTGTTGGACAAGCCTGGTGATCTGGCTGGTTTATTAACTAATTTATCTGAAGGCGATATCCTATTTATTGATGAGATACACCGTTTAAGCCCTTTGGTGGAAGAATACTTGTACTCGGCAATGGAAGATTACAAGATTGATATTATGCTGGAAACGGGACCAAATGCACGTTCGGTACAAATTTCTCTTAATCCTTTCACTTTAGTTGGAGCCACTACCCGATCGGGATTATTAACGGCGCCTTTAAGGGCTCGATTTGGTATTAACGCCCGATTGGAATATTACGATGCAAAATTATTGACCAGCATTGTAATGCGCTCTTCTGAGATTTTAAAAACACCCACTACTGAAGAAGGCGCCTTTGAAATTGCTCGCCGAAGCCGGGGAACACCTCGTATTGCTAATGCACTACTTCGTCGTACTCGCGATTTTGCCCAAGTGAAGGGAAACGGTAACATTGATACCGAAATTGCCCGCTACGCTTTGGATGCATTAAATGTTGATGAACACGGATTGGATGAAATGGATAACAAGATTTTGGTTACCATTATTGACAAGTTTAAAGGAGGTCCGGTTGGCTTAAAAACAATTGCTACTGCTGTAGGAGAAGACGAAGGTACAATTGAAGAAGTGTATGAGCCTTATCTGATTCAGGAAGGTTATTTAATGCGCACTTCACGGGGTCGTGAGGCTACGGAATTAGCTTATAAGCATTTGAAAAGACTGCACCATTCGAAGGGAAATACCCTATTTTAGAAACCGAATTGCACGAATTAGACGAATTGCACGAATTAAAATAATTTCGGGTTGCGAGTTAGGAGTTACGAATTCTTGACTCGTAACTCCTAATTTTCAACCCGAAATCACTAAACTATTCTCCGTAAACTACTCTTACTTTATCTCTTAAGTTATAGTTCGATGCCATAACCTCGCCGTAAGCACCGGCAGTTCTGATGGCGATCAAATCTCCCCTTTGTGTTTCAGGCAATTCCACCGCTTTGGCAAAACAATCTGTCGACTCACAAATAGGTCCTACAACATCATAGTTCTTCGTTTTTTCACCACTTGTTTTAGAGATATTCTCAATTTTATGATAAGCCTGATATAATGCAGGGCGCATCAGTTCGGTCATACCTGCATCTAAAATGGCGAAATTGGTCACCTGCCCATTTTTAACATACAAAACTCTTGAGATCAACGAACCACAGTTGGCCACCAAAGCACGTCCTAATTCAAAATGCACTTCCTGATTTGCCGAGCGCTCTAAAAATGAATCGAAGATTTTAAAGTAGGTTTCAAAATCAACAACAGACTTGGTATCAGGATGATAATAATCAACCCCTAAACCACCACCAACATTGATCACGCTAATTTCTACATGACGATCAACAAACCATTTTACAATTTCATTCACCTTAATACAAAGGCTTTTGAAAACGTTCAAATCAGTTATTTGCGATCCAATGTGAAAATGCAAACCAAGGCATTTTAGGTTCGAAAGGTTGCGCAATGCAGCAACCACCTTGTCAAACTCCCATTGGTTAATACCGAATTTATTTTCCTCTAAACCGGTGGTGATATATTTATGGGTGTACGCATTTACATTAGGGTTGATACGTAATGCAACACGAGCTGTTTTACCTTTTTTTGCTGCTAAATCATTAATGACTTCCAGCTCCTGGATCGACTCAACATTAAAGCAAAAGATATCCTGGTCTAACGCATAGTTAATTTCAGCATCTGATTTACCTACACCGGCAAACACCACTTTTTCTTTCCCAAAACCGATCTCAATTGCTTTTTTCACCTCGCCACCACTTACACAATCGGCACCAATGTTATAAGAGCGGATAGTTTGCAACACACGCTCATCAAAATTAGCCTTTAAAGCATAATGCACATGAAAGTTATATTTTGATGATGCCGCTTGGCAAGCCTCCAACGTTTCTTTTAACAACGCTACGTTGTAATAATAGAACGGAGTTTCGAGCGACTGAAATTTATTTACTAATTCGTTTGAAAACATTTGGTTGTTAATTGAATAATCCTTCGTGTAAATCTAATAAAGCCGAATGTTTGAAACTCGAATCAACAATTATTGAAATATTGTTATTACTTCCACCATAAGAGATCATACGCATAGGAACTTCTTTCATACTGTTGATCACTTTAGCAGCATAACCGGTTTTTGAAGAAACAAAATCACCCACAATACAGATAATGGTAAGATCTTTATCTACTTCAACTGCTCCAAGGTCGTTCAATTCTGCTACAATTTCTTTCAGGTTATCTGTTTTATCAATAGAAACCGAAACTGCAACCTCTGATGTTGTAATAACATCAATTGGAGTTTTGTAACGCTCAAACACTTCAAACACTTTACGTAAAAAGCCATAGGCCATTAACATGCGGCTCGACTGAATTTTAATAGCGGTAATGCCATCTTTTGCTGCTACAGCTTTAATCTCACCTTCGCTGCGTTGAGCATCAATTAAAGTACCTGGTGCAGTCGGATCCATCGTGTTTTTAAGACGAACCGGAATACGGTATTTCTGTGCAGGCAATACACTTTGAGGATGTAAGATCTTTGCACCGAAATAAGCTAACTCAGCAGCTTCTTCGAATGATAAACGTGCAATTGGGCGAGTATTTTTAACAATACGCGGATCGTTGTTGTGCATGCCATCAATATCCGTCCAAATTTGAACTTCCTCGCTGGTAATGCCGGCGCCAATTAATGAAGCCGTGTAATCACTGCCCCCACGCTTTAAATTATCGATTTCGCCATATGGGTTACGACAAATAAAACCTTGTGTAATGAATAGTTTAGTTTCAGGGTGAGCTTCCAACATCGGAGTTAATTTCTCGGTGATGAAAGGAACGATCGGCTCCGACTCTTCATCAATTTTCATAAACTCTAAGGCCGGTAAAAGAACCGCTTCAATGCCAATCTGACCTAAATAAATAGTAAATAAATTAGTAGAGATCAGTTCCCCTTGAGCTAAAATGGCTCGTTCATGTGCAACGGTAAATGATGATTCGTTGGCAAATGAATATAAGGTACCAAAATACGTTTCAATTACATCGCTACCCTTCTTATAAAAATCTTCTTTGGGGAATAAGTCTTGAATAAATACAATGTACTTAGACTTAAGATTGTCAATTAACTCAACGGCCTTGTTCTTATCAGTTTTATAAGCTTCACTGATCTCAACCAAGTTGTTAGTAGTGCCTGATACGGCCGATAATACAACAATTTGACGTTCATTAGGGTTTATAATGTCCATTAGTCGGCGCATACGCTCCGGACTACCCACAGAAGTTCCTCCAAACTTTAATACTTTCATTGTTAGGGGTGAATAATTAAAAAAAATTATACTTGAGTAATGGTTCTGGTTTGTATTCTTCCTTATTGCCAGATGGTTGATAAAATTTCAACATTAATAAATTATACCAACAATTTCTTGAAAGGATTCGTTTAAATACTACCTTAAATTAAAATTTCGCCAAAATACTGATATTTTTTTATTGATTCATTAATTTAGCCGTGTAATTAAAAATTTATGATAAACATCAAGTTCGGCACCGACGGATGGCGTGCCATTATAGCCCAGGAATTTACCGTTAAAAACGTTACCAGAGTTGCATACGGAACAGCATTGTGGTTAAAAGAGCATAAGCAAAAAAGCTCGGTAGTAATCGGTAACGACCCTCGTTTTGCAGGTAAACTATTTGCCGAAACTACCGCCAAAGTGTTTGCTAACGCGGGTATCAAAGTGTTTCTGTCATCTACAGATTTTGTTTCAACACCTATGGTTTCATTGGGAACCACGCTTTTAAAGGCTGATCTGGGTGTCATCATTACTGCCAGCCACAACCCTCCTGCCTATAACGGATATAAAATCAAAGCTTCATATGGCGGACCTGCTACTCCGGATATGATCGATCAAGTGGAAAACCTTATTCCAAGTGGTGTACCATTAGAGCTTTTATCAATTGAAGAATATAAAAAACAAGGATTAATTGAGCTGATTGATCTTGAAGACATGTATGTAAAGCATGTTGAAGAGAAGTTTGACTTGGATGCGATCCGTAACTCAGGGATGAACTTTGCTTACGATGCAATGTATGGTGCAGGTCAAAATGTGATGCGTCGTTTGTTCCCTGATGCTACATTTTTACATTGCGAGCACAATCCGGGTTTCGACGGACAGGCACCTGAACCAATTCATAAAAACCTGGAAGAGTTTTCGGAATTGATTAAGCTTAGTGGTGATATTGATTCTGGTTTAGCTACTGATGGTGATGCCGATCGTATTGGTTTATACGATTCCGAAGGTAATTTCGTTGATTCACACCATATCCTCTTATTACTGATCCACTACCTGCATAAATACCAGGGCTTAAATGGAGATGTGATCACGACATTCTCTTGTACACAAAAAATTGCCGATTTGTGTAAGGCCTATAACCTGCCGCATACCATTACAAAGATTGGCTTCAAATACATCTGCGATCTAATGGTGAACTCAGGTAAACAAGTTTTAGTGGGTGGCGAAGAATCAGGAGGTTTAGCAATTGCGGGTTACATTCCAGAGCGCGATGGTATTTGGATCGGTTTAACTATTTGGGAGTTTATGGCTAAAACCGGTAAATCTCTTGATGACCTGATTGAAGAAGTTTATGCTATTGTTGGTTCATTTGCTGTTGAACGTTATGATTTGCATTTAACTGAAGATAAAAAACAGGCAATTATCTCAGCTTGCCAAAATCGATCATATAAATCATTTGGCTCTTTTGAAGTAAGCTCGGTGGAAGATATGGACGGTTTCAAATTCCACTTTGGCGATGGCTCATGGGTAATGATTCGCCCATCGGGTACCGAACCGGTTTTGAGGGTGTACGCAGAGGCTCCAACATCCCAAGCAGCCTTTAAAATATTAGACGCAACAAAAGCTACCTTGTTAGCTTAATCAATAAAAACCTCCTTCTCAAAAAGGAGGTTTTTTTTATTATTTTTTTTCTTTCCTTCAGGATTCATCTGATGATGGTCATAATGAAAAAAAAAAATCCACACCTTTTTACGCATGATAAATAATTGGTTTTCAACACAAAAAACCAGATTTATCACTCCTTTCCTACCTGTTTTTAAAATTTCCTTCTAAAGTAACTTCATAAAAAATTCATAAAGCCACGTTTGCTTTGTTTAATGATAAGAACTGAATTACGCCTTTTTCTTTAACCAGGTACTATCCGTTAAAGCAAAACAGCGGTAGAAAACTCCTGCAATTTCAGCAGAGTTACCTGCTTAGGCTTTCAAGCTTAATTCATTAAAACTAAAACTTCATAACACGATTAAAACCCTTGCTCGAGCGCGTTTGCCACTCGTGGGAATAACCTCTTGAGTTTTAACTCGATTCTATTCTTCTTTATTTGACTTTATACTAATCAGACATTGGTAATAGGTTGTCGGGTGCCGAAAATATAATACATACTTTAAAAAATAATAATGCTCGAGGATATACTCAAGCACTATTATTTTGTTTTCTATTTTGTGTTACAAACACTAACCAGTTTTTCGCACGCGTTGCAAACGCGCGCTAGCTGAGAGGTGCTGTTATAGGCTGTGTTTATTTCTTTGCCTTTTTAATCCCGATAGCTATCGAAATTGTTATTTTTCACAAAGTTCTTTCAACTTTTCGAGTGCTTTTGGGTAGGTTTCGTTCATATAATCTAAAAAATCTTCAGTAGTGTCTAAATCAACAGTAACGGTTGTAGTTCCATTGTTTTCTTCGTAGGTATAGTTTTCAAAACCGTTTGCCCATTTTTCCACCTCTGGCCCTTCTGTAATTTCCTTGCCAGCATTAAAAAGACCATAATGTTGAATCGAAACAAATTGGTTGGGAATGTTTTCAACTATCCTTGAAACCATACCTCCCTTTTCTCCTTTCTCATCTACTCCAATAAATAGAATTTTATTCCCCTTGCCCCAACTGCCTTCATAGGTCGATGTCGGGTTAAACAAAGCAGTCCATTGCTCATAAGTTGATTTACTGCTGAGGCCAAGCATAAAATCATAAATCTTGGTCGCAGGTGCATTGATGCTTACTTTGAATTGCAACTTTTTCATAATATTAATATTTACAAGTCCAATTTAAGTATTTATTCAATTCAATAAATGCCCGATCATTAAAACTTAGAGCACCTGGTGCTGCATCAAATCCAATCATTATAGTATAAATGACCAACCCATTCAAATGAAACAACTCTGATCATACAGAATATCATTCGTACTCATTTGCCTGGATTTGTTTAGGCCGATAAACAAAAAACCACCCTGTATATAAAAGGTGGTTCGGTTTAACATTTAAGCTATGCTTTTCTTTAATATTCTATTAAGGCAAAGAAAATCACTAATCCAATAAATCTCAAAGAAGTTGAGAGCAAATAGGATTTTATATAAGTATCTGGAAAATCATTTGCTTTAAGTTTGCTATAGGAAATTATACTTGTCACAATAAGAAAAACAAGTATTGAAACTATATAAATAACATATGAAATCAGAGGTTCAACTACACTAAATTTTGTACTTAGAAAGAATAATACAATAATACCTATCAATATACCAAAACCATACATCCGACCATTTGAAAACAGGTCAATTAATTAGGCCTTTTTAATTTGGTCTAACTTTTTATTTGCTTTTTACAGGACTGGTCGGTTTGAAAACTGAATTTCATAATACCATTTAGCTTTTTTAAGCTATGCATCTACACCAAAGAAGTGTTCACAAACGGAGGAGATCCTTTGTAAATCAACATTCCCCCCGGAAACGATTCCAACAACTTTTTTCCCATTAACATACTTGTCAATTTTTCCGGAAAGGAGTGCGGCTGTTGCCAAAGCTCCAGCACCTTCAACCACTACCTTTGCGCGTTGAAGGAGGTCTTTCATAGCGAGTTCAAGCTCAGCTTCAGTCACCGTGATGATTTCGTTGACATATTGCTGTACGACATTATAAGTCAATGTACCAGGTACTTTAACAGCACATCCGTCAGCCATTGTAGGTGCGATAAAGTGGCTCACGATTTTTCCTGCGTCTATTGAAGCCTTCATGCCATGAACGTTTTCGGCCTGAACCCCAATTACGTTAATATTAGGATTGAATGATTTAAGAGCAACAGCAACACCTGCAATGATGCCGCCGCCGCCAACAGGAACAACAACCGTTTCCACATCCCATAAATCCTCTAGAATTTCAATGCCGATGGTTCCTTGTCCAGCCATTACTTTTACATCATCATAGGGGTGTAAAAATGTTTCGCCAGTTTCAGCAACAATTTTTCCGCAAAACTCTTTAGCATCGTCAAATGTTGCACCTGCCAGGATGACTTCAGAACCATATTCACGAGTCGCGTCCACCTTTGCTTTAGGGGCAGATTCAGGCATGACAATTTTACTTTTAATGCCTGCTAACTTAGAAGAAAGCGCGACACCTTGGGCGTGGTTTCCCGCAGAACAAGCGATCACACCTTTTGCTCTTTCTGATTCAGAAAGGCTAGAAATTTTATTGAACGCACCTCGAAATTTAAAAGAACCTGTAAGCTGCATATTTTCCAATTTCATGTAAACTTCTCCCCCGGTTTTTGCCGTGAGGTAGAAAGATTTCACAATTGGCGTCTTACGTGCCATGCCTTTCAGTGTTTTGTGTGCTTCTTTGATTTCTTGAATTGATAGAATTTGCTTTAAAGTTTCCATTAAAATAATCCTCCTAACCCAATTAATTGTAAGTCTAAAGTTGTTACATTTTGTTCGAATGTGATAGTTCCTTTGTAAGGATTCATATCTCCAGAAGCAACGTCATCTATTCCATTTAGTAAAACACCTAGTCCTTCGTGTTGTATTTCTAAGTAGAATGGCCCCACAAATGACAATGACACTCAGCAATAGCACTCATTGGTTTCAGCAGTGATTTTTTTTCAATACGATTAAGGTCTTTTAATTGCTTGGGGCAAAATCGAAGTATTAGTATGTGTTTGGAATTGAATAAACCTACTCTAATATTGGTTGGTTAAATTTCGTGAAAAAATATTTCAATTAAATAGAATCCAAGTCTTATCGAAGTTTATCAATAATAATACATGAATAAATAGTGGATTTAAAAACCTGTTTAATATGTATACGAATGGCGTGTTGAGGTCATAAGAATCAATAAACACATCCAGATCTATAAAAAACAACTCTATAAAACCAACAAAACCACCCTCATTTAAAAGGTGGTTTTGCTAACTAGTATTGAAAACTTAAATCAAGAGCTGGGATGTATCTATATTTATTTGAATTCTTCTGTAAAAGAATCATCCCATTTAAAGGCATTGAGAATCCATCCATTATTGTTTTTATAATACGTGAATTTTAGCCTGATAGCAGTGTTTTCATATCGAATCAAGTAAGTTTCTCTGATAGCTATATCTGCTATTTTCTCATTGCTAATTTTAAGTAAGCCTATGGGTTTGCCAAATCTTTCCTCTATTAAATTTAGGTATTTAATGGTTTTTTCCTCCAAAGCATCAACTTCATTTTTGGGTAATGGCCAATATAAGATCAACTCACTAAATGATGTCGAAATTTTATTTTCAAGGAATAATTGGGTCACTTTTTTTGAAAGATCTTGTGTGGCCGCTTCGTCTTTCAAATACTTCACTTGGGCTTGTACTTGAATGAAAAAAAATGATAATAATGCTACGATAATTGTTTTCTTCATTTACTTATGTTAATAGTGTATAAAAATTTTATTGCCTATAAAGTGGTTTGGGTTCATATTCCTTTTGGCCTTAATGCTAACATTTAGATAAATCGGAAATTCTTTTCAAGGAGAATTATGCTGAAAATCGAGTGGTTTATTCTTGATTTTTAACACCGTTCATTTTAGGTGCAGTGTTATTTTCTTACGAATCTTTTTAGGACCGTTCTGTTTGAATTTTTCTCAGGCCATATTTCGATGCTATAAAAATCTTCACCTTCATCGCCATCAACGGATTCCAGATTAAAAGAATACACTCTTACCCTATAGTCTGCAGGTTCTACTTGAAATTCTAATTCAACTGAAGAGTTTGGACAATCTAAAATTTGAAAAGTACCTGACTCAATTTTTATGCTTGCTTCTACTACATGGTCAAATCAGGTTAAGTCAATATTCTCTCTTGGTAGCTCTCTAACTAAAAGTTCCGCTTTAACAGGTCCGTAACATTCTGTTCCGATTCCTAAAACTCCTTCTTCGATCGCCATTCTATCTTCATGAGCCTCATTAGTCCAAAATCTGTCAGAGTCAGTGTTACAAGGCGAATCTTTGTCGCAGATGTAGAATTGGCTGTATTGAGTATAAAAGTCAAGATTGTATTTCATAGATTATTTCTCCTATCGCTTATTTTGGATAATCAATAATAAATCAGCATCCATCCAATTTCCTATAAATCCCCGTTTCCGACAAGTTGCCTTGTTGGCACCGTTCCTTTGCTGGTTCTGCATTTTAACTTCCAGAAAAGGTTTTAAGCCAGTTCTTCTTATCTCCTAAGAATTTTCAAGATCTTATTATAAACAATTTCGGAGGTTGTCCAGGAATTTCCGCCGCTGGTATTTACAAACTGAATGACTACCGCATCAATGTCCTTATGATATCGTGCAATACTTTGATATCCGGGTAACATACCCGTATGTTCATAGGTATAAACTGAAGAATAAATAGCCTGTTCCTTATCATTTAATAAAGACCCATCATTCAAAGCCCGCAAGAAAATCCCAACATCCTGTGCTGTGGCAACCATTGATCCTCCTGCGTTTACATAATCAAACTTCTTTAAATCTTCAGCATATCCGGTGGTGTATCCGCTGGCAACATCTTCTAAATTCACCTCGCTCAGTAAACCATAAGTGTGTGTTAGTTTAAGAGGCTCCAAAATTTCCTTTTTTATATATTGCCGATGGCTATACCCCAATGTTTTATCAAGGATCATCCCGATCAGCAGGTAATTTGTATTAGAATAACGATAACGGCTATCCGGTTTAAAATCTGCAGGTTTATCCAAAACCAATTTTAACGATTCGCTACTCGTAAAAGGTTTGAACCATGGGAAATTAGGATCATCAGTAAAATTTGGAATACCACTTCGATGCTGTATCATCATTTTCAGGGTGATTTTATCTGAATTTTCGATCCTTCCAGCCAAATCGGGCAAAAGTTCAGCAAGCGTGTTATCCAACGACAAACTCTTATTATTTACCAATTTAACAGTAGCTGCCGCGATATATAGTTTACTAATACTGGCAATTTTGAATAATGCATTCGCATCGGCCCGAACTTTATTCTCTTTGCTTTTCCAGCCTGCTGCGTAAAAAGCAGGTGGCTTACCGGCCTGATCGACATACACTATAATACCATCTAAATTATATTTTAATGCCTCATTTACCTGCTCCTGAACAGTATCTGGCAATGGTGTTAACCATGCCCGTACCATAACCCAGGGTACAAATAACAGGGAGCAACTGATTGCAATGGATACGATAATTATTTTGAATGGGCGTTTATTGTATTTCATATATTCAAGTTGTTTCAGGTGGATATGATTTTATTAAATTTTTTCTCATGAAAAAGAGAAAAACCATACCCATCAATAAATATAAATAGCCATTGATTCTCCAACTATCCAAAAGAAGCTGCGTTTCAGCTTTGCCAATTTGACTCTCCATGAAAAATTGAGAACTATTTATGGAGGCATGGGCTATGGCCACAACAAAGAGGTTACCTTTCAATTGAATCCATATCCACGTAAGTAGAATAGTAGCCGCAATTATGACAAACATCCATGGAACAACTACATCCGCTCCCATAAATAAGATCGGAACATGCCAGGTGCCCCACACAATAAAAATGATCAACATAGAAACAGTGAGCGAATATTTATCGGTTAATTTTGGGAGTAACCATCCGCGCCAACCTAATTCTTCCCCTATTCCAATGAAAAGCAGCTGAATCATCAGGTGCAGCACAAGTAATAAACAACCATCAGTAAAAATATCCCATAGCCTGTTTATTGATAAACCAGCCATTAAAAAAGATAAAATATTTACTACAGTGCCAATAATAGGTAACAATAAAAACCAGCCTATGTCTTTTTTCCTCGGAATCAATTTCTGAAATAGATTTCGAACACCTGGTTTTCCATGGCTTAAAAAAGAAACTGTAACAGCCCCAAAGGAAGGTCCGATAACAAACAAAAGTCTTGGTAAATAAATGGAAATTATACCAGGGAAGCTCCATTGAGCCGTAAATACATTAAAAGCCCCACCTATTAAGTAGGAGAATAAAAAGGCAAGAAGTACAAAACTTATTATCTGATGCCTTTTAACCCAAGCGTTCAAATTGCTGCTCTTGCTTACCGGTTCTAAAGTTTGTTTTGTCAAAATATTTAATAATGATAACAGGCTGTTTGCACTACCCTAGAGTTTTTTATGGATTATAATCTTTCAGTGCCCATCCGTCTTTACCCAACTCTTAAGATCTTTTCCATCTTTTTACCTTTGGCCAATTCATCCACCAACTTATCTAAATACCTTGCTTGTTTAGTTAAGGGATTTTCAATTTCTTCAACACGATAGCCGCATATCACTCCGGTAATTAACTGAGCATTAGGGTTCAATTTTGCCCGCTCGAAGAACGTTTCAAAGGTTACTTGCTCATCAATAAGTTCTTGCAGTTTTTTGTCGTCAAAACCGGTCAGCCACTCTATTACCTGATGTAATTCTCCTTTTGTCCGGCCTTTACTCTCAACTTTTGTGATATAGTGTGGATATACTGATGCAAATTTCATTTTGGCTATTCGCTCATCGTGCTCGGGAGTTGTTTTCATACCTTGGTTTTTTGTTGATTTTTTCGATTTCGGGTTGGGAGCTCGTATAACGTTGCTACCGTCTGCCGAATTTAAGTATTTATTCAGTTTAACAAATGCCACAAGGAATCATCTGTTAGTCTTTTAGAAAAATTGGGATGATTCGCTGTATGGGGAATAATACACCCCATTTATTGGCTAAGGGTTTGTAACAATACATATAAACTTAACAGTATGAAACTATCTAAGATCTATCCACTGTTAGCTCTTTGTCTAATAGTATCGTTAACAGGCTGCGCTGCCATTGAAGCTATTTTTAAAGCCGGTGTATGGACAGGAATATTAATGGTTGCCTTGCTTATTGGATTATTAATATTTGTGGTAAGAATGTTTATAGGAAGAAAATAAAGAATTAAACCACAGAACTTCATAGAGTTACTCAGAGTAACTCTATGAAGTTCTGTGGTTTAAAATTCAGGGATAAAGGGTTTTGTTTTTACCCAAATTGGGTTATTATTTACCATTAACCAATGCTGAAACTTCTTTTGATTATCAAAGGCTTAAATTTTTTTTATTTCGTATGGTGATTAATAAGCTTCAGAAACTAAGCTTTGCACTTCTGAAAAGGTTTTACTTAAATGTTCGCTGTATCGTTCCATATCCCTGATAACATCGGCATTTTTCTCAACATCATGAAAATGGAAGCTTTTCAAAGGTTTCATTCCTGTAAAAGCATTCATTCGGTGAAATCCGAATAAAGGACCTTCATCAACACTGTGTTCATTGAAAAATTCACCTGGCAAGGTAAAAGCAGTTTCGGGAGCGTTCCAAGTGGTGGTAAGCATATAATGTTTGCCCTTCAGCATACCGCCCGTACCGTAATTGATCTTAGGATTTTCAGACCTTCTGCCATCACTGTAATAAATGCCTTTCTGATGTCCGGCAGTAAATACCTCATCAATGTATTTTTTAAAACCATTAGGTAGCTGAAACCACCATATTGGAGTATGATAAATGACAACATCGGCCCAAACAAATTTCTGCACTTCCTCTTCTGGAATATATCCATTACTAATATCGGTTTTCATTACCTGCACATCCTCCCTGCTCTCAAAAAAAGCCAGCGTTTCTGCAGTAATGGTTTTGTTAAATCTTCCGCTTGAGTGCCCGAAATTTTGACCGGCATTGATGACAAATATTTTCTTCATTTTCTTTTATTATTAATGACAAGACAAAACTACGGCACACTATTGTATTATTAAAATAGGATAATTTATACATTTGTATCAGAATTATAATAGAAACAAAAATGGTCAACCTGGAATGGTATCGGACTTTTAAAGCCATCTTTCAGCAAGGCACCCTTACCGGCGCTGCCGAAACGCTGTTTGTCTCTCAGCCTGGCGTAAGCCTTCATTTAAGTTCGTTAGAAAACTACGTAGGTTACAAGCTTTTTGAGCGATCAGGGCGAAAAATGATACCCACCGAACGAGGCAAGATACTATACAATGCTATTGCCGAAAGTCTCGAAACGCTTGAAGAAGCGGAGAAAAATTTCCAGCGCAGCACCGAGAAGCATACGCCAACCATTAGCATCGGTATGTGTTTTGAAACCTTCCAGATCACGCTTGAACAATACATCGCTACGCTTCCATTTAATGTAATTATCCGCTTTGGCGATTACCACCAAATGCTTGAAAATCTTGATAAGGGTATTTTGGACCTGATCATTACGCCTCAAAAAGGCGGGTCGGCCAATATTGAACTGCAGGCATTTTCTTCAGAAACGATTGTTTTGGTGGGTGGAAAAGACCTTGACCTTGAAGATTTTAAAAAATCAGTAAAGAAGAAAAACTATGCAGATGCTGAGCAATGGCTGAAACAGCAAAAGTGGTACGGAACTACCGGAGATATGGAACATTTGTTCCGCTTTTGGCAACTTAATTTTGGACATACACCCGACTTTCGGCCCAATTTTATTGTTCCTAATCTCAGCTCCATTGTACGCTGCCTGGGAAGCGGAAAAGGGTTGGCTGTAGTTCCCGACTTTTTATGTAGCAAAGAGATCGAAAATGGTCAGATAGCACTGATTTGGAAAGGTCATCAACCACTTAAAAACACCCTTTATTTTGGATGCCGAAAAAATTCCTCTTATTCCAAAGAAATTGAATTGATTAAAGGTTTGTTTAAAAAAGTGATGGTTTGAAGAATCGTTGAAGAAAATAATTGTTAATGAAACAGTCCCATGCTCGCGCGCGTTTGCAACGCGTGCGAAATTCTGCATTGAGATTTTAACTCGATTCTAATCTTCTTATTATTGATTTTGTACTTATAAGACATCAATAATAAGAAGTTGATTGGCCAAAGTACAATTTATACATTAAGACAATAAAGATCGCTCCGTCCTCTTAGCTCGTGCGAGTTTGCAACGCGTGCGAGCTGGAGTGCCAAAACTCGAATAAAACTAAATCGTTTCAAAACTACTCTTATTAACAATATCCTTACATAATTAACACAACTATCTACCATAACAATTTTATATTTTTGCTTCGCTCAATTTCAGGCTATATTCCGCTGAAGTTCGGAACAACATTTATAAACAATCCTTCATGAAAAAAATAACTCCTTTTATCGCCTCTTGCGTAATGCTGGCATTGGTTTCTTGTGGCAGTCAAAAGAAAAAAGATCAGGAACAGGAAAAAAATCTGTTTTCGGAAAGCATGGCACTTCATGACGAAGTAATGCCTAAACAGGAAGAGCTTTTCTCATTAAAAAATAAGATCAATACATTAGGTACCAAAATGGATAGCTTGAAAAAAGCAAACCCTGCTCTTGATACCACTCAATTAAGAGCCCATATTAACGGTATTTCAGCCAAAATTGATACAGCAAGTAATCATATGTCTGATTGGATGCATGATTTCACAAGCGATTTGGATGAGAAATTTCAAAATAAGTCGCATAAAGAAATAATGACCTATTTGAAAAATGGAAAAGAAGATATTGAAAAAGTGAAACAGGAGTTCAATCAGTCTATTTCAGAAGCAAAACAACTTTTAAATGACCAAAAAATTAAATAATCTGCTTGCTTTGGCGAGTCTTGCAATTTTACTTTTTACCATTGCCTGCAACAATACAAGTTCTGAGCAATTGCCCATTTTAGGCAGACGAGAACCTGTTTCAAAAATTGTTAATGGAAAGGAAGTGGTTGATACCGTTTATCAAACTATTCAATCATTTCGCTTCGTAAATCAGGATAGCCAATGGGTGAGCAACGATACATTTAAAGACAAGATCTATGTAGCCGATTTTTTCTTCACCTCCTGCCCTACAATTTGCCCCATTATGAAGAAAAACATGCTGGTGGTATATAATAAGTTTAAAGGCAACCCGCATTTTGGCATTATTTCACACAGCATCGACCCTCGTCATGATTCGGTAACCGTACTGAAAAAATTTGCGCATAAAATCGGCGTTGATGATACTCAATGGAATTTTGTGACCGGTAACAGGGATACTATTTATGCCTTAGCAGAACATAGCTATTTAACTACCGCCAAGGAAGATAACGCTGCTCCGGGAGGAATTGTACATCAAGGTGCGTTTATTTTAATTGATAAAAATCGCCACATCCGCGGCGTTTATGATGGCACCAATCCGGAGGCTGTAGATAAAATGATGATCGATATCGACAATCTTTTAAACGAAGGTCAGAAAAAATAAAAGGTCTTTTAAATTTAAACAGCTAATGAAGAAAATAACACTCATCGTATTGCTCATTTCAACGATCATTGGCGGAATGGCGGCTTGTTCCAATCCCAAAGAGATCAAAGAAAAGCAGTACTATGCAGAAGGATTATACCTCTATCAAAAGTATTGTCAGAATTGCCACATGGATAATGGCAAGGGTTTAGGCGAATTGATCCCACCTTTGGCCACTTCTGACTACTTAAAAAATAACACAACTGAACTGGCATGCATGATTAAGCATGGAAAAAAAGGTAAAATTGTTGTTAATGGTAAAGAGTACGATGGAATAATGCCGGGTTATACCAGCCTGAGTACGATAGAGATAGCTGAAATTATTACGTTTATTACCAATACCTGGGGCAACCATCATCCAGCTTACACCATAAATCAGGTGGAAGAAGACCTGAAAAAGTGCCCTTAATTTATAATTTTGCAATGCAAACTGGTCTGTCGCTAGTTCCTAACGGAAAGAGAGGAAAGTCCGGGCAACATAGAGCATCCTGCTTCCTAACGGGAAGGACTTATTTTGATCAATGATCAGGATGAGGACAGAAAGTGCCACAGAGAAGATACCGCCCTGTGTCCGTTTAACTGATACGGGGTAAGGGTGAAAACGTGAGGTAAGAGCTCACGGCTTTGTCGGGCGACCGGCATCGCGGTAAACCTCAGGAGTTGAAAGACCAAATAAATCCCGATCCAGGAATTGCTCGTTCCTTAATGCCGTAAGGCCTTTGTCGGGAAGGGTAGGTTGCTAGAGCCAATTGGCAACGATTGGCCCAGATAAATGACAGATAACCCCGAAATGCATTTCGGGAGAAACAGAACCCGGCTTACACGTTTGCATTTTTTATATAAACCCCACAATTATTATTTTGAATAGTTGTGGGGTTTTATATATTTACGAAATGGCAAAATTACTAATCGTTGACGATGAGCGCAGTATACGTAATACCTTGCGCGAAATTCTTGAGTATGAGAATTACGAAGTTGATGATACCGATAACGGTGCATCTGCCCTTGAATTAATTGCCAAAAACAGCTATGACCTGGTTCTGTGTGACATCAAGATGAACAAAATGGACGGGTTGGAAGTGCTAACACGCTCTCAACAAACAAATCCGGATTTACCATTCATCATGATCTCAGGCCATGGAACTGTAGAAACAGCTGTAGAAGCAAGCAGAAAAGGGGCCTTCGATTTTATCTCTAAACCACCTGATCTTAACAGGTTATTAATCACAGTTCGAAATGCGCTGGATCGTGGTGCACTGGCAACAGAAACCAGGGTTTTAAAGAAAAAAGTATCCAAAACCCGTGAAATTCTTGGTCATTCGCCAGCAATCCAAAAAATTAAGGAAACCATCGACCGGGTTGCTCCTACTGATGCACGCGTTTTAGTAACCGGGCCCAATGGTAGCGGTAAGGAATTGGTAGCCCGTTGGATTCACGAAAAAAGCAATCGTTCATCAAGCTCAATTATTGAAGTTAATTGTGCGGCAATTCCATCAGAATTAATAGAAAGTGAATTATTTGGCCATGAAAAAGGCTCCTTCACTTCGGCAATTAAACAACGGATCGGAAAATTTGAATCAGCCCACGGTGGAACACTTTTCCTGGATGAAATTGGCGACATGAGTCTTTCGGCACAAGCCAAAGTTTTAAGAGCCCTGCAGGAAAACAAGATCACCCGAGTTGGCGGTGAACGTGAAATTGAAGTGGATGTACGCGTAATTGCAGCAACCAACAAAGATCTTTTGAAAGAAATTGACAAAGGTAATTTCCGTCTCGATCTTTACCACCGCTTAAGCGTAATTATTGTCAATGTACCTCCGTTAAAAGAGCGCAAGAGTGATATTGCTTTAATAGCAGAGAATTTTCTTGAAGAAATTTGCATTGATTATGGAATGCCTGGAAAACAACTGACTAAAGAGGCACTTAAAGCTCTTGAAAATTTGGAGTGGTCGGGAAATATCAGGGAATTACACAATATGATTGAGCGATTGATCATTATGAGCGATAAAGTGATCACGGATAAAGAAGTGCAACTTTTTTCTCATTCGCCGCAATCTTCGACAACGAAAGAAAAAGGATTTGATTTTGAAAACTTTACCAAGTTTCAGGAGTTCAAAGATCATATTGAAAAACAGTTTATCAAGCATAAACTCGAAAAGAATAATTGGAACGTTTCAAAAACAGCTGATGAGATAGATATACAACGAAGTCACTTGTATAGTAAAATAGAAAAGTTCGGTTTAAAACGAGAGGAAATTGGTATAAACTAAAGATGAACTTTTAATTAACCCATTTTAAAAAAGCAGGAAGTGATTCCTGCTTTTTTGATTTATTAAAAATTAATTGATTTGTTATTTTTATTGTCAAATCAATAATTTTAACTATTATATATTAACAAATTATAAAACTAGTTAAAAATTCATTTTTACCTGTCTTTTTTTTCACCTTTAATAATATATTAAAAGAATTGATTAAAATATTTTAAAAAATTAACTATATTTTATGAAAATTAATAATGCAATATGAGCAAACATTGAAAATTTCACTAAGTTTTAGTTAAAAGAAAAAAACATTCATATTTCTTAAATTTCTCTTCTGAAATGCTTTTCTCCAACAGTTATTAATAAAATAATTTTGCCCTGATTAATGGCATATACATTGTGTCTCATTGCTCTACTAAAAGTTATCAGTTGTTAACTTTTATCTGAATTTTTGAATGAGTTCGCATTGGAACAACCTAATCCTTTAAAACTTTAGTATTATGTGTGGAATTATCGCTTATGTTGGACATCAACAAGCATTACCTATTTTAATTAACGGCCTTAAACGTTTAGAATACCGTGGTTACGACAGTGCCGGTATTGCTGTAATGAATCCTGATCTGACAATCTATAAGAAAAAGGGGAAAGTTATTAATCTTGAAGAGCATGCTTTAAACAATAAAATAGATAGTACGATTGGTATGGGACATACACGCTGGGCCACACATGGCGAACCTTGCGACCGTAACTCCCACCCTCACCTGTCTGATAAAAAAGACCTTGCTATTATTCATAATGGTATTATTGAAAACTATGCGACGTTAAAACAAGAACTCCAAAGCAAGGGTCATTTTTTTGAGAGCGATACTGATAGCGAAGTATTAATTCATTTTATTGAAGACATACAAGAAAATTTAAACTGTTCTCTTGAAGATGCAGTAAGAATTGCCTTAACACGGGTAACTGGTGCTTATGCAATTGTTGTTATGTCACAAAAAAATCCTGACTTGCTTATTGCAGCACGTAAAAGTTCACCTTTAATAGTTGGTGTTGGAAAAGATGAGTTTTTCCTGGCTTCAGATGCAACTCCAATTATCGAATACACCAAGCAGGTGGTTTATTTAAAAGATTACGAAGTTGCCGTTATAAAAAATGGAAAATTAACGATCACTGATCTTCAAAATAATATTCACGATACCTATATCAAAGAATTGGATATAGAACTTGCAGCTATTGAAAAAGGAAACTTTGAGCATTATATGCTGAAAGAGATCTTTGAACAGCCGAAAACAATTTTAGATTGTATGCGCGGTCGTTTATTAGCTGAAGAAGGTAAAGTACGATTGGGCGGTTTACGTGAGTATATTGATCAATTATGCAATGCGAAGCGCATTATTATTATTGCGTGTGGAACTTCATTAAATGCCGGCATGGTGGCCAGGTATTTATTTCAGGAAATTTGCCGAATTCCGGTGGAAGTTGAATTTGCATCTGAATTTAGATACGGTAGTCCTGTGATAAGAGACGGCGATGTAGTAGTTGCCATCTCTCAATCGGGTGAAACAGCTGATACCCTGGTAGCCATTGAAAAAGCCAAAGAAATGGGTGCCATTATTTTGGGTATCTGTAACGTAGTTGGATCCTCAATTCCTCGCGCTTCACATGCAGGTGTTTACACTCACGCCGGAGCAGAAATTGGCGTTGCGAGTACAAAAGCTTTTACTGCCCAGCTTACTGTCTTATACCTGATCGCTTTACAGGTTGCCAAAGAAAAAGGCACGCTTGATAATGAAAAGTACAGATCACTTTTAAATGAGCTTGATCAGATCCCTTCAAAAGTTCAAACCATATTAGACAATTCTTATTTAACTCAATCGCTGGCAAGCCTTTATCTCGATGCCACAAGCATGATCTATTTAGGCCGTGGCTATAATTTCCCGATTGCTCTGGAAGGCGCGTTGAAAATTAAGGAGATCTCTTACATACATGCCGAAGGTTATCCGGCTGCGGAGATGAAACACGGCCCAATTGCTTTAATTGATGAAGAAATGCCGGTATTGTTCATTGCTCCAAAAGATCACACTTACGAAAAAGTTGTTTCCAATATTCAGGAAGTAAAAGCTCGTAAAGGCAAAGTAATTGCGATTGTAACCGAAGGTGATGTGGTAATCAAATCACTTGCCGACCATGTTTTTGAAATTCCGGAAACTGATGAGATCTTAACACCGTTATTAACGGTAATCCCATTACAACTATTCGCTTATTATACAGGAGTATTAAGAGGCTGCAATGTTGATCAACCACGGAATCTTGCAAAATCAGTAACAGTAGAATAAAAAAACGCTCTCTCTCTATGGCTTTAATTAAAAGAGATTCCATGCTTCAGCTTGGACACAATTTCATTTCAGGTGCCCAAATTCCTGATGGAAAAGACGAATACTATATTCGTTTTCAACAATCAGGAACGAAAAAGTATCGTCAGCTGCGCCGTGATGAAATTCAGTTGTTACAAGCTAACAATAACCTTTCTGATGAATGGACAAACATTTGGGTAACCGATAAGTTCAATCCAAGTTATGTACGCAACTGTAACTTTTACGGCTTAATCCGTATTGGCGATCTGGAAGAGTACTTTCTTGAATACCATGATATGCGTTACCCGGTTGGTTTATACAACTCCACTATCGTTTCCTGCGATTTAGGAAATAACGTTTCCCTTAATAATGTAAACTATGTTTCGCATTATATTATTGGCAACGAAAGTATTCTCTTTAATGTAAACGAATTGCAAGTTTCCAACCATTCAAAATTTGGTAATGGAATTATAAAAGAAGGAGAAGACGAATCGATTCGTATTTGGCTGGAAGTATGCAATGAAAATGGCGGTCGCAAAATTTTACCGTTCGACGGCATGCTTACAAGTGATGCATTCTTATGGTCAAAATATCGTGATGATGAAGAATTGATGCAAAAGTTCATCGAACTTACACAACATCAGTTTCCATTAGTCCGAGGCTATTATGGAACCATTGGAGAGCAATGTGTGATCAAAAATTGCCAGATCATAAAAGATGTAAAAGTTGGCGATGGAGCTTATATCAAAGGGGCTAATAAATTAAAGAACCTTACTATTAACAGTAATTTCGAAAGCTGCACTCAAATCGGTGAAGGAGTAGAATTAGTTAATGGTATTATTGGTTATGGTTGTAAAATATTTTATGGAGTAAAAGCTGTACGTTTTTCATTAGGAAACAACTCATCATTGAAATACGGGGCCCGTTTGATCAATTCAATCCTGGGTGAAAACTCTACTATTTCTTGTTGTGAGGTTTTAAATTGCCTGATCTATCCTGGACATGAGCAGCATCACAACAATTCGTTCTTAATTGCTGCCACTGTTTTAGGACAAAGTAATATTGCTGCTGGTGCAACAATTGGATCGAACCATAACTCAAGAGCAAACGACGGAGAGATTGTGGCCGGACGTGGATTTTGGCCGGGGTTATGTGTAAGCCTAAAGCATAACAGCAAATTTGCTTCCTTTACCTTACTTGCCAAAGGATCCTACCCTGCTGAGCTAAATATCATTCTTCCATTTTCATTAGTTTCGGTTAATGAACGTGATCATGTTCTTCAAATTATTCCTGCATACTGGTGGATGTACAATATGTACGCCTTGGCCCGCAATTCATGGAAATATTTGGCCAGGGATGCACGGATAGTAAAATACCAGGAATTTGAGTTTGATTACCTTGCACCTGATACCATAGAAGAGATCTTTAACGCAATGGAACAGCTCGAAATTTGGACCGGAGCTGACCAGACCCGTAAGAAAGAGCTAAATGGATTGGCTGGTAAACCCTTGAAAGAGATCGGACGTTCGGTTATTACAAACCATAGTAAGAAACTGAATCAGATTGAGATTTTAGGTGGAATTATTGAAGCCAACAGTCGCAAATCTATCATCTTAAAACCTGGGGAAGCCTATGATTCATATCGCGAAATGATCCATTATTTTGCAATAAAAACACTTATCCAATACGCCAGAACTCATAAGCTTTCAACTTTACAACAAATTACCGCGCGTCTTGGCGAAACCAAACGTTGTAAATGGATCAATCTTGGAGGTCAGTTAGTGGCGGAGCATGATTTGGTAGAATTAAAGAACAAGATCAAGGATGGGTCTTTAAGCAGCTGGAATAAGATCCATGACCATTACAATTATCTTCAACGGTTTTATGAGCAGCGTAAGGCTGAATATGCATTCGCAGCGTTGAAAGAACTGCATCAGGTACAATCGCTTTATGAAATTGAAAATTTGTGGAATAATTGGTTAGACTGGGCCATTGAAATTGCGGCTAAAGTAAAAGACCGGACCTTTGATTCTCGCAATAAAGATTATATAAGTGAGTTCCGAAAACTTCCATATGACAACGATAAAGAAATGGAAATGGTAGTAGGAAGTATTAACGATAATGAATTTATTAAAACGGTTCAGAACAATTATTTGAAATTTTTAGAACAGGTAGCCCAATATAAAATTGCGGTAAACGCTCTTTAACAAGAGATTAAATATTGAACAGGCTGCGGAAATATGCGTTAAAAGCGTATTTTTGCAGCCTGTTGATTTTTGTGCTTCGATATAACTAATTGAAAACCAGACAAATCAACTTAAACTTAAATAATTTTTGAGTGAAGAACATTCGTAACTTCTGCATTATTGCCCATATTGATCATGGTAAAAGTACCCTGGCTGATCGTTTATTAGAATACACCAAAACCATCAGTGCGCGCGATGCTCAGGCACAGTTGCTCGATAATATGGATCTGGAAAGAGAACGTGGAATTACTATTAAAAGCCATGCAATTCAAATGGAATATAAAGTGGCTGGAGAAAATTATATCTTCAATTTGATTGATACTCCCGGCCACGTAGATTTTTCGTATGAAGTTTCTCGCTCAATTGCAGCTTGTGAAGGTGCATTATTAATTGTTGATGCCTCGCAAGGAATTCAAGCACAAACAATCTCAAATCTTTATTTAGCATTAGAACATGATCTTCATATTATTCCTATTTTGAATAAGATGGATCTTCCTGGCGCCATGCCTGAGGAGGTTAAGGATCAGATTGTTGACTTAATTGGTTGTGATCGTGACGAAATTATTCCTGCTTCAGGTAAAACCGGATTAGGTGTCGATAAAATTATTGAAGCGATCGTTGAGCGTATTCCTGCCCCTGTTGGTGAGCCTGATGGCCCACTTCAGGCTTTGATCTTCGATTCAGTTTTTAACTCATTCCGTGGTATCATCGCTTATTTTAAAGTACTTAACGGCGAAATTCGTAAAAACGATAAAGTAAAATTTGTTGCTACCGGGAAAGAATATATTGCCGACGAGGTTGGTACCTTAAAACTAAACCAAGAACCAAAGAGCGTTATTAAAACCGGAGATGTGGGTTATATCATTTCGGGTATTAAAGAAGCTCGTGAAGTGAAAGTTGGTGATACGATTACCAAAGTAGACAACCCGGGTGAAGCAATTATTGGTTTTGAAGAGGTTAAACCAATGGTATTTGCCGGAATTTACCCTGTTGATACCGAGGATTTTGAAGAGCTCCGCGAAGCAATGCATAAGCTTCAGTTAAATGATGCATCTATTGTTTTCGAACCGGAATCTTCAGCAGCACTTGGATTTGGTTTCCGATGTGGTTTCTTAGGAATGCTGCACATGGAGATTATCCAGGAACGTTTAGAACGAGAATTCGGAATGACCGTAATCACTACCGTTCCCAACGTATCTTATAAAGCCTACATGACAAAAGGGAAAGAAGAAATTATTGTAAATAACCCTTCTGACCTGCCCGATCCGAGTAAGCTTGACCTGATTGAAGAGCCTTATATCAAAGCCAATATTATTACCAAAGCCGACTTTGTTGGGCCTGTTTTATCGCTTTGTATTCAAAAGCGAGGAACAATTGTAAATCAGTCATATTTAACTTCTGACCGTGTTGAATTGGTGTTTGAGATGCCAATGGGTGAAATTGTATTTGATTTCTATGATAAATTGAAAACAATTTCCAAAGGTTATGCATCGTTCGATTATCATCAAATTGGTTATCGTCAGTCTGATTTAGTAAGAATGGACATTCGACTTAACGGTGATCCGGTTGATGCGTTATCGTCATTAATTCACCGAAGCAATGCATATAACTTTGGTAAAAAGATTTGCGAAAAGTTAAAAGAGTTATTACCTCGTCAACAGTTCGAAATTGCTATTCAGGCTTCAATTGGTGCAAAAGTAATTGCCCGTGAAACGGTGAAAGCGATGCGTAAAGACGTAACCGCTAAATGTTACGGTGGTGATATTTCGCGTAAACGTAAACTGTTAGAGAAACAAAAAGAAGGTAAGAAACGTATGCGCCAAGTTGGTTCGGTAGAAATTCCACAATCGGCGTTTATGGCCGTACTTAAATTAGATTAATAATATTTAGAGTTATGGGTTACGGATTTCGAGTTTAAACTTAGAGTTCGTAACCCGAAACCCTCAATTCGTAATACAAGAAATGCAATTACTAGACGGAAAATTAGTTTCTGAAAAACTAAAAAATGATATAGCTGCCGAAGCGGCTGATTTTACCGAAAAAACCGGTCGCCAACCTCATTTAGTGGCCGTTTTAGTTGGCAACGATGGAGCCAGCGAAACTTATGTTGCCAGCAAAATGAAGAACTGTGAAAAGGTTGGTTTTAAATCAACTCTAGTTCGATACGATGCTACTATTTCAGAAGCTGAATTACTAAAGAAAATTGATGAGTTGAACAACGACCAGGGTGTTGATGGTTTCATTGTTCAATTACCATTACCTAAACATATCGATGCTGAGAAGGTTACAGAAGCCATTGATCACCGCAAAGACGTTGACGGCTTCCACCCAATTAACCTTGGACGCATGCAGCGTAACTTGCCAGCCTTTATTCCGGCAACGCCTTACGGAATCTTATTAATGCTTCAGGAATACGGAATTGATACAACAGGTAAGTACTGTGTGGTAATTGGTCGTAGTAACATTGTAGGTTCTCCGATGAGTATTTTAATGGCACGTAATACTACACCAGGTAATTGTACCGTGACCATGGTTCATAGTAAAACTCCTGATATTACAGAATACACCAAAAAAGCAGATATTTTAATTGCTGCAATTGGTAAAGCTGAATTCGTTACGGCAGATATGGTGAAAGACGGAGCAATTGTAATTGACGTAGGGATCAACCGTGTTGAATCAAGTGAAACCAAATCAGGTTTTAAATTAAAAGGTGACGTTAAATTTGACGAAGTAGCACCAAAATCTTCTTTTATTACTCCTGTTCCCGGAGGTGTTGGATTAATGACAATAGTAAGTTTATTGAAAAACACCTTAGCTGCGGCAAAAAAAGAGATCTATCAATAAGAATTGATCCATATGATAAACTGGAAAGCTGTGTTGTTGATAACTTCACAGCTTTTCTGCTTTAAACCTATTATAATCGATCATCTGATTGTAATATCCCTACCGATCTTATAGAGAGATAGCTTCCGTATGGCTAAACATTCTTATCTTTGCGGCTCAAAAAAATTAAGGCATGTCGGTACAGGTACCAGAAGATGGAACATTATTACCCTTGATGGAGGAATTTTACACCATACAGGGAGAAGGATTTAACACCGGAAAAGCGGCATATTTTATACGCTTGGGGGGATGTGATGTGGGTTGCCATTGGTGCGATGTAAAGGAATCATGGGATGCTGAACTTCACCCTTTAACTAAAGCCGATGTAATTGTGGACCATGCCTCTCAATACCCTTCAAAAGCAGTAGTTGTTACCGGCGGTGAGCCTTTAATTTACAATCTCGAATACCTGACCAAAGAACTTCAGAATAAAGGAATAAAAACTTTTATAGAAACTTCTGGAGCCTATCCTCTTTCTGGAAGCTGGGATTGGGTTTGTTTGTCTCCTAAAAAATTCAAGGCTCCCCGCCCGGATATTTTGCCATTAGCAGACGAACTAAAAGTCATTGTTTTTAATAAGTCAGATTTTGAATGGGCTGAACAGCATGCCGCAAATGTTTCTGCTAATTGTAAGCTTTATTTACAACCCGAATGGAGTAAGGCCAAAGAAATGATCCCATTAATTGTTGAATATGTAATGAACAATCCGAAATGGGAAATTTCACTGCAAACCCATAAATATTTGAATATTCCTTAGTTTCATAGGAGTAGTTCACTTTACTATTTTAACTACCTATTAAAAGCTTTAATTTTGATTTAAGTTATAAAGTTTTATCTTGTAACAACTTATTGACAAATGAAGCTTGAGAAACATAAGTTGAAGCTATTTATAGCCTTATTCTTGTGCTTGATTCAATTTATTGTAAAAGCGCAGGTTAAGTACTCAACCCAATCAAAACAAGCCATTAAGTTTTACGAACAGTCAGATACCTATCTTAATTCAAAAAACTATAATGGAGCCATCGAAGTTTTAAACAAGGCCATAGCAGAGGATAAATCATTTATCGATGCGTATCAACGCTTAGGTGATATCTATCGAATTTTAAAAATCAATGAAAAAGCCCGCGAAAATTACCTCCAGGTTATAACGATCTTCCCTGATTTTGCAAAACAGAACTACTATTTTTTAGGCGAGATTGAGCTTAAAAATGGGAATTATTCTGATGCTAAAAAATTCCTCGAAAAATTCATGATGTATGCTGATAAGCCTCAGCAGTTTATTCCAATGGCCAAAAAGCACCTTGCTGATAGCAAGTTTGCAATTGACGCTAAAAAACACCCGGTACCATTTACACCAAAAAACCTTGGAAATGCCATTAATACCGATGCCGACGAGTACCTTCCAAGCTTAACCGCCGACGGAAAACAAATGATTTTTACCCGAAAGGAACATAACAACGAAGATTTTTATACCAGCCAATTTATTAATGATCAATGGACCCCAGCAGTAAAGCTGAGCGGAAATATTAATACACCTTATCTGAATGAAGGCGCTCAAAGTTTATCATCAGACGGTCAATATCTTTTATTAACCATCTGCAATGCTCCTGGTGGATTTGGGCGATGCGACCTCTATTATTCGCGTTTAGAAGGAAGTGAATGGGCTGCTCCGGTGAATATTGGTGCACCGGTGAATTCAGGTGCCTGGGAATCTCAACCTTGCCTGGCCTCTGATGGACGAACACTCTATTTTGCCAGCGACCGTAAAGGAGGACAAGGGAAAATTGATATTTGGAAATCCTATTTACAGGACGATGGTACATGGACAGAACCGGAGAATCTCGGCCCAAATATTAATACACCCTATGATGAACAGTCTCCCTTTATTCACCCGGATAACGAGACGTTGTATTTTAGTTCTAATGGTTGGCCGGGAATGGGCAATAGTGATATCTACATTGCAAGAAAAAATGAAGATGGTTCATGGTCACAGGCCGAAAACGTAGGTTATCCAATAAATACGAATATGGACGATTTCTGCCTTGTAGTTACCGGAAATGGCAATAAAGGATATTTTTCAACAAATAACACAGCAGGAAAAGCGGGGCATGACCTTTATTCATTCGATATTCCTCAGGAACTAAAACCTAAGAACTTGACATTTATAAAAGGTTTTGTATTTGATGAAACTACAAAAGAAAATTTAGATGCGTTAGTAGAGGTTCAGAACCTTAAAACAGGAAAAACTGTTTACCGATCTGTATCTAACTCGGAGTCAGGACAGTTTTACGCCAGCTTGCCGCACGGGAACCAATATGCAATGAATGTTTCGCGAGAGGGTTATTTATTTTATTCTGGATATTTCTCAACACTTGAAGCAAATAATACAAATGTTATTTGCCTTAAGGCCCCTTTGAAAGAAATTGCCGTAGGTGAAAAAATTGTATTAAAAAACATCTTTTTTGAAACAAACTCCTACAAATTAAGTTCTGAATCAATGATTGAACTGCAAAAAGTAATAGCTTTTATGAAAAGTAACCCGAAAATTGCAATAGAAATTTCAGGTTATACAGATAATGTGGGTGAGGATCAGTCGAATCAGGTATTATCAGAAAACAGGGCTAAAGTAGTATATGGATATTTACTGCGATCTATCCCAAATCCTAAGCGGTTTACTTATAAAGGGTTTGGAGAAAGCCAGCCGATAGATACAAATGAAACGCCGCAAGGCAAAGCAAATAACCGAAGAACTGAATTAAAAATTACGAGTATTTAAAATTTAACCTCTTTATGCAATCACAAAATTACTCCAACCACAGCCAAATCGTTAAAGGTTACCATGGCTTATTGTTAATATTACTGGTGGCCGGATTTGTTGGCTCCATTGTTAATCTTGTTGGATCATTTAATGAACATGGCAATTTATATAGTGCTTCCCTAATACTGCTGCTATTTATTTGTTCATTGTTAATTTTCTATTACCTGCGGACATTTGCCTTAAGGGCCCAGGATAGGGCAATAAGAGCTGAAGAAAGTCTTCGGCATTTTGCTTTAACCGGAAAACTTTTAGACTCTCGACTTCGAATGGGGCAAATTATTGCCTTACGCTTTGCACCTGATGAAGAACTAGTTGAACTAACCCAAAAAGCCATTAATGAGCATCTAAGTAATAAACAGATCAAACAACTAATTAAAAACTGGAAAGGTGATTACCATAGGGTTTAAACGGTATGGCTAATAAGGATCTGATTGTTTTGTTTGACGGGGTATGTAATTTATGTAATACTACCGTACAGTTTATCATCAAAAATGATCCTAAAGGGAAGTTTAAATTTGCAGCTCTTCAATCAGCGGCAGGACAAGAATTCCTTGAAAAATTCAACCTTCAAAAGCAATATTTAAACACATTTATTTTGATTGAAAACAACACACCCCGATTGAAATCAACCGGGGTGTGTTATGTTGTAAAAAATCTTAACGGTCTGTTTCCTCTGCTGTTTATTTGTATTTTGATACCAACCTTTATCAGAGATTGGATTTATGATTTAATAGCAAAGAACAGATATAAATGGTTTGGTAAACAGGAAAGCTGTTTAATTCCCAGTCCCGAACTTTTATCGAGGTTTCTCAATTAATCCAATTAGTTACCCAGTTCAGATAAAAACTTGATACGCATTAATTGAATTTCTTCTCTTGAATAATCCTCTTCACCTAATTCGGCTAAAGCTAAATCGATCGAGTCTTCTTCAGCAGCTTTAAAATAGTCAAAAACTTCGTCCTGACGATCCTCATCTATCACATCATCTATATAATAGTCTAAGTTCAATTTAGTGCCTGATAAAACGATACTTTCAATTTCCTGGATCAATCCGGGCATACCTAAACCTTTAGAGGAAGCAATGTCATCCAGTGGAATCTGACGATCTATATTTTGAATAATTGATACCTTTAAGCTCGATTTGTTCACAGTTGATTTAACTACCATATCCTGAGGACGGTCAATATCATTATCCTCCACATATTTTTTAATTAATTCAACAAACGGAGCTCCATAGCGCATCGCCTTCCCATTTCCAACTCCGGATATCTGCTTTAACTCTTCAAGATTTACAGGGTACTGACTGGCCATTTCTTCAAGAGAAGGATCCTGAAACACGACAAATGGTGGTATGTTTTTTTGTTTTGCCGTTTTCTTACGAAGTTCTTTTAAATAACCAAGGAGTGTATCATCCAAAGCTCCGCCTCCGGCTTTAATATCATCTTCTTCAGTAGTCTGAACTTTGTCAAAATCCGTATTAATACTAAATCGAATGGAGTAAGGAGCCTCAATAAATGATTTACCAGACTTGGTAAGTTTTAAAATTCCGTAGCTATCAATATCCTTTACTAAAAAGTTATGAATAACCGCCTGACGAACAACTGATTTCCAAACAACTGCTCCCCTTTCCTTTCCTGATCCGAATTCCTCAAGCTTATCATGGCTGAAAGTATTCATTTCGGCATCTTCCCGCCCAGCAAGAATATTTACAATATGCTCTGCATCAAAGTTTTCCTTTAGTTTCTGAATAAGCTTTAATAAAGCTAAAAGATCATATTCTGCTTCAAAACGCTCTTTGGGATGTCTACAGTTGTCGCACATACTTGAGCAACCCTGTTCGTTGAAACTTTCGCCGAAATAATGCAGGATTTGCTTTCTACGACACACCGATGACTCGGCATAATCAATTACTTCATTTAAAATCTGGGTGCCAATTTCACGCTCCGAAACCGGCTTGTCTTTCATGAACTTCGCCAGTTTATCAATGTCTTTTTGATCATAAAACGCTATACAACTCCCTTCACCTCCATCACGACCGGCACGTCCAGTTTCCTGATAGTACCCCTCCATACTTTTGGGCATATCATAATGAATTACGAAACGAACATCGGGCTTGTCAATACCCATACCAAATGCTATGGTAGCCACAATCACCTGCACGTCTTCCATTAAGAATCTATCCTGCGTAGTCGCCCTGGTGTTTGCATCTAATCCCGCATGATATGGTAATGATGGAATTCCATTAATATTAAGCGTTTCGGCAACTTCTTCAACTTTTTTACGACTCAGGCAATAAATAATACCGCCCTTACCGTTTTGAGCACGAATGTATTTGATGATTTCTTTTAATTCATTCTTTTTAGGACGAATTTCATAATACAGATTAGTCCTGTTAAAGGAAGATTTAAAGACCACTGCATTTTGCATCTGCAGGTTCTTCTGAATATCTTGCTGAACCTTAGGTGTGGCAGTAGCTGTTAAAGCTATAATTGGAATATTTTCACCTAACTGTCCAATAATTTGACGGATTTTTCGGTATTCAGGTCTAAAATCATGACCCCATTCAGAAATACAGTGAGCCTCGTCAACAGCAACGAATGAAACTTTAATATCCCTTAAAAAATCAATATTGTCCTGTTTCGAAAGTGACTCCGGTGCCACATATAATAACTTTGTCTCTCCTGCTATAACATCTTGTTTTACCTTGGCGGTTTCAGTTTTATTTAATGATGAATTTAAGAAATGGGCTATTGAATCTGAACTTCCAAAGGCTCGTAATTGATCGACCTGATTTTTCATCAATGCAATCAGTGGCGAAATTACGATTGCGGTGCCTTCGCTCATTAATGCTGGCAACTGATAACACATGGATTTACCTCCACCTGTAGGCATAATCACGAATGTATCATTCCCTGAAAGTATGCTGGTGATGATTGCTTCCTGCTCTCCTTTAAATTTTTCAAACCCAAAAAAATTGTGCAAGTTATCAAACAGCGACTTTTTTATCTCCATTATTCGAGAAAAAATTAAGTAAGGTTATGGTTTGGATTAGTTTGTTAAATTAAAAATAACATAATTTTGCAATAATAAAACACCCGGTATTCAAATCTTTAAACAACTGCAAGTATTATAAAAGAACGCTTCGATTGAAGCTGATGTTTTATTAGAATTGCAAATTTACATAAATAAGGCCGTTGAAACAATCGTTAGTATCATTCTAAAGTCAAAAGGTCGCTTGATTTAAATCAAGTTTGCTAAGGTTTCTATAAATTCTACCTCACTCTTCGGATTAATTGAAATTATTTACCCTATTTATCTGTATACGGTCAAAAACCTAGCACAATGATGAAAACAAATGAAAACTTTTATAACTTGCGAGTCATTGATATTATGAATTGTCATCAGACATTGTAACCTATTAATATCTTGTAATAAAGTTAGGTACAATATTTTCACGTTTTTAAACAGAATAAACACGCAGGTATCATTCAACTTTATGAACCGAAAGGGATTAACGCAGAATGATTAATACACGTGTAACAAATTAGAATGGAAAACAATAATCATTACGTTGTAATTATGGCTGGCGGCGTTGGAAGCCGTTTTTGGCCAGTTAGCAGAAGCAATTTCCCAAAGCAATTTATTGATATACTTGGCACCGGAAAAACACTAATTCAACAAACCTTTAATCGTTTTAAAGATATCTGCCCTCCCGAAAATATATATTTTGTCACAAATGAAAATTACCGCTCTATAATTAAGGATCAATTACCGGAAGCCCTGAATGAAAATATTTTGGGAGAGCCTGTAATGCGTAATACAGCGCCATGTATTGCTTATGCCTGCCATAAAATTGCAAAAAAGAATCCTAACGCATCAATTGTAATAGCTCCTTCCGATCATCTTATATTGCAGGAAGATGCCTTTAAAGAGGCTATTCGCGAATCATTAGAACTTACAGAAAAAAATGATTTTCTAATCACCTTAGGAATTGTTCCTAGCAGACCGGATACAGGTTATGGTTATATTCAATACAAGAATTCATCTCCTTTCGATAATTTTTATAAGGTAAAAACCTTTACCGAAAAGCCTGATCTTGAACTCGCCAAAACGTTTATTGCCAGTGGTGATTTTCTATGGAATGCGGGTATTTTTGTTTGGAACGCCAACTCTATCTTAAGAGCTTTTGAAAAGCATTTACCTGAAATCAATGAAATTTTTGTTGAAGGGAAAATATATTTTAACACTGTTAAGGAAATCGATTTCATTAAAACCGCCTATATGAGATGTAAAAACATCTCAATAGATTACGGGGTGATGGAGAAAGCCGAAAATGTATATGTACGACCTAGTGAATTTGGATGGAGCGATTTGGGAACCTGGGCATCGGTTTATGATGTTAAAAAAGATAAAGATTATGTTGGTAATGTCATCATTGATTCAAAGAAGGTGGTAATGTATGATTCAGCCAATTGCATAGTTAGAACACCGGCGAATAAACTGGTGGTTTTACAAGGTTTGGACGGTTATATTGTGGTTGAGTCTGATGATGTACTGATGATTTGCAAAAAATCAGAAGAGCAGGAAGTAAAACAAATTGTTGCTGATATAAAGCAAAACTTTGGCGAAAAGTACCTTTAATAAGATTGAATACTTTAAATAACAAAGCCGCTCAAATTAAGAACTTGAGCGGCTTTGTTGTGTTATTAAAACCTTATGCATCAAACTTATCAAGCAACTTTAAAAGTGTTGCAAAATCCTTAGGATAAGCTGCTGTTATGGTTATTTCCTGTTCATTGAGCAGTTTAAAGCTTACCTCGTACGCATGAAGAGCAAAACGACGGATTAAGGGTTGTTCCACTTCATCTTTGGACAAACGGTAGCCTTTTTTAAACGAGGAGAGCATTGGATATCTGCCTCCGTACATTTCATCAGCTACAATAGAAGCCCTTTGAGTAGCTAAATGAATACGAATCTGGTGCATTCTACCGGTTTTTGGTTGGCACTCAACCAAGGTAAAATGCTTATAGAATTTAATGGAATTGAAAATAGTTTCAGCTCTTTTACCTTCGTACTTATCAATTACAACATTACCTTTTCCAAGATTGGCAATTGGCAAATCCACCAATTTATCTTCAAAAGCATGCGTACCATCAATTACAGCATGATAAACCTTTTTCACCTGCCGATGCTCAAACTGCATAGAGATTGAACGATAGCTTTCAGGTGTTTTAGCAAAGATCAATGCTCCGGAAGTTTCCTTATCTAAACGATGGCATATTTGGGCATCATCCCAATAACTTTTCGCCAATCGCAACATATTAACCTCGCCCCCACTTCGTTCATCAACCGATGCTATTAATGGAGGTTTGTTAACTATTATTACTTCATCGTTTTCAAAAAGTATAAGGTCTTTAAAAGAAGGTAATTTCATGCAATGATTTTGTCGGTATTTAATTTAAAGTCGACAAAAGTAGTAAAAAGAAAATAGCTATCAGCACTTGACTTATAGCTATTAGTAGAAGAGTTTAGAGAAAAACGGTTCGTAAATCTATTATCCTTTTCTAAGTGTGAATCCAAAAGTGGTTCCTATTCCAATACTGCTTCTAACATTAATCGTTTGACTATGGGCTTCTATAATGTGTTTAACAATTGCTAAACCTAAGCCCGTACCTCCCTCCGTTCTTGAACGACTTCTATCAACTCTATAAAAGCGTTCAAATAATCGTGGAAGATTTTCAGGTTCTACACCGATGCCATCATCTGTAATTTCCACAAGGATGTTTTCATCCATGTCATAAAGGCCAACAGTGATTGCTCCTCCATTATTTCCATATTTAATTGAGTTGGAAACCAGATTAACCAAAACCTGTCGTATACGCGATTTATCTGCCTCTACAATAAACGGAAAATCAGAGCCATCCTTAAATCCAAATGAAATGTTCTTATCATGGGCCATAAACTCCATTGAATCAAGCACGTCTTTTACCAGGTCATGAATATCAAATGTTTCGACTTCCATGGTAAGATAGCCTGATTCCAGCTGTGATATCGATTCAAGATCTTCCACTAAAGCCGCTAAACGATCCGTACTTCGGGCCGCCTTGTTAAGAAAATGCAAATTAACTTCCGCATCATCCATGGCTCCATCCAATAATGTATTAATATAACCCTGAATGTTGAAAATAGGTGTTTTTAGCTCGTGAGAAACATTTCCTAAAAATTCCTTTCTAAAGGTTTCATTTTGCTTGAGCTGCTCTATTTCAACGGTTTGATCCTGGGCCCAAGTCAAAACATCCTTTGTAACTCCAGCAATAGGATCTTCTCCTGAACTAAAAAGTGGTGGAAAAATTGGATCACTTTTTCCTGTTTTCAGATGATGAATATTCTTATAGATCAGTTTGATCTTACGGTAAATGAAAAATTCGAGCGCATACAGTGTTAATACAAATGAAACGCAGAAATTTAATACGATCTCAAGGATAACCTCCAGAAAAGTGGATTTAAAGAGTAATGAAATAAGCCCTACAACGCAAGATAAAATGGTAGCGGTTAAAAAAGCAATAATGCGGGGCGTTGGGTTTTTAATCATAGTTCAAATTTGTATCCAACTCCTTTTACGGTGGTCACATAAGAATCGCCTAATTTTTCTCTTAGTTTTCTAATGTGTACATCAATTGTTCGATTGGTCACCACTACAGAGTCTTCCCAAATATTTTTAAGGATGATTTCGCGAGTGTAGACTTTACCGGGCTTGGAAGCTAATAGATACAATAGTTCGAATTCTTTTTTAGCCAGAATAACCTTTTTACCCTGTTGATAAACAACAAATGCTTCGCGGTCAATTACCAAATCACCAATTTCAATTTTGTTCTCATAGGTGTCATCTGAATAAACATTGCGGCGTAAAATGGCATTTATCCTGCTAATCAGAGCACGGGGTTTTATTGGTTTTGCAATGTAATCGTCCGCTCCTACATTAAAGCCGGCAATTTCCGAATATTCTTCGCTACGAGCGGTTAAAAACACCATGAACGTATTTTTAAATTCCGGCATGCTCCGCATTAAACGGCAAGCTTCTATCCCATCCATTTTTGGCATCATAATATCCAAAATAATTAAATCGGGCATTACCTTTTTTGCTATGGTTACTGCTTCCTGGCCGTTGTTAGCTAAAAAAACCTGGTAACCTTCTTTCTTTAAGTTGTATTCAATTAATTCTAAAATATCCGGTTCGTCGTCAACAATTAGAATTTTCTGCTTCGGTGTAGTCATATTTGAATTTTCCATAAAAGTAAATTGCTAATTGAATGAATTTGTTAATCCTATATTAAGAATTTGTTAAGAAGTAAAAAAGAGTTAATATCAGATAGTTATTAATTGAACAATTTCTTAAGAAAATGTTCTAATTGAACCCCATGAAGGTTTTTAGCGATGATCTTACCTTCTTTGTCGAGAATAAAATTAGCAGGAATAGCATCTACCCCATAAGATTCGAGCGGTTGAGACTCCCATTTTTTCAAATCTGACACATGAATCCAGTTCATTTGATGGTTTTTAGTAGCTTGCTGCCAACGATTTTTATCATTATCAAGCGAAACTCCATAAATTTCCAAACCTTTGCCATGGTAGGTGGCATATAGGTTTGTAAGCTCAGGAACCTCCTGCATACAAGGCCCGCACCAGGATGCCCAGAAGTCTACCAATACATATTTTCCTTTCAATGATGAAACGGATATTGGGTTACCATTAATATCGTTTAATTGAATTTCTGGAGCCATAAAGCCTTCGACATTACCTATAGGTAATCCATTGGCAGCTCTTAACTCCGTTTTTGGGCTTTTCTTTTCGTTTGCACATGATGTAAAAACAAGCACCGAAATAAAAAGCCATAAGATGTTTAAACGCATACTCCAAAAATAAAAAGACTTTCCAGGTTTTCAGGCCGGGAAAGTCTTTTCATCTATTTATTTTATATTATTTATGCAGCTCTAGTCGGTCGATCATAAGTTTATTAGCTGATTTTGGATCTATTTTTCCTTTGGAGAGCTTCATTACATCGCCCATAAACAATCCAATCAGGTTTTTCTTACCCTTATGGTATTCTTTAACCTTTTCCGGATACTTATCAAGCACTTGATCAATAAACCCGATCAATTCATTATCATCAGCTTCAATAAATACCTCTAATTCATGGGTCAATTGTTCGACATTCTTTTCAGGGTGTTTTAATAACTCCGGAAACACCTGCTGGTTAGCCACCGAATTATTAATTCTACCATCATCTATTAAATTGATAATAGCTGCAAGCTGTTTGGGTTTAAGCTGAAAACTGGTGATCTCAATTACCTGATCGTTCAAATACGATTTTACGGCACCCATCATCCAGTTAGCGGCAGCTTTGTAGTTTGAGGTAAACTTTACAACCTCGTTAAAATACAGTGCAAACTGTTTATTGTCTGTTAATACAATAGCATCATATTCAGGAAGCCCGTATTCTGTTGTATACTTATGAATAAGTTGTTCAGGCAGCAATGGCAGTTCAGCCTGTACCGATTTAATATATTCATCTGTTACAACCACCGGCAGAAGGTCAGGTTCAGGAAAATAACGATAATCGTTGGCCATTTCCTTGGTGCGCAAAACGGAAGTAACGCCGGTACTAGCATCAAAGTTCAATGTATTTTGCGTTATTGTACCTCCGGCTTCAAGCACATCAATCTGTCTTTTAAACTCGAAATCAATAGCACGTTGCACATTTTTTATGGAGTTCATATTCTTAACCTCACAGCGCGTTCCATACTCCTTGCTTCCTTTTAATCGAACCGAAATATTGGCATCACATCGCATGCTGCCTTCTTCCATATTTCCATCGCAAATATCCAGATAGCGTAATAGCTTTCGCATTTCGGTAAGATATTGGGCTGCTTGTTCCGAGCTGCGTAAATCAGGCTCTGACACAATTTCCAACAAAGGTACTCCGGCTCTATTAAGGTCTATACAAGAGTTGAAAGGATCCTGATCATGCATACTTTTACCAGCATCTTCCTCCATATGGATATGATGCAAATGGATCTTTTTACGCGTGCCGTCTTTCAGATTTACTTCAATATGTCCTCCTACACTTATTGGCTTTGCATCCTGACTGATCTGGTAACCTTTTGGCAAATCGGCGTAGAAATAATTCTTACGATCAAAAGCGTTGTATTTATTGATGGTTCCGTTAGTTGCCAACCCTAATTTAATAGCATATTCTACAACCTTTTGATTAAGCTTGGGTAAAGTTCCGGGAAGCCCCAGGGAAATTGGACTGATATTGCAATTAGGTTCGGCACCAAATGCAGCAGAATCAGCACAAAATATTTTGGTATTGGTTGATAATTGCGCATGCACTTCTAAACCAACTACTAATTCGTAATTATCGTAAACGGTATTTCTTATCATAGCTTTACGCAAATTTATAAGAATTTATGAATTTCGCATCATTTTATAAATTTTGTAATCATTTTTATAATAACCATATTATTTCATTGAATTATTCAACTGAACTTTATTAATAATGAGTGCAGTGTTAGGAAAAAGAAATAATTATATTGCAACAATAGATTTGTTTAGACCATTGATGCTTAGAAAGTTATTTTCGCAGTCACTCTCGTTAATTGCAGGTGATAATAATCGATTCTCACTTGAAAACAGAATTTTCAACATAACTTGTATTGTTACCATTCTGCTTGCTTTTGGAGGAATTATTCTTAATGGAGTAAATGGAATAGACTGGCGCCTGAATATTATTGTTGTAATAGTTGAAACAGGTATTCTTATTCTTTATTACTTATCGAGGTTTAAATATAAATTCCAATCAACCGTTGTAGCTTTTATTCTGCTTTGTTATATAAGTTTGGGTATTGGCTGGTTTTTAAACAGCGGTAGCGAAGGTCCTGTCATTTATATCATTACTTTTTTCCTGATCGTTTTTATAAGCATTATTAACATAAAATATAGGGCCTTCTGGATCTTCACCTGTGTTGTTTTCACTTTATCTCTTTATACCATTGAATATTTCCATCCCGAATGGGTTGACACCTATAAATCAAGAGAAAACAGGTTTATTGATATTATAGGCACTTTTATCTTAGTTATGGTAAGTATTCTGACGGTGGTACTTTCTATCAGAAACAATTATGAATATGAACGAAAGAAAGCAGAACGTCATAAAGAAGAAATCACCCTTCAAAACGAGCTTATCAGCAAACAGTATAAAAATCTGGAGAACCAGGACCTGATCAAAATAAAAGTGTTTTCCATTATTTCTCATGATTTGCGGGGGCCATTAACCTCTTTGCAGGGCTTACTCAACCTTTTTAACGAAAAATTAATTGGAGCAGAAGAGTTTACTGAACTTTCTTCTGAAATTACAGAGCGAGTAAGGCATAATCTTCAATTACTGGATAATTTATTGTATTGGTCGAACAGTCAAATGCTGGGATTGAAAGTAGAAGCCTCTGAAATTATTTTCAGCAACCTAATGGATGAGTTTCTCTATTTATTAAGACCTGAAGCAGAAAGTAAACACATTATTATTGAAAATAATGTTAAAACGGATATTTCGGCTTTTGCTGATATCAATATGATTAAGGTGGTGGTTAGAAACCTTCTTTCGAATGCGATAAAATTTACGCGGCCTTTTGGTAAGATTAAAATCAGTTGCCGAAATGATGGTGAGGCGGTAGTTTTTTCGGTGGAAGATAACGGCGTGGGTATAAGTAACGAAAATCAGACGAAACTGTTTAGTATGGACCATTTCTCAACCAAAGGAACTGCTAACGAAATCGGTACCGGCCTAGGATTAATATTATGCAAAGATTTTATTGAGCGTAATGGCGGTAAAATATGGACGATCAGCGAATTGGGGAAAGGCAGTACATTCAGCTTTTCTCTGCCACGGGCTAAAGCTCATTTTTAATTAAATCAGAAATCAATGAAACTGCTCAACAGTTTTAAATATGCTCTCAACGGCCTTAAAATCAGCTTTGTTTCCGAAGCCAATCTCAAAATTCATTTATTCATTACAATTATTGTTGTTTTTTCGGGCTTTGCAGTTAAACTAAGTGCAATCGAATGGTGTGTAATACTGTTATGTATTGGAATGGTTATAGGGTTTGAATTGATAAACACAGCCATTGAAAAGCTTGCCGATCGCGTTACCGTTGAACATGATCCCAAAATTGGATTAATAAAGGATATTGCCGCCGGTGCTGTTTTTCTATCTGCTTTAATTGCAGTTATTGTTGGAGCGATTATTTTTTTACCAAAAATCAGTTAAACAGTTTATTTTGAAAACGAAGCCAGCAAATCCTTTCCTTTAAAAAGCTGAAGTTTTCCTTCGTTCATTTTAAAGTCGGTAGTTTCCCCCAGCGCTTTCGAAAAAGCATCCTCCACTTTCATATCTGGACATATTTTTTGTGTGGTGGCCATCGGGCTCAATTTTAATTTCCCTTCTTCAAACTTATAACCACCAGTAATGTTATTGCAGCCTAATGAACCACTTACCTTGTTCTCTTTAGTAAATTCCATAAAAGGAATGTTTTCTTTTCCAATGTCGATGACGTTCCCGTTCGATATGAGTTGTGATAGGTTCCATCGGTGTCCAACCAAGGCCGATATATTTTCGGGTGTAATTAAACCTGAAGTTTTAACCGTATTACATCCTGACCAAACAATTGAAATTAAAAAGGCAGTAAAGAGGATTTTAGATTTCATAACTATGAGCGTTTAATGGAGCATTAATTTAAGGAAAAAAGCTCGCTCAAGAGCAATAAAAAACGCAACCTGAATCTTTATTCGGGTTGCGTTTAATTGTCTATTAGTAATTGTTACTATTGAACAAATTGTTTAGCTTTTGCTAAAGCTCTTTCCAGTCCGCTGCTGTCTTTTCCACCTGCAGTAGCATAAAAAGGCTGTCCACCCCCACCACCTTGTATCTCTTTACCCAACTCTCTTACTATTTGCGATGCATTCAGTTTTTTATCCTGAACCAGGTTATCAGAAATAATTACTGAAATACTTGGCTTTCCATCAATTTCGGCAGCAATAACCAGGAAAAGGTTATTAAGCTTTTCGCGCATTTCAAACGACAGGTTTTTAATTGCTTCTGCTGAAGGAATATCCACTTTTGCGGCGATAAAGTTTACCCCATTTATTGCTTCTGCTTTTTTAGCCAGATCATCTTTCAGCATCGAAGCTTTTTGTATGATCATTTGCTCCAGCTCTTTGCGTAAACGGTTATTTTCCTCTAAAACAGATTCTAAACCTTTAACTACATCCTTTGGATTCTTTAATAAAGTTTTCACTTCATTAACAATAGCTTGCTGCTGATTGTATAGCTCTTCCGCTTTTGTAGCTGTAATCGCTTCAATACGACGAACACCTGCTGCAACAGCACTTTCGGCCACAATTTTAAATGAGCCGATCTGACCTGTTGCCGGAACGTGAATACCACCACAAAGTTCTTTTGAATAGCTTGGATCGAAAGTAATTACACGAACAAAATCACCGTATTTTTCGCCGAACAACGCAGTTACACCCGAATCAATTGCTTGTTGGAAAGGAACCTTTCGTTGCTCATCGAGATTGATGTTTTCACGAATTTTCTCATTTACAATTTTCTCAATGGCAGCAATTTCCTCATCAGTAACTTTTGCAAAATGAGAGAAGTCAAAACGCAGGTAATCATCGTTTACCAATGAACCCTTTTGGTTTACATGTTCGCCTAAAACATGTTTTAACGCCGCATGCAATAAGTGCGTTGCCGAGTGGTTATTGGCTGTATCTCTGCGTTTATCAGCATCTACCTTAGCAGTAAATGCTTTTGTTAGATCTTCAGGTAATTCATCGGTAAAATGAACGATCAGGTTATTCTCTTTTTTGGTATCGTTAATTCTAACCAGTTCATTTGCATTTTCCAAAACGCCGGTATCTCCTACCTGGCCCCCGCCCTCTGCATAAAAAGGTGTTTTGTCTAATACCAACTGGAATTGTTCTTTCCCTTTAGCTTTGATCTTGCGATATTTTAAGATCTGAACTTCTGCTTCTAACTGATCATAACCCAGGAATTCAGTCTCTTTATCAGTTCCAACCAAAACCCAATCGCCAGTATCAATGGCAGTAGCCGCACGAGAACGCTCTTTTTGCTGAGTTAAGGCTTTATTAAAGCCTTCCATGTCAACTGTCAATCCAATTTCTCTTGCCAGTAATTGAGTTAAATCGATAGGAAATCCATTTGTATCATACAACTCGAACGCAAATTCTCCTCCTATTCTGGATTGTGCACCCTCATTAATCTTTTGACCTATTAAACTTAAATGTTCAGGAAGTAATTCTAAGCCTTGTACATACTTTTCAAAACGCTGAATACCGCCCGCCAATGTGCGTAAGAAAGAGGCTTCTTCTTCCTTAACTACTTTCTCAACAAATGATTTTTGTTCTTTTAGTTCGTTGAATACACCTTCAAACTGATCAGCTAATAAAGCCACAAGTTTATATAAGAAAGGTTCTTTTAGGTTTAAGAAGGTATATGCATAACGAACTGCACGACGTAGAATACGGCGAATCACATAACCTGCTCCTGTATTAGAAGGTAACTGTCCATCGGTAATAGTGAAAGAAATAGCACGAATATGGTCGGCCATTACACGCATAGCGATATCGGTTTTCTCTTCTTTACCATATGGAATACCACATTGCGAGGCAATGAACTGAATCATTGGTTGGAAAACATCGGTATCGTAGTTAGAACGCTTGCCTTGAAGAGCCATACATAAACGTTCAAAGCCCATTCCGGTATCAACATGCTGGGCTGGAAGTTTTTCTAAGGAACCATCGGCTTTACGGTTAAACTCCATAAATACGTTGTTCCAGATTTCAACAACCTGTGGATGGTCATTATTTACCAACTCCTTTCCATCCTGTTGGGCACGTTCTTCTTCAGTTCTTAAATCAATATGGATCTCTGAACACGGACCACAAGGCCCCTGATCGCCCATCTCCCAGAAATTATCCTTTTTATTTCCATATAAAATGCGATCTTCAGAAATGTATTTCTTCCAGATCTCTTTTGCATCATTATCAGGGGCAAGATTCTCTTTAGCGTCACCTTCAAAAACAGTTACGTATAAACGGTCTTTAGGCAGTTTGTATACATCTGTTAACAATTCCCAAGCCCATTCAATAGCTTCTTTTTTGAAATAATCGCCAAAGCTCCAGTTCCCTAACATCTCAAACATGGTATGATGGTAAGTGTCGATACCTACTTCTTCCAAATCATTATGCTTCCCCGAAACACGAAGACATTTTTGAGTATCGGCCACACGAGGAAATTTTACAGGAGAAACACCTAGGAAAATATCCTTAAACGGTGCCATTCCTGAATTAATGAACATCAGTGTGGGGTCGTTTTTAACAACTAAGGGTGCCGAGGGCACAATTTTATGTTGTTTACTCTCAAAAAAATCTAAAAATGCTTTACGAACTGATCTCGAATCCATGTATTGAGTTATGAGTTTTAGTATTAAGTCTTCTGTTAAAAACCAGATTAAATGCTATTTATCCTAAAAATAGATAGCGGGCAAAAATAAGGGTTTGAAACGGAAAATACTGTTTAAAATGAGAAAGAGTTAAGGTTAAAATCATTTATTAAAACTTAACTAAAAACTAAAAAGATGAATTGTTGTTTAATACTTTATATCTGCTGATAAAATAGATAATTGGAAATTAGTTTTAATAACACATTGGTTACATATTAACTGTAACCAATGTGTTATTAAAATCGTAAAAAATACTGAGCCAAACCAATTAAGTCTGCCAAGTCTTAAATCAAGAGCTCATTAATTTTTTTCATTCCAAAAACTTACGATTTGCCTTGCTTATGGCGAAAAAGGTCAAATATTTCTATAACTCGAGTACCCTTAAATACGAAAAAGTAGAGCTTTCTTTCGGAAAAAAACTGCTTCGTGTATTAGGATACCTTGCTACGGTTTCTGTGTTTTCGGTGGTTACCGTAACCATCGCTTATAATATTTTAGATTCTCCAAAAGAAAAGAAGTTAAAACGCGATATCTCCCAGCTCAGTCTTCAATATGACATTTTACATAAGCGAATGAAGCAGCTGGATGGAGTGGTAACCGATCTACAGGAACGTGACAATAACATTTACAGGGTTATTTTTGAATCGGAGCCAATAACTTCGGATGAATGGCAAACGAATTTTGCAGGTATAAAGCGATATAAAGCACTTGAATCATCGAACTATTCTTCTTTAATGATTGAAGCAACACGAAAACTCGATGAGCTTTCAAAAAAAATGTACGTTCAATCAAAATCTTACGATTACCTGATCAGGGAGGTGCGGAATAAAGATAAAATGCTTGCCTCAGTACCAGCTATTCAACCGGTTTCAAATAAAGACCTGACAAGGATGGCTTCAGGATATGGGTATCGCATCCATCCTATTTATAAAACTCGTAAATTTCATGCCGGAATGGACTTTACCTCACCTACCGGAACTCCGATCTACTCTACCGGCGACGGCGTGGTAATAAAGGCTGAATTTGGACGTGGTTTTGGTAACGAGGTTCAAATAAATCACGGATATGGCTATTCAACTATTTATGGTCATATGAGCAGGATAAAGGCAAAGATTGGTCACAAGGTAAAAAGAGGAGAAATTATTGGTTATGTTGGTAATACCGGTGCATCCACAGGCCCTCATTGCCATTACGAGGTGCATAGAAACGGTCAGCCGGTTAACCCAATTAACTTTTACTTTAATGACCTAAGTCCTGCCGAATACGATAAAATGTTGGAACTTTCATCAAGAAACAATCAATCATTCGACTAAAATGCCATACAAAGAACGTGAAATAAAAAAACTGTACTACACCATTGGCGAAGTGGCTGATATGTTTAATGTAAGTACATCACACATTCGTTTTTGGGAGAAAGAGTTTGATATTCTTCAGCCAAAGAAAAATAAAAAGGGTAATCGTTTATTTTCACCGGAAGATATTGAGAACCTAAAAATCATTTATCATTTGGTTAAAGAGAAGGGCTATACTTTACAAGGGGCCAAAGATTACCTGAAAAGCAATAAAAACATTGAAGTGGATAAGCAAAAGGTAATTGATTCACTCACCAGCTTAAAATCATTTTTGCTTCAATTAAAAGATGAATTGAAGTAAAGGGATTTTCAACGATAATCAGGCCATCATTAAATTCTCAAATTTAAACCAATAGACTCGCTGGTCAATCTAAAAACATTGTTTTACTATCAAAAAGCTTGTTTTTTTGAAGTTTTTTTGTAACTTGGGTGTTACGAAACATCTTCCTCTTTTTACATGATCAGAAAAATCATCTGGGTGCTTTGTCCCTGTATCTCAATTGCGCAAAGGTATATGGACAAAGCTTTTTTTATGGGCTTTTAAACAGCACTTTAGGTGTTTTTATCTCACCTTTTACTAAATTTTACAATAACTCAATTTCACCTGTTTTTAGGCTACTTTATCTCCATAAAATCTCACTTTTCATCTCGCTCTTCGCTAACCTAACACTTCTTCCTCCTAATTATTTTCCGAACCAAGTTCTTGTATTAGTTAAAATTTTTAACAATATTTAGAATACATCTTACAATAGTTAATTATCTCAAACAGAGGTAATACCCTACACACTACCTAACATCTATTTATGTTCAAAAACATCGTTGCATGCGTTTTGTCCATATACTTTATTACGGGCAAATTATATGCGCAAAACCTATTTTACGGAGCGCGAATTGGTGCATTGGCAAACGCCGGCTCAGCCATAAACGATTCCTGGAATATTGCAGGCAATCCGGCCGCATTTACATCTGTTCATTCCTTTACCGCCTCCATGGGCTACCTAAACCAGTTTTCATCGCCTGAGTTTAGTACCAAGGCTGGCATTTTAGGTTTTCCTGTAAAATCAAACTTTTTTGGTGTAAGTTTTAATTCCTTTGGACAGAACCCCTACACTGAAATGACGACCGGTTTAAGCTACGGGCGTTCATTTGGAAGTAATTTTTCTATTGGATTAAAATTTAATTATCATACGGTTGCCATTGCCAATTATGGCAACAGCTCAACTTATTCTATTGAAGTTGGCTTGATGGCCAAGATAATGACAAACCTTACTATAGCCACCCACATTATTAATCCCACCCGATCTGATTTTGGCGAAGAACTTCAAAATCCCTTGCTCACCATATTCCGTTTAGGAGCCCGCTATGATCTATCTGAAAAAACCTTTATTGTTTCAGAAGTTGAAAAGCCTATTTCCATGAATACCCGTTTCAAAACAGGACTTGAATTTGGAGTTTTTAAGCAATTAGTGCTTCGGGGAGGCATATCCGGTCATCCGTTTCAGCAATACTTTGGAGCTGGCTATACCACCTCAAAACTTCAAATAAACATTGCGGCTTCAATTCATCCTAGCGTAGGTTATTCACCCCAAATGAGTATTAGCTATGAATTTTAAGCGTGTTATACTTGTTTTTTTACTTATCCCCTGGCTTTCAAGATCGTTTGCACAAAAAGAAATTGATCCGGTGGTTGATAATATTGTTGAAGCAATTGCAACAGCTACTGACCGGGAGGATTTAGACCTGAATGAACTTACCCAGCAACTCTATTTTTACTATCGTCATCCTTTAAATCTAAACACTGCAACCGCTTCAGAATTAGAATTGTTATATGTTCTTTCTGACTTACAGATAACAGACTTAAAAAAGCATATTGCACGTTTCGGACCTTTAATTGATTTTGCTGAGCTCCAGACCATCGAACTATTTGATAAAACCACCATGGTAAAACTCAAACCTTTTGTAACGGTAGAAAACACTTCTTTCTTAGGAAAGCTAAAGTTGAGCAAACCTGAAAATGAATTCGTTTTAAGGGTTTCTCAATACCTTGAACCCTCCAAAGGATTTACTTCAAAAATTTACAATGGAAGTCCTGCCCGAATTTTTGGACGTTACTCCATGTATTTTTCTGATAAGATCAATTTTACATTATCCGTAGAAAAAGATCCGGGTGAGCCATTTTTTGGTAAAAATCAAAAATTAGGCTTCGATTTTTATTCTGCCAGTCTCAGCTTTAGAAATATTGGAAGATTGAAACAATTGGTAATTGGCGATTATTCGTTGCAATTTGGGCAAGGGTTAGCCATGTGGACCGGCTACAGTATTGGTAAAAGCGCTTTGGTTAACGCAATAGCTAAAAATGGTAATGGCCCCCGACCCTACCGATCAATTGCTGAAAACGGCTATTTCAGAGGGCTAAGTGCAAGTGTTTCCTTATCCAAACATCTTAGCATCACTCCTTTCTTTTCCTACCGTTATTTAGATGGTAACCTGATTCAAAAAGATTCAACTGATGAGGTTAAGGTTTCATCCTTGCAAACAACAGGCTATCATCGCTCTTCAAATGAACTTGATGATAAACAAAGTTTAAATGAACTCTTAGTGGGCGGAAATCTATGGATATCTCCATTAAAAAGACTTAATTTCTCGCTTACATCGTACCATCTTCAGTTTGATAAATCCCTTGAACAAGAGACTGCTCTTTATAATCAATTCGGATTTAAAGGTAAAGAGCAAACGGTTTATGCTCTAGCTTATCAGTTAAACTTAGTCCGATTTTATTTCTTTGGAGAACAGACCAAAGTTAGCAATGGCGGCATGGCGTTTTTAAACGGAGTAATGATGAGTCTAACCCCAAAGGCTACCTTAACATTGGTTCACCGGCGGTTCGACAAAAACTTTAATTCGTTTTATAGCCAGGCTTTGAGTGAAGCATCTACTAACAATAATGAAAAAGGATTTTACGCAGGTCTCACCGTTAACTTTTCAACGAAACTATCACTCAGTGCTTTTAGCGATTTCTTCGAATTTCCGTGGCTGCGTTATCGAGTTGATGCCCCCTCAAAAGGCAATGAATACTTTTGTATGCTAACCTACTCTCCTAGCAAAAAACTGAGTATTGAGGGTCGTTATAGCCGACAACAAAAAGAGATTGATCTATCGAATGATGCATCGACCATTACTCCTGTTATTGATGTTGTTAAAAACGCTTATCGTGTAGGTTTAATTTACAGTTTAAATGAGTTTATAGCCATTGGTAACCGTGCTGATGCAGTTTACTTTAACAATGGAATAAACACTACGGAAAAGGGGTTAGCTTTCTCCTTAAGTATTGCTGCCCAAAACAGATCTAAAAAGCTAAGTGTGGACAGCCGATTTACCTTGTTTGACACCGATTCATACAATTCACGCATTTACGCTTCCGAAAGAGATATATTATATTCCTACTCATATGCAATGTACCAGGATTCGGGTGCCCGATTTTATATCAATGTTAAAGTTTCACCGTTAAAAAAGCTCAGTTTTTGGGCCCGATACAGCATTTATTCCTACCGCAATAAAGATGAATTGGGCTCGGGTAATGACCTTATTCAGGGAAATAAAAAATCAGAAGCCAAGGTTCAAATGCGATTAACTTTTTAACTATGAGTAGTTTTCGTTTACAAACCCGCCAGTTAACTTTTGTTCGAATTCTTTTCCCATTTATGGCAGGAATTTGTGCTGGCTGTTTTTCTGAATTTAATGCAATACTTTATTGGTTACTGTTAACTGTCGCCATATTAATTTTAGTGCTAACTACCCATTTTAACCGCCAAATCAACAAAACCCGATGGAGAAAATATAAAGGGCTAGCTATTAATTTCAGCTTTATTTTAACCGGATTTTGCACTTCAGGATTACACAATGAACTGGTTTATAAAGACCATTTCACTTCCCACTCTTCCGATTATTTGCTGGTAAAGATAACCGACCCTCCAATCCGAAAAGGGGTGAATTTACAGTTTAAGGCAAATGTGGTAATGGCAGTAAAAAATAATGTTCAAAAACAGGCTTCAGGCAACTTACTGGTTACTATAAATACACCAAAGGACCTTAACTACAACGAATACATACTGATTAAAGCTAAGTTTAAGGAAACTACTCCCCCACAAAACCCTTTCGAATTTGATTACAAAAGATACCTTCAATTTAAAAACATTCATTATCAAACTTATTTACAAGCTGAGGAATACAAAATAGTTAAGCATGAGGAAAAATTCGATCTTACTTTATGGTCAATTAGGGTTCGGGAACAGTGTGTACAGTTATTTAATAAATACATCCCAAAAACCGAAAATGCCGGCATTTCAGCCGCTTTTTTATTAGGCTACCGTGCCGATTTAAGTCCTGAAATTGTGAATGGGTTTACCAATACGGGAACATTGCATATCCTTTCTGTTTCGGGACTTCATGTTACCATTATTTACCTGGTCATTAATACCCTGCTTTTATTCTTAAATCGATTTAAGCGCGGTAAACTGATCAAAACCGTTTTAGTTTTAATTTTGATTTGGCTTTATGCACTTATAACCGGAATGTCTCCGGCGGTGTGCCGGTCCGCTTTTATGATAAGTGTGGTTGCCGTAGCCGAGGGAACGAATCGATATACCAATATTTATAATTCAATTGCTGTTTCCGTTTTTTTCCTCCTTCTGTTGGATCCTTATTTGTTATTCGATGTAGGGTTTCAGCTTTCTTACATAGCCGTTTGGGGCATTATTTATTTTCAGCCTAAAATTTACAGTTGGGTTTATACCGAAAACAAATTGCTGAATTATGTATGGTCAATGACAAGCGTATCCTTAGCTGCCCAATTGGCCACTTTTCCTTTGTCGATCTATTATTTTCACCAGTTCCCCAACTATTTTTTAATTGCCAATATTCTTGTCATTCCATTAGCTACTGTCATCTTATTTGGAGGAATATTACTTCTTTCGGTTTCGTTTATGCCCAGTTTAGCGGGATTAATAGGACTGTGCTTAACAAATATTATCGACCTAATGAATTGGATCTTATTAAAGCTTAGCCATTTGCCTTTTGCAACTTTCAATGGAATATGGATAAACAATTATTCCTTATTACTCTTAACCTTAATTATAATTACCATTGGCTATCGTTTATCGGAAAAATCCAAAGCAGCATGGAACCTAACCTTTATTTTGATCATCAGTTTTATCATTTCTTTCAACCTCGAAAACCTGATGAAATTTCAGGAAAATGAGTTGTTAATATTTTCAATCAAAGGAAATACTGTCCTTGCTTGTAAGAATCAAAACCGACTGCAACTAATTGCTGATCAAGAAAATTTAGGAAAGAGCTACGCCTTTTCAATTAAACCGTATGTTGATCGGTCAAATGCACAAGTAAACATTGATTCGTTGGGTAGCAATTTAAAATCCCGACATCTTGTTAAACATAAAAATTATATACAGTTTTATGATGTAAGAATTAGCATTATTGATGATCAGTTTCGGTATTTTAAACCTGTAAAAAAGCTAAAAGTTGATTACTTATTGATCAGTGGAAGAAAAAACCTCAATATTTCTGATTTAATAAACATGTATGAATTCGACACCCTGATTATCGACAAGTCGGTTGCTGAATATTACGCCAATAAAATGGAGCTTCAGTGTAAAAAGCTGGGTATTAAAACCATAAACATTTATCAATCAACAGCCTTAAGAATAGCTATTTAGATGGAAGAACTGGTGAAATTTACAATTGAAGATCGCATTGCCTTTATAACGCTAAACCGACCTGAAAAACGAAACGCTTTGAATGAAGAGGTGGTTCAGCAGCTAAAGAAATTTATCTATAAGGCAGAAAAAGACGTTAATATAAAAGTAATTGTTCTGGAAGCTGAAGGCGAGGTTTTTAGCGCCGGTGCTGATCTGGCTTATCTCCAAAAATTACAGCAAAATTCGGTTAATGAAAATATTGCCGATAGCCATCAACTGCGTGAATTATTCAGTGCCATTTATTTTTCAAGTAAAATTACCATTGCTAAAGTGCAGGGCCATGCCATTGCAGGCGGCTGTGGCTTGGCTACTGTTTGTGATTTTGTATTTTCCGCTCACGAAGCCCAGTTTGGATATACCGAAGTTAAAATTGGCTTTGTTCCGGCTATTGTTGCTTTATTTTTGATCAGAAAAATTGGGGAAGGAAAGGCTAAAGACCTTTTGTTAAGCGGAAGACTGATCTCCTCCATAGAAGCAAAAGAAATAGGGTTGATAAATGATATGGTGGATCACAACGAACTTGATGAAGTAGTAAAAACCTTTGCATTAAAAATGTGTAATGAAACCTCAGCCAATTCAATTGCCATTACCAAAGATCTGATTCAAAAGGTTCAATCTATGAAAACTGAGGAGGCCTTAATATTTGCTGCAGAAACCAATGCCCATGTTAGAAGTACCGAAGATTTTAAAAAGGGCGTGGATTCGTTTTTAACGAAAACTAAGCTGAAGTGGTAAAGGAAATTGATTTATTGTTTTATTGTTTTTACCAAAATCCTTAACTGTTCATCCAAAGGTTCTTCGCCGTTTATCCAATTGATCGTTAAACCGTCGCGTTCCATTTTGCGAAAATAGGTCATTTGGCGTTTGGCAAACTGATGAATTCCCGTCTCCAATCGTTCCAGCATCGTTTCATAATCTAGTTCAGCATTTAAATATTGGGCAATAAATTTATACTCGAGGCCGTAATAAACAAGGGTTTCCATCGAAACTCCTTTTGCTAAAAGATGCTTTACCTCCTCGATCATACCTTCACTGATCCGTTTGAGTAAACGCTCCGAAATGCGCTCACGGCGCGATTCCCTGGAAATATCAATTCCGAAGATGACTGCATTTACCTGAGGTAAGGAATGAAAATCATGTGAGTTTTTATTAAGGTATGTACCAATCTCTATTGCCCTGATCAACCGTTTTAACGTTGATATATCAGCCAACCCTGAATATGAAGAGGTTAATTGCTGATGGATAACAATAAGTTCTTCTTTGGATTTAACAGCCATTTCGGCCCTTAAATCTTCATCAATAGGAACAGATGTGTATTGAAAATCTTTTAAAACCGATTCGATGTATAAACCTGTGCCACCACATAAAACCGCTATCTTTCCTTTGGCTTTTATCGATGTGTATGCTCGTTCAAAATCCTGTTGAAATTCAAAAATATTGTACTTCTCTCCTGCTTCTCGAATATTTATTAAATGGTAAGGAATAGCTGTTCCATTAATTTCGAACTCATGTAGATCTTTACCGGTGCCAATGTTCATATCCTTATAAACCTGGCGAGAGTCGGCACTTATAACTTCTCCGTTAAGCTCAAAAGCCAGGCGAACTGCTAACCTGGTTTTTCCAGAAGCCGTAGGACCCAAAATCACTATTAAATCTGTTTCGCCCATTACTTTATCACTAAACGGAATTTTAAATTACCCTGATTTTTTATGCGAACATAACCCAAGCGTATCATGAGTTGCTCTTCTGATTCATTGGATTCTGCCATCGACAAAACAGAATGCGGAAGTTTATGAGCATAATAGCGTAACCATTCACCTTCTTTCACCCAAAACTGCTGCGATTCTGTTATCCCCTCTTTTTTAAATCCCAATTTCTCATAACCTTCTCCATTCGACCATTCCAAATCGGCATAAGTCATGATATCACTTGGTTTCACTTCCTCAATAAAAAACTTGATCAGCTTGCTTAATCCGCCAACTACTGTATGATCTTTAAAATTAGCAAAGCGGATCAGTTCATACGACCGATAATTCTCCCCTCTCGAAGGCATTGGCTTTCCGGCACTGAATGAAGCAACGGCAACCAGTTCATCCTTAAAAAAAAGACCATATTTATACTTAGCTGCAGTTATTACATTTAAATGGTGGATGGATAAAAAGTTATTGAGCTGATGACTGTCAATGCGTTTAACTTTTGTGGCGCGACCGTGGATTCGTTTAGTTTGGCCTAATAAAGAACTAATTCTTGATCGAATTACCTCATTGCTTTGGATCCATTGATCCTCCCAAACTGTAATTAACTGAAAACCTTTATTTAAATGGTTAAACAATTCGATCATTTTAAAAACGATCTCATTGTCTCTTAATTCGATAAAGGCAAAAGCAACGGTCTTTTCCGGGACCATTACGATTGAAACACCCTCAATTTGTGAAAGCTTAAGACTGAAATTATTTTCAGCGGCAAGGCGAGAAGTCCAATCGTGAAAGTTGGTTGAGATCAAATTATGCATTATTGATCCTCAAAAATAAAAAAGAAGTTCGAATCAATACTGATCTCTTAAATTCAGCAACTCATAAAAGCTATAAATAAGCTAAAATGACTCCCCTGCATTCAAATAGAAGGCTTTTGAGCGGTTTGCCCAGGCATAATTAAATATCAAATTAGTTCGGGTAGCTTTATCCAGTAAAATCCTGAAACCTACACCTACTGCAGGCTGTATGGTTTCAAAAAGCTTTATGCCTCTATCTTTATCACTTGCAGTGGTAAAATCACCAAAAACGGTTCCGCTGAAGAGTTGATTCTTGCTAATTGGAAATCTGTATTCAGTTTCTAAATAAAGCATATTATCTCCTCGGAACACGCCTTGAGTATACCCTTTACCGCTTCGACTCCGTTGATCCCAGCCAATGGAAGGCAAATTCAAATAAGGTACCTTACCCGAAGTAACAAACTGACCAAAAGCCCAAATGCCCCAAACATGCTGCAGGTTGCGTTTGCTTAAAGGCCTGAAGTAGCGCATTTCTGCAAATAAGACATTACTTGCCGCCTGATTTTTACCCAATTTCGGATTAATTCGAAAGTTAGCATTACCATACCATCCGCGATTAGGGTTGATCTGGTTATCGCGCGAATCAAAGAGCAAGTTTAGACTAACGCCATTCACTGAATAATTTTTCGGATCAAATCCATATTTCACATTATAATTATAGTGAGCCGTGTAAATTTGATTTGCTGTATCTAATTTTTTATCATCAATACTTGAATATCCATCAAAGTGTACACCTGCCCCCACATAAAAATGTTCACTTACTAACCATGATGCTGTTTGATGGAATTTTAAATAGTTATAATCCATCGGTTCAGACAGATCATCCAGACTGAAATCCGGGTCTTCATCCCTTGGAGGAATAATATCAGTACCTAAACCATAATTGGGTTGCGAAAAAATATAAAAACGCCAGTCACCACTCAAAAAAATCTTGTTGTCTGAAAGCAACACATTGTTCTTCATGTTTATAAGCAACTGATTTTTTGTGGTGTATGTGGCGCTAAGGTTAACTGTTGAATACTTATCCTCTGGCCGGGGGCCTTTAAAAGTATACTGTCCGGTAAGCCCAAACATAAATCCGGTGGCAGGTTGTGATCCGATGACAGGAATTGCCAAAAAGAAACTATTTTTTTGCGGCTTCGGGTTCTTCCCTTTCTTCTTTTTAAATAACACGTCTCCAATATCTTTCACTTGGTATTCGGCTGAATCTGTTGCAAGTTTGATTGAATCTGTTCTCACTTTAACTGAATCTGTTTTTGACTGTGCTAAACCTGTTTCAAAATTAAGGCAAGCAGTCACTAGCACCACTGCGCTAACTTTAAACAAGCATTTATGGAATATTTTTATCATGAGCGTACTGGTAAATATTGTTACATATGACTACCATTTAGATTTTAAGCAATTGTTTAAACTATAAACGGTGAATTACAATTTAAGGGCATTCAATTGACAATTAATACATTCATGAACATTCAACACATTTGTCATGGGTATAAAAAACAATCCCCAAAAGATAACTTATAGTAAAAATCAGGCAAATGGTCTTGAACAGAGGGATTTTCATCGAGCGTATATAGATTGTGGTTTCAACTATTAATTTAAAGTTTTAATACTTGAAATACAATTTGTTAAAGCTATTCTATTAAGAAAAATTGAAAATAGGAATCAATGGGTTAAAACAATTGAACACCGAAATTCTAACTAAATCCTGCTATTTTTGCCCTTCAAATTTTTAAAATGATTGAACTATTTACCGATGGCGCATCAAGTGGCAATCCCGGACCAGGAGGTTACGGACTCATCTTGCGTTCAGGAAAACATTATAAAGAAATTTCTGCAGGGTTTAGAAAGACCACCAACAATCGAATGGAACTTTTGGCGGTTATTGTTGGATTAGAAGCCTTAAAAGCTGATAATCAACAGGTGATCATTTATTCCGATTCGAAATATGTTGTGGATGCAGTTGAAAAAGGCTGGGTTTTTGGTTGGCAGAAGAAAGGCTATAAAGACAAGAAAAACCCTGACTTATGGGAACGTTTCTTAAAGGTTTACCGCAAGCATCAGGTTAAGTTTCAATGGATACGCGGCCATGCCGGGCATCCAGAAAACGAACGTTGTGATGAATTAGCTGTAGCAGCCGGAAAAAAACCAGAATTTGTAGATACCGTTTTTGAACGCGAAGAAAGTTTAAATAAATAGTTTGGAAGCCACCCTTACAAATAAAATAAGCTTTAGAGAAATAAATAGATTGGCAATACCCGCTTTACTGGCTGGTGTTGTTGAACCTGTTATTTCACTTACCGACCTTGTGATTGTTGGTCGTATCCCTTTTGATAAAACCGAAATAATTGCTGCAGTAGGTATTGCTGCTTCGTTGATATCAGCCATTACCTGGATCCTGGCCCAAACCAGTTCGGCTATTTCTTCAATTGTCTCACGCTACCTTGGCTCAAAACGACTCCATGAACTTGATAGTTTGGTGGTACAAACCTTCATTTTCAGCTTAATGATGAGTTCAGTGGTAGTTATTGCTACACGCTACTTTTCTGTGGAAATATTTAAGCTGTACAATGCAAACGGAAAAATTCTGAACTATGCAGTTGATTATTTTAGGATCAGGATCTGGGGCTTCCCTTTTAGCTTGATTACTTTTACGCTTTACGGAGTTTTCAGAGGACTGCAAAATACAATCTGGTCAATGTATATTGGATTAATTGGCGGTTTCCTGCATATTTTCCTTGATATTTTATTGGTCTTTGGAATTCCCGGAATTATTCCCGCAATGAATATTGAAGGGGCAGCATACGCCAGTTTAATTACGCAAGTGTTAATGTGCATGGTGGCCATTTATTTCTTTATTAAAAAAACACCCTTTAAACTCAATCCCGGTAAATCTATTAACCCGGAATTATATAACCTGATGAGTCTAAGCATCAACCTGTTTCTAAGAGCAGCGGCCCTAAATTTTTCTTTTTATCTGGCTAATCGTTATGCGACCGGATATGGGAAAGAACAGATAGCAGCTCATGCCATTATTGCTAACATATTTTTACTGATAGCTTTTGTGATAGATGGATACGGAAATGCAGGTAATGCCATTTCGGGTAAATTACTCGGCTCGAAAGATTTCAAAAAGTTATGGTTATTGGGCATTGACCTTTCAAAAATAGTGCTGGTAGTAGCATTGGTTATTATGGTCTTTTGTGGTGCCGGCTATTTTTATATTGGAAAAATTTTTACTTCGGATGTTCATGTGTTAAAATTCTTCTACCAAACATTCTGGATATTAATTCTGATGTTACCCATTAATGCACTCGCCTTCTCATTTGATGCAATTTATAAAGGCTTGGGTGAAGCTATTTTCTTGCGAAACTTACTTATTGGCTCTACTTTCCTGGCTTTTATTCCATCCTTATGGTTATTTGATCATTTAAACATGGAGCTTTATGGCATTTGGGCGGCCTTTACCATTTTTATGCTTTACCGTTGTATTGGTTCCATCTGGAAATTTAAAGCTAAATACCAGTAATGTACGAAGTACGATTTTAGAAGGGCAATTCAATTTTAGATGTACGATTTTAGATGTACGAATAAATAATCAATGCCAAACTCGTAATCTGAAATCAACAATCTTAAATCTAAAATCTAAAATTTTTAGACTTCCCTAAATTTTATTTTCAACATAACTAATAAAATATTTACATTTGGACAAACATTATCCAAATGATCAGATATATCTACTTTTTAGCTTCTCTAACTTTTATATTTCTTGCAGCATCTACCTATGCACAAACAGGGATTGTAAAAGGTAAAATCAGTTCAGAAAAAAAACCTTTAGAAAATGTACAGATTAGCTATAACGGGACTAAAAAAGCTTTTTTCTCTTCGGCAGATGGTTCCTATTTAATAGATAGCTTGCCAATTGGTAAAATCAAACTGTACTATAGCTTATTTGGATATAGTGATGCGTTTAAAATTGTAGAGGTAAAAGCGAATGATACTGTTATTGTCAATATCAATTTAATAACAGAAACTACTCATCAACTAAACGAAGTGGTAGTAAGCGGAACGATGAAAGAAGTTTCGAAATTAAACTCTCCTATACCTGTTGAAGTGTATACTCCAACGCTTTTCAAGAAAAACCCCAGTCCAAGCATATTCGAATCATTGGGAATGATCAACGGCGTTCAACCGCAACTAAACTGTAATGTGTGCAATACCGGTGATATTCATATTAACGGCATGGAAGGCCCCTACACCATGATTTTAATTGATGGAATGCCTATTGTAAGTAGCCTTGCAACGGTTTATGGTCTATCGGGCATACCCAACAGTATGGTTAAACGAATTGAAGTGGTTAAAGGTCCGGCTTCTACACTTTACGGCTCCGAAGCAGTTGGTGGTTTAGTAAATATCATTACCAAAGAACCCGCATCCTCGCCCAGATTAAACACTGATTTATCGGGTACAGGTTATGGAGAGTACAATGCGGACATTGCCGGAAAACTGAAGGTAGGGAAATCGAGTACCCTGGTTGGCATTAATTATTTCAATTATTCGGGGCGATACGATAAGAACCTGGACGACTTCACAGATATAACCTTGCAAAACCGAGCTTCCATATTTAATAAATGGACCATTCCATTATCACAGAACCGCATGGCAAGTTTAGCCACTCGCTATGTATTTGAAAACCGTTGGGGTGGCCAGGTGAACTGGGATCAAAACTTTCGGGGTAGCGACAGTATTTACGGCGAATCAATCAAAACTAACCGATTTGAATTATTAGGAAATTTTGAACTACCTAAACAGTTTGTAATTGATTACTCCTATAACTATCACTTACAAGATTCTTATTATGGAGTGACCAAGTTTTATGCGAATCAGCAGGTGGCCTTTTTACAATTACGCTGGACAAAAACATTAGGTAAACATGAGTTACTTTCGGGCTTACCTCTACGATATACCTATTACGATGACAACACCAGTGGAACCCAAACTTTAAGTAGAAACAATACTCCTGCTAAGACTTTTTTACCGGGAATTTTTCTTCAGGATGAATGGAAATCCTCAGAAAAGCTTAGCATTTTAGCCGGCTTAAGGTACGACCACCACAATGAACATGGCAGTATTTTTACTCCACGCTTAAGCTTTAAATATTCGCCGAATAATCGCAATACGTTTCGATTAAGTAGCGGAAATGGGTACCGTGTTGTGAACTTATTTACCGAAGATCACGCCGCCTTAACCGGTGCAAGAGAGGTAGTTATCAACAATGATCTGTTGCCGGAACGTTCATGGAATGCAAATTTTAACTACTCTACGCTTATTAGCCATCGAAATGGTTTTATTAGTTTGGATGGAACTATATTTTACACATACTTTACTAACAAAATTACCGGCGACTTTTTATCTGACCCGCAAAAGATCATTTATGATAATTTATCAGGGTATGCAATCTCCAAAGGACTAACCTTAAACACCGACTTCAGTTTTACCAATGGTTTTAAGGTAATGATTGGGGCAACCTATATGGATGTTTACCAAAAAGACAAGGATGCCGAAGGCTATCTGAAAACCACTCCTCAATTATTTGCACCAAAACTATCTGGAACCTATGCGGTGAGCTATACCATCAATCCATGGAAATTATCAATTGATATAACCGGGAAGGTAAACGGTCCAATGTATTTACCGGTGGTACCTGATGACTACAGAGCCGAAAAATCACCATGGTACAACCTCATGAACTTGCAACTCACGAAGAAATTAGAAAATGGGTTGGAGATTTACGGAGGTTGTAAGAACCTGTTGAATTTTCTTCCTAAAAACCCAATTCTTCATCCCGACGATCCATTCAATCAACCTGGAGGTAAATATTTCTTGTCAAATGGTAGTCCTAACCCAAGCTCCAATCCGTATAATTACACCTTTGATCCATCGTATAACTATGCACCAATGCAGGGCATCAAAGGATTCTTAGGAGTGAGATACAATTTAAAATAAAGGGAATGATAAGACTTCTTTGAATTTGTAAATCATTGATATAAAAAACTTATAATCCGATCTATTTAAAAAATTGCGCGCTTGTAATCTATTATGAATTTAAGCTTACCTTGAGCAATGGAAAAATCAAACCCAACCATTTCGAGAATTAGCACAACTGATGGAGAAGAACTTTCGGTAGCTAAGGGAAAATACAGAATACTAATAGGTGGAGAACAAACAAATGGCAGTTATGCAGTAATTGAAATGAGGATACCTTCCAATGGAGGCCCTGCCCCGCATTCGCACGATCAGATTCAAGAAAGCTTTTATGTTGCCGAAGGTGAAATTGAGTTTAGTACAGAATCTGGAAAACTATTAGCCCGAAAAGGAGATTTTATAAATATTCCGTTGGAAGGTGGTGCACATGCTTTTAAAAATATTTCGGACACTACTGCACTATTAATTTGTACGGTTATACCGGCTGGACTGGATAATATGTTTAAAGAAATAAGCAAAGTTGCTAGTCCAGAGGAAGCAAGATCCATTGGTGAGAAAAAGTATGGAATACGGTTTTATCCTCCAAATTTTCTTGATTAACTAAATTTATTTCTTCTTACCAGGCTTTGGCAATTTAATTCCCTGGGCTATATTATTAATGGCACTTGCCATTCGTTGAATTTGAATTTCCTCGGATGCTGATGAAAATATCCATTGAACATAGTGAGATCGCTCCTCACTGGTAAACTGTTGAAATTTGGACCAGGCAACCGGGTCGTCTTCTAAACATTCCAAAAAAGTATCAGTTGAGACATCAATATCCAAGAACTTATAGAGCACAAGCTTTACCCAATCTCCTACTTCCTTCTTGATCTTCTTTCGAATTTCAGCTTTAACCGGCAGGAACAATTTGCCATTACCCAGCGGCATCAGATGGCTTTCAACTATTTCATACTCATCGATAAATCCCTTTACCTTTAAATAATTAAAAGGTTTGGTATTAACCACTTCAAGTTCAATTGGGGCAAAGGTCCAGCCGCCCTTCATCGGAAACCTTTGAAGCTGCACGGTACTATCAATAATAAGATTGAGAGACGCCATCAGAATTTTATTACTATAAATCGTAAATCTAAATTCTAAAATCAAACTTTACTTCACTTCCCCACCGGCACTATAGGCCTTTTGATACCAAGCTTGGTTAAAATCACTGATCATTACACCTTTGCTGGTTGAAGCGTGTACAAATCGGCCATTTTTAAGATAAACACCAACATGTGAATTTTTCTTCCCATCGTAATTCATAAGCACCACATCCCCTTCTTTTAAGCTGGTATAAGGTTTTACATCAAGTTCTTTATAAATTTCTCCGGTTGTTCTCGGAATTACAAGATGGTAAACATTTTTGTATAAAAGGTTGGTAAAACCCGAGCAATCGATCCCTGATTTTGTCATTCCACCAATACGGTAAGGCACTCCCATCCATTCATCAATAAATCGGAATAATAACACATTATTAAGCTCATTTTCCTTTACTCCTAACTCTTGTGCATAATAACCTATAATATACTTGTCTTTAACTGTTGAATAATTTGAAGCATTTAACTCGGTAACAGATTGATTTGAGTTCGGTTTGAGATGGGTATTACTAACATTCTTTTTAGTAGAACAGGCTGAAAAAGAAATTAAGCAAATAAATACGTACAGTTTGGTTTTAACGTTTTTCATTCTAGATCTAATTAATATTTTTGATTCATGAGCAAAATCAACGTGAAAATAGCGCAGTTCAGTTTAATTTCTTGTTTTTTAATTTCCACATTTCAACTGAAGGCACAAAAAGCAGAACCCAAAACCCTGGTAGATATCCCTCTAGAAGCCAACAAAGCCTTGTACTATAGTTCGAATAAAACCGGTACTTATCAGATCTATAAAAAAACCGATTCGGCAGAAATCAGACTCACCCAGGATGATGCCTTTAACTATTGGGGTATAAAAGTAGCTCCTGACAAGAAAAAATTCCTTTGTTACCGAGCTGCAAAAGGACTAATTATAAAAGATAACAATTCACGGAACTCCGAGCTTTGGCTGTTTAATATGGATGGAGGCAATGGACAAAAGCTAATTGGATTAAGTGATAATAAATGGCGGGCACAAAGCTCCGCAAGTTGGTCACCGGATGGGAAACACCTTATAATGGCGGCAGAAATTAGTGATAAAGATGATTTCAACCGTAACCATTGGCATCTGTTTTTAACAGATTCTGTTGGAAAAAAGCCGGTTCAGCTTAGCACACGCTCAACCTCCTTTTCTGATCCTGTATTTTCACCAAATGGTAAATACATTGCCTATTCTGCCCTGCCAACCGGAACACCCTACAGTTTATGTCCGACGAAGTTTATGGAGATCTATGTCTCTCAGATTGATTCGGCAAGCCAAAAAATTAAAAACGAACGTAAATTAACTTCAAACGAATATCTTGATGGCAGACCCTGTTTTTTGAATGATAGTGAACACATTGCTTACAGCATTTCGCCTGGCTGCGTAAATGAAGTTGAGTATGTTGATTTGCAATTGGTAAACATTAGTGGAAAATCATACGATTTAAAAACCGATAAATCGGTTAAAACCAATACTATGGGAGCTGAAGATGGCTATATCTATTTTCAGTACCGCCCAGGTTTAACCGGTAATTCTTGCATTGCACGTATAAAATCTGATGGTACCGGCTTTTCGATCATTTACCAGGGAAGTAATTTCAGTATTATTAATCCGCAAATGATTGTTAACTAAGAACTTGTCACAATAAGCTATCAACAAAAGGTACGAGCTAAAGCTTGTACCTTTTGTTTTTTTCATGGATACAAAATTGTTACACTACTTTTTGTGTATTCCATTTAAGTTTAAGATTTACAATCCACAATATATATGAAGAAAGTTTACAAATTAACCATGTTCCTGTTCATCACCGGTTTATCCACGGCTTTTGCACAGGACGAAAAAGTCGATCTGGAAGTGATCGACAAAATCAGAAATGAAGGAATGAACCATTCGAAAGTAATGGACATTGCCTTTTACCTGACCGATGTTTCAGGGCCTCGTCTATCGAATTCAACCGGTTTAAAAAATGCTCAAAACTGGGCTGTTGAAACCTTTAAACAGTGGGGATTAATAAACCCTCATAAAGAAGAATGGGGTGAATTTGGCCGTGGTTGGGAGATTGAAAAATCATATATCGCCATGACTAAACCTTATTACCAGGTAATGATTGGTTCACCAAAAGCATGGACCAATGGAACCAATAAGCAAATTAAGGGTAATGTAATGTTGGTTAAAATTAAGTCGGATAGCGATTTTGTAAAATATGCAGGTCAACTGAAAGGCCGAATTGTAATAATGGATGTACCCAGCACCATTAAAATTGGTTTTGAGGCTGATGCAAAACGCTATACCGACGAAGATCTTGAAAAAATGGCTTCTTATGCTGAAGCGAACCCTGCCGCAAAAGACACTTATTCTCCTAAGGCGATTCAGGATTACCGTGCCCGTAATACCATGCAGAACAAGTTCCGTGAATTTTGTTTGAACGAAAAGGCGGCTATGATCATCAGCTACGGTCGTGGAAATACCGGAACTTATTTTACCAGCAATGGAGCCTCCTACGCAGTTGATGCTAAGCCTACCCTTCCGGAAATGGAAGTTTCGGCCGAGCACTACCAACGAATGATCCGTTTATTGAACGCTAATATTCCTGTAGAACTGGAGATCGATACTAAAACCAAATTTATACAGGATGATTTGAAAGGTTATAACGTCATAGCCGAAATCCCCGGAACCGATCCAGTACTGAAAGATGAAGTTGTAATGCTTGGCGCTCACTTGGATTCATGGTTTGCCGCCACCGGGGCAACCGATAATGCTGCGGGAAGCGCTGTTGTAATGGAAGCTGTTCGTATCATTAAATCATTGGATCTGAAACCCAAAAGAACGATCAGAGTTGCTTTATGGTCATCGGAAGAGCAGGGCTTGTTTGGCTCGAAGGGTTACGTTAAACAACATTTTGGAGATAAGACAACCATGACCTTAATGCCTGAGCATCAAAAGCTTTCTGCTTATTATAACCTGGATAATGGCACCGGAAAGATCCGTGGTATTTACACTCAAGGAAACAAAGCCATTATGCCCATTTTCAGCAAATGGTTAGAGCCATTTGCCAATCTAGGCGCAAGCACTGTTACCTTAAGCAACACCGGCGGAACTGATCACCTTTCGTATGATGCCCTCGGACTACCCGGCTTTCAATTTATACAAGATGAGATGGATTACGGCACACGTACCCACCATACCAATATGGATACTTATGACCGCCTGTCCGCTGAAGACTTAAAGCAAGCTTCCATAATTATGGCCGCTTTTGTTTACAATACGGCTGTTCGCGAGGCTAAAATGCCAAGAAAAGAATTGCCAAAAGCAACAGAAAAAGCTACCGGCAGCAAGTAATAAACTAAAAAACTCCCGCCATAATATGACGGGAGTTTTTGCTTTTGCTTATCTCTTCAATTACTTTATCAGCTTCTGAATCTCATTCAACTTAATCAGCGCCTCCACCGGAGTCAACACGTTTACATCCAAATCAGCGAGTGAATCCCTGATCTTGATCAAAATCGGGTCGTCGAGCGAAAAGATATTCAATTGCATTTGGTCTGATTTCTTTATTTTTTTTACGCCGTTTCTGATACTTGCAGCTCCTTCACCCGAACTGCGTTCGTCTTCCAACTTCTTCAACACTTCTTCGGCCTTGCGAACAACTTTTGGCGGCATCCCGGCCATACGGGCTACATGAATACCAAAACTATGTTCGCTACCTCCCGGAACTAGTTTGCGAAGAAATATCACTTTATTGTCGATCTCTTTAATGGAAACATTAAAGTTCTTGATCCGTTCAAATTCCCCTTCCATCTCATTTAATTCATGATAATGGGTGGCAAATAAAGTTTTAGCCCTAGACTTAGGATCGTTATGAATATATTCGGCAATTGACCAGGCAATAGAAATACCGTCGTAGGTACTGGTACCGCGACCAATTTCATCTAGTAGTACTAAACTCCGGTTAGAAAGGTTATTCAAAATACTAGCCGTTTCATTCATCTCCACCATAAAGGTTGATTCGCCTGATGAAAGATTATCCGAAGCACCCACCCTTGTAAATATTTTATCGGTGATCCCTAACCTTGCTCCTTTGGCAGGAACAAAACTTCCTATTTGCGACATCAACACAATTAATGCTGTTTGACGAAGCAAAGCTGATTTACCCGCCATATTCGGACCGGTGATCATAATGATCTGTTGATTTTCATCATCCAGCAACACATCATTGGGAATATACTGCTCACCTATTGGCAAACTTTTTTCAATAACCGGATGGCGGCCAAGTTTTATGTCGATAACATTGTCATCCACCATTTCCGGACGACAATAGTTATTTTTTACTGCGGTAATTGCAAAGCTTAATAAAACATCCAATTGGGCAATTGCTAAAGCGTTTACCTGAATTGGTCGGATATATTCCGACATGCTCATCAATAAATCCGAATACAGCTTATTTTCAAGAGCAAAGATCTTTTCTTCAGCCCCTAGTATCTTTTCTTCGTACTCTTTTAATTCCGGAGTGATGTATCGCTCGGCATTAACCAAAGTTTGCTTGCGGATCCATTCAGTCGGAACCTTGTCCTTATGCGTATGTGTTACTTCTAAATAATAGCCAAAGACGTTATTAAAGGCGATTTTCAACGATGGAATGCCGGTAATTTCGCTTTCACGACGCTGCATATCCAGCAAATAATCTTTTCCGCTGAAAGCAATTTTACGCAACTGATCCAACTCCTCATGAACGCCCGGTGCGATAACACCTCCTTTTTGAATCAAAACCGGTGGTTCCTGATTCAGCTCCTGCTCAATTTTTTCTTTGATGAATTTGCAGGGGTTAAGCTGATCGGCAATCTTACAAAGACTATCCTGACCAGTACTTTCTGCAACAGTTTTAACCTCAGCAATTGCTGCCAAGGCCCTTCCCAACTGAACCAGTTCACGTGGATTGGCTTTCTGCAAGGCTACTTTCGAGATTAACCGTTCTAAATCGCCAATTGGTTTTAGCTTCGATTGAAGATCTGCTGATAATGTAGCATCACTTGTTAAATGCTGAACAACATTCAATCGTTCTTCAATCAATACTTTTTCCTTCAATGGCATCACCATCCATTTGCGAAGCAAACGGGCTCCCATTGGGGTATTGGTTTGATCAAGGATGGAAATTAATGGTGTTGCCCCTTCATTGGGCGAATAGATCAATTCGAGATTGCGAATGGTGAACCGATCCAGCCAAACGTAGCGATCTTCTTCTATTCTCGAAATTTGAGCAATGTGCTGCACGTTGCGATGTTCCGCTTCGAAAATATAATGCAAACAGGCTCCAGCTGCGATAATGCCCTGAGGCAGATTCTCAATACCAAAACCTTTTAAAGAAACCGTTCCGAAATGTTTTAACAGGGTCTCATGTGCATAGTCAAAGCCAAAAACCCAATCATCAATGTTAAACGTGTAAAACTTATCGCCAAACTGACTTACAAAATCACGTGATTTTGACTTTGAAAAGATAACCTCCGAAGGTCGGAAGCTTTGCAGCAATTTATCGATATAATCGGCTTCGCCTTGCGCCGTTAAAAATTCTCCTGTAGAAATATCCAGCAAGGCAATTCCCAAAATCTCCTTATCAAAATGGACAGCCGCAAGGTAATTATTGGTCTTATTGTTAAGTATATTCTCGTTATAAGCCACACCCGGAGAAACCATTTCGGTCACTCCGCGCTTTACAATTGTTTTTACAGTTTTCGGGTCTTCAAGCTGATCACAAATAGCCACTCTTTGTCCTGCACGAACCAATTTTGGCAAATAAGTATCGAGCGAATGATGGGGAAAGCCAGCTAATTCTATGTGTGAGGCTGAACCATTGGCACGTTTGGTAAGCGTAATACCTAATATTTCCGAAGCTTTTATTGCGTCTTCACCGAAGGTTTCATAGAAATCACCTACGCGAAACAATAAAATTGCACCCGGATATTTACCTTTTATCTGGTTGTATTGCGCCATTAAAGGCGTTTCCTTACCGTCTTTTCCTTTTGCCAAGTGTTTTTAATTTAAGACAGCGAAAATAAGCAGGTTTAACTGCTTAGACAACATTGAGTTTTTCACAATTTGTTATAAACGGTTGCCAGTAGTCTGTGGACAGTCTGCAATCAACAGTACACAGTCGGCGATCGGCTGTAGACAGTCGGCAGTAGGCAGTTAGATGTAAGCACCTGATAATTCTTTAAGAGAATTTCTCAGGGTTTCTTATCATAAAGACTATCAACCTACCTGTTTCTAAGCATTTTGAATTTAATCTCATGAATTCATCATCGCCGATATAACAACATGCCTTTGCAAACTCAAGCCATCCCTGAGTTTCACTATTTTCCTTATCGGCGTCAGTAAGTTTACTTACAAAATGATTGGTATATTTTCGTTTTCTATAAGCCTCAATAATATTAATATTGGTAGATCGTGAATTTCTTCTGATTTGATCTGTTAAACTATAAATCTCTTCTTTTGGAAAGTTCTTAAATAAAATACATCCATTGCCAAATCAAATGACGTTTTATAAACTGCCAATTCTTTATATTTTCCCATAGGTAATAAGTAAGATGATATACTAGTTAATTTACTGAATTCCGAAAACATTACAACGTACTGCCAGTTGGTAGCCACTGACTGGAGACTGGAGACTGCAGACTGCAGACTGCCAACTATTTGTCGGAAATTATTATTTTCGGCGCCATGAAATTTTTTCACTTTGCGCTTATAATTATTTCTTTAGGTATGGCTGCTTGCTCTTCAAATCAAGAAGATAAGGATGCTTCCTTTAGAAAAACGTTGAATAACAATTGGATTGAAATTAAACGCTGTAATTTAAAAGGCGGTTTATTCAGTACCTACGGTGAACGTTACAAGGCCGACTGGTTGATGTTTATTGACGAAAATGGTTATGCGACCGTTAAAACACCAAAAGATTATTACCGTAATATTTTCGTTCGCCCAGACTCAATTATGAAATGGGATAAGTACAAATACCGTATCATCAAAATTAAAACCGATACGCTTGTGCTTGAATATATTCCAAACAGAGGTGATTCGATCAATAAACCCCATCACCTAATGTTTGTTAGTGAAAAAACATTTAAGAAAACCGATAAAGAAACCTTAGCTGGTCTTCTAACGCTTACTAAAAATGATACCCTGTTTTTGAAAAAGTTAAGTGATTCCTGTAAAAGATCACCCAACTACTTTTTTTCAGCCGAAAAACAGCCAATAGCCAGATCACTGGATGGATTTACCAAAATTGATACCGCTGTTTCAGATGATGGACGTATGGAATTTAAAATCACCGAATACAATGCCGATGTTAAAAATCAACATTTGTACTCAGGTAAGTTCATTGTAAGAGAAAATGGCCAGATCGGTTCTTTTGATGTGGGTTTAATGGCTTGGGGAGGCGAAGAAATTTTACCAGCCACTTATAAGTATATTAAGCACTTTGTTGAAAACAAGATTAAGTTTGAACCCGGAACTACCTTGGGTGCTCGGATAAACACTTATGTTTATTTTACGTTCACAAGAACACCTGATCTTCCGTAGTAGATAAATGAGACTAGTATTTTTTAGTTAAACAATACTGATCGCATTGAAATAGAGCCAAGATCCAAGCCCTCAATTGGGAATGAAACCTGCTCATTTTCGTTCTTTAGTGCCATGGTATAGATCAATGGAATGAAATGTTCGGTAGTTGGTATTGATAACAATGCTTCCTTTCCTAGCTTTTCGAATTGAATCAACTCCTGGTGATTGTTTTCCAGCAACAATTTTTTAGCAGTTTCATCAAAGTCTACGGCCCAATCATAACCTCCTTTTCCCTGGAAATCAACCATTCGAAGGTTATGGACAATATTTCCGCTTCCCATTATTAGAACACCCTTTGAACGAAGAAAAGCCAATTCTTTTGCCAGTTCATAATGCCAGCTCAAGGGTTTTGAATAATCAATGCTTAACTGGAAAACAGGAATATCTGCCTTAGGAAACATCTTAACTAATACCGACCATGTTCCGTGATCCAATCCCCATTCATGATCGAGCTGAATTTGGGCCAGCTTAACATGCTGTTTGGTTTCTTCAGCCATTTCGGGACTACCGGGCGCCGGATACTGTACCTCAAACAATGGACGGGGAAAGCCACCGAAATCATGAATAGTCCGAGGCTTTTCCATTGCTGTAACATGCGTGCCGTAGGTTAACCAATGCGCTGAAACAACCAGGATAGCTTTGGGTTTTTCCATTGATGAACCTATAGCACTCCAGGCCTGTGTGTATTCATTGTCGGTTATGGCATTCATCGGACTGCCGTGCCCTACAAATAAAGCCGGCATTATATCATTTGAACGTTGAGTCAAAAACGGTTTCGCCCAATTTTTTAAGCTTTCCATATTAGTTACCATTGTTGTTTCACAAAGATACAAATTATATGTTATAACATTTAATTTTGACCGCGGTAAATCTCAAATCTCAAATCTCAAATCTCAAATCTCAAATCTCAAATCTCAAATCTCAAATCTCAAATCTCAAATCTCAAATCTTATTACCTTTGCCCAATCATAAAAATTTAAAATGCGGAAACTTAAGCTTGATGAACTGAACCGTGTAAGCGTAGAAGAATTTAAGGAACAGGATAAATTGCCTATTGTCATCGTTTTAGACAATGTGCGAAGCATGAACAACATTGGTTCTATTTTCAGAACCTCTGATGCATTTGCTTTAGAGGGTATTTATTTATGCGGAATTACGGCGCAGCCACCCCATCGCGAAATTGAAAAAACAGCTCTTGGCGCTACCCAATCAGTGGATTGGTACTATTTTCAAAGCACCGAAGAAGCTGTTGCAGATCTACACACTGAGGGTTATGAAGTTCTAGCCATTGAGCAAGCCGAAAACAGCACCATGCTGCAAGAATTCAAACCTTCTAAAGAGAAAAAATATGCATTGATCTTTGGAAACGAAGTAAATGGAGTGGGTGATGAAGTAATGAAACTGGTTGATGGCTGTATTGAAATTCCTCAGTTTGGCACCAAACACTCTTTTAACATTGTAGTGAGCATGGGAATTGTTGGTTGGGATTTTAGTCTGAAACTTAAATATTAATAGCATGCCCGAACATCCGCTTCACAAAAAACTTCAGATAAAAGTCGGTAGCAACATTTTACTAGTTAATGCCCCTGCAAATTATGCAGCCAGCATTGAACCTTTGCCCGAAAATACTGTTCTGAGTTTTGAAGTAAAAGGTACGTTTGACGTTGTTCAGCTTTTTATAAAGAACCGTTTGGAATTGGTTCAGGAATTAAAGGAGGTTTCAAAAACATTACGACCTGATACTGTTTTTTGGATCTGCTATCCGAAGAAAAGTTCAGGCATTGAATCGGATTTGGGCATGATGGAAAGCTGGCAGGAACTCGAGCAATATGGTTTACAAGGTGTTGCTGCGGCGTCAATTGACGATACCTGGACCGCCTTACGTTTCAAACCGGCATCGCAGGTTAAGCGTTCGGAAATTTCTAACGAAAAGATTGAACAGAATGATTATTCCGAATTTATCAATGTTCAAACCAAAACGATCACACTTCCACCTGATCTAAAAACAGCCATGGAAGCTGAGGCCTCATCCATTAACAATTTCGAAAAGCTATCTTATACCAATAAAAAGGAATATGTTCTTTGGATTTTAACGGCCAAGCAAGATAAAACCAGGGTTGCCCGTATAGAAAAAGCAGTGGAAAAGCTGGTGCTTGGAAAGAAAAACCCCACTGATAAATAGTCACTTAGCCGATAAAAAGGCTTTTTTTAAAATTTATTAGCAGAATTAGTAAAAAAACGTACTTTTGTGCCGGGTAAGTCTTGTACGACCAGCTCCCGTTGAACTCCCCCAGGTTCGGAAGGAAGCAAGGGTAGATGGTTGTAGCGGTGCGATATAAGGTGCTTACCCATTTTTTTATTTTAGGGCAAGTCAAAAATCCTCACCCCAACAATTCTTAAAATTCTATTTGCAAAATCTCATATCTTAATTAAATAATGAAGTTTTTCATCGATACAGCCAATTTGGCGCAAATTAAAGAAGCTCAAGATTTAGGAGTATTAGACGGTGTTACTACTAACCCTTCATTAATGGCTAAAGAAGGTATCACCGGCGACGATAATGTAATGGCTCACTACAAAGCTATTTGTGATTTAGTTGATGATAATGTAAGTGCCGAAGTAATTGCTACTGATTTTGAAGGTATGATTGAAGAAGGCGAGCGTTTAGCTGCCATCGACAAAAAAATCGTTGTTAAAGTTCCAATGATTGCCGACGGTGTTAAAGCATTAAAATACTTCTCTAAAAAAGGTATCCGCACAAACTGTACTTTGGTTTTCTCTGCTGGTCAGGCATTATTGGCTGCTAAAGCAGGCGCAACTTACGTATCACCTTTCTTAGGTCGTTTAGATGATATTTCAACTGACGGTTTACAGTTAATTGAAGATATCCGTTTGATTTACGATAACTATGGTTTCGAAACTCAAATTTTATCAGCTTCGGTTCGTCACCCAATGCATATTATTGAGTGTGCTAAAATTGGTTCTGATGTTATGACCGGACCTCTTTCGGCTATCAAAGCTTTATTAAAACACCCTTTAACCGATATCGGTTTGCAGCAGTTTTTAGCTGATCACGCTAAAGCAGCAGCTACAGTTAAATAAGCCTGTTTTTATTATAAGTTTATATAATTAAAAAGGTCGATTCGTAATGAATCGACCTTTTCTTTTTAAGTCATATGTGAAAATTTATTTTCATTGTTATAAATTATGGAAGACAAGGAATTTCACCGAGCACTACTCAGGTTGATCAGTTGAGAATTTATTAAAGTCTCTACTTTGTACTTCTATCTTTGTCCTTTGAAACCTATTATTTAGTCTTGTTCCCTAATCCGCTAGTTATTTATTTTGAGCCGTTCTCTTCTGATCGTAATACCCAACCAGTAAGTTTACAAACTCGTTATAACTTCTAATCCCTTTAGGTTGATTATTGGATCTCAAGAACCAGTCGTAATACCACTCGAAATAAGGCTCAATAGCGCTTGAATGGCTCAACCAAAACTTTTTATATTCTCTAATATCTTCTTTAACACCTTTATTTAAGCTTTTATAACATTGCCTTCGCGCTACAGAATCCATTCTGCCCAATTCACCGGCCGTATACATAAAGGCTTCGAGTTCTGCTGAATAGATAAAAAAAGTATTATTGGTCTTCAGTGCGGTTAAATAACCAACAAAATTAGCTTCCTCCTCGGCTGAAATACCGCTTTGATGAGCCATTTCATGACAAATGGTAAAAGGTAGGCAAAATTTGGGAGGGTCGGTATTTACCTGAGCCTCACCAGAAAACGGATTATAATAACCACCTATACCCGAATAGTTCAACAACTTTTTATACAGGGAGGTTTTGGTAGAATAAAACTTAAAATTAAAGGATGGATATTCCTGATAACCTGTTTTAGCGATCTCGTACAAATCTTTAGTTGAGAGTGTGGATTTATATTGCTTTAACGAGTCATTGGTAAGCTTTAAATGTGTTTCGTTTACTCTTTGTGCCAAAAATAAAGCTAGTTGCTTAAGCTGTTCTTTTTCGACTTTATCTGTTGTAATATTCAATCGCTCACTAAGAGGCTCCCGGAAATAATTAAATCCCCAGCAAATTTGAAAAATCAGGTAAGCTCCGATGAAAATGCCTAGTCCTTTAGCTAAACCCGAGAATAAAAACACGCCTTTCTTTTCTTTCGTCCTTACAAGCTTCTGTATAAACTTAAAAATGCTTAGCAAAGCAATTAAGATCACTACCGTATAAAGAATATCACCAAAGCTGAAAGGCAACCAACCAGTAATTAAGCGTAAAGTAGCTGAAATTGCGGTATAGATGTATCTGAAATAAACATGCTCTACGAGGATAGTGTAACCCCCAATAAGCCGGAAAATAAACAGTAAAAGAAGTAAGGTAATTAACCAGTAAACATTTCTCTTAAGCTGTTTATCCATAAACTAAGCGGTAATTAAATGAAGAATTTCTGAAATCGGTTGATCACTGTCAATAAGAATGCCTGTTACGCCAGCCTTCTCTCCTGCTTCAACATCACGGTCGCGATCACCAATAAAATATGATTTAGATTTATCAATATCAAAACGGGCAATGGCCTTTTCTAAAAGCAAGGAACCCGGCTTGCGGCAAAAACAGTTACTGGTATACTCCGGATGATGATTACAGTAATAGATCTCTGTAAACTCCACTCCATGGGCTGCATATTGCCTCTGAAGTTCAGTATGCATGCTTTGAAGCGTTTTTTCAGTGTACCATCCTTTGGCCAAACCGCCTTGATTGGTAACCACTATCAATAAAAATCCCCTGTCCTGCAACTCTTTTAAAGGTTTAAAATTATGTTCAAGCACCTGGAATTCTTGCATGGTACATACATAATCACCTAACTCTTTATTTAAAACGCCATCACGGTCGAGGAAAATTGCTTTATTCATTTTGCTGATGTATCTACGGAAGCATTAGGAAGCGGAGAATTCCGCTCGCCTTGTACTTCTGTTTTGCAAATATGTAGAATTAAATATCTTTACTAAAACACAATTGTATAAACCTAAAACTATCTTATGGAGTTAAATTTCTTTTCAGAAGTAAACTATCTGGCTGTGCTTCTGGCATCTATCATCTATTTTTTCACCGGCGCTGTTTGGTATTCTCCTTTATTATTTGGTAATAAATGGATGGCTGCATTGGGAAAAACAAAAGATCAGCTGGTAAGACATGGCATGGGGGTAACCTATCTCCTAACTTTTATTGGAATATTCTTATCTGTGTTAACGCTTGCTTTGGTGCTTCAGGTGCTACACATCAATGATGGCATTGCCGGGTTAAAGACAGGCTTATTGTTAACGCTGGCATTTGCCGGAACTACCTCTTTAATAAACTCACTGTTTGCAGACCGTCCCCGAGCACTATTTTACATTGATTTGGGGTATCATGCATTCGGACTTTCTTTGGCCGGTTTTATTATCGGAATTTGGCAATAGTTACCTTTGAAAATATTTTAAGATTTAATGCATGCAAGAATCTACTCATCAATTTAAACCTTATGTTTCGGCCAACACTAAAATGGCTGAGTTTACTGTTAAATCAGTTATTTTAGGTGGTATCTTCGGAATCATATTCGGAGCGGCTAACGTTTATCTGGCACTAAAAGCCGGGCTTACTGTTTCTGCTTCCATTCCTATCTCCGTGATGGCCATTTCTTTGGGCCGCAAACTTTTTAAAACCACCATTTTAGAAAATAATATCATTCAAACAACCGGTTCGGCAGGCGAATCAATTGCTTCTGGAGTTGCTTTTACATTACCTGCATTCTTATTCCTGTCCATAACCGAAGGTGGTAAAAGTGTGGGAGCCGATTACTTTAATTACGTTACAATTTTCACATTAGCGGCTTTAGGCGGAATTTTAGGAACATTAATGATGATTCCGCTGAGAAGATCCCTGATTGTTAAAGAACATGGAAATCTCCCTTACCCCGAAGGAACGGCCTGTGCTTCGGTATTAATTGCCGGTGAAAAAGGCGGTGACTTTTCTAAAACCGCTTATCAGGGTCTAGGATTTGCCATCATCTATGCCATTTTTCAAAAAATCTTCAACCTGATTGCAGCTGTACCAGCATGGACAACTCAACAAACTAATAAGTTTTTTCCATCAGCTACCGTTAATGGTGAAATAACTCCCGAATACTTAGGTGTGGGTTATATCATTGGCCCTCGTATAGCAGGTGTTTTAGTTGCCGGTGGTGTTTTGGCTTGGTTGGGTTTAATTCCGCTTTTAGCATTTTTAGTACCCGGAGAAACCGTAGCCACCCAGTTGATCAAGCTGGGATACATGAAAGATCTGATGACTGCAGGTGGTGATTTAGGATGGAATCCTACTGCTAAAACTTTTGAAGACACGGCATCTGCTATTTACTATGCATACGTTCGTCAAATTGGAGCCGGAGCAGTTGCGATTGGCGGTTTAATGACCTTGTTGAAAAGCATTCCTACCATTGTACGCTCGTTTAAAGAAAGTTTAGGATCTCTTAATGACCGTCAAACGGACGAAAACGTTTCCAGAACCGAACGCGATCTTTCTTTTAAGGTGGTAATTGTGGGTAGCATTGCTTTAGTACTTTTAATACTTTGTATGCCACAAATCCCAAGCAGCACCATTATTGGCAAATTGCTTATTGGAATTTTGGTAATTGTATTCGGATTTTTCTTTGTTACGGTTTCCAGTCGTATTGTGGGTTTAATTGGTTCGAGTTCTAACCCTATTTCGGGTATGACCATTGCGACTTTAATGGGCACCTGTCTGATCTTTATTAGTGTTGGCTGGACAGGTAAATTATTTGAACCAATGGCATTGGTAGTGGGTGCTATTATTTGTATTGCTGCAGCAAACGCCGGAGCTACTTCTCAGGATTTGAAAACCGGCTACATTATTGGAGCGACCCCAAAATATCAGCAAATAGCTTTATTTGTTGGAGCAGTTGTTTCATCAATTGTTATTGGTGCCACTATAAAAATGCTGGACACTCCTACCGATGCTGCTCTTCATGAAGGTATTACACATATGATTGGTACTAAAGCATTCCCTTCCCCACAAGGAACATTAATGGCCACTTTAATCCGCGGATTGTTATCCTTTAACCTCGACTGGCAGTTTGTTTTGGTGGGTGCATTTCTTTCTATTACTATTGAACTTTGTGGAGTCAACGCACTTTCTTTTGCTGTTGGCGCTTATCTGCCGCTGTCAACTACTCTTCCAATTTTTGTGGGTGGAGCCATTAAAGGTTTGGTTGATTTTAAAATGAAAAAACAGGGCCGTCATGAGGATGAAGAGCTTGGTAAAGGAAGTTTGTTTGCCACCGGACTTGTTGCTGGAGGGGCAGTTGCGGGTGTTTTAATTGCTTTTGCCCAGGTTTTATTTGAAAAACCATTGCAAGCCATCAGCTGGCAATCCTCCCTTGAAAAAACAATGGGATCCGGAGGTTATATGCTTTTGGGAACCTTAATTTTTGCTTTCATGGGATATGTACTCTACAGGGTAGCTATGAAAAAAGAATGAAATTAATTTAATAATTTGAGGATGTGGAAATTTGAAAATATTTTGCCACATCCTCAAATTATTCATTTAGGAAACAGGGACTTCCCAATTCTCAAATCATCAAATTTCCTAATTCTCAAATTACTCTTGCTTTATATTTTCTAATTCCTTTTCTTTGCGGCAGTAAAAGTTCTTTAAAATTCTTATCCAGAAAGACGGAGGGACAGGCCCGATGAAGTCTTAGCAACCTTAATGATCTTGCATTAAAAGGTGCTAATTCCTGTGACGCAACAGTTTGTGTCATGAAGATAAGCAAGTAGCAATTTTAACCTACGCTGATAAAATCCAATTTTATTTCTTCAACAAACTGCCACCGTCATAGATAATAATTGACGATTCGTATTGCACTTCGAAAACTCGTTCTGATTTAGAATTAAACTATTACTCATAACTTATTCATCAACAACTTTTTATGAGCAAAAAAATTAAATTAGGTTTATTTGGATTTGGCTGCGTGGGTCAGGGTTTGTACAATGTATTAAATCAAACAGAAGGCATTAAAGCAGAGATACTTAAAATTTGTATTAAAAATGCAGATAAAAAACGTGCTCTTCCTGCCGAATACTTCACAGTTGAAAAAAACGAAATTCTGTTTAACGACGATATTAATGTTGTTGTTGAGATGATTGACGATGCGGAGGCTGCTTTTGAAATTGTTAAGACAGCGCTTCAAAATGGTAAAGCTGTGGTAACCGCCAATAAAAAGATGATTGCCGATCATTTTGTTGAATTGTATGAGTTGCAACAACAATACAATGTTCCATTGTTGTATGAAGCTTCTGCTTGCGCCAGTATTCCAATTATCAGAAACCTTGAAGAATATTACGACAATGATCTATTAGGTGCTGTTGAAGGTATTTTCAATGGTTCTACCAATTATATTTTAACCAAAATCTTTAAAGATAATATTGATTTTGCTACCGCTTTAAAGCAAGCCCAGGATATAGGCTTTGCCGAAACTGATCCCACACTGGATGTTGAAGCTTATGATCCAAAGTATAAGCTATGTATAATTTTAGCTCATACCTTCGGATTATTTGTAAAACCTGAAGAAGTATTTAACTACGGAATTCAGAACTTATCAACTTTCGACATTCAGTATGCAAATGAAAAAGGTTACAAAATTAAACTGGTTGCATTCTGTCGTAAGGTAGATAACAAGATTGTTGCCGGAGTGTTGCCGCGTTTTATCAAACCGGAAAACAAACTTTACAATATTGAAAATGAATACAACGGTATTTTAGTAGAAAGTGCTTTTACTGAATCACAGTTTTTTGCCGGTAAAGGAGCTGGAAGCAATCCTACTGGTTCTGCAGTTCTTTCAGACATATCAGCCCTTACCTACAACTACAAGTACGAATACAAAAAACATAACCGTGGTGCTAAAGTTGAGTTAACTGATAATTTTTCAGTCGATTTATATGTTCGCTATTCAACCGCTAACCCTATTGACACTAAGCTGTTCTCAAAAATCAAGGAATCATATGCCAACACTGATTCGGCTTACGTAGTAGGAACCATTAATTTTTCCGACTTACGTAAATCAGATTTATTAAAACGTAAGGACATTAATTTGATCGTCGCCGCCGATTCGAAATTTGAAGCCATTCAAAATAATGTTGCAAGTTCTAAAGAAGCAGTGGAGATCTGCTAATTTAGAAACCTTTATAAATAAGAAAATGTCCGTGAAACAGTTTTGCTACGCGGGCATTTTTATTTATATTCAACTCTCTAACAATGTTTTACGCTCACACTAACACAATAAACAATGGAAGCGACCGCAGAATTAATTAAAGCCATTGAGACCAATCAAAAGAAAACTGTTGAACTTTTAATTTCATTAAGCCCTGAATTAGCCAGTTCAACCCTCTCCTCTGGCCTGTCAACTCTCTTGCTAGCTTCTTATTATCGCCACCAGGAAATGGTTGACTTACTTTTAAAGAATCTTGTTCAAATTGATTTACATGAAGCCTCAGCCATAGGACAAACCGGTTTGGTGGATGAGTTACTCGATTGTAATCCTTTTTCGGTTGATGCATTTTCGGCGGATGGATTTACACCGTTGGGTTATGCCTGTTATTTCAACCATTATGATACGGCTAAATTATTGATTCATTGTGGGGCCGATGTCAACCTGGCATCTGATAACGATTTTAAAGTTGCTCCTATTCATTCGGCGGTTGCTTGTAACAGCGTTGAAATTACCAACCTGCTTATTAGCAATAATGCGAATGTTAATGTAATGCAGGCTCTCGGTGCAACTCCATTGCATACTGCGGCCCATAACGGAAATCACCAATTGGTTTCAATCCTGTTAAAAGCCGGAGCCGATAAGCATGCAAGAATGAATGATGGAAGAACACCACTTGAAATGGCATTGGAGAAAAAATATAAAGAACTGGAAACCTTCCTGGTTTAATAAACTACATTTCCCAGATACTGCTTTTTCTTTTCTGTTTAAGGTATAATCGTAAATCTAGCACCAAAGCCGCGAATAGATAAAATATTATAGGAAAACCCACTGCTATAAACGAAGCATAAATAAAAAACAATCTCAATTTTGATGTTGAAATATTAAATCGCTCGGCAATATAATTACAAACACCGAACGACTGACGTTCGAAAAAACAAATTATTCGTTGTAGCATTTCTTCAATAGTTTTACTCCAATGGCGCAAGTTAAACATTTTTTCTTATCACAATACCTTGTTTTTAAATGAAGTAAGGCCTGTGAGTCGGCTGCATTCTTGCTTTTAATTCCAACCTCTGCAAATTGTTTAACAATCAAATTTTGCTCTGATTTAATAGTTTGTAGCAAATTTAAGGCCTTTGTTGCAAGTGTCTCATCTCCCATTTTTTTGCCATAGACAAACATAAACGGTATCACCACATTGATTAAAATAATAAAAATTGATTTTTTCCCTAATGTTTTTCTTTGACTTGATAATGTTGTTTTTCCGAACAAGTAATGAGCATTCCAGTAATCATTAGCTTCAACTGCAAATAATTCCTCGAGTTCCTTAAGACTATTGCTCTCAATAATTCTCGAAAATAAATGGCTCGATTTATAAATTAAAGCCGCAAACTGTGAAATACGTATGGTTGGGAAATTTGAAGGCCGCAAGCGTAAGAATTTCCACAAGTAATTATCAATTGGACTTAATGAATATTTTTTCTGCAAAAAGGCATATTCCTTTTTCAGTGATAAAAAATAGGGATCATTAAAATGGTCACTTAAAAATCCCCCTTGCCCAAACAGTAAGGCCTCTAGTTGCAATAAATTAGTTTTATGTTTTGCATAAATAATTGAAGAAATGGATCGTGCAAGCAATAAAAAAGTTTCGGCATTAACGTGAAATCCAAAACTCCGGGCCATTAAACGATAAAAAGTTTCTTCCCAGTTTTGTATGGTTAAATCAAGCTCAGTTTCAATTATTACGGCTTTTTCTTCTAAACGCTCAACTATTAACCGATCTAACCAATTATCAAAAGTGAATGAATCTATAGAGCCGATTAAAGCATCACAAGCAAAATAATGATCATTCTCTGATAAGAGTTGATACCTGTTTAACAACTGCGGTTGAATGTATTGGGATATATCCAGTGTTGGTATCAAATAGCCGGCAGTATTTTTTACCTGGCAATCATTTTTGTACACAACATGAAGGATCACATTGTCATACAACTTATCATTAGTATGGTGATGCTTGTTCCAATCAGAAGCTTGTTGATGAATTTCAACGTTTCCGGCCCAAATTGTTTTTCCAATTTTTAGCCTTGCATTAAAAAAGTCAGGACCGGCATTTTTATTGTGAACACCCGTATGAATAATTTCAATAGGATCGCCATCCGTTGTTTGTAAATGAAGTACATCAAAAAGTTTATACTTCCATATAAAATGTAAAAGTTCTTCTTTCATAGATAGGTAGGCTGTGTTTACTAAATATAATAATCCTGAATAGTATAAAACAAAAAAGGCTCAACGTATTTAAACATTGAGCCTTTTTCGAAATCTGATTTTAGATTATCTTAAATATTTATCAAGCAGGATATCCATTTCATCACGAAGCTTTTTAGCCTCCACACGTGCCTTTTCCGCGAAATCTTCACCATTTGACGCATATATAATACCTCTGGATGAGTTAACCAGCAATCCACATTTATCATTCATTCCGTATTGGGCCACTTCTTGCAAACTGCCGCCCTGGGCTCCCACACCCGGCACCAATAAAAAATTATCAGGAGCAATATTGCGTATAACTTCCAGCTCACTAGCTCGTGTAGCCCCCACAACAAACATTAATCGATCGGCATTGGCCCATGTATGAGCCTGTTTTATCACCTTTTCATACAGCCGTTCCTCAGCATTCACCAACGAAAACTGAAAATCCTTGCTGCCATTATTAGAGGTTAAAGCCAGCAAAATGACCCATTTATTTTCGAAATTTAAGAATGGACTTACACTATCAATACCCATGTAAGGAGCAACGGTGATTGAATCAAAATCAAAACCTGATTCTTTCTTGTTAAAAAATGCCCGGGCGTACATTTCTGAAGTATTTCCAATATCCCCTCTTTTTGCATCAGCTATGGTGAATATATCCGACGGGATAAGATCCATAGTTTGCTGAAGATCTTGCCAGCCCTGTACTCCCCTGCTTTCATAAAAAGCTGTATTAGGCTTAAATGAAACACAATATTCTGCCGTTGCTTCAATAATCTGTTTATTGAATTCAACTACAGGATTTTCATATTTCAGTAAATGTTTAGGTATTTTGGTAAGATCCGTATCAAGTCCAACACACAAAAAAGATCTTTTTTTCAGAATGTTATCAAAAAGCTGTTGCCTGTTCATTTTTAAAGATTTGGGCAAATTTAGGATATTTTTGGTATTGAAGAATTATATAATACTTGTTAAGACCAAACTAAATATGGTAGTTAATGCCAAAAACCGCTATATTAAAAAGTTAAAACAAATCGAATAAAAAATTTGATTAATAAAATTTAATAACTACTATTGCAATGTTATCTCTTTCTAAACTCTATTTGAGAGGAAAAATTCAATAACTTTTCTGAATAAAAAATCAATATTAAAATTCATACTACTTAACATTTAGTTAATATCCCTTTTAATAAACAATCTAAACTGATTCCTAATTTTTTTTTATAATTGATGTACGACATTATTGAACTGAACGATAAGCTCGTTTCGGAGCTTAGAGAAATTGCTAAGGGACTTGGGATTTCTGATTACGACGAATTAAGGAAACAGGAGTTAATTTACCGCATCCTTGATAATCAGGCTATTTCGAGTATTAGCACCGAATCTCCGGCAGAAGAATATCCAATTGCGGATACTGAGATGGATGGAGATGAGCCAGTTTTTGATGATGATTCGCTGAAAGAAGTATCCAAACGCAAACGCATTACCCGTAAAGTTTCCAAAGAACCTGAAAAAGTAGTTTACGGAGGAAAACCAGCTCCTGAATCAGAAACTCCCCCTGCCCAAAGTACTCCAGCTGCCATTTCAACAGAGGAACCACAACAAGAAAACCGCGTTCAACGTCGTCGTACCGAACCAACCGCAGAAAGAGCTCCACGTCAGGAGCGTCAAAATCCTAATCAGCCACCCGTTCAAAGAACCAGCCTAGAATCATCGGCCCTTTCAACTGTTGATTTTGAGAATGTTATTGTAAATGAAGGTGTTTTAGAAATCATGCCTGATGGTTACGGTTTTCTTCGTTCTGCTGATTACAATTATTTAACTTCACCTGACGATATTTACGTATCTCAGTCACAAATAAAACTTTTTGGCTTAAAAACCGGCGATACCGTTCGCGGTAGTATTCGCCCACCAAAAGAAGGTGAAAAATACTTCCCTTTGGTGCGAGTAGAATCAATTAACGGACGAGTTCCAGCTGAGGTTCGCGATCGTGTTCCATTTGATTACTTAACCCCGCTTTTCCCTTACGAACGCTTGAACTTATTTACCAATACAGGTAATTTCTCTACCCGTATCATGGATATGTTCACTCCTATTGGTAAAGGACAACGTGGTATGATCGTGGCACAACCAAAAACCGGTAAAACTTCGTTATTGAAAGATGTGGCTAATGCCATTGCTGCCAATCACCCTGAGGTTTACCTGATCATTTTATTGATCGATGAACGTCCGGAAGAGGTTACAGATATGGCTCGTAACGTTAAGGCCGAAGTAATTTCATCAACCTTCGATGAACCAGCGGAGCGCCATGTTAAAATCGCCAACATCGTATTGGAAAAAGCAAAACGTATGGTTGAATGTGGTCATGACGTTGTGATTCTGTTAGACTCAATTACGCGTTTAGCCCGTGCTTATAACACTGTTCAACCTGCCTCAGGTAAAATTTTATCGGGTGGTGTTGATGCCAACGCTTTACATAAGCCCAAACGTTTCTTTGGTGCGGCCCGTAAAATTGAAAACGGTGGTTCATTAACCATTTTAGCTACCGCATTAATTGACACCGGATCTAAAATGGATGAGGTGATCTTTGAAGAGTTTAAAGGAACCGGTAACATGGAACTTCAGTTAGATCGTAAACTATCTAATAAACGAGTTTACCCTGCTATCGACCTTACTGCTTCGAGTACTCGTCGTGAAGATCTGCTGTTGGATAAAGACATGCTTCAACGTATCTGGATTTTACGTAACCACTTAGCTGATATGACCTCACAAGAGGCTATGGAATTCATGCTCTCGCGCATGAAGGGAACGAAATCAAATGAAGAGTTCCTGGTTTCAATGAATGGATAAGTAAACCGATTTAGAAATAAGATCAGAGACATAAGATAAGAATGAAAGCATTCAAAGTCTTATGTCTCTTTTCTTAAATCTGTTTCCTAATGAAAAAGCACATTCCAAATTTTATTACTTGCTTAAATCTTTTTTGCGGATGCATAGCAGCGGTATATGCAATTGAAGCAAAGGAGATTTCTGACCTTAAAATAGTTACCTATTTAATGTTGCTGGCAGCATTTTTCGATTTTATTGATGGATTTGCCGCCCGCCTATTAAAAGCACCTTCAGCTATTGGTAAAGATCTTGATTCACTTGCCGATATGGTAAGCTTCGGGTTTGTTCCTGGAACGATCCTGTTCTCTATTTTAAAACATTCATTATTGCCTGATTATCAATATTGGGCCTATTCCGGATATATAGTTACTGTATTTTCAGCACTCAGACTTGCAAAGTTTAATAATGACGACCGGCAAACTGATATGTTCATTGGTGTTCCAACGCCGATAAATGCGTTATTTATTGGTTCGCTCACTTTTATTTTTGACAGTTATCCAATTATAAAATGGGCACTGCAATACCCTCCTTATTTTATCTTTTTGCTGATCATTGTGCAAAGTTATTTACTGGTTTCGGAACTACCGTTAATAGCACTTAAGTTTAAGTCGTTCGATTGGCAATCAAATAAACTTAGGTATATTTTAATCATCTCTTCGGTGGTGTTCATCATTTTATTTAAATTTGCCGCCGTTCCGTTGATCTTATTTGTTTACATCTTATTATCACTGGTTCAATATAAACTTTCATTATAATGTTGTTGATTGATTTGATCAACACGCACAAATTAAATTAAATATAACTCATGAAATTTATTGCTGAAATCGACGTAATGCCTCTAAAGGAAATCCTTGATCCTCAGGGAAAAGCTGTAACCGGAAGTATGAAAAACTTAGGTTTAAGTGAAATTCATAATGTACGTATCGGAAAGCACATTACTTTAGAAATTGACGCTGAAACCGAAGCTGCAGCTAAAGAAAAAGTTGATTTAGCTTGCCAAAAATTGCTGGCAAACTTAATTATGGAGCAATATCATTTCACTTTGCACCAGGCCTAATCTTTACCACAAAGATTATTGACATAAAAGAACAGGACTTCTTGAAAAGGAATAATATTCCTATTTAAGAAATTAAACATGCCGATATAAGTAATATCGGCATGTTTCTTTTATAACTATTTAAATTTCCTTACCTCCAATGGATCAATGCATTCCTTCAACAAGTCTTGAATTGACTTCATGAAAACAGGATGGATAACATCAGAAGCAATGTCATTTAAAGGCGTTAAAGCAAATTTTCGAAACTGTAACTGTGGATGGGGAATTGTTAATCGTTGTGAATTAGTAATATAACTACCCAACAGTAAAATATCAATATCTATAACTCGGGCTCCCCAATGCTCTATACGTTGCCGGCCTAAATCAAGCTCAATTTGTAAAATCTCCGTTAAAATCTTAGTCGGATCAACTTCGAAAGGTTGGATTTTCACTGCCTGATTTAAGAAATCAGGTTGATCAATCTTTCCCCAGGCACTAGTTTCATAAACCGACGATATTTTTTCAATCTCTCCCACTCTCTTTCCTAACAAATTAATTGCATTCGTCAGATTTTCCTCTCTATTGCCTAAATTCCCTCCCAGCAATACATATAAATCGCTCATCAAGTCGTTATAAATATAAAATGAAGAGCAATTTTAATAATAATTTATTTAGTATAATTGTATAGCAATTTGATTATTCAAACATCCACCTGCAAAAATTTAATATATAATATATACGCTTTTATTTCAATAGTACGCTATGGCTCAATTCTTTAAGTTTGTTTTTGCCTCAATGCTGGGTACGTTCCTTACCTTGGTTATTGCTTCCATATTATTTGTATCTATAATAGTTGGGATTGTTAATTCGGCAAGTAAGGAAAAAAATGTTCAGGTAAGCGATGATTCAATTCTTATGCTTGACTTTGACTATGATATTCCGGAACGTTCACCTATTGATCCATTTTCGGATTATAACTATAATGATTTCCAGAGTAAAAATACTGTAGGTCTTAATGATATTTTAAGTGGTATTAAAAAGGCTAAAGAAGATCCTAAGATTCTCGGAATTTATATTAATACCTCATCTGTAGGTGGAGGATTTGCTACAACTGAAGAGATCAGAAATGCATTATTGGATTTTAAACTATCAAAGAAGTTCATTGTTGCCTACAGTGAGTTTTACACGCAAAAGGGTTATTACGTAGCTTCCGTTGCTGATAAAATTTACCTGAACCCTGCAGGTGATATTGAATTTAAAGGTTTCGGAACCCAAATTATGTTTTTAAAAGGTGCTTTAGATAAGTTAGAAATTGAGCCTCAGGTAATTAAAGTAGGAACCTACAAAAGTGCCGTTGAACCATTTGTTTTAGATAAAATGAGTGATGCTAATCGCTTGCAAACTGCTTCGTTTTTAGGCTCGATGTATAACCATTTTCTACTTAAAATCAGCAACGAAAGGGGTATAAATGCGGATTCATTGAGAGTGATCGCTAACAAGTTATTAATTCAGCGTGCAGAAGATGCTGTTAAATTTAAGCTGGCTGATGGTTTAAAGTATAAGGACGAAGTGATGGCTGATCTAAAATCACGGACCAATGTTAAACCTGAAGATGACTTAAAGGTAATAACCTTAAAAAAATACAAAAGCGCTGAAACAGAGATCAAGGATGACTTGCCAACCGATCGTATCGCGGTAGTTTATGCAACCGGTGAAATCATCAGCGGTGAAGGCGATGATAATACGATTGGCTCAGAACGTATATCGAAAGCAATAAGGGATGTTAGAGAAGATAAAAAGGTTAAAGCGATTGTATTTAGGGTTAATTCGCCCGGAGGCAGCGCCCTTGCATCAGATGTTATTTGGAGAGAGGTGGAACTTGCCCGTAAAGTTAAACCGGTAGTAGTGTCGATGGGCGACTACGCAGCGTCGGGTGGCTACTATATTTCGTGTGCCGCTACAAAAATTTATGCCGATCCTAATACCATTACAGGTTCCATTGGCGTATTTGGCATTATTCCAAATGCTCAAAAGTTTTTCAATAATAAGTTGGGCGTTACGTTTGATGGCGTTAAAACCGGTGAATATGCTGATATGGGAACCATCAGCCGTCCGTTAACAGAATCGGAACGGGCAATTTTACAACAACAAGTGAACAATACTTATGGAACTTTTACTAAAAAAGTAGCTGAAGGACGCAAAAAAACAGCCCTTGGTGTCGACAGTATTGGCCAAGGAAGAGTTTGGAGTGGTATTGAAGCTTTGGAAATCGGATTGGTTGATAAGCTGGGCGGTATTTCCGACGCTATTGCCGATGCAGCAAAACTTGCCAACATTAAATCATATCGTACAGTAAGCTATCCTTCACAGAAATCCATTTTAGAAAGTTTCTTTGGCAATGTTTCCGACGATATTCAAACCTCAATTATGAAAAAAGAGCTGGGTGAAGAATATAAGATCTATAAACAGATCAGGAAAATATCTCAATTGAACGGTGTTCAGGCCCGTCTCCCATTTGAAATTTCTGTTAATTAATTAAATCTTAATTTATAATAAACAAATCGCTCATGAAACGCACAGCAACCGCTATCTGGAAAGGTTCAGGCAAAGAAGGCCAAGGAACTCTTTCATCACAAAGTACAGTTTTAAATAATACGCAGTATTCATTTAACAGCAGATTTGCCGAAGGAATTGGAACCAATCCCGAAGAACTGGTGGCTGCCGCACATGCAGGTTGTTTTAGTATGAAACTTAGTTTTTCGCTAAATGAAGCCGGCTTTACCGCTGATGAAATTCATACCGATTGCGCAATAAGCTTTGAGAATGGTGCGATTGTCGAAAGTCATTTAACCTTAAGGGCTAAGGTTCCGGGAATTGATGCCGATAAGTTTGCGGCCTGTGCTGAAGATGCAGAGAAGAACTGCCCTATTTCAAAATTATTAAATACAAAAATTACGCTTGATGCTCAATTGGTTTAGCTTCAAATATTTTTAAAAAACATTAAATGGCCGTAATTAACGGCCTTTTTTATTTAATTTCCGAGGAAAATGAAATCTAACTAGTCGCCATTCATACTTTTGTTTTAGGAATTAATCTATTTTTGTGACATGGAGAACAAAATGATCGCTCGCACATTGCGACTACTTTCGCAATTAATGGAATTACAGGAAGAAAATCCTTTTAAGATAAAATCTGTTGCAAATGCAGCTTTTAAAGTGGATAAATCTCCAGTAAAAATAAGCGATCTAAGCCTCGAACAACTTGAAAAGGTGGATGGTCTTGGCAAAAGTATCGCTCTAAAAGTTGATGAATTGAACCGGACCGGCACCATTGAGGAGTTAACGCAGCTTTTAGCCCTCACCCCTGCCGGTATTGTAGAAATGCTATCCATTAAAGGATTGGGACCCAAAAAAGTTCAGATCATTTGGAAACAGCTAAATATTGAAAGCATTGGTGAGCTTTATTACGCTTGCAATGAGAATCGTTTAGTTGAAGCAAAAGGTTTCGGATTAAAAACCCAGGAAGAGATTAAAAAGGTCATAGAGTTTACCATGTCGAATGTCGGTAAACTGCTTTATTCTCAAGCCGAAGTTTTAAATGATGCGATATTAATGGGGCTCAATACAATTCCTTCAGTTAATAAAGTTAGTACTGCGGGTCAATTTGCCAGAAAATGCGATATCATTGACAATTTGATTTTTGTACTTGAAACGAGTAATGAGGCTGAAGTTGTTTCGATTCTTCAAAATGATGAAAATTTTGCTGGCAGTCTAACTTCAGAAAATACCTGGCTTGGTACTTACCATAACTTTTCCATCGAACTTAAGTTTTGCAATGAGGCAGATTATGCCTGGAATATGTTCGTTTCTACCAGCAGCGAAACTCATCTAAATGAAATTGCCAATGTTAAACCACTGGAATCTCTTAAATCTTTAACAACTGCAGAAGAAATATACAAATCGGTAAACTGGCCGTATATCCTGCCGGAACTTCGGGAAGACTGGAACCTGGAAAAATTACAATCAATAGATCAGCAAAACTTAATTAGGTTAGAAGACCTTAAGGGTACGATTCATAATCATAGTACTTACAGCGATGGTATACATACCCTAAAAGAAATGGCTGTTTATTGTAAGGAATTGGGCTATGAATATTTAGGTATCTGTGATCACTCTAAATCAGCTTTTTATGCAAATGGATTAACAGAAGACCGTCTTCTTCTCCAGCACCAGGAAATTGATAAATTAAACCAGGAACTTGCACCATTCAGGATTTTTAAAGGTATTGAATCGGATATTCTGTACGACGGATCTTTGGATTATGCGGACGAAATTTTGGCAAGTTTTGATTTGGTTGTAGCTTCAGTTCACTCACTATTAAAAATGACAAAAGAAAAAGCGAACGAACGTTTAATTCAAGCTATTGAAAATCCATTTACCACTGTTTTAGGCCACCCTACCGGTCGATTATTACTTGCACGTGAAGGATATCCTATTGATCATCAATTAATTATTGATGCCTGTTCCGCCAATAACGTAGTTATTGAATTGAATGCGAATCCGCTTAGACTTGATTTAGACTGGCGCTGGATAGATTATGCACTTAGCAAAAATGTAATGATCTCTATCAACCCTGATGCCCACCGAAAAGAAGGCTATCACGATATGAAATATGGAGTTAATGTGGCTAGAAAAGGTGGATTAACTAAAAACATGTGTTTTAATGCGTTATCAGCAGTAGAAATCGCTGAAAAATTTGTCTCAAAAAAATCGTTAATTAAATCCTAATCAAACAGATTAATGCATGAATAAGTAACATTTAACTTTAGCGATGAAGACACTATACCTGATAAGACATGCAAAATCGGATAAGTCGGTTTATAATATGCCTGATTTTGATCGGCCTCTGAATGAACGAGGATTAAAAGATGCGCCGGCAATGGGAGTAATCCTTGCCCGAAAAATTACAAAACCAGACCTGATCATTTCTAGCCCTGCCCTGAGAGCACATACCACGGCAAAATTATTTGCCGAAAAACTGGTATATCCTGTCGATAATATTCGTTTATGTGAAACTATTTATGAAGCAAGTGTTTCTTCATTACTGAAACTTGTGAACAACCTTGAAGATGAGCTCAATACGATTATAATGTTTGGCCATAATCCGGGGTTTACTGATTTTTTTAATTATTTAACCGATAATAACCTGATAAACCTGCCTACTTGCGGCATTGTTAAGATAGATTTTGATTTAGAAAGCTGGGAAATGATCAGCCACGGAACCGGCGTTTCAACCTATATTGATTATCCGAAGAATAACTAAAAAATAAGCCCTAATCCAACGGGCGTTGGTATTAGGGCTTCGACCAATTTATCAATAAACCTTAGGGTTGAGGAACAAATACATTACGACGACTCGAATACGTTTCATCGTGTTGGCTAAGATCAAGTCCAATATTCTCATTCTCAGCATTTACGCGTAGCCCAATTAAGGCATTCGCTATTTTAAATATTACCCACGAAACTGAGAAGCTATACAGCACTACAATTAAAAGGGCAATCAAATGTTTGTTAAACAGATCAATACCACCGTAGAACAAGCCATCGGCGCCATTAGGGTTAATTGTTTTACTAGCAAAAACACCTGTCAACAGCATACCTACAATACCTCCCAAGCCATGGCAAGGGAATACATCGAGTGTATCGTCAATAGAAGTTTTTGATTTCCAGTGAACCGCTAAATTTGAAATAATGCTGGTAACTGCACCGATGAATATACTGGGGCCGATGGCAACAAAGCCTGCTCCAGGTGTAATGGCCACCAATCCTACAACTGCACCGATGCAGGCTCCCAAGGCAGAAGGTTTTCTACCTCGGGCAGCATCGAAGAAAATCCAACTAAGCGCTGCTGCGGCAGAAGCAACAGCGGTGGTGGCAAAAGCATACACAGCCAGTGATGATGCCGATAAAGCGGAACCGGCGTTGAATCCAAACCATCCGAACCACAACATTCCGGTTCCAAGTATTACATAAGGTATATTGGCAGGGAAAATACTGTTACCTTTTAACAGGTCCTGACGGGGTTTTAACACAAGTGCACCTGCTAAAGCCGCACAACCCGCCGAAATATGCACAACTGTTCCACCAGCAAAATCTAAAACGCCCATTTTAAAGAGAAAACCATCCGGATGCCAGGTCCAGTGCGCCAGTGGCGCATAAACAAACAGGCAGAATAAAATCATTACTACCAGGTAACCGGCAAATTTTATGCGCTCTGCAACGGCTCCAACTACAATAGCCGGAGTAATAACTGCAAATTTTAATTGAAAAACTGCAAACAATAACAAAGGTATGGTTGGAGCGAGTTTCCATGGGTCACCGCTAAAAACATTACTAAACATAAAAAAGGTCTTCGGATTTCCAATAAATCCTCCAATGTCATCACCAAAGGCCAAACTGAAACCTACAACCACCCAAAGAACAGTTATCACTCCCAATGCAATAAAACTTGATAACATTGTTGAGATTATGTTCTTTTTATTAACCATTCCACCATAAAAGAAGGCTAAACCAGGAGTCATAAAGAAAACAAAAGCAGAAGCTGTTAAAATCCAGGCTACATCGGCAGGAACAATAGAAGATTTGTTTGGATTCTCACCAGAAATTGGAGCAAACAGGCCGGCTACTGAAATTAGTAGAAGAATTGTTAAAAAGAATGACCATTTTTTCGACATAACCCTATTTCTTTTTGTTTACATCGTAAAAATAAGACAAAATTTTAATTTTTAAGAAAAAACAAAATAAAAATTTAATTTTTTTTGAGTTAACAGTCAAAAATAGAATAAATTTTCCCTGGATACTGCTTTATTATTGCATTAACCTCCAGATTAAGAAGTATTTTAGAAATATTACCTGAAGAATATTGAGATTTAAGAAGCAAATCATCAATAGAAATTAAGTTTTCAGATTTAATGATGTCGAAAATTACCTTTTCGTCAGTATTTAATTCATAAAACAACTCTTTCTGACTTATCTTCTTGATTTTATTTTGCGCCCAACCCATAAAAAACTCAAAATCTTTGGCTCCTGTTATTAATTGTGCGCCGCTACTTTTGATCAATTGATTGCATCCGACAGAAAATTCATCAAAAACTCTCCCCGGAAAAGCAAACACGTCTCTATTATAGCTATTGGCAATATCAGCAGTAATTAATGCTCCTCCCGATTCACCTGCTTCTATAACAATGGTGGCATCACACATTCCAGCTACAATACGGTTACGTTTGGGAAAATTTTCACGATCTGGTTTTGAACGGGAAACAAATTCAGTAATTAACGCGCCTTGCTCGAGCATTTTTTGTGCGATGGGCCGGTGAATTGCAGGATAAATTTTATCCAAACCATGAGCTAAAACACCCACAGTGGACAAATTTTGCTTCAGTGCCTCTTTATGAGCGATTATATCAATACCATAAGCCAATCCGCTAACTATAATAGGCTGGTGATGTTGTATCCCTTCAATAAATTGCCTGGTAATTTCTTTTCCGTATTCGGTGGCCTTCCGGGTTCCAACAATATTTATAACTTTTTGCCTATTAAAGTCGCAATTACCTTTTGAATACAACAGTAAGGGTGCATCGGAACAGTTTTTTAATCGCTTGGGATAATTAGGGGAAGTAAAAAAAAGAGAATCTATCTTAAACTTATTAATGAATTCAAGCTCTTCTTCTGCCCTTTTAAAAAAGGATGGATCATGAATGGCAGATGCAACTTTAAGACCGATGCCTGGAATTTTAACTAATGCAGTGTTTTTTGTTTTAAAAACCTCCTCTTCCGATCCACAATAACTTAATAGAGTACGACCGTTAACACTTCCAACACCAGGAATGAGAGTTAGGGCAATTTGATGTAATAACGACAAGGTAGAATATGTTTAAGCATATGGAATATGCAAAACATATTTGGTTTCAAAAAATTCTTCTTTAAAAAAATCGCTTATCCGATATTGCACTACCTGTCTTTCGATTTCAGCAATTTCTTCTTCCAAATCGCCGCCTTTTAAATACAAAATACCGTTGGCCAGCTTATTTTTTGATTCATTTAAAAATTTACCTTTTACCCATGGACAAAAATTAACCAAGCGGGTTACAGCTCTTGAAACAACAAAATCATACTTTTCGGTTATTGTTTCGGCGCGGGCATGTTCGGCTATAACATTTTTCAATCCCAACGCTTTGGCTACTTCAGTAACCACCTTTATCTTCTTTCCAATCGAATCAACTAAATGAAATGAAACTTCAGGAAATAATATGGCAAGTGGAATACCTGGAAAGCCACCTCCGGTTCCAATATCCAACACTTTGGTACCCTGTTCAAAAGACATCACCTTTGCTATAGCCAACGAATGAAGCACATGACGTTCATAAAGTTCTTCGATATCTTTACGAGAAACCACATTGATCTTTTCATTCCATTCGGCATACAACTTAGAAAGCTGATCGAACTGTTTTTTTTGAGTTTCCGAGAGTGCTGGAAAATAGTTAAGGATGGTTTCCACTAGATATTGTTTTTCGTATTTCTAAGTGTATTATACAATAGATCGCGTGCTCGAAGCAACTGCGCTTTAACGGTTCCCAAAGGAAGGTCTAATTCACGGGCAATTTCTTCATAAGAATACTCTTCGAAATAACGGAGAATAACCAAGCGCTTGTATCGAACCGGTAGTCCTTCAACAACTGTTTTCAATAAAGCTGCCTTTTGCTTACGAATAATACTTTCTTCGGGAGTTGGGGTGTAACCGGCTACATCAAAGCTTTTACCGGAATCTTCATCTTCATCCATCGGTTCATCAATAGATAAAGTGGCTATTCGCTTCTTTTTTAAGAAATCGATACAATTGTTGGTAGCGATCTTAAACAACCAGGTACTGAATGCGAAAGTAGGCTGGTATTTATCGAGATTACGAAATGCTTTGGCAAAGGTTTCAATAGTCAGATCGTTGGCATCTTCCTTATTGTTTACCATTTTGAGGAGCATAAAATAAATCGAATCACGGTAACGCGACATTAAAGATCCATATGCCTTCTGATCGCCTACCATTGCCTGTTTTACTAAATTTAGATCGTTAACTGCATTACTGGAGAAATTCGGATTTACTTCCATCTTACTTTACTTGCTGAAGGTTTTACCAGGCTTATTAATGCCAGGTACAAATTATAAACAAAATCATACAAAAAAGAAAAGAACCATAAATCATAAACCTGTAATTTCTTCATGGCTTTTTTGTAAGTAACCGTTAAGCAAATTAAATATACCAACAACACACCCAGAATTACGTGTTGGTTTACTTGTATTATTAAACTTGCGATTACTACCCCATAAAAAATTAAAGTTGTTATGGTTCTGATGGAAAGCATTATTTTATGATAAGGCTTGTAAAGTTTACCTACACTCATATGACGGCGTTTTTGACGCCAAAAGTCAGCAAAGGTGCGCTTAGGTTCACTTAACATTGTAGCCTCTTCAGAAATTTCAATACGTGTATTGGTGGCATTTGCATGTGCATTAACAAACAGGTCATCGTCGCCTGATGGTAAGTGCATATGTGCGGCAAAGCCTTTATTTCTAAAAAATAGATCTTTTCGATAAGAAAGGTTGCGGCCTACGCCCATATATGGTTTGCCTGCAATAGCAAACGAAAAGTAGTTTAAAGCCGTCATGAAAGTTTCGAAACGGATAAACTTATTTAAAAACCCTGATTGACGAACATAGGGTGAATAGCCCAATACGATCTCCGTTTGCCCGCTGTAGTTTTCCATCATTTTTGAAATCCACTGGTTACTATTTGGCAAACAATCCGCATCGGTTAATAACAACAGATCGTATTTAGAAGCTTTTATCCCCAGGGTTAGGGCAAACTTTTTACCATGTTTATACTTATCATCCTCTTCCAGATGAACAATTTTAAGGTTTTGGTATTTAGCCTGAAACCCTTCCAATATTTCTTTTGAATTGTCGTAAGAACAATCATTCACCACAATAACCTCAAACGTATGATAGTCTTGTTCTAAGATCGCAGCTAAATTCTTTTGTAAATTTTCAGATTCGTTGCGTGCACAAATGACAATACTAACCGGCTCAGTAGAACCGCTCGCTTCGCTTTGCTGCTGCTCATTAAATGCAAACTTATTGTATAACAGGAATAAATAAGTACAATTAACAATAAAGCTAACGGCTAACACCGACAATAATATGATCGATAAGGGCGTATAATCTATTGGCATGGGTTAAAAAATTAAGGGCAAAGAAAACATTTTTAATCATCTAATTAAGCATTGTTGATAAAATAATAATAACTAGCTGCTGAACATAACTTTATATATTTGCAGGTTCATAAAAAAGCATAAATGAAGTTTGAATTAGTAGCAACCGACAACGGTTCAAGTGCACGAGCGGGTTTAATGCAAACCGATCACGGAACAATAGAAACCCCTATTTTTATGCCTGTAGGAACCGCAGGAACGGTTAAAGCAGTACATCAGCGCGAATTGAGAGATGATATTCAGGCGCAAATTATTTTAGGAAATACCTACCATTTATACCTTCGACCAGGATTAGACACCATTCAAAAAGCAGGTGGTTTACATAAATTCAATGGCTGGGAGCGACCCATTTTAACCGACAGTGGTGGTTATCAGGTTTACTCATTGTCTGACATTAGAAAGATCAAAGAAGATGGCGCTACTTTTCAATCACACATTGATGGATCTAAGCATCTGTTTACTCCCGAGAATGTAATGGATATACAGCGTATCATTGGTGCAGATATTATTATGGCCTTTGATGAGTGTACACCATACCCATGCGATTATACTTATGCACGTAAATCAATGGAGATGACACACCGCTGGTTAAAGCGTTGCTGCGATCGCTTTGACAGCACTGAAGGTTTGTATGGATATAATCAAACTTTATTTCCAATTGTTCAGGGAAGCACCTATAAGGATTTGCGTATACGTTCAGCAGAAACCATTGCTTCTTTTGAAAGGGAAGGCAACGCCATTGGTGGACTATCAGTTGGAGAGCCTGCAGAGGAAATGTATGCAATGACAGAGGTGGTTACCAATATCCTACCTAAAAGTAAGCCTCGGTACTTAATGGGCGTTGGAACCCCTATGAATATTTTAGAATGTATAGCCTTAGGGATCGACATGTTTGATTGCGTAATGCCAACACGTAATGCCCGTAATGGCATGTTGTTTACCAAAAATGGAATTATCAATATTAAGAATGAAAAGTGGAAAAACGATTTTTCGCCCATTGATGAAACCAGTGATCTGTATGCCGACCAGGTTTATACTAAAGCTTATTTAAGGCATTTAATGCAGTCAAAAGAGATTTTAGCGGCTCAAATTGCCTCGCTGCATAATTTGAATTTTTATTTATGGTTAGTTAAGGAAGCTCGTATGCATATTATTCAAGGAGATTTTATTCAATGGAAGAATAAAATGGTTGTTGATATGGCAAAAAGATTATAAATTTGAATATTCATTTATTGAATCGAATAAGTTTCAATATTTGAATATTCAATATATGAATACAGAATTTGATTTTAGCCATCTAAAGGTTGTTAGGGAACAACTGGGATTAACACAAAAAGAGGCCGCTAATGCCTCAGGAATAAGCCAAAGGGACATTTCTCAGCTCGAATCGGGGCTTAAGAAGTTCTTTCCTTTGGCTTATATTCTTTTTTTGAATGTTAATGGTGTAAATTTGAATATTCTGTTTTCGAATAATTTGAATATTCAAAATTTGATCTTAAACCGATTGGGCAGAATCCGTTCTATAAACCCCGATTCTATTCAGTTTGATTATTCAATATTCAAAATTACCCGTGAACGGGTTGGATTAACGCAAAAACAGGCTTCTGATAAGTCTGGGCTTTCACAGCGTGATATATCTCAATTAGAAGCAGGTCTAAAGAAATTTATCCCTTTTCAATTTATTCAATACCTGAGCCTTATAAAGGCTGATCTAAATGAAGTATTCAAATATGAGACTTCAGGAACCACTAGCACTTCCTCTACCCTGAATAATGCTAATCTACCGCTTAAAAAGCCCAATTTTACGGTTCAAAACAAAGCCCCTGAGAATCGAATATTCGACAATCAGCTGAGCATTGATACAGGATATTCTACGCATAAAGGCTCTGAAAATCTACCTGAATTAACACTTAAAGAAACTCCCATAACTAGTAATTCTATCAATTTGTTAAGTGAAACAGTGAACAGTTTATCCACTGTAGAAAAAGCTCCTGAAAAGATAGAGGTTAAAACGAAGGAAGAGCTTCCCATCCCACCCCCTCCAATTCCTAAGCAGGTTTTAGCAAAAGGGGTGGCTTTGGTAAATGTTATTCATCAAAAAAATTATCTGGAAAGATTCACTCAAACGGCATTTATCAATTCTCTGCCGATTATTTCTATACCAGGAATAGAAGCCGAAACTTTAAGAGCTTTTGAAATAGCTGGTCGAGAAATGGAACCATTATTTTTTGAGGGTGATCTGGCAATTGGTGTTAAAACCGAAGATTTTGAATCCATAAAAAATAATCGGCTATACATTCTGGTTACGGATAAAAGAATAGCCATGCGTCGCATTATCAACTGTATTAAAGCTTCCGGTGAACTAATTCTTTTAACCGACAATGAATCAATTGCCAATGAAGTGATCAAAGCAAGTAGTTTAAAAGAAGTTTGGGAGTTTAGCGTAAAAATTACATCATCGGTTGATCAGCTAAAAAACAGTTTCAATGAGCTTTATTTCCAGCTTTTAAAAATTCAGAAAGACCTTGATCTCATCAAAAGTAAGCTATAAAATACCCATGGTTTTTTTTAAGCCGCAAAACGTGATTTGCAATTCGGTATTTACTGTTAAATTTGCCATTCGCCAAAAAATTGTTCGCTTTTGAAAAATTTAATCAAAAAACTTAAATTACTACTGAATATCACTCAGTTGGATGAGTTTATCATCAAGAAATTTTTAACCACTTTTTTCTTTGGGTTAACCATTTTCATCATTATCATCGTCATTTTTGATATTTCTGAAAAGCTCGACAACTTTTTAAAGGCTGATGCCACCCTGCAAGAGATCGTTGTAAACTACTATCTAAACTTCATTTTATTTTATGTTAGTGTTTTAAGCCCTTTGGTTATTTTCATTGCGGTCATCTTTTTTACGGCCAAAATGGCCAATAACACTGAGATTGTGCCCATTTTAAGCAGTGGCGTTAGTTACTTGCGCTTCCTCTACCCTTATTTTATTACGGGTGCATTTTTGGCTATTGTAAGCTTTATCGCCAACGCTTACATCATTCCACCCTCCACACGTAACAAACTCGAATTTGAGCATAAGTATATCGACACTAAATATGAGTTCAAGGGCCAGAATAAGCACTTTAAACTCGATCATACAAGCTACGCTTACATTCAGAGTTATAACATTAAAGAAAACAGCGGATATAAATTCTCACTTGAAAAGTTTAAAGGAGATTCGCTTTATTATAAACTTATTGCCAACCGCATTGCCTGGGACACACTTAAACATGAATGGAAACTTGAGAACTATACTATCCGTTATACTAATGGCCTCAAGGAACGAATGGAAGCCGGCAATGAACTTCATATGAAGTTAAATTTAAGTCCCCGCGATTTCGAGAAACAAGATGATGACCGCGGTTCTATGACACTTACACAACTTAACAAGCAGATCAAACTCGAAGAACTGAGAGGCACGGGAAATGTTTCGAGATATGAAATGGATCGTTGGAGAATTATCACCACTCCTGTTTCTATTTTTATTCTGGTGGTTATTGCCGTAACCCTTTCCTCGAAAAAAGTACGAGGTGGAGTTGGATTACCATTGGGAATTGGGATCGGTTGTTCGTTCGCTTATATCATTCTAATGCAGTTTGCAGTAATCTTCTCTACCAAGGGAGGCTTGCCTACTTATATAGCTGCATGGGTACCGCATATCGTTTTTGGCTCATTAGCCTTGTATCTTTATAAAATTGCACCGAAATAATAACTTATTCAAACTTCACATAACAGTACTTATCTGGGGTTTTACGGCCATCTTAGGCAAACTTATTTCCGTATCAGCTCTTTCATTGGTTTGGTACAGGGTTATAATTGCTGCTACGGCCCTATTCATCTTTTTAAAGTTTAAGAAAAGTAGTTTTAAGGTAAGCAAACAAGACCTGCTTCAGTTAATTGGAATTGGTTTAATGGTTACCTTACATTGGGTGTGTTTCTTTCATTCCATTAAAATTTCAACTGTTTCCGTTGCGCTGGTTTGCTTGTCGTCTCAAACCCTGTTCACCGGCATTTTAGAGCCCTTATTTACTAAAACCCGAATATCTAAACTTGATATTTTAACCGGCATTCTAATTGTAATTGGTATTACCTGTATTTTTCATTTCGAGAGCCAATATACCTGGGGAATAATTACCGGCTTAACCGCCTCATTATTAGCTTGTTTATTCAATATTTTTAATTCGAAGATAGTTAAACGTAAAGATCCTGTATTGATCAGTTTTTATGAATTAGGTGGAGGCTGGCTCGCTTTAACCTTGTTTCTGGCCCTTTCCGGGCATTTTAGCAATATTCAGAATTTAGCATTAACCAGTTCCGATATTATTTACTTACTGATTTTAGGCATTATTTGTACCGCTGTGGCCTATGTGGTTGGAGTTGCTGTGATGAAGGAGCTAACAGCCTATACCGTTGCGTTGGTTACTAATCTCGAGCCTGTATACGGTGTTATTTTAGCCTTGCTTATTTTTAAAGACAGTGAGAAAATGACAACCGGGTTTTATATTGGCGCCGCTATCGTTATTTTATCGGTAGCGCTTTACCCCCTGGCTAAACGTAAAAGCCAATCATATAAGCAGGTTGCCAATTAATTCTGTATTTTGAGTTATTGCTCTATTGTTAAATTGTTTGAATGCTGATCAGAGTGGGTAAGTGTAATCCAAACCAAGCAGAAACACAATTTAACAATACTACTTAAGGGGCTAGCCTGCTTACTGTTTCTCTCTTTTTTCCCCTTCTCAGGTTCATCTGCACTCTTCTCTCCCTTTTCAATTGGATCAATTAATCCTGCATACTTTGATGACCTTCATTGATTTCCTACTAAATGATTCAGATTGATAAATATGATTTCTTTCGATTTGGAGTCGAGCTTTTTAATTACTTGACGTTCTTCAGCCAGTTACATTTTTCTTTTAATTACCTACTCTTTCACAGTTAAAATTTTAACTCACAACCGTTGATTAATAAATCCTTCAATTCAATAAAATTGACTTATTTTAGAGCTTTACAGATGAATATTTTACTAAACTTTTATCAAACAATAACCATATAATCAATTTGTTATATAATTTATTTTTATAAAAACTTTAAATAAAAATGACGTCAAAACAAATATTTTTAGCAAAAACCTTAAAATGAGGCATTTACAAAAGAATAACATTCTATTTATCAGCTTTTTAACACTAGTTATTTCAACAATAAGTTCATATTCAATTTTTGCACAGGTTTTCAACTACGGACAAAACCCATCCAGTCTCAAATGGAAACAGATCAAGGCGGAAAACTTTCAGGTCATCTTCCCTGCCGGCTTTGAAAAGGAAGCGGAACGAACGGCTAACGTGTTGGAACATCTGTACAACTATGTGGGAAAGTCACTTCAAACAAAGCCCCGGAAAATTTCGATCATACTTCAAAATCAAGCGGTGGTATCAAACGGGTTCGTCACTTTAGCACCACGTCACTCGGAGTTTTACACCACCCCTCCGCAAGACCTTGAGCCAAACGATTGGATCAACAGTTTGGCAGTGCATGAACTCAGGCATGTGGTGCAAATGGATAAGACGACTACCGGAATAAATATTCCCTTAATTGAGGAAATTCAGTTTGCCGTTTTTGGCGGTGTGTTTCCCATTTGGTTTATTGAAGGCGATGCGGTAATTAATGAAACCGTGCTTAGTAATTCAGGAAGAGGACGTGTGCCCCACTGGGAAAAAGAATTAAGAGCGAATACCCTTGCCGATGCTAAATACAGTTATTCTAAATACTATTTTGGTTCGCTAAAAGATAACATTCCGGATTACTACCGACTTGGTTATTTTATGGCCGCTAAAATGCGTCGCGATTTGGGAGATTCGGTTTATAACCAACTATTTACCCGCGCCAAAAATAAACTGTACATTCCCTGGCCGTTTTCAAACTCATTAAGGCATTTTTCAGGTTATTCAACCAGTCAATTTTATAACAAAACCATTGAGGAATTAAAGCAAAAATGGCAGCAGCAACAGCAAAGCCTGAATTTTACTAAATATGAGGTGATAAATAAAAGGGATGATAAGGTAACAACGGATTATTTTCTACCAAAAGCTTTAAATAAGGATGAAATCATTTGTTTAAAATCAGGTTTGGGAGATCTTTCGGCTTTTTACAAGATCAATAAAGAAGGAAAAGAAACAAAGCTCTTCACCATCGGTCCGCAATTAACTCCTCATTTTGATATTAAAAATGGTCTCATTGTTTGGGATGAGATCCGGTTCGATCCGCGTTTCCAGTATCGAACTTACTCGGTCATTTGTACTTACAATTTAAGTTCAAAAACCTTTAAACAGTTCAGCAATACTTCGAAGTATTTTTCCCCTTGCCTTTCGCCCGATGGTAAAACCATTGCTGCAGTAAAAATATCGAACAGCAATAGCTTCAATATTATTTTACTGGATGTGGCAAGCGGATTAGAAATAAAGCAGCTGCCCAACCCGGAGAATTTCTTTATGCAAACACCCTCGTTTGATGCCAGTGGGAACCAATTGGTTTACGTAGTTTCGGCTAATAAGGGGCGTAACCTGGCTTTAACAGACCTAAAGACAGGTGAAGAAAAATTATTGCTTCCATGGAGTTTTAAACAATCCCTTCGACCTGCTTTCTTGGGTAACCGAATTATTTACAATTCGATATACAATGGCATCGATAATATTTATGCAGTAGATATTCAAACAAAAAACATTGAGCAGTTGACCAATACGGCACTTGGCGCTTATAATGCTTCCTTCGATCCATTTAATGAGCAATTGCTGTTTAATGATTTCGAGCAAAGAGGACAAAATATTACAGCAACTAAAATCACTTCTTTAAAAACAGTTGATCAAACAATCGATACAAGTAGCTTTATTCAATTTTACCAACCAATGGTAAGCAGAGAGCAAGGGAAATCAGTTTTGGACAGTTTTCCTACTACTTCTTACGAAATTACACCCTATAAAGAAGCCGCTCATTTAATTAACTTCCACAGTTTGAGTCCTTATACTCAAACTCCAGACAACGATAACTACATGGCTGGAATCAGCCTTAAATCAAACAACCTGTTAAACACCATGGCATTAAGCATAAATTATGCTTATGATAACTCGGTAAAGGCAGGAGAATATGGCGTTTCTCTTGCCTACAAAAAGTTTTATCCGATTTTCAGCTTAAATTATACAAACAGTAAAAAAGAAGCCGTTTATCAGACAATTGTTAACAATAAACCTGTTTACCACGAACTCTCATTCCGTCAAAACGACCTGAGCTTTGAGGTAGCGGTACCTTTGAGTTTCTACAAGAATAATTACAATTATAATATTGGATTAAGTTCTGAAGTTAGTTATATATCAAGGTATGACGTTGAAAATGAACCTAAGGATTTTATAAGTCATATCAACTTTCCGATTGATAATACCATTTATTTCTATCGTACATCAAGACGAACAGCCAGGGATATTAATCCTAGGTGGGGACAACAAATCAGTATTCGATATAATTCATTGCCATTTGACGATCAGCTGGATGGTTCTATATTTGCTTTCGAGAGCAGTTTTATTTTCCCCGGTTTATTAAAACATCATTCATTCGTTACATCTTTCAACTATCAGAATAATACAGGCGTATATAAATATGCTAATGAAATTCCAGAAGCTAGTGGATCCTCTTATACCGATCGAAGCGCCCCTCTTGAAAATTCATTGTTACTTAGATATAGATTTCCATTGTTTTATCCTGATTGGGAGCTGGGCCGATTTGCCTATATTAAACGATTTAAAGGAGGTTTCTTTACCGATTTTGAGAATATATCAAGCCAGGGAAATTTAAAGTCGTACGGACTTGAATTACGAGCTGATTGTAATCTGTTAAGGTTTTACCTGCCCAATTACGACATCGGAACTAAAATGATCTTTTTAACTGATAAAACAGTTAAATCTCCAGTTTTCGAATTAGTATTTAACTTTAGCCTTTAAATGAGATATTGCTTATATTAAGATTTGAATTAAACAATACCTGTTCACCAAAACATAATAGCATGAGCTTTAAAACTATATTTATTATTACGGTTACCGTTTTGCTTACGATAATATTAATGCAAAATACCAGTGAAGTAAACGTTAGGATCTTGATGTGGGATGTAAGGGTTTCATTTATCCTTCTAATGGCATCAATAGCTATTTTATGCTTTATAGCAGGATATTTAGCAGCCTTTAGGAAAAAAAGAACTTCAAATGTGACCATTCCAGGTACGCCAACAAACGATAAAGATTTAAGTCAAGAAGACAAAAACTATCTTGAATAAAACGATGAAAGGCTTCAATCTAAAATTGAAGCCTTTCTAATTTATTGAATCTAATAATTAATTGACCTTAGAATGAATTTCCAGATCATTTTCTCTTTTAATTATATCAGCAATGCTGGTTTCTAATAGAATTTTTAGTGTTGCGTCGCGCACCTCTTTTGCCACATCTCTTATCCCGCAGGTTACCTCATCTTTACATTCTTCACAACGCTCGTAAAAGTTCAAACTAACACAGGGAAGCATGGCAATCGGCCCGTCAACAATCCGGATAATTGCCGAAAGGCTAATTTCCTCAGCTGATTTAAGCATATAGTAACCACCCCCAGCTCCTTTTTTGCTGCTTACAAAGCCATTATGTTTAAGCTCTAAGAGAATAGCTTCTAAAAACTTCTTGGGAAGCTGTTCATTTTTAGCTATATCCGCAATCAACATTGGCTGATTTGAGTCATTTCTAGCTAGAGCTACGAGCGCTTTAATCGCGTATTTTGTTTTTTTGGATAACAAGTTTTTACCGTTTTATAAGGTTAATTAATGCAAATTAACCAAATGTAAACCAAGAAAAAAATACTTAATCCATTAATTTTATAGTTTAATAATAAAGAACTACTAAATTAATTTCCCTACCATCATTAAAATAATACGTAATGAAACAAGAATAACCACAATTCCAACCACTAGCATGATGGTTTTAACCGGTAATTTACTTGATAAACGAGCTGCAATAGGAGCTGCAATACATCCTCCTATTATTAATCCGGCAATAACCTGAAAATGGTCAAGACCCAACATTAAAATGAAGGTTACTGAACTAGCGAACGAAACGAAGAATTCAGTTAAGTTTACAGAACCAATTGTGTAACGGGCGTTTCTACCACCTGCTATTAATGTTGAGGTTACAATTGGCCCCCATCCACCACCTCCAACAGAATCCATGAAGCCTCCAAAGCCTGCTAACCAGCCAATTTTCTTCATTTTTTTCTTGTTTTGGGTTTTGTTGATCACCTTTCTGATAATGATAATGCCTAAAACAAGCGTATAACAAGCCACTATTGGTTTCATTACATAAGCATAATCTTGTAATGAAGAAAGAATATACGCGCCGGCAATGGCACCTAGAACTCCAGGTATTACCAATGTTTTAAAGAGCTTACTGTTTACGTTACCAAATTTAAGATGGCTGATGCCGGAAACCCCCGTAGTGAAAATCTCAGAAGCATGTACACTGGCACTTGCTGCCGCCGGAGTTATACCAAACGACATCAAAAATGTTGTGGCACTGACTCCATAGGCCATACCCAAGGCTCCATCAATCATTTGCGCAATAAAACCACCAATTATGAAAATGAATATTTCTGAAGTAACATGACTTCCGAACCAGTCGCCAGCAGCTGTAAAATTATCAATTGTAGCGTATTTACCAGCTAAAAAACCTAATATCAACAAACCAACAGCTGAAAAAACATAAGTTAAAATGTTTATGATCTTTCTTCTTTTAGGAGTTTCAGCCTGTGTTCTTACTGCTAATACAGCTGTTATATCATTTAGTTGTCGAACCTTATCGGCAAAATCACCGTTTAGCTTTTTACGGATAACCTCCATGTCATTCAATACATCATCGATCTCATACGGAAAGGCATCATTTAGCACTTCTTTCACCCTTTTGGCCATCGTGGGTGATTTACCATTAGTTGAAATGGCAAGTTTTAAATTACCTTTTTGTACTACAGAGCTAAGATAGAAGTCGCAATATTCAGGAGTATCAGCAGCATTAACTAATATATTTTTTTGTTGGCCTAGCTGATGAATTTCAGCACTCTTAACTTTATCATTAACGGCAACAATTACTAAATCTTTGCCGTCCAAATCCTTCTCTTCGAATTCTTTGGTTTTAAAAGGAATCTCATATTCTTCCAAAAACTCTTTAACCTCTTGATTAAACTCTTTTGAAATTACCTCAATTTGCGCATCAGGACTGTTACTTACCACTGCCCGAAGTTTTTCAAGAGCTACATTACCACCGCCAAGAATTAAGGTATTTAAGTTCTCCAGTTTTAAAAAAACAGGAAACAGATTATTTCTGGGACGTTCGTGGCCAATATATGGATGATGGGAAGTTGATTCCTGCAACTGTTCTGTTTTTTCGATTTCTGCTATTTCCATCCTCGTTCTGTCTTAAGTGATGCTAATTGTTCAAACAAGTGAGAGTTGCGGCCCAAACGAACCACTTCTCCAATTACTATAATTGCAGGATTTGACAACTGCTGTGCTTTTGCCATTTCAACCATTGATTCAACTGTTGTGTAGCCGGATTTCTCTTCAGGCAAAGAACCATTTTGTATAATGGCAACGGGTGTTTCTTTTCTTCCATTTTGGCTAAACAACTCTGCAATTTCATCCAGCTTATGCATTCCCATCAAAATAATTACTGTTGCTGATGATTGTGCGGCATGAACTATATCTTTTGAAAGTGCACCTGATGCGGTTGTTCCGGTTACTACCCAAAAGCTTTCATTGGTGCCCCGAGCAGTAACTGGTATCTTTTGAAGCTCAGGAACTGAATAAAATGATGAAATTCCGGGTATAACTGTAGTGGTGATGCCAAAAGCTTCTGCATAGTCAATTTCTTCGTAACCTCTTCCAAAAATAAAAGGATCACCGCCTTTTAACCTTACTACATGCCCCCGTTGAAAAGCTTTATTCACAATCAATTGATTGATCTCATCTTGTTTCATCGAATGCTTGCCGGCACGCTTACCCACCGAAATCAATTCTGCATTTTTCGAGGCATATTTTAAAAGCTCCTCATTCGCCAGAGCGTCGAATAAGATAACATCAGCATCCGCAAGAGCCTTTAAACCCTTAATTGTAAGCAAATCCGGATCTCCAGGACCTGCTCCAACTAATGTAAGTTTAGGTGTTATATTTTTGTTAATTAAGGCCATTCTCTCTTTCTTTTAGCTTAAACCTATTGAACCAAAACTGATTCGCGGTATTCTTTTATCAATGCTGTAAAACCTCTGGCCTGATCTAAATAATAAGCAGCGAAATCAGCTTCAGGCTCATTCTTATTGATCTGATAAACAAGCTCTTCGAATCCTACTGAGAGTTTTAATTTACCCTGATTAATAAAGTTCACATCAAAGTCTTTAACAATACAACTTTGGGTATTGGTTTTGACACCTTCTGATGTTAATAAGGCTTTAGCAGTATTGATAAATGAAGTGTACGAATAATAAATACTATCCGAATAATCAGCTTTTTCAAACGCCTCCTGAGCTTTTGCAACCTTTTCATCCGAATCAAGCAGCAAAGTAGCCACTAAGTCGATCGCTACACCGGCACATTCCCCCACTCCAATAGCCTGAACGTAAGGAGCAGTTTGTCCCCAATCAATAAAATCATCCTCAGTAACTTTGCTCAAATCAGCAAGCGGATTTAAAAGATCATAGAAATAGATCTTTCCTTTACGCTGATAATAGCTTAAGAAATACTCTCCTTGCTCTCTGTTTTCCTGGTAATCATTTAAGAGATAACGCAATACATCAGGACCGCGTTTGCTAGGTACTTTAATAACCTTGTCGGCCACCGAACCTAAACCGTCACCCAAAACACCTCCTCCAATTAATACTTGAAGAGCAGGCAATACCAATTTATCTTTTTTCAAACTTGAACCATGAAAACCAATAGCCGCCATGGCATGTTGCCCGCATGAGTTAATGCATCCGGAAATTTTTATTGACACATCATTTGTATAAATAAATTCGGGATACTCTTCATAAATAACTTTTTCGAGCTCTTTGGTGATATCTGTTGAGTTTGAAATACCCAGATTACAGGTATCGGTTCCTGGGCAGGAGGTAATATCTGCAGTGCTTTCGAAACCAATTTCGGCTAAACCTAGCAGATCAAGTTTATAGAACAGGTATGGCAAGTGCTGGGCAGGAACATATTTTAGGATCATTCCCTGTGAAATAGTCAGCCTGATCTCATCAGTGGCCAGTTCCTTAATAATATCAATTAATTTGCGGGCTACCGGAGTTTTGATATCACCATTGGCGATCTTCAAACCAACTGCAAAATAGCCTACTTGCTTTTGTTTATACACATTTGTTGTAAGCCATTTTTCATATTTAACCCAGTCAAGTATTTCAAAATCAGGTAAATTGATAACAGCAGGTGGAACAATTTCGTTAGCAACGGTGCCATCAATTTCATAAACTTTATTTTTAATGGAAATGCGTTCTTCTTCCACCAATTTCATGAAACCTTCCAAACCAAGATCCTGAAGTAAATATTTCATTCTGGCTTTATGGCGTTTTGTACGTTCGCCATAACGATCGAACACACGTAAAACAGCTTCTGCAAACGGGATGACCTGGTTAACTGGTAAAAATTCGTAGGCTAACTCTGCCAGGTAAGGTTGTGAACCTAAACCGCCGGCAAGCATCACTCTAAAGCCTCTAACCTCTTTACCATCAATTAGTTTTATTTTAGGAATAAAGCCCAAATCGTGCATAAAAGTATAGGCAGTATCTGATTCAGAAGAAGAAAACGCGATTTTTACTTTGCGTCCCATTTCCTGACACACCGGATTACGTAAAAAGTATTCAAAAGCCGCCTGTGCATATGGCGAAACATCAAATGGCTCGGCAGGATCAATACCGGCCATTGATGAAGCTGTTACGTTTCGTACGGTATTTCCACAAGCCTCGCGAAGGGTAATATCATCCTTTTCCAATTCGGCCCATAATTCAGGAGTACGATCTAAGCTAACATAGTGAATTTGTATATCCTGACGGGTTGTAATATGCAGATTACCACGTGAATATTCATCAGAAACCTGACAGATACGCTCTAGCTGCTCGGTGCTTACTTTACCATAAGGCAATTTAATACGCACCATTTGAACTCCTTGCTGACGCTGGCCATAAATACCACGGGCTAAACGTAAACTACGGAATTTCTCCTCATCTATTTTACCCTCACGAAACAATTGAATTTTTCGCTCTAATTCAATTATATCACGTTCAACAATTGGGTTTTCCAGTTCTGTCCTAAAGCTTTGCATATCCTATTTATATAGTCTATAGATTTAATGGGATTATAATACAATTATAAGTCCTTTTTTTGACTAATCAAAACTAAATGTAAAATAGTTCTAATAAACAGAACCTCTTTTTATCAAATAGTTAACAATATGATGAAATTATTGAAATTTTAACAATAAGAGCTAAAAGATGGAAAAATATTTTAAACCGGAAGGAATTCAGGAAAAATGAGATATCGTAGCAATTCAAATTCAACTATTCGTTAAATCTGAACACTTATAATTTTATTAGAAGAATTGTTTAGAAGATCATGAGATTCAGAACCGTAACCGTTAAAATGCCCGCCAACAACAAAATATGACGTTCGTCAAATTCGAGCTTAATTTCAATGGTCACTTCTTCTCCTCTTTTTAAGGCCTGAACTATGTCTTTGAAGTTTCTCATGCTCTTTTTTACGAGCCTGAAAAAGAAAAGTTGTCACAAAAATGTAATTAACTATACTTCAACCAGTTACAATAAAAAAGCATAGTTGATTATTAGTCAACCATGCTTCTGTTATCAACCAATCGTAATTAATTACGCCCTACGCAATTAAAAACATCTTTATTTAAGATGAGTTGCAGTTCCTTTGGAATGGATCAGCAGTCATCAAATTAAATCATTTACTTATTTAATAAGCCATCAAACGAAATGGCAACATAATATAAACCGCCAATTGTTGGCCCTCCGGCGTATTGCAAGTAAGCTTTATTGAACAAATCTGTTCCGCCAACTTTAACACTAGCTTTAGCCTGTGGAATTGCCAATGAAACTTGAGCATCAAAATTGTGAATAGCATTAATCTGACCGGTTACCAACGGACTTTCCCATAAGAAAGAAGTTTGCCATTTGTAGATAACGCTAAATCCAACATTTTTAATGATCTCTCTATTACCAAAGGAAACATTTCCCGACCATTCAGGCGTATTAAAACCTGTTACAAATATGTCGGAAGTGGAGTTGGCTTTCATTTTATTGTAGCTTACATTCCCTCCTACAGTGTATTTCTTATAAAAATTATAAGTTAAACCCAATGCCGATCCATAGTTATTATACTTGTTTTTAGCATTGGTATAAACACGGTAACGATCCTGACCTTTACTCGCTGCATTTCCTCCGCTTCCAGGGTTAGGATCACGGTTTCTATCGACCATTGCTAATACTGCTGCATCTGACCCAACAGTTTCTCCCTTGGGAACATATACCTGTACCTGACCTAAAAAGCCTGTATAAGTATTAGTATAAGCGTCAAAATCAACCACCAGCTTATTGTCGAATAAAATACTCTTATAACCCACTTCAAATGAATTAATCTGCTCAGGGCTGGCATCAGGAAGGTTAGCCACTTTCAATAAGCCTCTGTTGGCTAATGCAGCTGCATCAGTATTTCCCCCAGCTTTAACAGCAGCATTGAAGTTTACAACCGATGATTGTGTGTAGCTATTATCCAAATAACCTAAGCCTTCATTGATATATGGCAAGCTGCCCACGCGTTTTACCCTACCGTTATTTACATATGATAGTGCTTCAAATAATGCTGGGAAACGATATCCTTTTTGATAAGTTACCCTGAAGTTATGTTTGTTAGCAACGGTGTAAACAGCGGCTATACGTGGTGTAAATTTAGGGTCGAATTCAGGATTGTAATCTCCGCGTAGAGAGGCAAAAAGTTTAAGTTTTTCCTGGAAAAATGTTTTGGTAATCTGCGCGAAACCGCCAAATTTCTTATAGGATACATCCTCGCCAAAACTTCCATCTGGCAATGGTTTGTTTCGCTCTTCAATCGGGCGTGAAAAGTCTACGAAGTTATTTCCGTCAGGAATAATCTGATAGAAACGGGCATCGCCACCGATCAACAGATCGAAAAACTTCACTTCTTTTGACAGATCCCACTGACCTTCAAGGTTGTACATACGGCTATTTTGCACCAATGCTGCACCTCCTGTCTCCGGTGCATCAGGAATGGTAGAAGACTTAATATCCCAGTTATTAATACCGATAATGGTGTTTTTTAAATCCTGAAATGCTTGTGTACCGGGTTGAACACGACTTGCATCGGCCGCTTGGCGTGCAAATTGAGTAGCTGCCGCTAAATTTTCAGAAGTTAAAGCCCCACCATGTTCGGCAGAATAATTATTAAGTGCGGTTTTAAACTTAGCTCCCCAAACGGAAGCACTTCCTCCACTGGATAAGTCAAGGTTATCAGCCAATGGCTTTACGTTAAATGAATCGCCGGTATTTTCCAAGGAAAGATAACCTCTTAACAAGAAATTAGCCCCTTTTACCTCTACCTTGTGATTTTGAACAACTACATTATCCAGCTGAATCTTATTACCGCGTTGAAAAACTCCATCCATTCGTCCTATACGGTAAGAATAAGAAGCTTCTACTTTGTCATTAATTCGATAATGAAAAGAAGCGTCCACCTTAAGGTTATCCACTTTAGGACTTACCAGATCCTTTTCCCAATAACCGGTACGACCAACTGTTAACGTTTGATTTGCTTTTCCATCGATGGTTAAGCCGGTAACAGAAACCGTATTACTGCCTGCAAGCGCATCATCTCCATATTTATTCCATCCATCGAAAACTATATTATTAGGCCCATCTAAGGCAGGATATCCCGGATTAGCCGATTTTAAATTGTTTGGATTTTGGTCAAGACGAGTATCCGACAGCCAATCGGTGCCCTGCATAAAGCTTGCGTTTACCTTGAAGGCGAATTTATTATTAAACGCCTTGGCATATCTAACTGCTGTTTCCGTTAAATTACTGATATCTCTTCCTGTTCCTTCACCCACATGGTTAAAACCTGTACGTGTATAAATGCTTAATCCCTGGTATACAAATGGGCTTTTGGTCAATAAATTCGACATACCGTTAATAGCATTCATACCATAAAGAGCTGAGGCTGCACCAGGAGTTATTTCTATGCTTTGAATATCCAGTTCTGTGGGGCCAATGGCATTACCCAAAGGTACACCAAGCGTTGCCGCCTGCATGTCAACACCATCTACTAATTGCATGAACCTAAAATTGTTAGGAATATTAAAACCACGGGTGTTAGGAACTTTAAAGGTTAGGCTGGATGTTGTCATTTGTACCCCCTTCACATTTTCCAAAGCATCATAAAAACTTGGAGCCGGAGACTGTTTAATTGCTCTTATATCCAGTTTTTCTATGGCAACAGGCGACTTCAATATATTTTCTTCCACCCTAGAAGCCGTTACTACCACCTCATTTGCCTGAATATTGATACTCGAAAGATTTAGGGCAATAGACTGATTTATGTCTTTCACTTCAAATTCCTGGGTTTGAAAGCCAACCAAAGCCACTTGTAAAATAAAAGGAAGTTTTCTTCGGGTTTTTAACTCAAACTTTCCATCGTTGTTAGTTGCAGTACCAGCATTGGTACCTTTAATGTGAACTGATACTCCGCTCAGGGGATCATTAGAATCTTTATCTCTGATTGTGCCGCTGATCACAATTGCATCCTGAGCAAAAACACTCAGCGAAAGGGTCAAAAGAATAGCCAGTAGTAATGATTTCTTCATTCTATTAATAATAAGTTGATATTTAATAAGTTGATTTACAGAAAGCTGCTAACCATTGCTAGAAGTGGTTGAATCCTTTTAGCAACAACAACAACACATAGGTTGCTTATTTATAAGTTGATTGTTTTTCATTATAATAATCTTTCGAAAACAAATATATATAAATCCTACAGAACTAGTAGACTATTTTAAAAAAAATTTAGGACATTTTATAAAATGCCCTAAAAACACCGTTTTTACGCTATTTGAAGCTTTGAAACTTCAAGTGCTTGCTTAATATCTTGTAAAATATCGTCGATATGTTCTAAACCAATGGAGACGCGAACTGCTCCCTGACTAATACCAACCTGTAAACGTTCAGCTTCTGTAAGCTTAGAATGTGTACTTGAAGCCGGGTGTGTTGCAATTGAGCGGGTATCACCCAAATTAGCTGAAATAGAGAACATTTTTAATGAATCCATAAACTTGCTGGCGCGTTCGTATCCACCCTTAACTACAAAAGTAACAATGCCCCCTCCTGCTCTCATTTGTTTTTTAGCAATTTCGTATTGAGGATGAGATTTCAAAAACGGGTATTTTACTAGTTCGATTTCTTCATTTTGCTCTAAGAACTCAGCCACTTTTAAAGCACTTTCACAATGACGATCCATACGAACAGCCAGTGTTTCAAGGCTTTTAGATAATATCCAGGCATTAAATGGTGACATTGCGGGACCTGAATGACGGGCGAATGCTTCAATGTCTGCTATCAGTTTATTGCTTCCCAAAATCAGTCCTCCTAACGTACGGCCCTGACCATCAATAAATTTAGTTGCTGAGTGAATAGATAAATCAGCACCTAATTTAATCGGTTGTTGCAAATACGGGGTAGCAAAGCAATTGTCGACCACCAGCAATGCATTATGATTTTTAGACAATTTAGCCAACCATTCCAGATCGATAATATCTATTCCTGGGTTAGACGGAGTTTCAACAAATATCAGCTTAGTATTTGGCTGAATTAATGACTCCCATTCTTCCGGCTTGTCCAAATCAGCATAAGATGAAGTTACACCCCATTTTGGAAAAACATTTACCAACAGTTGATGAGTGGAACCGAAAATAGACCGGCTCGAAAGCACATGGTCACCTGATTTTAAAAAAGCAGCGAAAGTGGTAAAAATTGCTGCCATACCCGACGATGTAGCCCAACCCGTTTCAGTGCCTTCCAAAATGGCCATTTTCTCAATTAATTCAGAAGTATTAGGGTTTGAATAACGACTATAGATATTTCCTTCGCGCTCATTGGCAAACAGGGCACGCATATCTTCAGCATCATCAAATTTATAGCTAGATGTAAGATAAATGGGAGCCGAATGCTCTTTCGCTCCTGAACGCTCTGCTTGAATTCTTATGGCGTTAGTTTCAAAATTTGACATATGTTCTTAAAATAAATGAGTGATTAAATGAAGAAAACGATGAAAATGAAAACAAGGCTTTGGTGCCATCAGGCAAAAGCGTACAAGTATCCGAAAATGAAATTTTTGCTGTAATCATTATCATGTAATTTTTATAGTTCCCAAATCTTTCGATTCAGGCAGGAATTGGCACCTTTCCATTTTGGCGGTTGCCAGAGGGTCTCAGAGCCTGTTCTCTCGCCTCTTCTGTATAAGAATTACAATTACTTAGAACAAGTAAAGGAGTAATTCAAAGTGTTTGCAAAGATATAAGCCTAATTTTAAACTGCAAACAATATTTTAAATCGGCCTGCGGAAATTTAATTCCGACAGGCCTTATGATTTTGAATTGAATAATTTAATTCAGTTTATAGGTATAGCTTAACTTAGCCGATTTGCCTAAAATTTGAGCAACAGAGCAATATTTATCAAAAGTTAAAGCTAAAGCCCGTTCAATTTTATCGGTGTTTAATTCACCAAAAAAGTGATATTCAACATTAATAATTTCAAATAGTGAAGGAACTTCACCTTCTATCCTTTTAGCATCAATGCTAATTTTCAGGTCTGCAATAGGCTCTTTTTGTTTAGTAAGGATAGAGATCACATCAATAGCGCTGCATCCACCTAAACCTGCTAACAGCGTCTCCATTGGACGAAAACCTTTGTTTTCGCCACCAATTGCCGGATTTGCATCCATTGCCAACACATTCCCCTGCTCATTTACAGCTTCAAAATGATAGGCATTATTTTTACGTTCGAGTTTAATATTCATAATCACAATTTAGAACAAAGATATTGGAGCAAAGATGGAATCCAAACAATGATTATCTTCTGTGCTTGCTATCTTGTCCTTAAGTTTTATCTATAAAATTACTCCGGCAGCAACGGTATTTTTTGTGCCTTCATCAATAATAATAAAAGAACCGTTCGCTTTGTTTTGCTCGTATGAGTCAAAAAATAAAGGCTGGGCGGTTTTAATTTGAACCTGTGCAATATCATTAAGCTTCAGTTGCTTACGATCCGTATCCTTTTCCAGGGTACTGGTATTTACAATGTAATCCACCTCTTTCAACATGGCTTTTACACGGTTGTTGCTATGCTGAATGATGTATTTTCCTCCAGGAACAGAAGCGGTTGTATCCATCCAGCACAATTGAGCTGCAAATTCTTTTTCAACCCGAGGTTCATTACCGGCTCTGGCAATTAAATTTCCACGTGTAATATCGATCTCATCTTCGAGCAATAAAGTAACCGACTGTTTTGCTTCAGCTGATTGCAAATTGCCATCAAAAGTGGTTATTTGTTTAATTTTTGAGCTTAAACCAGAAGGGAAAGCTACCACCTCGTCTCCAACGCTGAATTTACCGCTGGCCACATTTCCGGCATAACCACGGTAATCATGAAACTCTTCCGACTGTGGGCGAATTACATATTGAACAGGAAAACGTGCATCCCTGCTGTTTACATCCTGGTTTACTTGTACAGTCTCAAGATATTCTAATAAGGTTGGACCGTTATACCAATTCATGCTTTCACCTTTATTCACAATATTGTCGCCTTTTAACGACGAAGCCGGAATAAAAGTTAAATTTTGATGCAGGCGGTCAAAACCTCGAACAAACTCTTCAAACTCAATACGGATATTATTAAAAGTATCTTCAGAGTAATCAACAAGATCCATCTTATTTACACACACAATTACCTCTGGTATTTGCAGCATATTGGCAATAAAAAAGTGGCGGTGTGTTTGTTCGATTACTCCCTTACGGGCATCAATCAAAATAATCGACAGTTGAGAGTTCGACGAGCCAGTAACCATATTACGGGTATACTCAACGTGACCAGGAGTATCGGCAATGATGAATTTACGTTTGTCGGTATTAAAATAAATATGAGCAACATCGATTGTAATGCCCTGCTCTCGTTCTGCACTTAATCCGTCAGTTAGTAATGAAAGGTCCAAATAATCAAAACCCTTGCGTTTACTTGCTGCCTCAACCGCTTGAATTTGGTCGGTTGTAAGTGAATTTGTATCGTATAATAAACGACCGATCAATGTACTTTTACCATCATCTACACTTCCAGCGGTCGAAAATTTAAGTAGTTCCATGTTTTATATGTTTTTGCAGCTCCATTAAACGCCGCATCTGTCATCAAATTGTTTTTGCTTTCTTTTCTATGATCTATCGTTAATAGACTATGGCTAAAAGTACCCAGCCAATTTACGTTTTTCCATAGCTGCCTCCGAACGTTTATCATCAAAACGGGCACCTCTTTCAGAAATGGTAGAGGCTTTGATCTCGCTGATGATATCATCCACATTATCGGCAGTTGACAATACTGCTGCCGTACAGCTCATATCGCCTACGGTTCTGAAACGAACATCGGTTTCAAAGATCTCTTCTCCATCCATATTGATATAAGGTGAAGCTGGGAAGATCAATCCATCGCGCTCAAAAACATTACGTTTATGCGTGAAATAGATACTAGGAAGATCCATGTTCTCTTGTTTGATATAGCTCCAAACATCTAATTCTGTCCAGTTGCTGATAGGGAAAATACGCACGTTTTCACCAAAATTGATCATACCGTTAAGGTGATGCCAAATTTCAGGGCGCTGGCGTTTTGGATCCCACTGGCCAAAATCATCGCGAACAGAGAAAATACGTTCTTTAGCACGAGCTTTTTCCTCATCGCGACGAGCACCGCCTATACAAGCATCAAACTTGTTTCTTTCTATTGTATCAAGTAAAGTAACCGTTTGCAATGCATTTCTGCTGGCGTATTTACCGGTTTCTTCAGCTACTTTTTTCTGATCAATACTATCTTGGACAGAACCCACAATTAACTGGGCTCCGACTTTGTTTACCAGCCAGTCTCTGAAAACAATAGTTTCTTCGAAATTGTGACCGGTATCAATATGAACTAAAGGAAAAGGGAATTTAGCCGGAAAAAAAGCTTTCCGAGCCAAATGGACCAAGGTAATGGAATCTTTTCCACCCGAAAACAATAAAGCCGGGCGCTCAAATTGAGCCGCCACCTCACGCAAAATGTATATCGACTCTTCTTCTAATGTTTTTAAATGGTTGTTCATATTTATAATTTTTAGTCCTTAGACTATAGACCTATGCCATAGCTAATATCTATTCCTTTGTTAAGCTCCATGGGGCAATATGCCATGGTTAATTATCAATTCTGATGACTGTGTAGGCCACATTCTTTTTTCGAGTCTTCCCACCACCAACGTCCTGCGCGGAAATCTTCTCCCGGTTCAATGGCTCTGGTACAAGGAGCACAGCCAATACTAACAAAACCTTTATCATGCAGTGGATTATAAGGAACTGAATTAGCTTTTACATAATCAGTTACTTCCTGTTCTGTCCACAATAGCAAAGGGTTGAATTTTATTAACTTAAAACTTTCATCGTATTCAAACAAATGAAAATCCTTCCTATTTTCGGATTGTTCAGCCCTGATACCGGTAATCCAGATTTCTGCTCCGGCCAATGCCTTTTTTAAAGGCTCAATCTTTCGTATACGGCAACATTCTTTCCTGTTTTCAACTGATTCGTAAAACGAATTAATGCCTTTTTTAACCACAAATTCTTGGATTTCATCCTGATTTGGGTAATACGGTACAATAGCTAATTTATAACGAGAAACTGTTCTGGAATAAACTTCATAGGTTTCTTCAAATAAACGGCCAGTGTCAAGAGTAAATAGTTTTACATCTGCTTTCGACCTGAAAATCGCATCAGTAATCACTTGGTCTTCTATTCCAAATGAAGTAGAAAACACAGTTTTACCTTTAAATTTTTCAGCAACGAATACCAGTGCTTCAGCCAAACCTAAATTCTGTGTTTCTTCCTGAAGTTTGTCAATCAGCTCGTTGTACATAAATCCTATTGGCTTAGTAGTTTATTTGCAAAAATATTAAAAAAATCGTTCCAAACAAGAGTTACTTCTAATATAAAGAACAAAAAATGAAAAAATTATTAAAAAACACGTGTTTGTATAAAAATTTAACACCAAACAATTTATCTCATTTAAAAAATCAAAATTTGGGTAAAAAGTAGAAATGTATCTTTTATGAACAAAAATTTTAAAGACTGGTCATTAAAAACTAAAAAAGCGCCGATAATATCGACGCCAACACACTAACACATTAAAAGGCAGATGGTTTGAAATTCATTTAATTTAGCGTAAAACGGATAGGCAAGCTAAAGCGAACCTTTACCGGTTGCCCGTTTTGCCTTCCGGGTTTAAATTTCAGCAACTTCACTACGCGAATAGCTTCTTCGTCGCAACCACCTCCTATTCCTTTTAAAACTGTCGCATTATAAACACTTCCATCCTTATCAACTATAAACTGAACGGTCACATTTCCTTCAATCTGATTCTCAACCGCCATGCCTGGATAATTCATATTCCTTCCAATAAACTTGAACATTTTTTGAAAACCACCTTCATATTCAGGCATTTCTTCGGCATGATTAAATGGTGTTTCTGTTGCAGGCTCAGCAGTATTTCCAACACCCTCTCCTCCATTTGAGGATCCATCGGGCATTACATTGGCCACCTGGCTACCTCCTGGAACATCGGTAGTAGTGGTTGCGGCTACCTTTCCCTCTCGTTCCTCAGCTGTTGGAACCGTACCGGTTGCCTGATTATCAGGTACCACTTCCGGAATTACATCCTTTATGGTTGAGGCCATTGGTTTTACATCCGATTTATGCGGCAATTCCACTTCCTTAGGCTCATCAGGCACTATTACATATTTATTATTATCAATAAAATACGGAATAGAAAGAACCACCGGACCTTCATCGGCTTTTGAGCGAAACATGAGTGAAGTGATACCTAAAATGGCTAAAGCACCTACGGAAGTAAATAATGAACGACGCATGGTTCTGTCGTAACGAGTGCGTAGCTGGTAAGCGCCATATTCTTTATGACGGTTTTCGAAAACAATTTCTGTTAAATCGTTGGAGTTAGTGAACAGGTTCTTCATGGCTATAAGAATTAAGTTTCTTATTAGATGCACACAGGAAACTTATTCCATAAAACACTCACAATATTTTTAATTATTAGTTAAAAAATTGAGAATAGATTTTATGGTGTCCAGAAAGAATTAAACTCCGTAGAAAACCTTATGTATTTTTCCCAATTCAGGTAATTGAACAGGACTATGAAAAATTCCAAAAACAGATGATCCGCTTCCACTCATTGAGGCATATAAGGCTCCATTATTATATAAGTGCTCTTTAATAGCTCTTATTTCAGGATATTTTGGAAAAACAGTGGATTCAAAATCGTTCATTACTAGTGCTTTCCACTCAGCAACGGGTAAATGTAAAAGCATTTGCAATGAAGTTTGGGGCTTCGAAGGCAGGCATCCCCCATAAGCGTCGGCCGTGGAAACATGAATTGCTGGTTTAACCAACACCAAATAGTAGGTATCAAGATTTACTTCCTGTTCAACAAATTCATCACCCTTACCAAAAGCAAAAACAGGTTTATTTTCGATAAAAAAAGCACAATCGCTACCCAATTGGCGGGCATAATTTTGCAATTGTTGGACAGTTAAGCCGAGTTCAAACTTTTGATTAAGCAGCTTCAGCATAAAAGAGCCATCAGCAGAACCGCCACCCAAACCTGCTCCTACCGGAATGTTCTTTAGCAGATGAACTTCAATTGCAGGAAGATCAAAATCATGTTTCAAAAGCTCATACGCTTTTAAACAAATATTGTCTTTAACATTCCCGGGAATATCAACACCATGAACATTAAACTTGGTTTCAGTAGCTTCAATAACCTCCAATGAATCATTGATCTTAATAGGATAAAAAACGGTTTCGATATTATGAAAGCCGTCAGCACGTTTTTCAACGATATTAAGACCGAGATTAATTTTAGCGTTAGGGAATAGTATCATAAGAAGAATACGAATTACACGAATTATTCCCAATTTTTAAACAGGAATTAAAATGTTTTAACAAATTACACGAATTGTTTAAAAGTATTTTGGCAGAACTTGAAAGCTTCGTTACTTTGCAAGACGATTTGCCAGAGTTAATTTATCTGAATACACAAATCTCCATACTCAGATCTAAGTCAATGAAACAATACCACGATTTAATGCAGCATGTGCTCGATAACGGAGTTGAAAAGCATGACCGTACCGGAACAGGAACTATTAGTGTTTTTGGTTACCAAATGCGATTTGATTTAAGTGAGGGCTTTCCGTTGGTTACCACTAAAAAGGTGCATTTAAAGTCGATCATTCATGAATTGATTTGGTTTTTAAAGGGTGAAACTAATATTGCCTACCTGAAAGAAAACGGCGTGAGTATATGGGATGAATGGGCAGATGAAAACGGCGAATTAGGCCCTGTGTATGGATCACAATGGCGTTCATGGCCTACTCCTGATGGAGGAAAGATCGATCAAATCGAAAAAGTAGTGAATCAAATTAAAAACAATCCTGATTCACGCAGAATTATAGTAAGTGCCTGGAACGTGGCAGAAGTAGATAATATGGCTTTACCACCATGCCATAGCTTCTTTCAGTTTTATGTGGCCGACGGAAAATTATCTTGCCAATTATATCAGCGTAGTGCCGACATTTTTTTAGGAGTTCCGTTTAATATTGCTTCGTATGCCTTATTAACCATGATGATGGCCCAGGTTTGCGGATTAAAACCAGGAGATTTTGTTCACACCTTTGGCGACGCCCATTTATATCTGAATCATCTTGAACAGACCAAACTGCAATTGAGCCGTGATTTCAAACCTTTGCCCAAAATGGAGTTAAATCCGGAAGTGAAAGATATTTTCGACTTCAAGTTTGAAGATTTTACACTAACCGGTTATGACCCACATCCACATATAAAAGCCGCTGTAGCTGTTTAATTGAATGGTAGTTAATACATAGTCCATATATGACCTTAAGCATTATTGTAGCTAAAGCTAAGAATAACGTTATCGGAAATAATAACACTCTTATCTGGCATTTACCGGCTGATTTAAAGTACTTCAAAAAACTGACGACAGGCAATACTATAATTATGGGTCGCAAAACCTATGATTCGATTGGCAAGCCATTACCCAACCGCAGAAATATAGTTATAAGTAGAAATAAAGATCTAAAGCTGGAAGGTTGCGAAGTAACCGATTCTTTGGATGCAGCTATTTCGATTAGCGAAAGTGACAATGAGGTCTTTATTATTGGGGGCGCTGAGATCTATAAACAAGCAATTGATCGCAGTGACACTTTGTATGTTACCGAAGTAAAGTCTTCTTTTGATGGAGACGCTTTTTTCCCGGAAATTTCAAACAACGAATGGACAGAAGTGCAAAGGGAAGACCATGTTGCCGATGAAAAAAACAAGATCGATTATTCCTTTGTAACTTATAAAAAAGCTTAAATCCTATTCTTCAACAGTAATTTCATAATCGCCTGTATCAATTGGAGTGGATGATGGTTCCCACGGGCGTCTTTGTTCAAAATGGATTTTAGCATTCCCTTTCTTTTTCCCTATTACTTTAAAAACTTCCGGAATAGATGATCCTACAGGAATGTTTTTGTCAATTTCATGAACATCATCCTCATAATCCACTTTTGAAACTTCAATTATTCCTTCATTATCAACTTTAAATTGCCAAACCAAGCCCGAGGTACCTTTTCCTGGCAAGGCAATAAAAATGCTGTCATTCAGTCTGAGAATTTTAGTTTCCATAATTTTTGGGTTGAAGGGTACTTCATCCGATTTATTAGGATACAATAAATATGCCTAGGATATAAAAGAGATCCGGGAAGGAAAATGAATTTTTCTCATCCCGGATCTTAAAGTCATCTATTTTAAAAATTACTCAAACAGTAAGATATCTCATAAAACAAGCAGCGCTTTTAAGCCTTGAAATTGCCGGTATTGATCCAGTCATTTTTAAGCAAGACCCACCAGTCGACAGCAATCCCATTTAAAACATATTCATAAGGTAACCAGCCGTAACCGTTTTCTCCCCATGACTTACCCCAGGAGTTGCGAATCAGCAAAGCTCCTTTGGTTTTCTTATCGCCCGCGGCAGTAGGAATTTCCAATTTATCATCATAGCCCACTGTAAGGACGGCATGACCTCCAACCAGAGGATCACTTGCTGATGGATATGGAATGCGGCCGTTTTCGGCAGAATAAATAGAATTGTACACCGAAAAACCGAACATACTTGGTATACCCGAGTTTAAATGAGATTTGATAGCTGTAAGAAGTTCCGTTGCTTTTGTGCCGGGAGGATCGAGCCGGTAATAGGTAATTGCTTTATAATTTTGCCCAAATGCATAGCAAAAAGCCGATGGTTCGATATCATAATCACTGATTTGATAGGGCCAAAACTCTTCAGGGGGAACCCCAAACAAGGTCATTGCACCTATGGTTGAACGCAAATACGCTCCTGTGTCACCTGTCCATTTAAGTAAATTACGTGTAACCTTGTATAAAAAAAGCCGTGAAGCATCAATGTGTTTTCCAAAGGCACGACGCTCATAATATTCAATTATGCCAACGCCTGCATTGGCGGTACATGAACCAATGCTCTGTTGATCTTCAATCGGAGAACACCATTTTCGTAAATCTTTAGAAGCAGGTAAAGCAGGTTTAGATGCGGTAACCCCTGCAGTTTTCAACATCGTTTTAATTGAATCTGATTCACCTAAAACTTTTAAGCTATTGGGCACGTCTTTGGTGTCGGGAGTATAATCTTTAAAACTAGGAAGGTCTCTTAACCATCCTAATGCATAATTTTTAGAGTTTTCCATTGTATGTAAATGTTAGATCGGTTGGTATGATTAAAATTAAAAATATATTTTTCAATATAAAATATAAAATATTGAATTACTGATACTTACAAAAGTATATTATAGATTAATGTATTAAGAAAGCACAACAAATAAATAATCATTAAGTAGAATATATGCCTAATAATATTTTATACGATTGGCTGAATGTTTAACATAAACTTGCGTAGAATCAAAATTTATTTAGATTTGCGACTTCGTAAAAAAACCAAGAAAACTTTATAAACAACGCTTTATTTAAATTAACCGCATTATGCAAGGAAAAGGTGTCATCAGGTTTGTGGCAATTGCTCTAGCGCTTGCTTGTATTTACCACATTTCGTTTACAGTGGTAACGAGCCGAGTGGAGAAAAAGGCAAAAGAATATGCCAACGGCAACGCAGCCAAAGAGAGTTATTATTTGGATTCGATTGCTACCGAACCAGTGTATGATTTAGGTGTAGCAAAGTTTACCTACAGAGAGTGTAAAGAGAAACAGTTAAACCTGGGTCTTGACCTTAAAGGCGGAATGAACGTTACTATGGAAGTTTCCATGGTTGATTTGATCCGTTCAATGTCAGGTAACAGTACTGATGCTGCGTTCAACAAAGCACTCGATTTAGCTAAGCAACGTTCTACACAAGGATCTTCAAAAGATTTTGTTGAATTATTCGCTACTGCTTATAACGAAGTTGCTCCAGCCGGAAAATTAGCTTCAATTTTTGCAACTGCAGAAAATAAAGGCCGTATTGATTATAGCACTTCGAATGCTGATGTAATTAAAATATTAAAAACAGAATCGGAAAACGCTTTTAATCGTTCTTTTGAAATTCTTCGTACTCGTATCGATAAATTCGGTGTAACCCAGCCAAATATTCAGAAAATTGGCGGTAACCGCATTTTAATTGAATTACCGGGTGTTGACGACAAAGAGCGTGTTCGTAAGCTTTTACAAGGTTCGGCTAAATTGGAATTCTGGGAAACTTATGATAACGGTGAGATTTATGGAGGTTTAGTAGCTGCTAATACAGCTATAGCTTCACAACTAGCTTTAACAGACAAAGGTGCTGCTAAAGTTGATTCAACCGGTAAAGCAGATACTACTCAGAAAAAAGGCGATTTAGCGCTTTTAAATAAAATGAAACCTGAAGCTGGCAAAAAAGATTCAGCTGCTGCTCAGGCGTTAATGGCTAAACAAAATCCATTATTTTCAGTATTAATTCCAAGTACTTACCAGGCTCAAAATGGCCAACAGTCATTGGCTCCAGGTGCTGTAATTGGTTATGCTGCATTAAAAGATACCGCTAAGATCAATCAATACTTAGCAATTCCTGCCGTTAAAGCTAATTTCCCATCAAACATCAGATTTGCATGGTCAGTTAAATCTGTTAACGAAAAGAATATTTTCCAATTGTTTGCATTGAAATCTAGCGGTCGCGAAGGAAAAGCGGCTTTAGGTGGCAATGTAATATCAAATGCACGTAATGACTTCAACCAGGACGGTTCTCCGGAAGTAACCATGTACATGAATGCTGATGGAGCTAAAGAATGGAGAAGGATTACTGCAGAAGCTGCTGCTGCTAACAAACGTCCAATTGCTATTGTATTGGATGATGCGGTTTATTCAGCTCCTAACGTTCAAAATGAAATTTCAGGCGGTGTTTCATCAATCTCTGGTAAATTCACTCCAAAAGAAACTGAAGACTTAGCCAACATCTTAAAAGCGGGTAAATTACCTGCTCCTGCAAAAATCGTTGAAGAAGCAACTGTAGGCCCAACTTTAGGTCAGGAAGCTATTAACAACGGTTTAATCTCATGTTTAGCTGGTTTAATCGTTGTGTTCATCTTCATGGCGGTTTACTATAACAAAGCCGGTGTTTCTGCTGATATCGCTTTAATTGTGAACTTATTCTTCATGATTGGTGTATTGGCCTCATTTGGTGCTGTGTTAACTTTACCGGGTATTGCTGGTATCGTGCTTAACATTGGTATGGCGGTTGATGCCAACGTATTGATCTACGAACGTATCAAAGAAGAGCTTGACCATGGTAAGAGCCTACGTATGGCCATTACCGATGGTTTTAAACATGCTTACTCAGCCATTATCGATGCTAACGTAACCATTTTATTATTGGGTATCATCCTGTATGTATTCTCTTCAGGTTTGATCCAAGGTTTCGCAACCACATTGATCATCGGTATTTTCACTTCATTGTTCTCAGCTATCTTCATCACCCGCTTAATTTTTGAAGCGCAGTTAGCTAAAAACAAAGTGATTAAATTCACCAATGAGTTCTCTAAAAACTGGTTCAAAGACACTGATTTCGATTTCGTATCGAAACGTAAAGTTTTCTATATCATCTCTGTTGTTATCATTTTAGCAGGTGCTGTTTCATTGGCAACAAGAGGTTTAAGCTTAGGAGTTGATTTCCAAGGCGGCAGAACTTATACTGTTCGTTTCGACAAAGATGTTAAAGTTGGTGAAATCCGTGAAGCGTTAACTCCTGCATTTGGCGGAGATGCTCCGGAGGTTAAAACCTTTGGTGGTTCAGGAATTGGTGATAACAGACAAGTTCGTATTACCACTTCCTATCAAATTGATAATCAATCGGATCATGTTGACCAAGAGGTTGAATCTAAATTAAAAGATGGTTTAGCTAAAATTGGTGGCAAATCGGAAATCATGGATTCACGTAAGGTAGGTCCTACCATTGCGAATGATATTAAAGTTTCAGCGTTCTGGTCAATTGGCTTAGCGTTGGTAATTATCTATATCTATATTTTAATCCGTTTCCGCAAATGGCAGTTTGGTATTGGTGCTACAGTTGCCCTTTTCCACGACGTGTTAATTATCATTGCTATCTACTCGATCTTTAACGGTTTATTACCATTCTCGTTAGATGTTGATCAAACATTCATTGCGGCCATCTTAACCATTATGGGTTATTCAATGAATGATACCGTAGTAGTATTTGACCGTGTACGTGAGTATATGGGCTTACACCATAGTAAAAACGAAACGATGGGTCAGGTTATAAACAGTGCCTTAAACAGCACCTTAAACCGTACCGTTGTAACAGGTTTATGTACCATGTTAGTGTTGATCGTATTGTTCATCTTCGGTGGTGCAATTCTTCGTGGTTTCTCTTTCGCATTACTGGTAGGTATTGTGGTAGGAACTTACTCATCACTGTTTGTGGCAACTCCAATTGTTGTTGACTTTATCCGTAAGGACGATAAAAAATAATAGTGCTACTTAATGTAGTTTAAAGGCGCAAATCGTAAGGTTTGCGCCTTTTTTTGTTAACTGACCTGAGCTATATTTTAATTTTTATTGAAAACTTAATAGCTGGTTCGGTGGTTTTTATTTAATATTGAATAACTCTACTAAACAAGCTTATGTCAATTGATATCCCAGAAACTAATTTCCCAAGAGTTGTAATTATTGGTGGCGGATTTGGCGGTATTCAGGCTGCTAAAAAACTAAACAACAAAGAAGTACAGGTAATTATGATCGACCGGCACAATTACCATACTTTTCAACCCCTACTCTATCAGGTGGCTACCGGTGGTTTAGAACCCGACTCCATTGCTCACCCACTACGTAAGATCTTCAAAAATCAAAAGAACTTTATATTCCGAGTGGCGGAAGCGCAGGAAGTTATTCCAGATAGAAAGGTACTGAAAACCAATATTGGCGAAATCCATTATGATTACCTGGTAATCGCTACAGGTTCAAGTTCTAATTACTTTGGAATGAAAGACCTGGAAGATAACACCATGCCAATGAAAACGATTCCGGAAGCTTTGGATATGCGCAGTTTGGTTTTACAAAACCTCGAAAGTGCATTACTAACCGACAGTATAAATGAGCAGGAAGCCTACATGAACTTTGTGGTGGTTGGTGGCGGACCAACAGGGGTTGAAACTGCAGGAGCACTAGCAGAACTTAAAAACCATGTATTGCCGCATGACTATCCTGAGTTAGACATACGACGCATGCAAATTAACTTGATTGAAGGTGGAGATCGTTTACTTGGAGCGATGTCGGTTCAGGCTTCAGAAAAATCAGCTGATTTCTTGAAAAGCATGGGTGTAAACGTTCGTTTGAATGAACGTGTATTAAGTTTTGATGGTGAAAGAGTGCAATTAGGCAGCGGAAAAGCACTTGAAACAAAAGTGGTCATCTGGTCGGCTGGAGTTAAAGGCGTTACCTTACCCGGAATAAACAAAGAGGTGATTGTTGGTGGCAATCGATTTAAAGTAAATGTATTTAACCAGATTGAAGGCTACGATGACATTTTTGCGCTTGGCGATGTGGCGGCAATGATCACCGATGAGTTTCCTAAAGGTCACCCGGGAGTTGCCCCTGCAGCGATACAACAAGGTCGACTATTTGCCAAAAACATTATTAAAAAGATAAACGATATTCCCATGGAGCCCTTTAAATACTTTGACAAAGGCTCAATGGCTACCGTTGGCAGAAACCGCGCAGTGGTTGATATGGGATTTATTCGTTTCCAGGGAACATTTGCCTGGTTTGTATGGATGTTTGTTCATTTGATGACTTTAGTTGGTTTCCGTAACCGGGTGGTGGTTTTTGTGAATTGGGTTTGGAGTTATTTCAGTTACGACCGGGGCACGCGATTGATCATCAGAAGGTTTGAAAAAGAAGCAGCTCCATCCGCAGTAGACAGTCGGCATTACGCAGTAGATAGTCAGCATTAGGCAGACTGAGTATTGGAGACTGGAGAATGGAGACTGGGAACTAAAGACGATTGACTACAAACATGAGCAACACTCCTTTAAAATTAATAGAATGCCCTCGTGATGCGATGCAGGGAATTGAGGAATTTATTCCTACTAAATTAAAAGCTGAATATATTAACAAACTGTTGAAGGTTGGATTCGATACCATTGACTTCGGCAGTTTTGTTTCACCTAAAGCGATTCCTCAGATGAAAGATACTCGTGAGGTGCTGAAATTGCTCGATCTAAGTTCTACCCGATCAAAACTATTGGCGATAATTGCCAATTTAAGAGGCGCTGAAGAAGCCGTTCTCCATCCGGAGATCACTTACCTCGGATTTCCATTTTCGATCTCAGAAACATTCCAACAACGAAATACAAACAGTTCTATAGCTGAAGCCTTTGATACCGTTCAGCAAATTCAATCGCTTTGTATAAAAAATAGTAAAGAACTTGTCATTTACATCTCCATGGGCTTTGGTAATCCATATGGCGATGAATGGGACGCCGACATTCTTTCTAAATGGGTGAAAGAAATGAGCCGTATTGGGGTGAAAATTATAGCCTTATCGGATACTATCGGTGTTTCCAATCCCCAAAACATTGACTATCTGTTTAAAAACGTAACGAATGACCACCCTAAAATAGAATTAGGCGTTCACCTCCACTCTACCCCGACTACACGATTGGAAAAAATCGATGCAGCCTGGCAAGCCGGTTGCCGAAGATTTGATTCAGCATTAAAGGGATATGGAGGCTGCCCGATGGCCAAAGACGAGCTCACAGGAAATATCTCCACTGAAAGCATACTTTCCTACTTGAATGACCAACAAATCAATACCGGGCTTAATATGGATTATTGGACAGAGGCTATGGAGTTCTCCAATCATATCTTTCATTAAACCACCCGCAAGCCGGCATTACAAGTTTTCGTACCAATTTAAAATATGATCGGCTACCTTTTCCCAGCCCGGTTCTCCGCATATAAAATGACTTTTATCGTCAAAAATCTTCAGATCTACCTTGCTAGCCTTATCTGAATATTTGTTAGCCAGTGTTTTGGTAAGCGAAGCAGGGAATATATGATCATTACCACCTCCTATAAATAATAAAGGTGCATGAGGTCGATTAAAATTTATGTTTGAGAATGAGTTTAATACCAGTTCGCGACTTACCTTATAGCTTTCGGGTACAGCAACTCGATCAAACGCCTTGGGTCTTTCGCTTTCGGGCAAAGTATTAAAAAACCGTGTGTTGTACCATTCTCCACTACCCATAAAGTAATCAGTACTTGAAAAGAAACCGAAAGCAGAAATAACTGACTTTAACGTTGTAAACGGTGGAAATACATTTTTTGGTGGAGCGCCATCTATACTAACACCGGCTGCAGCTTTACCCATTTCCACTAATTTCATAGTTGCCATTCCGGCCATAGAATGACCTACCACCAATGGCTTTTCCGGCAGCCGGTCGATAATTTTGGCGATGTTATTAACCACATCAACAAAGCCTGTTTTAGTAAGATCAGGATGAACTTTGCTTCGCAGTTCAGCAGGGCTTCCTTCATGTCCCGGATTGGCCGGGGTATAAACGGTATATCCTTTTTGCTCATAGTAGCCTTTCCAATCAGTCCAGCTTGTATTGTTTACAAAATTGCCATGAATAAGAATAATCGATTTAGATTTTGCCATAGTAGTTGAGTGTTATGATTTAATAGGGGTCTTTTAAAAATTCATTGATTTTTGTTTAGGCCTGCTTAATAAACTATATATTTTATTTCTAATTGCTTATAAATTCAATAAATTACAACTTATAATCCAAAATTCTAATAGTTAACAATAAAATAACAAAAAATAAATACAATTTTCACTCTGAATAGATTTAGATGCAAGGCATTTACAAAATACAAACAAAAAAAACCAACAAATAATAGAAATATTCAAAAATATCTATTGAACTTATTTATCTATAACGAGTATTTACAGTGAATTTCAGATCAAATATTTCAATCATATGAAATAGTTGAATGAAACAATTTAAAAAGAGAACATTTTAGGTATCATAAGAAACAGTGATTAAGTTCTTTCTTATAATTTATTCATTTGAATTTGGAGACAGCTCTCCAAACCAATAAGCAGCAGTTACTCCTCCATCCATTAAAAAATCACTTCCTGTAATAAATCCACCCTCCTGTCCCATTAGCAAGGCCGCCACATTCGCCACCTCATCCGGAGTACCGGCTCGTCCTGCTGCACTCACATTAATCGTTCGTCTATATCCTTCTCCTCGGGGACCCCTTAACTCATCATTGGCCAGTGGTGTAATTATAATTCCAGGACTTATGGCATTTATCCGAGCCCCACGTTTGCCCCAGCGAACAGCCTCAGCCATTACGCGAAGGGAATTTCCTCTTTTAGAAATTTGATAAGCCTGGAGTGGATCTTTTATCTGATCGGGCTTAAGCATATCAAGCGCAAGCAATTCTTCAACAGGTGTAACGGCCAGTAAACGATTTTGTTCAGCTGTTAAAGCGGGCAAACGGTGACCTGATTGTGAGGAAATAACCAACCCACTACCACCCTCGGCAATAACATTACCGAACTCTTCGAGCACAAGAGCGGTTCCGTATAAATCAACTTTTAAAATAGTTTCGGGCGAAGCCTGAGAAGGAGAAACTCCTGCAGTATGGATAAGTCCTGTGATTTGACCAATTGCTGCTGCATTTTTTATCAGGGCTTGAACCGATTCCCGAGAGGAAACATCCACTATAGCTGTGCTTATTTTGAATCCGGCATCATATAATACTTTGGCTGCAGCTGCACTGTTTTCCGGCCGTATATCCGCTAACAGAATGTGCTTTCCAACGCCCACCCGACGTGCTATAGCCTGACCAATTGAACCCGCGCCTAAAACAACGATCACATTTTCTGACTTTACAATCATAAACAACTATTTAAACGCTTAGCTAATGGAGTTTTTGCTTTGAAAATAAGCCGATGATTTAGGTAAAAACAAAAGCACCGCCACTAATATTAGAAACACAATATGGGTAATTAATTCAGCTGTTGAATGAGATGCACTTAATATTACGTGAAACAACAACCAGGCGATGGCCAGCCACCTTGCCCAATTAATTCTGCAAAGTAAAAGCACGCCGCAAATCACAGCTAAAAGGCGAACAGAAAATATCCAGATCGCTTCTCTTGACATAAAATTAGACCCGTTGAAATCACTTCTATGATAGATCAAACCTATAGATCCGGTAAGTATAAACAGTACAGCAACAATGATAACAGGAATTGGTATTTTTTTCATTTATACGGATTAGATATTCGTTTCAATCAGCCAATGATGACCAAACGGGTCCTGAATACTTCCCTGCCGGTAGCCATAATCATAGTCTTGGGCCGGACTTAAAAGGATGGCCCCAGCCTGCAGCGCTTTATTTATTACAACGTCTACATCGTTAACAAAGAGTCCAATGAGAGCTGTTACGCCCTTTGCTTCAACCGGCGTTAGTTGAGCTTTAAACGACCGTTCTTCATGTAAGTGAAAAAGAACGCCATCAAATGAAAGTTCAGCAACATGAATGCTTCCATCATCATTAAGCCATGATCTAAGCACAACGGCATCAAATGCTTTTGAATAAAAAGAAATATCTGTTACACCTCCAGGAATGAACAGTTGGGGTGCAAAAAAAGGTTTGACAGTCATTCTATATTCTTTACAATTTGAATTAAACTACTTTAAAGCTCAAGGTTACTTATCAATAAAAACCTTGCCTACTATAAAGTTATTAATTTGATTGAAAGAACTACATTGTGAGAGCTTACCGCTTCTTTCCAGCCCTAACAATTATCTCGGAACCTTCTGCCAGCATTACTGACACCGGTTTTTGATCAGTTAAAAAAGAAAACTCCTGACCATAAACAGCAGCAAAATCAACATTAATTGAATGGTCATTTACCTTGTACATTTGCCATTTAGGGTGCTCCACACCGTATTCAGAAGTCTTTGATTCGCTCAGTTTTGTATATCCCCAATAATGTTCCGTTATAAATTCTTCTTCTGAATTTACCCCCAAATCAAGTGGAGTTTGCTGGGCACTAATATTAAATTGATTCCAACCGTTTTTCTTCCATTTATACTCCACATGTAATTGATCTCCCAAGGTTTCCCATTTATGAAACATGGGCAATGTCTCATACTTCTCTCCGTAAATGGTATTGGCAACAAAGGTTAAGGCATATTTAGGAACTAATTCCTTTATAAACGTAACTCCACGTTTCCATTGACCGTTTTCTTTGTATCTGACATAAAAACGCAGGTTAACTTCTTCAAAATTGGAATGAAACGGAATTCGAAATCCTTTTAAACGGGTGTTTTCAAACTTAAAACCAACTAAACTCACGTAACAGGTATCATTCCATAAATCAAGTTCGGTTCTATTGGGTAAGAATTTCTGCAATAAGCTCTTATCAATGGCGTAGTTTGCAATGGCTAGTTTCCGCCATTCTGCGGTTAAAAATTCAGATGCTTTCATAAATGCTCGCAGCTAACTTTAAATCTTAAATTGTTTAAACTGTTGAGATGTGCAATTCGTCTTTCAGGACGAATTTATCAATTTACTCTGAACCGTTTAACCTTCTTTTCATTAAGTTTATATAAAACCAGAAAGATGAAAGACCTTGCTCCTCAGATTTTCAGAAAACGACTTTTGATCGAAGGCTTTTTTACAACTGAAGTCAGCGAAAACACACTGATCGATTTTTTCAGGTTCATTACCCAAAATCTACAACTCAGAACTTATGGAGAGCCGATCATTCATTCTACTGGTGGTTTAGGCAAAGAAGAAAACCAGGGTTACGATGCCTTTGTACCTTTAATTGATTCAGGGATCTATATAGCGGTTTGGTCTGGTTATAAGTTTCTTTCGATGATCATTTACACCTGTGCCGAATTCGACGAACAGATTGCCCTTTCAAAAACTCAAAGCTTTTTCGAAATGACCGCTATTGAGCATTCATTATTCTAACATTCTAGTCCGCAAACTACTCTTCAAAACAGGTGTTTAATGTTTTAAAAATTGATTTTCGTCATTTTTGAATGTTACACTTTTTATTATCTTGCCAGAGCTATTAACTACTGATTAATAGAAAGCTATATAACTTCTGATCGTTAAATTAACCTTTTTAAAGATGCCACAAAGTAGAAGTAGAAAGAAAAACCACGGATATCATCCTCATCGTAACCATCAAGGACAATCATCAGTAATGCATTCGTCAACAAGCGCACCGGTTAGAAAAAACACTGAATTATTTTTTGCCTCTTTCTTTGGATTTATGGGCGTTGTAATAGGCTTCTTTATGTTCGACAACCATTGGGCTGCCGTTTTAGGAGGTGCTGTTATTGGCGCTGCAATCGGCTATTTTATTGGCCGATTGGTTACCAGGGCAAGAGCTTAAGTTTTAAATTGACATACGGTTGGATTGTTAAATTGCATTATTGCTCTATTGATTTATTGTTAAATATTAAGCATTTAACTCCCTTTAACACTAGAACAATTTAGCCATTTAACAATCTAACCTGTTTACTTCACCCTATCCTTATACCTCAAAAACCAATTCTCAAACCAATATTTGGAGATGTAGGAAACAGCAATTACTCCAGTCGAAATTATTCCATAGAACAATATGGTTGATGTAAGCGGAGATAATCCAACAAGGTGCTTTTTGAGCACTAAAATCACCCCGAAAATTACCAGCATTTGGTACATGTAAATTCCATAGGAAACATCGCCTAAGGAGTTCAGCCACTTTTTATCAAACTTAAACCAGGCAATTGGATTTAAAGCGGTATTTAAGATCAGCCATAGAAAGAGCGTGTACAAAATCAAATTTGAAAGTAGCGGAGTATTAAACAGGTAACCTGAAATGGCACCTAATGCAGTTTCTGAATTAACCAGTTCCAAATGAAAAGCCAATCGCAAAACGATCAATCCATAGCCGATAACCTGAATTGAGTGTGTAAATATCTTCCAATTTGAAAACGTCTTGGTTCCGTGAAAGACATAATAAGCACCGATTCCGCCAATGGCCATTGCTTCAAACTTTAAAGTGTCTATCACCTGTTGTATTATTGATAGTGTTGATCCTTGTTCGATATTCATAAATTGAAAAAGGAATACCAAAGCTGTTTTAATCAGAATGATCAGCCAAAAAAGCATTAACATATGCCTGCGAAAGAACTTCATCAATGGCGCCCAAATAATGTAAAACCATTCCTCTACCCCAATAGACCATAAAGGCTCCAACAAGCTGCTTCCGAATAAAATATTAACTAAAAAAGGAAAGAACAAAAGATACATCCACCACACCTGACCGGGCTGAAAAGGCATTTCATAAGCAAAACCTATTACTTTAAGTGCAGCCGGCACTAACCAAACACCAATAACTATTAACAAAAAATAAAGCGGCCAAATGCGTACCACCCGACGCCAATAAAAGCCCTTCACACTTATATCACCCTGTTCTTTATCTTCTTTGAGCAATAAGTAGCTGATTAAAAAACCACTAAGCACAAAAAAGAAAGACACCGCTGTACTCCCATTCCTGAATAGTGAATATTCCTCGAGGTTAAATAGTGAGTATTTTCTTCGGATGGTTTCGGTATGATGCATTAAAACCAAATAGGCAGCAAAAAAACGCAGGGCACTTAAGCCGGGAAAGTATTTAATGGTTTTCGACATAGTTACGCCGACAAAGATGTTAATTGTAACCGCTACAAGCAAGTGTATAGAACAGATACCAAAACAAAAGCCTTCAGTTAAAACTAAAGGCTTTATAAGGTTTGATGATCAATTGTATTATTTTTTATTCAAAATATAATAATCATAAGGTTGCAGGCTAAGCGAGGTTCCTAAAGTAACATCACTATTGCTCATAGCATTGGTCCAGGTAGTATTTTGAAGCGCTGCCGCTACATTATAGTTAATTGCCGAATTATTAGTATTAACAATTACCAGTACTTCTTTACCATTATAAGCGCGCTTAAACACAATTATTGAAGGATCGGCAAAGGTTTGAATCGTTCCGTTAATTACCGCCTCACTACTCTTTTTAAACGCAATTAACTTTTGGTACTCCGTTACCATATCGGGGTTTTCACTCCAGTTGATCGGATCACGCTCAAAGAACGAAAGCTTTTTGGTGCTCCCAACTTCCTGACCATTGTATAACAAGGTGCTGCCTCCCATATATGAAGTCAGAGCAAAAGCCGCCATTGAGCCACGTTTACCACTAAACAAACCTACCGGTGTATCATCCCAGGCCGTTTCGTCATGGTTGGTGGTAAAGCGCAGTTTTGTTGAGCCCTGCGGAATATTCAAGAACTCCTGAGCACTGGTGGTAAATAAGTTTCCATCTGCTTGTGTGCCTTTAAAAACGTCTTTCAGGGTTTTGTAGTAATCCCAGCCATAGTTTAACTGAAAACCGGCATTAAAATGATTAGCTCTACTTCCTTCGGCAAGCAATACGAGCTTGCGGTCATCAAACTTTTTCAACGTATCAATCGCCTGTTTCCAAAAGTCGTAAGGCATTAAATCGGCTGCATCACAACGGAAACCATCAATATTTGCTGCCAGCACCCAATATTTCATTGAGCGGATCATTTCTTTGCGCATATCCTGGTTGTTATAATCAAGTGCAGCCACATCATTCCAATTCGTATTTGGAGGAATAATGATATTACCACTAGCATCCTGCTTATACCAGCTCTTGTTGGCGATCCAAGGATTATCCCATGCAGTATGATTGGCCACCCAATCAATGATCAGTGACATACCCCTGTTATGGGCTTCCTTCACCAGCGTTCTTAAATCTTCGAGGTTACCAAATTCAGGATTAACCTCTTTATAATTCTTAACGGCATACGGAGAACCCAGACCACCTGCTGATTTCAGTTGACCAACCGGATTAATAGGCATCAGCCAAATAACATTTACACCCAAAGCCTTTATATTATCAAGACGCTTTTGTACGCCTTTCAAATTTCCTTCACTACTAAAGGCCCTAATATTCACCTCGTACATCACTACATCTTTAGTGTCGGGCACACCCTGATAAGGTGCTGCATAAGCCGGTGGATCAACTTGCTGAACAGGAGGTGGTTTTATAGGTGCAGGATCATCACCTTTCTTACAATCGAAAAAAGAGAACGACAATGCCAATAGCGCATATACTAAAGTCATCTTGCTTGGAATGGTTATATATTTCATATAAACAAGTACAGTTTAAAACACAAAGAAAATTTATTTATAGGAAATAATCGTTAAACAATAGATTTTTTAAAAAAGGGCGGATCACAGCCAGCGAAACCGCCCTAACATTACACTAATTTTTTTGAACAGTGTAGGTGTATTTGTATGGTGCACTAGCTTTATTTAGGCTAATGGTAACCGTATAATTTCCATCTGCAGTAATATTGATCGCATCATTGGTTTGAATTAATTCACCTTCCAGATCGCCACTTGAGGCAGGACCAAAATTGATGTCCCAACCATCATTTGCACGGAATTTTAAAGCTCCAGCTTTTAGGTTGAGGGTTTTAGACCATTCGTCTTTATTAGCATTGTAGGTCATTGCAGTTGAATTATCCCAATTGCCTGGAGTAGCAGTTCCAATTAGTCCCCATGTACTGATATAAGTGATCTTATAAGTTAGGTCGTTTATGTTTGCTTCAAGCTTATACACCCCAGCTTTATCAACTGACATACTACCTGCGCCGCCATCGGTGGATAATTTACCATCAGAAGCATAGCCATAATTGATATGGTTCCAGTCAGGTGCTGAGGTAAATTTCAAATCAGTTCCAGAGCTGATATATACATAACCTTCGAACTTACCGTCTCCTATATCTGTCAATTTTGGTGCCTCAGCAGGTTTATATCCCTGATAACCTCCAGGAACCCATAAACGAACAGGTTCAGGAATTGTAGGTTCTTCGATAATAGCTTTGAAAGGAGTTACTGTTAACTTAACAATCTGGGATATAACTAATTTCTGATTATTGATCGACGCACCAATGCGAAGTTCAATTTCAGAAGCCTGATTTTCAGGCAATTGAAGCTGATCCAATAATTTTTTATTCAGATCGCTCATTACTATTGCCAGTTGGTTGTTACTACTTGAACCTAACGAAATGGGCTGCGAAAAGTGTCTCGACGCCAAATCGGCTTCTACATTATAATTTACTGCGGTTGTAACCCCGTAATCAGCTTCTTTCCACTTGATCTTAACGGTGTCGGTTAAGTTGGTTTCCGTTATTTCAACCGTGCTGCCGGTTGAAGGATTAGTAATTTCCGGAACGGTAATATTTTCAGCGATCATAGGGCCCACTTCCGTATCTTTTTGACACGAAACCAGTGTGGCGCTAAGCAGCAATAGTGTATAAAATTGCTTTTTCATCTTTTATATCTTTTTATAATTAGATGGCAGCAACAGCTTTGTTATCCAAACAATTGCTGCCATCGGCATAAGTCTTAATAACCAGTATTTTGAACTAAATTGGTATTAATGGCCATATCGGCAGCTGGAATTGGGAACAGGTTAAAATGTGCATCTGTTGCAGCCCCTGCTTTCACATTTCCTTTCCAATCCCACAAGTAAGCCGAACCGGTGAACTTGTCGAAGCGGATCAGGTCCGTTCTGCGATGGCACTCCCAATACAGCTCCCGTCCACGTTCATCTAAAAGGAAGTCGAGGGTTAAATTGGCAGCCGTGATATTGCCTGATGTATTGCCATAAGCGCGTTCGCGTATTTTGTTCACTAATGAAACAGCTGTAGCCAAATCGCCTCCAGCGCCACCTCTTTTAACAGCCTCAGCATACATTAAATACACATCAGCAAGTCGGAATAAAGGAAAATCAGTATCAACAAAAGTTCCATTCTGGCCAGGTTGATTAGTCGAAGTAACATTGCGGTATTTAGTACACAGGTAACCTTCCTGAAACTGATTCGGGTGGTCGATCTCTAATGAAACCTGTCCATCGGTATGGATCATTGCGCGTTTATCAGCAGTTCCGGTTACGTCAGGAAATTTGCTTACAAAAGCCCCTGTAAAACGGTTACCTGCCCAAGGACCAGCCGGAATACCGTAAACATTCGCATAATCCATCGTTCCACCAGTTTCGGCATGAATGATATAGGTCATACCACCGTAGTTACGGGTGTTATTGCCATCTTCGGCTATAGGCAATATGATCTCATTGCTCCATTTGTGGTTATCAGCCAAAAACAACTCATTGTATTTAGGATGAAGCGTATAACCTGCATTAATGATTTTCTTACAGTTATCGATACACTCGCTGTATTTCGGATGACCTTTGCCTAAATACACTTCGGCATTTAAATACATTTTGGCTAAAAGCATCCAGGCAGCGGCCTGATCGGCACGGCCATACTCATTTGAGCGTGGTGCTGCCATTGTTGGAGCAATAGCGTTTAATTCTGATTCGATATAGGCAAATAACTCCGGACGACTGATTTGCTTAGGAATAAATGCTCCTGTTTTATCGGCATCGGTCACAAAGGGTACATTACCCCACAGATCCATCGCATAGTAATAGTACAAGGCACGCAAGAAACGGGCTTCGGCCAGGTATTTAGTAACCTCTGTTTTCAATGGCTCCGAAAGACCGGCTACACGCGGCTGCACCGAACGGATATACTCATTACAGTAGGATATGTTGATGAAAATGCGCTGATACATCAAGTTCACATAACCGTTTGCGTCTGACCATAACATACCATGATATTCCACCAAACCACCATCGCCCCAGGCGTTGATACACTCATCGGTAGTTACTTCCTGCACATTGAAATAACCACGCAAAAATGAAGTGGTTCCTTCATCGGGAGCGGATAACTCGGGTTGTCCGAACTCACCACGCTGGCCTGTTAACGTGAAAGCACCGTAAAGTTTTGCCAATATTTGTTTATAAGCCTGCGGATCGTTAAAAACGGTAGCCGAGGAAATTATCTTTTTATCAGTAGGAACAGTATCCAGATCGTTTATACACGATGACATGAGCAGCCCCGTTGACATAAATGCGATCGTGAGAAATTTATATGGTTTCATTTGAATAAGCTTTTAGATGATTAAAAATCACAGTTAAGACCTAATTGGAACGTTCTCGAACGTGGGAAGAAATTATTATCCAAACCACCGCTGATCTCTGGATCCAAACCTTTGTAATCAGTGATCACAAATACATTCTGAACATTTAGGTTAAGGCGCAGGTTAACTTTTTGATGATACATTGCTGGCAAGTGGTAGCCCAGGCTCACGTTATCCAAACGGAAGTACGATGCATCCTGAATGTAATAATCAGAAGTATTGGTCTTTAATGCCGTAGTAAAACGGGTATCAGAAGCTGAAGTGGTTTGGTTGCTTAAATAACCAAGGGTTGAATAGAAACCACGGTAAGTACTGTTTGCTGCAACGTTGTTATAGTTCCAGTTGCCAAGGCTCCATCTTCCAAAGGCCGAAAAATCCCAGCGTTTGTAATTTAAGGTAGTACCTATGCCCATTAAAACGGTAGCATCCGGTTTATGGAAAACATACAGGTCGCTGGTGTTAACCACACCGTCTTTATTACGGTCAACGTACACATCTTCCATTGGTTTACCATCGCGGTCATAGATCTGCTCATATACATAAAAAGAGTTTATCGGATGACCAACTTTTTGAACCTGGATAGTTCCCGAAGTTGTTCCGGCAATGTTACCCACCATTACTTCGTAGTTCGGGTCATCGGTAAGGCTCAGGTTGGAAATTTTATTTTTGTTATAAGAAATGTTATAGTTTACATTCCATTTTAAAGCCGATTTTGAAAGCAGCTTAGCATTTACGGTAAACTCCACCCCTTTATTCTCCATATCACCAACGTTGGTAAGTACCCGAGCCGAGAAGTTAGTTCCGGCCGGAACATCAACAATACTCAACAGGTCTTCGGTTTTCTTCTGGTAAAAATCCAATGTACCTGTAATTCGATTATCCCAAAAACCATAATCTAAACCGATATTAGCGGTTTTGGTCGACTCCCATTTAATGTTGGCGTCATAACCGTCTGGTCGTAAGGTATTATAAAATGAATTACCAAACTGATAGCGCGAAGCATTATCGGAAATGGTGTATTTAGCTAAATACGGATAGTTATTTCCATTGTTCAGATCTTGCTGACCGGTAGTACCATAACCAACACGTAATTTTAAATCAGAGATCGTTTTGCTGTCTTTGAAGAAATCATCATTCATTTTCCAGGCAACAGCAACTGATGGGAACAACCCCCAACGATTTTCAGAAGAGAAACGAGAAGTAGCATCATCTCTCAAGGTAAAGGTTACCAGGTATCTGTCTTTAAAAGTATAATTCAACCTTCCGAAGAATGACACCAGGTAATATTCAGAGCTGTAAATATTAGGCTCGGTTTTAGCCGTTCCTGAAACGTTAGTGGCCGAATCAGCGCCTTCACGGTAAAAATGCGACCATGAATAACCGCCCATTACTTCTACCTTACTCTGAATCTTTTGCAAAGGTTTTGAATAGTTCAGGTAGAAATCAAGCAGCTGGTTTCTGCGTGTTTCTTCATAAGGATTAACTCTTCCTCCTGAAACCGAAGGTGAATTGATCCATTGTGTATTATCCATTACGTTGTTATGGCCTTGTGATTTAGCATAGTCATAACCTACGTTCAGGTTGGCATGCAGCTCTTTTAAGAAAGGCATTTCATAATCAGCCTGTGCATTTCCTATACTTCTTTTTACAGTTGAGGTATTGTCGGTAAGTTCTAACTGCGCAACCGGATTGGCAGTTGCCAATGGTACCGGATCACCATTTAAAGTATTGTCCTGGGTCCAGGTGGTATAGCCTCTCCAACGCTCATTGCCGTTGTAAACCGGTTTAGTCGGGTCATAAAAAATCGCATTACCAATGGCTCCCTGATCGGCGAAATTGTTGTTATTATACATCCCCTTCACGTTGAACGTCATTTTCAATGAGTTTTTAAGGAAGTTAGGAGTAGCATTAAGTGCCAAAGTGGTTCTTTCGAAATTGTAGGTTTTAAGTGTTCCATCGGTATTGTTATATCCAAAAGACACACGATATGGCATAGTTTTCAGTTTACCCGAAAAAGCCAAATTATGATCCTGTCCGAAAGCATTCTGATAGATGGCATCCTGCCAGTTAGTGTTGGCTGTACCTAATAATGAAAGTACAGGAGTTTGTCCGGCATATACCTTATTTACTAAAGCTCTAAACTCATCGCCGGTATAAACAGGCACTTTGTTTGGTACAGTCGACAATGAAGTGGTTAATCCATAGCTTAATTTAAACTTGTCTCCACCTTTTTTAGTAGTGATTAGAATTACACCGTTTGATGCACGTGAACCATAAATGGCAGTTGCCGAAGCATCTTTCAACACCGTTACATTTTCAACATCATTTGGGTTGATAGAAGAAAGAATATTTGGTGCTCCTCCCATAGCGGTGTTATCAATAGGCACATTGTCAACAATGATCAAAGGATCATTGCTTGCATTTAATGACGCACCACCACGAATACGGATGGTTGAGGTATTACCCGGAGCTCCACTGATAGAAGTAACGCTCACACCGGCAATTCGGCCCGAAATGGCGTCCTGCACCGAGTTTACTGCACCAACATTAAAATCTTTGTTTGATAAGGTTCCTACAGCTCCCGTAAGGTCTTTTTTCTTAGCGGTACCGTAACCCACAACAACCACCTCGGTTAAGGTTTTTGTTAAAGGTTTTAGTGTGAAATAAACTTGGGTATTGGCGGTGACATTAACCGTTTTTTCTAGAAGTTCATAACCTAAAACGGTTACAATAACGGTGGTTTGGCCTAATGGCAAACCTGTAAATTTAAAGTCACCATCGGCATTAGTACCTGTTTTCAAGGTTGTGCCCTTAATTGCGACCCCAGCAAATGGCATGGGTAAATTTTCGTCGTCGAATACGCGACCGGAGAGTGTTCCGTTTTGTGCAAATGTTACCAGCGAAACTAATAACAGGCACAATGTCAATCCATACTTAAATAAGTAAAGTTTTCTCATTGGTTGTAATACATTAAAAATTGGTCGAATAATTTTTTTTGCTTAAGCGTAATCGGTTCCGCTTTGCAAAATCAAAAGAAGGGAGCTTAAGGATTGAATACAATCAATATAAAGGGCGATATTGATGAATTCAAAAAATATTAAACACAATACTCTTATAATCAATACATTATAAGAGTACCAACACTAAAGAATATAGATTTTTAAAATGGAAATATTGAGTTATACTGATTGAATTTTCATGATCTGATCTTCAAAACCATCGTTTTGTATGAGTGATTTTTTCTTGATTCGGGTTTTGTAAGCATAAATTGTATTTACCGAATAGTCTAAGATTTTAGCAATGCGATCATTGTCGGTTATACCAATTCTGATAAGGGCATAAATGCGAAGTTCGGGGTTCATCAGTTGTCCCTCCTCCAGCTTAATTTTATCTTCCTCTTTGAACAAATTATTAAAACTTTCAACAAAGTTGGGGAACAGTTTCAGGAACACTTTGTCGAAACTTAAGAACAAGCCTTCACGTTCTTTATGAAGGTCTACTTTAGCCAGCGTGCTTTTCAGATCATCTGGTTTACCAAGCAGCATTTTTTGCTCTATCGATTTTTTAAAGCGTTCCAGCTTATCAATAAATTCTGAACAAATATTGAAGTAGTAAACGATGTATTCATCTTTAATTTTATTGGCCTCCTTTAAAAGGTCATTAGTTTGCTGCAAGCTGATATTGGCCATCTTTATGATCTTATCAGCAGCCTTTAATTTTTTAAGCTGTTTTATAGTGATGAAAATGAAAACGACAACCGTTAGGAAAAGTACCGTAGCTAAAACAGAATACCCTAAAAGCAATTTACGCTGATGCTCAACAGTACTTAACTGCTGACCTTCAATAATTGGCAAAATAGCTCCAATTTTCAATTCCCGGTGACGGGCACCGTAATAGGTCGCATCATCTAAGGCATGTTTTATATAATTGTAAGCAGTTTGCGTATCGCCTTTTTTGTATAAAATATCAGCAAGGTTTAAAATAGCCACTGTTTCTTTTGTGACCGATTTAACATCGGCAATGGCTGCTTTAATCAAGAGATCAACCGATTCATTTTCACGCCCTGCGTTAGCGTAAGCATAGCTTAAGCTACTGGCATTAATGGCATACTGATGTGGAGTTAAATTTTTAAAACCAAGAATTTGCTCATAACTGCGAGCAGCAGCCCTCATATCGCCGTTTCGTAAATTTTTAAGCCCTTGTAACCATATATAGTCGTATGACCGTTTATTACTCAGCTGCATTGCCGAATCAGCAAATGCATTTCCTTTCTGGTTATATTCAACCGTAAAATATTTGTCTTTATGAAAATCAGCCAGATCATAATAATAGCGGGCAAACAGCGAATAGTACTCAACCTTAGCCTGTGGAGTTAAAAAAGCGAGTTGAATCGATTGAAGCACATCAAACGTTTCCTTAAACATGCCTGAGGATAAAAGAATAAATCCTTTTTTCAGCTTTACCTCTTCAACATTCGATTTGTCATTGAGCTTATAGGAAACATCCAGCAGCTTTTGAGCATAGTTAAAGGCCGAATCATAGTTAATGGTTTTATATTCTTCATACAGGCTTGAATAGGCATTGTACAAATGTTCAACAGTTAATGATGAAGGCTTCGCCAGGGATTTCTTGATTTCATTAATTCGAATCAGTTTTACCGATTCATATTCGGTTTTTTTCTCCAAGGCAGCGTTAAGTTCTTTGAATAAACTGTCGGTTGAATTGGCAAGGCTGGTTTCACTTATTAAAAATCCGAAAACGAAAAGGAAAATATACTTCATACTTATTTTGGTTGGCTGTTTTTTACAAAAACAATTAAAGGGACTAAATTAAAATCCTTTTAGATATTCCTTCAATATTTTTTGTTCTTAGGTTGATATTTATCATTTACATTATCTTGCTTTAGCTTTAACTTACCCTTATTTCGGATAAACTTTCCCGAATTAATTTTAGGCGTAAACCTTTTCAACTCATACATACATGCATCAAGTACCGTTTCCCGAATCAGGCCTAACCAATGATGAAGTAATTAACGCAAGGAAACAATATGGCAGTAATGTGATTGAACACAAAGAAAGTTCGGGCTTTTTTATGGCTCTTAAAGATGCGGTTTTGGAACCCATGTTTCTGATACTTACCGCTGCTGCAGTTCTGTATTTTATCATGAACGAACCCCAGGAAGGCTTCTTCTTATTAGCGGCCATTGTTATGGTGCTAACCATATCAATTTGGCAGGATTATAAAAGTAGAAATGCACTGAACGCCTTGAAAAAGCTTACGGGTAATAAAGCAAGCGTGATCAGAAATGGAAACAGGATAACCATTGACCCCGAAGAAATTGTAATTGGCGATTTACTGGTAAGCGAAGAAGGTGACCTTATTGCTGCCGATGCTGATATCATTCAGTCGAACGACTTTTCAGTAAATGAATCCATTTTAACCGGAGAATCCTTTTCTGTTCAAAAGAATGCTGAGGATGGTAATAAGCAACTATTCCAGGGCACCACTGTAGTTTCAGGACTTGCAATTGGGCGGGTAAATGCAATTGGGCTAAATACGCAATTGGGAAAAATAGGAAGATCAATAGCCGCTATAAAAACGGAGTATTCGCCATTGCAAAAGCAGATTCAAAACTTTGTAAAGAAAATGGCCATTGCCGGATTGATTGTTTTTATACTTGTTTGCCTGGTCAATTATTTAAACGGATATAATTGGGTTGAAAGCTTATTGAAAGGATTAACGTTGGCCATGTCGGTACTTCCCGAAGAAATCCCTGTTGCCTTTACCACTTTTATGGCCATAGGTGCATGGCGCCTGATGAACATGGGTATTGTGGTTAAGCAAACACAAACTGTTGAAACCTTGGGCTCGGCAACCGTAATCTGCACTGATAAAACCGGAACTATTACCGAAAACCGGATGGAACTCGCCAGGGTTTATTCATTCGATGCCAAAAAGGTTTTTCTTGAAAATCAATTTGATGATCCGGAGGCGATCAGGGTAATTACTGTAGCCATGTGGGCCAGCGAACCGATTCCTTTTGATCCGATGGAAAAATCATTGCATAGCATCTACCAAAAGTACACTACTACCGATGTTCGCAGTCAGTTCAGCATGTATTATGAGTACCCGCTTTCAGGGAAGCCTCCTATGATGACGCATATTTTCGAAAGCAACGACAGGCAGCGAATTGTAGCCGCCAAAGGTGCTGTGGAATCCATTATTACATACAGTGATTTAACAGAAAAAGAAAGGGAAGAAATTAAACGAATGGCCAGGGGTTTATCGGCTCAGGGTTATCGTGTTTTGGCTGTTGCCGAAAACGATTTTAAAGGAGAAGACTTTCCTGCCACACAACAAGAGCTGAGTTTTACATTCATTGGACTGGTGGCATTTTTCGATCCGCCAAAGGACAATATCAAACAAACATTTGAAAACTTTTACCATGCTGGCATCAATGTTAAAATTATTACCGGTGATAATGCCGAAACCACAGGAGCGATAGCCCGACTGGCAGGCTTTAAAGGAATAGAAAACTCATTGAACGGAAATGAGCTCATGCAATTGGATGACGCAGAGTTGAAATGCCGTGTAAAAACCACCAATTTGTTTACCCGCATGTTTCCAGAAGCAAAGCTTAAAATAATTAAAGCCTTAAAGGCTAATGGCGAAATTGTAGCCATGACCGGAGATGGTGTAAATGATGGCCCTGCGCTAAAAGCTTCGCATATTGGAATTGCTATGGGGAAACGCGGAACTGAAATTGCAAAAAAGGCATCTTCCCTAATTTTGGCTGATGACGATCTGAGCAAAATGGTAGATGCAGTTGCTATGGGCAGAAAGATTTATAGCAACCTTAAAAAAGCCATTCAATACATTATTTCTATACACATACCTATTATTCTCGCTGTTTCATTACCCTTGTTTCTTGGATGGAAGTTCCCTAATATTTTTAGTCCGGTACATGTAATTTTCATGGAATTGATCATGGGACCAACCTGCTCCATTATTTATGAAAATGAGCCTATTGAGAAAAACCTGATGGTTCAAAAACCTCGTAAAATGGCTGAAACGTTCTTGTCAATGCGAGAACTAAGCATCAGTATTTTCCAGGGATTGATGATAACAGCCGGGGTTCTTTACCTTTATCAGTTTTGCGTGACCAACAATTTTACCGAAGACCTCACCCGCACATTGGTGTTTACCACACTAATCTTTTCCAATGTGTTTTTAACGTTGGCCAATCGCTCATTTTATTATTCATTTGTTTATACTTTTCGGTACAAGAACAACCTTATCCCAATTGTTATTGCAATTACTTTACTGCTTTTATTCCTGTTGTTAAACGTTCCTTACCTGTTACATCTTTTCAATTTCGAAAAACCAAGTCTGCTCCTTACTGGCAAATGCTGCTTGGTCGGACTCTTAACCATTGTCCCGTTTGAACTTTATAAGCTCGCCAAACGAATAAAAATTCTATCAAAAAGAAGCTGAGAATCTATATTTAGGAATGATTTTTATTTAATTTCAACTACCAATCAATCAATAAACATCATGACGCTCACAAAAATCAACGACCTTTTAGGCGAGAAAGCCGAATTTCTATTAAATCATCAACCTAAAATTGCTAAAGAAACCCTTCATCTTCCAGGCCCCGACTTTGTTGACCGACTATTTAATGGAACAAATCGTTCGAATCAGGTATTAAGAAGTATACAAACCCTTTATGGGCACGGACGTTTGGCTAACAGTGGATACCTATCAATCTTGCCTGTAGATCAGGGGATTGAACATACTGCAGGGGCTTCATTTGCCCCCAATCCTATCTATTTCGACCCGGAGAATATTGTAAAACTAGCCATTGAGAGTGGCTGTAACGCGGTTGCTTCTACTTTTGGAGTGCTGGCTGCCGTTTCACGGAAATATGCACATAAGATCCCTTTTCTGGTTAAGATAAACCATAACGAACTACTAACCTACCCTAATAAATTCGATCAGATTTTATTTGGAAGTGTGGAAGATGCCTGGAACATGGGTGCTGTAGCAGTTGGAGCTACCATTTACTTCGGTTCGGAAGAATCATCAAGGCAAATCATTGAAATTGCGGCAGCGTTTGAACGAGCTCATGAGCTGGGTATGGCAACCGTTTTATGGTGCTATGCACGAAATAATGCTTTTAAAAAAGAGGGTATCGATTATCATGTAGCTGCCGACATCACCTCTCAGGCCAATCATTTAGGAGTTACCATTCAGGCTGATATCATCAAACAAAAACTCCCAGAAAATAATGGGGGATTTACAGCCATTAACTTCTCCAAAAGCAATCCCAAAATGTATTCGGAGCTAAGCTCGGATCACCCTATAGATTTATGCCGCTACCAGGTTTTAAACTGTTATTCTGGAAGGATCGGCTTAATCAACTCAGGAGGAGAATCTAAAGGTGCCAGTGATATGGCTGAAGCTGTAACTACCGCTATTATCAATAAACGCGCAGCGGGCCAAGGATTGATTATGGGTCGCAAAGCCTTCCAACGGCCAATGAAAGAAGGAATTGAGCTACTGAATGCGGTGCAAGATGTTTATTTGAATAAAGAAATTACGATAGCTTAAAAATGAATGAATGATTGAATGATAGAATGACTGAATAAAAGGTCTATTCTATCATTCACTAATACTATCATTTCACAACTTCCTGCTTCAACCAATCGCCTAATAACCGCAAAGCCTTTGGCGAAAAGGTTTCCTCTAACATACCATATTCATCAACAGTTCCCTTATTGGCTGTTTGAAACAAATGATTTAAGCCTTCCATTGCAGCAAAAGTGCAGCGTTTATTTCCTGCTTTATCAAGGGCATTTTTCAACGCTTCCAAATTGTCTTTGTAATAAACCTGGATATCTTTTGTTCCATTCATAGCCAAAACCGGGCATTTCACTTTTTGTAAATACGTTTTTGGGTCGAAATTTACGAAGGCCGAAAACCAGGGCGATAACCAAATCCGAATCCGGCTTCTAACAAAGGCTTCCTCTTCCGGAAATGCCTTTTTCTCTTCTTCTGAAACGTTCGTCCAATGCTGTTCAAAAATCGGCTTTAATTCCGCGGCCTTTGTTAGTGAATCTTTTGATGTGGCCAAAACCGCTGAGCACTTTTTAATGGTTTGCAACTCGGCATTAATTCGATCCTGCCCTACATTGTTCGCCTCTAAGATCTGGCGACTTTGAGTTGATAATACTTCTTCCCCTTTCACTCCCGGGCCCGCTAACAGTACAATAAAAGCTATTTCTTTTGATTCGGCGGCGATCATAGGTGCAATGTAGCCTCCTTCACTGTGACCAATTAAACCTATTCTTTGGGCGTCAACATCATTTCGGCTTTTTAAATAGGTTATACCAGCTTTTACATCCTCGGCAAAGTTATATAGCGAAGAATTCGCAAAACTGCCTGTAGATTTACCAAAACCACGATCGTCAAATCGCAATACAGCAAAACCCTGCTTTGTAAGATAATCTGCTATTACAAGAAAAGGCTTATGACTACTTATATTTTCATCCCTATCTTGTGGACCGGAGCCAGAAATGAGTACCACTACAGGATATTTTCCTTCTTTTTGAGGACGGCTAAAGGTTCCGGCCAGGGTTACCTTATCCTTTGCATTCGTAAAGCTTATGGTTTCGGTATAATAAGTAAAAGGTGGTAAAGGTTCTTGTGAAAAATGTTTTTCAGACGCTGCACCAACTTCAGAGCGCGTAAAATTAAGCTCTTTTACTAAACCTCCCTGTGCGAACTTTCCATCAATAGCTTGTCTGCTATCGTCATATTTGCCCTTATAAGAAAAACCAATGCTGTTGATTTTCAACCTTAAGGTATCTGCAGTTAGTATGATCTCATCCACCGGAATCCCAAATACTTTCTGATCAGGACTATCCATCGTGGCTTTTAATGAACCGTTTTCAGTGGTAATGTGAAAGTCAATCCGTAATTGCACGCCAACATTGATCGCGCCATGCCACGAGCCGGCAATATTGTTGGTTTGGGCCGATAGCTGATTAATTATTCCAAAAAAGAAGATCGCAAAAAAAATATTTTTCATAGTGGTTTTGGATGCAGCTATTTTAAAATCATTTTATAATGTCCGATTCCTGCCTCTTCAAATCTTTCGCCTACCGTTTCGAAATTATGCTTAAGGTATAAACCGACCGCTGATTCCTGAGCATGTAAATAGATTTTCTTACCATCTTTCGGGATGTCTTCTAAAACCTTAATCACTAATGCCGAACCAACTCCGCATCCTCTTGCATCGGCATTAACCGCAAAACGCTGTAATTTATAACCTTCATCCGTTGTAATCCAACGAGCGGCTCCTACATGCTTACCATCTAGATCGGCAAGATAATGTGTTGCTCCCTCATCATCATATTCATCATACTCCAAATGAGCAGGCACACCTTGTTCTTCAACAAAAACGTTTCGTCTTATCTTGAAAACTTCTTCCAGATCGGTTCGTGAATGAGCTTGCTTTACTGTTATCATGGCTTAAAAATATAAAAATTGGACAGTTTTATCTTTAGGTTACACCATAAAAAGAATCGAAGTAATAACTAACAACTTTCAATTTTAAAATTTACGCTATAGATGTTGAATTTATAATCCAGCCTCCTTATTGAACTCTACCAAAACACAAAAAAAAGAAAGCCGTCACTTGTGACGGCTTCCAACCAATTATTCAATAAACTTAGGAAATTCCACTATTTAGCTTCATCTACATCATCTACCAGCAAAACCAATAAAGCTGCCAGAATCATTAAAACACCTCCTAATACTAACGTATAGATAGCATGACCACCGAAAACATGTTTAGTAAGGTATCCCAATAACACTGCACTGATGATCTGTGGAATTACAATAAAGAAGTTAAAAACCCCCATGAAGAATCCCATTTTCTTAACAGGTAAAGAGCCCGCTAGAATTGCATATGGCATTGATAAGATACTTGACCAGGCAAGACCCACGCCTAACATTGAAACCAATAAAAGCTTAGGGTCTTTGATAAAGAATACCGAAATCAATCCAATACCACCAGCAACCAATGAAATAGCATGTACTTGTTTCCTACTCATTGATTTGGCCAACATAGGAAGCAAGAAAGCCATAACTGCAGCAAAACCATTATAAGCAGCAAAACAAACCCCAACCCAATCAGCACCTTCATTATAGGCAGCCGATGTGGTATCGGTTGTACCATAAATTGAACTGGTAACTGCAGATGTAGTGTATATCCACATAGCAAACAGGCCAATCCAGGTAAAGAATTGAACAATTGCCAACTGCTTCATGGTTTTTGGCATTGAAAGAACATCTTTAATAAATGATCCTTTTTCTTCAACCATTTCTTGCGACGCGTAACTTTCAAATTGTTCAGGAGGATACTCCTTCGTATTCCCAACCGTCCATAAAACTGCTGCAAGAAAAACTATTGAGCCTAAGTAAAATGAATACTTAACAGTTTCAGGAATTTCGCCTACACCAGCAGTATTTGACATACCAAACACATTATGGAGCAGATACGGCAAGGCGGATGCTATTACAGCACCAACGCCAATAAAAAAGCTTTGCATGGCAAAACCAACGGTACGTTGTGATGAAGGCAACATATCTCCTACCAATGCTCTGAAAGGCTCCATTGATATATTAATAGAAGCATCCAGGATCAATAAACAGCCGGCAGCCATCCATAAAACCGAGGAATTTGGCATTATAAATAAGGCGAAGGAGGATAAAATGGCACCAAGCAAAAAATAAGGCTTTCTGCGGCCCAATCTTCCCCATGTATTATCACTCATATAACCGATTAATGGCTGTACGAGCAAACCGGCCAATGGTGCAAAAATCCAAAGAATTGGAATGTCATCAACTTTGGCACCCAGTGTTTCAAAAATACGGCTGACGTTCGCATTTTGTAAAGCAAAGCCAAACTGAATTCCCAAAAAACCAAAACTCATGTTCCAGATTTGCCAAAAGGTTAATCTTGGTTTTTCTACTAATACTTTTACACTCATAATTACATTTTTAAGTTGAAAGATCTTCGCAATTACAACATTTACTCTCCTTTATGTTATAAGCTGCTAAATCAGTTAAATGATAAATTGGTTATTATTATTGCATTTGATGATCAGGTATTCCTGAACATCTTTTTAATTCATTTTCAAAACCATACTACTCATAAAAGGCATTTTAACATGCACGCCTTTCGCTGCTTCGGTACTCACTAAATCAGCGCCTTTTACCGTTATTTTATATCCCGATCCTAATAAATCAGTAAACGTGTAATCCTTTTCAGGATTGATTTTCAGTAAACCTGCTACTTCTTTTCCAAACTTAATGTGGGCATCCATACCTACTGCCTGATCAAACGTGTTTACTACCAACAAACATTCATTGGCTGTATAACGCAAGTAAGAATAGTTTAAATATTGGTTAAATCCTTCACTTTTACCATACCCATTTTCCGACTGCAACTCGTAAAAAGCACCTGTTTTAATGGCATTTTCTGTTCCACAAATGTTTAACAAAGTGCTGTAAAATGAACGGAGCTTTTTCTGTTCAGCTGATAATCCGCCACCATCAAATTTGCCTTTATTCATCCATTTCTGATGTTCAGGTACACCCCAGTAATCAAAAATAGTGGTACGCCCATCCTCTCCTCCAAAGCCTTCTGTTCCTAAGCCTGGTTCGCCAACTTCCTGACCGAAATACACCATCACAGGCCCTGCAGAAACAGTAGCCGAAACGGTCATCATCGGAATACCTTTTTTGGCGTCCCCAGCAAAGTCTTTGCTTGCAAGACGCTGTTCATCATGGTTTTCGAGAAAATTGAGCATATGAGCCGAATACCCTTTAATATCCTTATTCAATGACTGAGAAATAGCCTCAACATTTGTTTTATTCTGAATAACGTATTTTAAAGTATCGTATAAACCAACTTTATCATATAGGTAGTCGAATTTCCCCTTATCCAAGTATAAGCCATAAACTTTAGGATTATAGGCTTCACCCACGAATTTTATTTCAGGCTTAACAGCTTTAACCTCTGAAATGGCGTAGTTCCAAAATTCAACAGGAACCATTTCACACATATCACATCTGAAGCCATCCACACCTTTACCCGCCCAAAACAATAAAATATCTTTCATCTGTTTCCAGGTATTTGGGATCGGATCAAAATGAGTGGTTCTGTTATTCATGTAATCCACACCGTAATTCAGTTTAATGGTTTCAAACCAGTCGTTGACATTTGGTGAGGGTGAAAAAACATCGTTTCCGGTTGCTTTTGCGGGTTTCTCATCAAACTTTCCGTCTTTCAAGGAATTACGATAATCATTCCCTCCGGGATTATAACCGGCCGGAATAACAAGTGACTGACCAGGGAAATAGTAAAAGTTGTTATTAGGGTCGAAGCTTTTAGAGAGGTCGTCTTTCTCGCCCAAATCAACAACCCCTGCGGGCTTCGCATCTGAGTGATAGGTTCGGGCAACGTGATTGGGAACAAAATCCAGGATAACCTTTAAACCCGCTTTATGAGAGCGTTTGATTAACGCTTCAAATTCCTGCATACGTTTATTTACGTTAACGGCAAGATCAGGATTCACATCATAATAATCTTTGATAGCATACGGAGAGCCTGCCTTTCCTTTTACAACATCCGGATCGTCAGGTTTAATACCGAATTTAGAGTAATCGGTCATGATGGCATGTTCAATAACTCCCGTATACCAAACATGGGAAATTCCCATTTTCTTTAATTCCAATAACGCCTTATCGCTGATATCGTTAAGCTTACCTACTCCATTTTCTTCAATAGAGCCATAAACTTTGTTGGCTGTATTTTTATTACCAAATAATCGGGTCATTATTTGATAAATGATCAACTTATTATCAGGTGATGAAGATTTTGAATTCATTGTTTGAGCGTAGGTTAAATGAGCGCCAAACATTAGTAGTATAGCAGCGCCGGCACAAAGCTGTTTCTTCATTGTATGGTCAATAAGATTTTGGGTGGTAGTGAAGGTCGTGTTAACGACCTTTCACCTTACCCATGACAATCGCAGTTTGCTAACAGTTAGTTTTTATTTAGAAGATACCAGGTCTTCTTTTTTTATCTCTACCTCGCTGTTTGCTCCTACTGTATATTCCTGCTCATACACGAACAACGAAATTGGTTTATTGCTTTGATTTTGAATTGATGTTCCGTTTCTGTGCGTTTTCACTTTTAACAAAGCTCCTCTAAAACCAACTTTAAATGAGAATGAATTCCATTTACCAGGAATAAATGGTGCGAAATGCAACTGACCATTACGAACACGCATACCACCAAACCCTTGCACTACCGACATCCAGGTACCGGCCATACTGGTGGTATGACAACCATCTTCCGTATCATTATTGTAATCATCTAAATCTAAACGAGAAGTGCGTAAATAGAATTCATAAGCACGTTTTTCATCGCCTAGTTTAGCTGCCAAAATCGCATGCACACAAGGTGAAAGTGATGACTCGTGCACCGTACGTGGTTCATAAAAATCGAAATTGCGGCGAATGGTTTCCACATCAAACTTATCTTCAAAGAAGAATAATCCTTGTAAAACATCAGCCTGTTTAATGAAACACGAACGAAGGATACGGTCCCATGACCATTTTTGATTTAAAGGACGATCAGCAGCCGGTAAATCTTTTACCAAAATCTGCTCTTTATCCAGGTATCCGTCTTGCTGCAGGTAAACGCCTAGCTTCTTATCTTCCGGATAGTGCATATTTTCTACAATATGCGCCCATTTTTCAAGCTCAGTAGTTTTAAAGTTGATCTTTGAAACCAAGGCAGCATATTTATCAGGAGTTTGTCCGTTCACATAATTCAAGGCATATGCAGCATACTCCAAACACCAGCTAGCAATGTAATTGGTATACCAGTTATTGTTTACGTTGTTTTCGTATTCATTTGGACCGGTAACACCTAACATCACATATTTTTGGCGGTCTTCAGACCAGTTAACCCGTTGGGCCCAAAAACGTGCAATACCTGCCAACACTTCTGCACCTGCCTCAGTCAAATACGATTCATCACCGGTATAACGGATATAATCATAAATAGCATAGGCAATTGCGCCATTGCGGTGAATTTCTTCAAAGGTGATCTCCCATTCATTATGGCATTCCTCACCGTTCATGGTTACCATTGGATACAAAGCCGCACCATCTTTAAAGCCGAGTTTTCCGGCATTCTCAATGGCTCTGTCGAGTTGTTTGTGACGATAAAGCAGTAAGTTTTTAGCTACTTTTTGATCGGCAGTGGCTAAGTAAAAAGGAATACAGTAGGCTTCAGTGTCCCAATAGGTACTACCTCCATATTTTTCACCGGTAAAACCTTTTGGCCCAATATTTAAGCGTTCGTCTTCGCCGGTATAAGTTTGGTTTAATTGAAAAATATTAAAGCGGATTGCCTGCTGAGCGGCGGCATCTCCTTCAATAACAATATCTGATTCCTCCCATTTGGTGGCCCAGGCTGCTGCCTGTTCCTGAAGAAGTGTTTCATATCCTTTTCGTTCGGCCAGATCAAGGCCTTTCTTACAAGCTGCCAGCAAATCTGCAGGAGCATGATTCAACGAAGAAACTATTGCCGCGTACTTGTACAATACAGTTTCTTCACCTTGTTGTGCCTGAACGATGATTTCATTGGCCACAAATTTTTCGCGGGCTATTGGTTTGCTTTCGAAGTTGATAGTTTGACCATTTTGAGAAACAGAAAAACGCATTCCGGTACAAACTTCAAATCCTGTTTTGCGGGTTTTCAATGTGATATAAGCAGATCCTGCATCAGCAGTTTTACTTACTTCATCCCAAAACTTTTCATCGTAATTAGCATCCTGGTTTTTTATATCTCCATCCAAATAAGGAGTAAACTTTATGCTGCCCGAAAAATTCAAAGGAGTTACTGAATAGCGGATGGCACCCAAATCATCGTTTACAATACTGCAAAAACGCTGTGCTATAACCTTTATTTCTTTTCCATTTTTGAGCTTAGCAACAAAGCTGCGCAGTAAGTAGCCTTCGCGCATGTTCAGCTCACGTGTAAACTCTTTTACTTCACAATGCTCAAGATCAAAGTTTTCCCCTTCAACTTCAACTTTAATTCCAACCCAGTTAGTAGCATTCAATACTTTGGCAAAATACTCCGGATAACCGTTTTTCCACCATCCCACACGGGTTTTGTCAGGATAATATACACCAGCAACATAGTTCCCCTGCATGGTTTCGCCGGTAAAATCCTCTTCGAAATTAGCTCGTTGACCAAAACGACCATTCCCTAAACTGAACACACTTTCTGAAATCTTATTGTGTTCACGATGGAAGCCTTCTTCAACAATGCTCCACTCGTTAATTTCAAGATACTGTTTCATGATACTTTTATTTGAGAGCAATCAGTAATTCAGATAAGTTTTACCTACCTAATTTACTGATTTACTCATTCTTAACTGGCTGTTTATAAATATTTTACTTCATTTAATGTAATTGAGGCTAACGACGGAACTACTGCATTGGCCTGCGTAAGTACTGCTGGCTGTCCAATACCTACGCAACGCATTCCGGCATTATTAGCAGCTTCAACTCCTGCAATGGCATCTTCAAATACCACACAGGCCGAAGCCTCTACATTTAATTCCTTTGCTGCATTTAAAAAAACTTCAGGATCTGGTTTAGCTTTGGTTACTTTATTTCCATCAACAATGGCGTCAAAGTGCTTATCCAAGCCTATTTTAGATAAAATGGTAAGTGTGTTTTTACTTGCTGAACCAATAGCTGTTTTAATGCCTTCGACTTTACAAGCTTCTACAAATTCTTTTGCACCCGGTAAAATATCTTCCGGAGTCATCTGTCCAATTAACTCCAAGTACCAGTCATTCTTTTGAGCAGCCATTTTTTCCTGCTCGCCTGCTGTTGCAGCGTGATTGCCAATAGCTAAAATAATCTCTAACGAACGAACACGACTTACACCTTTCAACTGTTCATTCTGCTCTTCAGTAAAATCAAAACCTAATGAATTGGCTAAGCGCTTCCAAGCTTTATAGTGATGCACTGCTGTATCTACAATCACTCCGTCTAGGTCAAAAATGCAGGCTTTTAATTCTTTCATAACTTCTTCTAAATCCATAGTTTCCTGATGATGATTCGCCAGACCATTTCCTTTCCAATCGTTATTGTCCAGGAATCATCATCCATTAACTAATTTTATTTTCCTAATTCCAGAACAAGGGTAGTTGTTGCCGGAAGCTTTATTTTATCTAATTGATTTAACGATTCGCCGCTGAGTACATTTTTAGCTTTTGAAAACCCTGAAACGCGATCTGTAAAGCGAGCTGTTTCTAGTATTTGAGGGGTATCATTTGTATTAACCACCACCATTACCGTTTGATTAGCGGTGTAACGGAAGTATACATAAATACCATTCTCAGGTACATATTGCATAAGCTTTCCGTTTTGCAGCGCATCACTATTTTTACGGTAATTTGCTAATGTTTTAAAAAAGGTGTGAGCCTCATTTTCCAGTCCTGTGCGTCCTTCGGCAGCAAACTTATTCTGCTTATCTCCTTGCCAGCCACCTGGAAAATCTTCACGTACCCATCCATCCGGATTAGAGTAGTTCTTCATTAACACTTCAACACCATAATAAACTTGTGGAATACCGCGAGTGGTTAATAGAATAGATAATCCCGACTTGTACTTATCAAAATTTTGACCCACCATCGAAAAATAGCGGCTCATATCATGATTATCCATGAAAATGACATTTTTGGAAGGGTCTTTATAAATAAAATCCTGGGATAAAACGTCGTACAATTTACTGGCTCCGCTCATCCAGCCGAAATGGCCATTTAGCGTTTCATAAATTCCTTCTTTAACAGCTACATCAGTAACTCCCTGAAGCTTTGTGTCAAACTTTTGATTAATAGTAGCTCCGGCGGTATAAAAAGCCTGACTTACCACCGAATTAACTAAAGTTTCACCAAAGATGCTGAACTGTGGATATTCTTTATGAACGGCATCCATCCAGTTAGCCATAAACTGAAGATCGTTATAAGGGAAAGTATCTATACGGAAGCCATCCAAACCGGCATATTCGATCCACCAAATATAGTTTTGGGTAAGATAAGCGGCTACATAAGGATTACCTTCGTTCAAATCAGGCATTGAAGGAACAAACCATCCATCAACTTGTAATTTCCAGTCCTTATCATTACGGTAAGGGTCCATTGCCGGTTGGTCTTTATAAGTTGTCTGCTGATATTTTGGCCATTGGTGCACCCAATCTTTGAAAGGCAAATCATTCATGAACCAAGCCTCACTGCCGCAGTGATTAGGAACCACATCTTTAATTACCTTCAGGCCTCTGGCATGGCACTCATTTACATACGTTTTATATAATTCATTAGTACCGTAGCGAGGGTCAATTTTGTAGAAATCGGTGGCTGCATATCCGTGATAAGAAGCATTTTTCATATCATTTTCAACCTCAGGTGTCATCCATATGGCTGTTACACCTAGATCTTTCAGATAATCAAGATGATTGATCACTCCTTTTATATCGCCACCATGGCGGGTGTACAATGAATCGCGGCTTAATGACTGATCGCGCAGGCCTGCTACTTTATCATTCCCGGTATCACCGTTAGAAAAACGATCAGGCATAATAAGGTAAATAAGGTCCTTATTAGTTACCCCCATCAATTTTTTATTCTCTGAACTGCGTTGCTTCAGTTCGTACGAATAAGTGGTTTTACCTCCGTTGGCAAAAGCTAATACAATATCAAATTTACCTGGCTTGGCGGAGGCAATGTCGAAATCAACAAACAAATAGTTTGGATTTTCAACCTTGTTCACTTTTTTAAGAATTAATCCGGGATACTTTGCAGAAATAGTTGCTGAGGCAATGTTGTCACCATAAAGCAACACTTGCAGGTTGGCATTTTTCATGCCTGCCCACCAGAAAGCAGGATCAACCCGCTTTAATGCTGGCGCTTGGGCATACGCATTAAAGGTCGCCCCAGCCCATAGGCAAAGGAGCAATTTAAAGAAATACTTCATTACTGGCTGTTATAAAGTTATTAAGTGCGCTAATATAAAAATATAATTTAATCGGCATACCATTTTTATTTTTTTAGTAGAGTAATTATTAAAAATACATAATTAAAAGGCTAAACCATTGTGAGTTCCGTTTTTTAACCCAACAAAAAAGGCCTTCCGTTTTGCGGAAAGCCTTTAAACCAAAGTTTGAATTCTATTATTAAACGCGACCGTGTACGTCTTTTGCGTTCAGGTCTTCAAATGCCTGGATTAAACGTTTAACGAAAGTCTCTTCGCCTTTACGCAACCAAACACGAGGGTCATAATATTTTTTGTTAGGAGCATCTTCACCTGTTGGGTTACCGATCTGTCCTTGTAAATAATCTTTTTTATCGTTGTAGAACCCTAATATGCCTTCCCAATAAGCCCATTGTAAATCGGTATCGATATTCATTTTAATGGCGCCGTATGAAATAGCCTCACGAATTTCTTCTTGCGATGAACCTGAACCACCATGGAAAACAAAGTTTACCGGTTTTTCAGCTGTTAAATTATGTTTTGCTTTGATAAAATCTTGTGAATTTTTCAAGATCACTGGGGAAAGTTTAACGTTTCCTGGTTTGTAAACACCGTGAACGTTACCAAATGCTGCTGCAATGGTAAAACGATGACTGATTTTGCTTAACTCAGTATAGGCATAATCAACCTCTTCCGGCTGAGTATATAATTTTGAGCTGTCAACGTCCGAATTGTCAACACCATCTTCTTCTCCACCGGTAACACCTAATTCAATTTCTAAAGTCATACCCATTTTGCTCATTCGCTCAAGGTAAGTTTTACAAATTTCGATATTCTCATGTAATGGCTCCTCAGAAAGGTCGATCATGTGAGAAGAGAATAATGGTTTACCATGTTGAGCATAGAATTTCTCACCTGCATCAAGCATTCCATCAATCCATGGTAATAGTTTTTTAGCAGCGTGATCTGTATGTAAAATAACAGAAACACCATACATTTCAGCTAATAAATGCACATGTTGTGCTGCAGAAACTGCTCCCGCTACGCAAGCCTTCAGGTTATCGTTGTTCAATGACTTACCCGCGTAAAATTGGGCGCCGCCATTTGATAGCTGAATAATAACTGGAGAATTTACAGCGGCCGCTGCTTCCATCACTCCGTTTATAGTGTTAGTACCAATGGTGTTTACAGCCGGCAAAGCAAACTTGTGTTGTTTTGCTAATTCGAATAATTCCTGCACTGCATCACCGTGCAAAACGCCTTTTGAAATGGCTGTTTGAGTGTGGTCTGACATAGAGATTAATTTTAATGAGGATTAAATTGAGAGGCTAAAGATAGTGATTAAAACCATTTTACAAGCGCTTTTTTGATATTATGACATTGGTTTTACGACACCCAACCTTTGGAATACTGATTAATTTTGACGCTAATGAATGTCGAGTTACAGATTTTTACTATTTTGCAGCCCTTTTTAATAAAGGCAGTTTTCATGATTAACCTAAACTAAAAAAACATGAAAATTAGTAAAACTTTAAAGTAAACACATTCCATAAAGAAACTATGAGTTGGTTTAAACGCAAAAGCGAAGGAATTACCACCAAAACCGAAGAGAAGAAGGAAACTCCTGACGGGCTTTGGAATAAATGTCCTTCATGCAAAAAGGTATTACATAATTCTGAACAGGTAGAAAACAAATACGTTTGCCACCACTGTGGTTACCATATCAGAATTGGCTCTAAACAATATTTTGAAGTACTATTTGACAATAATGAGTTTACCGAACTTTTTTCAAATTTAACTTCAGGAGATCCGCTGCACTTTGTAGACAGTAAAAAATATACGGATCGTATTATAGAGACAATGGCCAAAACAGGTTTAAAAGACGCTATTCGTGCCGGAGTTGGAAAAATTGAAGGACAAGACCTGGTTATTGCCTGTATGGATTTCGAATTTATAGGGGGGTCTATGGGATCAGTTGTAGGGGAGAAAATTGCCCGTTCAATTGATTATTCGTTAAAGAATAAAATTCCATTCCTGATGATCTCCAAATCAGGTGGAGCGCGTATGATGGAGGCTGCATTCTCATTAATGCAAATGGCCAAAACATCGGCAAAATTGGCTTTACTTGCTGAGGCTAAAATCCCATATGTTTCATTATTGACAGATCCTACCACGGGTGGAGTAACGGCTTCTTATGCAATGCTTGGCGATATCAACATATCGGAGCCTGGCGCTATGATTGGCTTTGCTGGACCACGTGTAATTAAAGAAACCATAAAAAAAGATCTTCCTAAAGGATTCCAAAGTGCTGAATTTGTAAAGGAGCACGGTTTCCTTGACTTTATTGTTGATCGTCGTGAAATGAAAGCTAAAATCGCTTCGTTTTTGCGTATTGTAAGCAATAATTAACAATTAATTAAAATGATTTTATAACGGATAAAGCGGTGTTTTATCCGTTTTTTGTTTTAAGGGTAGGTGATTATTATACTTACAGGACAAATAGAGGATACTGAAGATATTTATAAATGAACAATGGATGAAGATTAATCTTCATCCATTGTTTATGAAATCACAATAGACTTATTCAACAGAAGCAATAATCGGTCGGCAAACAATTAAATATTTCAATAATTGACATTTTAATGTTTCTAAATAATCTTGCAGAGCAACAGTACTGGGAGTTTTTTCAGTTACTTCATTCCGTAATTGAGGTGTTTCATCCAAAAACAAATATATCTCCGGACAAAGTTCTTCCATTTCAACGGATACTAATATAATATCCTGCATTAAACTTTTATTTATACCGATCGTATTCATAATTTTCTTTAGTTTAATTTTCAGGTTATCTTTTTAAGTTGCTCCTGATTGTCTTTTTTCAAGAGCTGCTGAAGCAATTTAATCTGCATTTCCTGCGTTTTCATCAGTTTATCAATCTGTTCTTCCATTAAAAGATTGATTTTTTGATGAAGATTTCGAATTTCAATTTCAGCTTTAAGATTAATCAGATAATCATCTTCTGCTCTTTTCCGGTCTTTATCTTCCTGCCTATTTTGGCTCATCATTATAATTGGAGCCTGTAAAGCCGCAATGCAGGAAAGGATTAGGTTCATCAATATAAATGGATAAGGATCAAACTTCTCCTTGCCTCCCATTGAAACATTATAAAAGATCCAAACGGTAAGAATTACCATAAAGAGGATAATAAACTTCCAGCTTCCACCAAACTGCGCTACTTTATCAGAAAGTTTTTGCCCTTTAGTAAAGAGTTCTTCCGGAGGGTGCTGGAGTTTATCAATAATCAATTTTTCTTCTTTGATAGCATCGATTACTAACTGATGCAGCTTCTTCATTTGATCATTTTCCGCACTGGATTTCCCGATCCCGTTTTTAGCCAAAACATTCATAATACAATACTAATTAATCCTTCTTACCTAATTCATTCATCCTTAAATAACCCTCCTACCCTGAGTCAATCTTATAACTACTACCACGAAGGCGATTACTAACAGTAGGTGAATGAGGCCTCCGGCATGAAAACCGACAAAACCAATTAGCCATACTACAACCAGCAGTACAGCTATTATATACAATAAATTTCCCATAATTTTAAAATTTTAGGGGCACTGTCCGATCTATTCTAAACGCATTAAAAGGTTCACTAGTTAAAAGTGAACCTTAAGTTGTACTTACTTCTTAGAAGTAAATCCTTTAAACGCTTTACCTAACTCAAACATGTCGTGATTAAACTCTTGTTTAAATTGTGGCCAATCCTTTTCATTATAATTGTAATTGGCTATCCGTTTCCGTAAATCGTCATTTTTATTTTCCAGAACTACTATTTTTTTATGATATCTGTTATCTGCCTTAGCGTTGCCCTTTATCATTTTTGCTTTTAAAGCAGCGATGTCTTTATCGTTATTTATAATCTTCTGTTGAGCGTCTGCCCTAAATTGAGTGTAGCTTGCTAAAGAATCTGTATTTGTTACTACTTTAACATTTTGTGGCTCAACTATTTCCTGGGCGCCCACTTGACTGTAGGCCATCATACTAAATCCTGTTATAAAACCTGTTATAATTAAGGATGGTATTAACTTTTTCATACTATTTAAATAAAATTGTTTAAAACATTTATTTAACTATTACTTAGGCCCTTACCATACCTTCTTAGCATTTAAGAAATAGTTTAAAAAACAATGAGCCAAAAGGCATTGACCCATTATTGCAATACTTACAATTTTTGAATAATTAAATCCAATTCTTGTTTGGTTTTACCCAATTTGGTTTCAATTTTTCGCATCATGTCTTCTCTATTACCTTGTTCATAATGCACATCGGCTTCTGTAAGTACAGGATATTTCGCAATAAGCTTAACTTTCTGTTCGCTCCACTTTTGCTGTCCGAATGTTCCTGTTGGTCTTGATGATGATGGTGTTGTTCCCATGATTTTAATTTAAGTGGGTGGTTTAACAATTACAACATAAATGTACCCATATAAACCGCGAAGAATGTTACATAACTAAAGCTAATAGTTACATAATTCACACATTATCAATGTCAACTATACCTTTTCTTTTATGTTTTAATTGTTTAAAATAGGAAGGGGTTAATCCGGTGATTCTTTTAAATTGATTAGAAAGATGTGCAACGCTGCTAAAATGCAACTTGTACGAAATTTCCGTTAAACTGAGTTCGTCATACACCAGTAGTTCTTTTACCTTTTCTATACGTTGAGAGATAAAAAACTTTTCAATTGTGATACCTTGAACTTCTGAGAATAGGTTAGCGAGATAAGTATAGTCGTAATCGAGTTTTTCACTGAGATAGTCAGATAGATTTACTTTCAATTGATCATCTGTATAATGTACTAATTCAATTATTGCACTTTTGATCTTTTCAATAAGCATACTCCTTTTATCATCCATTAGCTCCAGCTCATATTTTCTCAATCCTTTATCAAGCAGTTTTAATTGATCCTCTGAAATGCTCCCTTTTATCTCCACCTCCCCAAGCTGGAGCTGGGTGTATTGTAAGCCCAGCTTTTCCAATTCGGACTTCAATGCCATTTTACAGCGAATACAAACCATGTTTTTGATAAAGAGCTTCATGGCAGCTTTTGTTTATAATACATGTCTTGAGAGCATCCTATAAATGTACAAAAACAATAAGGCTGATAAGATTAACCTATGTAACAGAATATACTGTAAATGGAGAGCTATTTGCGTATATCTATATGTTATGAAGCTAAAGAGCAATAGGAAAATGTCGATTGTGTGGCTCGCTTTTTTTGCATACCTGTCCATTCACCCATTTTCTCTCTTATCCTCTGCCATTTATGATACACCAAGGGATGACAATTTTTCTTTTTGTGATAATCTAATTGGCTCCGAGTCAGGGAAGAAAATGAACTTTCGAATCGACTCTCTTAAGCATAAAAACCCGGGTGACACCCTCTTTAAAATATTGAAAGACGCACCATATAATGTTCTTAGTGAAAGACCCTATAAGCGGTACCAGGGCAAGGTTATCCGGAATATAATTATTGGGCAGGTGAACGTTTTCAACCGTGTCTCAGACGATATCCAACAGTCACGGAATAGCATTCAAAAACTACAGCATCTTCTGGATTTTTTGCATGTAAACACCCAATCGAACGTTATCAGGGAGGGATTGTTTTTCAGTGAAAAGAAAGATACGGTGAGTGCATACCTGATGGCATATAATGCCTATTATCTTCGTCATTTACCTTTTCTCCAAACGGCTGAAATCTATATACAACCTCTTACAGATACAAAAGACTCCGTTGATGTAATAATCATTACTCAGGATGCTTTTGAGTTCGGGGCAAGCATTGCTCATTCCAATCTGAGACTTTATAATGTAAATTTTTTGGGTGGAGGCCAGCGGATTGACTTGGCTGTAAGTCTCGACAAAAATCGTTCACCAAAGATAGGAACAGCTGCTTCCTATGTAAAATACAATATTGGGGGGTCTTTTGTCGATGCTTCCATTGGCTACACCACTATAAACAATGCGGCACCAATAGATACCGGCGTTTATGAAACTTCCTTCTTTGTCCACCTGGACAGACAACTCTATAAGCCGACAGTACGCTGGGGAGGAGGACTAACTATTTCGTACAACTATTCAATGGATGTTTATTCCCGTTCATCAGGTTATTATCGCAACTACGCTTATAGATATTTTGACGTTTGGGGAGCCTGGGCATTTAATGTGAAGAAACTACTTAAAACAGGTTTTGAAAATAGTACCCGCAAAGCAATATCATTAAGGTATAGCATACTTGATTTTACCCGACAACCCCACCAAGATATTTACCGGCTAGATCCCAATTATAATAACCGGCAGTATATCATTGGCCAATACAATCTTTTCCAGCAAAGGTATTTTAAAACCCGTTATGTATTTGAATTTGGCAGGATTGAAGATATTCCAAGTGGGTATAATTTGGCTCTAACAGCAGGTGTGGAAAAATGGATCAATAGAAAACGGATTTACACCGGAGCACAATATGAACGCTCTAAGATCTATACCAAAGGCAATTTCATGGTCACAGGAATAGGCCTTGGCGGTTTTTTTAAAAATGGAATTGAAGATATAGTGTTTGCCGTCGATAATATTTATTACAGCGAGCTTTACACGCTTACCACATGGAGGCTTCGTTATCAAATCGGTTTGAATTATCTAATTGGCATTAACCCACACTTTAATAAGGCGATCAACTTAAACACTGAAAGAGGCATCATTGGTTATAATTCGGAGTTGCTACAAGGTTATCAGCGTCTTACCCTTGGTGGCGAAGCAGATTTCTATGCTCCGTTTCGGTTTTTAGGGTTTAGGTTTAATTTTTTCACTGTTGCCCAAGTTGCACAACTTGGGGACAAAGGTGAACTCTTATTTGGTAATCGTTTGTACTCTGTACTTGGAACAGGAATACGTATCAAAAACGAAAGTCTTGTATTCAGGACCTTGGAAATAGGAGCTTATTTTTATCCGGGAGCGCCTTCGGATATGAAAAAAGTTGGGCTTACGTTGAAAAGCATACCCAATATACGGTTCCGAACCACCCCCATCCAGCGCCCTGAATTTATCAGCTTTGAATAAAACTTAAGAAACGAATCAAGGGATACTGAAGCATTTTCGTGACTAAGAAACCTAACAAGAGAGAATATTCAAGTGGATGAAAAACTCAATAAAAAAACGGATAGATGAAACACCTATCCGTTTTCTAATCTTCTATTTTGAAATTATACTGCTACAGGAACAATCTGTTTAAGTTTCTCAACGGTATAATCAATCTCTTCTTTAGTTGTCATTTTACTAAAAGAAAAACGAACTGAAGGTCTGTTTGGACTGGCTCCAATACCAGTTAATACATGCGAGCCAATATTTGAACCTGATGAACAAGCACTTCCTCCAGAAGCTGAAATTCCATTAATATCCAAGTTGAACAGCATCATATCGCCCATATCTGATTCAGGGAAAGATACATTCAGAACTGTATATAAGCTCTTTTCAGGGTCTGTTTCGCCATTAAACTCAATGTCATCAAAGTTTTCCAGTAACTGCTCCTTCATGTAGGTTTTCAATTCCTGAACATAGCTTGCATGCTCATCCATTTCATGATACGCAATTTCAAGAGCCTTGGCTAAGCCGGCAATACCGTAAACGTTTTCTGTTCCGCCACGCATGTTGCGCTCCTGAGATCCACCATAAATCAATGGTTTAATTTTCACCTTATGATTTACATACAGAAAACCAATTCCTTTAGGACCATGTAATTTATGCGCTGCACAAGCAACGAAATGCACTTTTAAATGGCTAAGATCGTGAACGTAGTGACCCATGGTTTGAACAGTATCACAATGGAACAAGGCGTTATATTTTTCACAAATATTACCAACACGCTCAACATCCAGCAAGGTGCCTATTTCATTATTGGCATGCATTAATGAAACAAAGCTACGTTCATTGTTTTGCAATAGCTCTTCCAGGTGGTTATAATCAACATTGCCTTTTTCATCAACGTTTACATAACTCAATTTAATAACACCTTTTTTCTCCAGGGCTGTCAATGTATGACCCACCGCATGGTGCTCAATTTTGGAAGTAATTGCATGGGTAATTCCATTGTCGTGAATTCCACAACGGATAGCTGTATTATCAGCCTCGGTTCCTCCTGAAGTGAAGAAAATTTCTGATGGTGAAACGTTTAGCAATTTTGCAACAGATTTACGCGCCAGCTCGACTACTGAGCGTACCTCTCGACCGTGTGCATGGATGGAAGAAGGATTCCCATATTGCTTCTCCATCACGCTAAACATCACCGCTAATACCTCCTTATCAATAGGAGTGGTAGCAGCATTGTCTAAATAAACTCTCATTTTTAGGTTATTATATTGGTAATTAGGTTAAATAAAAATTGAAGTTAGAATGACAAAATACAAAATATTTCCCAGTGACCTTTGTACTTCTTTCGGTGTCCTTCCTACTTAAATTAAATCATTTCCTTGAAATCAGAAATAATCTTGTTTGCTAAAGCATCCGCAACAGTTTCTGAATTTCCTTCGGAGTAAATACGAATGATTGGTTCCGTATTTGACCGACGCAAATGTACCCATTGTTTATCAAATTCTATACGAACTCCGTCAATGGTATTTATCGGTTGTTGTTTATACTTATCCTGAATTTTCTGCATTAATGAATCAATATCCATTTCAGCAGTCAGAGTAATCTTATTTTTTGAAATATGATAAGCTGGATAACCGTTTTTCAATACTGAAATGCTCTTGCCAAATTTCGCCAAATGCGTTAAAAATAGTGCAATTCCCACCAACGCATCGCGACCATAATGCAATTCAGGATAGATAATACCGCCATTACCTTCTCCTCCTATAACCGCATTTGTAGCTTTCATCATTTCCACCACATTCACCTCTCCTACTGCAGCAGCACTATATTTTCCTCCATGACTTTCCGTCACATCCTGTAAAGCACGTGTTGAAGAAAGATTAGAAACCGTATTGCCTTTATTATGTTTCAAAACATAATCAGCCACCGCCACCAATGTGTATTCTTCTCCAAATAGATTTCCATCTTCGCACATGAATACCAAACGATCAACATCAGGGTCAACAGAAATACCCAAATGAGCTTTTTTATCGGTTACTGTTTTCGAAAGTTCCGTTAAATGCTCTGCTAAAGGCTCGGGATTATGAGGGAATTTGCCATCAGGCGAACAGTAAAGTTCATGAATAACTTCAACGCCCAGGGCTTTTAATAATTTAGGAACAAATATGCCTCCGGTTGAGTTTACTGCATCAACCACAACGCTGAAATTGGCATTTTTAATCGCATCAACATCAACTAATGGCAATGCTAAAATCATTTCAATATGCTTTTCGACATAAGAATGATCTAATTTATACGAACCTAATTCATCAACATCAGCATAAGTAAAGGCTGATTTTTCTGCTATATCCAATACTTCCTGTCCATCGGCTGAAGAAATGAATTCACCTTTACCATTTAACAATTTTAATGCATTCCATTGCTTAGGGTTATGACTTGCAGTAAGAATAATACCTCCACCAGCATTTTCTAAAGGAACAGCAATTTCAACAGTTGGAGTAGTTGAAAGATCGAGGTCAATAACATCAATGCCTAAGCCTTGTAATGTTCCAACCACTAAGTTTCTAACCATTTCGCCAGAAATACGAGCGTCGCGGCCAATAACTATTTTTTTATTTCCTGTTTTATTAATTACCCATTGACCAAAAGCCGAAGTAAATTTCACTACATCTAAAGGAGTAAGAGCGCTGCCTGGAGCACCACCAATTGTGCCCCTAATGCCTGAAATAGATTTTATAAGTGTCAAGATTTCTTTTGATTTATTGCCAACAAAATTAGAATATTAAATCAGAATAGGCAATTTCAGGTTTGTAAAAGATTTAATAGAGGTAAATCGACTTTCGAATGAAGATAATCAGTAGTTCTATTTTACGATTTTGAATTATTCTTGATTGCTTTAAAATTGCTCATATTGGTTTTATATATTTGCTGCTATGCCTGATAAACAACAGAAGTGGTACCAGAATTGGTTCAATTCACCTTATTATCATATACTTTACAATAAACGCGATGAGCGCGAAGCGGAGCATTTAATGGACAATCTCTGCGAATATCTGACGCCTTCCTCGAGTGAGCGGATGCTGGATGTTGGCTGTGGGAAAGGTCGTCATGCCATTTACCTGAATAAAAAGGGATATGAAGTGACGGGAATCGACTTGTCGGAAGAAAACATAAGACTTGCTAATATTCATGAGAATGCGAAACTGCACTTTTATGTACACGATATGCGGAATCTGTTTTTTATCAACTATTTCGATATTGTTTTTAACCTGTTTACCAGTTTTGGATTTTTCGAAAAAGACAGGGACCATCAGCATGCAGTGAATATGTTTGCCCGCTCATTAAAAAAAGGTGGTGTGTTGGTATTGGACTTTATGAATGCCGAAAAACTCAAAAACAATTTGGTGCAACGCGAGGTTCAGCATATTGAAAATATCGAATTCCACATTCAACGTAAAATTGAAAATGGAGCAATTATAAAAAAGATTGATTTTGAAGACAAGGGACGTCATTTTGCTTTTAAAGAAGAAGTAAAAGCACTGATGCCCGATGATTTCAAAAGGTATTTTGAAAAGGCAGGATTTGAAATAGAAACTGCTTTTGGCGATTATAACCTTGGGCCATTTAAACCCGAAACATCTGACCGATTACTATTTGTGTGCAGAAAAAAATAACAAATGCTAGAACAATTAAATTCAATTGACCAAAAAGCGTTCTTTTTTGTTAACAGCGATTTATCAAACTCCTTCTTCGACTGGTTAATGCCATTAATGCGCCTTCCTGCATTCTGGGCTCCATTATATTTATTCCTGATCATTTTCTTCATTAAGGAATACAAGAATAAAGGACTTTGGCTTATTGCTTTCTTGTTACTGACTTTTGCCATCGCTGATTTTGTAAGCGCCAGCATCATTAAAGAATATTTTCAGCGATTACGTCCATGCAATGACCCGGCTTTATTTGGCCTGGTTAAATTGCGGTTATCTCGTTGTGGCGGAGGATTTAGTTTTGTGTCATCACATGCATCTAATCATTTCGCTATTGCTGTTTTTCTTATCAGCACTTTTTATCAGCGTTGGAAATGGGTATTGCCAGCAGCACTTCTTTGGGCTGCATTAGTGTGTTTTGCACAAGTGTATGTAGGTGTTCACTACCCATTCGATGTTACTTGCGGTGGTATTTTTGGCGCTAGTGTGGGATATGGTGTTTCTAAACTTCGAAAATCATTAGTACCAATTGATGGAATTAATTAAGAGCTTAATATTATTTTCAAGCGCATTTATCGGCGGCTTGTCTGTTTTTTTTGTTCAAAAAGGTAGTAACAGACGACTGAAACTTATCTTGTCGTTCAGTGGAGCTTATCTGTTTGCCATATGTGCATTACACTTAATGCCCGAAGTATACGAATCGCATAATCCTTTGGTTGGCGTTTTTGTGTTGGTTGGATTTGCATTTCAGATCATTTTGGAACAATTCTCTGAAGGAGTGGAACATGGCCATATTCATGTGCATCAGCATCATCATGGCCCTGCCTTTCCATACGGTTTAATGATCAGCTTGTGTTTACATGCTTTCCTTGAAGCCTTACCATTGGCCAGCTCAGCGGCTCAGAATGAATTATTGTTTGGTATTGCCATTCATCATATTCCGGCAGCGTTTGCATTAGGCAGCATTTTATTGCAGAGCCATGTAAGCAAGCAAAAAACCATTGTAATGCTGGTTTTGTTCGCTATTATGTCGCCTATGGGCTTTATTCTTAGCCAAAATCTTGGACCTGCTACATCAGGAGTATTATCGCAGTATTTCGATTATATCATGGCAGTAGTGATAGGTATATTCCTCCATATTTCAACTACCATTTTATTTGAGGCAAGCGAAGATCACAAATTCAATTTCTATAAAACCATTGCAATCTTTCTTGGGGCCGGAATTGCCATTTCATTATTTTTTAGCCAGCAAGGAGCGCATAGCCATTAATAAGGAGCCTAACTGAAGACTGAAAAAGCCTAACCTCTGAATTTGTCTAATAGGAAGTTCAAGGTTTGTAATTCTTCTTCCGTAAGATTTTCATTAACAAATTCCTGGATTTTTTCGGTGGTGATAATATTTAAGAGATCCAAACCTTTGGTAGTAATCAAAAGGTCAACTGCTCTCCTATCACTTTTACAGGTTTTACGTTCGATCAAATCTTTCTTTACTAAGCGATCGACAATGCGTGATACATCCGACATTTTATCTATTATCCGCTCTTTTACTAAATTAAGTGTTGCAGGCCTGGGAAACTGCCCCCGTAAAATCCTTAAAACATTAAATTGCTGTGGAGTAATATCATACGGTTCCAGAATCTGACGCATGTTTGACATCACCCAACTTTGTGTAAAAACAATATTTACAATTGATTTTTGATAGTTGTTTTCAAACCTATCCTGAACTATTTCCTTTTCGATTTGCATAATTTGTTAGCTAGACATTGACATACAAATATATAGAGCAATAACATTAATTGTTATTGCTTGGGGTGTATTATTAAGAAATTGTTAAAATTATTTACTTTGATTATCGTTTTGATAACCTTCTTTCAGCTTCTTTTTATAATCCCATGGGCAATTCAAGCATTGATTTTTACAGCAATACCCTCTATTAAGGTGATACTGCCTGGTAAAAACCATTAGCCCTTGTTCATTGATAATATAATCTTCGCCAACCTTTAACATTTATTCATTTAAAATTTTTACGGCATGAGAATCTTTCAAATGTTGTTTCAACTCATGGCCGTTTCCATGGAGGGTCCAAATCTCCTTAGCTTCCGACCGTTCAATCAAAGTAAGTATTTGGTTCCAATCTGCGTGATCGCTAATAAAAAGTTTTTCATCACAGTACTCCTGCAAATTCCCCCAACCGGATGCAAAGACCTTATAAACATCACGACTATGCTTATAACTTGAGAAAGTTAATGGGGGAACAATATAAACACTGTTTGATGAATGTTTCATTGTTTTGCGATCATATAGCTGCCATTTCCCTAAATCAATGCCGTACTGTTCATAAATACGATGTATTGGAGCAATAGAATAATGTACAAGCACATTTAAGTTACTGCAATGCTCATTTATTAACTGCGTTATGCGCTGGGCCTTGCCTAAAGCATAGGCACCGAAAATTATATTGTTATTGAATTTATTAAGCTTTACAATTTCACTTTCGGCATTGGGATGAGCCGTTTCTGACGATGCAAACGTTGTTTCAGTGATCAATATATCTGCTTTTACAAACTCAAAAGGCTCATTTGTTGGATCAGCATCTAATTTAAAATCGCCTGTATAAAGAATTCGTTTGCCATCAATTTCAACCAAAATCTGTGCAGAACCTAAGATATGGCCTGCACTATAGAAAGTGATGCGTGCATCATCAATCATAAATGACTGATGATAATCTCTGACCTGAAAGTTTTTACCTGCATTTTTCTTAAACCGAAGTTCCATTACCGACCGGGTAGATTCGGTGCAATAAACATTTTCTGATCCGGCCACAGCATGGTCGCCGTGAGCATGAGATATTACGGCATTTTTAACTGACTTTTGTGGATCGAGATAAAAATTATAGCGTGGGCAATACAACCCTATTTCTGTTAGTTTAAAATATTCTTCAACCATTTACTCTATTCAAAAACTGTTGATGCAAATGCAAAACCTGGGGTATAATGGCTTTAGATTCATCATTTAAAATTATAAAGTCAGCAAGCTTTACTTTTTCCTCTTCATTAAGCTGATTTTTTATCCTGCTTTTAACCTCATTTTCAGAACTTCCATCACGCGTCATTACACGCTTGATCCGCAATTCTTCGGGTGCCGTTACCAAAATATTAATGTCGTTTTGCTTGTAGCTGCCACTTTCAAACAGTAAGGCTGCTTCTTTTAATAAATAGGGTTTATACTGGTATTGTTTGCTCCATTTGTCAAAAGCTCTAAACACGGCAGGATGCACCATTGAATTAAGTAGGGCAAGTTTCTCCGCATTATTGAATACCATTTCGGCCAATAATTTGCGATTCAAGCTTCCATCTTCAAAGTAAACCGATTCTCCAAAATGTTGCTTAATTCCATTTACAAGAGTCTCGTCTTCCACCATTATGCGTTTAGCTTCAGTATCAGCAATAAAAACCGGTATACCTAATTGTTCAAATATTTTGACAACGGTGCTTTTACCACTACCAATTCCACCGGTTATTCCAACATTAAACATTACTTAGCTACTAAAAAGTCAATAATATGAGGATTTATATTGATCACGCGAATAAAATCAGGTGAACGCAAAAGTTTAACATCCAAACGGTTTCGCCCCATGGTTTTCCACTGGTTTAAATCAACCTGGGCATAAAACATATCTTCATCAACCAAGGGATATTTATTCACCGGGCATAGGTACCTGATATTTATTTTGCCTGGCAACAAATTTACATCATAATTGCGATCATTATTAGCTAGATGTAACTTAACCATTATAGAGCCTTCAGTATATTTTTCAACCGGAATGCTTAACATCACCAAGCTCGGTTTTATGGTAATATTATTTGTTTGATTTCCATCGAGCCTGATATACATTTTAACACTATCGGCTAAATCATGAAGAACAATTTTACGAGTAACCCAGCCTTTAACTTTTGCAACCTCATCAATAGGACCACTTATGGTAACGCTGTCCGGATTTAGGATAAGATCTGATGAGTAAAAGTATTGCTTTTTGAAAGTTATATCTGCAAGCAACTCCAACGGAATCTTTTTAACAATCCGGCTTGAGAAATCAAGATTAATAATTTCGGGTTTAATACTTTTTATTTTGATACCCTTAGGCAATTGCCTGTTTAAAGCCTCAAGATGCTTATAAAGCAGAATATTACTATCAGCGATTTTGGAAATATCAATTTTTAATGGCCTGTTAAGCAAGTTTATCCTCGAAAACAACAATTGCCATCCCGTTCCTTCAACATTGAGCACAACCTCTTCAACCGTTTTAACGTTTAAGGTCCTGTCGGCAGGAATATTAGTTAAAAGAAGCTGCGTATTAACCTTAAAGAAATACTTATTTGACAGAGATGAGATGAGCCAGAAACATATTGCAAAAAAAAGGCAAATAAAGAACAGGCCGAGCTTCCGACGTTCTCTTTTATTTAAGTCAAATAATGATCTTTCTTTATTCGTCATTTAAGCGGTTTTACTTGCAATATAATTGAAAAAGCCATCCCCTAGATAAAGAGATGGCTTAAAAAAAAATATGATCTGTAATTATGCTTCTTTTTCAGGAGTGTTTACAGCTTTAGAATTGTCTAAAGAGATACCTGACTTTTGGATCTTAATACGAACATTATGATCGATCTCAACGATAAAATAATCGGTTCCAACCTCAGAAATTTTACCATGAACACCGCCAATGGTCACCACTTTATCTCCTTTTTTCAACTCTTCAATAAATTTTTTCTGATCCTTCATTTTTTTGGTTTGAGGGCGGATCATGAAAAAGTAAAATACTACGGCAATAAGTACCATCATAATTATTGATGAATTCATATTGCCACCTCCTGCTTGTAATAAAACGCTAGCTATCATTTTAAATTTATCGGTTTAAAAACTTATTGTACTTCTCCTATCAATTCCAACATTGTAGCCGTTGGATTTGTATTGGCTATAATGGTTACATGTTTATCCTGTAATCCTGTTTTACCTTCGCTGTTGAATTTCACATCAATCTCGCCAGTAGCACCCGGAGCAATAGGTTCATCTGGTTTACTTGGCACAGTGCATCCGCAGCTTGCAGTAGCACTTTTTATAATCAAAGGAAATTTGCCGGTATTCACAAATTTAAAGGTATGTTCAACAACCTCTCCCGCTGCGATTTTACCAAAATCAAATTTGTCTTCTACAAATTTAATTGTGGTTAACTGGCTGGTATCGGCTACCGCGGTATTATTTGATGAAGCCTGATTCTTATTTCCTTTGTTACATGCTACAGCAGAGGCAGCAAGGGCTAAAATTAATATTGTTTTTTTCATATTGGATAAATGGTGATTATTCTACTAATCCTCTCCCCACTTTTCTAATCTTCTTTTCAGCCTTCAAATCTATCAGAATCTTATCAAGAATCCCATTAATAAATACTTTACTTTTAGGGGTACTGAATTCTTTTGATAGATCAATGTATTCGTTAATTGTAACTTTAACCGGAATTTCGTTAAAGTTCAGCAATTCGCAAATCGCCATTTTCATCAAAATAGTATCCATGTAAGCAATTCGCTCCGGATCCCAGTTTTGTGTTTTTGAGGAAATATAATCCTGATATTCGCCATTATTACGAATGGTTAGTTTGAACAGATCCATCATAAACTCTCTGTCATCCAACCAGTTTGCCGAAATAGGAGCCAGCTTTTGCTTAGTATCGCCAAATTCTTTCAGCGTTTTAACCATCATGCTAATAACTGATTCTTTATCAATTGGCCAGTTAATAAAACGATCTTCCATCATTTGCTCGAACAATACCGATTGAGGCAATAGCTTTTTGACAAAAAATATCAAAATCTCTCGATCCACACTCATGGTATGCTCAGCTTCTGTGCAATAAGCTTTGTATTCAGGCGTAGCGCAAAAATCTTTAAACAGCGTTCTGATAACCTCCTGATCATTCGAAAAGTCGATTTTCAATTTTTTAACCTCTTCGGTATAAGATGGAAATGTTTGAAGGAGCTTAATTAGCTTATTCTCAGCTATACGAGTACTTGCATTAAGGTCTTCTTCTGTTGGAATATATTTTGAAGCTCGTTCCTGAGCATCAACTATTGAGTATTGGGCAACTTCAATAGTAAGGTTTAACACAGTTAGGTAGGCTTCATTTACTTTAGCCACACTTTGTAACAAACTCTTCTCGAAACCCTGAATGTCTTTGGTTTCTGCCTGGTAAAAAGCATACAATGTTTGTAATGCTTTAATGCGCAAGTGCCTTCTGTTAAGCATCTAAAAGAACAATTAAAAATAAGGCCGCAAAGGTACAACTTAAAAGTTAGATTTCAGAAGTACCCCTTTAAAATTTTAGCTTACAAGCGTTATCTTCTTACTTCTTACTTCTTAAATCATTTAGCTATTTGCCTTTAACTGACGAATATCGGCTATACGCTTATCAGCAATTTTTAAGGCTGCATTATATGGAGTAATCTGCTCTTTTTTTGATTTTCGGAAAATATCAAGGGTTACTCCGTAAATACTCTCGGCTAATTGCATGGTTCTCTTTTTACCAATACCTGAAATTTCTGAGTGTACACTGATCAAGCCCCCGGCGTTAATTAAAAAATCAGGAGCATAAAGAATCCCCATTTCCAAGAGCATTTGCCCGTGTAATTCTTCATCCTGCAATTGATTATTTGCTGAACCAGCTATTATTGAGCATTTAAGGCGTTTAATGGTATCGGAGTTCACCGTGGCACCTAGTGCACAAGGCGCATAAATATCTACATCCAAGTCATAGATCTGATTATTCGGAACAATGATCGCGTCGTGTTTGCGTGCAACATAAGTTAACCGCTCTTCATCCAAATCACTTATGTACACGCGTGAACCTTCGTCTCTAAGGTATTTAACCAAATATTCTCCTACGTTTCCAATTCCCTGAACAGCAACCGATTTTCCAGAAAGACTATCATTTCCCCATTGCTCCTTTGCACTGGCTTTCATACCCATGTATACGCCGTACGCCGAAACGGGACCAGTATGCCCTGTTCCTCCAGTTGACTCTGAAAGTCCCACCACATGCGGAGTTTCCATCCGAATGTACTCCATGTCGCGAGCGTTTGTACCAACATCTTGTGAGGTAATGAACTCTCCATTTAAATTATTGATAAAACGAGCGAAACGACGAATTAAGGCCTCTGATTTATCTCGATTTGAATCACCAATAATAACCGCTTTACCACCACCAAAATTCAGCCCGGTAATTGCCGATTTATAGGTCATTCCACGAGACAATCGCAAAACATCGTCAAGGGCATCTGCCTCATTTCGATAATGCCACATCCGAGTTCCTCCTATTGCCGGACCTAAAGTTGTATCATGAATTGCAATAATCGCTTTTAATCCTGTTGCCTTATCAGAACAAAACACAACGTTTTTGTGCGATTGTTCAGCCATTTTATCAAATACAGAATTTGCATCAACAGAGTTAATTTCTTTGGTTTCGAACATGAGGGCGAGGTTTTTAGTTGGTTGGCAATCAGTGCCATTAATATTAAATCTAAATAAATTTCACGCTTTTTAAACAAAAGCCGCACCAAAACATTAATAATTTATAAGGAATTTTCACTTTTAGTTATTGGGATATAAAATCAAGATAAAAGATAAATTAAAAGAACAGTAAAATCGTTACTCAAGGAGACTTAAGAAATCGATATTTTTGCTTTGAAGAATTATAAAAATGGGTGAATTAAAGTATCTAAATAAATATCTTTTCAAATACCGATACCGTTTGATTCTTGGAATTGTGTTCGTCATTATCTCCAATTATTTCGGTGTAATTCCGGCAAAAATCATCAGACGGGCATTTGACCTTGTAAATGAAAACATAACACTTTATAAGCTTTTTTCGGGATTTAACAGTCAGGACACCATTTACAGCATTTTTGGCAAAACAATGCTCATTTTCGGTCTTTCTGTATTATTAACGGCCATATTACGGGGTGTTTTTCTATTCTTTATGCGTCAAACCATTATTGTGGTATCTCGCCTTATTGAGTATGACTTAAAAAATGAAATTTACAATCATTACCAGCAGCTTTCTCTTTCGTTTTACCGCCGAAACAACACCGGTGACTTAATGAACAGGATCACCGAAGACGTTAGTAGAGTACGAATGTACCTGGGGCCTGCCATCATGTATACCATCAACACCTTAGTGCTTTTCTTACTGGTGATTGTTACCATGGCAAATATTAATCTTAAATTGACCTTATTTTCACTACTGCCCTTACCTGTAATGGCCGTTGTTATTTACTATGTAAACTCAATTATTCACCATAAAAGTGAGCATATTCAGGAGCAGTTGTCAAATCTTTCGAGCTTTACACAAGAGACCTTTTCAGGTGTCCGCGTGTTAAAAGCCTATGTACGAGAGGAAAAAATCAGGGAGGATTTTGAGGCCCAAAGCGAAGCCTATAAAAAACGTTCGATGAGCCTTGCCCGAGTCCAGGCATTTTTCTACCCAACTGTATTGTTATTAGTTGGGATGAGTGTAGTGTTAACCGTTTACATTGGGGGCATTGAGGTTAAAAATGGAAATATCACTCCGGGTAATATAGCCGAGTTTATCGTTTACATAAATCAGCTAACTTTCCCTATGATGTCATTAGGCTGGGTTACCTCACTTATTCAACGTGCAGCGGCATCTCAAAAACGGATAAATGAGTTTCTCAATACAAAGCCTGAAATTACTTCATCAACCGAAAACGCTAGCGAAATTAAAGGTGATCTCGAATTCAGAAATGTAAGCTTTACCTATCCCGATACGGGAATTCAAGCCTTAAAAAACGTGAGTTTTAATGCCAAGGCAGGAGAATTTATTGCCTTTATTGGCCGAACCGGCTCTGGAAAATCAACCATTGCCAATCTTATTGCCCGCATGTATGATGTTAATTCCGGTGAAATTCTTATCGACAACAAAAATATTAAGGCCTATGACCTGAATAATTTGCGCGAAAATATGGGTTTTGTTCCGCAGGAAGTTTTCTTGTTCTCAGATACCATTACCAACAATATTGCTTTCGGTTTAAATAAGGTTGACAAGGAACAAGTTTATGAAGCTGCCCGAAAGGCCGCAGTTTACAATAATATCCAGGCTTTTCCGGATGGATTTGAAACCACTATTGGAGAAAGGGGTATCACACTCTCAGGTGGACAAAAACAACGGGTTTCAATTGCCCGTGCCATCATTAAAGAACCTCAAATTATGGTATTCGACGATTGCCTTTCGGCAGTAGATACTAAAACCGAAGAAGAGATTCTTTCAAACTTAGGCCAGGTAATGCATAATAAAACAAGTATTATAATCAGCCATAGGGTGTCTTCTATAAAAAATGCTGATAAAATATTTGTGATTGACGAAGGAATGATCATCGAAAGTGGAAATCATGAAACTTTGATAGCCCAAAAAGGCGAATATTTTGAACTTTATGAAAAACAATTGCTGGAAGAAGAAGAAGTTTTAGACAATTAACGGTAAATTTTGACAAAAGATATTTTTTCCTTATAATATTTACTGGTCTTTTAATTACAAACTCTTTTCTTTTATGTTATAGATGATTAAATTGCAAGAAAAAAGATAGTTAAATACGGGCTATTTATATTTGGAATTTTGAAAATTATTACTTTATATTTACGCCAAGCTAAACTTATTGACACTAACAATGGGAGATTTTGATAACAAAGAACGCGAAGAAGTATTCTCTAAAAAAGTAAGAGCAGGAAAACGTACTTATTTTTTCGATGTTAAATCGACTCGTGCTGGAGATTATTACATTACCGTTACTGAGAGTAAAAAACGTATGGAAGACGGAGTGTTTGTTAAACATAAAATTTTCCTTTACAAAGAAGACTTCGAAAAATTCGCAGAAGGGCTGAACGAAGTGGTGGATTATATCAAATCTAACCAGGAAGTTGTTGAGAAACGCTACGAAGCTTTTGAAAGCAACGGTGTGCATGACAAAATTGACGACGATTTTTCATTCTAAACCAAAGATAGTTTAAATAAAAAATGCATGAATTTGAGTTCATGCATTTTTTTTGTTTTCACTTTTTAACACCTAGCCAGCACGACTCTATTATTTCGTCTATTAGCACGTCTTCATTAAGGTTAATTTCATTAGTTTGATGAAAACGAACAAGGGCAACAATAGGTCCGTATACCAATGATAATAGAGCGGTTGAGTGCATTGGTTTTAAATACCCCTGGTCAATACCCATTCCTAAGATTTCATAAACAGGAGCCAATATCTTCTCTCCTTTTCTTTTGGTGGTTTCAACAATAAAGGGAGAACTCGAATATTGCTCTATAAACCTGAATACCTGTAAATTATTCAGGTAAAAATCATATAAACTATGCCATACATTGGCAAAGTTCTTTTTGTATTCTTCCTCTTCATCAAAAGAATTTTGCACTACATCGTTAATTCTTCTTCTAATTTCCAGAAACAGTTCATTGATCAGTTCATCTTTACTTTTAAAATAAAGGTAAACGGTTCCGGAAGCTACTCCTGCCTTTTCGGCAATGATTTTCATTGATGAACCATGAAAACCATGCTCAGTAATTATTTCTAAAGAAGAATTTAAGATTGATTGACGCTTATCAGCAACTTGTTGTTTCATAAATAAGGATTGGTTCTAATAAAGATAATAGTTTTCATCAAAAATGAACCACCGTTCAGAATATAATTAAAACAAACTCTTTCCGTTTATAACAAGTTCTTCATCCGCTGATTTTACGGCATAAGTAAAACCCGGTTGCAGGCAAAAAGCACCATATTCCCCTTGTTTATTCAGCGCAATAAAGCCGATCTGTACCTCTTTTGCCTTTTTAGGGTCGCGTTTGGCAATGCGTTCCACAGCTTCCTGACAGGCCTGTTGAGGCGATCTGCCTTGTCGCATCAGCTCAACTACTAAAAATGAACCCACAATCTTTATTACTTCTTCACCTACTCCTGTTGCAGCGGCACCTCCAATTTCGTTATCAACAAACATTCCGGCCCCGATAATTGGAGAATCTCCAACTCTCCCATGCATTTTAAAAGCCATCCCACTGGTAGTACAGGCACCCGACAAATTACCGTTTGTATCCAGAGCAATCATTCCAATTGTATCATGGTTGTCTTTTCCACCAGGTAACTTTTTAGGTGCAGCGGCTTTATTCTCAATATTTACAACAGGTTCATACTTTGAGGTCTTCAGCCATTCCTTCCAGGCTTTTTCTGAAGCAGGAGTCAGTAAGTTTTCTTTCTTAAACCCATTTTGAAGTGCAAACTGCAAAGCTCCCTCTCCTACCAGCATTACATGCGGAGTTTTTTCCATTACCAAACGGGCCACAGAAATGGGATGAATAATATGCTCTAAAGCTGCTACTGATCCTGCATTTCCATGCTCATCCATTATACAGGCATCAAGTGTTACTCTTCCATCACGATCAGGGAAACCACCATAACCAACAGTTTGATTAGTGGGATCAGCCTCCGGAACATGAACACCTTTTTCTACAGCATCCAGAGCTCGTCCTCCATCCTTTAGCACATTCCAGGCAGCAGCATTGGCTTCCTTTCCAAAGTTCCAGGTGGAAATAACGACCGGCTTCTTTGCCTCAACTGTGTTTTTTGTTGAAGCTAAAGCCTCAAAAACGTAACCCGAGGAAACGGCAGCTAACCCTGCAGCTTTAACAAATTTTCTTCTGTTGATCATGTTTAAAGGTTTTTATTGATTCCAATAAAAATAAAGTCCATTTTTCAATTGGGCAATCTTTCTAAAATAATTTTATTTCCGATCGATTCATTCAATATTGCTAATATTGAATCATATAAAACAAACATCCTTTGAAACTTAAACTATTTCTACTTAGTTGCGCGTTGATAAGCGCCTTTAGCAGTTTTGCTCAACAAACTACCAACCACTCAACGCATTTTAACAAATTTTATCAATATGGCGTTGCTGATGCGTTTATTGGCGGACTATACAAGGGAACTCTACTGCTAAAAGACTTAAAGCAGCACGGTAATTTTGGACTTGGAGCGCCTGATCTACTTGATGGAGAGCTGATCATTTTAGATGGAAAAGTATATCAGACAAAAGCTAATGGAGAAACCGTTAAAGCCTATAATTCATCTACCACTTCACTTTCATTCGTTACCTTTTTTAAGGCCGATACCAGCTTTGTTGTCAACGATTTGATAAGTCAAAAGAACGCATCGACCACCATTATGAATTTTCTGCGCAACAAAAACGGTATGTATGCCATTAAAATCACAGGTCGGTTTAATAAAATTAAAACAAGGGCATTCCCTCCTTTCAAACAGGAGCCATTTCCACCGTTATCATCCATTTTGGACAAGCAGCAATTCTTTAATTTCGAGAATATTGAAGGTACGCTCGTTGGATTTTATTTACCCTCTTATTTAAACGGAGTAAGCATTTCAGGCTTACATTTTCATTTTCTATCAAATGATAAAAAACATGGAGGGCACGTGTTGGATTATGAAGGAAACGGTTTTAAAGTTGAAATAGCAAGACTTTATGGATTTCAACTAGATGAGCAAAACGATCCCGCACTGCAGCATTTCGAGTTTAAGAAAACAGCAAACGAATCATTGGAAAAAGTTGAGAAAGGCCATTAATCAATTTTAGATAAGTTAGGCTTTGATATTCTTTAGCAGTCATTCCTCATCCTTATTAATAAAAACTTATCTTTGCGCCTGATTTTAAAAAACCGTACAAGAAATGGCTTTACAATGTGGTATCGTTGGATTACCAAACGTAGGAAAATCTACTTTATTTAACTCTCTTTCAAATGCTAAGGCGCAGGCGGCAAACTTCCCGTTTTGTACCATTGAGCCAAACGTGGGTGTAATTACCGTTCCTGATGAACGTTTAAATAAACTTGCTGAACTTGTTAATCCTCAACGTGTAGTTCCTAACACGGTTGAGATCGTTGATATTGCCGGATTGGTAAAAGGTGCCAGTAAAGGCGAAGGATTGGGCAACCAGTTTTTGGCCAACATTCGTAATACAAATGCCATTTTACACGTTTTACGTTGTTTTGATGACCCTAATGTAGTTCACGTTGATGGCTCTGTTGATCCTATCCGCGATAAAGAAATTATCGACACAGAACTTCAGTTAAAAGACCTTGAGTCGGTTGAGAAAAAACTGCAGAAGGTTGAAAAATCAGCTAAAACTGGTGACAAAGACGCTAAAAAAGCCGTTGAAGTTTTAACTCAGGTTAGAAACCTATTGTTAGAAGGCAAATCGGCTCGTGCAGCTCAATTAGAAGAAAAAGACCTTGAACATTTAGAAGATATTCACTTGTTAACTTTAAAACCGGTAATGTACGTTTGTAACGTTGATGAGGCTGCAGTAAACACCGGCAACAAATATGTTGATATTGTGCGTGAAGCGGTAAAAAGTGAAAATGCCGAAGTTTTGATCATCTCAGCTAAAATTGAAGCAGAAATTGCCGAGTTAGAAAGCTATGAGGATAAACAATTGTTCTTAGCTGATTTAGGTTTGCAAGAATCAGGTGTTAATAAACTGATTCAGGCTGCTTATCGTTTATTAAACCTGGCAACTTACTTTACTGCGGGTGTTCAGGAAGTAAGAGCCTGGACAATTACCTTAGGAATGAGCGCTCCACAGGCAGCTGGTGTTATCCACACTGATTTCGAAAAAGGCTTTATCCGTGCAGAGGTCATTAAGTATAATGATTACGTTAACCTGGGTTCAGAAAACGCCTGTAAAGAAGCCGGTAAACTTGGTGTTGAGGGTAAAACCTATATTGTTGAAGACGGTGACATTATGCACTTCCGCTTTAATGTTTAATACTACGTTATAACGATACTAAAAACGCCTTTTCGAGTAGATCGAAAAGGCGTTTTTAATTTTATTTCATTTTCTTGATCCATTCCTTAATCAATTCTACACCTTCTTTATGCACTTGCTCTCTTCCCAATTCAGGCATAGCAACTCCCGGGTCTGTTGATTCCATTCTATAAACCAAAATAGATTCTTCGGGTTTACCTATCATAACTCCGATTACCCGAACCTCTCCCTGCTGCGATTGGAGCTTTCATCACTCCTAAAACTGCGGGCTGATTTTCTCCTACATTCAAAAATAATCCGGAGGTATTGGCCGGACCTTCTTTTCGATGACAATGACCACAGTTAATATCCAAATAAGCACGTGCGCGTTCATCAAGGGTTCCTTTTTTTGGATCATTCCAAACTGCTAGTTTGGGAATATCTTTTAAGTCGGGCAGGTTATCGAACATCCCCATCTTTTGCCAATGCATTAATTGATTTTCAGCTTTTGAAGCATACTGTTGTGTGCGATTCAATTCCATTGCTGAAGGCCCAATTGGCTGCATACTTTGATTTTTACTATGGCAACCCTTGCATTGATTCTTATTTGGGATGACATAATTGGTCACCACCTTTTTTCCATTAATATCAACATAAGAAATCTGACGAGTTTCACCGGCTACATCATAAACCGCATCAGTTTGATCTTCGTTCCAAATGTATGGCCAGGCTACCCATTCGTTCTCTTGCCTTACTAATAAACGAGTTTCGATAATTTTTCTACCTTTCTTCAGATTCCGAAAATCATTGGGATAATAGAAATTCTTAATGAGAATGGTTCCAACAGGAAATTCCAATGCTCCATCTGCTGTATAAGTGACTTTTGTTCCTTCTGGTATTCGAACAAAACGTAGCTTTTCAGCATAGTTTGAAAACAATGTGGTATTTAAGCTATAAGGAACAACCCCATTTACAGGTGCGAGATCGGCCATTTTACCACTAAAAAATCCATATTCAGATAGCTTGTCTTTTTTATCCAATGAAGGAGTTTTAACCACCTTAAAACTCAATGTACAAGCAACCACAAGCAAACAAGCAATAACAATAATTTTTCTCATACTACTCAAAATCTTTAAACGCCACTAAAAAATTATTGAATACTCAATACCACTTCCTTTTGCTTTATTCCTTCACGTTCAAAAGGTTTTATATCTCTGGAAATATTTTTGAAACTGTTTTCAGCATCGATATTGGCAAAGGATTGATTCTTATTATTAAGAATACATATACCCAGTTCCGGTTTTAAGCTCCCGTCTTCATTTTTAAATTTAGCATCAACAATTCCATCGTATTGAATGAACGGAACATCTTTACCAAACTTCAATTTAAAACGATACATTTTACCCATCCGTCCTTTCATTGTAGTACGCTCGTGTTTGCGTTCGAACACATTATCATGAATATAAATATTGGTTGGATAAGGGTAATATTCTTTGTCCTTGATAGGAATTTCAGAAATGTAATAACTACTTATGGCTGTACTAACAGTGCGGTTATTGATGATTTTATTATCGAAGATCTCCACATTGTTCGTTGCTAAGATCATTACACCCGTACCTTGAGGTACCCTGGCAACAATATTTCCTTTAGGAGCAAAATTCACATGATTATTATCGTGGATGTTATTGTTAAACACACGAACAAATCCGCCTTTCTTTTGCATCAAACCCGGTAAATCAAATACTAAAACACCTCCAACATTATTTACTGTTTCATTATCGTAAACATCAGCATAAAGGGTATTTTCAATTTCGATACCTGCTACATTTTCATGCGCTTTACAGTTACGAACAATTACATTTTGTGACTGACCAACGTAAATACCTGCGTCGGATGCTGCTATCGCTTCGCAACCCTCAATCAATACGTTTTTGCATTGCACCGGATATAAACCATAACCCCCATTATCTTTATTTGGGCCACCTGTCCACTCCACTTTTATGTTTCTGAAAACTATTCCATCTACTTTTTGGGTTTTAATGCAATCGCCTTTAGAATCCTGAACAGTTAAATCCTGCAAAACGATGTTTGAACCATCTGTAACTTTAATACCTTCAGCACCACTAATTTGTCCTTTGAATGATAAAATGGTCTTATTCATTCCTTTTCCTTTAATGGTCAGATTTTTCTTCCCATCAATTGAAAGGCTCGCATCAAAATGAAAGGTTCCTTCTTCCAATTCAATCACGCTGCCATTTTCAGCTTCTATAAATTTTGTTTGAAGTTTCTTCTGAACATCTTTCTGAGCAAGTGCAGGAATAGTAAGAGCGAGAAAGCATACGGATAGTAAAACTCTATTCATAAAGTTGGCTACAATAAATTGGTTAAGGGGTAAATATATCCATTGTTTTGTGAGTTCCAATCGCTTCAATAAAAGAACGGTTTCTTCACTGTATTTCATTATTTCAACTATCAGTTCATCTATTTGAGCTTCAGTTACATTTGAATGTTAAATTGCTTGCTTGATAAATTATTATCCTGTTCCGGACAACAATTTAATACCTCAGAAGTATTAACTTCTCTTTCTTAAGTACTAATTAATACTTCGGAAGTACTAAATCCTCTTTCTCAAGTACTAATTAATACCTTCGAGGCACTAAATTCTCCTTCCGAAGTACTAATTACTCCCATTGAACAGCTAAATTCTCTTTCAAAGGTATTAAACTACTATTTACAGGTACTAAGTCGATATTAAAAAAGCCATTCCTCTATTACAAGAATGGCCTTTTGAGTAATTGAGGTTTTGAATGACTGTTAAGAAAACTCAAACGCCATTCGGCAAACCCTCTACTGTAATACCGCAGCAGTGTACTTATTACCATCAGGAGTACTAAACTCCTGAATAAGCTTTTTCATTTGATCAGCAGAAACTTTTGTAGAATCATAAATTACTTTTGCTATTGAGGTTGTAAAATTCACTTCACTAAACTTAATTCCTTTTTGCTTGTACAACATTTTCTCAATACCTTTCGCGCAACCATCAGCACAAGTCATGCCTCCTACTTTAAAATATACCGTTTGGATTTTTCCTTTTGAAGCAGGAATAACGGTCGCTGAACTTGCTTGTACATCACGAGGATATTGACAGCAAGAATGCAAATTACTGTAAGCTTCAATAGTTGTTTTTTCACCTTCTGTATCGTAACCTGCAGCAGCGATAGCTTTTTGAATTGCTACTTTATTTGCAGGAGCCACATAACTCACTTTCAATTGCTTACTTTCCTCATCCCAATCTGCTGAAGTAACCCCCTTTACTTTTTTGGTTGCTCCTTCAATATTATTCTTACACATTGAGCAATTGCCCCACACTTTAAAACTTTCGGTATTGCCATCCTGTTTCTCTGGAGCAACTGAAGTTTCTTGAAAGCCATCACGTGGATATTTGCAGCATTGATGTAATTTACTATAAGCTTCTGTAGTTGCTTTTTCACCTTCAGTATCGTAACCTACAGCCGCAATCGCTTTTTGAATAACAGCTTTATTGGCCGGAGCAGAAAAACTCACCTTCAATTGCTTACTATTTTTGTCCCAATCAGCTGAAACTACACCGTTAACTTTCTTGGCAGCTCCTTCAATATTGTTTTCACACATACCGCAATTGCCCCACACTTTAAAACTTTCGGTTTTTACTTCTTGAGCAAAAGCTAGTTGAGAAACAAAACAGGCAATGATAACCGATGCTATAAATTTTATCTTCTTCATTTTATATCTTTCTTAATCTTTGTTAATTAATTTATTTTATATCTGAAACCGGTGTACACTCTTCTTCCTTCCAAAGGCCCCCAAATGTAAGAAGCATCAAAGAAGCCCTCATTAGGGTTAGATGCTCCCACAATGTAGTTTTGCTGGCGGAAGTCAAATAGATTTTCAGCACCTAAGTACACTTCAAAATTTTTCCAATGGCGGGTTAACTGCAAATTAACCATTGAATATGGTCTTGATAGCTCCTTATAGTTACTGATCTCCCCACGATAAGCCTCATCCAAATATGGCATCTTTTTGCTGCCAAACCACTGCCAAGTAACATTGGCATTCCATTTACGATTGAAAGATTCATAAAATAAGGAAGCAACCGCGCGATGACGAGGCACATAAGGTTCAGTTATTCGAACGCCATCAGATTCACGGAATACATCAAGGTATTTATAAGCAAGTTTAAGCTCTACAGGTTTTAAGATATAATAAGAAGCTTCAACCTGAACATTGTTAGCAAAGGAGTGCCCACTTAAATTTGAGAAGTACACTTTGGTTGGATCCGTATCATAGTCAGGAATGATTTTATTAGCAAACTGCGTTCTGTAAAGATCCAATCCTAAACTACCCTTGCGATAATTAAGTTCGAATTTTCGGTTGATGTTAAAACCATAATTCAACGCCTTTTCAAGTTCTAAAGGTTCTGTGATTACAATTTCCCGGTTACTTACCTTGATGTTGGAGTTTTCAGCCAAAATATTCGCTGATCTGAATCCGGTTCCTACTGAAAATCGAACATCAGTATTTTTATCAAACTCCCATTTTACATTACCCCGAGGAGTAAACACCAATTCACCGTTAGCTACATCAGCACGCAAACCCACAATAACTGAAACCGGGCGCTTACCTTTACTTGTAAAGGTATTTTCGGCAAATACACCGGGCATACTTAAATCATTGTTGAGATAAAGATCACCAAATTGCTCCTTGATCTTATCTAAACGATAGCTGGCTCCAAAATTTACTGAATTATATTTACCAAGGTTTTGATTGTAGATCAAGCGTAGGTTTAAGCTTTGTTGCTGGCCATCATCTTCTCTTAAACCATAATATCCATCCATGTTATGCATTACATAGGTGTATTGCAAGCCAAGGCTTTTATAATTATCTGATGGCATCACAAATCCTGTACGACCGTAAAACTCGAGACGGTTGGTAACCAATTGCTGGCCATACATAGAATGATCAGCATGAGGTTGATCAAAGTTAAAATCCACTTGTCCGCCCTGACGATCCTCATGCAAGTACTTAATAGAGTTTTGCGAAAACAAGCCATTTCCAGACTCATATTTCCACTTATTCAGCACATTGATGTTTTGAAGCATCGGGTTATCCAAAAATGAATCGCCGTTCTGATCCATTTTTTGCTTATAACGATCGATATGAAACGAGAATAAAGTATTAAGATCTTTCGTAACCTTAAGTGTTTTATCCACATTTAATTCGGCACGGGCAAAACCATCAACATAACCATTTACAAAAAGCTTATCGGCACGCATCGGATCTTTCAACTCTACATTGATCATTCCGCTGATCGACTCGGGGCCAAAAATCACAGATCCGGGGCCTTTTACCACGTGAATTTGATCAATTTGTGTTCCCGGAATTCCATACAAGCCATACGTAGAACCTAAGCCTGTAATAATCGGTGCATTTTCAGTTAATAATTGGGTATAGGCTCCAGCCAAACCTAACACCTGCAATTCCTTGCTGCCGGTAACCCCATCGCGATAGGTAACATCTACCGTGGTATTGGTTTGAAAGCTTTCGCCTAAGTTGCAGCAGGCTGCTTTTTTAAGCTCTTTCGAAGTAAGGATCTCGGTTTTACGCGGTTGAATAGAAACCATTGAAGCTTCCCGCTGCTGCGTAATAACCACTTCATTTAACTGCTTTCCTGTTTCAATTAAAACAATGCGCAGAGGAGTATTAGAGATTACTTTTATAGTATCAGGTTGATAGCCCAAACACGAGACCACTAATCTGCGATCGGTAATATTAGTTGTTTTCAGGACAAATTTGCCATGGGTATCAGACAGGATTCCCACATTGGAGTTTATCCAAACAATGCTTGCTCCTGCAAGGGGAAGTTCCTTTTTGCTGGCGTTGCGCTCGAACACAGTGCCGCTTATTGTTTGTTGCGCGAAAACCTCAAACCCAAACGCAACTAAACATAAAAGAATAGCTAAAAATCTTTTCATTAAAAATCAAATTCTGTTTTAACAATAAAATACAGGTAAGTCCATAAGGTTTACCCTAAAGTTTAAAACAGAAATGATCAGATAAGAAATACTTGTGTGAGATGCCGAATAGAACAACTTCGGAGAGGAGGACTCTTTAAATTAAATGAAACGAGTGTTTCAGGCGCTAATTGTGCATCAAGCGTAAAATGGAATGCAACTAAAAACAACTGTACTGGAAACAATTTTACCGTTTCAGCATGTGCTAATGAAAGATAACTGTCTTCAATTTTAACAATTTTAACATCGTTACGACAGCAGTCATCCTCAGGGACGCTACTATCTTTATCATCATCACCTTTGCTACAGCAACATTCAGGCTTAACAGCAATGCTTGTATCCTGCATTGTAGTACCGCAATAATGCGTGTATACACCTACTCCTATTGTATTAAGGAGAAAGAATAAACACATTATTATGGCTACAATTTTTTTCATCGGCCCAAAACTAAAAATTATACAATTATAAGAAAGTAATGTTTTTGTTACTGAAAATAAGTGTTTTAGGAAGGCTCTTTTCAAAATAAACAATAAAAAAAAGATCCTAACTTATACTATATTTTTATTCTCTAAGCTGCAGATTCTTACCTTATTATAAAAAACATCTTTGAATTAAACCTTCTCACTCCTACCAGTTCATCATAACGTTTACCGGGCGGTTTAAAATAAACATAGATGGTGTACACATTATCTGTCTCATAATGGCAACCTTCGGAGGCGCACTCATCTCCCACCTTTTGTCCGTTTGGAACAAACACATACGAATAGTCATAATAACCTTGCTTAATCATTTGCTGGGTTTCCAAAGCGCGAGTTACTTCGTTAAAATAAAGCTTATAATCATCTTTGATCTGATAATCTGTAAGTTTTCCAAACAAGTAATAGTCGCCCGTGGTTGAAGGTTCTGTTTTGGCTAAAGCGAAATGCACACGTGTATAATCGGCATCAACCTCCGCATCTCCTCCCCCATCCTGATTTCGGATAGCGTAGTTACCGTTTAAATCGGCCAGGGTCGAATAAGCTGTTTGGCTATAATTATCGTCTCCAAAAAGATAAACATCAGTACGACCTTTTTCCTTTTGAATATCCTGGATGTGCTGTGAGAAAAACCGCAAACTTCGGGTATCGAAATTCCTAAACTCACTTCCTCCGGTAAATGTGCCAAAATCCATATCGTTATACACCAATTCATTGGTGCGAATAAAGGTGGGACGCATTCCCAGGATCATGTTATCCGGTCGATCATTTTGGGTGATTACCGTTTTGATCTCGGCCATTGGATTAGAAACATTCAGCGCCGGATGCTGAATAGTAAAGTTGACCTTTTGTGTTTGATTTCGGCTTTTAATTACTGTTCCACGAACTACTTCGGGTATAATATTTACTTGTTGGCGGTTTACATAAAATCTTCGGGTTAACACCAAATCGTTGGGGTCATTATTCAGGTAAACCTTTAACAGGTAATTACCCGGGATCATAGGCTTCATGGTACTTGAAGGAAACACCAGGCCATAATGCGTATACGATTGAATGGTGTTAAATGAATATTTGTACTCAATGATCCTGTCTTCGGTATACCCCTCCAGGTAATCAATTGACGAAATGTTGCTGGGTTTCCAATCGGCAGTGCAATGTACGATGGTATAGTAATAATCTTGCGTACCTGCATTTAAGTCATCAAACTGAAGTAATAGCTTTTCAGAACTTACTAAAGGGATCACCGGGGCCGGGGAATCCTGGCTGGTAATATTATCGAACCGAACGGTTTTTATATAAGGTTTATATACCCAATCCTGATACTTTAGATCTTCGTTTTGAGCCTTTGCATAAACTGAAATAAAAATTAGGATAAAGAAAGCTAGCTTTAGTTTCATTACAGCAGAAATTTTAGCTAACCTAATAAAAAAACCGCTATCAAACGACAACGGTTTACATTAGGGTCAGGTAATTGATTTTTTATTCTAAGATTGACTTACCACTTGGAATACTTAACAGAACCGTTGATTTCGGTTTTGACTGATCTTCTACTGTAATATCTTTCATGAAGTTCCATTTAACATCGATTTTTTTCATCGAAATATTCATTTCCACAAAACCGTGATCTTTAAAATTGGCCAATTTAATATGTGGGTTATCGGTTTTATTTTGACTACGGATCTCCGTTTGGATACCTGAAGAGGAATAGGGATCAATTAAACCGGGTGAGCTAACCGTAGGCAACGACACTTCGACCAACTGAGCATACTTACCGGCTGCCGGGTTATAGCTCGACCGACTTTCGGCCACTTCATTGGCCATTGCCGTTTTAAAACCAGAAGATGCCACAACAATATTTTTTAAGTTAAAGGCTTGCAGCATTTCCAAAATTCTGTTTTTTTCATTTAGGTGATTATCCCAACGATCAACATCAGTTCCCGTTCCTGAATCTAGGCCTGCATTGTATACTGAACCAAAAAAGCTGTTGGTGGTCAAAATTTTCCAGGTTGCGTCTGAATTAATCAATTGCTTACTTAACCAATCGTAATGTGATGCTTCCATAAAAGGGGCAACCTTTTCGACTGAAGCTTCAGTGCTTGCCACAACTCCGTTTTGCAATGTCGGGTTGGTATCCATCATCACTAAATCAAGCAGCTTACCGAAACTGATTTTACGTTGAAGCTCACCATTATTAACTCGCACAGGCATCCATTCAAGAAAAGCTTGCTCTGCAGCTTGTTGTTTATTATCCCAGTTTGATGACTGAGGGGTTGCCTTATTTACGACTTGATTTTTCCAAATGGCAATAAAAGGCAGCTTAGCATGTGTTTTCATCAGTTGATGGTCGAGATGATATTGTGCATATCTAAATCTAAAATCCTGAAGAGATGAGGGCTCAGCTGCAGGAATCTCCCTGCGGTTTAGAATAGCTTCATCAGTTGCTCCTTCATTTATATAGCCTGAAACCATAACTACAGCATCAACATTTTTTAATTCGTTAATTCGCTGATACGCATTAAAATAACCTGCGGAATAATTGTTACCGTCCACAAGTACCAACTTAACCGGCTCCATCGACTCTTCATCTCCCAGTGTTTTTGTGGTTCCGATCATCGATTTTTTTCCAAAGGCTTCAAACTGATAGTAATAAATAGTGTTTGGGAATAAACCGGTTACATCAATTTTTACGGTAAAATCTTTTAACACATCGGTTGCAATATCACCTGATCTAACAATTTGAGTAAAGGCAGTATCAGTCGCTATTTTCCAACTAACCGGAAAAGCCAGCTTCCAATTGGTATTGGAGGCCTCATTTCTGTCTGGAGTAACCCTTGTCCAAATGATAACCCGGTCTGACAAAGGATCGCCAGACGCAACCCCATGGTAAAATGGAGCTAAATCGTCATTTAGTTGAAAACCCTGATTTCGAAGATAATCGATATAAGAAATGTGTCTGATTTGAGCAAAAGAGCTGTTATAAGCAAATAAAAAAACGAAGAGAATGTAGAATGATAAGGACTTAGTAAAATGTTTCATGAGCGAGAAGTTTGCTTCCTGTTTTTAATACAAACTTCCCTATTGTATGTTAAGTTGAAATTTATAAATATTTATTATTTAGTTATCATATTGTTTCCTTTTTATCAACTAAAAAGCATTTTTAATAATAATTAGTTAAAAAAAAAGTGATAAAATCCTTTAAATTCTATTTTGTATATTCATATACACTTAATTCTATTTATGGTTTCTTTTGGATTCGATTCTTATTTATCCTTGTTCCAACCATTGAGTAAAGAGGCGCAAGATGCTATATCAAATGTTTCTAAATTTAAATCCTTACCTGCTAAAAGCACGCTCCTAAGCGAAGGAAGCGTTGAAAAAGATATTTTCCATCTGAATAAAGGTTTAGTAAGAGGATATTTTCATATGGCCGACCGGGAAGTTACTTTATGGATTAATTATGAGCCCAGTCCTTTTGGTAATTCAGAAAGCTTCTTTCAACAAATTCCCAGTGAAATTAATATTGAAACGGTTGAGCCTTCTGAAATCACTTATATATCTTATGAGGCTTGGTTCAAATTACTTAATGAATATCCAGAAATTGAACGCATCAGTCGTTTGATAAGCCAGGCGAACGTACAGCGGCTTTATCGTCGCATTAAAATTTTACATTACTCCACACCTGAAGAGAAATATCGGTACCTGATTGAACATGAACCTGAAATGATTCAGCGTACTCCCTTAAAATTTATTGCGTCTTATCTAAATATTACCCCAGAAACCCTAAGCCGTATCCGGGCTAAAATTTAAGGTGTTTTTTGAATAAATGATTTAAATCATTTATTACCATTCCGCTTGTCCATACTTTTGACCTGTTCAAGGTAAAATGTATGAGACAGCTTCGGAAAGTATTGAACAAGTATTCAGCGTTTTTTTTGTGTGTGATTTTGGTGGCCTTTATAATATCCAAAATGATCCAGCGTCAAAGCAATACAAAGAACGAGAATATTACAATTGTAAAACATTAGTGAATTAAAATAACTCGTAATCGGGTAATTATAGATGGGTTCCCTGTTGGTCTGGGCTAGCAGGGATTTTTTATGGGAGAAGAATTACAAAAAATGCTCTTGATGAATGATCAAGAGCATTTTTGATATATAGAAACCTATAACTAAACTTTTTAACAACTACGCTTCCAGCTCCATTATTTTTTCAGCCAGCGTTTCCCATTCGGCCTGTGCAGTAACTAACTGATCTTTCACCTCCTCATATGAAGTATTGGCGGCACTTAATTTTTTACTATCAGAAAACACCTCTTCTTTCGCCATTTCTTCTTCAAGGATTTTTTTCTTACTCTCCAAATCCATCACTAAGTTTTCCAATCGCTCAAGTTCCTGATTCAGTTTTTTAAGCTCCTTTGATTTCTCTTTGCTCTCCAAACGATTGTCCTGTTTCACCACCTTTGTTTGTTCAGCTTGCTTTTTCGGCTCTTGAGACTCTTTCGACTGCTCTTTCAATCGTTTCTCCTGCCATTCTTCATATTCATGATAAATGCCCGGATATTCCTTTATTTCCTTGTTTTCAATGAACCATATTTTATTGGCCACATTCTCGATCAGGTAACGATCGTGCGAAACCAATATAAAAGTTCCTTCATATTGTTGTAGCGCTTGAATAAGAATATTGACCGACTGAATATCCAGGTGGTTGGTAGGCTCATCCAGAATCAGAAAGTTAGCATCAGAGGTTAAGGTTTTAGCCAATGCTACCCGTGACTTTTCCCCTCCCGACAATACCTTGATCTTTTTAAATACATCATCACCGGTGAATAAGAAACAACCTAATAATGAGCGTAATTCCGTATCGGTACGCGTTGGAGCAAAGGCCTGTAATTCTGCTAAAATGGTATTTTCTAAATGCAACGACTCTAATTGGTGCTGCGCAAAGAATGACTGGAAAACGTTATGGCCCCTATTAATTTCACCTTCAGCTTTATCGGTTCCTGCCACAAGACGTAACAAGGTTGATTTTCCTTTACCATTGGCACCTATCAATGCAATTTTATCGCCTTTTTCAATATCACCGTTGGTATTCTTGAGCAACTCAAGTCCTGGATATGCTTTTGATATATTTCTCAACTGCACAACACTACGGCCGGAAGGACGCGAAAAGCTGAAACGGAAAGAAACTGATGGATTATCATCGTCAACATCCGAAACACGTTCCATCTTGTCCAAAGCTTTAATGCGTGATTGAGCCATTTTTGCTTTAGATGCTTTAGCACGAAAACGTTCAATTAAACGTTCCTCCTCCTTTATTTTTTGTTGTTGATTTTTGAACTGACCACGTTGAATTTCTTCACGTAGCGCTTTTTCTTCAAGATAGAAGCTGTAGTTACCAGCATATTGAATCAGCTGTCCGCCTTTTGATTCTACAATTTTTTGAACAGTTCGATCAAGGAAATATCGATCGTGAGAGACAATGATATAAGCGCCTTCAAAACTTGTCAAATAATTCTCTAACCATTTAATGGAAGGTAAGTCCATGTGGTTGGTAGGCTCATCGAGTAATAACAGATCAGGTTGTTGCAGAAGAATCTTTGCCAGCATTACACGCATGCGCCACCCTCCTGAGAACTCTTTTAATGGACGAATTGAATCTTCAGCACTGAAACCTAAACCGGCTAAGATCTGCTCGGCTTTATACTGAATATTATAGCCATCGAGGTTTTCAAACTCGTGCTGCTTATCACTTAATTTATGAAGTAGATCATCAGAATAATTGGTTTCGAGCTTTTTAAGTAAAATCTCAATTTCATCATGTAACTGGTTTTGGCGCTCAAAAGCCTCCATTGCCACGTGCAAAATGCTAAAGTCAGAGTGAACTGAAAGCAGGTCCTGGTTCAGATAACCTATTTTAAGGTCTTTAGACTTAGATAAAGTTCCACTTGTTGGTTTGTAATCCCCTACCAGTAATTTTAACAAAGTAGTTTTACCAGTTCCATTGGCACCAATCAATCCAATTTTCTCTCCCGGTTTAATATGCCAGCTAGCCTCATCATACAGTGCTCGGGCTCCAAATTCAAACGTAATGTCGTTCAGTGCAATCATTGGCGCAAAGATAGGGCTATACAATTTGAAAATGAGGCAATTTGAAAAATTGAGTTTAAAAATCTTAATCAATTATATGCTTATTCTATCATTCTCTCATTCAATCATTCTCTCATTCTCTCCTTCAATCATTCTGTTAATCTCTCGCTCAATCATGTATATTTGCGCCATGTATAATCTAATTAAGCCTATTTTCTTTAAATATGATCCGGAAGTAATTCATCATAAGGTATTTAACTGGATCAAAACTGTTAACAAAATTCCAGGAGTATCCTCAGTTATCAGGGGAATTTATTGTTTAGAAAACAAAAAGCTGGAACGTGAAGTATTTGGGATCAAGTTTAAGAACCCGGTTGGTTTAGCTGCCGGATTTGATAAGGATGCCAAATTGTTTGAAGAGCTCAACAATTTTGGTTTTGGCTTTATTGAGGTGGGAACCATTACGCCGGTGGGTCAACCAGGAAATGATAAACCTCGTATGTTTCGTTTGGTTGATGATGAAGCGCTGATCAATCGAATGGGATTCAATAACGAAGGTGTTGACGAAATGGTTATCCGATTAAAAAACCGTAAAAACAGTTCGTTAATTATTGGTGGAAACATTGGCAAAAACAAGGTTACACCTAATGAAGTAGCTGATGAAGATTTTGTAAAATGCTTTGAAAAGCTTTTTGATTATGTTGATTATTTCGTGGTTAACGTAAGTTCGCCAAACACCCCTGGTTTGCGCGATTTACAAGATAAAGAACCATTGAAAAAACTACTTTTCCGCTTACAGCAGCTTAACCAGGCAAAAGTTAAATCAAAACCTATTTTATTAAAAATCGCTCCTGATTTAACCAATGAACAACTTGACGATATTATTGAGATTGTCCAGGATACGAAAATTGCAGGTGTAATTGCTACCAACACCACTATTTCACGCGATGGTTTACAATCAAACCCAGAACTGGTAAAGCAAATGGGTGGATTAAGCGGCATACCGGTGAAAGATCGCTCAACGGAAGTTATTCGTTATCTGTCGCAAAAGTCGAATAAATCGTTCCCTATTGTTGGTGTTGGAGGTATTCACAGTGGCGATGATGCTATTGAAAAATTAAAAGCCGGAGCTTCCCTGGTTCAAATCTATACCGGTTTTATTTACAAAGGTCCGGGACTGGTGAGGGAGATCAATCAGAAGATTTTGGAACAAGGGTTATAAATTGTTTAATTGATAAATTGTTCTATTGTTGGATTGTTAAACCTAACAATGAAACGATTTTAACAGTAATTAAAACCACGGAGTAACACAGAGTTGCTCAGAGAAAATAATACTTTGTGTAACACAGTGTGACTCTGTGGCTATTTTTTTCAAGGCTTTATTGTTTCATTGTTGGGGTAACATTTAAACAATTTTAACAATACAGCAATTTGACAATATAATTCAAACAAAAAATCCCGATCAAAAACTGACCGAGATTCAAAGTATTGTTATGGAGCAGAAATCACATTGCTCCTTTTTTAATTTTAATAATTCAACCACGGAGTAGCACAGAGTTTCTCAGAGAAAATAACACTTTGTGTAACACTGTATGACCCTGTGGTTGTAAAACAAAAAATCCCGATCAAAAACTGACCGGGATTCAAAGTATCATTTTAAAGCAGAAATTATTTCGCAGCTTTTTCTAGCTCAGCGATGATATTACGGTTTTTAACAACCTGACTAGTCGCTTTTTCTAATGAACGGCTACCTAACTCAATGTTAGTAGCTAATTTCAAATGTTGAACCTCTAAACGCGAAACAGTTTTATTCTTTCTGTCTTTTCTTTTTAATCTTGTAACTGCCATGATTTCCCTGAAGTTAATATTGTTAATAGTTAATGTTAATCGCGGTTTACTTCTATTAAATTAACAATTCACCACATCGATTAACAAGTTGAGGTCGGAAGCGGATTCGAACCGCTGTACGAGGTTTTGCAGACCTCTGCCTAGCCACTCGGCCATCCGACCTTATTTCAACGAGGTTGCAAATTTAAGAATTAAAATTTGTTTGACAAGAGCTGTTTTCAAATATTTTCTGTCTCATTGATTATCAAACTACTATTTTATTTTAAGTTTTATACTGATTAAGAAATACCCATAATTTTATTGTCGCCGGCGCATTTCAGAACAAAAAATAGACGTTGCTATTCCAACATTCAGCGACTCGGCTTTGCCATACGCCGGAATTGACAAGGGTGAGGTAATGTATTTTTTTATACGATCGGAAATTCCTTTTGATTCATTACCCATCAGAATAATTCCCGGCTCATTAAATTCGGCATTGTAGAGATTCTCCCCTTCTAGCAACGCCCCGTAAACCGGAACCTGAATACCCGAAAGCACCTCTTCAATATCAACTCTTAATACATTTACCCGAAAAATGGAACCCATGGTTGATTGTACAACTTTTGGATTATAGGCTTCTACCGAATTTAGTGAGGTAATCAGGGTTTTAATACCAAACCAATCGGCAATGCGGATAATAGTGCCCAAGTTGCCCGGATCCTGTACATCATCCAGCATTATAGTCCATTTCCCTGCAATATCAACGGCATTCCATGTATTAGCCTTAAAATCATTTGGCACTTCAACCAGCGCTAAAACCTCATTTGGAGTGTGTAAACAGCTTATCTTTTGCAATTCAGCTTCCGAAACTAAATTAACCTCGATTTTTTTACCCGCCTGAGTTATATTTGTGAGGTTTTTTAAATAATTTTCAGTCGAAAAAACAGATTGAATACGATAAGAGGAATCTAGCAGTTCATTCACCATTTTAACGCCTTCAACAATAAATACACCGTGTTCATCGCGGTATTTTTTATTATGAAGTGATTTAATAAAACTCAATTGCGACTTTGAAATCATTTACATCGAAAAATTTAAACAAAACTATACTTATATTTTTAATCCCGGTAATTGTTCTGGGATGTAAACCTTCTCGCTATTTAAAACAGAATGAATCATTAATTGATAAGGTTGAAGTAAAAGGTGTTGACAAAGCTCTGGAAGAAGATGCTAAATCATTTATCCCTAAGGCAAACTCAAAGATCCTGGGACAAAAAATGGGATTAGGGCTTTACAATACTTTCAACACTAAAAATGGTCAATACAAAACCAAACCAAAAAACATTGGTCAGCCCCCTGCCATCTTCGATAGCGCAAAAGCCATACAGGCAGCACAAAAGATGAGTAGATATTTGCAAAACAGGGGTTATTTCAACAATAAGGTAAGTGTTAAAATTGATTCCCTGGGCAAAAAAAAGATAAAACTGGTTTATGAAGCTAATGAGGGCCCCAGGTTTACAATAAGAAAATTTAAGGTTAACATACCTGATACCGCATTAAATTCCCTTTACCTAAAGAATTACAAAACGCCTATTGATTCGGGCAAATATTACGATTACTATTTGCTTGAACGTGAAGTGAATAGTGCCAACAATTTATTTAAAAAGAACGGCTATAAAGATTTTGAAAAATCATACGTAAGGTTTAAAGCAGATACCCTCTTTAATGACAGCTTGCGAATTCAAACTGGAAAAGAAAGCCATCAAACTGATATTATAACTAATATCAATAACCCAAAAGGAAAAGATCATCACCAGGTGTTCACCATGAACGACACCTATGTAACTATTACTCCAGGGGTACGAAGAAGGGAAATAAAAGCCGATACCTTAAAAGCTCGTGAAGATCTCTATTTCCTTGACAAAGAGGGCCGTTTTAAACCTAAAAGATTTTCGGACCTGATCTTTTTTAAGAAAGGAACCTTATACAACAGTGAAGACTTTTTAAAAACGTATACACGTCTTGGCGATTTGAACGTATTCAAGTTTATCAATCCGGAGTTTAGGCCCGTTGAAGGAGATAGTTCAAAACTGGACACCTATATAGAATTGATACCGGCTAAGAAAAAGTCGGCAACGGTAGAAGGAGAAATTACATTAAGTGGTAGCTATTTAGGAGGAAACGCCGGAATTTCCTATTTAAATAAGAACTTTTTTGGCGGTGGGGAGATCTTTGAATACCGGATAAAAGGTGGTTTGGAGTTTCAGCCCACCAATTTCAACGGGGTTCCTCAGCCGGCAATACGCGAAAAAACATTCGAAACCAGCGCCAGTATTTTATTTCCGCGCTTGCTGGCTCCTTTTAACATCAATATCAGTAAATACTCTCTTCCTAAAACAAAGGTTACCCTTGGTTTTACCTTCGAGGGCAGGCAAGATTTATTTACCACCGGTAATACCTACACAAACATACAATATGAGTGGAAAGAAACTTTACAAAAAAGCCATTATTACACGCCTATCAATGTATCGCTTGTAAACTCAACACTTGACAGTGCTGTTGCTGCAGCATATATTCTATCAGGCAACAGGGCCGCCCTAAGCCGTTACGAGTCTTACTTTTCACTAAGCAGCCAGTACACTTTTTTACTGAATGATTATCGTTTACGTTTTGGAGGGAATTTCACCTACTTCAAAGGAAGCCTTGATTTGGCAGGCAACCTTTTATATTTAGGTTATGAGGCTTTCAATGCGAAAAAGAATAAACAGGGCCAATATCAAACATTGGGTCGCCCATTTTACCAATATGCCCGTCCGGAGCTTGAAATACGTAATTATAAACTAATTAATAAGCGCCAACTTGTTACACGGTTTAATATTGCAACAGGTTTTGCCTACGGCAATACGCCAACAATGCCCTACGGAAAACTTTATGGTTTAGGAGGTGCAAACAGCTTAAGAGGCTGGAGAGCTCGACAGGTCGGACCTGGGGCTTTTCCTAGAAATGATATTAAGCCCAACAATTTTATCGACAGTGTGGCTATACAGCTGGAACAAATAGGCGAGATGAAAATTGAGGCCAATGTGGAGTACCGGTTTAACATTACCAATAACTTATTTGGTTTCAAACTAAATGGAGCCACGTTCCTGGAAGCAGGAAACGTTTGGAATATCACCAGTTATTTTGACGAGCTGTATCCGCAAGGAAGATTCCGTTTTAATAGTTTCTATAAAGAACTGGCCGTAGGAACAGGCTTAGGACTTCGTTTAGATATGAGTTTCTTAATATTTAGGGTTGACGCAGGCCTAAAACTTCATGACCCGCAATTCAAGAATGATCGTTGGGTAATTGATAAGATCTTTGATAAACGTTTCAAGGATCAATACCCAAGCTTTAGGTTTATGAACTATAACATCGGAATTGGTTACCCTTTTTAAGTTAACCAACTCCATAGCACTGCGAAATAATTGCCGATATCAAGGCCTTTGTTAAACAGAAAGAAAGCAACCAATATCCCGATAAAAAGAAAAATCAGCTTTCTCACAAAATAACCTATGATAATAAAGATCAATGGAATTATGAGCAATAACGAAATAGGAATTTTAAAGGGCCCATAATAATCGCTTATTTCCTGAAGGTAATAGAGTTTTACTGAACTTACCGGTTGGTGTTTCGGACTAAAATATACAAATGTTGAACCCGAAAACTGTTGACTGAGGTTAGCTTCTCCCCTTCTGAATTCTAAAGCCACATCCATTCCGTTTATTCCGAAGATATATTCACCATTCACTTTTTCATTCACCTGTTGCTCATCCGATTCTTCCAAAGCCTTAATTTTCAGCTTACCATTTTCTTCTACAAGCTTAAAATCTTCAATTTTTTCTTGTTCTTTCGATTGTGCCGAAACAAAACTGGTGGTAATGGTTAACAAAAAAAGGGTGCAGGTAATTGCCAATAATCTCATTCAAGTGATTTTTTATTGTATAACAGAAAGCCCAAATGTAACAGAACTCCCCATCTTTTTTGGGGATCGTCATAATAATTTACACTTAAACCAATAGGTCCGATGAAGCTGCGATACACCGCACCCGCGGTGGCTGCCAATCGAAAATACTGGCTTGGATCAGTTATAAATGCCTGCTGATTATTCTTTTCCTGCAGCTGATCAAAGGGAATAAAACCATAAGCCTCTACTCTGAAATCTAGATTTCGGCGAAAGGTAAAGACGTTTCTTATGCCCGTATTGATATAATTATAGGACCGGAAATTGGTTAAAAACAAGGACCTTGAATCTTGGATAGGATAAGCAACTGGTTGTTCAATCAGTGAACCTCTGTAAGTAGTTAAAGTGGATTGATTGGATAAAAGCCCCTCCAAAGCATATCCTAACGTATAACGTTTACTTATTTTGAAATACCGCTCGGAGATTGCCCGCATAAATAGCCATTCTTGAAATTTGTTATTTACAGTCGGTACCGTTGAAACCGAACCTGGACTAAAATCTTCCGAACCATTGACATAGCCAACGGATAAGTAGGTCCATGAACCCTGTGTTGGATATTGCTTGCGGTTAAAGGTTTTTCGCTCAATCGTAAACGAATATTTTTGTCCTTCAAACTTGGTTTGATCCAAAATATCGGTAGTAGAAAAATTTTCGGTTGGACTGAATTTATCAAAATTTCTAAAAAGGGCACCTTCAAAAACCAACCGGGTATTTCCTTTATATGGAAAACCTACTCGCAGTGCCAGCTTTTTGTCCGACTGATCCAGTGGAACTGTATTTAAGTCTTCAACAAAGATCTCTGAAGTTCTGAAATAGTTCCAATGGTTATAGGTGTAATCCAATTCAACAAATGATGGAAAATGCCCTCCAATATCAATTCGTGAACCCAATTGCATAGATTCGTAAAACCTGCCCGAATAGAAATTGGCACAAAGCGTATATGCTTCACGGTTTACAAAATTATACTGAAGGCCTAAAAAGATATTGCTGATTGGTCGTGTAGCCAGGTTACCTCCGAAATCAATTTTAAAATTCCGATCGGGTTTAATACCCAAATGAAAGTCATAGGCTTTTTTTGTTGAATCGTATTCAATGCGCGGATAAACAGTTTCGAAAATATCATCAGCCATCAATTTATAATACCCTTTTTTCAGATCAGACATACTCAACTCTTTCGCGCTCTTGCCCAAAACATCTTTAATATACGATCGTTGTTTACTATTTACCCCTGAGATTACCACATCCTGAATAAAGGAGATCTTATTTTTCTTACGAAAGGCAGCTCTTCTGGCTTCAAGGCCATCAGCAGTAGTCCGGTTGGAGATTCGGGCTTTTATTGTCGGCATGTTTTTCATCGCCGCCTCATAACCACGCTGAATCAGGGCCGCAACAGGCTCAAAATTGGTTACACTGAATTCTTTAAGATCGGGCTGAATATAAACCCCGTTCTGCCCTAGTTGGGTAGAGTCGGACTTAGACAAAAACAAAAAAACGGCAAATCTCGACATCAACCGCTCATCAATTTCCTTCGGATAATCATTATAAACTTTTGAAGAAACATTACAGCCAATTAAAACATCGGGATTAAAATCTTCCTTAACCACATTAACCGGAAAGTTGTTGTAAACACCTCCATCAAAAACATATTTATTATCAATTTTTATCGGTCGATAAACAAATGGAACACTCATGGTTCCTCTTACCGCATCAGTCAGATTACCCTTTTTCAAAATGATCGGTTCCTGCGAAAGGATATCGGAGACCACGCACCTGAAGGGAACAAACAAACTATCGAAATCATATTTAGCACTTGCCGATGCCTGCGACAACAATTCTAACAAGGCAAAGTTTAATGGAACATCATTGATCAGATTGGCCTGTAATTTAACCTGAAACGCGGTATCAACCGCGATCCGTGCGGTAATGAATGAGGGGTTATCAGGTTTATTTTGATAGAAAAGCTTGTAATCACTTTTTAATCGTCCATTTACCCAGTTTTGAAAATCAGGACTGGTGGCGACATATTCAATTTGTGAGGGAGAGTAACCGGCGGCATACATGGCGGCCACAATTCCCCCCATTGAGGTTCCCGCCACATAATCAATCGGAATATTATTTTCTTCCAAAGCCTTAAGTAAACCTATATGGGCCAGGCCTTTTGCCCCACCTCCACTTAAAACCAAGCCCACTTTTTGGCCAAAAACAGTTGAACTGATGAAAAATAAAAAAAGAAAAAGGTAATGCTTCATTAAAAAGTAACGCTCTAAAATGTTATTTGCCAATGTTACAAAATATGAATATCAACAAAAAGGCCGAATAAACCGGCCTTTGTAATTCTATTTATATTAAAAAACGAAACATATCAGGTCTTTATAAAATCAGGAATAGGATACTCACCAACATTGCCCAATTGCGAAATTCTCGTTCCGGCCATAATAAAGGAATTGGCCAATGAACCACTTCCGCCTTTACATCCGCGGGCATCGTTGCCTTGTAATATATACGACTTAGTGTTATTGCAGTAAACGCCAAAACATTGCCCCACATTAGGAGATGGGCTATTGGTTGTTTGAAACATGTTATTTTGGATTACCACGTCTGTTTGTCCATTTATAAACGCCCCTGTTTTATTGGCTGTATTGGAAACAGTATTAGCATTATTTCTCATAACTGTGCCTCTAACAATTGCGGTCACACAATTTAGAATGTATGCTCCTGAAGATCCATTCAAAGTCATAAACGAATTAATTACCTCTACAAGCCTGAAGGAATCGAAATAAACACCATAGGTGGGTGATCCCGAAAACCGGCAATTTTCTACAAGTAGTATAACATCACTATTTTTGGATATAAACCTAAATTCGCAACCGGAAGCTACTAACCTGTTACAAACAGTGTGAGCTGCATAAACATTTATAAGGTTAACAACACCTGACGGTGCATTCTGCACATAACAATTTAAACCATTAATCTCAAGATCATCAATATCGGCTGTTATTTTGAAAGGATAGTTTGTGCTGTTATGGTCAGTTTTAACACGTAAATTACTAATATATAATCTGGTGAGTGATGAAACCTTACAATTAAAAGCACCCATTGAAGTTGGCCCGACACTTGTGATTGAGCAATCAATAATATCATAGTGCCCCCAGCTACGATCAAGTAAAGTGATGCTGGCAATAGTAAAACCTTCGCCCTGATCAAAAAGAATATTACAATTTGAAAAATAGGCATAGTTAGCTGCTACCACTACCCCTTCGTAGATAATACAATCAGAACATTTGATCGACCAAACATTACCGTGAGCATCAATACAACCACTATTATTATACACAACAAAAGCGCCACCGCTGATTTCGTAATCACAGGGATAGGTGCCGCCTCCGGCAACAGCATGCCGCCCTCCTACAACATAACAATTATCTATAATCACCTTTGAAAGGTCCACTATAACAATTCCATAATTGGTGTTTTGACCCGATGCAAAGGGATTGAAGATATTAGCTGTAATACGAGCCAGTGAATAGCCTATATACAAAGTCGCATCGCCAAAATTGTAATAATCACCATGTATTTCTACGTTTGCCATATCAACCTTATAGCAATCCATAAAAGCATTTTCAGTAGTTCGGTAAGTAAGATTTTTATCGCATTTAAAAGAAGGCATATAAGTTGCCTTTTGCAGAGTGGCTGAAACGATAGATGTTCGGAAGGCTTCAAAAGGCACTAAAATACCAGTAGCCTTGTCATATGACTTAACCTGAACGAGCATGCCTCTCAAATAATTAGGTCTGTCAGGGTTATCATTTATCTCATTAGAGGTCACATAAATAAAGTCAGAAGTTTTAAGGTCTTTTCCTGAGCCAATATTTACGCTGAGGGTTAAAGCTGTTATTCTAATTCCTGTTGCAATCGTTTGAGCGGTTCCTTTAATTTGAAACAGCGCTTTAACAGAACCTGTATTTACTCCTGTACAATCAATAGTAGCATAACCAATAAATTCAGGAATACCGGTTATATCAACTACTGAACTTGGAAGAAATTTGTAAGTTTTGCCTCCGGAAAAAATCACTGGTTCCTTTATTGATTTGGCAAGACTAATAGCATCGAGTATTGCCTGGGTGTCATTTGTTTGCCCGTTTCCAACCGCGCCAAACTGCTCCGGACGCACACCATAATTTGGAATTGACTCCTTTGGATTATCAGGTTGTTGCTTAGGAGGATAAATTCCCAGCTCATTTAATTTCATTTGATACTCTTGAGGAGTAGGTATAGGTGAGTTCATTTGAATTGGTTTTTAATAGTTAAAAGAAAATTCTTGAGTGGTTTAAAGCTTAATACAGAGGTGAAGTGCTCTATTAAATTTACCCAAAAATTTTCTTTTTTAAAACCATTAAAAGTGCCTCTTAAATGTAAGTACTTACCTAACGATGGTTACAGCACCTGCAAACTTTTCAATTTTATTATTTTCATCCCTAATGCTTAATACGTAATAATAGGTTGAAGAAGGAAGCGATGATCCATCCCAGTCATTCTGGTAATTCCGTTTTCTGATTATTTCTATTCCATAACGATTGAAGATTGTTAGTTCACTATCCATAGTTTCAATTCCTTTTATGACAAAGAAATCATTGATACCGTCGTTATTAGGTGAAAATGCATTTGGAATAATAAAGCCCAAAACTGTCTTACGCGCCGAAGAAACGTTATTGCTCAAATTCTTATCCTCGCCCGGAGCGGTAATGGTAGCCACATTTGTAAATGTACCAACTTCCTTCACCCGCACCCTTAAGTTTAAGGTTAGCTGTTCGCCAGCTTTTAAACTATCAATTGTCCACTCTAACCTTCTTTCGGCGGCATCATAAGTAATAACTCCACTTAACGACGATGCATCTACATAATCCAGCCCTTCAGGAATAATATCTTTTACCAAAATACTGCTGACCGTAGCCGTTGATAAATTGCTGGCAACTATGGTGTAAGAAAATATATCATCCACAACAACTTCCTTGCTTTCGGCAGTTTTCTTGATTGCCAGATCCATAGTAACAACCTTCACTTCTAACACATTAATTACTACTGTTGCCACATTACTGGTCAAGGCCCCATCACTTACCGTATAGGTAAAGGTATCTGTTCCCACAAAATCTTTATCCGGTGTATAAGTGAATGATCCATCGGCATTAAATATCAATGAACCATGCTGCGTTTGACTAACTAAAGTGGCAGATAACTGATCTTTATCTTCATCGAAATCATTTATTACGGTGCCTTTAGAGGCCGGAACAATTAAAGTCTCATTTTTTTCTGTCGAGTAAGTATCATTGACCGCTATAGGAGCATGATTTGTGTGCTTAATGTTTATGTCTACGATGGCCGTATCCCGTAATCCACAATCATCGGTCACATAATAACTGAATGTTTCGGTACCATTAAAATTGGTATTCGGTTTATATTGAAATGCCCCCGTTTTATCGATCGTTAATGTCCCATTCTGTGGATTTGATATAAGATCCACGCTTACTATCTGACCATCAGTATCAAAATCGTTAACGATTACATTTCCAGTAATAGGATTGTTTTCCAAGCCCGAGTACTGATCATTTGTTGCTATTGGATAAATTTTATTTATACTCACAACAGCATCCATTGTCGATTCACAACCGTTTGCATCGGAAACAATAACTGAGTATGAGCCTGGCGCAAGATTTTGCAAATTAGAAGCACTTGTTCCATCCGACCATTTATAGCTATACGGGCTTTTTCCTCCTGAAACTGTTAAAAATATTGCTCCGGTGGCAGCTCCATTACAAGCCGCATCCGTTATGCTGGCATTAACCTGAAACGATTCTGATTCAACAATCGTAATATCAAATGAATATTCACATTTTCCTGCATCCGTTATTTTCAAAGTATAATTGCCCGCCTTAACATTCGAAATATCTTTTGTTGAAGCTGTAAATCCGTTTGGCCCAGTCCAACCAAATACATAAGAGCCAGATCCTCCAATAGCATCTATAATCGCAGCTCCTTTACTTTCGCCATTACAACCGGCAGCAGTTGTAACAGATGAAATAGTTATTATTTCAGGCTGAATTATTTGGGTGGATATTTGAGCCTGGCAACCATTAGCATCTCTGACCAATAAATTGTAGGTGCCTGCAACAAGGTTATCGAAAATATTGGCGGTTTTAAATGAACCTCCGTCTATTGAATACTCAATCGGCGCTTTACCGCCAGTAACATTAACAGTAATTAAACCATCCGATTTGCCATTACAGCTTACATCATTTTTAACGACAGTAATCTCAGGCCCATTTTCATCAATTATAGTTATTGTTAGATCTGCCGAGCAATTATGAGCATCAGTTACATTAATGGTATAGGTACCCAGCGAAAGATTGCTCAGATCTTCGGTTGTTTGTCCGTTCGACCAGCTGTAAACATACGGCTCAGTACCTCCCACAACCGAAATATTGATGGTACCATTGTCTTGGGTACAGATTGAATTTGTATGTATTTCTGAAACACTAAGAATCTCTGGCTGAGTAATTATCACATCAGCAGTAGCCTTACATCCATTGATATCAGTTACTGTTAAGGTGTAATTTCCTCCAGGTATATTATTTATATCTTCGGATGATTGTCCACTCGACCAACTATACGTATATGGAGCTGCTCCGCCTGTTATGGTTACATTGATCGCGCCATCCGAAGCGCCATTACAGCTGACGTTGGTTTGATTATCCACCGTAACGATTGGACCGTTCTGATCATTCAGGTTCACANAAGAGGTTACATGTCGGATCATTATGGGCTTCTGAAAGTACCAGTGCTAAAGGCTCGGTAAGTGTCACACTGGCCATTGCCTGGCAGTTGTTAGCATCCGTTACCGTTAAGGTGTAGGTTCCCTGAGAAAGTCCAGTTAGGTCTTCTGTTGCTTGTCCGCTCGACCAACTATAAGAGAAAGGTGCTGTGCCACCACTGATTGTTACATTGATCGCTCCATCCGAAGCGCCATTACAGCTGACATTCGTTTGGTTGTCCACCGTAATAGAAGGACCGTTTTGATCATTCAGGTTCACCGTAATACTTTGTACGCAGTTATTCGCATCGGTCACAGTCAGTGTATAATTTCCAGAAGCAATAGCCGAAAGGTCTTCGGTGNTGGTTTGATTATCCACCGTAACGATTGGACCGTTCTGATCATTCAGGTTCACAGTAATACTTTGCACGCAGTTATTGGCATCGGTCACGGTCAAGATATACGAGCCGGAGGCTTTGCCTGCAAGATCTTCGATAGTTTCACCACTTGACCAGCTGTAAGAATATGGTGCCGTGCCCCCAGTAACCGATACATCAATTGTGCCTGTTGCCAGGTTACAAGCCGGATCAGTATGAGTTTCTGAAAGACTGATCACCTGAGGCTCAGTTAGTGCCACACTGGCTGTGGCCTGACAGTTGTTCGCATCGGTTACCGTTAAGGTGTACGTTCCGGCAGCTAATGTTGCTAAGTCCTCGGTTGCCTGTCCGCTCGACCAGCTGTAAGAGAAAGGTGCCGNGCTCGGTAAGTGTCACACTGGCTGTGGCTTGACAGTTGTTCGCATCGGTCACTGTTAAGGTGTAGGCTCCCTGAGAAAGTCCAGTTAAATCTTCTATCGCCTGACCGCTCGACCAGCTATACGAATAAGGAGCTGTGCCACCCGTTATGGTTACATTGATCACCCCATCCGCTGCCCCGTTACAGCTTGCGTTCGTTTGGTTATCCACCGAAACCGTTGGACCGTTTTGATCATTCAGGTTGATCGTAATTGACTGCGAGCAATTATTGGCATCGGTCACAGTCAAGGTATACGCCCCAGAAGCAATAGCCGAAAGGTCTTCGGTGGCTTCTCCACTTGACCAGCTATAAGAATATGGTGCTGTACCACCTGTAACCGATACATCAATTGTACCTGTTGCCAGGTTACAGCTAGGATCAGTATGAGTTTCTGAAAGGCTGATCACTTGAGGCTCAGTTAGTGTTACACTGGCCGTGGCCTGACAGTTATTAGCATCGGTCACCGACAACGTATACGTTCCTGCACCAAGTGTTGCTAAGTCCTCAGTCGCCTGTCCGCTCGACCAGCTGTAAGAGAAAGGTGCCGTTCCGCCCGTTATGGTTACATTGATCGCTCCATCCGATGCGCCATTACAGCTCGCGTTCGTTTGATTATCCACCGTAACAGCAGGACCGTTTTGATCATTCAGGTTCACCGTAATACTTTGCACGCAATTATTGGCGTCGGTCACAGTCAGCGTATAATTTCCGGAAGCAATAGCCAAAAGATCTTCAGTAGCCTCGCNCTGGATCAGTATGAGTTTCTGAAAGACTAATTGCTAAAGGCTCAGTAAGCGTTACGCTGGCTATAGCCTGGCAGTTATTAGCATCCGTAACTGTTAAGGTGTAGGTGCCTGCTGCTAATGTTGCTAAGTCCTCAGTCGCCTGGCCGCTCGACCAGCTGTAGGTATACGGAGCCGTTCCGCCCGTTACCGTTACATTGATCGCTCCATCCGAAGCGCCATTACAGCTCACATTCGTTTGGTTATCCACCGTAACTGCAGGACCGTTCTGATCATTCAGGTTGATCGTAATTGACTGCGAACAATTATTCGCGTCAGTTACAGTCAGTGTATAATTTCCAGAAGCAATAGCCGAAAGGTCTTCGGTCGCCTCGCCACTTGACCAGCTGTAAGTATAAGGTGCGGTTCCCCCACCTACGGTAATATCTATCGCGCCATTTGACTGTGTACAAGAAGGATCAGTATGAGTCTCTGAAAGACTGATTATTAAAGGCTCAGTTAGCGTTACGCTGGCCGTGGCTTGACAAGCATTGGCATCGATCACTGTTAAGATGTAGGTTCCCTGAGAAAGTCCAGTTAGGTCTTCTGTTGCTTGTCCGCTCGACCAACTATAAGAGAAAGGTGCTGTGCCACCACTGATTGTTACATTGATCGCTCCATCCGATGCGCCATTACAGCTCGCGTTCGTTTGATTATCCACCGTAATAGCAGGACCGTTTTGATCATTCAGGTTCACCGTAATACTTTGCACGCAATTATTGGCGTCGGTCACAGTCAGGGTATACGCCCCGGCAGCAATAGCCAAAAGATCTTCAGTAGCCTCGCCACTTGACCAGGCATAAGAGAACGGTGCTGTACCACCTGTAACCGATACATCAATTGTGCCTGTTGCCAGGTTACAAGCCGGATCAGTATGAGTTTCTGAAAGGCTGATCACTTGAGGTTCAGTCAAGGTTACGCTGGTTGTAGCTTGGCAGTTATTAGCATCCGTTACCGTTAAGGTGTAGGTGCCTGCAGCTAGTGTTGCTAAGTCTTCTATCGCCTGGCCGCTCGACCAGCTGTAGGTATACGGAGCCGTTCCGCCCGTTATGGTTACGTTGATTGCGCCATCCGATGCGCCATTACAGCTCACATTCGTTTGGTTATCCACCGTAATAGTCGGACCGTTCTGATCATTCAGGTTCACCGTAATACTTTGAGAGCAGTTATTGGCGTCGGTCACAGTCAGCGTATAATTTCCGGAAGCAATAGCTGAAAGGTCTTCTGTTGCTTCACCACTTGACCAGCTATAAGTATAAGGTGCGGTTCCCCCACCTACGGTAATATCTATCGCGCCATNACTGGTTACAGCTAGGATCAGTATGAGTCTCGGAAAGACTGATCGCTGCAGGTTCAGTCAAGGTTACGCTGGCTGTAGCCTGGCAATTATTAGCATCCGTTACCGTTAAGGTGTAGGTGCCTGCAGCTAATGTTGCTAAATCCTCAGTCGCCTGTCCGCTCGACCAGCTGTAGGTATACGGAGCCGTTCCGCCCGTTACCGTTACATTGATCGCTCCATCCGAAGCGCCATTACAGCTCACATTCGTTTGGTTATCCACCGTAACCGTTGGACCGTTCTGATCATTCAGGTTGATCGTAATTGACTGCGAACAATTATTCGCGTCAGTTACAGTCAGTGTATAATTTCCAGAAGCAATAGCCGAAAGGTCTTCGGTCGCCTCGCCACTTGACCAGCTGTAAGTATAAGGTGCGGTTCCCCCACCTACGGTAATATCTATCGCGCCATTTGACTGTGTACAAGAAGGATCAGTATGGGTCTCTGAAAGACTGATCACCAAAGGTTCCGTCAAGGTTACGCTGGCTGTAGCCTGGCAGTTATTAGCATCGGTCACCGTCAACGTATACGTTCCTGCACCAAGTGTTGCTAAGTCCTCAGTCGCCTGTCCGCTCGACCAGCTGTAGGTATACGGAGCCGTTCCGCCCGTTACCGTTACATTGATCGCTCCATCCGAAGCGCCATTACAGCTCACATTCGTTTGGTTATCCACCGAAATAGTCGGACCGTTCTGATCATTCAGGTTCACCGTAATACTTTGAGAGCAGTTATTGGCGTCGGTCACAGTCAGCGTATAATTTCCGGAAGCAATAGCTGAAAGGTCTTCTGTTGCTTCACCACTTGACCAGCTATAAGTATAAGGTGCGGTTCCCCCACCTACGGTAATATCTATGGCGCCATTTGACTGTGTACAAGAAGGATCAGTATGGGTCTCTGAAAGACTGATCACCAAAGGTTCCGTCAAGGTTACGCTGGCTGTAGCCTGGCAGTTATTAGCATCGGTCACCGTCAACGTATACGTTCCTGCACCAAGTGTTGCTAAGTCCTCAGTCGCCTGTCCGCTCGACCAGCTGTAGGTATACGGAGCCGTTCCGCCCGTTACCGTTACATTGATCGCTCCATCCGAAGCGCCATTACAGCTCACATTCGTTTGGTTATCCACCGAAACCGTTGGACCGTTCTGATCATTCAGGTTGATCGTAATTGACTGCGAACAATTATTCGCGTCAGTTACAGTCAGTGTATAATTTCCAGAAGCAATAGCCGAAAGGTCTTCGGTCGCCTCGCCACTTGACCAGCTGTAAGTATAAGGTGCGGTTCCCCCACCTACGGTAATATCTATCGCGCCATTTGACTGTGTACAAGAAGGATCAGTATGAGTCTCTGAAAGACTGATTATTAAAGGCTCAGTTAGCGTTACGCTGGCCGTGGCTTGACAAGCATTGGCATCGATCACTGTTAAGATGTAGGTTCCCTGAGAAAGTCCAGTTAGGTCTTCTGTTGCTTGTCCGCTCGACCAACTATAAGAGAAAGGTGCTGTGCCACCACTGATTGTTACATTGATCGCTCCATCCGATGCGCCATTACAGCTCGCGTTCGTTTGATTATCCACCGTAACGATTGGACCGTTCTGATCATTCAGGTTCACCGTAATACTTTGCACGCAATTATTCGCGTCGGTCACAGTCAGCGTATAATTTCCGGAAGCAATAGCCAAAAGATCTTCAGTAGCCTCGCCACTTGACCAGGCATAAGAGAACGGTGCTGTACCACCTGTAACCGATACATCAATTGTGCCTGTTGCCAGGTTACAAGCCGGATCAGTATGAGTTTCTGAAAGGCTGATCACTTGAGGTTCAGTCAAGGTTACGCTGGTTGTAGCTTGGCAGTTATTAGCATCGGTTACCGTTAAGGTGTAGGCTCCCTGAGAAAGACCAGTTAGGTCTTCTGTTGCCTGGCCGCTTGACCAGCTATAGGTATAAGGAGCAGTTCCGCCCGTTATGGTTACGTTGATTGCGCCATCCGATGCGCCATTACAGCTGACATTCGTTTGATTATCCACCGTAACTGCAGGACCGTTCTGATCATTCAGGTTGATCGTAATTGACTGCGAACAATTATTCGCGTCAGTTACAGTCAGTGTATAATTTCCAGAAGCAATAGCCGAAAGGTCTTCGGTCGCCTCGCCACTTGACCAGCTGTAAGTATAAGGTGCGGTTCCCCCACCTACGGTAATATCTATCGCGCCATTTGACTGTGTACAAGAAGGATCAGTATGAGTCTCTGAAAGACTGATTATTAAAGGCTCAGTTAGCGTTACGCTGGCCGTGGCTTGACAAGCATTGGCATCGATCACTGTTAAGATGTAGGTTCCCTGAGAAAGTCCAGTTAGGTCTTCTGTTGCTTGTCCGCTCGACCAACTATAAGAGAAAGGTGCTGTGCCACCACTGATTGTTACATTGATCGCTCCATCCGATGCGCCATTACAGCTCGCGTTCGTTTGATTATCCACCGTAACAGTAGGACCGTTTTGATCATTCAGGTTCACCGTAATACTTTGCACGCAATTATTGGCGTCGGTCACAGTCAAGGTATACGCCCCGGCAGCAATAGCCAAAAGATCTTCAGTAGCCTCGCCACTTGACCAGGCATAAGAGAACGGTGCTGTACCACCTGTAACCGATACATCAATTGTGCCTGTTGCCAGGTTACAAGCCGGATCAGTATGAGTTTCTGAAAGGCTGATCACTTGAGGTTCAGTCAAGGTTACGCTGGTTGTAGCTTGGCAGTTATTAGCATCGGTTACCGTTAAGGTGTAGGCTCCCTGAGAAAGACCAGTTAGGTCTTCTGTTGCCTGGCCGCTTGACCAGCTATAGGTATAAGGAGCAGTTCCGCCCGTTATGGTTACGTTGATTGCGCCATCCGATGCGCCATTACAGCTGACATTCGTTTGATTATCCACCGTAACTGCAGGACCGTTCTGATCATTCAGGTTGATCGTAATTGACTGCGAACAATTATTCGCGTCAGTTACAGTCAGTGTATAATTTCCAGAAGCAATAGCCGAAAGGTCTTCGGTCGCCTCGCCACTTGACCAGCTGTAAGTATAAGGTGCGGTTCCCCCACCTACGGTAATATCTATCGCGCCATTTGACTGTGTACAAGAAGGATCAGTATGAGTCTCTGAAAGACTGATTATTAAAGGCTCAGTTAGCGTTACGCTGGCCGTGGCTTGACAAGCATTGGCATCGATCACTGTTAAGATGTAGGTTCCCTGAGAAAGTCCAGTTAGGTCTTCTGTTGCTTGTCCGCTCGACCAACTATAAGAGAAAGGTGCTGTGCCACCACTGATTGTTACATTGATCGCTCCATCCGATGCGCCATTACAGCTCGCGTTCGTTTGATTATCCACCGTAATAGCAGGACCGTTTTGATCATTCAGGTTCACCGTAATACTTTGCACGCAATTATTGGCGTCGGTCACAGTCAGGGTATACGCCCCGGCAGCAATAGCCAAAAGATCTTCAGTAGCCTCGCCACTTGACCAGGCATAAGAGAACGGTGCTGTACCACCTGTAACCGATACATCAATTGTGCCTGTTGCCAGGTTACAAGCCGGATCAGTATGAGTTTCTGAAAGGCTGATCACTTGAGGTTCAGTCAAGGTTACGCTGGTTGTAGCTTGGCAGTTATTAGCATCCGTTACCGTTAAGGTGTAGGTGCCTGCAGCTAGTGTTGCTAAGTCTTCTATCGCCTGGCCGCTCGACCAGCTGTAGGTATACGGAGCCGTTCCGCCCGTTATGGTTACGTTGATTGCGCCATCCGATGCGCCATTACAGCTCACATTCGTTTGGTTATCCACCGTAATAGTCGGACCGTTCTGATCATTCAGGTTCACCGTAATACTTTGCACGCAGTTATTGGCGTCGGTCACAGTCAGCGTATAATTTCCGGAAGCAATAGCTGAAAGGTCTTCTGTTGCTTCACCACTCGACCAGCTATAAGTATAAGGTGCGGTTCCCCCACCTACGGTAATATCTATCGCGCCATTTGACTGTGTACAAGAAGGATCAGTATGAGTCTCTGAAAGACTGATTATTAAAGGCTCAGTTAGCGTTACGCTGGCCGTGGCTTGACAAGCATTGGCATCGATCACTGTTAAGATGTAGATTCCCTGAGAAAGTCCAGTTAGGTCTTCTGTTGCTTGTCCGCTCGACCAACTGTATGTATACGGAGCCGTTCCGCCCGTTACCGTTACATCGATCGCGCCATCATTTCCTCCATTACAGCTGACGTTGGTTTGATTATCCACCGTAATAGCAGGACCGTTTTGATCATTCAGGTTGATCGTAATTGACTGCGAACAGTTATTCGCGTCGGTCACGGTCAAGATATACGAGCCGGAGGCTTTGCCTGCAAGATCTTCGGTAGTTTCACCACTTGACCAGCTGTAAGAATATGGTGCCGTGCCACCAGTAACCGAAACATCAATGGTTCCAGTCGATTGGCTACAAGCGGGATCAGTATGAGTCTCTGAAAGACTGATCACCTGAGGCTCAGTTAGAGCCACACTGGCTGTGGCCTGACAGTTGTTCGCATCGGTTACCGTTAAGGTGTACGTTCCGGCAGCTAATGTTGCTAAGTCCTCGGTTGCCTGTCCGCTCGACCAGCTGTAAGAGAAAGGTGCCGNTCCGCTCGACCAACTGTATGTATACGGAGCCGTTCCGCCCGTTACCGTTACGTTGATTGCGCCATCCGATGCACCATTACAGCTCGCGTTCGTTTGATTATCCACCGTAATAGAAGGACCGTTTTGATCATTCAGGTTCACCGTAATACTTTGCACGCAATTATTGGCGTCGGTCACAGTCAGTGTATAGTTTCCAGAAGCAATAGCCGAAAGGTCTTCGGTAGTTTCTCCACTTGACCAGGCATAGATATACGGCGCGGTTCCACCTGTTACCGAAATATCAATTGCTCCTGTTGCTTGGTTACAAGCCGGATCAGTATGAGTCTCTGAAAGACTGATCGCTGCAGGTTCAGTTAGTGTCACACTGGCCATNAGCAGTTATTGGCATCGGTCACGGTCAAGATATACGCCCCGGCAGCAATTGCCGAAAGGTCTTCGGTAGTTTCACCACTTGACCAGGCATAAGAGAAAGGAGCCGTACCACCTGTAACCGATACATCAATTGTGCCTGTTGCCAGGTTACAAGTCGGATCAGTATGGGCTTCTGAAAGTACCAATGCTAAAGGCTCTGTAAGTGTCACACTGGCTGTGGCCTGACAGTTATTAGCATCGGTTACCGTTAAGGTGTAGGCTCCCTGAGAAAGACTCGAAATATCCTCAGTCGCCTCTCCGCTCGACCAGCTATAAGAGAAAGGTGCTGTGCCCCCACTAATCGTTACATTGATCGCGCCATTTGCTCCTCCGTTACAGCTGACATTCGTTTGGTTGTCCACCGTAATAGCAGGACCGTTTTGATCATTCAGGTTCACCGTAATACTTTGCACGCAATTATTCGCGTCGGTCACAGTCAGTGTATAGTTTCCAGAAGCAATAGCTGAAAGGTCTTCGGTGGCCTCACCGCTTGACCAGGCATAAGTATAAGGCGCGGTTCCGCCAACTACGCTGATATCAATTGAACCGTTTGAGAGGTTACAAGTCGGATCATTATGGGCTTCTGAAAGTACCAGTGCTANTTGCACGCAGTTATTGGCGTCGGTCACGGTCAAGGTATACGAGCCGGAGGCTTTGCCTGCAAGATCTTCGGTAGTTTCACCACTTGACCAACTATAAGTATAAGGTGCAGTTCCCCCACCTACGGCAATATCTATGGCGCCATTTGACTGTGTACAAGAAGGATCCGTATGAGTCTCTGAAAGACTGATCACCAAAGGTTCAGTCAAGGTTACGCTGGCTGTAGCCTGGCAGTTATTAGTATCGGTCACCGTCAACGTATACGTTCCTGCACCAAGTGTTGCTAAGTCCTCAGTCGCCTGTCCGCTCGACCAGCTGTAGGTATACGGAGCCGTTCCGCCCGTTACCGTTACATTGATCGCTCCANGGCTGTGACCTGACAGTTATTGGCATCGGTCACCGTTAAAATGTAGGTTCCCTGAGAAAGACCAGTTAGGTCTTCTGTTGCTTGTCCGCTCGACCAACTATAAGAGAAAGGTGCTGTGCCACCACTGATTGTTACATTGATCGCTCCATCCGATGCGCCATTACAGCTCGCGTTCGTTTGATTATCCACTGTAACAGCAGGACCGTTTTGATCATTCAGGTTCACCGTAATACTTTGCACGCAATTATTGGCGTCGGTCACAGTCAGTGTATAGTTTCCAGAAGCAATAGCTGAAAGGTCTTCGGTGGCCTCACCGCTTGACCAGGCATAAGTATAAGGCGCGGTTCCGCCAACTACGCTGATATCAATTGAACCGTTTGAGAGGTTACAAGTCGGATCATTATGGGCTTCTGAAAGTACCAGTGCTAAAGGCTCGGTAAGTGTCACACTGGCTGTGACCTGACAGTTATTGGCATCGGTCACCGTTAAAATGTAGGTTCCCTGAGAAAGACCAGTTAGGTCTTCTGTTGCTTGTCCGCTCGACCAACTATAAGAGAAAGGTGCTGTGCCACCACTGATTGTTACATTGATCGCTCCATCCGATGCGCCATTACAGCTCGCGTTCGTTTGATTATCCACTGTAACAGCAGGACCGTTTTGATCATTCAGGTTCACCGTAATACTTTGCACGCAATTATTGGCGTCGGTCACAGTCAGCGTATAATTTCCGGAAGCAATAGCCAAAAGATCTTCAGTAGCCTCGCCACTTGACCAGCTATAAGTATAAGGTGCAGTTCCGCCTGTAACCGATACATCAATTGTGCCTGTTGCCAGGTTACAAGCCGGATCAGTATGAGTTTCTGAAAGACTGATCACCTGAGGCTCAGTTAGTGTTACACTGGCCGTGGCCTGACAGTTGTTCGCATCGGTCACTGTTAACGTATACGTTCCTGCACCAAGTGTTGCTAAGTCCTCAGTCGCCTGTCCGCTCGACCAGCTGTAGGTATACGGAGCCGTTCCGCCCGTTACCGTTACATCGATCGCGCCATCATTTCCTCCATTACAGCTGACGTTGGTTTGATTATCCACCGTAATAGCAGGACCGTTTTGATCATTCAGGTTGATCGNAGTAATATCTATCGCGCCATTTGACTGTGTACAAGAAGGATCAGTATGGGTTTCTGAAAGTGCCAATGCTAAAGGTTCGGTAAGTGTTACGCTGGCTGTAGCCTGGCAGTTATTAGCATCGGTTACCGTCAACGTATACGTTCCTGCACCAAGTGTTGCTAAGTCCTCAGTCGCCTGTCCGCTCGACCAACTGTAAGAGAAAGGTGCCGTTCCGCCCGTTATGGTTACGTTGATTTCGCCATCCGATGCGCCATTACAGCTGACATTTGTTTGATTATCCACCGTAACTTGCGGACCGTTTTGATCATTCAGGTTCACAGTAATACTTTGCACGCAGTTATTGGCGTCGGTCACGGTCAAGGTATACGCCCCAGCAGAAATAGCTGAAAGATCTTCGGTAGTTTCACCACTTGACCAGCTGTAAGTATAAGGTGCGGTTCCCCCACCTACGGTAATATCTATCGCGCCATTTGACTGTGTACAAGAAGGATCAGTATGAGTCTCTGAAAGACTGATTATTAAAGGCTCAGTTAGCGTTACGCTGGCCATAGCCTGGCAGTTGTTAGCATCGGTTACCGTCAACGTATACGTTCCTGCAGATAATGTTGCTAAGTCTTCGGTCGCCTGGCCGCTCGACCAGCTATAGGTATACGGAGCTGTTCCACCACTTACCGTTACATTGATCGCTCCATCCGATGCGCCATTACAGCTGACATTTGTTTGATTATCCACCGAAACCGTTGGACCGTTCTGATCATTCAGGTTGATCGTAATTGACTGCGAACAGTTATTGGCGTCGGTCACGGTCAAANGGTGTAGGTGCCTGCAGCTAATGTTGCTAAATCCTCAGTCGCCTGTCCGCTCGACCAACTGTATGTATACGGAGCCGTTCCGCCCGTTACCGTTACATTGATCGCTCCATCCGATGCGCCATTACAGCTGACATTTGTTTGGTTATCCACTGTAACAGCAGGACCGTTTTGATCATTCAGGTTCACCGTAATACTTTGAGAGCAGTTATTCGCGTCGGTCACAGTCAGTGTATAGTTTCCAGAAGCAATAGCCGAAAGGTCTTCAGTAGCCTCGCCACTTGACCAGCTATAAGTATAAGGTGCGGTTCCCCCACCTACGGTAATATCTATGGCGCCATTTGACTGTGTACAAGAAGGATCAGTATGAGTCTCTGAAAGACTGATTACCAAAGGTTCAGTCAAGGTTACGCTGGTTGTAGCCTGGCAGTTATTAGCATCCGTTACCGTTAAGGTGTAGGTTCCCTGAAAAAGACCGGTTAGGTCTTCTGTCGCCTGACCGCTCGACCAGCTATAGTTATACGGAGCGGTACCACCACTTACCGTTACATTGATCGCACCATCCGATGCACCATTACAGCTGACATTCGTTTGNTCCACTTGACCAGGCATACGTATAAGGTGCTGTGCCGCCGGTTAAAGTAATATCAATTGATCCGTTTGACTGTGCACAAGAAGGATCCGTATGAGTTTCTGAAAGACTGATCGCTGCAGGTTCAGTCAAGGTTACACTGGCTGTAGCCTGACAAGCATTGGCATCGATCACTGTTAAGATGTAGGTTCCCTGAGAAAGTCCAGTTAGGTCTTCTGTTGCTTGTCCGCTCGACCAACTGTAAGAGAAAGGTGCTGTGCCACCACTGATTGTTACATTGATCGCGCCATCCGAAGTGCCATTACAGCTCACATTGGTTTGATTATCCACCGTAACGATGGGACCGTTCTGATCATTCAGGTTGATCGTAATTGACTGCGAACAGTTATTGGCGTCGGTCACGGTCAAGATATACGAGCCTGCAGCAATTGCCGAAAGATCTTCGGTAGTTTCACCACTTGACCAGCTGTAAGTATAAGGTGCGGTTCCCCCACCTACGGTAATATCTATCGCGCCATTTGACTGTGTACAAGAAGGATCAGTATGAGTGTCTGAAAGACTGATCGTTGCAGGTTCAGTTAGCGTTACGCTGGCCATAGCCTGGCAGTTGTTAGCATCGGTTACCGTCAACGTATACGTTCCTGCAACAAGTGTTGCTAAGTCCTCAGTCGCCTGGCCGCTCGACCAGCTGTATGTATAAGGTGCCGTTCCGCCCGTTACGGTTACGTTGATTGCGCCATCCGATGCGCCATTACAGCTGACATTCGTTTGATTATCCACCGTAACTGTAGGACCGTTTTGATCATTCAGGTTCACCGTAATACTTTGCACGCAATTATTGGCGTCGGTCACGGTCAAGGTATACGAGCCGGAGGCTTTGCCTGCAAGATCTTCGGTAGTTTCACCACTTGACCAGCTGTAAGAATATGGTGCCGTGCCACCAGTAACCGAAACATCAATTGTGCCTGTTGCCAGGTTACAAGCCGGATCAGTATGAGTTTCTGAAAGTGCCAATGCTAAAGGCTCTGTAAGTGTCACACTGGCTGTGGCCTGACAGTTGTTCGCATCGGTTACCGTTAAGGTGTAGGCTCCCTGAGAAAGACCAGTTAGGTCTTCTGTTGCCTGGCCACTTGACCAACTATAAGAGAAAGGTGCTGTGCCGCCCGTTATGGTTACGTTGATTGCGCCATCCGATGCGCCATTACAGCTCACATTCGTTTGGTTATCCACCGAAATAGCAGGACCATTTTGATCATTCAGGTTGATCGTAATTGATTGCGAGCAGTTATTGGCATCGGTCACGGTTAAAGTGTAGCTGCCAGCGGCTTTGCCTGAAAGATCTTCGGTAGTTTCACCACTTGACCAGGCATAAGAGAACGGTGCTGTACCACCTGTAACCGATACATCAACTGTGCCTGTTGCCAGGTTACAAGCCGGATCAGTATGAGTCTCTGAAAGACTGATCACCAAAGGTTCAGCCAAGGTTACGCTGGCTGTGGCCTGACAGTTGTTCGCATCGGTTACCGTTAAGGTGTAGGTGCCTGCAGCTAGTGTTGCTAAGTCCTCAGTCGCCTGTCCGCTCGACCAACTGTAGGTATACGGAGCCGTTCCGCCCGTTACCGTTACATTGATCGCTCCATCCGATGCGCCATTACAGCTGACATTTGTTTGGTTATCCACCGAAACAGTTGGACCGTTCTGATCATTCAGGTTGATCGTAATTGACTGCGAACAGTTATTGGCATCGGTCACGGTCAAGATATACGAGCCGGAGGCTTTGCCTGCAAGATCTTCGGTAGTTTCACCACTTGACCAGCTGTAAGAATATGGTGCCGTGCCACCAGTAACTGAAACATCAATGGTTCCAGTCGATTGGTTACAAGCGGGATCAGTATGAGTCTCTGAAAGACTGATCACCAAAGGTTCAGCCAAGGTTACGCTGGCTGTAGCCTGGCAGTTATTAGCATCCGTTACCGTTAATGTGTAGGTGCCTGCAACTAGTGTTGCTAAGTCTTCTATCGCCTGGCCGCTCGACCAGCTGTAGGTATACGGAGCCGTTCCGCCCGTTATGGTTACGTTGATTTCGCCATCCGATGCGCCATTACAGCTCACATTCGTTTGGTTATCCACCGAAATAGCCGGACCGTTCTGATCATTCAGGTTCACCGTAATACTTTGTACGCAGTTATTCGCGTCGGTCACAGTCAGTGTATAGTTTCCAGAAGCAATAGCCGAAAGGTCTTCGGTGGCCTCACCGCTTGACCAGGCATAAGTATAAGGCGCGGTTCCGCCAACTACGCTGATATCAATTGAACCGTTTGAGAGATTACAAGTCGGATCATTATGGGCTTCTGAAAGTACCAGTGCTAAAGGCTCGGTAAGTGTCACACTGGCCATTGCCTGGCAGTTGTTAGCATCCGTTACCGTTAAGGTGTAGGTGCCTGCAGCTAATGTTGCTAAGTCTTCGGTCGCCTCTCCACTCGACCAGCTGTAGGTATATGGAGCCGTACCGCCACTAACAGTCACATTGATTGCGCCATCCGAAGAGCCATTACAGCTCGCGTTCGTTTGGTTATCCACCGTAACAGCAGGGCCGTTCTGATCATTCAGGTTCACGGTAATACTTTGCGAACAGTTATTCACGTCGGTCACGGTTAATGTATACGAGCCTGCAGCAATTGCCGAAAAGTCTTCGGTAGTTTCACCACTTGACCAGGCATAGGTATACGGCGCGGTTCCACCTGTTACCGAAATATCAATTGCTCCTGTTGCTTGGTTACAAGCCGGATCAGTATGAGTCTCTGAAAGACTGATCGCTGCAGGTTCTGTTAGTGTTACACTGGCTGTAGCCTGGCAGTTATTAGCATCGGTTACCGTTAAGGTGTAGGTGCCTGCAGCTAATGTTGCTAAGTCTTCGGTCGCCTGTCCGCTGGACCAACTGTATGTATACGGAGCCGTACCGCCACTAACAGTCACATTGATTGCGCCATCCAATGCGCCATTACAGCTTGCGTTCGTTTGGTTATCCACCGTAATTGAAGGACCGTTTTGATCATTCAGGTTGATCGTAATTGACTGCGAACAATTATTCGCGTCGGTCACAGTCAGTGTATAGTTTCCAGAAGCAATAGCCGAAAGGTCTTCGGTAGTTTCACCACTTGACCAGGCATAGGTATACGGCGCGGTTCCACCTGTTACCGAAATATCAATTGCTCCTGTTGCTTGGTTACAAGCCGGATCAGTATGAGTCTCTGAAAGACTGATCGCTGCAGGTTCAGTTAGTGTCACACTGGCCATTGCCTGACAGTTGTTAGCATCGGTTACCGTCAAGGTGTAGGTGCCTGCACCAAGTGTTGCTAAATCCTCAGTCGCCTCTCCACTCGACCAGCTGTAGGTATACGGAGCAGTACCGCCACTAACAGTCACATTGATCGCCCCATCCGATGCGCCATTACAGCTCACATTCGTTTGGTTATCCACCGAAACCGTTGGACCGTTCTGATCATTCAGGTTAATCGTAATTGACTGCGAACAGTTATTGGCATCAGTCACGGTCAAGGTATACGCCCCGGCAGCAATAGCCGAAAGATCTTCGGTAGTTTCACCACTTGACCAGCTGTAAGAATATGGTGCCGTGCCACCAGTAACCGAAACATCAATGGTTCCAGTTGATTGATTACAAGCAGGATCTGTATGGGTCTCTGAAAGACTGATCGCTGCAGGTTCAGTCAAGGTTACGCTAGCTGTAGCCTGACAGTTATTAACATCGGTTACCGTCAACGTATACGTTCCTGCACCAAGTGTTGCTAAGTCCTCAGTCGACTGTCCGCTCGACCAGCTGTAGGTATACGGAGCCGTTCCGCCCGTTACCGTTACATTGATCGCTCCATCCGAAGCGCCATTACAGCTCACATTCGTTTGGTTATCCACCGTAATAGCCGGACCGTTCTGATCATTCAGGTTGATGGTAATTGACTGCGAGCAGTTATTCGCATCGGTCACGATTAAAGTATACGCCCCGGCAGAAATAGCCGAAAGATCTTCAGTAGCCTCGCCACTTGACCAGCTGTAAGAATATGGTGCCGTGCCACCAGTAACCGAAACATCAATGGTTCCAGTCGATTGGTTACAAGCGGGATCAGTATGAGTCTCTGAAAGGCTAATCACTTGAGGTTCAGTTAGCGTTACGCTGGCCATTGCCTGACAGTTGTTCGCATCGGTTACCGTTAAGGTGTACGTTCCGGCAGCTAATGTTGCTAAGTCCTCGGTTGCCTGTCCGCTCGACCAGCTGTAAGAGAAAGGTGCCGTTCCGCCCGTTATGGTTACGTTGATTGCGCCATCCGAAGCGCCATTACAGCTCACATTCGTTTGGTTATCCACCGTAATAGCCGGACCGTTCTGATCATTCAGGTTGATGGTAATTGATTGCGAGCAGTTATTCGCATCGGTCACGATTAAAGTATACGCCCCGGCAGAAATAGCCGAAAGATCTTCAGTAGCCTCGCCACTTGACCAGCTGTAAGAATATGGTGCCGTGCCACCAGTAACCGAAACATCAATGGTTCCAGTCGATTGATTACAAGCGGGATCAGTATGGGTCTCTGAAAGACTGATTATTAAAGGCTCAGTTAGCGTTACGCTGGCCGTGGCCTGGCAGTTATTAGCATCGGTTACCGTCAACGTATACGTTCCGGCAGCTAATGTTGCTAAGTCCTCGGTTGCCTGTCCGCTCGACCAACTATAAGAGAAAGGTGCCGTTCCGCCGCTGACTGTCACATTGATCGCGCCATCTGCTGCGCCGTTACAGTTTGCGTTCGTTTGGTTATCCACCGTAATAGCAGGACCGTTTTGATCATTCAGGTTCACCGTAATACTTTGCACGCAATTATTGGCGTCGGTCACAGTCAGCGTATAATTTCCGGAAGCAATAGCCAAAAGATCTTCAGTAGCCTCGCCACTTGACCAGGCATAAGAGAACGGTGCTGTACCACCTGTAACCGATACATCAATTGTGCCTGTTGCCAGGTTACAAGCCGGATCAGTATGAGTTTCTGAAAGGCTGATCACTTGAGGTTCAGTCAAGGTTACGCTGGTTGTAGCTTGGCAGTTATTAGCATCCGTTACCGTTAATGTGTAGGTGCCTGCAGCTAGTGTTGCTAAGTCTTCTATCGCCTGGCCGCTCGACCAGCTGTAGGTATATGGAGCCGTACCGCCACTAACAGTCACATTGATCGCTCCATCCGAAGAGCCATTACAGCTCGCGTTCGTTTGATTGTCTACTGTAATAGCCGGACCGTTCTGATCATTCAGGTTCACCGTAATACTTTGCACGCAATTATTCGCGTCGGTCACAGTCAGTGTATAGTTTCCAGAAGCAATAGCCGAAAGGTCTTCGGTGGCCTCACCGCTTGACCAGGCATAGGTATACGGCGCGGTTCCACCTGTTACCGAAATATCAATTGCTCCTGTTGCTTGGTTACAAGCCGGATCAGTATGAGTCTCTGAAAGACTGATCGCTGCAGGTTCAGTTAGTGTCACACTGGCCATTGCCTGACAGTTGTTAGCATCGGTTACCGTTAAGGTGTAGGTGCCTGCACCAAGTGTTGCTAAATCCTCAGTCGCCTCTCCACTCGACCAGCTGTAGGTATATGGAGCCGTACCGCCACTAACAGTCACATTGATTGCGCCATCCGAAGAGCCATTACAGCTCGCGTTCGTTTGATTGTCTACTGTAATAGCCGGACCGTTCTGATCATTCAGATTAATAGTAATTGACTGCGAACAGTTATTGGCGTCGGTCACTGTCAAGGTATACGCCCCGGCAGCAATAGCTGAAAGGTCTTCGGTAGTTTCACCACTTGACCAAGCATAGGTATACGGCGCGGTTCCACCTGTTACCGAAATATCAATTGCTCCTGTTGCTTGGTTACAAGCCGGATCAGTATGAGTCTCTGAAAGACTGATCGCTGCAGGTTCAGTTAGTGTCACACTGGCCATTGCCTGACAGTTGTTAGCATCGGTTACCGTCAAGGTGTAGGTGCCTGCACCAAGTGTTGCTAAATCCTCTGTTGCCTGGCCGCTCGACCAACTGTAGGTATACGGAGCCGTTCCGCCCGTTACCGTTACATTGATCGCTCCATCATTTCCTCCATTACAGCTGACGTTGGTTTGGTTATCCACTGTAATAGCAGGACCGTTCTGATCATTCAGGTTCACGGTAATAATTTGCGAACAGTTATTCACGTCGGTCACGGTTAAGGTATACGCCCCGGCAGCAATTGCCGAAAGGTCTTCGGTAGTTTCACCACTTGACCAGGCATAAGAGAACGGTGCTGTACCACCTGTTACCGAAATATCAATTGCTCCTGTTGCCTGGTTACAAGCCGGATCAGTATGAGTCTCTGAAAGACTGATTACCTCAGGTTCAGTTAGTGTCACACTGGCCATTGCCTGACAGTTGTTCGCATCGGTTACCGTCAAGGTGTAGGTGCCTGCAGCTAGTGTTGCTAAGTCTTCTATCGCCTGGCCGCTCGACCAGCTGTAGGTATACGGAGCCGTTCCGCCGCTGACTGTCACATTGATCGCGCCATCTGCTGCGCCGTTACAGCTGACATTTGTTTGATTATCCACCGTAATAACAGGACCGTTCTGATCATTCAGGTTCACCGTAATAATTTGCGAACAGTTATTCACGTCGGTCACGGTTAAGGTATACGAGCCTGCAGCAATTGCCGAAAGGTCTTCGGTAGTTTCACCACTAGACCAGCTATAAGTATAAGGCGCGGTTCCTCCAACTACGCTGATATCAATCGAACCGTTTGAGAGATTACAAGAAGGATCAGTATGGGTTTCTGAAAGACTAATTGCTAAAGGTTCAGTAAGCGTTACGCTGGCCGTGGCCTGACAAGCATTAGCATCCGTTACCGTCAACGTATACGTTCCTGCAGCTAATATTGCTAAATCCTCGGTCGACTGTCCGCTCGACCAGCTGTAGGTATATGGAGCAGTACCGCCACTAACAGTCACATTGATCGCCCCATCCGATGCGCCATTACAGCTCACATTCGTTTGGTTATCCACCGAAACCGTTGGACCGTTCTGATCATTCAGGTTAATCGTAATT
>NZ_PQVF01000009.1 GCF_002920915.1 Solitalea longa
TAACACTAAAAAAAGTAACTTCGAAAAACAGCCTGTATAGGTTAATTAGGATTAACAACATCCAGTGTATAGTTAATCCAGGATTTATTCACTAATCTGTATAGTTATTTCAGGACGGGTCATTTAGAAATCAACCACAGTATTACACCGAGTATGCGTCGAGTATGCGTCGAGTATACGTCTAGTATGCGTCGAGTATATCCCGAGTATAAACTGAGTATTTAACTCGGGACAAGTTTGTGAAACTCTTTGGTTAAAACTTTTATTTCATTTAACAAACTTTAAGCTTTATGCTCCATCTCCACTATATGATAAGCCTACTCTTTTCGTAACTACCGACCTTGTATAGAGACCGCTCCAAAATGGAATCATATATCTGCCTCTCCTTCTTACCGATAATCCACTGAAAATTACTAACTTAACACACAACTAATTGTATAATCATGAACGACAACAAAACAGATAACACAAATGACAACCTGGAAGAAAAAGCCCAGGAGTTAAAAAAAGACCTGCAGGATAATGCAGATGCAGCAAAAGAAACCCTCAAAGCCGAAACTGATAATTTAAAGGAAACTGCTACAGACAACGTTTCATCAGCAAAAGAAACAATAAACGATTTAGGAGAAACAATCGCGGATAAAGCATCAGCTATAAAAGATACAGCTGCAGAAAAAGCTGCAGAGGCAGGAAATACTGTGGAGAATATTGCAGAAAAGGCTACAGACTCTTTAGGAAACATTAAAGAAACTGTAGCAAGTGCAGCAAGTGGTGCAGCTGCGTATGCTGCCGACAAAGTGGAAGACCTGAAAGAAACCTTTAGTAGTGAAAACCTCAACAATTTAAAAGATAAAGCTGCCGATAAAATTGATGATCTTTCGAATGCCGCGGCCGAAAAAACAGAGCAGATAAGTGCCAAGGCTTCTGAGATTGCCGGTAAAATTAAACAAGAGGCAAACGAAAAAGTGGAGGATATAAAAGAGGCATTTAGCAAAGAAAACATCGATGAGTTTAAAGCTAAAGCTGAGGCTAAGTTTGAGGACCTGAAATCAGACGTGGCCGAAGCAGCTGAAAACTTTAAAAACAAGGCTGAAGAAGTTCTAAATGTTGATTTTGATAAAAAAGTGGAAGAAACAAAGGTCGCTTCCAAAGGCTTTTGGGGAAAAGTAAAAAGCCTTTTTGGAGGGAAATAAATTAAAAATAAAGAAGGGTAGTAAACAATTGATTACTACCCTTAACTAACTTAAATAAACACACAAATTATATCAATTCTACCTATCAGAATTAATCTTCATAAACTACCTTACCGGTTCTGCCGGCAGAATAATCCTTTAATTGCCCCTTTAACAATTTACGCGCAACATGAATACGAGTTTTTACCGTACCAATTGGAATCTTTAATTCTTCTGCAATTTCATGGTATTTATAACCTTCGAAATACATAGTGAATGGCGTATAATATTCTTCCGATAAATTCGAAAGCGCCTGATTGATGTCTTCAAGAACAAATTTACCCTCAGCATTATTACTGGCGGCACTATATAACAAATTGGCAGGTAAAATATCATCTGACTGAATAACCACATTATTAACCTTCACCAATCGCCGATAGTTGTTTATGAAGGTGTTTTTCATGATGGTATATAACCAGCCCTTTAAATTCGTCCCCTCTTTAAATTTATTGTAATAGGTAATGGCCTTTAGTAAAGTATCCTGAACAAGGTCATTTGCATCGTCTGAATCCTTAGTAAAGTGCAGCGCATATAACTTTAGCGAAGAAGACTGGCGGAGTACGAGTGTGTTAAATTCGATGCGAGTCATATTGTTTAACCTTTCATGTATATTGTTAAACAAATTTACGTAATACTTAAACAAAGTCAAATCTTTTGTTTAACATTACTGTTACACATTTAAACAATATGTTTAAACATCTAAATATTTCTTATAAATCGGTTTTCGATATAAAAACGAAGAATACAATAAGGGATAAATAAATAGTCCAATAATAAAACTGCTGGGTTCAAAGTTTATATCATCAATTACTTCTGTGCATTTCTTATCCTCCACCCATTTAATTGTGTGCACATGCTTCCATTTCTTCAAAAAGAATGGCAGCACAAACCCTTCATCTGTAAAGGAATAGCATGAATGCGTGCAATTATCATCCGTGATTTTACTGAACCATTTTTGCTTAAAAAAGGGAAACTTAATGACAAGATGAACCTCATCTCCGGTTTTGCAACCATCAAATCGTAAAAGCTCAGTTTTTAATCCTGGAGGTTGTAAGGCAACGAAAAGTGCTTTGTTAAACTGGGAGAACACCTTTTCGGGAGGTTGTTTAACATTGGTGGTAATATAAATATGCATTTGAAGCTAAATATCACTAATTATCTTTGAACTAGTGATATTTAGCTTTCTATAAGTTCATTAAAAAATATTGACCTCTCGCTCAAGCGAAACACCAAACTTCTCTTTAACTGATTGAATAATTACTTCTGAAAAATCAAAGATCTCTTGTCCTGAAGCACCACCGTGATTTACCAGAACTAAGGCTTGATTTTTCCATGTGCCTGTATTTCCTACCACCATACCTTTCCAGCCGCATTGCTCAATCAAATAACCGGCAGCCAGCTTTACACTTCCGTTTGCAGTAGGGTAGTTTACTACATCAGCATGCTTTTGTTTAACCGTTTCAAATTCAGCTGATGAAATTATCGGATTTTTAAAGAAACTACCGGCGTTGCCAATCGTTGATGGATCGGGTAATTTAGAAACCCTGATATGAGAAACAACCTTACTCACGTCATTTATAGTTGGGTTTTCAATTCCTCTTGCTACAAGTTCAGCTTCAATTGCGCCATAAGAGGTATTTAAATTGGACGTTTTTGATAGTTGAAGGGTAACGGAAGTCACAATGTACTGACCTTTAGCTTTGCCTTTAAAGATACTTTCACGATACCCAAACTCACACTCCTGCTTATTAAAGCTTTTAATTGTACAAGAACTAATTTCAAAGGCTTCCAAAGAATAAAAAACATCCTTCAGTTCCACACCATAGGCTCCAATATTTTGTATAGGAGAAGCCCCTACCGAACCAGGTATTAAACTCAGGTTTTCAATACCGGAATAACCGTTATCAACACAATAGTTCACTAAATCATTCCATACTACACCCGCTCCGGCTTTAACAAATACTTCATCTCCTTCTACCCTATCTTGGATACCTTTTATGCTCATCTTAATAACCAAGCCATTAAAATCACGGGTAAAAAGCATATTGCTTCCACCTCCTAAAAAAAGCAAGGGCTGATTTACTACATCCTTGTTTGAGAATAAGTTCACAAGTTGATCAGGGTGTGATATTTCTACGAAGCTGTTTGCATAAGCATCAACGCCGAAGGTATTTAGTCGTTTTAAAGAATGATGATGATGGATGACCATGAGACGTTTGGTAATTTGAAACTAGGTGCGAAGGTAATAAAAATAGAATAGTCCATAGACCATAGTCGATATTCAATAGCAGATTAAACCATTGAATCAAAACTATGGACCATGGACTATGATCTGTTTATTTATTGCTTAAATATGCAATGCTCTGTTAGCAGTTGCAGCTAAAGCAGCCTCTTTAAATGATTCGGTATAAGTTGGGTGCGCATGACAAATCCGACCAATATCTTCTGCCGAAGCACGGAACTCCATAGCAACAACAGCTTCTGCAATCATATCAGCAACACGAGGACCGATCATGTGAACACCTAAAATCTCGTCAGTTTCAGCATCCGCCAAAACTTTAATTAAGCCATCAGTATCCATACTTGCACGGGCACGGCCACTTGCTTTGAATGGGAAAGAACCTGATTTGTATTTAATTCCGGCCTCTTTCAACTCTTCTTCGGTTTTACCAACTGAAGCAACCTCTGGCCAGGTATAAACCACACCCGGAATCAGGTTATAATTCATATGAGGTTTTTGGCCGGCAATAAGTTCAGCAACATAAACACCTTCTTCCTCAGCTTTGTGAGCAAGCATGGCTCCACGAACCACATCACCAATAGCATAAATACCAGGAACAACTGTTTCTAAGTGATCATTCACTGCGATCTTCTTACCGCGCTCTTCTACGGTAATTCCAATATTTTCTAAGCCTAAGTTTTCGGTATATGCAGTACGTCCTACTGCCACCAAGCAATAGTCACCTTTAAATTCAACCGCTTCACCTTTTGCATTTTCGGCAGTAACTGTTACCTCTTTACCTTTAACTGAAGCACCAGTAACTTTATGGTTCAACATAAACTCAAAGCCTAAGCCTTTTAATGAGCGTTGCAATTGCTTACCTAACTCTTTATCCATAGTTGGGATAATAGAATTCATGTATTCAACAACCGTAACTTTTGCACCCAAACGTGCATATACTGAGCCTAATTCAAGACCAATTACACCCCCACCAATTAGGATCAAATGCTTAGGAACTTCTGTTAAGTTTAAAGCCTCGGTAGAAGTAATAATGCGTTTTTTATCAAGTGGTATAAAAGGCAAACTGGCTGGCTTAGAACCGGTAGCTATAATAGTTTTAGCTGTTTCAATTACTTGCTCTGTTCCATCAGCCTTTGCAACTTTTATGGTGTTTTTATTTACAAATGAACCGTGTCCGTAGTACGTATCGATCTTATTCTTTTTCATCAAAAACGTAATTCCATCAGTGGTTTGCTTTACCACTTCGTTCTTACGGTTTATCATCTGCTCAAGGTTAACTTTTAAGTTGCTTAGCTCAATACCATGTGTTTTAAATGTATGAGCCGCATTATGATAATGCTCTGAAGAATCTAATAATGCTTTTGAAGGGATACAGCCTACGTTTAAACAAGTTCCACCAAATGTGTTGTAACGCTCTATGATAGCTGTTTTTAAACCCAACTGAGCACAACGAATTGCCGCAACATAACCACCCGGACCGGAACCGATTACTACTACGTCGTATTTCATTTTAAAAATTGATTTATAATTAGAGATTTTTTTTACAGGATAAATTTCGGGCGTAAAAGTAGGGAATTGATTATTAGGATAAAACCTCATTTTGGAATAACTCACCAAAAACAATCAATTGCTTAACAAATAGTGTTCGTATTAGTTTGATATTCAAACTAAAAAACTTAAATTCATACAGTTAGTACCAATCAATAAACTTTACTTTCTCATAATTCAACCGCCATGGGAAAAGTCAGAAACATACTTCAGGTCAAAGGCAATGCTGTATACTCCATAAGCTCGGGACATACGGTTTATGATGCGTTAGAGCATTTGGTAGAAAAAAACATAGGAGCTTTAATGGTAGTTGATGAGGGTAAATTCATCGGTATTTTCACCGAACGCGATTATGCCAGAAAAGTGATCCTCAAAGGTCGCTCATCTAAAGAAACGCTGATTGGTGAAATCATGACTGAATCTCCTGTGATCGTTAATTCTAATGACAATATTGAACATTGCATGCGCCTAATGACTAACAAATTCATCAGGCATTTACCTGTGGTCGATGAGGAACAATTAGTAGGGCTGGTTTCTATAGGAGACGTGGTAAAATACATCATCGACGAACAAAAGTATATCATCGAAAATCTTGAACACTATATAACTGGTCAGAAATAATTCCACCCCATTTATCAACCCATTCGCAAGGAGGCGATTTGCATGCACAACCCAACATTACTCATCGTTGTATTGTGGCCATTTATGGTTTATGCAGCAATTGTTTTAGTGCTCGTTTCAATCATTCTCCTTCTTTCTTATTTACTTGGTGAACACCACAAAGAAAAAGCCACCGACGAGCCTTATGAATCAGGCATACTTGAAACAGGCTCGGCACGTTTACGTTTTTCGGTGCATTTTTACCTGGTTGCCATGCTGTTTGTGATCTTCGATGTTGAAACCATCTTCATTGTTCTTTGGGCATTGGCATTTAAAGAATTGGGTTGGGCAGGTTATCTGTCCATTTGTGTGTTTATTGGAATCCTTGTAGCGGTTCTAATTTACGAATGGAGTATTGGCGCTTTGGATTTTGGCCCTTCGGGTAAGAAGATATTGAAGGCATATAAAAAGAAAGTTAGAAGTTAGAAGTACGATTTTAGAAGTAATGAAAAATCGTTGTAATCACAAATAAATTACTGTAATCAACTAAAATGAAATGGTGGCTTACTAAAGCAGATGACCCTACGGGTAAAAGTAAAGGCGAAAGTTCTATGGAGGAATCTATACAACAAAGCGTTTTGCTTACTACCGTTCAGGATCTGGTTGCCTGGGGCCGAAAAAACTCCATGTGGCCATTTCACTTTGGACTGTCGTGCTGTTTTGTTGAAATGGCCACCAGTATAACCAGCAAGTACGATGTGGCTCGTTTTGGTGCCGAAGTTATTAGAGGAACCCCACGAGAAGCCGATGTAATGGTGATTGCCGGTACTGTTTTTATTAAAATGGCACCGATCATAAAAAGGTTGCATGAACAAATGATGGAGCCGCGTTGGGTAATTTCAATGGGTTCATGTGCAAATTCAGGAGGAATGTATGATATTTACAGTGTAGTACAAGGAGTTGATAAATTTCTACCAGTGGATGTCTACGTACCCGGTTGCCCGCCACGCCCTGATGCCTTTATGAATGGATTGATCTTACTCAGCCAATCGGTTGGGAAAGAGCAACGTCCGCTAAGCTGGGTTATTGGAGAGCAAGGAGTAATAAGGCCTGAAAAACCCTCGATCAAAGAGTTAAAACGAGAAGAAAGAGCTAAAATGATAGATTTTCGTTCTCCGGATGAAATATAATTTTAAAAACCAAATCTATGTTACCTGTACAAAAACAACTTTTACTCAAAAAAACTTTTTACCTACGATTTCTGCTACCGCTTATTTTCCTGATTAGCAGCTGCAGCCCATTAATAGCTCCTTATAACGAGCACGTTTATCGCGAATTAGCCTCCCTTAAAGTAGAAACAACCACGCTTGTAGGTAAAGCCAGTGAAGAATACAGTTCACATGAAGCAGAGGTGCAAGCACTTGATAAGGATTTAAGCAAACTCTACGAATACATGAAAGCTCTTCCTAAAAACACTGAGGCGACGAAAATGATGGAGATAATGATAAAAGGTGAAGGTAGCTGGGGAGGAATAAAGAATCTTTGGAAAACCAAAGGAAAACTGAGTCCTGCTGCCGTAACTGAATTTCAAGACGCGGTGACCACGGGCTTTAATGATATGATAGAGCTCGAATCAAAAAAAATTAAATAGAAATCAATAAAACTAAACACACTGAACTAACATGCCCAATTTTCAAGAAATATTCGATGAATTAAAAACAGACGTTTTAGACTTAGCCAAGCTTACTTTTAAGAATTTTAAAGATGATGCTTCTAAAGATGTGAATGATTTTTTGGCTCAGTCGGAAGATAAATTAAAACGTTGGACAAACTTGGCGGCCAATAATGATATTACCAAAGATGAATTTGCGGTTTTGGTAAAGGGGTTAAAAGATGGCGCTGAAATGAAGTTGCTAAAACAAACAGGTTTAGCTAAAGTTCGAATTGATGAATTTAAAAACTCACTCATCAACCTGGTGACAGATACTGTATTTAAATTTTTATGATGATTTAAAACGATGACTCCGACCGAAAAGTTGGCGACCGAACTTATGCTTAAATTTGGCGATTCGGTTTTGACCCAACAGCAAACTGCTGATGAGGTTGCCACTTTTTGGGTCGCCAAAACACATATTTTACCCGTTCTTGCCTACCTGAAAAAGGAATCTCCTGAGCCATTCCCTTTACTTTATGACCTGTTCGCTCTTGATGAACGGTCGCGTTCGGATCATAAAACCTACCCTTCAAAAGATTTTACAGTTGTTTATCACCTGCTATCGTTTAAACGAAATCAATTCATCCGCTTAAAAATAGCTCTTAAGGGTGAGTATCCTTCAGCTCAAACATTGACTCACCTGTGGCCATCTGCCAGTTGGTACGAGCGTGAAGTTTACGATATGTTCGGAATTCGTTTCGAAGGACACCCGCATCTGCAACGAATACTTATGCCATTAACCTGGCAGGGCCATCCCCTCCGTAAAGAACACCCTGCCAGAGCCACTGAAATGGGACCATTTAAACTATGGGACGAAAAAGTGGATACCGAGCAAGACGCCTTACAGTTTAAACCCGAACAATGGGGACTGCAGCGCCATAGTGATGATGCCGATTTCATGTTCCTGAATATTGGCCCTCAGCATCCGGGAACACATGGTGTCCTCCGCATTATTTTACAATTAGATGGGGAAGATATCATTGATGCTGTACCCGACATCGGCTTCCACCATCGCGGCGCCGAGAAAATGGGAGAGCGTCAATCCTGGCATACATATATTCCTTACACCGACAGGATTGATTACCTGGGCGGAGTAATGAACAACCTGGCCTATTTACTGGCTGTTGAAAAGCTCGCGGGAATTGAAGTGCCTGATCGAGTAAAAGTAATTCGGGTGATGATGTGTGAATTCTTTCGTATCGCAAGTCACTTAGTTTGGTACGGCACCTTTGCCCAGGACTTAGGGCAACTTTCCCCTGTTTTTTACATGTTCACCGACCGGGAAAAGATATTTGATATAGTGGAGGCCATTACCGGAGGACGAATGCATCCCAATTGGTTCAGAATTGGAGGTGTAGCTCAGGACTTACCTAATGGCTGGGATAAAATGGTGGCGGAGTTTATTGCCTATTTCCCAAAACGCTTAAAAGAATATCATAATATGGTGATGCGTAATTCCATTTTTAAAGCTCGCACCGTTGGAATAGGTATTTACACATTAGAAGAAGCGATTGAATGGGGTGTTACAGGTCCGGGATTACGTGCGTGTGGCTTAGAATGGGATATGCGCAAAAAGCAACCTTATTCGGGCTATGAAAATTTTGAGTTTGATATCCCCATAGCACAAAATGGTGATTGCTACGACCGTGCAGTGGTACGGGAGCAGGAAATGATCCAAAGCCTTAGAATTATTGAGCAATGCTTAAAGCATATGCCCGAAGGGCCTTACAAGTCGGACAATTCACATGCTACCCCGCCTTTGAAAAAAAACACCATGCAGGACATCGAAACACTCATTAATCATTTTTTAAATGTTAGCTGGGGGCCCGTGATCCCTAAAGGCGAAGCAATGAGTTGTATTGAGGCCACTAAAGGATGGAACAGTTATTACATGGTAAGTGACGGCAACACTTCACCCTATCGCTCACGTATTCGCACTCCGTCGTTCCCCCACATGCAAATGTTGCCTTACATCAGTAAAGGTTACACAGTTGCCGATTTGCTTTCCATTTTAGGAAGCATGGATTATGTACTTGCCGATATAGATCGATAGAAAATGAAGGAGGACTTAGAAAATAAGAACACAACAACAGTAGGGCTTAATGAACAAGAGCGAACAGCCATTGATCATGAAGTAAGCCTGGTACCTTATCCCAAAGCGGCCTGCATTGAAGCGTTAAAGATTGTTCAAAACAACCGTGGATGGATCTCAGATGAAGCCTTATCAGCCATTGCATTGTACTTAAATATGTCGGCAGCGGAGTTGGACAGTGTTGCAACTTTTTATAACCTGATCTTTCGTAAGCCTGTGGGGCAGCACATTATTCTTCTATGCGATAGTATTAGCTGCTGGGTAATGGGCTATAGGGTGCTTTATAATGAGTTAAATAAACAACTGAATATCCAATTTGGAGAAACCAGTCCCGATGGCATGTTTACCCTCCTACCTAATGCTTGTTTAGGATGTTGTGACCATGCGCCGGCGATGTTAATCGATGACGATTTGTACAGGGATATTAAACCGAATGAACTTGAATCGATATTAAAAAAATATAACTGATCACATGGAACGACCATTAACAAAAAACATTCATTTAAACCGTCCGCCACTCGATGCAAAAGAGTATGAGATGGCGGGAGGTTATTTGGCGGTTAAGAAGGCTTTGTTAAAAATGGCGCCCGTTGATGTAATTGAGCTAATTAAAGAGTCGAATCTAAAAGGACGAGGAGGGGCTGGGTTTAATACCGGCATGAAATGGAGTTTTGTACCAATGGGCGAAAAAGCTCCTTCTACGAAATATCTTGTTGCTAATGCTGATGAAATGGAGCCGGGTACTTTTAAAGATCGGTTATTGCTCGAAGGCAATCCACATCAGTTATTGGAAGGAATGATTGTAGCGGCCTATGCAATTCAAGCTAATACCGGATATGTATTTCTGCGCTTTGCCTATAAAGAAGCTGCAAAAAGAATTCTTCAAGCCATTAAAGAAGCCTATGAGGCAGGTTTCCTTGGCGAAAATATTTTAGGCAGTGGATTTACCTTTCATCTGCACCTGCATACAGGTGTTGGTCGTTACATGTGCGGCGAGGAAACCGCCTTGTTAAATGCGCTGGAAGGTAAACGTGCTACTCCTCGGGCCAAGCCTCCATTTCCACAGGTAAGCGGCTTATTTGGCAAGCCTACCATAGTAAACAATGTGGAAACGCTTTGCAATATTCCGCATATCATTAACAACGGAGCCGATTGGTTTAAAAGTTTGAGCCATAGTGAAGACGGGGGCACTAAACTTTACGGAGTAAGTGGAAATGTTAATGCCCCTGGCTGTTGGGAATTGCCGATGGGAATAAGTATGCGTGAACTTATTGAAGAATATGCGGGCGGCATGAAAGAAGGATACAAATTCAGAGGAGTACTACCAGGCGGCGCTTCCACCGATTTTCTGACAGAACTGCACCTGGATATAAAAATGGATTTTAAATCGGTTTCAATGGCAGGAAGCCGACTGGGTACAGGAACGATGATCGTCCTGGACGACCGAACCTGCCCGGTAGGGTTTGTTCACAACCTTGAACAGTTTTTTGCTCACGAATCATGTGGCTGGTGTACCCCCTGCCGTGAGGGATTGCCTTGGGTGGAAAAAATATTATGGTCGATAGAACAAGGTAAAGGATCATTAACAGACCTCGACTTATTGGAGGAACAGGCCCGCTTATTAGGTCCGGGAAATACATTTTGCGCGTTGGCTCCCGGCGCTGCTGAGCCTTTGCAAAGTGCTTTAAAATATTTCAGAGAAGATTTTGAACAACATATTCATCAACATAAATGCCCTTATGACTAATGCTCATAAAGCCACTGATTCATATTCTAAAACTAAAGAATAGCTTCATCATTGTGGCTTAGCGAGTAGATATACATTAAAATTTATGGCAACGCTCTACATTGATAACCGGCCATATGATGTAAAAGAAGGCAAGAATCTGCTTGAGACCTGTCTTACATTGGGTTTTGACTTGCCTTACTTTTGTTGGCATCCCGCAATGGGCTCGGTAGGGGCATGCAGACAGTGTGCCATTAAAATTTTTAAGGATGAGAATGATACTGCCGGACGACTGGTCATGTCGTGTATGGAACCGGTTGGCAAGGAAACGAGGATATCTCTTGATCACCCTGATGCTGAAAAATTCAGAAAAAGTGTAATTGAATGGCTGATGACCAACCACCCTCATGATTGTGCGGTTTGCGATGAGGGTGGTTCTTGTCATTTGCAGGACATGACCGTTATGACTGGCCACAATTACCGTCGCTTTGAATTTCCAAAACGCACCTATGTCAATCAATATCTGGGCCCTCTGATTAATCATGAGATGAATCGTTGCATTCAATGTTACCGTTGCGTACGATTTTATAAAGATTACGCCGGAGGCAAAGATCTTGATGTATATGCGGCGCATAACCATGTTTATTTTGGAAGAGAAAAAGATGGTATTTTGGAAAGTGAGTTCAGTGGAAACCTCGCTGAAATTTGCCCTACAGGTGTTTTTACTGATAAAACCCTTAAGCAACACTACAGCCGAAAATGGGATTTCACGTTTGCGCCCTCGGTTTGTCAGCACTGTAGTTTAGGTTGCAACATTATCGCAGGCGAACGATACGGAGAACTGCGACAAATCACCTCGAGATATAATGGGGATGTTAACGGATATTTTATTTGCGACAGAGGCCGATTTGGATATGAGGCTGCAAACAGCGTCGACAGGATCTATCAACCGGCACTTAAGGAAGAAAACGTTTCGCTTAATCAGGAATACATTATCAATGATATTGCAGCCTTACTCAGCACATCCAATTGTGTAGGCATAGGTTCTCCAAGAGCTTCCCTTGAATCAAATTTCGCATTACAACAACTGGTGGGAAATGGCAATTATTATTCAGGCTGGTCAGACGAGGAACATCGACTTAATAAAGCGGCATTAAATATTTTGCAAAATCGCACTGCCGAAATTGTTTCATTAAAGCAAATTGAACAATACGACAGCATTTTAATTTTGGGAGAAGACCTGACCAATACGGCACCGATGGCGGCATTAACTGTTCGTCAGGCTGTACGAAAAAAGCCAGTTGAAAATGCTCAACAAAACATAAATCTTGCCACATGGCATGATGCCGCATTAAGGGAATACATCCAGCAAAGGCATAGTGATTTGTTTATTCTGCATCCTCATAGCACTAAACTTGACGAAATCGCCACACAAGTCTCTTATTCTACTCCTCATGAAATAGCTGCTAAAGGATTTACCATTGCTGCAGCAATCGATGCAACAGCAGACCAGGTTATAGATCAAATCGCTACTTCTCTTTTAAACGCCCAAAAACCACTGATCATAACTGGTACCAGTTTGTTTAATGAACCCCTTTTGGCAGCCGCCGAAGCCATTGTTAAAGCTTTGAAAAAAAGAGGTAAGCAACCGGGTATTTTTATTACCCAAGCCGACTGTAACAGCATGGGATTGGCTATGATGAATGTACCACCACTAAGCTCGGCATTTAGTAAACTTTCCGACAGTACTCTTATCATATTAGAAACTGATCTATACAGAAACCTTTCAACAGAAAAAGCCGATGAAATAATGAATCTGCCAAAACGGATCATTGTATTTGATCATATAAAATCTACGACAAGTGAAAAAGCCGATATAAAAGTTCCCGTAGGAATGTTTTCTGAGGCCGATGGAACCATCGTAAACAATGAAGGACGAGCACAGCGTTTTTTCCAGGTTTTCGTTCCTAAAAATGAATGGTTAAAAGAAAGCTGGCGATGGCTGAGCCTATTAAAGGCTTTAAAAGATGGCAAAGCCATTGACGAAAATCTCTCCATAAGCAATATCCAATCGACACTGGTGGAAGCCTTGCCTCAATTCAGAGGCATAGAAGATGCGGCTCTTTCAGAAGACTTCCGGCTCAACGGACAAAAAGTTCCTCGGGCACCCCACCGTTACAGTGGCCGAACAGCTATGCTGTCCAACGAAAACGTAAGTGAGCCCAAACCTCCGCAAGATATAGATTCGCCAATGTCGTTTACCATGGAAGGCTACAGGGGTATCCCTCCTTCATCAGTAACGCCTTTCTTTTGGTCACCGGGATGGAACTCAGTTCAGTCTATAAATAAATTTCAGATCGAAATTGGCGGGCCATTGCATGATGGCAATCCGGGAGTTCGTTTGGTCAATTCCAACTCATCAATAACTCCTATAGATTTCGAGCAAAAAACTGAAAAGATATCACTTAAGGAATTTGAATGGCAGCTAGTACCTGTTTACCATATTTTCGGATCAGAAGAATTAAGTGCTAAAGCACCGGCAATTGCCGAACTTACTCCTAAACCTTACCTCGGCTTAAATCAATATTCATTAGCAAAACTTAACCTGCAAGAAAATGATATGGCAACCATTGAACATCATGGAAGAGCATATCAACTTCCTGTAAGATTAAGGGCTGAAATTAATAATGAGGTTGCGCTTATTCTTTTTGGATTGCCTCAAACAGCATTTTTTGTTAAGCCCGTAATAATTAAAATAAGACCTGCATCGAATGGTATAACAAACAACAATAGTAAACATGAGTGAAACCCTAAACTATTGGCTTGTCATTGTGGGTATTTTATTTGTACTCCTAAATATTGCTGCCTTTTTAATTTGGGTTGAAAGGAGAATGCTGGCACTTTGGCAAGATCGTTTAGGACCAAACCGTGCCGGCCCTTTTGGCTTGTTGATCATACTTGCCGACACTTTAAAATTGTTTTTTAAAGAAGACTGGATTCCTCCCTTTGCTGATCGACACGTATTTGTGATCGCTCCTGCAGTGATTGTTATTAGTGTTTTGTTGAGTTTTGCCATTATCCCGTTTGCTCCTGCCATTCAAATTGTTGATTTAAACATCGGTTTATTATTTTTTCTTGGCATGTCGTCACTAGGCGTTTACAGCATTGTTTTAGGCGGATGGGCTTCAAACAATAAATACTCCTTGCTTGGCGCACTAAGGGGTGCTTCTCAGATGATTTCTTACGAAGTTTTTATGGGTCTTTCGCTAATGGGAGTTGTCATGCTGTCGGGCTCATTTAGTTTACGAACAATTGTAGAAGCCCAAAAAGACTACTGGTTCGTATTACTTCAGCCGGTTGGTTTTGTTATTTTTTTCATTGCCGGAATTGCTGAAACCCATCGCTTGCCTTTTGACATTCCGGAAGCTGAAAGCGAATTGGTTGCAGGTTTTCATTCCGAATACTCTGGAATGAAGTTCGGAATGTTTTTCATCGGTGAGTATTTAGGGATCACTTTAATATCGTCAATAACTGTCGCATTATTCTTTGGAGGATGGCTTGGGCCGGCATTTTTGCCACCGCTGGCATGGTTTGCTATTAAAACGGCTGGCTTTATCCTGTTCTTCATTTTATTACGAGCCTCCTTACCCCGCCCACGGTACGATCAGTTAATGGAATATGGCTGGAAGATCCTGCTGCCATTAACGCTACTGAATTTGCTGGTAACGGGAGGAATTATTTTGTTTTTAAATCAACCATAATTCATGGACTATCAACTATTGACTACAGACTAATTATCAGGTTATGCTTAGTATAATTCGCAGCATTTGGCTAACGTTTCTTCATCTTTTTCATAAGACAGAAACAATACAATATCCTGAGGAAAAAGTTCAGTTACGCCCTAGGTATCGCGGACGGATTGTGCTTACCCGTGACCCTGATAACCAGGAGCGTTGTGTGGGATGCTATTTATGCGCCGCCGCTTGTCCAGTTGATTGCATTGCACTACAAGCTACTGAAAACGAAGAGGGCCGACGTTATCCCGAATTCTTCAGGATCAATTTTTCCCGTTGTATTTTCTGTGGTTTTTGTGAAGAGGCCTGCCCTACTTATGCCATTCAACTTATTCCTGATTTTGAAATGGCCGAATACGATCGTCAGAATTTGGTTTACGAAAAAGAAGATCTGTTGATAAACAGCCAGGGGAAATATCCTGGCTATAATTATTATAAAGTTGCAGGTTTAGATGCCGGAGTTAAAGGCAAGGGAGAAGGCACAAATGAAGAGCCTCCGGTTGACCGACACAGTTTATTGCCTTAGTAATGAATGTATTTTTTTACATAGCCGCAGCCGTAGCCATTATTTCAACATTAATGGTGATTACCCGCAAACATCCGGTGCATGCCCTGCTGTACCTTATTGTTTCGTTTATGGCAGTTGCTATTATTTTTTTCCAGTTAGGAGCTCCTTTTGTGGCAGCGCTCGAAATTGTGTTATATGCTGGAGCCATTGTGGTGCTGTTCATTTTTGTGGTAATGATGCTCAACCTGGGACGAGAAACAAGCCTGCAGGAAAAAACGTGGCTCAACCTTGCTACCTGGCTGTTGCCGGGTGTATTGGGAGCCATATTACTTATTGAACTAATTTACCTGATCAGCACACAGCCAAATGAAACCTTAACAATTGCCGAAATTGAACCGAAAGCGGTTGCACTTTCACTATTTGGCCCTTATGTAATTGGAGTAGAACTGTCGGCAATGCTTTTAATGGCGGGTGTTATTGGCGCGGCCCATATTGGCAGACGAACCATAAAACATTATCACCGCTTTTTACAGGAGGAAACAAAATGATCACGGCCGTTTCATCAGGGAATATTTTTTTACTGGCAGCTATTCTGTTCGGCCTTGGAGCCACAGGGGTTGTGATCCGCCGCAATATTTTGTTTATGCTTATTTCGGTAGAAATTATGCTTAATTCAGCAGGATTGGCTTTTATCGCTGCAGGTACCAAATGGGTACAAGCCGATGGACAGGTGATGTTCCTGTTTATATTAAGTATGGCTGCTGCAGAAGTGTCCGTTGGGTTGGCGCTGATCATGCAAATTTTTCATCAACATAAAACATTAGACGTAGATGAATTGGAACAATTAAGAGATAATAATAGAATTAAATGAACACTGTAATTTGGCTACTTCCGGCATTACCATTACTCGGCTTTTTGCTGCTGGCATTTTTGGGGGCACAATTGAACAGGACTACAGTGGCCTGTATTGGAATTGGTAGTGTTTCATTAGCCGCAATCTTAGGTTTATACCTGGCGATCAACTTTATAAGCGCAGCTCCCGCAAGCGGTTACATTTCACAAACGCTTTGGAATTGGATGCAGGTCGGCTCATTTAAAGCCGGCATTACATTACATTACGATGCTCTTTCATTGGTATTTGTTTTTGTCATCACCTTTGTTGGTGCGCTTATTCATATCTATTCTGCAGAGTTTATGGGTCACGACGAATCCTTCGCAAGGTTCTTCGCCTATTTAAACCTTTTTGTTTGTTCTATGCTCATCCTGGTTTTAGCCGACAACCTGGTACTAATGTACCTCGGCTGGGAAGGTGTGGGATTGTGCAGCTATTTACTCATTGGTTTTTGGTACAAAAATTCAAAAAATGGCATAGCAGCTCAAAAGGCTTTCATTATTACCCGTATTGGTGATACAGCGCTAGCCATTGGCATGTTTTTACTATTTAAAGAACTTGGCAGCCTTATTATAACTGATATTTCACAACACGCTTCCGAAAAGCTAACCAAAGGATCATCGAACGCCAACTTAATCGCATTGCTTTTATTAGGAGGAGCTGTAGGCAAATCGGCTCAGCTGCCATTACAAACATGGTTGCCCGACGCCATGGCAGGCCCCTCGCCGGTAAGTGCGCTTATTCATGCGGCCACTATGGTTACAGCAGGCATTTATTTAATTGCCCGTATGCACGCAATCTTTGAGCTTTCGCCAATTGGCATGCATGTGGTTGCAATTGTTGGCGCAGCAACATTGTTAATTGCTGCTACATCTGCACTGGCACAGCAAGATATAAAAAGAGTGCTTGCCTACTCTACAATTAGCCAGTTGGGTTACATGTTTTTAGCACTGGGCGTAGGAGCATGGTGGGCAGCCATTTTTCATTTTATGATTCATGCTTTTTTTAAAGCGCTGTTATTTCTTGGCGCCGGAACTGTTATTGAGGCTCAACATCATGAACATAATATGCTTAATATGGGAGGATTGAAAAACAAGCTTCCCACCGTTTTCAAAACCTTTGTTATTGGTTCGGCAGCATTGGCGGCATTACCTTTAGTAAGTGCCGGTTTTTACAGTAAAGACGCTATTATTTGGTACTCATTAACCGCCCAAAATGGGTCTCCTTTACTATGGCTGGTAGCGATTATTGGCTCATTTATTACTGCTTTATATACCTGCCGCATGGTGGTTCTTACTTTTTTCGGAACGTCTAAAACCGAACTCAGCTATCTGCCAGGCCCAAAAATGCATATTCCTTTAGTTGTACTGGCCTTTCTTTCCGTAGTCGGCGGTTTTATTGAGCTACCACATAATTTCGGTCATGTTACATTGTTCTCGCATTTAGTAGAAAATGTTCTTCCCGCTACTCAACAAAAAATCGACCCCTCCGAATTCCTCTTTCAACTGATCGCCGCTGGAGTTTGTTTAAGTGGCATTTTCCTCGGTTGGAAATTATACAATGGAAGCCGGGAAAAAATAGTAAATCTTGAATCAGGAGGTGTTTTTAAATTCTTTTTAAACGGATGGTATTTCGATGCACTGTATAAAATTCTATTTCAACAACCTTATTATTTCATGGCCCGCATCAATAAAAACGACGTTATTGATAAACTGAATGGTGCAATTGTTTTTACAAGCAACTGGCTAAGTAATCAACTGGCGAGTTCGCAAACGGGTTCCATGCGCTGGTATATAATGGGAATTATTGCCGGCGCCATAATGATCTTAACACTTCAACTGGTTTTATGATACTCGTCTGGCTGATCATTATCTTAATGTCGGGCGGTATTTTAGCCTGGATCTGTGGATATTTTCTAACTCATTTATCCAAGTGGATAGCCCTTGTTTCCTGCTTAATTTCATTGATCATTACTGGTCGGCTTTGGTTTGATCTTTATAATAGGATCGACTTACAAAACCAAACCGGTTGGCTCATGGAGTTCAGCGTTCCATGGATAAAACCCTTGGGAATCACCTTTCATTTAGCGTTAGATGGATTGAGTTTAACTTTATTATTGCTCACCTTTTTCCTGGGCCTTGCCGCCATTCTTTGTTCCTGGCGAGAAATCACATCGAAACAACCGTTCTTCTATTTTAATCTCGTATGGGTTTTAGCTGGAATAACAGGCGTTTTCCTTGCCATGGATCTTTTCCTGTTCTATTTTTTCTGGGAGGTAATGCTAATACCCATGTATTTCATGATCAGCATTTGGGGCAGCGAGCGGCGGATCTATTCATCTTATAAATTCTTTTTATTTACCCAGGCAAGCGGCTTGTTGATGTTATTGGCCATTATCACCTTATATTTTATCCATGCACATACTTCGGGATATTACACATTCGATTATGATCAGCTGTTAACATCATCCCTTAAAAGTAACTATAGCTTGTTTATAGCTATTGGCTTTTTTATTGCCTTTACGGTGAAGCTGCCCTTGTTTCCGTTTCATACATGGCTGCCCGACGCACATTCAGAAGCACCAACAGCAGGAAGTGTGATCCTGGCCGGACTAATGCTAAAAACTGGAGCATATGGCCTAATTCGATTTGTGCTCCCTCTATTCCCTACCGAAGCTATTCAAATAAGTGACTGGGCGCTTATGCTAGGGGTTATCTCGATTTTATACGGAGCCTTGCAAGCCTTTGGACAAACGGACTTAAAACGATTAATAGCGTATACCAGTGTTAGCCATATGGGCTTTATTGTTTTGGGTGTATTTTCTTTTAATGAACTTGCTTTACAGGGAGTGGTTTTGCAAATGATCACCCATGGTATTAGCACTGCGGCTTTATTTATTTTAGCAGGATTTCTAAAAGAACGATTGCATACCCGCGACATAAACCAAATGGGAGGCTTATGGAGCCTTGCACCACAAATGGGCTCAATAGGTTTGTTATTTGCTATGGCCAGTTGTGGATTGCCTGTGCTTGGAAACTTTATCGCCGAGTTTCTGATTTTACTTGGTGCATTTCAATTGCACCCGGTATATACTTCAATAGCCAGTATCGGCTTAATCCTTTCAGCTATTTATTCAGTAAGAATGATGCAAAAGGTATTTTTTGGTGAGGTGCAAAACGATCATGTGACTTTCCACGATTTTAACAGTCGTGAAAAAACCATTATGGCGCTGCTAACAATTGCCATTGTATTTGTGGGTTTGTACCCACAGCCTTTTATAAATATGCTTCAACCTTCAATAAAAAGCAGCCTTAAACTTCAAACCGAAATAAAAAACAGCAACAGTAATGAGATAAGCCCTCAAAAAGGATCGATCATTCACCATAAATAACAGGGTTATGCCAGCAATAGATCTGATAAAACTTATGCCATTAATCATTACTTCGTCAGGAGCATTGATCATTATGCTTATGCTGGCGGTAAGATCTGGTCATAAAACTGTTGAAATAGCTTGTTTGTTGGTTTATTCTATTGGCCTGGCTTACCTGTCGAAACCCACTTTTGTTTTTGAAGATAATTTATTTGTGGTGGATGGATTTGGTAAACTTTTCATGGGATTAATTCTGTTTTCGGGACTGATCATCACCTTTATCTCTTATGCTTACTTTAACGAAAAAGAAGAGAACCCTAAGGTTTATTATGTTTTACTTTTACTAGCCACTTTAGGTGCTCAAACCCTGTGTATTAGCCATCATTTTATTAGTTTGTTTTTAGGGCTCGAAATTTTAAGCATGGCCCTTTATGCGCTTATTGCTTATTTAAGAACTCGAAATTATGCCATTGAGGCAGGAATGAAATACCTGATAATGGCGGCCTTTTCATCGGCATTTCTGCTTTTTGGCATGGCGTTGATCTATTCCGAAACCGGTACGATGGACTTTGCGGCAATTGCCAATATCATAAAATTACAATCGAAGATTTCACCTTATCTGATCATGGGATTTGGGCTGTTAATGGTGGGTGCAGGTTTTAAACTATCCATAGTACCTTTTCATTTATGGGCCGCCGATGTATACCAGGGTGCTCCAATGCCGGTTACTGCATTCATAGCAACCATATCAAAGGGTGGCATGCTCATTATTCTGTTTCGTCTTTTGGGCCTAACCCGACTGATATCCTTAACGCCCATATTTACCCTAATGCTTATCATAGCTCTTGCTTCCATGCTGGTAGGCAACTTACTGGCCGTTCGGCAACGTAATCTCAAACGAATCCTGGCCTATTCATCCATCGCCAATATGGGTTATTTAATGGCCGCCTTGCTAAGCATTGACGAAGACGGACTGCAAACAGCCACTTTATATACCATGATCTATTTTGTTGCATTGCTAACTGCATTTGGCGTATTGTCTATGCTGTCGACCAAAGAGCGCGATGCTGATGACTTGAATGACCTTAAGGGAATGTTTTGGCAAAAACCATTAATGGCCTCCATTATGACTGTTTCCATGCTCTCATTGGCTGGAATCCCCTTAACTGCAGGATTTATTGGCAAATTTTATATTCTAAAATCAGGCATAGACACCGGGCAATGGTTGCTTATGTTTACACTTATTTTGGCAAGCATCATTGGCTTATTTTATTACCTGAAAATTATTGTGGCTTTATTTACTGAGGCACCTTCTTCTGCAGCAGTACCCGAAAAAGGTCATCCGGTTTATTATTTTATAAATTTAGTGGTCATGTTTTTATTAACCATAAGCCTGGTGGTATTGGGCGTTTATCCCCAACAGTTAATTTCTATTCTTCACACTATACTCTCTTAAAAAAAATAAACTTCTGTTTATCAATCATTTATTTTCTTAATTTTAATTCAGCGTCTTTATATATGTTAGCTTAACCAGCTTTTTATTTGATAGGCCCAACCAAAAACGTTTATAAACCTTGTCAACCAACTATTCTTTTTATAATAGTATCTTAGCTTCATAAATTACATTATGAAAAAGTTATTCACCCTTTGTTTATTGGCATTAATTTGTTTTGTGGCCCAATCGCAAAACGCGCCAACCCAAGCCGTAAAAAAGAAACCAAGTTTGGTTTATATCTGCCCAAGCTGTGGTTATACTTCAAACAAACCCGGCAAATGTTCCGACCACCGTACACTTGTGCAAGAAGGCTACTACTACTGTAAAATGTGTGATGGTGTAGTTGCTAAAAAATCAGGAAAATGCACCAAATGCGGCATGAATATGGCCAAAATGGAACGACCAAAAGACAAGATGAAATCGTAAGGGTTATCCATTAGCCGCTTATTAATCAAATAACAAATACGGTCGGAAGCTAAAAGCTATCCGGCTTTTTTATTAATATGCGCTCTATTTCTACTTTACATGGCAACTTATATTAACTATTAATTATTTCCCATAAATATTTTTTATAGCCGATTAGTTTTTCATGTTCATTTCATCTTGGAGTTACAGATTTGTACCATAAAACAATTAAATCAAACCAAAAACTCTGAGTATGAATAGAAATGTGAAACTTTTATTCTTATTAGTTACAGCCACTTTAGGATTTTCCGCTTGCTCGAAAACTGAAAGCGGAAACGCTCACCTGCAAGTTAGAATGACCGATGCACCGGGTAACTATGAAGAGATCAATTTAAGTGTAAAAGAGATTGTTGTTAAAGTAAATGAATCGACAGACAACTCGTACGTATTAGAAGCAAACAAACAATTTAACATTTTGGATTTTAAAGTTGGATCAGCAACTCCCGACATTTTAGTTGCTGATGAAGAAATTCCAACAGGTAAGATAAAAGAAGTACGATTGGTTTTAAACGAAACTGGAAATACGATTAAAGTTGACGGACAGCTTTATGACCTTAAAATCCCGAGCGGTTATTCATCGGGTTGGAAAGTAAAACTCACCGAAGAGCCTTCGTTAACGCCGGGCATTTCTTATTCATTGATATTGGACTTTGACGCTGCGAAATCAATTGTAGCAGCAGGCAATGGAAAATTTATTTTGAAACCAGTGGTAAGAGGCCTTGCCATTGCCACCTCCGGCACATTAACAGGAACAATTAATCCGGCAAATAAACAAGCCAAAGTTTACGCAATTACTCCAACCAACGACACTATTGGCACTGTTTCGGACTCGGAAACGGGCTATTTCTCTATCGGTGGATTAAGATCGGGTTCTTATAAGGTAGCTATTGATGTACAAGACACTACCTATGCGGACACTACTCTTAATAACGTTGGAATAGAAGCTGGAAAAACAACAGCTTTGGGAACAATCAAAATCAATCTAAAATAGTTCCAGCGTAATTTAATAACGGGGTTCTGTCTTGCTATGAGGCAGGACCCTTTTTTACACTTGCCAAAAGTTCATAAGATGATGAATTGAACTTAAAGACAGTAAATTGATTACGTGTTTATCTTTCAAACTTTATATGTTTGCATGCAATGAACAATGTTGTTTTTATCCGGCTACTAGTTTGCGCTTTTTTTCTTTCAGTTAATTTCCACGCGTTTGCAATAGAAGACAATGCTTCTGTAAACTCAACTGATAAATTAAAACTGAAATTAGTTTCATCTAGCGCTGACTCAATTGGAAAAGGCAGAGAGAAAGGAGATAAAAAAGAAGGCAAAGAGAAGGAGATAAAAGAAGTTCCAAAGTCGCGCAGGCAAGACAAACCCGAAGCGATAAAGCCACCGGTAAAAGTTAAACCAGTAAAAGTGGCAAAACCTAAACCTGTAAAAGTCAATTTCCGTAAACATTAGAAATTGCTCTTTTCATGAAATACCTCCTGTTTTTTTATTTGTTCATTTTATCAACTGCTGAATGCTTTGCCCAATCAGATACTAGCAAGGCAACCCTAACTCTAGCCGCAGTTTTCAGCAGCAATGCAAACTACTATGGACAAACCAGTGACGAACAAATGCCATTGGGACTTGTTAATGCTACTTACCGTTTTCCAATAGGATTATATTTTTCATCGAATATTTACCACCTATTTAACACACCAACTCCGCCCATTTTATCGCTCGAAGCAGGCTATGATGCAACATTTAGCGAGAAACTAAAAGCTTCGGTAAGTTTTAATCATTCATTTTTTCCAAAAAACTCACCGGTTTTACAAGCTTCAAATTATAATACACTGGGAGCTTCGCTTACTTATAGCTATTGGTTAAGCACAACTTTAGGAGCTGATTATGCATTTGGAAAGCAACAGGACGTTTTTATCACCTTGGGCAATTCAAAGTCTTTTGAGTTGGGCAGCCTGATCGACCAAAACGATGCCATTTCAATTGAACCGGCCATTGAGCTTGTTGGCGGAACCCAGCAGTTTTATCAAACTTACATTACCTATAAAAACAATAAGAACAAGTCGCCGAAGAATAATGGCTCTAACAACAGCAATTCAACGGAAATCACCTACGTGCCCAACTCCAGGTTTAGCTTTTTATCGTGCAACTTTAAATTACCCCTTAACTATAGCAGAGATCGATATTTAATTGAGACCTCTTATCAGTTTTCAGTTTTAGGAAAAAATGATGAAATTCCATTGGGAACATCTCATTCTTTCTTAGGCTTAAGTTTCTATTACCAATTTTAATATGAAAGTGCTCATAGTTGAAGATGAATCAGCTCTTGCTGCAGAAATTGAAACCTTTTTAAAGAAAGCGTTTTATCTATGCGATTGTGCCATTAATGGAAAACAAGCGCTGGAAAAGCTGGGGATCAATGAATATGATTTCATTTTACTCGACCTCGGTTTACCCGATATTGATGGTCTTGACCTACTTCAGCAAGCAAAAAAAATCGGCACTGAGGCTGCCTTTATTATTTTAACCGCGCGCGGAAATATTGAAGACCGTATTCAAGGCCTTGATTTGGGCGCCGATGATTACTTACCCAAACCGTTTTCTTTGCTCGAGCTTCAATCAAGGATGCATGCCATCTCCAGAAGGAAATTCGGTGTTCAGGAAAAACTAATAGAACTGGGTGAATTTAATATCGATCTGAAAAAACGCCTGGTTATTCATGCGGTAAACGAAATAGAATTGTCGCGCAAAGAATTTGACCTGCTTAGCTATTTGTTGCTGCATAAAAATCGTCCTCTTACGCGTATGCAGTTAAGTGAGCATATTTGGGGCAATTTTGCCGACGACGATTATGATTCGAACTATATTGATGCGACGATAAAAAATATCAGGAAAAAATTAGGTGCTTTTGGTTCAACCGAATGGCTCGAAACCATTAGAGGTGTGGGCTATAAAATAAAAATGCGCTAACCATTTTATACAACGTGAAGCTATTAACAAAACTCACTCTCTTTATCACGCTTTCGAAATTGGTGATCGTGGCCTTATTTGTTGCCCTATTACCAACTCTGATTGAGAATATTGCTTTTCAGTATACCAATTATTACCTGCGTGAACAAAAGGATAAAGTAATGAGCGTTGTTAACCGCAATGGCGTTGATTTTTACCTTCAGGGCGACAGCAGTTATGGCAGCTATACCATGCTAAAGGAAGAGTATATCTCTCTTGAACCTGCCCAACAACAAACCAAGCGCGACACTATAGAAACCACCCAACGGATTGTTGAAAGAGATACTTTAAATTACAGGGTGTTGAGCCATACGTTTAACTATAGCCACAAAAACTATATTCTTGAAATTGGAAAAACAACCTCTTCTATAAACCAATACAATGATGATCTGCAAAGGGTGGCGCTGTATGTATTAATTACCCTTGTGATTATTACCATCGTTATTGACCTGGTATTCACCCGATTTTTACTTCGGCCATTGGGTCTGATCATTAAAACTAAATTGTTAAACAGGCGGTTCCCTTTTAAAGAACAACCTCCGGCTATTAAAACCACCACTGTTGATTTTAAGCTTTTGGATGATTCATTCATTAAGTTAATGGACCAAATACACGAAACTTTTGAAAAGGAACGTGAATTTACCGCCAATGCTTCCCATGAGCTAATGACGCCCATCAGTATTTTACAAACTAAAATGGAAAACCTGATGGTGGAAAGTGAGCTTGATGAACAATTTCAATCGAGGTTATTGGAAATGATGAAAACACTTAGCCGGTTAAAAAAGATTGTTCATTCATTATTGCTGATCTCGCGAATTGAGAATGAGCAATTCGCCCGCGCGGGTTCTATAGCTGTAAAAACCTTGCTAAATGATGTAGTTGAAGATCTGGATCATCGACTGGAAGAAAAAGCCTTAACAATAGTGATGAATGTTTCAGATGAAGTGACAATCAATAATATAAACAGTGATTTAATTTTTCAACTGATCTACAACCTGATCAACAATGCAATCAGGTACAATAAATCTGGTGGAACAATTGAAATAAATGAAGTGTTTGAAGTCGATAGTTATTCTATCAACATAAAAGACACCGGTATTGGCATACCAGAACATGAACTTTCGACTATTTTCAACCGATTTAAAAAGGCAAACCGCTCGGGCAATGAAGGCTATGGATTAGGCTTAGCCATTGTTAAAAGCATTATTAACTATCATAACCTTCAGCTAAAAGTACAATCTGACGTTGGCCAGGGTACTGTTTTCTCAATATTTTTTCCTTTAGAAATGATGGACAGAAGTAACCATTAACCATAAAGTTCCTGCATATACCTCATCGATTCTTTCACCATTTCCTTTAGCACTTCAGCGTCAACATCGCTAAGTTTATTGATGTAAATACAGGACTTGGCGGCTTTATGCTTACCCAACTTTGATAACAGTTCATTTCTTTTTTCTTCGCTAAGCATTACATAAAAACTTATGCTTTGTTTTCGGGGAGAAAAGCCGGCCAAAGGAGCATCTCCTTCATGTCCACTTGCATATTTGTAATGATAACTACCAAACCCAATTATAGCCGGCCCCCACATGGTGGCTTCAAATCCGGTCGCTTCTTCTAAAATTTTAACCAGCGCATAGCTATCATTGCGCTTTTGCTCATCATCCACCGTATTAATAAAGTTCACAACACTTTCATTGGTAGGAACTGTCTTTTGTGTTGCCATAAGCTAATTTTATATTAAAATACACGTTGTGCGATTTGATTTTAAACGCGATAATTTTCAACGTTAGTCAGCCTGAGCGGAGTCGAAGGCACTGACCTACCCAAACGTTTGCTGATATTTCAACGGGCTTTTACCGGTAATTTCTCTAAAATACTTATGAAAACTGGCAAAATTGTAAAATCCGCTTTCATAACACACTTCTTTAACGGTAAGCTTATTTTCAATAAGCAGTTTGCAGGCATGACCTACCCTAATTTCGTTAATAAACTGTGTATAGGTTTTTCGGCTGCGTGATTTAAAGAATTTACAAAATGAATTAGGACTGATCTTAGCCACCGCAGCAATTTCCTTCAATTCAATCTTCTTTTTATAATTGGCAATTGTATAGTTATAAATGGCTTGGATCCGATCTTTTTCCGATTCGAGGAAATCATATTTAAAGCCCATAGAAACCAAATAACTCACTTCTTTACAGGCGCTGATCTCTGTTAAAGCCTCCAACAGCAGAATTACCTTGCGGCTATTTTGTGCCTTAACAATCCGCTCTATCAAACTGGCAACATAGTCTTTTGTTTTTCCGGCAATCTGAATCCCTCGTCCCGCTTGTTCAATCAGCTTTTTTAGCTCCTGATTCTCGGGAATATTTAAAAAATCTGCACCCCAAAAATCCTGTTTAAAGTGTACCACAAAAATATCAACCGGATTTTCCGTAGGATTTTCAAAATAGGCCGGATCAAAACGCCAGTAATGAGGCAAATTGCTGCCTACCAAAACCACATCACCCTCCTTAAAATATTGAATGCTGTCGCCTATAAATTGGGTTCCATTACCTTTTCTGAAATAAATTAATTCAAGTGTTTCATGGTAATGCCATCGATTATTAATATCGGGTTGGGTATCATTCCGAGCGCTGAATGACTGCGCCAATCCGGTGGTAACGTTTAAAAGGCAAGGTTTCATATAATCAAAGGCCGAAATAAAATTTAGCTTTATGCGCAATATGCCGAATTATTCCGATACATTATGACAAAATCGCATAATAAATAGGCAATCAAATAAACTTTTAAATACTACTTATCTCCTTTATTTGTGATAACAACAACCAATTTAAATTATATTGAACCAGGTAATCGGAATTAATTATTTCGGATTGGCTGGCTCTGTAACCAAGTATCAACCTAAATCAGATTATGAATATTACAACCGAGCAAAGCATTGATCAGGTAAATTCAAAGAACAAGAGTAGAAGCTACCTGGTTCCTTTAATTCTTATAACAAGTCTTTTTTTCTTTTGGGGCTTTGTTCATAATCTCGATCCGGTATTGATACCTCACCTGCGCAAAGCATTTCGATTAAACGATCTTGAATCATCATTGGTTGACTTTTCGGTATTCATTGCTTATTTCGCTATGGCCCTACCTGCAGGTTTCATTATGCGTAAATGGGGTTACAAAAGCGGCATCATCATCGGCTTAGTATTGTTTGCAATCGGTTCCTTCCTGTTTATTCCGGCTGCCAATACCATGCAATACGCTTTTTTCCTTGGGGCACTATTTATTATCGCCTGTGGATTAACCTTTCTGGAAACTGCCGCGAACCCGTATGTAACCATTTTGGGCCCAGCAGAAACAGCAACCCAACGACTCAATTTCTCCCAATCGTTTAACGGACTGGCTGCATTCATTGCACCGGTTATAGGCGGAAAGTTTATCCTATCGGGAAATGAAGTTAATCCCAGCTCCTTATCAGCGACTGAATATCAGAACTACCTGATTCAGGAGGCTTCTACTGTAAAATTACCATATACCATATTAGGTGCAGCCATTGTTCTCATCACCATCCTTTTCATTTTCACCAAACTGCCCGACATCAAACATGAGGACGAAACCGCCGAAGGTTCAACTATAAGGCAAGCTTTTAAGCATAAGCACTTGCGTTGGGCCGTAATAGCACAGTTCTTTTATGTAGGAGCGCAAGTGTGTGTATTAAGCTTCTTCATTCGCTTTATTACCGTTTCGGCTCATATGAATGAAAAATCAGCAGCTGTTTATTCAGGTTTTGCAGGACTGGCATTTATGATCGGTCGTTTTGCAGGGACATCGTTTATGCAGTTTATAAAGCCTAATAAACTACTGATGGTTTATGCAACAGCCAGCATATTATTAAGCGGAATTGCCATTTTTTCCTCGGGCATGATAACCGTTTACGCACTTATTGGTATTGCTTTTTTTATGTCGATCATGTTCCCTACCATTTTCTCATTAGGAATTGTAGGCTTGGGCAAAGACACCAAAATAGCTTCTTCATTATTAGTTATGTCGATAGTTGGCGGAGCCATTTTGCCTTTATTTCTGGGATATATTTCAGATCTAACACATAACATTCAATACGGCTATGTGGTTCCCTTAATCTGCTTTATAGTAATACTTTACTTCGGATGGAAGAAATGGGAACCAGAAACCTCGAACTAAGGCCATCTGATGGTTAAAGAATAATTATTTGTAATGATGAAAAATCAGGTATTAAGAATACACCCAAACGATAATGTGCTGGTTGCGCTTAAAGACCTTAGCAAGGGTGCTGTTATTCATTTTGAAGGTAGCGATTACCTGCTTACCGATGACATTGGAGCAAAGCATAAATTGTTTATGCAAGATATGCGACCAGGTGATGAAGTAACCATGTATGGCGTTTTAGTGGGCAAGATTCAATGTGAAGTAAAGAAAGGAAGCCGAATGACCACCGAAAACACCAAACACGCTGCCGAACCTTTTGCCTTTAGAAACAACTCTTATAGTTGGAATGCACCAGATGTCCAAAAATTTAACCAGCGAACTTTTAAAGGATATCTTCGCTCAAATGGCGAAGTAGGAACGGCAAATTATTGGTTGTTCATTCCAACTGTTTTTTGTGAGAACAGAAACCTCGATATTATTAAAGAGGCTCTATACAATGAACTGGGCTATGCCGTTGGTGACAAATACAAAAACTTTACTCACCAGCTGGTAGAATCTTATAGAGCAGGAGAATCAATAGATGAAATTGACTTTACTACCAGCAGTAGTTCTCCTTCACAACGAATGTTTGAAAATGTTGATGGGATAAAGTTTCTAAATCATAATGGAGGTTGTGGAGGGACCCGACAAGATGCCAACACCTTAAGTAAGCTATTGGCGTCTTACGCCGACCATCCCAACGTAGCAGGTGTAACTGTTTTAAGTTTGGGTTGCCAACATTTACAGGTAGATGACTTCATACGCGATCTGCAATTGCGAAATCCTTCTTTTGACAAACCCTTATTGATCTTTGAGCAACAGCAAACACAAAGCGAAGAGCAACTAATAAAAGATTCCATTAAGAGCACTTTTTTAGGCTTAATAGAAATTAACAAGCTGGTTCGCACCGAAGCACCTCTATCAAAATTATGCATTGGCGTAAAATGTGGTGGAAGTGATGGTTTCAGTGGTATTTCTGCGAATCCGGCAGTTGGGCATTGTGCCGACCTTTTGGTAGCATTAGGCGGCAAGGTTCTTCTGGCTGAGTTCCCTGAACTTTGTGGGGTTGAGCAGGAAATGATCGACCGTTCGATAGACCGGCCCACTGCTGAAAAGTTTATCCGCTTAATGACTGATTACGATAAGCTGGCACATCAGGTAGGTTCGGGTTTTTATATGAACCCTTCGCCGGGAAATATTAAAGACGGATTGATTACCGATGCGATAAAATCGGCGGGAGCAGCACGTAAAGCAGGGCTATCACCTGTTGTGGATGTTTTAGACTATACTGAACCGGCCACGAAACCAGGCCTTAGTTTGGTTTGCACACCGGGAAACGATGTGGAAGCAACTACAGGTAAAGCTGCTTCGGGCGCTACCTTGATCTTATTTACTACCGGTTTGGGCACTCCAACCGGAAACCCGGTTTGTCCGACCATTAAAGTTGCTACTAACTCGAACCTTGCAAAACGCATGGCCGACATTATCGACATCGATACCGGGCCAGTAATTGAAGGCGAAAAAACCATTGCCGAAATGGGTGAGGAAATTATGGAGTATTGCATTAAGGTGGCAAGTGGGGAGGAAATTCCGAAAGCAGTTCAATTAAACCAAGATGATTTTATTCCATGGAAAAGAGGTGTGAGCCTTTAATCCGCTTAATTAATAACAACAACATGTTCACATTAACTGATAAAAAGGCAATTGTTACCGGTGGCGGAAGCGGTATTGGAAAAGCAATTGCAGTTATTTTGGCAAAACAAGGTGCCGAAGTACATATTCTCGAACTTAATGCCGAAAATGCAAAGCAGACGATAGCAGAAATTGAAAGCATTGGTAAAAAAGCATATGCCCATAGTTGCGATGTTGCAAACCTTCAGCAGGTGAAAGCCGTTTTCGAATACATTGGTAACATTCATATATTGATAAACAATGCCGGCATTGCCCATATTGGCAAAGTTGACACTACCGGAGAAGAGGATTTCGACCGGATCATGAATGTTAACGTTAAAGGCGTTTATAATTGCTTAAATCAAGCTATTCCGCAGTTACGCAAATCGGGCGGCGGCGTAATTATCAATATGGCGTCTATCGCTGCGTTAGTGGGTATTCCTGACCGTTTTGCTTACAGTACTGCTAAAGGTGCGGTGAAAGCTATGACAATGAGCGTGGCAAAAGATTATATTGGCGAAAATATTCGTTGTAATTCTATTTCACCGGCGCGCGTTCATACGCCTTTTGTTGATGGTTTTCTGCAGAAAAACTATCCTGACAATATTGAAGGGATGTTCGAAAAACTTTCGAAAACGCAACCAATTGGCCGCATGGCTAAACCTGAAGAAGTGGCGGCTTTGGCACTTTACCTTTGCAGCGACGAAGCCTCTTTTATTACCGGCTGCGATTACCCGATTGACGGTGGTTTTACAACTTTGAATAATTAGAACATTACACGAACGATTTAAATAAACAATGAAACTTATACGATTTGGCAAGGCCGGAGAAGAAAAACCGGGAGTGATCATTAACGAGAAATACTTTGATGTTTCTGCTTTTGTAAATGATTATGATGAAAAGTTCTTTGGTACAGACGGCCTTGAAAAGCTGGAAAAACAGATTGAAAATGCCACTCTTCCTGAAGTTGATCCATCAGTACGCCTTGGCGCTCCTTTAGCCCGTCCTTCTAAAATTATTTGTGTAGGCTTAAACTATAAGGATCATGCGCATGAAACCAATGCGCCGATTCCTAAAGAACCGATTCTCTTTTTTAAATCAACATCGGCTATTGTTGGACCTAATGACGATTTAATTATCCCTAAAAACAGTAAAAAAACCGATTGGGAAGTAGAGTTAGCCATTGTTATTGGCAAAAAAGCGACTTATGTTGAGGAGAAAAACACTCTTGATCACATTGCTGGTTATGTATTACACAATGATTACAGCGAGCGTGAGTTTCAGTTGGAACGTAATGGTCAATGGGTAAAAGGAAAGAGTTGCGACACCTTCGCTCCTATCGGACCCTTTATTGCCACCAAAAATGAGATAGCCGACGTACATAATCTTCGTTTATGGTTAACCGTTAACGGACAGATGATGCAAGACGGTAATACTTCAAACCTGATCTTTAACGTACCTTTTATCGTTAGCTATATCAGCCAGTTTATGACACTTTTACCTGGTGATGTAATTACCACCGGTACTCCTGCAGGCGTTGGATTGGGACAGAAGCCGGAACCTTGGTATTTAAATCCTGGCGATGTGGTTGAGCTTGGTATTGAGGGATTGGGCAGCAGCAAACAACAGGTAAAAGCCTTTGAACCTTCTTCAAACTAAGATCGAAGGATTGTATGGCTATTGATGCTCATGTTCACTTCTGGAAATTCGATCCGGTTCGCGATAGCTGGATAGATGGGACTATGCAGGTTATCCGCAGAGATTTTTATCCGGCTGACCTCGCTCCTGTTTTTACAGAAAATGGAATAAGTGGTTGCATAGCCGTTCAGGCCGATCAAAGCGAAGCTGAGACCGAATTTCTGCTATCCCTTGCCCATGAGCATAGTTTTATAAAAGGTATTGTAGGCTGGATCGATTTTAAGCATGATAACATAGCAAAACGCTTGGCTCATTACAGTTCGACTAAGCTTATCAAAGGCTGGAGGCATATTGCCCAGGCCGAGCCGAGCGGTTTTCTGATAAATGAACGCTTTCTAAACGGATTATCATTACTGAAACAATATAATTACACCTACGACATTTTAATTCAGCATAAGCAATTAACGGATGCTATTAAACTGGTTGACAGGCTTCCGGAACAGGCTTTTATCATAGATCACTGTGCTAAACCCAATATAAAAAACAATGAATTGGAGGAATGGAAAAAGCATTTGAAAGTGTTGGCACAGAATCCTAATGTGTATTGCAAACTTTCGGGTTTGATGACTGAAGCGCAATGGAACAACTGGACACCCGAACAGGTAGTTAAATATATTGATGCGGTTTTCAATACGTTTGACATTAACCGTATCGTTTTTGCCAGTGATTGGCCGGTAATGCTTTTAGCCGGAAATTATCCACAATGGAAAAAACTGATTGAGAAATACATGGCACAATTTAATGCCGAGGAACGTGATCTTGTTTTTTCACAAAATGCCACCAGGTTTTATAATTTATATAAAGACAGATGAATCTTAACCTCGAGAATAAATACATTATAGTAACCGGTGGAGCCAAAGGTATTGGAGCGGCCATTGCCAAAACATTGGCAGTTGAAAAGGCTATTCCTATTATTGTTGGCCGTAACAAAACCGACAATGAAAATTTAATTGGTCAATTCAAGGCTTTAGGTTTAAAGGCTGATTATGTTACTGCCGAACTAACCAACCCTGATGATTGCCGGGTAGTAGTTGAAACCGTTTTAGAGCGATACAAAAGAATTGACGGACTAGTTAACAACGCCGGGGTTAATGATGGTGTCGGCTTAGAATCCGGCAATTATGAAGCCTTTATGCAGTCCTTACATAAAAACCTGGTGCATTACTATTTGATGGCACATTATGCCTTGCCGGCTTTGAAAGCAAGCAAAGGGTCCATAGTAAATATTGGCAGCAAAACTGCCGAAACCGGCCAGGGAGGAACTTCAGCATACGCCGCTGCTAATGGTGGTCGTAATGCGTTAACCCGCGAATGGGCTGTTGAATTACTGCCATATGGCATCAGGGTAAATGCGGTAATTGTGGCTGAAGCCTTTACGCCTCTCTATCAAACATGGATCAACACCTTCGACAACCCTGAAGAGAAATTAAAAAGCATTACCGCTAAAATTCCATTCGAAAAGAGAATGACGAAGGTGGAAGAAATAGCCGACATGGCTGTTTTTTTACTTAGCGAACGATCAGCACATACAACCGGACAATTAATCCATGTTGATGGTGGATATGTGCATTTAGACCGAGCAATTTCCTAGTATAACTGAATAATAGTCTGTGTAAGTAAAACGGCCGATTCTTTAATTAGAAAAGGCCGTTTTCTTTTCACTTCTAATATCCTCTGGAGGCAATACGGTCTTCAATATCCTAATGCCAAGAGTTTTAACAAGATTTCAAACTAAGCTTTTACGGATTTTAAAAACCTGAAAGTTTCCAGCATGCTGATTTCCACTGAGGCCGCTTCAAAACCAAGCTCCTTTTTAGCTTTTAACACATTTACCTGCGGCGAGGCATCCCAAAGTTCTTTGATATCTTCTACGGTTAGCAAAGGTTCTTTGCCGGTAAGAAAACTAACCTTCTCCCCTAACCAAGCCATACAAAACAGCAGGAATTTTGGAGCCATTGAAGGCTTTTTTAAATTAAGTTGAGGAAGATGTTGATAGGCCAGATCAAAAACTTGTTCAACGCTATACTTTTGAGGATGTGATATGATGTAGCGTTCACCATTCCTTCCATGTTCAATGGCCAAAAGAGCAGCACGAGCAACATCAGTGGCATTTATAAACAAGAAATTGAACCGAGGCAACATTGGTAAATTTTTATTGGCAATATCAGCAAACACTCTAAGCGTAGGAGTTAGTGCATTAAAATGAGGACCGATAATAGCAGATGGCAATAAAGTGCAGATCGTTAAGCCTCGCTGTTGCGCAGTTTGTAAAGCCTTTTGTTCCGATAATGATTTCGAATAAGGATAAGGTCGTTGTTTCAGTTGGTTCCAACTGCTTTCATCCATTGGCATCTGACTATCATCAAGAGCGGCAATACTACTGATATAAATAAGTTTCTTTACGCCTGCATCAGCAGCCGCATTCACAATATTTATGGATAGGTTTACATTTTGATCGATTATATCTTTTTGAAGATCTTTTGCCCAACGCTTAAAAACGGCGGCAGTATGAATGATCACATCTGCTTGATTAAATACCCTTGCTAACTGCTGTACCGAATCATAATCAAGTGTTACTATTTCCGTTGGAAGATCCGCAAGTACGGAAACATCTGCATTTCTTCGCACGCCAGATAATACCTCTACATTTTGAGTTAGCAGATATCTGACAATGTTATTTCCTAAATGACCATTTGCGCCTGTTACTAATATTTTCATATAGATTGTTGTTTTTGTTGAGCACAAAGCTTGAAAAACAAAAACAGGCTGCAGTTAACAAATGGTAAAAAAGGAAGCTAACGTACTTGCTTCCTGATTCGACTGAGCGATTGAGGAGTGATACCCAAATAAGAAGCAATTATTGATTGAGGAGCACACAAAGCAATATCACCTTGCTCGGTTATAAACTTTAAATAACGAGCAGTGGCATCCACTCCCAAATATGCATTACGGGTATATATCTTTTCCATTAACGCTTTTTGGGCAATTTGCAGCATGGTTTCCTTCCATTGTGGAATGGAGGCAATAAGCAGGTCTATGCTTTTCTTTGATAATACTATTAAAGTTGAATCACAAACCGCTTGAATGCTTTCGGTAGCAGGAGTAAGGTTGTTAAAGCTTTCCAGATCAGCAATAAATTGATTTTCCTTAATAAAATAATGCGTTTGCTCTTCACCATCATTATTATGGATTAAAGTACGAACAAGTCCTTCGGTTATAAATAAGATCTCCCTGCAAACAGCTCCACGCTCAAGTAAAAATTCGTTTTCCTTTACTTTACGTACTACCAATTGCGCTTCAATTAGTTGTAGTTCATCACTGCTGAATTTGTTGAATTGACTAAGTAGATTGAATAAGGCAGAATGCATGTGGAGGTGTTTGGGTTTTAATAAAGATTGCATCGTTTTGAGGATACCAGAAAGCAATCTTTCTATAGTTGAAAAAACTGCTTTTTAAACTATTTCAAGTGCCTATTGATCCAATGTTTTATTTCTTCAATTCTAAATTTTCCGGTACTCGCGGCAATTACCATTTCATACTTTTCGTCCTGACTTGCAAAGACGTCCATCCCATTTTCCATTAGAATCAATCGCATTAATACATAAGAAGTACGTTTATTACCATCTATAAAAGGGTGATTAATAACAATACTTTCCAAAATGGCTGCCGCCTTTTCAATAGGGGTTGGATATAATTCTTGTTGATCAAAAGTTGCAAATGGACGAGAAATAGCAGACTGAAGAGCTCCTATATCTCTAATTCCTTTGCTGCCCCCAAATCGATCAATGAGAATATTGTGAATATTCTCAACATCATTTAAGCTGATCATTTGGCAAGCCTGTCTAATAATTCTTTGTCTTCAGATAAGATCTGACGCAGATTACTTGCCAACTTAATTTTGTCAGCTGATTTAGATTGAAGCTCCTGAAGAAATGAAAGAACATCTTGAAGAACCTCTTCAGGAACGCTATCAAGCACTTTTTGAATTTCAATTTTTATTTGGGTCTTAGTCATATTCAAATCTAAGAAAAAGTAATGACTAGAAAATTATGATAAACCAACCTTAATATATTAAAACAAAAACGGCCTTCCTCATTACTGAAGAAGGCCGTTTAATATTCTATTTCAAAGATTACACGCCTAACAATAAACGGGTAGGATCTTCTAATAATTGTTTAACACGAACCAGGAATCCTACTGACTCACGGCCATCGATAATACGGTGATCGTAAGAAAGCGCCAGGTACATCATAGGTTTAATAACCACTTGACCATTAACCGCCATTGGACGCTCAACAATGTTGTGCATACCTAAAATAGCCGATTGAGGTGCATTGATAATTGGAGTTGACATCATAGAGCCAAATACACCACCATTAGTGATAGTGAAAGTTCCACCAGTCATTTCATCAATTGAAAGCTTGTTCTCACGAGCCTTAAGAGCTAATTTAATAACTTCCTGTTCAATTTCAGCCAAAGTCATTGATTCGACATTACGAATTACCGGAACAACCAAACCTTTAGGAGCCGAAACAGCGATAGAACAATCTACAAAGTTGTTGTAAACGATTTCTTCCCCATCAATACGTGCGTTTACAGCAGGGAATTCTTTCAATGCTTCGCAAACAGCTTTGGTAAAGAATGACATGAAGCCTAAGCCTACACCATGTTTTTCTTTGAATTTATCTTTGTATTTAGCACGGATCTCCATCACCGGCGACATATCCACTTCGTTGAAAGTAGTTAACATCGCGGTTTCATTTTTAACAGCTACTAAACGCTTAGCAACTGTTTTACGAAGATTCGACATTTTCTCACGTTTCTCTGAACGAGGTCCAGCAGGAGCAGCAGAAGCAGCAGGGGCAGCTGGAGCAGAAGCTTTAGCAGCAGGAGCCACAGCAGTTGCTTTTTGAGCCTTTTCTGCGTCTTCCTTAGTTACACGACCATCTTTACCGGTACCGTTAACATCTTTAGGGTCGATACCCTTTTCAGCTAAAATTTTACCGGCAGCAGGAGATGGATGTCCGGCAGCATAACTATCGCCTGCAGCAACTGGGGCAGCAACAGCGGCAGGAGCGGCAGAAGCAGCAACTTTTTCTTCTTTAGCAGGAGCGGCAGCAGGAGCACCTGCGCCTTCTTCAATAGCACAAATTACAGCGCCAACAGGAATGGTATCGCCTTCGGCTGCTAATGTTTTTAATATACCTGCTTTTTCAGCAGTTAATTCAAACGTAGCTTTATCTGATTCCAACTCGGCAATGATCTCATCCATTTCAACAAATTCGCCATCATTTTTGATCCAGCGAGATAAAGTTACTTCGGTTATTGATTCGCCCACTGTGGGCACTTTCATTTCTAAAGCCATTTGTTATTTTATTATTTCGAGTTACGAGTTACGAATTGCGAGTTGCACCATAACTATGTAATTACTTTTTAATTATTATTAGTTAAAAGATTGCCAATCATTAATTACGATTAATTCGTAACCCGTAACTGACAACCCGTAATTATTAGTCTACCTTAACGGCTTTTTCAGTCGCTTTTTTCACGTTTTCTTTAACAACTGATTTTACTTTGCTTGCAAATGCTTTAGCAATGATATTTAACTGTTGAGCTACATGAAGTTTTGAGTAACCTGTAGCAGGTGAGCTCGACGACAAACGACAAATAGCTTCAAGCGGTTCACGGCGTAAATGGCGAACTAACCAAGGCCAAGCGCCCATATTTTCTGGTTCTTCCTGTACCCAGAACCACTCTTCGGCATTGCTGTATTTCTCTTTAATAGCATTGTATTGCTCGTAAGGGAACGGATAGATCTGTTCTACACGAACTAAAGCAACATCGCTACGTTTATCTTTTTGTTGCTGATCAAGCAACTCATAGTAAATTTTACCCGAACAGAATAATACGCGCTTAACGTCTTTAGCTTTAACAAAGTTATCGTCGATAATTTCTTTGAACCCACCTTTGGTAAAATCAGCTAAAGGGCTAACACAAGCGGGGTGACGCAATAAACTCTTAGGAGAGAAAATGGTCAATGGCTTACGGAACTCGTTTTTCAACTGACGACGCATGGCGTGGAAGATCTGTGCTGGTGTGGTTAGGTTAGCCACATACATATTGTTTTCGGCACAAAGCTCCATCATACGCTCAATACGAGCTGAAGAGTGCTCAGGACCCTGACCCTCGAAACCATGTGGTAACAACATTACTAAACCGTTGCTGCGTTGCCATTTAGTTTCAGCAGCCGCAATATATTGGTCGATAACAATTTGGGCTCCGTTAACGAAATCTCCGAATTGCGCTTCCCAAATGGTTAAGGCATTAGGAGAAGCCATGGCGTAACCATATTCGAAACCTAAAACACCGTACTCAGAAAGATGTGAGTTATAGATTTCAAATGGCGCATCTTCTGTTCCAACTGATGTTTGAATAGGGCTATACTCTTCGTCTGATTCTTCAACTTTAACAATTGCATGACGATGAGAGAAGGTACCACGCTCAACGTCCTCTCCGGTGAAACGAACACGATGACCTTCATTAACCAACGAAGCGTAAGCTAACAACTCACCCATTGCCCAATCAAGGGATTTGGTTTCGTTGATCATTTTCTTGCGATCAGTGAAAAGCTTCTCAACTTTATTGATGAACTTTTTATCTTTTGGAAGATCCGTGATCTTATTACCCAGCTCTACCAATGTTTTTTCGCTTACGCTGGTATCAATAGATTTCACAAAGTCTTCAGGTGTTGCGAAACGCATACCTTTCCATGGGCCCTGTAAAACAGGTGTGCCAAATACCGGCGACTCTTGTTTTACCTCATCCAAACGATCCTGCAACATTTTACGGAAACTCTTATCCATTTCCTTCGCCAGGCTGGCATCCACATCACCTTGAGCTAATAATTTAGCATTGTAGATTTCACGAGGATTAGGGTGTTTCTCAATCGCCTTATATAAAGTTGGCTGAGTGAAACGAGGCTCATCTCCTTCGTTATGGCCGTAGCGACGATAACAAAGAATATCAATGAACACATCATTTTGGAATTTCTGACGGTATTCCATCGCTAGATTAATCGCGTAAACTACCGCTTCAACATCATCACCATTTACATGGAACACTGGAGAAAGGGTAACTTTTGCAATGTCGGTACAATATGTACTTGAACGGGCATCACGGTAATTAGTGGTAAAACCTACCTGATTATTGATAACAAGGTGTATGGTACCACCGGTTTTATAAGCATCCAATTTAGCCATCTGCAATACTTCGTACACAATGCCTTGTCCTGCTACTGAAGCATCACCGTGAATTAATATTGGAGCTAATTGGGTATAATCATTATTGTATTTCTGATCGATCTTAGCGCGGGCAATACCGGTTACCACGCCGTCAACTGTTTCCAGGTGAGAAGGATTTGGACAAAGGCTCAAGTGAACATCTTTGCCTTGGCTGGTTTGCATATCGGTTGAAAAACCCATGTGGTATTTTACGTCACCACCAAAAGGAGCACTTTCATCGTAGTTTTTACCCTCAAACTCCGTAAAAATATCTTTATAGGTCTTGTTCATGATATTGGCCAACACATTTAAACGACCACGGTGGGCCATACCAATAACAAATTCCTTGATACCTAACTCAGCACCTTTTTCGATAACCGAATCTAAGGCCGGAATTACCGTTTCAGCGCCTTCTAGAGAGAAGCGTTTTTGTCCTAAAAATTTAGTGTGAAGGAAGTTTTCGAAAACTACCGCCTGATTTAACTTATGCAGTAAACGTTGCTTTTCATCAGTAGAAAACGATTGCTTGTTACGGCTGCCTTCCATACGATCCTCGAACCACTTCATCTTCTCAGGATTACGGATGTATTTATACTCAGCCCCTACTGATTCACAATAGGTTTCTTCTAATAATTGACGAATATTGTTAAGCGTTGTTGGACCTAAACCTACTTCAATACCAGCATTAAAAACGGTATTTAAATCTGCCTCGCTCAAGCCAAAAGTTTCCAGTTCTTTGCCCGGGTAAAACTTCATGCGTTCGCGCACAGGGTTGGTTTTGGTGAATAAATGGCCGCGTTGGCGATAGCCATTGATCATATTTAACACCTTCATTTCTTTATCAAAGTGTTCGTTGCTGGCCGGTACTTCTCCGCCATCGGTTTTGCCTAGTTCAAAACCTTCAAAAAATTTCTGCCAGCTAAAGTCAACTGAAGCAGGATCATTCTTGTACTGTTGATAAAGTGATTCGATATACGAAGAGTGTGCGTTGGTAAGATACGTGAGGTTATCCATTCTGCTTACTTATGTTCCAAAAATTCTGTCGGGTAGCAAAAGTAACTATCTTATGCCTTACAGGCAAGCCGATATTTAATAAAAATCTGAATTTAACTACTTCTATATAAAAGCTTAAAAAAGCTTTTCAGACCCAAAGCAACTATTGTTATTTATCTTTCTTCTTAGTTATAAATCAGATCAATTTATATTGAATGAAAAACACTCCTATTTGCTTTATAACAATTATAGTTTGGTTTGGCAGCTCGTTAAGCATTAAGTCTTTTGCACAAACTCAGGGCAACTGGTATCTCTCCGGCCATGTTGATGCAGGAAAAACCGCGAAATTTTTAGCTACATCACTTATTCATTCCGCTTTAAATTTAGAGTCAGAAGAAGAGGACCCGGATGAAACGGCGAAGTTCCGTTTTGGATTTGATGCCGGTTATCAGTTTAAAGTAAAAGAACAGGTAAGCGTTGACGCCGGTATAAACATTGATTTTTATAACATCCGCAATCACCCCACTTATGCCTATGTTATAGAGGATGATTTTCTTTTTAAGCAACGAAACACTGCTTTTTCAGCAGAAATACGCCCCACCTACTTTTTTGGCCACCATAATGATACCCGATTTTTCTTATCCTTAGGGGTTAAGATGACCAAATGTTTTACGAGGGTATTCTATTCGGAATTGAGTTATGAAGACGAATCAGTGCTTCCTCGTTACCTGTCAAAATCAAATGCAATAAGTGCCGATGCCCCTGTTTACGTTCATCTTGTACCTGCAGTGGGTTTTAATTTTGGAGGAGCACAAAGCCAAAGTTTTTCGGTTTCCTTAGAATGGGAAAAAACACGCTGGGATAATTCATTCAACAACCTTAACCTTTCAAATTTTGGTCTTCCGAGCAATTACCAATTTGAGTCTAAGGGTATTGTTTCAATGGTATTAAGGTTAGGATTTTAGGCTTAGCAGGTAAAATACAAACGCTGAACCTCAGCATTGGTATTAATAAAATCGATCATTTGAGGTACATCCTTTATAATCGTTAAGCGCGAATGAGGTTTAATGCTTCCGGTTACAGCTAAATTTCCCGAAACCGCAAGTGTCCAGTTAGGCAGATTTTCTAAAATCTTGGAAATAATCAGATTTACATCGCCAAAAGCGTTATCCGATATCAAAAAAGTTAAGGCGTAATCCGGATCATAATAGTTGGCCACACTTAGCAAATCTTCAAAAGGTAAATTAGCTCCTAAATACAAAACGTGATGCCCACGGGCTTTGATCATATAATTGGCAAAAAGTAAGCCCAATTCATGAACCTCGCCTTCTGGCAAAAACAACATGTATTTTTTAGCATGGCTGGGATTAGAAGGCTGGAGGCTATTGATTGCGGTAATTAACTTTTGCCGGATAAGGTGGGTGATAAAATGTTCGTGTGCCGGATTAATAGTTCCTGCCTGCCACATAATACCGATCTTACGCATAAAAGGATGAATGACCTCGAGCATAGTCCTTTCCATACCCATAGAATCAAGACTGGTTTGCATTGTCTCTTCAAAAACTGCCTCATCAAGCGTCAGCATTGCATTACACAACGAACCAATAGTACATGAACAGCCATTAATCTCACATTCCGATAATTTTTCGATGTATTTATTGATCTCCTGATCACTCATTTTGGCAATTTCAGAAATACGCATGCCTGAATCGAGCAATAAGGAAATGTTGAGGAATTTCTTCAAGTCGTTATCATCAAAATACCTGATATTGGTACAGGTTCTTTTAGGAGTTATTAAATTATAACGTTGTTCCCAAATTCTAATGGTATGCGCTTTAATACCCGTTAAACACTCTATATCACTGATCGAGAACTTTTTCACTATCCTAAAATTTCTGCAAGTTTAACAATTGTTTTATTAAAGTTGTTTAAACAACATTAATCGAGTGTAAATTATGCCTTCCTATTCAGCTAACCATTCATTAAAAAAGCATTATTAAATGCCTGTTTTTTGGGGTAAGCGTTAAACAATACCGTAGATCAGAAATGCAGCTAAATTTCTTATTCTCAATTTATTCTGAAATACATTCCGCAGCAAATTTTTCAGCTCCAGGCATTTATCAATTTAACACAAACAGCTGAATATAGTACATTCACAAAAGACTAAACAAACATTTTTATACTTTGTTTTAATTCACTGATTACTAACAGATTTTAATTAGATTTCAATCAAACTAAACCAGTTAAAACATGTTATAAAACTAAATACGCTCAACTATGAATAGGGAAAAAATTAAAACAGCTTACATCGATTATGTTTTAAGCAATAACGAACAGCCCAAGTCGGTTTATGTTTTTGCTAAAAGTTTAAAATTGAAAGAAGAAGAATTTTACCATTACTTCAATTCTTTTGAATCGATTGAAAATGGCATTTGGCTGGATCTTATAAGACAAACGGCTGATAATGTAAAAAGCGAGGAAGTGTATGAAGGCTATTCAGCTCGTGAACGCATATTATCGTTCTTTTTTACATTAATTGAATTGATGAAAGCTCAACGGAGTTTTATCATCTATTCAATAAAACATTCCGGTAAAGGCTTTACTACTCCGGGGATCTTAGAAAAAGCAAAGGAACAATTTGAAGGGTTTGCGTTAGAAGTGTTGAGTCATGGCATAGAAAACAATGAGATCGTTGAGCGCAAGTTTATTTCTGATAGATATAAAGATGCTTTATGGCTTCAGTTTGTCTTTATTGTAAATTTTTGGATCAATGATATCAGCGAAAACTTTGAAAAAACCGATGAGGCTATTGAAAAAGGGATCAATGTAACACTGGATCTGATGAGCCGTGGACCAATTGACAATTTGCTGGAGTATGGTAAATTTTTAGCACAGCAAGGCAAGAATAAAATTAAATTCCCATTCACTGCCTGATCCATCAAAAACATGAAAGAACAAACAAGTATTCCGGTTTCAAAGGTCGAGCGTTCGGTAAAGTTTGTAACCACGGGGGCTAAAGTTGGGGTAAACTACCTGAAACATTATTCCCGAAAATTAGTGAACCCCGATGCAACAAAAGACCAACTGAATGAAGACAATGCATCCGATATATACATAGCTTTAAGCCAGTTAAAAGGCAGTGCCCTTAAAATTGCGCAAATGCTCAGCATGGATAAGAATATACTTCCCAAAGCTTACGCCGAGCAGTTTTCTCAGGCCCAATACAGTGCCCCTCCTCTTTCGGGACCGCTGATCATCCGCACTTTCACCAAATACTTCGGCAAAGCTCCTGAAAAGATCTACGATTCCTTCAAGCTCAAATCAACACATGCAGCTTCCATCGGACAGGTTCACCAGGCAACCCTAAATGGTAAAAAGCTAGCTGTTAAAATTCAATATCCCGGTGTTGGCGACAGCATTAACTCTGACCTGAAAATGGTCAAACCATTTGCTTTCCGGCTTTTGGGCATGTCTGAAGCCGAATTGAATGTATACATCAAGGAAGTGGAAGAAAAACTACTGGAAGAAACTGATTACGAACTGGAAGTAAAACGTTCACTTTTCTTTTCAAAAGCCTGTAAGCACCTTGATAACATTATTTTCCCTAAGTATTATCCCGAACTATCGAGTAAGCGGATCATTACTATGGATTGGATAGAAGGAATACATTTGAGAGAGTACCTGAAAACAGACCCTTCTCAGGCTGAACGAAATCGTATTGGACAGGCTCTTTGGGATTTTTATAATTTCCAACAACATGAATTACGTCAGGTGCATGCAGATCCTCATCCCGGTAATTTTCTGATCACCCCTGATAGAAAACTGGGAATCATTGATTTTGGCTGTATAAAAGAACTCCCTGATAATTTTTATTACCCATTTTTCGCTTTTGTTTCTAATCCATTGGGTGATAGGAAAAAAACTATCAATTATTTTAAACAATTAAAGATGATCTTTGATGATGACAGTCCTGAAATGGTGGAATTCTATTATCAAAATTATAGCGAAATGATCGGTCTTTTTGCGCGTCCTTTTGTACAAGGTGAATTTGATTTTAGCAAACCCGGCTACTTTAATGAATTGTTTGTTTTAGGCGAAAAAGTGTCAAAAATGAAAGAATTTAAACAAGCCCGAGGGGTTAAGCATTTTATATATGTGAATAGAACCAATTTAGGTCTTTATAATATTTTACACGATTTAGGGGCCAAAGTAAGAACCGATACTTTTAAGCCCCACCTTATAAAAGAGGATAAGGAGCAGTAATACATTATTGATTCTAAATCCTTTAGGAAAGACCATGAAGATACTTATAGTAGGAATAAATAATTACGTTGGCACGCGCTTATTACCCGTATTAATTGAAAATGGCCATGAGGTGTTATGCCTGGTTAAAAGCAAAAGCTGTTTTGCCCGGAAACATAATCTGAGTGAGCAATCAAATATAACCGTCATAGAAGGCGATCTATTGAAACCTAAATCTCAAATTGATATACCTGGAGATATTGAGACAGCTTTCTTCTTTACGAATTCGAACAATAATTGTTTAAATGAATTTGCGAACCTGGATGAATTACTTGCCAAAAATTCAGTTGACCGATTAGAGCAAACCAAGTGTAAGCAGATAGTTTATTTAAGTCAAGCGGCCCCATTCCATCCCAACTTAAAGATTGAAAATATACTCACTTCTGGAATTATTCCTGTTACTATTCTAAGAGCAGGATTTATTGTTGGCACACAAAGCCCAACATTTGAAATAGTACAGAAACTGGCCGAAAAGTTTCCGATCCTGTTAGCTCCAAAATGGTTAAATCGCTCTTGCTTTCCCGTTGATATCCGCAATGTCTTAGCTTATTTATTGGCGGTGGCAGGAAACATTCAAACACTGAACTGCAGCTTTGATATCACCGGACCAAAAGCTATAACTATTAAGCAGATGATAACTGATTACGCTATGGCTTTGGGTTTAAAACGAAGGCTAATTAATATACCATTGGATTTGACACTATTGTCATCGGCTGGCCTGAAATTAATGAACTCTGTAAGCTTATATCAAGCTAAAATGCTGATCAACAACCTAAACGCTACTCCAACAACAGTAAATGATACGATCAAAAAGGTGATCGATATTTACCTATACAGCTATACCGAATCGCTGAACTTTTATTTTACTTCATTAAATACCGGTCATAATCCGCTTGCTTTTAGCCGTAATTAACTACCAAAAAACAATGCATCTCCCTATGTTATAGGCTATTTGCTCAAAAAAAAGTATATTTAATAAAACACTTGGGTTATGCTTAAGGTAGAAGATATTTTGGCAAAAAAAGGCAACAACGTTTACACGATCGATGCCGATGAAACCGTTTACGATGCCCTTGAAGATTTAATTGAAAAGAATATTGGGGCTTTAATAGTTACGGATCATGGACGACATATTGGGATATTTTCCGAAAGAGATTATGCCCGTAAAATAATTTTAAAAGGTAAATCTTCAAAGGAAACACGCGTTCGCGAAGTGATGAGTGACCAGTTGATTACAACCTCACCCCAATCACAGGTTGAGGAGTGCATGGAGGTAATGACCAAAAATCACTTACGGCATTTACCTGTTGAGGATAATTTCAAGCTGATTGGAATGGTATCAATTGGTGATGTGGTAAAATACCTGATAGAGGTTCACGAAATGATAATTGAAGATCTGGGCCATCAAATAAGAGATTGCAAAACCGACTTTTAAACAACAGGCTGAAGAAATTCTTCAGCCTGTTCCATTTTTTATTTAGCCTGCAACTGATCCAACAGTTCCAGGTCCATTACCAAACGACCTACCACTCGGTTATTTACAATGTGCTCCTCTACAATTTCTTTCACGTCTTCCAATTGCACCTTTGCATAAAAAACACCTTCGGGATAAACAACAACAGAGGGACCTAACTCGCAAGTTTCCATGCAACCAGCTCTCTGTGCCCTTATCTCGGTATTCAATCCCTTATCTTTAATCAATTTCTTAAATTCTGCAACAAGGGCTAAGCCGTGTTTTTCTCCGCAGCAAACCCTGGTTCCAGGCGCCCGCTCATTTGTGCAAACAAAAATATGTTTGGTGTATTTGGTTTTATATTCCATCCCTGTTCTTAAATTTCTTTTTCAACGGAAACAAAGTTATATCTTATTAGTTTTATAAATACCGAAACTTATAAACAGCGCTTCAACTCATAATGAAAAACATATTAATTGCTGGAGGAAGTGGCTTAATTGGGAAACAATTAACCAAACTATTAATTCATAAAGGTTATTCTGTTGGTTGGTTGACTCATTCAGCTATAACTCCTTCCTCATCTGTTCAACTATTCAGGTGGAATCTGGAGAATGAGCATATTGATAAAGAAGCCATTGATTTTGCTGATGCTATTATCAATCTGGCCGGAACAGGAATAGCTGAAAAACCCTGGACTGCAAAACGTAAACAGGAAATTGTGAATAGTAGAGTTAACAGTATAGAACTGTTGATGGCCTCCATTAAAGCTTCAGCCAAACAGCTGCACTGTTTTGTTTCTGCGTCAGCAATTGGCTACTATGGCAATAAAGGCGATAAAATAGTATTTGAGAACGAAGAACCCGCTGCTGATTTTTTAGGCCAATGCTGTATTACCTGGGAGAATGCTGCTGACGAAGTCTCAAAATTGAATATAAGAACTGTAAAGCTTCGCACAGGTATTGTATTAAGTAAGCAGGGCGGAGCGCTCCCAAAAATATTAAGGCCCTTAAAGCTCGGTTTAGGAGCTGCTTTAGGCAATGGAAATCAATGGATGAGTTGGATTCACATTGTCGACCTGTGCAATATGTACATCTATGCCATAGAAAATCAAGATCTTACAGGTACTTTTAACGCAACTGCCCCTAATCCTGTTACCAATTTTCAATTCAATAAAATAATTGCGGAAAGCTTGAATAAATCAATTTGGTTGCCAAACGTTCCTGAATTTGTATTATCAATTGCATTAGGAAACCGCAAACAGCTGCTACTGGACAGCACCCGTTGTTCATCGCGGGCCATTGCTCAAACAGGATTCAAATTCAGTTATCCTGAATTCGATAAAGCCATTAAGCAACTTCTTTCCTCATCTGTTTAGTTTTTGATGAAAAAAAATAAAGTAAATATCTTTTGGTTTCGCAGAGATTTAAGGTTGAACGATAATCCAGGCCTCTATCACGCACTCAAAAGCGGACTTCCGGTTTTACCCCTTTTTATTTTTGATACTATTATTTTAAATAAACTTGAAGATCGTGCTGATGCCAGAGTAAGCTTTATCCATCAAGCTCTAACGCAATTATCTAATGAATTAGCCTCGTTTAATAGCAGCTTGATTATAAAACACGGTTCTCCCAAAGATGTATGGCTCGCTTTGCAGAACGAATACTCTATTGAAAATGTATTCATTAATCATGATTATGAACCTTATGCCATGTTGCGTGATGAGGAAGTAAAAGAGTTGCTAAAACAGAAAAATATTGAGTTACTCGATTTTAAAGATCAGGCAATATTTGAAAAGAACGAAGTTTTAAAAAATGATGGAAAACCCTATTCAGTTTTCACACCCTATAAAAACAAATGGTTAAAGAAGCTTAACGATTTTTATCTACGCACTTATCCGAGTGAAAAACACCTTTCCTATTTTTTTAAAACACCAAAAAGCCCAATTCCTTCATTAAAAGCTCTTGGATTTGAGCAAAGCTTCAGTGAGTTCCCTGAAAAGGAATATGAAAACATATTTGCCAATTACGATAAACATAGAAATATTCCTTCAATAAAAGGCACTTCTCATATCAGTGTTCATCTCCGTTTTGGCACAGTTAGCATTAGGGAATTGGTTCGAAATGCCCAGGAAAGAAATGCAGAAACTTGGTTAAACGAGCTTATTTGGCGTGATTTCTACTTTATGATTATATGGCATTTCCCTCATGTTATCGATCGGTCGTTTAAACCCGAATATGATCAGATAAAATGGAGAAACAATGAAGAGGAATTTAGGTTATGGTGCGAAGGGAAAACTGGATACCCGATTGTTGATGCAGGTATGAGGGAATTAAACACTACCGGCTTTATGCATAACAGGGTTAGGATGATTACTGCCAGTTTTCTTACCAAACACCTGTTAATTGACTGGAGATGGGGAGAGACTTATTTTGCCAAAAAACTATTAGACTTTGAGCTTTCAAGCAATAACGGGGGTTGGCAATGGGTTGCGGGCTCGGGATGTGATGCCGCTCCATATTTCAGAATCTTTAACCCTCATGAACAAACAAAAAAATTTGACCCCCAATTAGAATACATAAAAAAATGGGTACCTGAATTTGATCAACCCAACTACCCATTTCCCATTGTTGAGCACCAGTACGCTCGCCAACGTTGTTTAATGGTTTACAAATTGGCACTAAAGAGCCTGAAGTAATTCTAGTTCGAATATGAAATTAGAATTTGCAGGCGCAATCACTTTCCCCTTATCATCAACTATCGAACGTGCACCAAATGCATATCCGGAAGGAATATATAAAATCACCTTACCCCCGGGTTGAATTAGCGGAATTCCGATTTGGAAACCGGCAATCACATTCCCTAAAACCAAAGATATTGGTTTACTAAGTGTAGTACTATCTACCACTGTTCCATCTAGTAATAAAGCTTTGAACTTAACCTGAACTCTGGTACTTGCATCATACACAATTCCACCTGAACCTGGCTTAACTATATTATAATAAACACCATTTTCTTCACGTAAATAGGGTAATTCATGCTGATTAAGAAAACTTTTGATTAGAGTGGTATCAGCAGCCAGCTGTGCATTAAATTTTTGTTGCGCTTGGCGTTGCTCTTCGAGAGGGTCATAACTATCTTTCTTGCAGGATGAGAAAATTACGAAGGCGAGTAAGAAGAAGAGAAGGTTTTTCATAATGGAACTTATTAGGTTACCTATAATTTACCTAATAAATTCCATTATTCCATGTTTGTAACATGTTATTTATCAACTTTCTGCAGTTCAACATTAAAGATTAAAACTGAGTTTGCAGGAATTTTTCCGGTAGCATATGGGCCATAAGCTAAACCTGAAGGAACTAACAGTTTTATTTTACCACCTTCTTTAATTTTCGGAAGTCCCAATTGAAAAGCAGGTATTAAATTCTTAAGCAAAAAGGTTGCGCCTTCACTTGAATCAAATGGATTTATCCCGTTGATTAAGTACCCTGAATAAGCAATAGTAACCGTTGAATCAACAGTTGGATTATTTCCCGTCCCTTCTGTTTCAATGCGATATTTTAAACCTGATGGGGTGGCAATTACATTATCAAGATCATTTGCTTTTACATAATTGGCAATAATTGCACTGTCAATTTTTAATTGCTTCGCATAATCATAGGGTTCATAATCATCGTTACTGTTTAAACATGCCGTAAAACCAAAAGCAATTGCTAATAATGATAACAGATAAATAATCTTCTTCATAATCTTTAAAAGTGTATAGTAATTGGAAATTCTACGATAGCCTTGAATTAAACACATTTCTTCGAAAATGTGTTGAGGCTCATTGAAAACTAGGAGGTATCAGAAAAAAGGTCCGATTGTTACCGGACCTCAATTTCTGCGTATTATTTAATATTTTACAATTTCGACCAACTCAATATCGAAAACCAATGGCGTATTAGGCGCAATACTTCCGCTCCCACAGTTTCCATAAGCTAAATGAGATGGAACCATTAAACGAATTTTTCCACCTTCACCAACTAATTGCAGGCCTTCTGTCCATCCTTTGATAACGCCTGATAAAGCAAATTGTGGTTTATATCCGGCCGAATCAAATGCTTTGCCTGTTTCATCTGTTATTAAAGAACCTCGATAATCGGCTGTAATTGTAGAGGTTGCGCGAGGTTTTTGACCTTCACCAGCATTATAAATGTAATAAGAAAGACCTGAGGCTGTGCGTTTAACTCCGGTCATGTTTTTTCTTGCTATAAACTCACGAATCGCTTTTTGATCAGCAGAATCTTGAACTGCAGAATATTCACTATTGCACATAGCTGCATACGGGTCCGTACCACACATGCTCATCACAAAACCAATTGCGACCAATAATACAGGGAGGATTAATCTCTTCATGCTTCGTTAAATATCATTTTTTTTCAGAATGCAAATATGCTCTGAATCGGATAGTTATAAAAATATTTTTTGTTTTAATATTAAATAAAATACAAAATCTATTCGAGAACCATCTTTTATTATAAAACTAATTAGCTGATCACCGAACAAAAAAGCGGCGTAAACTTAAGGTTTAACGCCGCTTTCATCAACATAGTATTAATTAGAAACAATATTTATTTTCATCAATAATGGTTTTAGCCACACGCTGACGGGCATCTTTTGTGTTGAAAGGCTCCGTTTTGGTGAAACGTTTCAAACCCATCATCATCATACGTAGCTCATCACCTTCGGCAAATGAGTTTAATGCTTCTTTACCGTGCAACCACACCTGATCCATGGCTTCGTTCAAATAAATACGGGTCATGTCTATTTGATTTGCGCAAGCTTCTTCACCTCGTATGCCCACCAATTTTTCAGTACGTAATAAAGCTGACTCGGCAACGTATGCCAAAGAAGCCATGTCAGCAATGTTCATCAACACTTCCTGCTCTTTGGCCAGGGTCATCATTAACTTTTGAACGGCAGCACCGGCAACCATTAAAGTGGCTTTTTTAATGTTTTTGATCAATCGTTTCTCATAAGCGAATAAACCTTCATCAGAAACATTGAAATCAGGAATTGACATCAGCTCTTGAGCAACAGCCTGTGCAGGGCCCATCAGGTTCAATTCACCCTTCATGGCTCGTTTCAGCATCATATCAACTGTTAACAATCGGTTGATCTCGTTGGTTCCTTCGAAAATACGGTTGATACGTGAATCACGATATGCACGGTCCATTGGAGCTTCAGCCGAGAATCCCATTCCTCCATAAATCTGAACCCCTTCATCAGTTACATAATCCAACGCCTCTGAGCCGTAAACTTTCAAGATTGCACACTCAACAGCAAATTGCTCAGTGCTCTTCAATTTGGCTTTTCCAGGTTCCATACCATCTGCCACCAATGCATCGTACGCGTCATCAATATTTTGACCTGCACGATACATAGCCGACTCTACCGCATAGATTTTAGTAGCCATTTCTGCCAACTTATGACGAATTGCCCCAAATTTGGAGATTGGCAACTTAAACTGGATACGCTCATTAGAATAGTTGACTGCTCTGCTTACAACGGCTTTTGAAGCACCAATTGCAGCTCCTGCAAGCTTAATACGGCCAATATTTAAAATATTTACAGCGATTTTAAACCCATTCCCTCTTTCCGAAAGCAAGTTTTCAACCGGTACATGGCAATCATTAAAAAAGATCTGACGGGTTGATGAACCTTTTATTCCCATTTTATGCTCTTCAGGGTTCATTGTAATTCCACCAAAACTACGCTCAACAATAAATGCCGAAAGGTTTTCACCGTCATCAATTTTAGCGAATACAATAAACACATCTGCAAATCCACCGTTGGTGATCCACATTTTTTGTCCATTGATCACATAATGCTTACCATCCGACGTTAAAACAGCTTTGGTTTTGCCTGAATTGGCATCAGAACCAGAGTTAGGCTCGGTTAAACAGTAGGCAGCTTTCCATTCGCCGGTGGCTAACTTAGGAACATATTTAGCTTTTTGCTCCGCATTACCATAATACAAAATCGGAAGAGTACCAATTCCAGTATGCGCTGACATGGCCACTGCAAAGGAATGACCAGCGCCTACAACTTCGGCAACAAGCATCGAAGTATTGAAATTCTTGCCAAAGCCTCCGTATTCTTCTGGTACCGAAACGCCAAGAATACCTAGCTCACCCGCTTTATCCATTAAACTTTCCATCAAACCTTCTTCATGGTTATCGATGGCATCCAGCTTAGGATAAACCTCTGCTTCAAGAAAATCTGAACACGTTTTAGCGATCATTAATTGTTCTTCATCCCATTGCTCAGGAATGAAAATATCAGCAGCTTCAGTTTCTTTGATCAGAAACTCCCCGCCTTTAATTTTGTTTAGATTTGAGATTTCAGACATAAGATCTTAGTTTTTTGTTATTGATTGATTTGAAATCTGTGATTTGAGATGTGAGAAAATCATATGAAAATTCTCATATCCAAATCTCCTTTCTCCTATCCCTTTACATTAATTCAAAAATACCCGCAGCACCTTGCCCTGTTCCAACACACATGGTTACCATACCATATTTTTGCTTACGAGCTTTCAGTTCATTTAATACCTGAACGGTTAACTTTGCTCCGGTACAGCCCAAAGGGTGACCTAAAGCGATAGCTCCACCATTAACATTCACCACATCCGGATTTAATTCTAATTTTCGGATGATGGCTAATGACTGCGAGGCAAAAGCTTCGTTCAGCTCAATCAGATTGATATCATCCTTCTTCAAACCTGCTTTGTTTAAAGCTACCGGAATTGCTTCAATTGGACCAATTCCCATAATTCGAGGAGGCACGCCAGCTACTCCGTAACTTACCATCCGGGCAATTGGCTCAACATTCAGTTCTTTCAGCATTTTCTCTGAAACAACCAGTACGAATGCAGCACCATCGGAGGTTTGTGAAGAGTTTCCTGCTGTAACGCAACCATTAGCAGCAAATACAGGTTTAAGTTTAGCTAACTTATCAACCGAAGTATCAGCACGAGGACCTTCATCCGTATCAACTATGTAATCGCGAGTTTTTTTCTTCAAATTATCATCAAGAAATGTTTCATTCACTGTGATTGGCAACACTCCCGCCTTTAAGGCTCCTGATTGTTGTGCTTTGATCGCTTTTTGGTGCGAATTATAAGCGAATAGATCCTGATCATCACGAGAAACATTGAACTCTTTTGCAACGGCCTCGGCGGTTAATCCCATTCCCCAGTAATAGTCAGGATTTTCTTTGGCTACATCGAAATTGGGTACGATCTTCCAGCCGCCAAAAGGCATTCCCGACATCACTTCCACACCTCCGGCAATAATACAATCGGCCATACCGGCTTTAATTTTTGCGGCTGCAATGGCGATGGTCTCCAAGCCTGAAGCGCAGTATCGGTTAACCGTCATACCGGGAACTTTATCCGTTTTCAGACCCATCAATGAGATCATCCGACCGATATTTAGTCCTTGCTCGGCTTCCGGGGTAGCATTACCTACAATTACATCATCAATTTTTTCTTTATCTAAATTCGGCACCGAGGCCACCATATGACTCACTACTTCTGCAGCTAAATCATCGGCCCGCATAAAACGAAATACTCCACGAGGAGCTTTTCCAACTGCGGTACGGTATCCTGCTATAATGTATGCTTCCATTGTTTTGTTAGATTCAAGAGTCAGGAATCACGATTCAAGACTCGGGGTTAACTTAAATGTCTTTATTCTTGTAACTTTTGTTTTGGCTCTAATTTCTCAGTGGCTTACCCTTGGTTAGAATTGACTGAATACGCTCCAGGGTTTTCTTCTCCGCACAAAGGGATAAGAATGCTTCACGCTCAAGATCTAACAGATATTGCTCACTTACTATGCTTGGTGCAGACAAATCACCACCACACATTACCCAACCTAATTTTTCTGAGATCTTTTTATCATGCTCTGAAATATAATTACCTGAGTACATGGTATTGGCTCCAGCGTAAACCATTCCTAAGCCTGACTTTCCAAGCACTTTAATATCCTTCCGCTGAACAGGTTGAACGTAACCTGCTTCGGCGAGCTCAATAGCTTTTGCTTTAGCATCAGCAATTAAACGACTGCGGTTCATCGAGATATCAAACTTATCTTTTTGAAGATAACCAAGATCAAAGGCCTCTAAACCAGAAGTTGAGACCTTGGCCATTCCTATAGTTAAGAAACGATCTTTCAGTACATTTTGTTCAATTTGGCCATCGCCAAAAGCGTCCGAAGCTCTTAAGGTAAACTCCTTGGTACCACCTCCGCCAGGAATCAGACCAACTCCAAACTCAACTAATCCCATATAGGTTTCGGAATTTGTTTGAACAAAATCGGCATGTAAACACAATTCGCAACCTCCTCCCAATGTTAAGTTGTGCGGAGCCGCAACCACCGGAATTGATGAGTAGCGCATACGCATCATCGTATTTTGGAACTGACGAATAGCAAAGTCTACCTCATCCCAATCCTGTTCAATAGCCATCATAAAGATCATACCCACATTGGCTCCTGCTGAGAAGTTAGAACCATCATTGCCAACAACCAAGCCACGGAAATCTTTCTCTGCAAGTTCAATGGCTTTATTTAAACCTGATAGCACCTCGCCGCCGATGGTATTCATTTTCGTATGGAATTCCACATTTAAAATGCCATCGCCTAAATCAGTTACCGTGGTTCCGGCATTCTTCCAAACTGTTTTGTTTGGACGAACCGCATCTAAAATGATATAATCTGAAATTCCTGCGATTGCTTTATAGCTTTTTGAAGGAATATCGTAATACAACTTCTGACCATTCTCAATTTTGTAGAACGATGCATTTCCGGCAGCAAGCATTTCGGTTACCCAGGCTGCCGGAACATGATCATACTTTTTCATCATTTCAACACCTTCGGCCACGCCTAAGGCATCCCAAACTTCATAAGGACCCAATTCCCACCCGAAACCTGCACGCATTGCATCATCAATACGATATAATTCATCAGATATCTCAGGAATACGGTCTGAAACGTACTCGAACAACCCTGCAAATGAAGCTCTAAAGAATTCCCCGGCCTTATCGGCTCCTTTTGCGTATGCTTTCATACGAGCTTTTAAATCCTCAATCGGTTTAAGCATTTCTAATGTTGCCGATTTTACTTTTTGCTGAGGCTCGTATTCTAATGTTTTAAGATTTAATGAAAGGATTTCAGACTTACCGTTGGCTCCTTTTATCTTTTTATAAAACCCTTGTCCGGTTTTATCACCCAGCCAATTGTTCTGCTCCATTTTAGCCACATACTCAGGTAACTTAAACAGTTCGCGGGCTTTATCTTGTGGACAATTATCATATAACCCTTTGGCCACTTTAATCATGGTATCCATACCCACCACATCAGTAGTTCTGAATGTAGCCGACTTTGGACGACCTAATACAGGGCCGGTATATTTATCTACCTCATCAACGGTTAATCCCATTTTTTCAACCAAATGGAGGGTTGCCATAATGCCATAAACCCCAATGCGGTTAGCAATAAAAGCTGGAGTGTCTTTACACAATACCGTTGTTTTTCCAAGGAATTTATCACCGTATTCGAGTAAGAAATCAACTATTTCGGTTTTGGTATATGGAGTTGGAATAATTTCAAGTAAGCGCAGGTAGCGTGGAGGGTTAAAAAAGTGAGTTCCACAGAAATGTGCTTTAAAATCATCACTTCTCCCCTCGGCCATCATATGAATAGGAATTCCTGATGTGTTAGAAGTAATCAATGTTCCGTCTTTACGGAATTTCTCTACCTGTTCGAAAACCTTTTTCTTCACATCAAGGTTTTCCACTACTACTTCAATAACCCAATCGCATTTCGCGATATCCTTCATGTTATCATCAAAGTTTCCGGTAGAAATTTTATTAAGCGATTCTTTATTATAAACCGGCGATGGATTGGTTTTAACAGCATTTTCTAATGAACCGTTAACGATCCGGTTTCGAACCGATTTATTTTCCAAAGTAAGACCTTTGGCAGTTTCGGCAGGTAGTAATTCTTTCGGCACAATATCAAGCAACAGTACTTCCAACCCAATGTTAGCAAAGTGGCAGGCAATCCGGGACCCCATGATCCCCGAGCCCAACACCGCAACTTTTTTAATTATTCTTCTCATGTTATGATTATACTGATTGTTTTATTTTAATTTAAACTGATGGATCCAGCATTTGATTACTTCAGTTCCTCTTCTTCAGGCATGTAATCTTGTGCCAGTTTATTTATTTTCAGCAGGGCTTCTATACAAATATTCTTTTCCTGTTCAGAAAGGTTCTCATCTAAATATTCGTTGAATTTCTTAACAACCCTGCTTGCAATCTTTCTTTTCTCGATTCCCAAGGGTGTTAAAAAAATCTTTACCAAACGTTTATCGGAAGTATCGGTTTCACGGTAAATCATTCCCATATCTTCCATACTATTTAACAGTCGGGATAAACTGGTAGCCTTTTGTCCTAACAAACCGGCTAGCTGCGAAACAGTTGTCCCTTCTTTGGCCACATTCATTAACAAGTACCCTAAAGCATGTGTGATTCCGTATTCAGATGCTATCTGGTTATATTTATTGGCAATACTTTGCCAGCTAATTTTCAGATAGTAGTCAATAGTGTTAAGTTCTTTCAAGGACAAAATGGTTTAAGTTGATGTTTTAAAATCTTTATGTTAAATTGGTCTTGCCGAACACATTACTATGCGCGCATAGCGAATGTAGTAAAAAGAAAGTTATTATGCAAGCATAAGAAAATATAATTTTTTATTTTGTCAAACACCACAATAAAAGGCTTATGCAATTGCGCATAAGCCTTTTACCTAATAATATATTTTTACATTAACCTACCAACCTTGCGCATTATCATCTCCACGCTTATCGGCTCCGGTTTGATACAAACCAGAGGGTGTTCTTAAGATCGCATCCGTTCTGCCAATACCATTTCTAACCTCGGTTGCATAACCCTTTTGTTTGAGCTGAAAATTAGTTGTGCTATCAACACCTATTTCTTCATACTGAACAACATCCGGTAACCATTGAAAATGAACTCTGCCTGCATCAATTGCCTGTTGCATACCCATATTATAATCGACAACATTGATAATGGTTTGAAACACGGTGGTTATAATTGTTGATCCTCCCGGAGTGCCTACCACCATAAATAAATGACCGTCTTTCTCAACAATGGTTGGTGTCATAGAACTTAACATGCGTTTACCTGGTTGTATGGAATTGGCTTCACCTCCCGTTACTCCATACAAGTTAGGAACACCCGGCTTGGCACTAAAATCATCCATTTCATCATTCAATAAAAAACCCGACCCTTGAACAAAAACATGTGAGCCATAACTGTTATTCAGTGTAGTGGTAATAGCTACAGCATTTCCTTCTTTATCTACGATCGAAAAATGAGTGGTTTGTTCGCTTTCTTTTTTAGGCATCCCCTTATTAGGTATTCCAAAGTTACCCGGCTTTACCATTGAACTTGGAGTAGCTTTTTCAAACGAAAAATCAGCCATCCTATTTTTCAAATACGTTTTATCCAGCATTTCCTCCACTGGCACTTTGTAAAAATCGGGATCCCCTAAATAAGCCGATCTATCGGCATATACTCTTCGTTCAGCTTCAGTTATTAGTTGGATACTCTTGACTGAATTCCAACCCATATTTTTTAAATCATAAGGCTCAACCATTTTTAAAAGTTGAAGAAGGCAAACCCCTCCACTCGAAGGTGGAGGCATTGAAATAACTTTACAACCTCGATATTGACCGGTGATGGGTTTTCTCCAAATCGATTTATAGTTTTTAAGATCTTCTCTTGAAATCAGACCTTTCCCAAACTGCATCTCCTTAATAATATTTTCGGCAGTAATTCCTTCATAAAAACCAGCACGGCCTTTATCCCTGATCAATTCCAACGTTTTTGCGAGATCCTCCTGTACTAACAAATCTCCTTCTTGCCAATCGCCCTCCTTTAATAAATAATTATGCCCGGGCTGATTATATTTAATAAAGTCTGAACGATGCTTATTCATTTCACGGGCCTGCATAGACGTAATTTTAAAACCTTTTCGAGCTAATTGAATGGCTGGCTCAAGCAATACAGCCCATTTAAGTTTTCCATATTTTGCATGAGCTTTTATCATTCCGTCCACTGATCCCGGGACTCCGGCAGATAAATGCCCATAAATACTTAAGTTCTGAATTACATTTCCCTGGGCATCAAGATACATGTCTTTGCTTGCCGCTGCGGGAGCCGTTTCTCTAAAATCGAGTGCGTTTACTTCTCCTTTGGCTGAGCGGTAAACCATAAAACCTCCACCTCCAATATTACCCGCATTAGGATAAACTACAGTCAGTGCAAATTGAACTGCTACGGCGGCATCCACAGCGTTTCCTCCATCTTTTAGAATAGCCAATCCTACTTTCGAAGCTTCCCCATGGGCTGTTACCACAGCACCGTTTTTAAATTCAATCTCCTTAGATTGGTTATTGGGACTAACAACAAAAGAAATGAGCAGGGCTGGTAACAGTAAGGCTAATAAGTAATACTTAAGTTTGTAAGGTTTCATTAGTGTTTTTGATTGGTGACGGAAACACTAAAATAACATAAAAAAACAAAAGCTCCTTTTACTTAAAAAGGAGCTTTCTGAGCTAATTTGAACGCTAAAATTATTTAAGCATATAGGTATCTAGTTCAACACTAATTTGTTTTTCGGGAATACCGTAAGTATTATCCAATACTGTTGAATTATTTACATCCTTATGCATTCTTACGGCTTTAGTTTGGTTCGGCTTTATGAATTTATTGTTTTTAACATAGAGGTAATCAATCGGCCTGCCGTTTACAATAATGTCTTTAAAAATCTCTTTAAAATAAAACACATTGTCGTGAATATTAACGTATTGACCTGCTATGGTAGTACCGTCTTTACGGTCATCGCCTCCATGCATATCAAACGCTTCTGCCAGTCCATACTGTAAAACGGTATTATTACACGCCTCATAACCTTCGCCCGGAACCCCGGAACCGGTTATAGAATGACGGTTCCAATTAAAGGTATTGCCTTTGATCAAGGCTTCTCCTCCAGATAAACATACCCCATAACCTAAACCATAGCGCTGATTGTGATGGATATAATTATTCAATACTTTAGCATTACGACAGTTTTTTTTAATCAAAATTGCTGCATGCGACCACCCACAAAGCTCAGATCCTTCGATCACAAAATCAGAGTAGTCGGTAACCACACCTTGGCAATAGGGAACTGTATAAAATTGCCCGGTAGCTTTTAATTCTTTCATCCGTTCCACTTGCTGAAGTGTATCAGGACCTACCAAACGAATATTTGCAATTCTTACACCTTTCCCCCTCACATCAATTAACGGTCGTTGACCTAAGTCAGTTGAAAAGATCATTCCTCCGGGTATCAGTTTTCCATTTTTATCCTTATTTCCTCGACCACTCATTAAGGTAACACCCGCCTGCAAACCGATTGTTCCTTTTTGAGCCATATCAATTTTCGCATTATCTGCTACATAGATCGTTTGTCCTTTCGACGCTTTAGCTGCTGCTGCCAAGAGCTCTTTGGAACTGGCGACATAGTAATCATACTTTTGTGGAACTTCAAGTTCTTCCGAGATTATTTCGGTTTGTGGAGGATTAGGAGTAGGCTCAATAAGATCCTTTTTACAGGAAGAATTACTTAATGAGATTAATATTGCAAGGAAAGTAGAAAGCATAGCAATAGAACATTTAATCTGATTTGGTTTGATCATATAGCTGGGAGTTTAATTGTTTGCTTTTACAAGCGGAGAGCTCCCTGCTTTTACGACCTAGCCAACCAAAAGTTGCATTTAAAATTATTTAACTACCTAAACATCAAATATTTAGCCATTAATTATCATAACTATTAATAAATTAATTTTCATATTGAGAAATATCACTTTCTATTAAATATGTATTAATAGTCTTAAGAATATTTAAGTAGATATATCACTTATTAAAACAATTATCCATTTCTGTATTTATAACACTATTTAATAACAGTCACCTTACCCGAGTAAACTTCCTTTCCAATTATTATCCTTACAAAATACATCCCGGGATCAAAACCATCCAGACGATAATCCTTAGTAATAAAACCACTAAAGTTACTTACAGTTTCATCTACGTATAACTGACCGATTGAGTTCATAATAGAAAGATGAATGGAGGATGGTTCCCAAACGTTAAACTGGACGGTAACCTGTTCATTAGCGGGCACAGGATACAGCTTTAAGCCAATATCGGATGGCAGTTTGGGCAACTGATACGATATCTCATTTGAGGAGGCAGTGCAATTATCAATTAATTTTACCGAATATACTCCTGAATGTATAGGTTGATAAGAAGGTTCTGTTGCACCTTCAATGGGCACATTGTTTAAAAACCATTGTAATGCACCCGTAACATTTGAGTATAAAACATTGTCTTTTAATTCAATCTGAATATCTTTAAAAGTAGCCTCAACTCTCGGGCTTGTACATCCAAGTGCCTTCACCTGTATATCGTAGAAATAGTACCAGTAGTTTTGTGGCCCAGTATTACCGCTCACAGTGGCAGTATTGCCGGTTATGGCCAGCACATTTTCAATTTCTATTGGATAAGCTATTGGCGTATCTTGTTTGTTTCTAAAAATAGTAGCATCATTTTCGTAAGCAATGTTGATACGGTAATCACCTGCTGCGGGTATCTTCAAATTTAGATCATACACCGCCCCTTGGTCGTTAGCAACATTAGGTTGCGAACCAGTCGCTTCAGGAACTCTGGTAGCTTTAACATTCAATCGTACAGATGAAACTTCAGATCCGGTTTGCTCATCGGTAACCGTAAAGATGATAACACCTGAATGACCTATGTATAGCCTGGCCCGTTCAAGAACAAGGGGAGCCTGAGCGGTTAACCGTACCGAAGGTGTAAATTGGTTGTAAGCATTCTCTCCACTACCATACACCGTTTTATTTGCAGGACCAATCTTTCCTGCGAAATCATTTAAAGACCCATAAATCTTCGATGGGGCCGAATTTAGAAAGGTATTATTGCCAACAGCTATTGGAGTAGATGCAGTTAGAGAGTTGAACCAATAAACTGTACCCTCATTTGTAGAAGACTTTAAAAACAGTCCGCCTTCATCACAAGAAACAACAGAAAGCTCTGGCGCATCAGGGTTAACAGTAATGCTTATTGTGGCATTTATGGTATCATTGTTTTTTACCTGATCGTTCGCTAGTGCGGTATAACACTTAAATAAATATGTAGAACCTGAAGAAGGACTAATCGTCTCTGTAAAAGTATAATTGATTTCAGACCCTGGATTCAGCGTTTCATTTACTGTACCATTTATTTTTTTCACAAGCACGCCGTTCGAACTAATTTCTGCCACAACAGGAATTGAGCTTAAACTTGCACTGCCATAATTTTTCACTGTAACCGTCACTTTCTGAGCTGTACTTGCACAAGAAAAAATCTCTGGTGAGATCAACTGAATTACCGCCGCATCATTTGCAGGAGGCATAATTTTGATCGTATAATCCTCTGTTTCTCCCTTTGTAAAGTTACCACACGAGAGCACTTCACTAACTTGTGTTGTCTCGTTCAACACCACCCGCATACGTAAAACGTCACCAATGTTTACCGTAGCCGGTACAGTTACATTAGCATTAAACAGATCACCATTATTCAAAACTGAGCTTGTTGCTACAGTTTCTCCCAGATCATCAAAAGTTCCATTCGAATTCCAGTCAACAAAAAGTTTAACAATTCCTTGTGAACCCGTAGTGCATGAACCCAATGTAACAGATACAGGAACCACTTTCCCAGGCTCCACTAAAGCAGGATTGTTTAAATAAGCGGCATATCCTTCACATGAATTAGTGGTATTATTAAAGCTGCCTATTGTGACATTATTAATTTTAAGACCGATAGTTTGTGTTGCAGCCGAGGCACAATAAGTATTCCCTCCAACTCCACTGGCTATTAAAGAAAAATTTTGTTGCCCACCCTGCAAAGTTCTTTTATGGGTAACAGTGATAGTGTAGGTTTCGCCGGGTTCTGTGTTATCGATTAGTATTTTTTCAACATTATCCCTGAAATTATCTCCCCTTGAGGCTTTATTTCCTGGTTGAGAAGGTTCTAATATCCAGGGTTGATTAATATTGGCGCCTTTGGTAATTCGTACATCCAAATCATTGATCAGCTTAAGCGAAGGATCATCCACGGTTCCATCAGGTGTTGCTGTACCGGCAGGATCGATCCAGCAAATAGTAACTGTCAATGGGTCTCTCCCTGAAGCCACCAATTTTTGTTCAAAGCTATTACCATTCAAAAGCGTTTGTTCACTAACAATGCTGTATTTACCATTATCTGCAATAACTTTGGCCGCTTTAGCTGTATTCATTAACCCCCATCCATGTTTATAATCAGGTCCGGCAGTGCCTCCGGCTTCATCGGCTGTATGAATGATAACCCCTCTTAAAGTAGCTGAACGCATGAAGTTACCATTATTCAGCTTCGAATATTGTTCTTGTAACAGCAATGCTGAACCCGAAACTGAGGGAGCTGCCATTGAGGTGCCACTTAAGGTGCCGTAATCATCATCGCTCCCACTAAATGTCGACAAGACATTTATACCATTTGCAACAACGTCGGGTTTTATCCTGCCATCATCAGTTGGGCCCCAACTGCTGAATGGAGCAAGCTTAACATCCGAAGCTTGTGTATACCCCTTATCTAAGCCGTAAATTGCACCTACCGTTAAAATATTCTTAGCGTTACAATTGGTTGACAAGTTATCGTATGAATCGTTACTGGAAATAGCTCCCTGAACACGGGCATTACGTAATGTAAAATTTCCGGCCGAGTTGCGCTGATAATAAGGCTCTCCTATTGCCGGCCCATTTTGGTTTTGGTTGTTGCCCGCTGATTTTACAATTAAATAATAAGGAGATTTGAATGCGATATCATCCCAGGTAGCTACCGAGGCATCATAGTCGCCAAATTTATAATCTTCGAATTTACCGTCTTCGCCATACCATTCCCAATTAGGATCGGTTGCAGTACCGGCTCTCGACTCCCGGTAATACCAACCGGCAATATTACCGTAAGAATGATTAGATACCAGTAGTCCATATTTGGCTGCTGCAGTGGCCATTTCCGCATCATCATTATTAAAATCAAAACCAACTAATGATGGGGCTTTAAAAGCCATTCCCTTCGCAACAGGATTTAATCCGGCAGCTATCATGGTTCCAGCCACGTGGGTAGAATGATCCTGGACATCTGTTGTACCGTCGCCGGATGTTATTCGGTTTTGAAATTCTTTATGAGTAAAAAGAGCCTGACTACCATCCCAAATGGCTATTTTGTCTTTTAACCCTGCAGTCGATCCGTTTAAGTTAAATCCCGAAGATCCTCCCGGCCATACATTGTTCGTCCCTATTGTCGCCGCTGATCTGGCATTATTGTTTGTGCTAACGTAAACAAGCAGTCCTTTGTCATCAACTCCATGCACTGCAATTATATTCCCTTTAGAATCAACCGTAAACAATGGCAACCCATTCTGTTGAGCAAACTTTTTTGCCTTCTTGAAGTTCTTTTTATAATGGTCATTAAGTTTATCAGCTAATTGTTTCAAAGGCTTTTGCTGGGTCTTAGCAACCTCCTTGTACGACTGGGCACTTAACGATGATGACACTAAAACTGAGATAACCAGCAAAAGGAGACTAAAACGTATCTTCATGAATGAGGCTTACTTTATTTTAATTACGACGCTAATTTATTCTTTTTTGAATTAACCAATCTTAAAAACACAGTATCAAGATCAATTGCCTTAATTTTAGATAACCGATGAACGTAATTTGCCGTTAAAACTGCATTTTCTGTCGACTAAACTTATTTAATTTATACAAATGAAAACTATTTTCCTGATTTGCAGCTTTTTGCTAGCTATTATCCTGCCAAATGGTTTTGCGAAAAAAAACGAGATGATAAATCTATCAGACAGTACAGGGGTAAGAGGATCAGTGGTTTACCGGTCGGGAAACTATATGCCAACAATAGGGGAAACGCAAGCAAAAAAAAACGGTAAAGCTGTGGAGCGTGAAATTGTTTTTTATGAGTTAACGAATGCCAATGAAGCTACAGCAAACGGTTCTTTTTATACAACTATAAAAACGAAGGAAATTAAACGGATTCGGTCAGACAAGCAAGGCAGATATACTATTTTACTTCAACCGGGCACCTATTCGGTTTTTGTAAAGGAAAAGGAGGGTTATTTCGCTAATCGCTTTGACGGGCATAACAATATTTGCCCTGTTGAAGTAAGAAAAGATAAAATGACGGTTTTAAATTTGATAATCGATTATAATGCTGCTTACTGATCTACTTCATGATGAGCAGAAAATTCTTCTTCCAAAATTTGGCGAGTAAGCGGTTTACCTAAAAATTTCTTAACAAACTTATAGTTGCTGATTCGTTCATGATCAACCGGATCAAGCGAAGAAGAAAGCATATAAATTTTGCATCGATCCAAAATGGTTGGCTCCAACTGTTCAAACATTTTCAAAAAGTCGAAACCATTCATATCAGGCATTCTGATATCCAGAAAAATCAATTCAGGAAGATCTAAATTCTTCTCCAGCTGTTTCTGAATATAATCAAGTCCATCTTTAACAGCTACTACACAATGCACATTCTTAACAAAATGATAATTTACAAGAATCTTCTTGTGGATCAAGTTATCGATAGTACTATCGTCAATAATAAGCGCTGAATTAAATATAAAGTTCTCCATCCGCTCTTGTTTCTGGGTTTTGGTTATTGTTTTATACGTAGAATGCCTCCACAAAGTTCTATATTATGAAAAAAAAACTACAAAACCCAACACATAACTAATGAAGATTTCCTGCAAGTAGTTTCAAGCCTATTTCGGCAGTTTTTGCTTCATACTGAGCATTAATAAATCTGAAATCAGCAATGATAAAATTTTGCTGTGCCTGGCGAAGTTCAAGCTGAGAAACGCTTCCGAGTTTATATTTCTCATAGGTAATATCCTGATTTTGTCTCGCCACTTCCCTATTATCGGCTTCTACCCGTACCAATGAAATACTATTTTGATAATTGATATAGGCGGTGCTTAGCTGCGCATCCAAATCCTGCTTCAATTGATCATATAATAAAGAAGCGGTGTTAATGTCAGTTTTGGCATTTTGCTCCTTTTTATTCTGAATCAAGCCATTGAATAAATTGACAGAAGCGGTTGCTCCATAATTTAACCCTGAGTTTCGGTTTGATAGTAATTGCCCATAACTCGATTCCGACTTAGTATAATTATATCCGGAGTTCAGTTTAACTAGAGGATATCGATCGCCTCGAATCTCTTTATAAACTAAAGACGCAATGTTTTTATTCAGCTGTGCTGCTTTTAACTGTGGATTATTTTGAAGAATGCTTTGCCGCACTGTTTCATACGTCAAACTATAATCAATGATAATTGTATCAGTAACCATAAAATTAGTGGTCACCTCACGAGCCATTAACTGATTAAGACGAATTTTGCTTGATTGAAGATCCTGTAGTTGACGCATCAGGTTGGTCGTATCGGCATTTAAATCAACCGTTGAGTTTAACACATCTAACTTTGAGGCTTTCCCAACCGAATATTTATTCGTCTCGTCTTTCACTCGTTTTCTCGAAAGCGCTAATGCCTCTCTTAAACTTTTTGTTTGATTTTGCTGACTTACCACTATGTAATAAGTTGATACGATCTGATAAACCGTTTGCAAAACAGTTATTTGCGTATTGGTTTCACCCAACTTTTCAAATTCCTTGAATTTATCATAGGTGGCAAACATTCGTAAACCATCAAAGATAGTCCAGCTTAAACCAACGTTTCCATTTAAGCTATGTGATTCTGCCCAGTTCCGGGTTTGTGTGGCTCCGGTGTTAAACTCCTGAATACTGTTCACCCTGCTTCCGTTAATCCCTCCCGAAGCTGTTGCAACCGGCAAAAGCGTTGCATAAAGATCGCGGGCATTATTCGTGCTAACCGCCTCGTCATTACGGGCAATTTTTATTGAATAATTATTCTGCAAACCTATTTCAATAGCTTTATTTATATCAAGTAATTCCTGCGCCTGTGCAGCAGAGAAACCCAGGACCATCAATAAAGCAGTTACTATTCTTTTCATTCGTTAATGTGCTATTTAGCCTTATGCCTCGGCTGTAATTAGTTTTGGTTCTGTTTTAGTATTTTCTGGTGTATGCTCTTCCGGATTCACCTTTTGTTCTCTTGAGAAATAAGAATAAATGGCAGGGATAACAAATAATGTAAGGGCCAGTGAAAACAAAATACCACCAATAACCACAATACCCATACTCATACGGCTCTTTGCTGCATCGCCCAAAGCCATTGCAATTGGCAAGGCTCCTAAGGCTGTTGCCAAACTGGTCATTAAAATTGGACGCAAACGTGCAGCTGCCGAATCCCTGATCGCTTGTTGCAATGGAACACCACGTTCTTTTAACTGGTTGGCGAATTCAACGATAAGGATACCATTTTTAGTTACCAAACCTACGAGCATGATTATACCGATCTGACTGAAAATATTAATAGTTTGATTAAACAACCACAGTGAAAATACTGCTCCGGCAATAGCCAAAGGCACTGTGATCATAATGATAAATGGATCGATAAAGCTTTCGAACTGCGCGGCCAGAATTAAATAAATAAGCACCAATGCCAGCACAAAGGCGAACATAATGTTAGATGAACTTTCGGCAAAGTCTCTTGAAGCACCACTTAATGAAGTTTGGAATGAATCATTCAATACTTTCTCCTTAATCGCATCCATCGCTGCAATACCATCACCTATTGTTTTGCCTGGTGCTAACCCGGCCGAAACCGTTGCAGCTGTAAAACGATTGAAGTGATACAATTGAGGAGGCGAACTATTTTCGTCCATCTTAATCAGGTTATCCATTTGAATCAACTGATTTTGATTATTACGAACAAAGATCGAAGTTAGGTTGGATGGATCTTCACGGTCTGAACGATCAAACTGACCAATTACCTGGTACTGTTTTCCATTCATGATATAATATCCAAACCGTTGACCGCTTAAACCCAGCTGAAGTGTTTGAGCCACATCTACGAAAGAAACACCCAAAGCTTTGGCTTTATCTCTATCGATGGTAATATTTAGCTCCGGCTTGTTGAACTTCAGGTTCACATCGGTCATGGTAAAGGTTGGATCTTTCTGAACCTCCTCCATAAACTTAGGCAGTATCTCTTTCAGCTTTTCGAAATTAGGTGCTTGTAAAACATATTGTACTGGCAAGCCTCGACCGCCACCAGCCGAAATAGTTTGCTGCTGAATAACAAAGGTTCGGGCTTCGGACAAACCCGAGGTTAACTTGGTAAGGTAATCGGCAATTTGTTGTTGCGACCGTGTACGATGATCGGGATCGACCAACCTTAATCGGCCAAAACCGGTATTGGTGGCTGAATTACCAAAACCCGGAGCGGTTACTGTTAACAATACCTGCTTTTCCGGAATTGAGTCGATAACTGTTTGGGTGATTTTCTTTAAAAAGTTATCGGTATAATCAAACGAGGCGCCTTCTGGGGCTGTCACCGAAAGGCTGATAAAGTTACGATCATCCAAAGGTGCAAGTTCCGATTGAAGCATTTTTCCAAAGAAAAAGATCATGCCTACACAAACACCCACTAACGGGAAGGCGACCCAGCGCATAGCCAAAAACTTGTTCAATGAAGCACGGTAGCTCTCCACCATATTCACAAACAAGGGCTCCGTCATTTCATAAAAACGGCTTTGCTTTTGGTTTTTACGAATAAGCTTGGCATTAAGCATAGGCGTTAAGGTCAATGATACAAATGCCGAGATCAATACTGCGGCTGATATCACTATACCAAACTCACGGAACAATCTTCCAACAAAACCTTCAAGGAAAATAATTGGTAAAAATACCGCTGCCAATGTTATGGAAGTAGAAATAATGGCAAAGAAAATCTCATTAGAACCTTTAATAGCGGCCTCAAATGGAGAAAGTCCCTCCTCCACCTTTTTATAAATATTCTCCGTTACCACAATACCATCATCAACCACCAAGCCAGTTGCCAGCACAATTGCGAGTAAAGTAAGTACGTTGATCGAGAAACCCATCAGATACATAATAAAGAATGTACCTATTAAGGAAACCGGAATATCAATTAAAGGACGGAATGCTATTCCCCAGTTACGGAAGAATATATAGATGATCAAAACAACCAGCGTTAGCGCGACGCCCAAGGTTTCGGCTACTTCATTGATTGATTTTTTAACAAAAAGGGTGTTATCCAGGGCAATATCGGTTTTATAATCCTTGGGCAAATCTTTTTTGATCTGCTCATAACGTTTATAGAACTCGTTGGAGATATCGATATAATTTGCACCCGGCTGTGGCACAAGAGCCAGGCCTATCATTGGAATTCCAGATTGGCGAAGAATGGTTTCTTCGTTTTCCGGGCCTAAAACAGCATGGCCAACATCGCTGAGACGAATAATATTAGCCCCATCATTTTTAATGATCAGGTTGTTGAATTCTTCCTCGGTTGACATGTTACCCGCCGCATTAACGGTTAATTCGGTATTGTCACCGGTTATTTTACCTGTTGGCAGCTGCACATTTTCACGGTCGAGGGCGTTTTTAACATCGAGCGTAGTTAAGCCGTAAGATGCCAATCGGATTGGGTCGATCCACAAACGCATGGCGTAACGTTTTTGCCCCCAGATTTGTACGGAGCTTACACCAGGAATAGTTTGCAATCGCTCGGCCAGTACGTTTTCGGCATAATCACTAACTTCCAGTTGATTACGGGTATTGCTCTGAAGCGTCATTGAAATGATCGCATCAGAGTTTGCATCGGCCTTGCTTACAACCGGCAACCCATCAATATCCTTCGGCAAACTTCTGGCGGCTTGCGAAACCTTATCGCGAACATCATTGGCTGCATCGTCAAGGTCCTTGCTTAAGTTAAATTCAACGGTAATATTACTCGACCCCTGATTACTGGCAGATGATATTGTTCGGATACCATCGATACTGTTGATCGCTTTTTCAAGCGGTTCGGTAATCTGCGATTCTATTACATCCGCATTTGCTCCCGGATAACTGGTGCGCACATTAACAATTGGAGGATCGATAGACGGAAACTCCCGAACTCCTAAATATTTAAACCCGATATAGCCGAACAGGATAATAATGATATTCATTACTATCGCTAAAACCGGGCGTTTAATGCTGGTGGTGGATAAACTACTCATTTCTTAAGCTCTTTGTTTGGTTAATGATGTTTATAGGATTAACCTTAATTAACACTCACTTTAACCGGTGCATCAGCTTTTAAGGACATGATTCCGGTAGTAATAACTGTATCACCGGCACTTATTCCAGTTACAACCTGAACACGATCACTTGTACGGGCGCCGGTTTCAATCAATGCATCTTTGGCAATCCCGTTTTTGCAAACAAATACTTTCTTACCTTTTAACAATGGAACAACCGCTTGTGTTGGCACAAACAGCGCATTTTTTACTTCTTTTAACGCTAACTCAATTTTTGCAAATGAACCCGGCAAAAGACTTCCATCAGTATTGGGCGAAGTTGCTTTTAACTCCACGGTACGCGTTGTTTGATCAATTTGAGGCTGCAAAGCATATACCGTTGCCTTATGCACAGTACTACTGCCTTCAACAGTGAAAGTTATCGTTGATCGTTCACGTATTAATGACACATACTTCTCAGGCACCGTGAAAGTGATTTTCGCAGGATTTACATTCACCAATGTGGCAATATCGGTTTGAGGTGTTAAATAGTCGCCTACAGATACCGAACGAAGACCAATAGTTCCACTAAACGGAGCCCTGATCTCGGTTTTTACAATTTGCGTGCGGATCAACTGTGTTTCAGCTTTTAAAGAATTAAGGTCAGCCAGAGTAGCATCATAATCTTCCTTGCTTACCGCTTCTTTTCCTAATAAAATGCGGGCACGATATTCTTTTTCTTCGGCAAGTTTTTGCATGGTTAGGGCCTTTTGCAATTGAGCCTGAAGATCCTTGTCATTAATTTTAATCAGAAGCGCGCCCTTTGCAACATTTCTTCCTTCTTTAAAATAGATATTGGTAATCAGTCCCGATGCTTCACTCCTAATGGAAACCTGCTCATTCGAAACAATATTTCCGGTTATATTAAGCTTATCGGTAAAATCTTCGGCTTTTATGATTACACCATTTACCTGCATCGGTCCACTTGGCTTACCTCCGTTTTTGCCTCCTCCTGCTTTTTCATTACCTGGTGACGGAGTGGTAATTCGATTATAAACAAGATAACTTAGCACAAGGGCTATGCAAGCGTAAATAATGTACTTAACTTTCATTGATCGTTGTTGTGTTTGCTATAGAAAATATGTGTGATAACAAATTTATACCAAGTAAATTGATTTTATTTTAAATCCTTTTTCTGTATCAACGTTTTTACGCTGACTTATAAGCCCCGCGAATCATTCTTCAACATAAAACAACAGTAAAAAAATCTTATTGTTTGTTAATTCGATTGCCTATTAAACAGTTAATTGTAACCAGTTTAACTTTTTGTTCGTTATAATCTTTACAAACAGTTAAACCCATGGACCGCCGCTCATTCTTAACATCGCTTGAGAACTATTTTCTTGTACCCTATCGAAACCTATCGGCACCTCCTCCGGATCCCATTCAGAGACCTGTTTCTACCCTGACGCCACAAATAAACTGGGGAGAAGAAGAAGCTAAACACCTGATCAGAAGGACCACATTTGGAGCATCTAAAAAACTTGTGACTCATGTTCAAAGCCTAGGTTTAAATGGTGCAGTAAATAAATTACTAACCAACCTTGCCGATCCCCTACCTCCTCAAAATGAATTAGAAGACAATTTAGGCAACTCCAACGACTCATGGACCACCAAAGCCTACATTGATGGAGAAATGAATGGCAAACGACTGAATAGTTTGCGAGCCTGGTGGATTGGATTAATGCTTGAACAGGACACGACTAAAGCTGAAGGTTTTAATATCAGGGAAAAGATCACCCTGTTTTGGCATAATCATTTTGTTACGGAATCGGGTATTGTTGATGAGGCCCGTTACTGCTTTCAATACAATGCATTACTTCGCAAACATGCCATCGGTAATTACCGGACGTTCTTAGAAGAAATTACGGTTAATCCTGCCATGCTTAAATACCTGAACGGCGATAGTAACACTGCTTTCAACCCAAACGAAAATTATGGACGGGAACTGCTCGAGCTTTTTAGCATTGGCAAAGGCCCTCAAACCACCAACCCAATTGGAGATTATACATTCTATAATGAAAATGATGTAAAAGCTTCTACTCGTGCTTTAACAGGCTGGAGGCATCAGGTTGTTAATAATATTCCAACGGCCTATTTCACTGCTCCATATCACGATCAGAAAAGCAAAACCTTTTCGGCTCGTTTTAAGAACCATACCATTCAACCACAAGGGGAATTGGAGTATAAGGAACTCATCAATATGATCCTTACCCAATCGGAAGATGCCCTTGCTGCGGCAAAATTCATTTGTCGCCGCGTATACAGGTATTTTGTTTACTATCAGATCAACCAATTTGCCGAGGATAATATTATTGCGCCTTTAGCCCAAACCTTATTTAATAGCAACTATGAGTTTAAACCGATGCTGCAACAGCTTTTCATGAGCCAGCATTTTTATGATGTGTTAAACCGTAGCTGCGTTATTAAAAATCCCATCGATTATGTTGTAGGTGTAGGAAAAGAATTTGAACTGATAGAAACGGGAATTGATACGCCTGCTGATCGATATAAATCATGGTTTAAGCTTTATGAAGAAGCCATGGAAATGCAATTAAGTCTTATGGACCCACCCGGCGTTTCGGGCTGGGCCGCATATGGACAACAGCCTGCTTATCACGAATATTGGATCAACTCCGATACAATGTATCAACGTAAAGGCTTTACTGACCATATTGTTTCGGGCTTGGATGCGGATGGAGTGACGCTCACGATTAATCCGCTTAAATTTTTAAGGACCAATTTTTCGGCGACAGAAATTACTGATGCTCGTGTAATGATTGATAAGGTAACCGGCTTTTTGTTACCCGCTGTTTTACCATTAACCCAGGAGCAAAAAGACACTTTGTTGTTTGATGCATTATTGATGGGATTATCAACAGATCCGAATTATTGGACAACCAACTGGATCGACTATACGGCCAACGGAGCCACTACCGAGGTAACCAAAATGCTCAAATCGTTTTTCACCTACTTATTGGCAATGCCTGAGTACCACTTAAGTTAACTGGTCACGAGTACACCTTAGAGTAAAACAATTAAACATGCGCAGAAGAGATTTTATCAGATATACATCCGCCGCTTCTATACCAGTTTTAGCAGGTGGTTTTCAAATGAAAGCATTGGCCAATACACCTTTGTTAGACTTGTTATCTCAAACCGAAACCGACAGGGTTTTAGTCATCATACAATTGAACGGTGGTAATGATGGCTTAAACACTGTTATACCTTTGGATCAGTATTCCAATCTTGCAGCTGCCAGGGCCAATATTTTATTACCAGAGCCCAAAATCTTAAGACTTACCAACAGTACCGGACTTCATCCATCAATGGGGGCCTTGCACTCGCAATACCAGGATGGCAAAGTTCGGGTAATTCAGAATACAGGATATTACCCAGCCAATCAATCACATTTTAGGTCGACTGATATTTGGTGGACTGCACCGAATAACATTACCAAAGTAATGGAATCGGGATGGATTGCACGTTACCTGCAGGGAATTTATCCTGGTTATCCCGAAACGAAATACGACCATCCGCCAGCTCTACAGATTGGCGCCATTTTATCATTAGGTTTAATGGGTGAACTAAGCAATCCGATGGGAATCTCAGTAAGCAGTCCGGAGGTGTTTGACTACCTGGCACAAGGAGCTGCCGATGTGAGCATCCCTAAAACTGCGGCAGAATTAGAGCTGAAATACATCCGAAATATGTCCGTAGTTTCAGGTGATTATTCGGATGTTTTGCGGCAGGCCATTCAAAAAGGAGCTAACCTTTCAACCAAGTATCCGGCCTCTTCAGTTAAAAATTACTTGGCCGCTCAATTAAAGGTGGTCGCCCGCTTATTGGCAGGAGGCTTAAAAACCCGCATTTTCATTGTAAATATGGGCGGTTTTGATACCCATGCCGATCAAACCAATAAAGATTCAGTTGGAACCCTATACGGAACACATGCCACCTTACTAAAGAACCTTTCTGTTGCCATTGCTGCCTTTCAGGATGATTTACAATTATTAAAGCTCGACAACCGGGTGGCCGGTTTTACGTTCTCAGAATTTGGACGAAGGATACGATCAAATGCCAGTTACGGAACCGACCACGGTGCTGCTGCACCGATGTTTGTTTTCGGTTCGGGAGTTATACCCGGCATTTTGGGTTCAAACCCAATAATTCCTAAAAATGCCACTGCCGGCGATTGTGTGGAGGCTGATGAGGATCACGATTTCAGAAACATTTATGCCACCATCTTAAATCAATGGTTTGGGGTTTCTCAATCTGAATTATTAAGAGTGATGGATAACAAGCCTGACCTAAAATCGGACTTGAGCATTTTTAGAACAAAAGACCAAATTCACAATAACAGCAAAGGTAAGCTGAAGCTACTCACTACTTTTCCAAATCCGTTTGTTGATTATACCACTATCCGTTTTCTTTCAGGAGCAGGACCGACTAAACTCAATCTGATTGATACAACCGGCAGAATTGTAAGAAGCATTTTGAATGAGAACTTAACAGAAGGGCAACATGAAGTCACCCTGCATCGAAATGGTTTATCAGAAGGAGTTTATTATGTTCATATTTTCCAGGGGAATGAAAAAGATTCAATGCTGATAAGAGCAGTATAATTTTCCACTTAAGCCTTATTTGAGTAAAACTACTGAAGAAACTAATTTAATTTTTCGTAAATTTTGGTTAATAAGATTTAAGTGATGTATCGCATAATAACACTACTGATAGTCCCTGCATTGGTTCTTTTGTCGAGGTTGATTATAAACATAGTTTGGTTAGTAAAACTCTTGATGGTCAAATTAAAATAAAGCGTTATTTCATTGGATTAAAAATATTCAGCTGCAATTTCTCGGCTATGTATTTGATCGTTTCAATGGCTTTAACACTATTTCCTGCCTGATCTACCCTTGGTGAAAAAACACAAATACCCATTTTCCCGGGTGCAACAGCGATTATTCCTCCTCCAACCCCACTTTTAGCAGGTAGTCCGATATCATATAACCATTGTCCGCTATCTTCATATAAACCACTTGTTGTCATTACAGCAAGTGTTTTAGTGACATTTTGGGGATTGATGATCTTGTCTTTGGTTACCGGGTTAACACCATTATTGGCTAATGTGGCGGCCATTATAGCTAAGTCTTTTGCAGAGGTTCCAAAAGAGCATTGGCGGGTATACAAATCGCATGTCATTATTGGATCATCATAAATGGTGTTGTATGACTGCAGAAGAATTGCAATCGCCTGGTTATGCTGATTAGTTTCCGCTTCCGAATGGTATAGCTCATCTATCACTTTGATCTCGCGCGCTGCCAACCTGTTAAAGTAATCGTTAATAGTCTTCCATTTGGAATTGCCATTTTGCACTTTAACCAAACTGTTGGTAGCCATGGCGCCTGCGTTTACCAAAGGATTTACAGCCCTTTTTCCCTGGAGCTCAATGGAGGTAACCGAATTAAATGGAAAACCGGTTGCATTAACACCTACCTTTTGCGCAATTTCTTCGGGTGTATTTGATTCTAACGCCAGGCATAAAACAAAAACCTTTGATATGGATTCAATCCCAAATTCAAATTTCGAATCACCCAGTTCATAAACCTTACCATCGGGTGTTACGATGGCGATTCCATAAAGATTTGAATCCACCTTAGCCAGGTAAGGAATATAATCGGCGTTTTTACCTCTGGAGTCGTTTTTAAACTTTTCATAAGCTTCATTCATCACCTTTTGAATGATATTCTTATCCGCTTTTTGGGCATTAGTTGAAATGAACGTTGAGTTTATTAAAATTGAAACCAGGAGGATGGCCCTCCAACACACATGTATTTTCATAAATTTGACAAATTGGTTATATAAATTACTAAAAATAAGGCAGTAATGCATTTTAAAGCGCCCTTTCATTGCGCATTAAAAGACCAACTGTCATTTTTTTATTACATATGTGTTGATATGATGAGCATTAACATTTTCGTAATATTGCGCCCTAGGAGAGAGAACTAGATGAAAAAATTAAGCACGCTAATATTGTTATCCGTATTTTTTATGAATACATCTTCTGCCGCCGAAACCCAACTAAGCTATAAGCTATCGTTCGACGAAGCTGCCCAGCATTATGTTGACGTACAAATGGATGTTAACCACTGGAATGGCAAAGACCTTATTGTTAAGTTACCGGTTTGGGCTCCGGGTTCGTACCTGGTTCGTGAGTTTGCCCGTAATGTAGAGCAATTCCAGGCATTTTCAGGATCTACTGCTCTAAAAGTCGAAAAAATAAACAAAAACACCTGGAAAATTTCTGCCAACAAAGCCACTTCTATCAATATAAAATATAAAGTGTATGCATTTGAGCTAACCGTTCGTACGAGCTTTATTGATGCTGCCCATGCTTATTTAAACGGAACTAGTGTTTTCATGTATATTGATGGTAAGAAAGAACTTTCATCAACCATAAAAATAACCCCAAACAGCACTTGGAAAGAAATTTCATCCGGCTTAGAAAGTGTTCATGACAACAAATGGACGTTGTCATCTCCTAACTATGATGTTTTAGCTGATTCGCCAATTGAAATCGGCAACCAGGAAATACTAAAGTTTGAAGCAGCAGGAGTACCGCATGAAATTGCTTTATATGGTGGCGGTAATTATGATAAAGCAAAATTAACGCGCGATATAAAACAAATTTGTGAAGAAGCTACCAAAGTTTTCGACTCACATCCTTGTAAGCGTTATACCTTTATTGTACACTGTTTGCCATCTGGAGGCGGCGGTTTGGAACATTTGAACTCAACTACGGTGCAAACTTCTAGGTTTGGCTTTAACAACGATAAATCTTACAAATCTTTTCTTTCGTTAATTGCCCATGAGTATTTCCACTTGTGGAACGTTAAACGCCTGCGTCCGGAAGTATTAGGCCCTTTTGATTATGATCGTGAGAATTATACTTCAATGCTATGGTTCTCTGAAGGTTTTACTGCTTATTATGATAATTTGCTTACTCGCCGTGCAGGTTTTTACACTCCTGATGCATATTTGGAGGTAATTACAGCTGATATTAACAAGGTGGTTAACCAACCAGGAAACCAAGTGCAGCCGGTAGCTGAGGCTAGTTTCGATGCATGGATTAAATATTATCGTCCTAACGAAAACTCAAGTAATTCAACAATTTCTTACTATGAAAAAGGCTCTATTCTTGCCCTTATCCTCGATATGGAAATTCTTCGAGATACCAAGGGGGTAAAAGATCTGGATGACCTGATGAAATATTTATACACTGAATATTATTTAGGTAAGAAACGTGGCTTTACCGATGCCGAATTTAAGGCCGCTGCCGAATTAATTTGCGGACGTAATTTAAATGAGTTTTTCAGCAAATATGTAAATGGTACCGAGCCTATTCCTTTTAACGATTATTTAAGTGCCGTTGGATTGCGCTTGATCGATCAGAATGCAGGGCGTTCGAGCGAAATTTACTTTGGTGCAAATACTAAAACCGATAATGGTAAACTCATTGTTTCATCGGTTGTAAAAGGCACTTGTGCGTATGAAGCCGGCATTAACGTAAACGATGAAATTATAGGTTTCGACAATTACCGTGTTGATGATCTGAACAAATGGTTAGGTTATAAAAAGGTGGGTGATAAAGTTGATGTATTGGTAAGCCGCGAAGGTTCTTTGTTGACAATTCCGGTTACATTAAAAGCCAATACAACTCTAAAATACAAATTCGATGCTATTACATCAGTAACTGCTGATCAAGCAAAAGCCTATAATTTCTGGATGAAATTTGACACTCAAGCTGAGCATTAATTGCAGTTAATTATAAAGAAAAGCGGATAAGGAGTGACCTTATCCGCTTTTTATTTTTATCAGAAGCTGGCTGCTTTATTTAAAGTACCCATTAATTCACCAAAACCTCTCCGTTAGAGTTGATTGAGGTACCAAAGGCTGCCGAAAGCTGTTGCATGTGATTTAATATATCATCATACTCCGAATTCTGAGCGATCCTAGCTTGCATGTTTTCCAGTACAATTGGAACCAACTTTACTTTTTTCACTCCATCTTTATCAATCTCACAATTAAAAAAGCAGGTTTGATTGTTCTTTAGATCCGGATTCAATTCATAATCATCTATCAAATCGCCGGTATCGTACATAATCAGTTTTCCATTATAGACTTCAATACCCTGAAAAACATGTGCACCATGCCCATGAATAATATCTACTCCAGCCTCAATGATCTTGTGGGCAAATGAAACGAATTCAGGAAGAGGCTTATCGTTCATTTTATCACCCCAATGAATGCTCAAAATCAAAATATCAACTTTATTCCTAACCATGGCAATAGCCTCTTTAATAGTGGCAATATCCCCTACCTGAACATAGTTGGTTCCGGGTTTGTCAACTGCTTTCCAATAGGGTTCATTATCTGTAAAACCCAACAATCCAATGTTAACGCCATTCTTTGATATTATAACTGGCTGAGCAGCTTGCTGACTGTTACTTCCTGCTCCTACATGAGCTATTCCGGCCTTATTCAGCAAACCTATAGTTTCAATCAAGCCTTCTTCATAAAAATCGAGAATGTGGTTATTGGCAATGTTTACCACATCAATCCGGGCATCCATTAAGGTTTGAATTCGGGTAGGCTCTGCTTTAAGATTACTTGATTTTATACGCTGAGATTTGTTAAAATGCGTTAATGGAGCCTCCAGGTTTATCAAATTTAAATCGGTTGCCTTGAATAGTGGAAGCACATTACCCCAGGGATAAGAGAAACCATTTTCAGAAATTTTTTCATTTACCATTCCTCCTATCATAACATCGCCGGCAAACCCGATTGATACAGGTGTGTGATTTTCGTAAGCCATACAATTACCATTTAAGATGAACAGATAAATTGGCAGCAGGAAGCTGAAATGCTGACTATCTTTAAATTTAACCAATTTCTACTGCTTTTGCTCTTAAAAACAATCGTCTTTCAGTTTTTACCCGAAAGACGATCATTTCCCAATTTCATTTAAACTATACTTTAGTTTTCACCTTGTCCCATTTCTTTATTTGCCAATTAACCCTGGCCTTACAAATAAGGTTGTTTTGTATATCGTAAACCGGTAGTTCGAATGTTTTAAACACTGCATCACTCAGTTTCAACTCATTATTTACCTGTTCGGCATCCTCATTATTAAATATAAAATGCACATTAACATCCGATTTTCCCTGAAACTGGTATTCCATATGCAAATCTTTCATAATAATACGATAGTTGGCGGCACCCAATACATTCATCAACTGTAATCCACATGCATATTCACATAAAGTTGCTAATCCGCAGGCGTGTAATCCTTTAATATGATTTTGGTTTCTTCGGATATAAGGCATTTTGATCATCACCTCTTCATCAGTTACCCTGGTTATTTCAAACCTATGAGGACTATTAAAAGGGATGGCTCTCCATAAAACACGATTTAAAACCCAAAGGTTAAATGAAGAGGTTTTGGCTTTATTTATAAGGCTATTAAGTTGTTTCATTAGTATGATTGTCGGTTAGTATAAATCCATTTATCCAAAGCTTAAGCTAAAATCAATTTACAGCAACCGTTGAACTCAAAAGTTCCTGCTGCAAATTTCTATTAGCCGCTTCGAGCTCAATAATTAATCGGTCGGTGATTTCTTTCGCTGGTAAAACATCATTAATTAATTCTACTGACTGACCAGCACACCATAAGGTCTTATAGTTATTCGGATGAATGGCTGCTTCGAGTTTTTTCATGCCACGGATTTGCACGAGCATTTTGAAATATTTCTTAGTGGTTTTGTTCGCTGAAAGCAGTTTTTCAAACCAGTTCTGCTTGTAGCCTATTTTCTTAGCGTAAGGCGTATTTATAATATTACAAGGGGTTCCTGATAGTTTTTCGGTTAGTACAATATCCTCCATTTTAGCATCAATTATACCCTGCTTGTAAGCCTGGCTGACAGTACTTTCGGTCGAATTAATGTACCTGGTGCCAATTGAAACACCCATTGCACCCAAACTCAATGCTGATAATATTCCCTCGCCATTGGCAATTCCACCTGCCGCCACTAAGGGAATATCAGGGAAATGATGCTTCAATGAAGGGACCAACAAATGTAAAGGACTCGGTCCGGCATGCCCCCCTGCGCCTTGTCCAACTGCGATAAAGCCATCACAGCCTAAGCTGGCACACTTTGCAGCGTGCTCTATATTGGTAACATCGCAATACACTTTTGCTCCATACGAATGTGCAAGCTCTATTACCGGTTTAGGATTGCCCAATGATGTGATATAAAACGGAACTTTTTGCTCCCCGCAAATTTTAAGATGCTTTTCGAATAATGGATTAGAACGCTGAACAATTAGATTCACTCCGTAATTACCACTTAAATCTCCACTTACCTCTTTATGATTTTTTAGATTGATCAATACTTTCTCAAGCTCACCTTCATTTCTGTAATTCAAACTTGGAAAAACACCCATTATTCCACTTTCAATTGCTGAACGCATCATAGCTTCATTTGAAACTAAAAACATGGGTGCCATAATTATTGGATACTTTATTCCAAGCTCCTTTGTCATTTTATTGCTTATATTCATATAATCAAGTGCTTAAGTTAAGTACCGATTGAAAAAGGTTTATAAAGGCAAGATAGATAAAGAAAAATCAAACTCAAAAAATTATGCATGCATATTAATTTATTCGGAAAGAGTTAAGTTTTTATGAAATGAACTTTACTTTAAAGAAATATTTAATTGTCTAAACAGTTGTTTATCGCTTTAAAAATCGTATTCTTGCCCACAGTAAATTAATAAACCTATAACCTCCGTTTCTGTAACGGTTTCTTCAAAATAAATTAAAACCAATGGATGTCAATACAATTGTTGGATTGTTTGATTCGCTTGAACAACGTTACCCTTCAGCGCCTGTGGTATGCGCTAAAGAAAACGGCACCTGGCGAGAATACAAGGTTGAAGAATTTACTAATAATGTAAACGCGTTAAGCTTTGGCTTAATTAAACTTGGGATCGGCAAAGACGATAAAATTGCCAATATGTCCTTTAATCGTCCCGAGTGGAATTTTGTTGATTATGCCATTGCTCAAATTGGGGCTATTCATATTCCTCTTTACCCCACCCTTGCCGAACAAGATATCCGCTTTATTCTTAATGATGCAGAAGTTAAAGTCATTTTTGTTTCAACCAAAGAGATTTATAATCAAATCATTAAACTAAAAGCCGACATCCCCTCGTTACAAGCCATTTATACCTACGATACTATTCCTGAAGCAAGGTCCTGGAAGGAATTATGCTGTGACAAAAGTGAAATTGATTATACCGAGATTGATTTGCGCAAAAGCCGGATTGATGAAAACGACGTATTAACCATAATATATACTTCAGGAACTACCGGAACTCCCAAAGGTGTAATGCTTAGCCATAAGAACATTATGAGCAACATACGTGCATTGCATTCCTTTATTCCAAGAGGAGTTAAGCGTTCGTTAAGCTTTTTGCCCTTATCGCATGTTTTTGAGCGGGTTGCAGGCTATTTATGTATTGATTTAGGGATAACGATTTACTATGCCGAAAGTATTGAAACTATTTCAGCCAATTTACAGGAAGTTAAACCCCATTTTTTCACAACTGTTCCCAGGTTGCTCGAAAAGATCTATGACAAAATAACGATTAAAGGTTCAGAGCTTACAGGCATAAAAAAGGCACTCTTCTATTGGGCGCTCAACCTTGGTTTAAAATATGAGCTGAACGGAGCTAACGGATGGTGGTACGAAACTCAGCTGAAACTTGCCAACAAACTAATATTCAGCAAATGGAGAGAAGCTTTAGGTGGCGAAGTAAAACTGATCGTATCAGGAGGAGCCGCTCTGCAAACTCGTTTGGCAAAAGTATTTATGTCGGCAGGAATTACCGTACTCGAAGGATATGGTCTTACTGAAACTTCTCCTGTTATAGCAGCCAACCATTTCGATCCAAAGAATTATAAATTCAACTTTGTTGGAAAGCCTATTAAAGGCATTGAAGTAAAAATAGCCGAAGACGGTGAAATATTATGCAAGGGGCCTAATGTATTTTTAGGCTACTATAAACGGCCTGATTTAACAGAAAAAGCAATTGATCAAAACGGCTGGTTTCATACCGAAGACATAGGAGAGATTGATTCACAGGGATTTTTACGCATTACCGACCGTAAAAAAGAAATGTTTAAAACAGCCGGAGGTAAATATGTTGCTCCGCAAGCCATTGAAAACAAACTTAAGGAATCATTATTAATTGAACAGGTTTTGGTAATTGGCGAAAATCAACGTTTCCCATCGGCCTTAATTGTTCCTGCTTTTGAAAATCTAAGAGAATGGTGTTCGCGCCATGCTATTAACTATACAACAAACTCAGAAATAATTAAACATTCAGAAGTACTAGCCAAATTCAAAAGAGAGGTTGAAAAGTATAATAAAGAGTTTGGCAAATGGGAGCAAGTAAAAAAGTTTGAACTGCTTCCAAAAGAATGGACAATTGACGGTGGAGAGATGACACCTAAATTAAGCCTAAAACGTAAAGTAATTGTAACTAACAACAACGAGCTGATTGACAAAATCTATGCTCATCAATGATCTTATAAACAGCCAGCACCATTTATCTATTAAAGGAGCACATTCTTATATGTGTTCCTTTTTTTGTTTTTGTATGGCTTGCTTTTTGTTTGGCAAATAATAAAAACCAACAACAATCCAAAAAAATCAAAATATTATTTAGCTTAAGGCCAATATGAAAAAATATTAGTTGGCATATTGGAAATTTAAACTATAAAAATATATTTGTACCAAATACTGATTTGGTATAGGGTTTAATAAGGGTGATTTTTATCGTTAAATAGATTTCAACGAGATCAGTATCAATTAGTTTTAAACCAGTTTCAATCAATAATACACCTTTAACCATACCTTATGATGCAAGTGAACACTATCGTAGACCTGTTGAACTCTTTACCTGAACGTTACAAAAACCGGGAGGTGGTTGCCGGGAAAAAGAACGGAAAGTGGATAACCTATTCGGCCGAACAATTCAGGGAAAACGTTGATCTGCTTAGCCTGGGCCTTATACAATTAGGCATAGGAAAACATGACCGTGTAGCGAACATGTCACCCAACCGCCCGGAATGGAACTTTGTAGATTTTGCAATACTTCAAATTGATGCTACCCACGTCCCTCTTTATCCCACATTGGCCGAAAATGATTTAAAATTTATTTTAAACGATGCGGAAGTAAAAGTTTTATTTGTTGCTAACCTGGAACTTTATGACAAGGTTCAGCGCGTTCGCTCTGAAGTACCTTCCCTTACATCCGTTTACACATATGATGACGTTGTTGGAGCCAATTCCTGGGAACAAGTTAAACAGCTAGGCAAAAAAGGCGATAGATCGAAACTTAAAGAATGGAACGCCATGGTTACTCCTGATGATTTGGTTACCCTGATTTATACCTCAGGTACCACTGGCAATCCAAAGGGAGTAATGCTAACCCATAGTAATTTAGCCAGCAATGTATTGGCTTGCCAAAAAATTTGCCCTCAGGGCACCAGCAAAGCATTAAGCTTTTTACCACTTTCACACATTTTTGAGCGCATGGTCGTTTACATGTACATGTCGATCGGTGTATCCATCTATTATGCCGAAAGTATTGACACAATTTCGGCTAATCTTGCAGAGGTAAAACCCGATTGCTTCTCAACGGTTCCACGCTTACTCGAAAAAGTGTACGATCGTATTGTTGCTAAAGGAACAGCCTTAACAGGTGTAAAAAAATCTCTTTTCTTTTGGGCACTAGATTTAGGATTAAAGTTTGAAAACGATGGCAAAAATGGATGGTGGTATGAACAACAACTTAAAATTGCCCGCAAATTAATTTTTTCTAAATGGAAAGAAGCCCTCGGAGGAAATGTGAAAGCTATAGTTTCCGGAGGAGCAGCCTTACAAGAGCGACTTGCCAGAGTTTTCTCCGGTGCAGGAATTCCTGTTTTAGAAGGTTATGGCCTTACTGAAACTTCACCAGTGATAGCTGTGAACACCCTTGAACCCGACGGACATTGTTTTGGTTCAGTTGGGAAAGTAATTGATGGTGTACAGGTAAAAATTGCTGAAGATGGGGAGATCTTATGTAAAGGGCCAAATGTAATGAAAGGTTATTATAACCGACCCGACTTAACTGCCGAAGCCATTACTGACGGTTGGTTCCATACCGGTGATATTGGTGTTATGATTGATGGCAAATACCTGAAAATTACCGATCGCAAAAAAGAAATGTTTAAAACAGCGGGCGGCAAGTACATTGCACCTCAGGTGATTGAGAATAAATTTAAAGAATCAATATTTATTGAACAGATTATGGTTATTGGAGAAAACCAACGTTTTCCATCTGCATTAATTGTTCCCGCTTTTTCGGCCCTTAAAGATTGGTGCGAAAGACATAACATTACTTGTTCAAGCAATGCTGAGCTGGTTAAACTTCCGGAGGTTATCGACAAGTACCAACGTGAAGTTACCAGATACAATGAAGCATTCGGCAAGTGGGAGCAGATAAAAAAATTCGAGGTATTGAACAAAGAATGGTCAATTGACGGAGGCGAACTCACACCTAAATTAAGTTTAAAACGTAAAATTATTTTGGAAAAGAATAAGGCAGTTGTCGACAGAATATATGCTCAAACTGAGCAAGTTGCCGTGTAAGAGTTTAGATTAGTTTGTGTTTGTAGGGCTGTCTTAAGTAATTAAGCAGCCTTTTTTTATTTTAAAGAAGATTTCGTTTCTAAACAGATTAGATAATTAAAAGCAAAAATCCCTGCATCTATCAAGAATACAGGGATAATAATCGACTTAGGGTATATTTTAATTTACAGTAGAAATCTCATCGATAGTATCTAATACTTCAAAAACCGAATGCTTGCTTTTAAATTCAGGCACGATATGTTTCATTTTTTGCACAATCTTATTATCATGCATTTTTGAAGCGGCATCAAGCAATTCATTAATTTCCTGTCTGGTGGTTTCAAAGGAATACTTCCTTACTTTAGCAATCATTATTTTTTCATGATGAGTCGGCTTTACGTATTCTGAATCATTCAATAATTCTTCATACAATTTTTCTCCTGGGCGTAACCCCGAGTAAACAATCTTAATATCCTTATCAATTGTTAAACCCGACAATTGTATCATCTTCTTGGCCAAATCAACTATTTTAACCGACTTACCCATATCGAAAACAAATATTTCGCCTCCATCGCCCATTGTTGCAGCTTCTAAAACAAGCTGACAAGCTTCAGGAATTGTCATAAAATACCTATTAATTTCGGGATGTGTAACTGTTACAGGGCCACCTTTCGAAATCTGTTCTCTAAAACGTGGTATAACAGAACCGTTTGATCCTAAAACATTTCCGAATCTGGTTGTAATAAATTTAGTTTGAGTGGATGAATCAGCCTGTTTTAGATAATCATTTAATGATTGTGCGTAGATTTCCGCAATTCGTTTGGAAGCGCCCATCACATTGGTTGGATTAACGGCCTTATCGGTAGAAACCATAACGAATTTCTCCGCATTGTATTTTACAGCCAGGTCGGCAACTACTTTTGTCCCTCCAATATTATTTAAAACAGCCTCTGAAGGATGGCATTCCATCATGGGAACATGTTTATAAGCCGCTGCATGGAAAACATACTCAGGTTTATATAACTTGAATAGAAGTTCCATCCTTTCTTTATTTTTTATATCGATAATGACAGGACTAAAATTAATCTTTGGAAAAGATTCATTTACTTCAAGTTCAATGGAATACAAGGCCGTTTCGGCCTGGTCACAAAGTATGATCCTGCTTGGCTCAAAAAATGCAATTTGACGAACTATTTCGCTACCAATAGAACCGGCAGCTCCGGTAATAAGAATATTTTTGTTCCGAAGTTGGGAACAGATATGCTTATTATCAATTTTGATCACATCGCGTTCAAGAAGTTCTTCAATTTTAATATTCCTTAATTGATTTAAAGTGAATTCACCATTGATCCAGTTTTTCACAGGCGGAACATTAACTACCTTGATGCCTAAATTCAAGCAAAGATCCACCATTTCACTTTTTCTTTTTGTATCAAGATTTTGAATACTGAATATGACTTGCTGAATATTATACTTCCTTTTAAGTTCAATCAGATCATTTTTTGCATTGTAGATTCTCACCCCTCCAATATACTTGCCAATTTTGTTTGGGCTATCATCTACGAAGGCATGTATATGCAATCCTGAATGACGAGAATGATCGATCACCTGTTTAGTAATTTGCCCGCTATCTCCAGCGCCAAAGATTACCACATTTATTTGCTCATCACTTTTTCCTTCAACAGCTTCAAATGTCCATTTCACTAATGACCTGTAAGAAGTTAACATAAAGAACATTATGAGGAAATGTTTTAAGATCACATTTAGTGGCAAACTAACAAAGTTATTCATATCAAAAATTACTTTAATTCCTAAAAGAATAACTGAAATGGAACAGATGGCCGAGAACACCCGCATCATATCTTGCAAACTAGATAGTCGTATGATACCGGCATAGCTTTTTTTATAAAGAAAAACACCCGAACAGACAAAAATATTGATTAAAGCCAGGCGATTTAAGCCCGTATGTGCATAGAGCTCTGATAAGTTAAAATTGTAAAACAAAATGAAAGCTAATAAAAATGAACCGGCGCAAACGGCAACATCTATTAAAAAGATGAGCCATCTTGGGACCAGTTTAAAGGCAGATAGCCTCAAGGTAAAGGAAGCTTCTTTCTTTACCTTAGACGAGTGAGAGAGCGTAAACATAGATACCTGTATATTCTACATAACAGTTTAAATCATTCTTATTTAACGTTAAAAATGGTATGAAATCTCTTTTTTGTGTTTAATCATAAGCAATTATCGGTCCTACTGGCCGATAAATCTTCATATATTGAAGCCACCTCTATGAAGCCCTAAAAAAGGCTATTTGACTTATAAACAGTATCGAAATTTAAAGGTCCGATTCCACAAATTGTATACACAATTATACAACATATCGGATTATTCTATTTAAAGAAAACATTAATAATCAATTAAATAGAAATAAAAAGTTAATCATTATTCTACTTCTATTCAACATTTTTTTGAGTTTAAATTATACTGCATTTTGGTTTTTTAAGCCACAATCTGCTTTAGGGTTAAAAGGATGATTTTAAAATCTTCCCAAAAGCTTTTCCTTTCTATATACTGCAAACTGTACTGCAACTTTGTTGGCAATATAGTTTGTATGTAATAAGATTCGGGATTATCCTGTGCGGCCATTAACTCCGACTCATTTCTAAACATTAATGACGCATAATCAGTAATCCCCGGCTTTACCGTTAATACTTTACGTTGTTCGGCTGAATACAACTCCACATATTTCCGTACTTCAGGCCGTGGCCCTACCAAACTCATATCACCAATAAAAACATTGATTAGTTGCGGCAACTCATCCAACTTATACTTCCTCAGGTAATAACCCACCTTTGTAACCCTATTATCTCTATCTCCAATAGTTAGAAGCCCTTTTTTATCTGAACCTTTAAACATGGTTCTGAATTTCAGCAAACCAAAATCTTTATCATACCGCCCTACTCGTCGTTGCTGATAAAAAACCCCTCCCTTTGAATCCAGAGCAATTAACACAGCGACTACAAGAAAAAAAGGCAATAAAATCAATAAGCCAATAAAGGATAAAAGAAAATCTAAAATCCGGTTCATGCTTCTACCTTGTTTAATACTTTTTCCACTGCTTCCGTTACTGTTTCACAAACATATCTGGCTTGTTCTAAACTCAGATCATAATACACGGGCAGCGAAATTTCCCTTGAATAATTATCGTAAGCAAAAGGATAATCAGCGATATCAAATCCTATGGAACGATAATATGACATCATGGGAACAGGAATAAAATGTACATTAACGGCTACTCCTGCTTCTGATATTAAAGCAATGATCTGATCTCTTTGCTGTTCAGTAATCTCGCGAATTCGAAGTGCATATAGATGATAAGAGGAATCTTTAATATCGTTTTCCAATATGGGCAATTGCGCCCACGAGTATTCCAACAGATATTTATTATAAAACTCACAAATTTCCTTGCGTTTTACCAACATATCATTATCGTAGCGCTCTAATTCCACCAAACCAATTGCAGCAGCAATATCGGTCATGTTGTATTTATATCCCGGCTCTATAATATCATACTTCCATGACCCGGGCTTTGTTTTAGCCAAAGCGTCTTTATTTTGTCCATGCAATGCCTTAACAGAAAGAGCCTGATAAATTTCCTGGTTATCAAAAGGTTCAGGCAAATTAAAGCACATTGCACCACCTTCGGCCGTAGTAAGGTTTTTCACTGCATGAAATGAAATAACTGAAATGTCAGCTAACGCACCCACCCTTTTACCTTTGTACGTTCCCCCAATTGAATGAGCCGCATCCGACAAAACCAATATCCTATCTAATTTTTTCTGATTCTTTGATGAAGGCTTAAACAATGATTTCACATCATCATTATTTACAAGGCTGTTGATATTGCTGTAATCGCAAGGCAATCCAGCAAAATCAACAGCCATTATCACTTTGGTTTTTGCGGAGATATATTGTGCAATTTCAGCTATACTTATATTAAAATCATCCTTATTTACATCAACAAATACGGGAGTTGCCCCGCAATGAAGCACCACATTGGCTGTAGCGCTATAGGTGTAAGCAGGCAAAATAACTTCATCTCCCTTGCCAACGCCAAACCAACGAAGAGCTAATTCTAAGCCGGCGGTAGCTGAGTTTAAACATAATACTGTTGGGGCACCTGTATATTGCGCAAGTTGTTTTTCAAACAGCTTAGTTTTTGGACCGGTAGTAATCCAGCCTGATTTTAATGTATCAACCACAGCATCAATTGTTTTTTGATCAATTCGTGGAGGAGAGAACGGTATTTGCATAAATTATGGGGTTTAATTAATCATTAGTAAATCATTTCTACCTTGCGTTTTTGTGATGGCACCACGCTCGAAATTCCTTTAAGCATTTTGTCTGCCAGGTAATCCTTATCAAAATATTCCTTGGCGATCTCAGTTGCTCTTTGACCGCTTTCTTTAAGCTCCCTGTCTTTTAGCGACAATGCCTCTAAAACAACTGCTAACTCTTGGGAGTCAGCCTGTGTAGTATATCCGCATTTATGTTCGGCCAGAAATTCTTTAATCCAACCTTGAGTAGTTTGTACCACAGGCACTCCTGCCGCCAATGATTCATATAGTTTATTAGGCGAGGATGTTGCCAGCATTGGAACATTGGCCATGGGAATGATTGAAACAAATGAACGCTGAATAAGGGCCACTAATTCTTTTTTAGGCATCAACCCCATTATTTCAAAATTATCCACAGCTTCATCAGCCGCCCTTTTTTCAAGATACTCCTTCTGTTTTCCATCTCCAACCAACAATATCTTAATCTGATCACAGCCTTTACTCTTCAATATTTTAGCAGTTTCCAGCAATAGTTCGGAGTTATTGGTTGATCCAATATTACCGGTATAAATGGCTACTTTTTTGGTAAAGAAGTATTCGGGCACATTAGCGTTTTCAATCCTATTACCGAATAAGCTTAAGTTAGCAGAGTTGGTTATGGATATAACTTTGGTTATACCAAATCGTCTTTCAATATTTTCCTTCATCCCAGGTGAAAGAGCTACAATTAAATCAGCAGCATCATAACAGACTTTTTCAAACCAATAGGCAAATTTTTTCACCCATTTATTTGTTACCACCCCCAGTTCAATCGCGGCGTCGGGCCAAATATCCCTAACTTCAAACACCATTTTTCTTCGTCTGAGATACTTTGCAATTAAGCCTGGAATCCCTACTGAAATAGGACCCGATGAAGCAATTACAACATCGGCAGGAAGTGTAAGCGCATACCAGCTCGACATAAATGAATAAGCTAAAAAAGTAAATACACGTTTATAGATTGGCTGCTTATTATTTATTTCGATATTGATAACCTTGAGCTTAATTCCATCAATCACCTGATCTTCTAGAAACCTTTTAGCTTTAATATCAGATTTCGAATAAACACTCGTAACAACGGTCACTTCATGTCCCTGAGCAACCCAGTTTCGCGTAAATTCATAAACCCGGGTGCTCCAGGCACCATTTGGAGTAGTAAAATATTGATAGAAGTAAACTATTTTCATAGAGCGAAAAGGTTAATTAACTGTTTAACAATTCGCGCTGAGGTTTTTCCATCCCATAGTTCAGGTATGGCTCCCTTTTTCCATTCGCCTTCAAATAGTTTTTTCAATGCCGGCTTCAACGCTTCAGGATTGGTCCCCAACAATTCGTTGGTACCAATAGAACAGGTTTCAGGCCGTTCAGTAGTATTCCGTAAGGTCATGCATGGGACGCCCATCACCGTTGTTTCCTCCGTGATCCCTCCCGAATCGGTTATTACCGCCTTTGCATTTCTCACCAAATAATTAAACTCAAGGTAGCCCATTGGTTCAACAGTATGGAGATTAGCGGCATTAATACCGGTTTGAGAAATCTTTTGTGCGGTTCGCGGATGTACAGGAAAGATAATCGGCAGCCCCATACTATTATCTACAATTTCATTAATGAGAAATTTGAGGCGATCAGCCTCATCAACGTTAGAAGGACGGTGTAGGGTTACAACTAGGTACTGCTGAGGGGCCAATACCAGGGAAGACCATAATTCAGGTTTCTTAAAGTGTGGCATTTGCTTTAACAAGGTATCAATCATGGTATTACCCACGAAAAAGATTTGTTCAGCTTTAATTCCAGATTTTATTAGATTGTCACTGGCTATTTTAGTGGTAGTAAAAAAATAATCAGTAATGGCATCGGTTACCATCCTGTTGATTTCTTCAGGCATCGACAAATCTCCCGATCGTATTCCGGCCTCCACATGTGCCACCTTAATATTTAATTTCTTTGCTGCTATCGAACAAGCCATGGTAGAAGTAACGTCGCCCACCACCAAACAAAGATCAGCAGGCGATTTCAGTAGAAGCTCCTCGTAACGCATCATAATCTTTGCCGTTTGTTCAGCCTGAGTTCCTGAACCTACTTCAAGATTAAAATCAGGTTCCGGAATTCCCAGTTGTTCAAAGAAATTGCCGCTCATCATTTTATCATAATGCTGACCGGTATGAATTAAACGAAAAGCGATATTGGCACCAAGTTCTTGTTCTTGCTTAATTGACTCAATAATTGGAGCTATTTTCATAAAATTAGGGCGGGCCCCGGCAATAATATCAATGATGATCTGTTTTTCAGACGAGTGATCAAATGCAGGCTTTATTTCCTTAGGAAGTGTTTGTTCGGCGTAAATCATTATGAGAGCGTTTAGTAGTTTGAGTAATTATTTAATCATCTAGTTAGCTAATAGTTTATCGTACAAATTCAATACTTTAATTTCTTCAGAAGCCCAATTGTATTTATTAAGAACAGCTTCATATCCATTATCTCCCATTTGCAAAGCCTGTTCCTGATTTTCTAACAAAAATGAAATAGCGTCTGCAATTTGCTTTGGATCAGTTGGATCAACACAAATGCCACATTTATTGCTTTCCAGAATTTCTTTATATAAAGGAAAATTAGAGGCTACAACTGGCAGGCCTGCCAGCATGTATTCAAACATCTTTACCGGCATAGCATCAACATAATTCTTAATGGGTTGAAGCGTTACAATACCAATCTTTGATTCGGCTAAAATCGCTCCAACTTTGTCTCTATTTAAAAAGCCCAGTTCGTTCACCTTCGACCAACCCTCAATCTTAACTGTTTCTTCCCTTAGTTGATCAGTTTCAAATTCACCTCCCAAATTCAGTTTATAACCATTGAGGTATTTCATCGCTTCTACCATTTGCTTAATCCCTCTTACTTCCGAAATTCCTCCTACATAACAAATAGAATCATTTTTTAATTCCCACTTGGTTTTAACAATACTGGTTCCATTAATTAATGGATAATTACAAACATCAACCGAGTTTTTATTAAGGGGTAAAAATCGATCTCTGATATATGGGGTTGCCGTAATCACACCTGCAATATTTTTAACAATGTAGTCTTCAACAATTTTCACAGAAGAAGATAAGGGTTGTTTGATCAATGGATTTATATAAGCTTTAGCTTTTATCTGAACGGGTACATCTTCATGCGCGTCATAAACAACTTTTTTGCCTTTGCGAGCCAACATATATCCTACAGGTAGCAACTCAGGATCATGCAAATGATATATTTCAGCATTGATCTCTTTTGCTTTTTTGTAAATCTTCATTGAAGTGCTCACAAAGCGATTGAACCGGCCTTTTGAAGCACCTACATCATTAAAATTCACTCCATCTTTTGTTTCATCTCCAAGGCCGTCGGCAACAATTAGATGGACTTTATAACCTGCTTTTGCAAGGCTACGGCATTCTTTGTAATAAATACGTGGATCATACCGTTTATGGACGGATGTAAGGTGACATACTTTAATTTGCGGAGGTTGAGAGCTAGAATTTTCCATTAGTATGATATTTTTAATCAATTGATTTTTGTGATTTTTAAATCAGACCTGTTCAAGTTCCTGGCCAGATTCTATTTCGGCACCTGTTTCAAACTCTTCTTGCGTATTTTGCAAGAAATACAAACCCACCAATACCAGCACAATACCTCCATGGGTTAGCAACAATGTAAATAGTGCACTACCGTTAATAGTTACAATAAAGTAAATGAACAAACCACCAAACTTGTGGCTAATATTAAGTGAATCAAAAAAAGCCACTAACCACCCGGTAATTACACAGAAGATGATCTCTCCAGGAATGCCAAAATTCATATAGCCATCGCTTACCACTCCATTATTGGCTCCTGATTTAATATTATTGAAGTAATGCCAGCCGATCATATTTGTAGGTTCGACCGGATAAGGGTATTGATAGATAGGCGATAGAATACTATGCGAAAGCCGCATTGGGTTATCGGCAAAAAACTCGAAATAACAAATATTGAGATAAGCTGGCAAGAAAAAGGTACGACGAACCACTATAGATTCCAGCTCTACATTTCCATTCTTTTCCTTTAGATAATAGCACAAAAGAATTGCTACAAGGAAAACACCTAATACAATAGCCAGTTTTTTATAATACTCTAGAAAGTAAAAAGCTAGTATTAGAAGTGCGCCCAAAAGAACCCCTTTATGGGCTCCACACAAAAACAAATAAACAAGCAGAATAATACCAACAAGCGTAAATAGGTATTTTTTGTAATAGATGGTAAAGATCAAGAAAACGGGAATTATAACTTTGGTTAATACCGAATAAGCATAACCAGTGAAGAATGTTCTTTTCTCTCTGGCTTCAAAGCGTGTATCATAAATATCTTCGAACAGTAAATTTCTGAAGTTAAAATCGAAACGGTAAATAATTAAAAATGGAACAATGGAGATCAGGATAATAATTAATAATACTTTAATCCTTTTATCAATACGAACCTGGTTTACAGAAATAGGATATCTGAATGCACTAAAAAACACAATTGAGATCTCAAGCAGAAGAATTCCGAATAAGATTTCAGGCTGTGCATCCATATTCTCAAATAAAACAACATTGGGAAAAAGTATGAAAAGGTTAATGATCATGAGCATGGTATAAATGAAAGGGCTCAATGATTTTAACGTGATAAAAGCTAAAACTGAAAGAACTATTATTTTTCCAATTATAATTCGTTCGGGAGAAGAATCCAGTCGGTAACCTTCATACATATAGGTTACTGAAATTTGAGTTCTATAAGCCCAATCGAGCACAAAATAAATCGCCAAGCCTAAAAAGAAATTTAAAGCCTTATAGAAATAATTATACTGACCGGATGTTGAGAGCGTATTCATGTACTTAAACTAAATTTTCTAACAAGTCTTCATAGTCTTTACAATGTTTTGGAGAAAGAACCCTATCGTTATGAAACAGCAGAACCAATTCTCCCTGGTAATGTTTGCAGGCTTTACTCAACTCAATGACATGTTTCCTGAAATCCTCTTCGGAACTACATTCCTCTTGACTAATTTCCATCACATGCAGGGAACGTTCTCGAAGCTTCAATTGCTTTCTGCTTATTAAATCAAATACAGGATACTCAAAACATGTGCCTGACCTAAATCCTGAAATTGATTTCCAACCAACTGATGAATCAAAATCGGCACCAATTTGATCCCATATTCTCCAACTATCGGGATTTTTCCAACGCAGATAATGCTGCCTTCCACCATATTGCTCCTGTTGAATTCCCAATTCTTTGCATACCTTAATAAATTTATGAAATTCCTGTTGTGTCTTTTCTACATCACAAAATGTATAGAAACTGGGATGAAATCCTAATAAATGTCCCCGATGATGAATATTTTTCATCACCTGTTTTATAAACTTCGACTCAATATCATATGCACCGTCAACGGAGCCTTTCCCATCTATTACAATAAAATTAAACTCACTGATTAGGCCCAATCGATCACTTACGTCCATTAAAAATTTAAATGTATTGAAGGGATCTTTATTTTTATGATAATCGTCTTCTTTAATAAAACGCGACTGAACACGCTTCATTAAAAGAGTTCCGGAACGATGCATGATCACGTCTTTAGCACAATCTTTTAAAAAGGTTTTAAAAGGAAAATCATGAGCTCTGGGCTTATCGACATCATGGGTGATGTTCAAGCGATAGCTTCTTTCCTTACGATTGATTTCGGATGATAAAACTTGCAACAATCGGAACAAGATCTCAAGGTATTCATTAACAATTGGTCGATGTTTTATTTTTTCTTTTACCAAAATGGACGCATGGAACGGGAATCGACCAAATTCGTCCCGATGGTCACTTCCTACTTCTTCATATAAAGTGAGACAAAAGAAAATACTACCAAAAATATCTATATCGAACTTTATCGTATCAGAATTTAAATCAATAACTGAGGATGTATCCTCCCCATAAATCACCGGAACACTATTATGATAGAAGTGATGAGGATTTAAATCATCCAATTTTCTGATTCGCAGCGGACTCGCAGGTAAACTTTCCTTTTTTAACCAATAATCAGTCTTGGTTGAAAATAATATTTCTGGAAATTGAATACGAACCGGGCTGTCAGCCATTGATATTTCAGCTTTATCAAACCCATTTTTGAAAATCAACTGATAAGGAATGCCCCAAAAGTCATTAAAAATAACATTGGCAATGTACTTTTTTTCTTCCTGGTAAGTATCTGAAAACGTAATGATCAATTCTTTCATGCCACCTCCACTATTAACGAAGGAACTCGTCTTTAAAAAACATTATCAGCTTTAAAAGCTTCGACGGTGTTTTTGAAATTATAAAATATTCTTTTTGTTTAGCGCCGAAGTTTCGGTATGCTGTTTCCACACCTTTTATCATACTGCCCTCAAAATCAAATTTATTTACAAAAGCAGAAGTATATTTTATTGCTTCATAAAACAGTAAACTCAATGAATAGCTTTCATTATACGTTGGATTAACAGCACTTATAATTGAATAAGCCGATTGCTTATCCCATACAACAAAAAGCGCGCTGTGTATATTCCCTTGTTCATCAATTGCGTAAAACACTTTTCCTGCATTGTTAACTATTGCTGCGTTGTGCAATCTTTCAAACTGTGAAAAGGAGTATGAAATTTGTTTTCCGCTTCCGGTGAGTGATTTTTTATGGAATTCGTAAAACTCATTTGCAGTAAGACCGTGATGAACTTTCACTGCCTTTTCGGCCTTACGTATATTACTGCGTTTACTCTTATGAAATCGGTTAAACACTTCATTTATATCCGACAGGTCTTCTAAAACATACGAATAACGACTCGTTTGTTTAAATCCATTCCAATAAAAGCCCAGCCAATTTCTAAACTGATAACTAAATCCCTGTCTTAAATAGTCAAATGCTGGCATTTGCTCAAGCAAATCCGTTGTCATGGATATTTCATAACTGAGCCTGTTTGTATAGTTCTGATCAGTAGGATAATTTAACCAAACCCCTCCAAAAGGTGTAAAGGTTGGCATGTGTATCAGATTGAAACCCATTTTATTCTCCCGATAAAAAGCCCAGGATGCCACTACCTTTTTATCCGATTCTATAATCCTTACATCCCAATTTTGCTCCCCGCACACAGCATCTAACCACCAGGGCAAAGCATATATGCAAATAGAAGGTTCTGTATCAGTCAATGCCTTATATTTATCCTTTACAGACATATCCTGTGAGCCATTTTTCTTTTTTTTATGAGCCAATAGAAATCCGAAAATCATGATGTTATCATTGTCTTTTTTAAGCTCCACGCTAAATCTTTTCTTGATGAATAGTAGTAGCTTAAAAAAAGTATGGTCAAATAATAAATTGAATAAATAATGGTATAAGCTTTAAGCGTTAACTCGATTGAATGAAAGCGGCCAAAAACAAGCATGAAACTCAAAATGCCTATTAGTAAAAACACCTCTATCAACATATCAACCTCCTGTCTTTCAGCAATTAAAAGAACCGATGTAACGGGATTAGAGATAAATTGAAAAAAATAATTGGGCGACAGAATCTGGACATATTTACCGGCTTGTCTCCACTCTTCTCCAAAAATTAGGGCAAATAATTGCGGGGCATAAAAAATTAAAATCACAAAAGGAACTATTCCAATACCAATTAATAATAATAATGTCTTTAAAAGCACTCGCCTACAGCTGCCAAACTGGACATAATCTTTTGCCGCCTGTTCGTTAAATACATTTCCAACCGATTTTGAAATCACTCCTAAAGGAACTGTTGCTACACTATTTGCAAATCCCCACCAACCCAATATTAATGGCCCATAAAAGTAATTGATGACAAAACTTGGAACTTCAGCTGCCCCTGTATTAAATAACCCGGCAAACATGGAGAACTTTGGAAATTTCTTATACCTTATAGCAGTGGCTTTTAGCAACTTGGGCTCATTATTAGATTTAAAATGCCCCCATTCCCCCTTCTTATGAAGTTTAAAAACATATAACAGAACCCCTGAGATTTGTCCAAAGAACCGGGCTATTACTAACCCAATAGGAATTTTCATTAGTCCCATTGATATAGCACTAACTCCAAAAACCACATTTTCAGATACCTTATTTTTGGCAATTAATCTATACTCTCTGTTTCTGGTGAACCAAAAAAACAATCCAACGGAAAGGATATTTAGCAAAACCATTAATGGTATAACATAGAACCAATCAGCTAACAGTTGCAGTTTTAATGCTATAATGAGGGGTTGTCCGAATAAAAGGAATATCAACATTAATAGCGAGCAAAAAACAAAAGCTAATAAAAAAGTGATTTTTAGAACGCTTATGCCTGTTTGAAATCTTTTAGGTAAAACAATAGCCTGTTCATATTTACCTGATGCCATAATCGACAATATGGAAACTACACTTAGCATTAAAGTGAGCTTACCGAAGCTTTGCGGACTGTATAAGCGTGGTAATACCAGAAAAAGCAAAATCTGAATACCTTGGGCCAATAGAATTCCCGTAAACAATGTGATAATGTTTTTAAAATAGTTCCCGGGCACTCTAAGTGTTATCATTGTATTAGCGCTGGCTGTAAATTCGTTCTATGATCTCAACCACTTTAAGTCCTTCCAAAGCATTAGTAGTGATTGAAGATCTTCCCTTTAATGTATCTACAACGTTCTCTATAATATAATGATGATTTTGAGCTGATCCTTTGTAAGCACCATAATCATTACCCGGATTAGTAGGAGCCAAAACAGGCATTTGATAATCTTTTATATGGCAATATTCAACCTCATTCATGTATTGTCCGCCTATTTTAACGCTACCATTTTCGGCAATAATTGTCATGCTACTCTCTAAATTCCTATCCCACACCGAAGTAGAGTAATTAATACAACCCATACCACCATTTACAAAATCAAAGCTTACAAAGCCTGAATCTTCGAAATCAGTTAAGGCAGTGTGATTGAAATCGGCGAATCGCGCCTTAATATTTTCAATATCACCAAACAACCAATACAGGATATCAATAAAGTGGGAAAACTGCGTAAAGAGAGTTCCTCCATCCAAATCGTTTTTACCATGCCAGCTGTCAGGGGTATAATACCGCTCATCACGATTCCAATAGCAGTTTAGCTGCACCATGTGAACCTTACCCAGTTTTTCGGAATCAATAAGGGTTTTGATCCATTCAGAAGGAGGCGAATATCGATTTTGCATAACAGCAAAAACCTGCTTATGTACATTTAGCGCTTTATAGATCACCTTTTCCGCATCGATCTTTTTCAGCGCAACAGGTTTTTCTACAACGATATGCTTACGGGCATCCAAACATTTTAATGCATGTTCAGCGTGGAACCCATTCGGACTGGCAATGTTAATCACATCAACATTCATACCTTCAGCTAAAAATTCTTCTATATTTCTAAAAAAAGGAACATCGTAGTTTTTAATGCCCAATTCGTCCTGTGGCTTTACATCGATTAGGGCAACTAATTCCGACTCATGATTTCTAGTAACCATTTCGGCATGTCGTTTACCTATATGGCCACAGCCAATAACGGCGAACTTAACTTTTGAGGATCTGCTTGGCATATGAGAGCGTTTTACTTATTTAATTCTTGTTACTTGATTATTTTTAAATTGATATTCTTGTCCACTTTCAGGACAAACTGCTTTATTGTTTTTATCAAAAACCAGTCGATGACCATATTCACCCACCCATCCTATTTGCTTTGCTGGATTACCAACTAACAAGGCATAAGCGGGTACATTTTTAGTAACCACTGCCCCTGCTCCAATAAAAGCATATTCACCAATGTCATGTCCGCAAACAATAGTGGCATTAGCTCCAATCGAAGCTCCTTTTCCAACATGTGTTTTGGCATATTGATCTTTCCTGTTGATGGCACTTCTGGGGTTAATGACATTGGTAAAAACCATTGAAGGCCCTAAGAAAACATCATCATCACAGGTAACACCGGTATAAATAGATACATTGTTTTGAACCTTTACGTTGCTTCCTAACACCACGTTGGGTGAAACAACGACATTCTGCCCAATATTACAACGTTCCCCTATTTTACAATTGCCCATAATATGGCTGAAGTGCCATATTTTAGTACCCGCTCCTATTTCAGCGTTCGCATCAACCAAAGAGGTTTCGTGTGCGAAATACTCTTTCACCAATTCAGACGTATTGTTTAACTGTTGCGACATATGCTAGTAATTGACTGGTAATATAATTCAACTGATCGTCCTCCATTTCAGTATGCATCGGTAGCGATAACACCTGGCTGCACAACGCTTCGGAAACCGGAAAATCTCCTTCATTGTATCTGTCTGATTTAAACGCCTCCTGTTTATGCAATGGCAGCGGATAATAAATCATTGCGGGAATTCCTCCTGCTTCCAAATGCTTCTTCAAACCCTCTCTTTCAATGCCTTCCAACTTTAAAGTATATTGGTGAAATACATGGGTTGAATTAGATTGACGTTTAGGAATAGTAACACCTTCGATTGAAGCAAAAGCTTGATCGTATTTTTCTGCAACTGCATTTCTTGAAGCAGCATACTCATCAAGTTTTTTAAGTTTTATAATGAGAATTGCAGCCTGCAACGTATCCAAACGAGAGTTTACTCCTACCATCTCATGATAATATTTTTTTGCCTGACCATGATTGGCTATTTTTTGAAGTTTTACCCCTAATTCTTCATTGTTGGTCATAATTGCGCCGCCATCTCCATAGCAACCCAGATTTTTAGAGGGGAAAAAGGAGGTACAGCCTATATCACCAATGGTTCCAGCCGACTTAACACTGCCATCTGAAAAGGTATACTTTGCACCTAGTGCCTGGGCAGTATCTTCAATAACATATAAATTGTATTTTCGGGCCATTTCCATGATTGGCTCCATATCACAACATTGGCCAAAAAGGTGAACAGGAACTACGGCTTTTGAATTTGGGGTAATGGCTTTTTCAATAATTTCGGCAGTAATATTAAAAGTATGAGGATCTACTTCTACCATTACAGGAGTAAGCCCCAATAAAGCGATAACCTCGGCAGTAGCTACGTAAGTAAAAGCAGGAACAATCACTTCATCGCCGGGTTTTAAATTCAAAGCCATCATAGCAATTTGAAGAGCATCAGTACCATTTCCGCATGTAATAACATGATTAACAGCAAGATAAGAAGCCAAGTTTTGCTGAAATTGTTTCACCTGGGGACCATTAATAAACGCTGCTTCATTTAAGCAGTCGGTTATAGCCTGATCTATTTCGGCTTTAATATTTTGGTACTGACCATTCAGGTCAACCATTTGAATTGGTTTCATAAAGTTGAGCGTTAATGTTGATAGAAAACGAGATTAATACTTAATCGACTTACAAACGAGCATCCACAAGTTTTCTGTCGAGGAAAGCTTTTGTATCAAATATTACTGATGACTTGTTATGTGTTAAGTTGTTATATTCCAAAGCAAGGAATTCACTATGTGATACTGCTAAAATAATTACATCATAAGTGCGCTCGTCAAGCTCCGGAAGCAGACAAATTCCATACTCTTCCTTTACTTCATCTTTATTTGCCCATGGGTCATAAACTTCAACCGATAGGCCAAACTGACGTAACTCGTTGTAAATATCAATCACTCTTGAGTTTCGGATATCAGGACAGTTTTCTTTAAAAGTTACGCCAAGCAGCAATGCTTTTGAACCTTCTATCTTATGCCCTTTTTTGATCATTAATTTGATCACCTTATTAGCTACAAACATCCCCATGTTATCGTTGATCCTTCTTCCCGAAAGAATCACCTGAGGATAATAACCTAAACTTTGAGCCTTATGCATTAGATAATACGGATCGACTCCAATACAGTGACCACCAACCAATCCAGGGCTAAAACGTAAAAAATTCCATTTGGTACCTGCAGCTTCGAGAACATCATGGGTATCAATTCCCATTTTGTCAAAAATCAAGGACAATTCATTCACAAACGAAATATTAACGTCGCGCTGGGCATTTTCAATTGCTTTGGAGGCTTCGGCAACCTTCAATGATGAAGCCAGAAATGTACCTGCATCAACAATGCTGTCGTATAAAGTCTTAACAGTTTGTGCAACTTCAGGAGTACTACCGCTTACTACTTTACGAATGGTTTTAAGAGTATTTACTTTGTCACCTGGATTAATTCGTTCAGGTGAATAACCGCAATAGAAATCAGTATTAAATTTTAATCCGCTATATTTTTCTAATACCGGAACGCAATCCTCCTCTGTACACCCCGGATAAACCGTTGATTCATAGATAACTATATCACCTTTCTTTAGAACTTTGCCAAGCATTGCACTGGCCTTTAACAAGGGACCCAGATCCGGGTTTTTAAAATGATCAATAGGTGTTGGCACGGTTACAATAAAAATATTGCATGTAGCTATATGCTCTACATTAGAGGCGAATTGAAGGCATTTTGATTCTTTTAGATCCTTTTCTTCAACTTCTAGTGTTCGGTCGAAACCCTCGCTTAATTCTTTAATACGATTTTCATTAATGTCAAACCCAACAGTAGGGTATTTCTTTCCGAACTCTACTGCTAAAGGTAGTCCAACATAGCCCAATCCTATTACCGCAATGCTTTGGTTAGTTTTATTAGTCATAACAATCGATGTGATTACTGTTTCTTAGTTTATTTTAGATACCTGTTTTACAATTGCTTTCTAAGCAAATAGTATACAATTGAGTTTTCAATTAAAAAACTCCTTAAGAGTTTTTTAGTCGTTTCATGATTCCTTTTTGCTTCGGATTATCATAATAATAACCATTTGAATAACTGTATGCGTATTCTTTAGAGTCCTGCAAATTAACACCGTTAAAGATTAAGCCCATATTTTTAAACTTCCCATTTTTATGTACATCCGAGATAAGTTTTAAGTTAAAAATATGTGTATAGCCATATCGAATCACGTAAATAGACATATCAGCAAATCTTTCCAATATCAACGCATCCGTAACCAAACCTACTGGAGGTGAATCTATAATTATATAATCGTAACGTTTTTTTAAGAACTCGAACAGGTCGGCAAGCCGTTTATCCAAAAGTAATTCGGCAGGATTATCGGCAGTAGTTCCGCAGGTAACTATATCCAGCGTTTCATAAGTACGCGATGGTTGAATTACCTCCTCGAGGGTCACTTCACCTCGAATTAAGTTCGAAATGCCTTTTTCAGCCACCACGTCAAACATTTTCGCCAATCCGGGTTTTCGCAAATCCATTTCAAGTATTAATGTTTTTTTTCCGGAAATGGAAAGGCTTGCCCCTAAATTGGCTGATATAAAGCTTTTTCCTTCATCAGGGATGCTTGATGTAACCAGGATGGTTTGATTTTTCTGTTCATGATCTAGGTACTGCAAATTGGTTCGTAAAAACCTAAATTGCTCAGAAATAGCAGTTCTACTACCCTGTTTAACTACCAATTTCTCATTAGTGTTATTCTTGCCTATCACCCCTAATATAGGTGCATTGGTAGTGCTTTCAATGACCTGACGGTTTAATACCTTATCGTTTAAAAAGTCTTTTATTCCAAAGAACACTATTGGAGCCAGCAGCCCCATAACCATTGACAAGAAAACAACAATAACCTTTTGCGGTGATTCGGGATCTGTTCCTGAACTTGGTGCATCTACCAACTCACTTTCAGGAAACTGAGCTGCATAAGAAAGAGCTGTTTCTTCTCTTTTTTGTAATAAATAAACATAAAGTTCCTCTTTAATATTTTTCTGACGCTCAATATTGATCAGTTGTCGTTCCTTTTGCGGCACCGTTCTTACCGCTGATTCAAACCCACTGTTATTGCTTTGAAGATTATTTCTGGTAATCACCAATCCTCTTCTAACAGCTTGAATATTATCGTTAATACTGGTTTTAGTGGATGAAATCTGACTATTTAACCCTTCAATGATTGGATTGCCCTCGTTCATTGTACGTAACAAACGGGTACGCTCGAGCTCAAGATCGTTTAACTTATTCAGTTTATTTTGAAGGACAGGATCATCAACCCCGATAATTCCTGAAGCGCCCCTTCCACCGGCATTACTGCTTAAATAATCGGTAACAGATTGCATCACATTTAACTGAATATTCACGCTATTTAGCTGTGAATCATTTTCTTTGATCTTATTTAATAGTAACTGTGACTGCGAACTGATATCGGTTATCTCCTTATCGGTTTTATATTCTTCCACAGCTTTTTCAGCGCTCGAAAGTTCTCCGGTTATAAGCTTCAACCTATCATCAATAAATGCCAGTGCGGCAGTAGCTTCCTTATTTTTGGCCAATAAAACGGATCTATTATACTCTTCAATTGTTTTGTTCAAAATATCTTTACCGCGCTCTGGTACCGGGTCAAGGATAGTAAGACTTAATACACTACCTCCTTTACCACTTATTTTAACCTTAAGTTTTAACAGGTATGAATCAACCACATTAAGCGGCAATGCAACCTTAACCTGTATATCATTATTCAAAAAGCTTTTAATAGTAGAAGTGGGATAAACCACGTACTGCATACCTTGCAGAGTAAAGGTTTTGCCAAAACTTTGCACCTTGCTTCCCTGTTCTGTGGTAATTTTATAGGTTTCAGTTGATAATGGAGTTATATTGAATGTAAAAGCTTCGTTGTTCTCCGGAAACTTCAGCAATGAAAAGCGTATAGGCGAATCGTCGTAAAGCTCGTGTTTATGCCATGGCTTAGTTATCAAACCCTTGAACCCTTTATCTTCACTTGTGTAATAGGAAGCATACAGTCCAAGATCATTCACTACCCTATCCATGATCACTTTTGCCTTAATTTTCTCAATCTCATTATCTAAAACTCTTGCATCAGAAAACATATCAAGTTCGTTCATTACGTTTTCCTTTTCACCGGTTTGAGAGGGGCTTTTTTCCTGCTTAATTAAAATGCTTGCACTGGATTTATATTGAGGTATGGTCATCTTTAAATAAAGAAAACCTAGTGATAATGCTATAAAACCGGACAATACAAATAAAAACCAATTTTTCAGGCATTTATCCAGCAAATCTTTAGCCCAGTTTAACTGTATTGGAGAAGATGATTGTTTGAGAGCGTTATTCATAAAATTTAATGTAAGGAGACTAATTCCTGAAAAACTTATTTAATAGCATAAATTGCTGCAACGTTTAATAGTCCAACTAATATGGTTAACACCTGGTAAGTACGGTTTTCACTAGCATATACTTTACGAGGTCCCGGTTCAACATAAATTACATCTCCTTTGTGCAGGTAATAAAAAGGAGAAGTAAAAACATCGGTTTTATTTAAATTAATGCGAGCAAACTGGCGAACACCGTTCTCCTCTCGTATTAATAAAACATTTTCCCTTAATCCATAAATTGTAACATCACCAGCCATGCTTAATGCTTCGGTTATGGTAATTTTCTCGTTTGTAACGTTGTACACATTCGGACGGGCAACTTCCCCCATCACAGAAATCTTAAAATTGAGGAATTTAACTTTTACCGTGGGATCTTTTAAGTAATTGGTAAGGCGTGATTTCACCAAATCCGAAACCTCATCTGTTGTTAAGGCATCCACCTTAAGGGCGCCTATAACCGGAAGATCAACATTTCCGGATTTATCAACCAAATAACCATCTATCTGACGCAATTCAAGTGAATTGGCATTTCCTGCAGCCGATTTAGGGTTGAACATTTCAGTGGCTTCAGGACTAAGGCTGGCAATTTCTATAGAAAGGATATCATTTGCTTGAACTTTGGGAACATAGTTATTTATAGCTTGCTGGGTACTTTTTTGGGTACCTGCATCTTTGAAATAAGCTATGTTCTCTGTAGAAGAACACGAAGTCGCTATAACAGAAAGCAATAGCATAAAAATAGAGTTTTTAAGGCGCGTAAATTTCATGGTATCTGATTATGATTTAATACACAGATAATTTTGGCTGTGTATAATCAATTTATATACCAAAATAGACCCGCATAATGCTAATTACTAAAACTTGTTGTTGTCCTTAAACAAATTTAACAAACATTCCTGCATTCTCACTTCATATTAACAATCAGCCAGTTAACAAAAAAAGGAACTTTATAATCTAACATATTACAATTTAACATAGTTACTAATAAAACCGTTCCAAACTTATTAATCAGCAGTGTTGAATATTAACTTAAACCTAAGCTTAATGGAATTATTGCTGACCATTTTTTAAGTCAAGTTGCATTAAATTTGTACAAAAAGAAATTGAAATAATAATAAAGAATTTAAAATAACTATTAGTTTAAAAGTCTATTTAACAGCACTTTGAACTAATTTAATTAAAGAATTAAGGTGATGTGGTTGAGTATAAAAATGCCCAACTATTTCATAGATTATTTTGAAGCAATAAAATAAAAAAGGTCAACGAGTGTTGACCTTTTCCTGGGTAGCGGGAACCAGACTCGAACTGATGACCTTCGGGTTATGAGCCCGACGAGCTACCAACTGCTCCATCCCGCACTATTTAAAAAATTGGATAAGATTTGAACGGTCATAACTCCTCTAAAGTCAAATCTTGAAAAACCAAAGGTCAACGACTGTTGACCTTTCTTGGGTAGCGGGAACCAGACTCGAACTGATGACCTTCGGGTTATGAGCCCGACGAGCTACCAACTGCTCCATCCCGCACTATTTAAAAAATTGGATAAGATTTGAACGGTCATAACTCCTCTAAAGTCAAATCTTGAAAAACCAAAGGTCAACGACTGTTGACCTTTTCTTGGGTAGCGGGAACCAGACTCGAACTGATGACCTTCGGGTTATGAGCCCGACGAGCTACCAACTGCTCCATCCCGCACTATTTAAAATTTGGATAAGATTTGAACGGTCATAACTCATCTAAAGTCAAATCTTGAAAAAACAAAGGTCGACGACTTGTCGACCTTTTATTGGGTAGCGGGGACCAGACTCGAACTGATGACCTTCGGGTTATGAGCCCGACGAGCTACCAACTGCTCCACCCCGCACTATATTTGCAACCGAAAGATTTGATGGCGTTCATTACTCGCCTCTCCCGTTTGGGACTGCAAAGATAGAACGAAATACTAATTCCACAAAAATTATTTTAAAAAAAACCGAAAGCGTATCTTTGCAGCCTAAATTGCAAAAATGTTTATACGAAGCATTTAAACTGCAATCAATTAATAGTCAAGTCAATCAATAAAAATTGATTGAGATCACCTAATAATAAACTAAATGGAACACAAAGCAGGATTTGTAAGCATTGTTGGAAAGCCCAATGCCGGCAAATCAACCTTGATGAATATTTTGGTGGGCGAACGAATGTCAATCATCACTCACAAGGCACAAACCACCCGCCATCGCATCATTGGAATTATCAATGATGAAAATACCCAAATCATTTTCTCCGATACTCCGGGCATTATTCAACCTAAATACGGCCTGCAAAAATCGATGATGTCGGCTGTAAACGAATCCTTTTTAGACGCCGATGTTTTATTGGTTGTAACCGATATAAATGAAAAGCATGATGAAGCGGATGTGGTTGAAAAAGTAAAAAAATACGAAGGGCCGATTGCTGTTTTAATTAACAAGGTCGACCAATCAAACCAGGAGCTGGTTACGCAAAAGATTGAATACTGGCAAAAAGAGCTGAACCCTGCTGCCATCATTCCCATTTCGGCATTAAAGGATTTTAATATTGATGCCATTACCGGCTTTATCAGGGATCATTTGCCTATCCATCCGCCTTATTACGACAAAGAAGAACTTACCGACCGTTCGGAACGTTTTTTTGTGGCCGAAATGATCCGGGAACAAATCTTTAAATGTTGCGAAAAAGAAGTGCCATATAGTTCTGAAGTGGTTATTGTTTCATTTAAAGAAGGCGAGGATCTGCACCGTATAAGTGCCGAAATAATCGTTGAACGCGAAACACAAAAAGCAATTATTATAGGCAAAGGTGGAACTATGCTTAAAAAAATTGCTTCAGCAGCTCGTTTCGACATTGAAAAATTTCTGGATAAAAAGGTATTTCTTGAAGTTTTCGTTAAAGTGCTCGATGATTGGCGAAATAAAGACAACTACCTGAAAAGGTTTGGATACGAAGGCTAAGATCGATTTAGATTAAAAGGTTGAGACATTAGTTAATCAAACAACGTGGTCTCGATTCTTAAATCCATCTAATAAATTAATTAATAATAACCGATCAGGTATGTCTTTATCCCTGATTTGGTTCCTGATTTTAAAAGATATGAACAATATAATAGCTATAGTTGGCCGCCCAAATGTGGGAAAATCGACTTTGTTTAACCGTTTAACTGAAAGTCGAAAAGCAATTGTAGATGATATGAGCGGTGTTACCCGCGACAGACATTATGGAAAAGCCGAATGGCTTAACCGCGAATTTATTGTAATTGACACCGGAGGCTATGTAGCCAATTCGGAAGATGTTTTTGAAACCGCCATCCGTGAACAGGTGGTTATTGCCATTGAAGAAGCTTCCATTATTATTTTTATGGTGGATGTAACAACGGGTATTACTGACTTGGAAGATGACATTGCCAATATTCTTCGCCGTTCAAAAAAACCGGTTTTTGTAGTGGCAAATAAAGTTGACAACTCCATGTTGGTTCACGAATCAGCGGTGTTCCATTCCTTTGGTTTAGGTGAGATTTACAATATCTCATCAATGACCGGTAGCGGAACAGGAGAACTATTAGATGATATAATTGCAAAATTTGAAGTAGTAACAGAAGATGAAACTTCTCACCTTCCTAAATTTGCGATTGTTGGACGCCCGAATGTGGGAAAATCGTCAATTATAAATGCATTCTTAGGCCACGACCGAAACATTGTTACGCCGGTTGCCGGCACTACACGCGATTCAATCCATATTCATTACAAGCAATTTGGCCATGAATTTATGCTGATTGACACAGCAGGTTTACGCAAAAAGACTAAGGTTAAAGAGAACATTGAGTTCTACTCGGTCATGCGTACCATTAAGGCATTGGAAGAAGCAGACGTTTGTATTTTGATGATCGATGCAACAACAGGCTTAGAAGCGCAGGATATCAATATATTTCACCTGGCCGAAAAAAATCGTAAAGGCATTGTAATTCTGATAAACAAATGGGATTTGATTGAAAAAGATCACAAGACCATGAAAAAGTTTGAAGATGCTATTAAGGAAAAAATCGCTCCATTTACCGACATTCCAATTGTTTTCACCTCAGTACATGAAAAACAGCGGATTTTCAAGGCCATTGAAGTAGCCCAGCAGGTATTTGAAAACAGAGCAAAGAAAATCCCTACATCAAAAATAAATGATGTAATGCTGGAAGTAATAGAACGGTATCCACCCCCAGCATTGAAAGGCAAGTTTGTTAAGATCAAATACATTACACAGTTACCTGGAATTGCGCCTACATTTGCGTTCTTCTGTAACTTGCCTCAATATATTAAAGAACCTTATAAACGTTATCTGGAAAACCAGTTACGTGAAAACTTTGACTTTAAAGGAGTACCGGTAACGATCTACTTCCGTCAGAAATAAAGAATTTATTAAAAAGGATAAAGAAAATAATTTGACTTTTCTTTATCCTTTTTTCTTGTTGATTTACAGCAATTAAGCCTCTGCTTCCATTTTCTATTTAACTAACTACTAGAACTTTAATAAATTTTTTTTGCAATTTTAAATCATTATTACTTACCTTTGCAGCCGATTTAAAAATCTAATTAAGAAGAAAACAAATGAAAAAAGTATTTGCATTATTATTAGCTGCTGGTGTATTTGCAGTTGTTGCATGTGGTGAAGGTAAAAAAGCTGAAGGTTCAGCAGATTCAGCTCAAGTTGATTCAGCTCAAGCTGCTACTGTTGATTCATTAGCTAACGCTGTTGATACTACTGCTAAAGCAGTTGATTCAGCTAAAGTTGATACTCTTAAGAAGTAATTCTTACAAGCATAAAAAATCCCGTCCCGGATAAACCGAGACGGGATTTTTTTATGCTTTTATTTTACCATAACATTTCCGGCTACCGCTTCTCCAGCGTCGTGCATCGATCTTAAAACTATCTGGTCTTTGCTGTTTAACACTTTGTAAAACCCTTCATCTTTCCAAAATCTTCGTGCTATCATAGCTTTGATCTGATTTTTTATCAACCCTTTGCTTTTCTTAACTTCACTTTCTGCTACATTAATATTTTGGCCACGGGCACTTTTAAAAAGCGGATTAAGATCACTGTCCGGAATTTCAAATTTGCCAACAAAATCATTCAAAGAGGCATAAGAGCAAAGCATTTTCTGATTGCGCTCTATATAATCATAAGCAAAATCAACGATTAAGCCTTTATAAGAAATATAGCTATACAATGCCGAATTCTGACTGGTATCAATCGGAATAAATTCATCCGGCATTATACCTCCACCTCCATAAACGGTCTTTCCCGATCGGGTTACAAATTTGCGTGAAGTAACAAAGGCTATTTTATTGCTATCGGCGTTTAACAGCTCTCCATGTTTCATCCTTTCTCCCACTTCATTCCGGTATTCATCTGTGCCGGTTGCATATGATTTTTGAATACAACGACCTAATGGGGTGTAATATCGGGCTATTGTTAATCGCAAGGCCGAGCCATCAGGAAACACCACCTGATCCTGAACCAACCCTTTCCCAAAAGATCTTCTTCCTAATATGGTAGCTCTTTCGGTATCTTGAAGGGCTCCTGCAACGATCTCACTGGCAGAGGCTGAATTTTCATCTATCAATACTGTTAAGCTTCCTTTTTCGAATTCTCCGGAACCAGTGGCAAAATATTCCTCCTTAGGCTGTTTCCTGCCTCGGGTATAAACAATAAGCTGACCATTAGGCAAAAATTCATCGGCAATAGCAATAGCAGCTCTTAAATATCCTCCACCGTTTCCTCGTAAATCGAGCACCAATCCACTCAGGCCTTCCTGCTTAAGTTTATCCATCGCCTTTAAAAACTCCTTATGAGTTGTGGCTGCAAACCGACTGATTTTTATGTAACCTATTTGAGCATTGAGCATATATGCCGTTTCAATGCTATTAAATGGAACTTTCCCTCTTAATACATTCACATTTGTTATTGAGGCATTGGGAGTTCTTAATAAACCAAGGTTCACCGTGGTTCCTGATGGTCCCCTCAAACACTTGAACAAATCACTATTAGGAAGCCCCACAATCATCTTTCCATCAACATTAATGATTTTATCCCCTGCTTTTAAGCCGGCCTCTTCGGCTGGTCCACCCGAAACTATGTCAACTATTAACAATGTGTCTCTTTGAATGTGAAACTCGATCCCTATACCCTCGAAGTTCCCCTCTAAGGATTCATTTAACGCCTTAAATTCCTGCGGATCTACATATTGCGAATGAGGGTCGAGTTTGGCCATTACGGCATTTATAGACTCCTGTTCCAGCTTGGTAACATCTACCGAATCAACATACCTATCCTGAATAACCTGAAGAATACGGCCCATTTTATCAATAGGCTTAGATACAAACGGAAAGCTAAAATTAAGTTCGGAACTGGGAGAATCGCTCATTCTTGAGCCAACAATCATTCCGCTGGCCATCATAATTGCCGACAACAATGCGAAACGTAAATTATTCTTGGTCGTGCTCATAAAATTCAATCTGCTTCAGTTTATACAATTTATATTCCGCTTATGTTCTATAAATTAAGAAAAAAACAAAACAATTACACGAATGATTCTTAATTGTTCGGAATTCCATAAATAGCGCAATTTTCATTATGATTTAATAGCGCCAATACAGAAATTTGCCTCCGATTTAAAACTATAGTTATGCAAAGAATCACTGAATCTGATTCAAAATATGAACATTTGGAAAAGATGTCGGTTATTGACCTTCTTCAAAACATTAACAACGAAGACAAAACCGTACCTCTTGCCGTTGAAAAAGAATTGCCGTCCATAGAAGCACTCGTTGAAGCTATTGTAGAGCGTATGCAAACAGGAGGACGATTATTTTATATTGGAGCTGGCACAAGCGGTCGTTTAGGGGTGGTAGATGCCTCCGAATGCCCTCCTACATATGGAGTTCCGCATGATATGGTTATTGGCATTATCGCCGGAGGCGATACAGCTATCAGAAAAGCGGTGGAATTTGCAGAAGATGACAATAAACAAGCGTGGATCGACCTTCTACAATATAATATCAACGCAAAAGACACACTTATTGGAATTGCTGCTTCAGGCACTACGCCATATGTTATTGGTGGTTTACAAGAAGCGAATAGACAAGGTGTGCTAACTGGCTGTATAGTTTGCAACTCGGGTAGTCCGGTGGCAGCTGAAGCCAGGTTTCCGGTAGAAGTAATTGTGGGCCCTGAATTTGTAACTGGTTCCACTCGTATGAAGTCGGGCACTGCGCAAAAACTTGTTTTAAACATGATTTCTACCTCTGTAATGATAAAACTAGGCAGGGTAAAAGGAAACAAAATGGTTGACATGCAGTTAAGCAATCATAAATTGGTTGACCGCGGTATCAACATGGTGATGGCAGCAACCGGAGCAGATAAAGAAGTAGCCCAACAGCTGTTAAATGAGTTTGGCAGTGTGAGAAAAGCCGTTGAAAACTATAAAAAATAGCGTTTAATGCACGATATAGAACCATATTACAATTGGCGCGATTACTACATCGCTTCTGAAGATAAACTTTCGCCGTTCTATAACCGTGAATACAGTGAGTTTTATTTCGATAAAACTGTATACAATTATTACATACATCCTCAATGGGATTCATTTGGATCAAACACTTTATATCTAAAAGTTTTGTTCGCAGATTATACAAGAGGCTATTGCATAATTGAATTAATTGGCGAATGGAATGACTGCATTAACAATGATATAATGTTGTTAAAAAGAGAACTTCTGGAAGATATAATGGCCGAACGTATCAATAAATTTATTCTGATAGGAGAAAATGTCCTCAACTTTCATGGTTCTGACGATTCTTATTACGAAGAATGGTACCAAGAGGTTGAAGATGGTTGGATTGCTCTTGTTAACTTTAGAGAACATGTGATCCAGGAAATGAAGTCCCATAATTTAGATTATTACCTGAATTTGGGTGGAGAATTGGATGAGTTAAACTGGCGGGCATTAAAACCGATGCAGTTATTTAAAAATATTGATACCTTAATGACCAAGCGCTTAGGCATGTAAACTAAAAGCACCTAACCATTAAACAATAATAACCAGGTGCTTTTAACTTTTTATTGCATAGTTCTTTGTAGCTCTTCTCCATCAACGGTCATTTTCCAAATTCCGTTTTCTTCATGTGGAGGTTTACTAACTACAAAAGTGGTATTAATTCCAAGTGCACCTATAACAAAATTATCGCCTTCAAACTTTTGCAATGGAGCATTCGCACTTTTTGAAGTTCCTGCTTCAACACGCTCGTATTCAACGCTTCCATCTTTCGTAATCACAAGTTTCATTGAAAGAGACTCCCAGCGGCCCACATAGTTCAATTTTTCTTTTGGCACTCCCGGACTTTTAAGGTTACATGAGATCAATAATAAAAGAGTGGCAAAAAGGATGATGTGTTTTAGTTTCATAGTTAAAAAATAAGGTTCGAAATTATATTCCAAAATAAACTATTACTTACTATCTGTAAATATTTTTTCTTTTTTTGTATAAAAAATTAGCAGTTAATTACAAAAGTTAAGCATTATATCACACCTACATTTAATTACATCTATATTATGAAAAGGATCCAACTTTCTATTCTATTGCTATTTACAATATTGCCTTTAATTTCCTTTGCCCAAAGTAATTTCGTTGACGGCTATATCATAAAACTGAATGGCGATACAGTAAAAGGAAAGCTTGACGATAGAAACTGGAATATTACTCCAAAACAAATTACATTTAGAGATTCTTCTGTACACTCTTTTAATGCAAACGAAATAGCTGGTTTTGGAAGCAGCAGTGATCACTACCGAAGCTTCAACCTAAAACTAAATCTCACCAATGAAAACCTACGATCGAATATAAAAACGGAAGAAGGACAGACTGTTAAGGACACTACCCTTTTCTTGCGTTTTTTAATTGAAGGGGATCAGCGATTATATGCTTTTATGGACAAAGACGATGTCGCTCACTTTTTCATTATCAACAACCAAAACGCTGCTACGGAGCTTATTCATTACCGTAGATTAGTAGTTGTAAACAATGTGCAATATGTACAGGAAGTGAACACTTATCGCGATCAACTGCTCGATCTATTGAACCCTGACAATAAATTGACCTGGAAGATCAAGCGATCGAACTATTACGAGGATGAACTTATACAAATTTTTGAAGTATATAACCGTTCAAAAGGAATTGTAAAAGCCGAAAAAGTTACCAAAAGGAAAGAGAAATTCATTGATTATTACCTTATTGCAGGGATTACAAGCGCCCAAACCTCTTATTACTTGGAATCCATCTATGGTAATTTCGATTATAAACTTGGCAATTCCTTAACTCCATCTGTTGGAGCTAGTCTTACAGTTTATATTCCTAGAAACCGAATGCAGTTCTCATTGGATAATCAACTTTTATTTGTGAGCTATAATATGGAATCTGAAAAGTATAAATCGCCTTATTCCAACTCGAATACCTTTGTAAGATCAAGCTCATCATATATTAAGATGTTTAATATTTTCAAATATCAATATCCTAAGGGATTAATAAGACCGTATATTGGCGCAGGCATTAGTTTTGCCGCGAGATTAGCGTCAAAATCAGAATTCAATATTATATATCCGCTTGGAAGTTCTGAAACTTATAGAGCAGTATACGGTAACAAGAAATTTGAACCCGGATATGCTTTCTTATTGGGAACAGCTTATAAGAGATATAAACTAGAGTTCAGAAATGATTATGCCATAAATAGTTTAAATTCGACTACTTATTATCAACTGAATTTGTGTTATAGGTTAAGATAAACTTAAACAAAAAAAGCGGGCTTAAATAGTCCGCTTTTTTGTTTAATGAGTTTTATTCTTGACTTTATTTATTCCTCCTCTTTGCCATAATGTTCAATAAAGCTGGCTTTTTTGCCATGTTTAAGTACTTTGGCCTCTAAAAAGAAAATGATCTCCTCGGCTATATTAGTAATATGATCGCCGATTCTTTCCACTTTTCTTATAATAGTCAGTAGAAACAACGCCTGCATCACGTTATCGATATTGCCCCGAATATAACCGGCTATAAGACTTGACGCCGATTTATTGATTTCATCCAAGATACTGTCCATGCTAAAAACTGTGCGGGCCAGTTTAGCGTTGCGCTCAGCATAAGCACGGTTCGAAGCATTAAGCATTAACTTTACGGTTTCGGCCATTTCATGAAAACGGCAATCTTCAAGTAACTGCTTATCGAAACCTTTCTCGGCCTCCAAAACATAATGAGCAATACCTTCGGCATTGTCGCCAATACGCTCTAAATTATAATTGATCTTTAAAGTGGCGAATACAAAGCGCATATCTTGCGCAAATGGATTTAACAAAGTAAAGATGTTCTCACAATCCTTATCAATTTTCAACTCATAAGCATTTACGCGTTTTTCGTTAAAAATCACTTCCCGGGCCAATCCTTTATCTTCTTCTAGCAGTGATGCGATACATTTCTCAACCTGGCCTTCAACCAAGCTGGCCATATCATTCATCTGATAAAATAATTTCTGTAGTTCTTCTTCTAAATGTGTCATTGCAAATGCTATTAAAAATGCAAAGTAAGTTTTTTAGGATGTACTTCTTTATTTCCACATCAACCAAAACGGCCAGTTACATAATTTTGTGTAGCCTCTTTGGCGGGGTTGGTAAAAATGTTTGAAGTTTCATCGTACTCAATTAATTCGCCCAAATAAAAGAACGCGGTATTATCGCTCACACGAGCGGCCTGCTGCATATTGTGCGTTACAATTACTATCGTATACTTACTCTTAAGATCATGAATCAGTTCTTCAATTTTAGCGGTTGAAATTGGGTCGAGTGCCGAGGCCGGTTCATCCATTAAAATTACCGATGGCTCTACGGCCAGCGTACGAGCAATACATAAACGCTGTTGCTGACCTCCTGATAAAGCTAAAGCCGATTTCTTTAGATCATCCTTTACCTCATCCCACAAAGCAGCCTGGCGCAATGATTTTTCAACCGTTTCATCAAGGTATTTTTTATGGGAAATTCCGTTAATTCTTAAGCCATAAGCCACGTTCTCATATATTGTTTTTGGAAATGGATTAGGCTTTTGGAACACCATTCCAATCTTTTTGCGATGATCAACAACATTTATCTTGTTTTTGTAAATGTCTCGACCGTCGATCAAGATCTCACCTTCCACACGGCAATTATCAATCAAATCGTTCATGCGGTTAAAACAACGCAAGAATGTGGACTTACCACAACCGGATGGGCCAATAAATGCAGTAACAGTATTTGCTTTAATGCCCATACTTATACCCTTTAATGCATGTTTTTCGCCGTAATGAAGATTAACGTCTTTTGCTTCTAACTTATTCATTTATGTTCATGATTCATGGTTCATAGTATCGATTCCTCTAGTCCATTGCTACACACCATGAACTATTGACTATGAACTAATTAATACTTCACTCTTCTATTATGCCTGTTACGTAAAAATACTGCAATGCCATTTAATATGAAAACAAACAATAGAAGGATAATGATTGCTGCTGCGGCATTTACCACAAAACCTGATTGAGGTCTGCTCGTCCAGTTAAATATCTGAATAGGCAAAACCGTAAACTGATCTAAAGGCGATTTTGGTGCAAAAGGAACATATACCAATGCTCCAACTACAATTAGTGGAGCTGTTTCTCCCACAGCCCGTGAAACAGCCAGAATTAATCCTGTTAAGATACTTCCAAAACTGGCAGGCAAAACTATCCGGCTAATGGTTTGCCACCGGGTGGCTCCAAGTCCAATTGAAGCTTCACGTAATGAATTGGGTACGGACTTAACCGCCTCGCGTGTTGCCACTATAACAATTGGCAACACCAACAGCGATAGGGTTAAGCTTGCTGCCAAAATGCTGTTTCCCAATGACAGTAAACGTCCAAAAAGTTCAAGCCCCAGGATACCGTAAATAATGGAAGGAACGCCGGCCAGATTTGCAATATTGATCTCGATAAATTTGGCAAAACGATTTTTTGCTCCATATTCTTCCAGGTAAACCCCTGCTCCAATACCTATCGGAAAGGAAATAACTAACGTTAACGTCACCACCCATATCATTCCCAATAAGGCTGTGTAAATTCCAGCCTTGCCGGGACGACGCGATGGTAAATTAGTAATGAAATCCCAGTTAATACGGGTTAATCCCACTGAAATAATATTATATAACAGCAAGCCTAAAACAAGAAGACCTACTGAAGTGCAAACAAGTGCAAAGACTTTGAAAGCGTTGTCTTTAATTTCGTTCTTCCGCGCGTTATTCATATTTCTCCACAAATTTTCGTTTCATCCAGAACGAAATATTGTTAAGGATAAAGGTTAAACCAAACAATGTAATTCCGGCTGCAAAAATTGACCGAAATTCAATAGAGTTTTGGGGAACATCTCCCATACTCACCTGAACAATATAGGTGGTAATGGTTTCTATAGAGTTTAAGGGATTAAAAGTAAAGCGAGGCTCCTGCCCTGCTGCCACGGCCACAATCATGGTTTCACCAATGGCGCGAGAAATGGCAAGAATCACCGAAACAATTACACCTGATGAAGCTGCCGGTAACATTACTTTAAATGCTGTTTGCAGACGAGTAGAGCCCATTCCGTAAGCAGCTTCGCGTAATGAATTAGGTACAGCACTTAAGGCATCCTCACTCATGGATGAAACATATGGAATGATCATAACCCCCATTACCAAGCCTGCCGACAATGCATTAAATCCACTTAAACCAGGGATAAAGCTTTGCAGAATAGGGGTAATAAAAGTTAAGGCAAAAAAACCATAAACGACTGTCGGTATCGCTGCCAACACTTCTAACAAGGGCTTAATAACCGCTTTAAATCGCTTATCAGCATATTCATTTAAATATACCGCAATGGTTAGCCCTAGTGGCAATGCTACCAAAATAGCAATGAAGGTGGTTAATAAAGTACCTGATACCAATGGAAGTATCCCAAACTTTTTATTGGCAAACAATGGCGTCCATTCCGTACCGGTGAAAAACTCAATTATCGAAACATCCTTAAAGAACTGAAATGTTTCAATGGCTAGAATAACGATGATTCCGAGTGTGGTAAAGACAGTGATTGAACTGCATAACAACAGTATTGTTTCAATTATCTTCTCTTTAACCTTTTGCATTTAAAATATTCAATTTGAACTGTTAACTTATATAAGCCTCGAGTTTGTTTAATCAAGCTGAATTGAGGCTTATTAAAAAATAGGTGTTAAAATTTTCCGGATTATTTGCCTGATTCAATTTTAAGAAGATCAGCCATTTTCATTCCTACAGTAGATTTTCCATCAACGAAAACAGTACCGGTCACTTTCTTTGCCAAACGATCCTGAACTAACTTATATTCATCAACATTTAACGGAACATAACCAATGTCCTTCGCTAATCTGCCTGCGTTTTCGGTATAATACTTAGCAAATGCAGCCACTTCTTTTCGTTCTAAAGATTTGCTATTGATATAAATAAACATCGGGCGGGAAAGCGGCTGATAAGTTCCGTTTCCTACAGTTTCCTGGCTTGGAAAAACAGGACCATTGCCTCCATCGATAGGAATTAATTTTAGCTTGTCCTGATTTTGCTCATAATAAGCCAATCCAAAGTAAGCCAAACCGCTTTTATCTCCTGAAACACCTTTTACCAATACATTATCATCTTCGCTGGCCGTATAATCACCTCGGGAAGCACCTTTTTTACCACAAATAGCCTCTGTAAAGTAATCGTAAGTGCCAGAAGCTGTACCAGCTCCGTATAGTTTAATAGGTTCTTTAGGAAAAGACGAACGAATTTGATCCCAGGTTTTTATGGTTCCCTGAGCAGCCGGCTCCCATAATTTTTTAAGCTCCGCAACTGTTAAGTGATCGATAAAAGTATTTTGTTTACTTACAACAACCGCTAATCCATCAAAGGCAATTGGCAATTCAATAAAGTTAATTCCCGCTTTGGTACATGCATCAATTTCAGTACTGGTAATGGGACGAGAAGCATCACTAATGTCGATCTCATTTCTTGAGAATTTTTTAAAACCACCTCCTGTACCTGATTCACCAACTGTAACATTAATATCTGGCTGAGTCTCTCTAAAGTCTTCAGCTACTGCCTCTGAAACTGGATATACAGTACTCGAACCGTCAATTTTAACAACACCGGTTTCTGCATTATTTTTATTAGCTTTTTGTCCGCCTCCGCATGAAGTTAAAATTGCCGCGGTAGTAAGTAAAAGAAATATCTTTTTCATCGTTCCTTGAATGGATAGTTTTCGAATACAAAAGAGAAGGAAAAAGATTACTTAAACATTAAACCAATGTTAAGTAAATGTTAAGTAACATTTGTTTAACAATTTATTTACTTAATCACTAATAAACAAACACTTACAAAACAAAACAACTGAAATAAATTACTTCTATTTAACGCAAAATATTAAGAATAGATAATTTGAATAAGCAGATCAAGCATAACATCACAGGTTTCCTTTACCTCAATCAGCTTGTTTACTTTAGGATTCAAACCAAAATCTTTGAAATTGATTGGCTGTATTGCATGAATAGCAACTGGTGAAGATTCTTCCTTTAATTGATAAGGAATAAGATACACTTTTTTCACCCCTGCAATGGTTACTGCAATTTTGGCTTGACCATTTACGTTGGGGTTATTATTTATTATTGAAAGTGAAAGTAGTTCGATTTTACAATCAGGAAACTCCTTGCATTTCATCACTTTCCGAAAATCTTTGTCCATCAAAAAGTTTCCGGATTTAAACTTTTCAACTTCAAGCTGTAAACCGCTAATTGCCGCAATTAATTGGTCAGTATTAAAATTTGGATCCACCTTAAAATCTCGGGCCAAATCCCCTTTATATTTAAAAGTATAACTGCATAATGAAGTTTTTCCTTTTATTTTCACAGAACTTTCGGGCAAAACCTTGATTAAAACTTGCTGTGCATTTCCAGCTACAACACACAAAAGAAATATGGCTACTATACCCGAAAATGCCAATATCCGTTTGAGTTGTAACATGTTTAAGAGAGCTATTGAAAAAAAGCGGCAGGCCAAACGGCCTGCCGCAACTATAATTTGTGTTTGTGTTAGAATGAAACTGCTGCCTCAATTACAATACCATTGAATTTACCTCCACTGCGATAATCTGCGGTCGGGAAATCTTCGTATTTCTGCTCAACATATTCAGCTTTCATTAAAATATTTTTGGTAATAAACCAACCGGCTGCAGCAGCAAATCTGTTTATTTTAACATCGTCAGTAAATGTAGTTCCGGCTAGCCTTCCACTAGCTGCGTTATAACGCGCTCCAACATAAACACACTCTTTTGGACCAAACCTGTACACGCCTTCAATAGCATATTGATCGAAACTTCTATCAGTGGATTCTGAAGGGCCTCTGCCTTTTGCTGATTCATAGGTTCCAAAAAATTCAAAACCCGAATATTTAAGAAAAGCATTCAGCATAAAGGAATTTACCTGTTGGCTAAAGCCCGGATTTACACGTCCTGAGAAGGCAATTGCGGTACCCGCGGATGTTACAGGGGTTGGAGTAACTGTGGTATAATATTTCTCCATTGCATTTTGATAGTTAGAACCGGTTCTATCGCCACCGTATAAGGTTAATGTATTGTTACCTGCATTTGAGTTATTGTACCAGCTACCCGACACACGAACTCTTAACTGAGCGGTCATTTGCCTATCAAAACCTGCTTTAAAAATTATAGAAGGGGCCTTTTTTGCATCAGGGTTGGCAGTAGTTGACTTAACAGAGTCAACATTACCTTTAATAGCACCTCCGGTAAGACCTATCATTCCAAAAAAGCCATTTTTCTGAACCAAAACATCCCCTCCAATCTCTGTTGCAAAGGCATCGAGAATTAGACCTTCCATGAATGGGTTTTGAAGGGTATGTCCACCATCTGATCTGCGGAAATGCATATCGCCATAATTCACTTCATAGTGACCAGCTTTAATGGTAGTAATACTCATAAGCTTATCCCAAATTTCCCCCTTAAAAGGAAGCTTATCAATTTGCAGAAAACCTCCTTTAACCCAGGTTTCGTTATGGTGACGAGATGATAAATAAGTAGTTACATTTAACCGCATTCCATCATATAATTGCGCATCGATAAACAAGTTAGCCTGAGCGGTCATAAAGCCAGGAGATATTGGATACAAATAATTGCTTTGTCCGTACCCGTTCAATGTTGCGGTTGGATTCTCATGCTTTAAACTTTGAAATTGCTGGGTAAATCCGGCACCCAATTTAAGTTGTAAGCCATCATATGGCGTTGAATCCGCTTTACCGGTTTCAAACACGTTAATACCTGTTTGATCATAGGGACGCATGCTTTGGATTTTATTGCTAAACTGAGCCAAGGCAGCGTCAGTTGTTATTGCAAGAACTGTTAGTAGTAATAAAATTTTTTTCATAGCCGTTTAATTTAATTGCTTAATATTTATTTAAATAAAAGGTCAAAATCAACCGTTATATCGTCACCGGTTTTAATAGCCCCCATCATTGCTTTAGGAGGAGTTACTTTAAATTCTGTCATTTTAAAGGCCTTTTTTCCTGTAATTTTAATTGAACCATTAGGCTGAACTTTTGCAACACCGGTAACTGGTATATCTTTGGTTACAGTGGCAATTCGCACTGTTGCAATAGCGTTCACTTCTCCATTGGCTCCAATGGAATTCACTTTTTTCAGAACGAAAGTAATTTGAGGATTTTTTTCGGCGTCAAGAGCTTTGTAAACATTCTTATCCATTCCTGAATCGTAATATTTACCGTCTTCCTTTAAGCTCCGCATGGATTTAACATTCATGATCAAATCCATTGTTTTAATCGTTTTAATGGTTGTGCCGGCTTTTTCGGCATCTAAGTTTCCGGAAACTTGCTCTACCCGGCAGCGCCAGTCGTGTAATGTAGATGTACCGTTAACCATTACTTTACTTTCAGTGGGAGAAAGTTTTTGGTGCTGTGCATTCACTAACATTGGTAATGACAAAATGCACGAGATCAAAAGCGTTTTGATATTCATAAGTTTACCACCTTTCTATTTATTTATTTATTGTTTAAAAAAACACAAGCAAAATGAAGATAGAATATGACTTAATATGATATGAGTAAAGGCCCTTGTATATAAATATACATTAAAATATTTATAACAAACTGATTTAAAGGAACAAAACAATAACCTTGCTAATAAACAAGAGAAATAAAGAGAACCCCAGAAATGTTAATTATGGGAACTTTTAAGGAAGTATTAATTAAAGGTGGGTAATTTGAATAAGAAGATTGAGACTCACCTCACAGGTATCTTTTATTTCAACCAGCTTATTCACTTCGGCCGGATTCAATCCAAAATCTTTAAAGCTTATTGGTTGTATTGCATTTATGGTCAATTGGGAAGATGTTTCCTTCAGCTGAAATGGTATTAGGTATAGTTTCTTTATCCCGGCAATTGTAACTGCAATTTTAGCTTGTCCGGTTACATTTAAGCCACTCGATGAGGTGGCTGAAATAGATAGCAATTCTATTTTGCAATAAGGAAAATCGTCACATTTCATAACCTTCCTAAAATCTCTATCCATCAAAAAGTTCCCTGATTTAAACTTTTCAATTTCTAATTGCAAACCGGTTATTGAATTAACTAATTGCTCCTTATTAAAATTTGTAGAAACTTTAAAGCTTCGGCTCAAATCACCTTTATAAGTAAATGAATAGCCAATTAAGGAAGTTTCTCCTTTAATTTTCACCTTGCTATCGGGAAGAATTTTAATTAAAACCTGGTGATTATCAGCACGTTGCTGCGAATTCACCAGAAAAGGATCAAAGAATGTCAATACAGCCACTATTCCACACATTCGAAATATCCACATTAGCTGTATCATATATATTAACCTATTATTTAGAAAAAAGCGGCAGGGTTTAAACCCTGCCGCTAGTATATGAAGAATTTGTGTTTGTTTTAGAATGAAACTGCAGCTTCAACAACTACACCGTTGAATTTACCTCCACTGCGATAATCAGCAGTTGGGAAATCTTTGTATTGTTGATCAACATACTCAGCTTTCATCAAGATGTTTTTAGTAATAAACCATCCTGCTGCTCCAGCAAATCTGTTAACTTTAACATCTTCTGTAAAACCTGCTAATCTTGAAGTTGCTGCATTGTAACGAGCACCTACGAAAAGGTTTTCTTTTGCACCAAATCTGTAAATACCTTCTACTGCGTATTGGCTAGATTTTCTGTCTGTAAGATCTGCTGCTCCTCTACCATTGGCAGTTTCGTAAGTTCCTAAGAATTCAAAACCTGAATATTTTACAAAAGCGTTTAACATGATAGCGTCAACTTGCATGCTGTAACCTGGGTTTAAACGTCCAGAGAAAGCAATAGCAGTACTAGCATTTGCAGTGGTTCCTGATGAATAGGCTTTCTCCATAGCATTTTGATAGTTAGAACCTGATCTGTCACCACCATACAATGTTAAAGATCCGTTACCAGCATTTGAGTTGTGGTACCAGCTACCTGAGAAACGAACTCTTAAGTCTGAGGTTAATTGTTTATCAATACCACCTTTAAAGATAAGAGAAGGTGCTTTTTGAGCATCAGGGTTAGAAGCAGCTGTTTTTACCGAGTCAACATTACCTTTAATCGCACCACCAGTAACACCGATCATTCCGAAGATACCATTTTTTTGTACGAAGATATCACCACCGATCTCTGTTGCAAAGGCATCCATAATTAAGCCTTCCATGAATGGATTTTGAAGTGTATGACCAGCGTCTGATCTGCGGAAGTGCATATCACCGTAGTTCACTTCGTAGTGACCAGCTCTAATTGTGGTGTATTGCATGATGTTGTCTAAAAGCGCGCTTTTAAACGGAAGTTTGTCAATTTGCAAATACCCGCCTTTAACCCAAGTTTCATTATGGTGACGTGCCGATAAATAAGTAGTTACATTTAAACGGATACCATCATATAATTGGGCATCGATGAATAAGTTTGCCTGAGCGGTCATAAAACCTGGTGACAAAGCATATAATTTATTGGCTTGTTTGTCAGCACTATTGATCGCAGTTGGATTTTGATGCTTCAAACTTTGAAATTGTTGTGTAAAGCCGGCTCCTAGTTTCAGTTGCATTCCTTCATACGGAATCGTATCAGTTTTACCGGTTTCAAATATGTTTACGCCTCTTTGGTCATAAGGCCGCATGTTTTGAATTTTATTGCTAAACTGTGCCATTGCACCACCTGAACCCAAAACCATGGCTGTTACTAATAATAAAACTTTTTTCATATTCTTAATTTTTAATTGAAAAACTTTATTGATTTAAATTGAATTTTAATTGGTAAGCTTTTGATTATTTAAATAGAAGATCAAAATCAACAGTTATATCATCTCCGGTTTTAATCGCACCCAGCATTGCTTTTGGAGGATCCACTTTAAAATCAGTCATTTTAAAGGCTTTTTTTCCGGTAATCTTAACTGAGCCGTTTGGCAGTACTTTAGCTACTCCTACAACTGGCAGATCCTTGGCTACTCCTGCAATTTTCACAGTGGCAATTGCATTTACTTCGCCGTTGGCACCTATTGAGTTAATTTTCTTCAGGACGAAAGTGATCTGAGGATTTTTGTCTGCATCAAGCGCCTTGTAAACATTCTTATCCATTCCTGAATCGTAGTATTTACCGTCTTCTTTTAAGCTTTTCATCGATTTCACAATCATCGTCACATCCATCAACTTAATGGATTTAATGGTGGTTCCTGATTTTTCAACATCTAGGTTTCCAGAAAGTTGTTCCACCTTGCAGCGCCAGTCATGTAATGTTGAAGTTCCGTTAACCATTACTTTACTTTCGTTAGGTGAAAGCTTTTGTTGTGCATTTACTAAAATTGGTAATGATAATAAGCACATGCACAAAAGGGTTCTGAAATTCATACGTCTCATCTTTCTTTGTTATTTGTTACAACACAAAAGACAACAGAATTAAATTTTAAAAACATGATTAAAGTCATTATGTAAATTTTACACTTAGATATTGCTTAACAAGCTGATTTACAATGTCAAAAAATCAACAATTGAAGTAAAAAACCTCATTTTTCATCCAGATAAAAAAATAAAAACTTGTAATTGACGGAGGAATTATAGATTTTTGTTCCGCTTATAAAGAAAGACGGAGGGAATAGACCCGGTGAAGTCTTGGCAACCTGTGCTTACAAGGTGCCAAATTCTATCCCGAATCTTCGGGAGAAGATGAGCAGAGTGGAGTCACCACTTGATATCTGATAAGCAAAAAAATTTTCATTACAGCATTTTGAATGATCAAACAAATCTTTGATGGTTTGACTTTGAGAAAGCACAATGTACTGTAAGTCATTAGTTCAACCGATTAACTACTAATACTGCATAATGGATATTAGAGAAATATTACTACAACGTATTTTAGTTTTAGATGGAGCCATGGGTACCATGATCCAGCGCTATAAGTTGCAGGAAAACGATTTTAGAGGAGCGCGCTTCAAAGATCATCCGCATGATTTAAAGGGAAACAATGACCTTTTAAGCATCACCCGCCCCGATGTAATTAAGGCCATTCACCGTGAATACCTGGAGGCCGGAGCCGACATTATTGAAACCAACACCTTTAGCGGCACCAGTATTGCCATGGCCGACTATCATTTGGAAGCCCTGGTGTATGAGCTCAATTATGAGTCAGCTAAAATAGCTAAAGAGGTTACCGCTGAATTCAATGCCAAAAACCCCGATAAACCACGGTTTGTAGCTGGCGCCATCGGCCCTACCAATCGTACTGCTTCTTTATCGCCTGATGTTAATGATCCGGGTTTTCGTGCCATTACTTTCGACCAATTGGTTGAAGCTTATACCGAACAGGTGAAAGGTTTGGTGGATGGTGGTGCCGATATCTTATTAGTAGAAACCATTTTTGATACGCTGAATGCTAAAGCGGCATTATTTGCGATCGACCAATATTTCGAGCTTAACCATATTAAATTGCCAATAATGGTGTCGGGTACAATTACCGATGCCAGCGGACGCACCTTATCGGGGCAAACTGCAGAGGCTTTTTTAATTTCCTTATCCAATTTCGATTTATTGTCAATTGGCTTCAACTGCGCCTTGGGTGCAAAAGATATGCGCCCGTACCTTGAAGAGATTAGCGAAAAAGCACCATTTTTTGTAGGCGCCTACCCTAATGCAGGGTTGCCAAATCAATTCGGAGAATATGATGAAACTCCGTCTCAAATGCTTGACCAGATCCGTGATTTCTTAAAAAGCGGATTTATAAATATTGTAGGAGGATGTTGCGGAACAACCCCTGATCATATCAGGGCAATTGCTGAGGAAGTTGCAAAATTCGCTCCTCGTCAAAAAGCTGCACCACAGCCTTATTTACGCTTAAGCGGACTTGAACCTATTGTTATAACACCTGAAACCAATTTTGTGAATGTTGGTGAGCGTACGAATATTACCGGTTCGCCAAAATTCTCTAAACTCATATTGTCCGGTGATTACGAAGCAGCGTTAGCCATTGCCCGCCAACAGGTTGAAGGCGGTGCACAGGTAATTGATGTGAATATGGATGAAGGCATGCTCGATTCAGAAGCAGCTATGGTTAAATTTTTAAACTTAATTGCTTCCGAACCTGATATTGCCAAACTTCCTATCATGATCGACTCTTCGAAATGGTCGGTTATTGAAGCCGGATTGAAATGTTTACAAGGAAAAGGAATTGTAAACTCCATATCATTAAAAGAGGGAGAAGAAAACTTTAAAGAACACGCCCGCAAGATCAAACGCTACGGAGCTGCCACGGTGGTAATGGCTTTTGATGAAAAAGGTCAGGCTGATTCCTATGCCCGTCGTATTGAAATTTGTGAACGTTCCTATAAAATCTTGGTAAACGAAATTGGCTTCCTTCCACAGGACATTATTTTCGACCCTAATATTTTAACGGTAGCAACCGGACTGGAAGAACACAATAATTACGCAGTTGATTTTATTGAAACCACTCGCTGGATCAAACAAAATCTGCCTTTAGCAAAAGTTAGCGGTGGCGTAAGCAATATTTCGTTTTCTTTCCGTGGAAATAATACGGTTCGCGAAGCCATGCATTCGGCCTTTTTATACCATGCAATTAAAGCTGGCTTAGACATGGGCATTGTGAATGCAGGTATGTTGGAGGTTTATGAAGAAATCCCTAAAGACCTGTTGGAGTTAGTTGAAGATGTTTTACTTAACCGCAGGGATGATGCAACAGAGCGATTGGTAAACTTTGCCGAAACAGTTAAAGCTAAAGGTAAAACGATTGTTAAAGATGAAGAATGGAGAAAAGATCCTGTTGAAAAACGATTAAGCCATTCACTGGTAAAAGGGATCATTGAATACCTTGATGAGGACGTTGAAGAAGCCCGCCTAAAATACCCTCGACCATTACAGGTTATTGAAGGCCCATTAATGGACGGTATGAATGTGGTGGGAGATCTTTTTGGTTCCGGAAAAATGTTTTTGCCACAGGTGGTTAAATCTGCCCGGGTAATGAAAAAAGCTGTTGCTTATCTCCTTCCATTCATTGAAGCGGAGAAAGTTGCGTTACAAGAAAGTGGTAATCTGAAGGAACTGGAAGAAAACCAGCGAACCGGTGCCGGTAAAATCTTACTTGCCACCGTTAAAGGAGATGTGCATGATATTGGTAAAAACATTGTTGGGGTAGTTTTGGCCTGTAACAACTACCAGATCATCGATATGGGCGTAATGGTTTCATGCCAACAGATATTAGATACTGCACGTAAAGAAAACGTTGACATCATTGGTTTAAGCGGTTTAATTACACCTTCACTTGATGAAATGGTTCACGTGGCAAAAGAAATGAAACGCGAAGGCTTTAACATTCCATTGTTGATTGGTGGAGCAACCACTTCGAGGGTGCATACTGCTGTTAAAATTTCACCGAATTATGATGGACCGGTGGTTCATGTGCTCGATGCGTCTCGTTCGGTTCCTGTGGCCGGAAATTTATTAAATGACGAACAAAAGGAAACGTTCATGACTGGTATAACTAAAGAATATGATCAGTTGCGCGATTTCCATTTAAATAAAAAATCAGCGAAAACATTCATCCCAATTGGCGAAGCCCGTGAACGCAAATTGAAATTGAATTGGGAAAACCATCAGCCCTCAAAACCATTGTTTACAGGTACTAAGGTGTTTGACAATTATGACTTAGGCGAATTGGTTGATTATATCGATTGGACCCCATTTTTTCATACATGGGAATTATATGGAAGTTATCCAAAGATCTTTGATGATAAAGTGATTGGTACCGAGGCTAAAAAGTTATATGATGATGCCCGAATTTTGCTCCAACGGATTGTTGATCAAAAATTACTAACAGCAAGAAGTGTTATAGGCTTTTGGCCGGCAAACAGTGTTGGCGATGATGATATTGAATTATATACGGATGAAAGCCGAACCGAAAAATTAACTACTATTCACACGCTTCGTCAGCAGCTCGAGAAGGCTCAAAATATTCCATATTTCGCCTTGGCAGATTTTATTGCTCCAAAAGAAACCAACGTTAGTGATTACTGGGGTGGCTTTGCCGTTACCACAGGCATCGGTTTGGATAAATTGGTCGCAGAATTTGAGGCTCAGCACGATGATTATAACAGCATTATGGCCAAGGCCCTTGCTGACCGTTTGGCGGAGGCCTTTGCCGAACGCATGCATGAATGCGTTCGCAGAGAATATTGGGGCTATGCTTCCGAAGAGCGTTTCAGCAACGAGGAATTAATTGAAGAAAGATACAAGGGTATTCGTCCGGCACCAGGTTATCCTGCCTGCCCTGATCATACCGAAAAAACAACCTTATTCAATATTTTAAATGCAGAAGACTCTACCGGAATTGTTTTAACCGAAAGTTTGGCAATGTTCCCTACTGCGGCTGTTAGCGGATTTTATTTTTCTCACCCTGAGTCTAAATATTTCGGATTAGGAAAGATTCAGAAGGACCAAGTAGAAGATTATGCTGTACGCAAGCAAATGAGTGTTGAAGAAATAGAAAGGTGGATGGCGCCCAATTTGGCTTATTAAAAATTAATGGAGGATTTCTAATAGCGTGGTACGAGATCTTCTTATTCAAAAAATATCAATTAACGCTAAAACTTGAAACTCGTAACCCGAAATTCGTAACTAAAGAAATATGAAGATAACTGAGCATCTCAATAACGCTAAAAAACCTCTCTTTTCGTTCGAACTGCTACCACCTATGAAAGGTCAGAACATTGACCAGATTTTTGAGGCAATTGAACCGTTAATGGAATTTGAACCTCCGTTTATTGACGTTACTTATCACCGGGAAGACTTTATTTATAAGAAACAGGCGAACGGCTTACTGGAAAAGGTTTCTACCCGCAAGCGCCCCGGAACGGTGAGTATTTGTGCCGCTATTCAATTTAAATATAAGGTTGATGCGGTTCCGCATTTGATTTGTGGTGGATTTACGAAAGAGGATACCGAGAATGCTCTTATCGAACTTAAGTTTTTGGGGATAGACAACGTATTGGTTCTACGGGGTGATGCTCGTAAAGAAGATGGCGGTTTTATACCGGAGGAAAAAGGACATGCCTATGCGTCGGATCTTTTACAACAGGTGGTAAATATGAATAAAGGCCGTTACTTACATGATGAATATACAGGAGCTAACGGAACAAATTTTTGTATAGGAATAGCCGGTTATCCCGAAAAGCATTTTGAGGCACCAAACCTGAAAACCGATCTTCGTTATTTAAAAATGAAGGTAGATATGGGCGCAGAATACATTGTTACGCAAATGTTTTATGATAACGAAAAATACGCTTCATTTATAAAGCTGTGCAAAGACAACGGTATCAACGTTCCAATTATTCCTGGATTAAAACCCTTAACTACCAAAAAACAACTAACGCTTTTACCTAAGGTATTTAACATCGACATTCCGGAAGAACTTGCTGATGCGGTTGCTGATTGTAAAACCGATAAAGAAGTTAAAGAAGTTGGAATTGATTGGTGCATTCAGCAGTCTAAAGGTTTAATTGAGCTGGGAGCTCCTTGCCTGCATTATTATACAATGGGGAAATCGGATACAATAAAACGAATTGCCACTGCAGTGTTCTAATAATCAGCTAAGATTAAAATTCAATTTTTGCAACTATATTTAAATTTTATTAGTTTTTTTTCAAAATAAATTTATTAAATTATAATTATTATTAGTAATATTGAAGAAGATTGAGAAAGTTACTAAATAAGTCTCTTTCTTCATATACAACCTATATCATCCATTAACTTGGAGATGACCGGCAAGCGAAAGCTCGCCGGTTTTTTATTTAAAGCAAGGGCTATATCTCTTCTTCAATATGAAACCGTGGACGTGCTTTAGTTTCTAAATAGATCTTTCCGAGGTATTCACCAATAATTCCCAGCGCCAGTAATTGTACTCCTCCCAAAAAATACACGGGTAGCGTAATCGACGCCCAGCCGGGAACTGCACGACCCGAAGTCCATACAAATAATACCCATAAACTGATAATAAACGAACAGAAGAATATAGCAAACCCAATATAAGTGATCATTTTTAGCGGAAAATTAGAAAACGAGGTAATTCCATTGACCGCCAAATGAAGCATTTGTTTAAATGAGTACTTGGTTTGATCCGCTATCCGTGCCTTACGTTTGTAATACACTTTTGAAGACTTAAACCCCATCTGCGGAAACAAGCCTCTTAAAAACAGATTCACCTCTTTATATTTTTGCAATTCAACCAACACCCGGTTCGAAAGCAGTCGGAAATCAGCGTGATTATAAATTAGGTCCACCCCCATTCGTTTCATTAATTTATAAAACAACTGGGCTGTTCCACGTTTCATGGCCTTATCCGTTTCACGACTGCCACGCACACCATAAACTATTTGCGAACCAGAAGTGTAATTGGCGATCATTTCCTCTGTAACCGAAATATCGTCCTGCAAATCGGCATCAAGTGAAATACAACAATCCACCTGGTTGGTTACATAGGTTAGGCCTGCAATAAGAGCATGCTGATGACCAACATTATGGCTTAACTTAATCGCCTTTATAAAATGATTGGAAGATGATTGGAGAATCTGCCAGGTCTCATCCTTACTTCCATCATCAACCAACAAAGCAAAACTGTTGGCGGCTATTACTTCCCGTTCAACATAATCATTTAAGAGCCTGAGCAACTGTTCAATAGTAATCTTTAACATTGCTCCTTCATTGTAGCAAGGAATAACCAATGCAAGCTTAGGCAACTTAGAATTCTTATTCATGCACCAATTTTTGTTTAAATCACTAAAGATAAACTCAATTTATATAATTAATAGGCTCTGAAATTATTCCAAAGTGTATTTTATACTTTTGCTGCCAAACTTTAAAAATGGATCAGCAAATCACTAATCGTACCTATATATTTCTTTTCAGTATATGCAGCATCGTTTACCTTTTGGGTTTATTTATCCCATTAATGGATTCTGGCGCAAGCGAATATGCTGATATTGCTATGCGAATATATCAGCACAACAGTTTTCTTGAAATTGGCAGCGATTTAAATAAGTCTCCTTTAGCATTTTGGCTGGCAGGAATTTCTTTTAAAATATTTGGATTGCATGATTGGGCTTACCGAATTCCTGCTGTTTTATTTACCGCTCTGGCAACTTATTCAACGTTAGGTTTGGGTCGTACGCTTTACAATAAAGAAGTTGGAAAAATGGCGGCATTAATTTTTGTTAGCAGCCAGGCCATTATCTCTACTAATCATGATGTTAAAAACGAAGTAGTTCTAACCGGGCTTATAATTTTCGGTTTATGGCAGCTTGTAAAGTTTATAAAAACTAACCAACTTATCAATGTTGTACTAGGGTCATTTGCTATAGCTTTAGGACTGGCAAGTGGCGGAGTGATTGCCGTTATTGTAGTTGTAAGCGCCATTTTTTGTCATTTAATTTATTCACGAAACTGGAAAGTGCTTTACAATTGGAAATGGTTGGCAGGCGTAGCAACATTTCTGATTGCGTTGTCTCCATTGGTATTCTATCAATTCATTGAATTGAAGTTATCCCCAAACAACGTTGAAAACACTCAACCTGGAGAAACGAAGGTACCCTCATTCTTTTATTACACCTTACTTTGGACATTCCTTCCCTGGAGCTTACTGGTTTATGCTTCCGTATTTTCGAGGATTAAAACCATTTGGGAAAGTAAATTTAAACCAAAAGCCGGAACTGAGTTTTTAACCTTGGGAGGCATTTTGATAGGAATTCTTATTCTGATGGCCTGTAAGCAAGCGCATTTCTTAACTGCTTTATTTCCTTTATTTTCTATACTACTCGCATCTTACCTTCTTAATTTAGTACAAACTAAAAACGGGAAAACCCTGTCTATTCTTGAGAAAACCCAACTTCTTATCATAGGAATTCTGTTCTTACTGAGCGTTTTTATAAATATCTGGCTCTTCCCTATCGAAAACAGCACAATAAATGCAGTCGCGATTGTTTCTTTATCGGTTTTATTCTTTATTATTTTCAGAGGAAGCAAGCAGGGTTATTTATATCGAATACTGGTGCCATCTGTTTTTGCCATTTTGGCTTTCAATTTTTTATTGAATTCAAATTTCTACCCCCACCTGTTAAAATACCAGGCTGGAAATGAGATGGCCCGTATAGCTAAAGAAAATAACATACCTGCTAACCAAACCTATATTTACGGCCAGCCTTCCTATTCGTTTAACTTTTATTCAAAAACTACCATTCCAGTAGTAGATCTTGAGCAGATTAAAGCGAAAAACAGTAAAAATGAAAAGTTCTACCTTTACATTTCTGACCAAAATATGGAAGAAATTAAACCGCTTAAGCTAAGCATCAAACGTAAGTTGGAAACCCCACAATATTCTGTTTCGACATTGGAATTGAATTTTCTGAATCCTTCAACCCGAGCTAAAGCACTTAAAAAAGAATATCTGCTCGAAATCAACTAAATTTGCTGACTTGAAAGGAAAAGTAATTAAATCAACCGGTAGCTGGTACAATGTATTAGGCGAGGATGGCAACAGCTACGATTGCCGTATTAAGGGTAAATTCAGGATTCAAGGTATCAAAAGCACCAACCCCGTCGCTGTTGGCGATGTTGTTGATTTTGAAATGGAAGCGGGAGAGCCAACTGCTGTTATTACTTACCTTCACGACCGCGAAAATTATATCATCCGGAAATCGGTAAATCTTTCCAAACAAACGCAAGTAATAGCAGCTAACATGGATCAGGCCATTTTAGTTGTAACACTGGCCTCACCGCGTACATCGCTTGGCTTTATTGACCGCTTTTTGGTAACTGCTGAAGCTTACCATATTCCTACTATTCTGGTTTTTAATAAATATGATATTTATGATGAGGCGGATAAGGAGTTTTTGGAACAAGTGGAAGCGATTTATAAGAATATAGGTTATCCTTGCTATGAGATCTCGGCTTTAAATGGATATCATATTGAGCAGATAAAAGATCTGATCAAAGACAAAACCACACTTTTCTCGGGGCACTCGGGCGTTGGAAAATCATCTTTGATCAATGCTATTTTCCCCAATAAACAATTGAAAACGGCAGCTATCTCAGAAGCGCACCAAAAGGGCATGCATACCACCACTTTTGCCGAAATGTTCCAGCTTCCCTTTGGCGGTTTTGTGATCGACACACCCGGAATACGTGAGTTAGGTGTGGTTGATATTGAACCGGAAGAACTTTCTGGATATTTCCCGGAAATGCGCGAATTTATCCAACAATGTAAGTTCAACAATTGCACTCATGTTCACGAACCAGGCTGTGCGGTTTTAAAAGCAGTTGATGAGGATATCATCGCCCCTTCCCGCTACGACAGCTATGTAAGTATCTTCCACAATTTCGATTCAAGAGCGTAATCAGTCTCCAGTACTCAGGCAGTCACCACTTACCAGTAGGCAGTCAGCAGTATTGCTATGGACTATGGAATATCGTCTATGGACTGTGGACTGAAACTAAAAAACTGTAGACTAAAATATTTTTTATATATTCGCATAAAGTAAATAGTCTATAATCTCTATGGGAAAAGTAGAATTTGAATCAGAAGTAATAATAATACCGGGTTTGAACAACTCCGGAGATAATCATTGGCAAACGCATTGGGCAAATAAACACGGATTTAAGCGCATAGAACAGCACGATTGGGATAATCCTGAAAGTGAGGAATGGATAAGTTCGCTTGATGAGCAATTAAATCAACTGAATGGTAAACCCATTATTTTAGTGGCGCATAGCCTGGGATGTATTGCGACGGCTTTATGGGCTCAAAATCCTTCTCGAAAAATAAAGGCAGCATTGCTGGTAGCTCCAGCCGATACAGAGGCAAAGGGGATACCTAAAGAAATTAAAAGCTTTAAACCAATTCCACAAAAGCCCCTGCCTTTTAAATCAATTGTGGTGGCTAGTACCAACGATAAATACATTTCATTGGAAAGGGCGAACAACCTTGCCCAAAATTGGGGAAGTGAGTTTATTAATGTAGGAGCTGTGGGTCACATCAATTCCGACTCAAATTTGGGCGAATGGGAACTTGGCCTCGAGTTGTTAAAAGAACTCGACAGATATTAAAACGGAAGTCTTGCGGAATATACAACTAAATAGTCCATCACAATTGTGATGGGCTATTTTAAATAGCTGAGAAAAACCTATCTTCTGCTAACAAAATCTTTTAAATAGCTGCACTCACTAACTGCCTTGGCATAAAAAGGCGTTGTTGAATAATTCTTCTTCAAATCAGCGAAATACTTATTGGTAATCAGCAATTCATAATACCGTTCTGCTGCACGATTATTTCTTTCCATCCAGTTATCGGCATTATCGGGCACGGTTGGATACATAATTCTTGAACTAAAGCATTTTGCTGCCATAAATGAACACTTGGCTTTAAAGTTTTGATCAACGCTAAGCTTTTGCGCCTTCATATAGTATTTTTCGGCCGTATAGTTATAAAAGTAATCTTTTAAATAAGGCAGATCTGCTGTTAGATAATCCCTATCAGTAACCGACCATGAGTAATTTACCAACAACCACGAATTGCCATTATAGCTCATATTATAAAATCCATTGGCCATTTGGTAATAGCAGAAAGCGGCATTCTTGGGATCATCCTTTGCTTTTTTCTCAAAGGCAAGCATCGTTTGGGCAAATGTTAATTTGGTAAATTTCTTCGTGTCCCGTTCAGTTGGAGCATGCGTATCATTAATTAAATCGACAAAGGAATTGGCTGCCAAATAGGTTTTATAAGGGTCTTTTTCGAAATAATTAGCAGGAAGCTTTTTAAAGGCAGTAATTGCTTTTGCAAACTGATGCTCACGCAAATAAGCCGTTCCCTGCAATTCATTCATGAAATTACTACCCAAAACAGAAAACGTAGTGGTCATTAATTGTTCAAATCCGGTTTTATTGGCTTTGGCATTTAGCTGCATAAGTTTTTCAATATCTGCAGCGTTCATGGCGTTACGGAGGTAATCAATAGCTACCGGCAGTTGCCAGGCATAGGCATTCTCCTCTTCTGCTTTTTTAATACCAGGCTCGGAGATCATCTCACTCTGCAAATAACAAAGCGTCGCTTTAACTCTATCGTTTTGCTTTTCGTATTTGGGTGCCAAAATGGTAAGCATTAGGTATCTGTTGATCTTTGCAAATGGAACATCAGAAAACAAATCATTTGTCTTCTGATCAAGCTCAGCCTTACGTTTTTTATCCAGCCACTGAAGCGACGGAAATATCTTTTCTTCAAAGGTTGCATCAATTTTATCCTGCTCATTAATAGTGATCAAAAGGCGAAGCACTTCAAATTGATCCTTTACTTTGGGTGACATTTTCATACTTTCAGCCTGCGTTAAAATCGCTTTTGCTGATTTCAGATCGCGTTGCATGAATTTGAGGTAAGCCCCTGAGATTTTCCAAAGGGCAGGTTCGTTAACCTTTCTCTCCGAAGAAACCAATTCACAAAACCTAAACAGGCTGTCGGCATATTTCCCTTCAACCTCTAAATAATTAGGTTCAGCAGCACTTGTAGCCTTTAATAGCAATGAATCTTTCTTATTCGACTGCATTAATTTAGGTGATAAGTAGGAAGCTTCGAGCTTTGAGATCTCACGAACCAGCAATACATCCTGGCACTTGGCCTTGGCATCGTACTCATAAATTTCTTTCATCTCCGGTAAGGCATGACCGCTATTTCCCAGTGTTTCAACCGCAAGCAAATCAGCCTTTTCTGTACTATTCTTACATAGTGGTAATGCCTGCTTGTAATTGTATTTATTGTATACCGACAAATAGCCCACATTTTGATAAGCGATGATGCGGTTGTTATTGCATTCGCTAAACACCCTCGAAAATAAATAAGCGCTTTCGGGATATTTGCCTATTACACGCAATGCACCGGCTTTTAAGGCCAGTGTCCAATAGTACACAGAACTTTGCGATTGATTAGGAGTTACGTAAGTATCGAAATACTGAATACATCCTTCAGAATCACCACTATAATGTGCCAAACGACAGATCTGGTAACCATAGCGAAGCTTCAGGAATTTATCTTTCTTGATTTTAGCAACCTGCTGAATACCTTCTTTAATCAGCGCATACATTGAATTAGCATCAGGCTTCACCGGCTCCCATTCGCTATATTGGGTATTCACATAGGGCTCGCAGGCTTTAGCAAAGCTCAAATAAGTGAGCGCATCCGCATTTTTCTTTTTTGCCAATTCAACAACAAAAACATTCTTACGCAAGCTATCAGGCCATTCAGTTTCCTTTTTATTCTTTATGAGCTCAAAGGATTCGGAATTGTTGGTATAAATTGCCCGATAAACTGCTGAATCAGGCATCGACTCAACTCCTAAATACTTTTTCCATTCAGCGATATTCTGGTTATAGGGGTCATGTGGCTCGCTGTAATCATACAGGGTTTCATAGGCGATGTAATAAAAAGGCTTATAATCCGGATCTCCGGCAATATGATTATTGTAGAATGTAATGTGGTCATCGTAGGGATCAACCCATCCTCCGCAGGCAATACCATAAATTACAGTTCCGGTAAGTAAAACAAAAACGCTACCTAAAACTATGGTATATTTTTTCAAGTTCATTTGTATGATAGTTTTTTAAAATAGATGAATCGAGATGAAATAAAATAACACGGACACTATCTGAATTAAGCCTCCTTGAACAAAACTGAGCGGCATCTATTACATCATTTGCCGCATAGTTTTCGTCACGTACAACCTCGCCTTTTTTAAGTGAATATCCATTCAAATTTACATCATAAAGCACTTTATACAGCCTTTCGCCATGCTTTTCGAAATATTTTTTATTCCGAAAATCAGCATTTTTAAAGCCACGCATCAATCCTGCAAAAAGCTCATTTCTAAATAAAACCGACCATGAAAACAAAGGAAGCGCAACATCAAGTTTTAAAGGATAATGATTCAATCTGGCCAAAAAGTCTTCGATAGCCTGCAGGTCAAGTATGGAGTTATGGTCGCCATATTTCTTCAAATCGCCCATATTATAGCACATTAACAAGCCTTTATCAACCGGAGGTATTCCGGTTATTTCCTGGTATTTCACCTGGTGCATCCGAATAGTAGCTGAAAGCTTTTTGGCTCTTAAAAAAGGATGCTGTTTGATCTTCCGCAGCAATTGAAAATACCGAAACATTGTTTGTTTGGTCCAATCACAATCAATCTGAATTTCAGCCGGCTGAATAGTCTGTAATTCACATTGCTTTTGAACAAAGTGCATGATATTAAAAGCCAGTTCTTCAACACCAGCGCTATCAACTTTTAACAATGTTTTATTGGTGATGAAGACAACCGGAATAACTGCAACTGCAGCAGGAATGGATTGATTAAATGTTGTTGGAGAAACCGGAACCGGCTTTTTGCGCGCTTCATCCCAGTCAACATCAAAAAACCGTATATATAAATGTTTGGCGTTTAAAGATTGAAGAGCCTGTGTTTCACTTTGGTTTAGTTTGAAAGATGTTTTCCAGTAGTAAAACGCTGGTTCTACAAAATGATGTTTATCGCTTTTGCAAGCAGAAATAAAAAAGATAAAGACAAATAGATGTAAGGTAAAACGCAATGAATTCATTTCTGTAAAATTAGAAAGACTTCGGCAGGTGACAAATAAAAACAGGAAGCAATTGACAACTGCTTCCTATCCTACACTAAATCACTATTAATTTTTACTTGAACTGACGAATTTAAATGTAAAGCCTGCTCCGAAGATCTCTTTAAACTGTAATTGCGGACGATAAGCTGTTTGGCCGGAGTTATTAGTATATGGAAAAGTCGTATCATCATCATAGATCATCTGGATACCGAAATTGGCTGACACGAAATTATTCACCTTCAGAAAAATGTTCATGGTATAATTGATGTCCACATTTTGAGGGTTCTCCAAATAATTGGAATACAAAAGCAGCATATGTTCCAGGTTAATATTTTTCATGATCTCATCTTTGCGGTAAGCCTGCAAATTAAAACCGAACTCATACCGGCTTTTCTTCCCTACATCAACCCCATATGCTCCGATCGAAGAGAGATAATCATTATTAACAAATGTTATACGCGAAGCCAGCGGTGAAAAATTCACTTTCCAGTTATCTGATTTTTTATAACTAATTCCCGGACCCAAGCCCAGGTAAGCAGGTGCAAATGGTCCAGAAATTAAGGTTCGGGTTCCGTCGGCATTATAATTATAGCCATTGGCAAACTGACTCTGCAGGCTGGTAAAAAAAGAGGCATACCAGTATTGCTTTAGCCTATAACCAAGCAAACTGTTTAGAAAATAGCGATCATCGGTTTTGCGAACACCAATATCATTTTGCTTACTTAAGCCATAGCCAATTAAAACATGATTATCCCAGTTCCAACGGTCTTTTTTATAATTAAAATTATAGTCGAGTAATAAAGAACCCGCCAGCGAATTAACACCACCTGCCGCCCAATTGCTAAATGAACTTTGGTTGAACAGTAATGAATTTTGCCCGCTGATGGTCCATGTTTTCAAGGAATCAGGCCGATTTGGATCTTCAGGCACCTTTTGATTAGTAACCTGGGCCGATAAAAAATGGGGAGAAAATAAAATAGCGAAGAGCAGAGTAGCGTACCTATTCATAAGGGTAAGGTTTTACCTGTTAAGTTAATTATTTCAATAGAAATTTAATCGGCCTGATTGTTCACAAAAAAAGCCCTGTCTTTTTGAGACAGAGCTTGCGCTTTATTATGAATTTAAAATTAATAACTCATCAGTTTTTTAATCGATTCGTCCAGCCTTGCTTTGGCCAGGAAATTATCTTCCAAGGCTTTATTCATCGGAATTGCCGTATCCAAACTAGCGCAACGCATTACAGGGCTATCTAAATAGTTAAATAAATGCTCGCCAATGTAAGCCGCAATTTCGGCTCCAATACCACAGCAAAGCGTATCTTCATGCAGTATTAGCACCTTTCCATTTTTCTTTACGGTTTCAGTAACTGCTTCTACATCCCATGGCAAAAGCGTGCGAAGATCAAGTACATCGGCCGAAACTTCCGGATTTTCTTTCAGGTAATCCAGCGCCCAATGAACGCCCAAGCCATAAGTGATGATCGATATTTCATTACCCTCATTTACCAGTTTAGCTTTACCAATTGGTGTTGTATAATAATCTGTTAGGATCTCTTCAGAAATTGCACGATATAGATATTTGTGTTCAAAGAAGATAATCGGGTTAGGATCTTCAATAGCCGAAGCCAGCAAGCCTTTTGCATCCGAAGGGAAAGCAGGGTAAACTACCTTTAATCCCGGCGTTTTTACAAACCAGGCCTCATTGCTTTGCGAATGGAAAGGACCTGCACCAGTTCCGGCACCTGTAGGCATACGAACCACCACATCGGCATTTTGCCCCCAGCGATAATGACTTTTAGCCAGGTTATTGATGATTTGATTAAATCCGCAGGTAACAAAATCGGCAAACTGCATTTCCATGATCGCCTTATACCCATTTATTGACAAACCCAAAGCCGCCCCCACTATAGCCGATTCACAAAGTGGCGTATTGCGCACCCGCCCTTTACCAAACTCCTCAACAAAACCCTGCGTAATTTTAAATGCTCCACCGTATTCGGCAACATCCTGACCCATAATTACCAGGTTGGAATGACGTTGCATAGCAAGGCGCATCGCATCAGAAATGGCATCGAGGTAACGCTTCTCCGCTTTCATGTCCGAAAGAGGCTCTATCTGTTCCTCTTTTGTTGGTGCATACATATCGGCAACCTCAACTGCCGTATCGGCAACAATATCGAATTCCGAGAATGCCATGTCTATCGCATTATCAATATCTATCTTATTCCTGATCTTCAGCTCACCCACATAATCCAGGCTGATAACCCCCTGTTGTAAAAGATAATTTTCGAAGTTGAAAACAGGATCTTTTGTCCGCCATTCATCCATCAGTTCTTTAGGAACATATTTGGTTCCTGAGGCTTCTTCGTGACCACGCATTCTGAACGTCATACACTCAATAAGCACCGGGCGTGGAGTATACCTGATTTCTTCAGCCACCTTGCGAACGGTATCATAAACTTCGAGCACATTGTTGCCATCAATCTTGTAACCCTGCATTCCATAACCGGCGGCACGGTCAACTAAACTTTCGCATTTATATTGTTCAGCCGTTGGTGTTGAAAGGCCATAGCCGTTGTTCTCAATAATAAATATAACTGGCAGGTTCCAAACCGAAGCAACATTCAAGGCTTCGTGGAAATCGCCTTCACTGGTAGCTCCTTCGCCTGTAAAAACCAGGGTAGCTCTAAAGCGATTCTCCAGCCTGTCGGCAAGGGCAATTCCATCGGCTATTGCCATTTGCGGACCCAGATGCGAGATCATCCCCACAATTTTATGCTCTTGTGTTCCAAAATGAAACGAACGATCACGTCCTTTAGTGAAACCACTCATTTTACCTTGCCATTGCGCCACCAGTTTTTCCAAAGGAATACCCCTGCTGGTGAAAACACCCAGGTTTCGGTGCATTGGCAAAATATATTCATCGTATTTCATGGCCATGGTGGCCCCTACAGAAATAGCCTCCTGTCCGATACCCGAAAACCATTTCCCCACTTTTCCCTGTCGCAAAAGTATCAGCATTTTTTCCTCAATCATCCGTGGACGCAAAAGGTTCTTATACAGTTCAATGAGCGTTTCATGTGAGTACTGTTTATGATCAAATTGCATATAAACAGTGTTTTCTAAGGTTTCTATAGATGGTTCCATGGTTGACTAATATGAAAATTAATTTTTGAATTTTTATCGAAAGTTCTTTTAAATAATTTTCGAATCAGCAGCAATTTCGTCAAACCGCTTCTTGAATTACGATACTAAAAGAGGCTATTGATCATCAGGAATCATTCGTTTTTTAATTGCAAAACAGGAGAATATTTAAAACAGAACATCTAAGCCCTATCTTTGTTCATGCCTGTTTATGAACTTTCCGACGAACTTATTTTCCCTCATCCCTTATTAGCCGAAGAGGACGGTTTGCTTGCTTTTGGTGGCGACCTTAGCCCTGAGCGACTGTTGCTCGCCTACCGCAACGGCATTTTTCCCTGGTATACCGATGAAGATCCCATACTGTGGCATGCTCCAAATCCTCGTTTTGTACTTTTCCCAAAAAACCTCCGGGTTTCAAAAAGCATGCAACAGGTTATTCGGTCCAATAAGTTTACCATTACTGTTGATACCGCTTTTGAACAAGTAATTGCCAGCTGCAAATACATTGTAAGAGAACATCAACCCGACACCTGGATAACCAAGGAAATGCAGCAAGCCTATATTCAGCTGCATAAGTTAGGTTTTGCCCATTCAATTGAGGTCTGGCAAAATGACGAGCTCGTTGGTGGATTATATGGAATAAATTTAGGAACGGTATTTTTTGGCGAATCGATGTTTCATGAGGTGAGCAATGCCTCAAAAGTGGCTTTTATTTACCTAATTCAACAAATTCCCTTTTCCATCATCGATTGCCAAATGGAAACCGAGCATCTAAAAAGCCTTGGTGGTCAAAACATTCCGCTCGAAGATTTTCTATTAATCTTAGAAGTGGAGGCTGAAAAAGATTGTCTGTTGTAATTGTTAAACTGAAGAATTGTAATAAATGGCTAAATTGTTAACTAGCTAAATTGTAAGACAAGGGATGAGAGGAATAATTGCTTAACCTTATATTCTTGGAAGTGAGCGCTACACGAACACTTCCAAGAACCGAGAGATTAATATGATCATTCTTCGAGGAACCAAAATATATAAGTGCAGTCTGAACATACGTAACAAACTGCTGATTTATTTGCCCAATCGAGATTAAAAAATGAAGCAGTAGCAGTATTAAGCTGGGCTTCTCTGGAATAAAATAAGTGGTTTTGGCAAATAGGGCAAGTTAATTTCTTCCCCTTTATTTGAACAGGCTCAGGCGTTGTCTTCGAAAAAATACTCATAATAAAAAATATCAGTTAATAATTCAGCTAACCGCAAATTAAGTAGATTTAGGTTGCAAAGCGAAGCCTAATTGCTGATGCATTGTTAAAAAATCATAGTGATTCCAAGCTTCCGCAATTTGGCCATCTGCTATCCTTACCATACAAAGACCCGCAAATTCTACTTTTTTGCCACTGGCCACATCAATAGCAGTTACTTTGCAAAGTGCACTTTCCATATCATCTTGTGAAATTACATCTTCAACCGTTACATGGACCTCATTAAATTTCTCTTTAAAATCATTAAAGAATTGTTTAAAAGCTTCAACGCCTCGCATTTGCCCTTCAGGACCTATACCATTAGCTATTCCATCAGTTGCAAACAATTTGTCAATAGAATCTCTACGGCCTTGATTCCATACTTCATTGAACCATTGGTAGAGTAGCGAAGTTTGGTGATTACGCATATGTTTAAAATTTAGAGTATCTAAACAGGTTGATAAGCATGGAGATAATATTGATGAAACTGGCGTACTAACGGTATGGTTGTTGACCTGAGGGACTTTTGATGCGCTGTTCTAACCCGGTTTCAGGCCTGACGTTGCTTAAATAAATATAATAAAAAAGCGTGGGGCATCATTCACCGCGCTTAAATTTCCTGATTCAAGCCAACGTCTACAATCCCACTTTCCTGCTCCCTAAAATCCAACTTTTCCACATACCCTTTTTCTTTTATCAAACTCAAACCCTTTTACCCATGAAGTACTTGCATTTATCAATTTAATTATATAGCATTGTGATATCAAAATGATATTAACTATTTACCACAATGAACGAAAAAATTAAAACACCTATATCAGGCTTTGCCATGTTAGGTTTCGCGGTATTATGTTTGGCTGGAACAGCCTTTTCATTTACCCAGGGCATTATTCCACTAGGAATTCTGCTCTTTTTTGTAGCCATCATTTCATTTATGGGCATTATTATTATCAATCCCAACGAATCGCGTGTACTTACTTTTTTTGGAACTTACGTTGGCACCGTAAAGGAAAACGGTTTATTCTTTGTAAATCCTTTGTTTAAAAAACAATCAGTTTCTTTGAGAGCCAGGAACCTGAATGGTCAATCGCTAAAGGTTAATGACAAAATGGGTAACCCTATTGAAATTGCTGCGGTAATTGTTTGGCAGGTGAACGATACTGCTAAAGCAACTTTTTCGGTGGATAATTACACCCAATACGTAAACATCCAAAGTGAAGCCGCTGTGAGGCATTTAGCCGGCAGCTGTCCGTATGATAATCTTGAAGATGAAAATGCCACTTTAACCCTGCGTGATGGGGCCGATAAAGTGAACGAAATGCTGGAGAACGAACTTAACGAACGTTTGGCTCCTGCCGGCATCACCGTTTTAGAAGCAAGGATCAGCCACTTGGCCTATGCTCCTGAAATTGCCGGTGCCATGTTGCAGCGCCAACAAGCTACTGCTGTGGTTGCCGCTCGCAAACAAATTGTTGAAGGTGCCGTGGGAATGGTGCAAATGGCGCTTGAAAAGTTATCGGAGCGAGAAATAGTTCATTTAGATGAGGAACGCAAAGCGGCCATGGTGAGCAATTTATTAGTGGTTCTTTGCGCCGAAAAAGCGGTCAGTCCGGTATTAAACGCAGGAACTCTTTACAATTAAGAATCAGTAGTTAATAATTAAAAATGGCGGCAAAAAAAGCCTTTGTTTTACGGTTAAATCCTGAAATGCTAAAAGAGCTGGAAAGATGGGCTGCAGCAGAATTCCGCAGTGTGAATGGCCAGATCGAATACCTATTGCATGAAGCGATCAAAAAGAACAATAAGAATTTTAAGCTAAAAGACGAGAACGAGAAAGAAGCTTGATACAGTCTCAAGTCCTCAGTCGGTGGTCTGCAAACTTGCACCTTCTGACTGAGGACTTGAGACTGCTTATTTACCGTTATTTTTATGCAGCTCTCGCCATTGCTCATTAAATGACTTTTGAGCCATCGGAGGCAATTCGCGTCGTTTACCCCAGGTTTTATTGGCAAATTTCTTCAGAAAGAAGGCCTTCCATTTTCCGCCCAGCATGTTCATGAAACTACGCTTCATCATCCCCTTTTTCCAAAAATACCAAGTCCACATTTCGGATTTTGTCGCTAAATTTTCATTCACCGAATCTCTTCTGTTCAGTAATAGCATTTTATGAATATCAATATGAACCGGACAAACTTCGGTGCATTTACCACACAAACTCGAGGCATAGCTTAAATGCTTGAACTCTTCCATTCCGCTCATATGCGGGGTAATGATGGAGCCGATAGGACCGCTGTAAGTGGTTTCATAAGAATGGCCACCAATGTTTTTATAAACCGGACAACCATTTAAACAAGCACCGCAACGTATGCAATACAAGCCTTGTCGCTGTTCTTTTTGCGCCAATAAATTAGTACGTCCATTATCTAACAACACCACATACATTTCATCGGGTCCATCCATTTCCTCAGGCTGCCTTGGCCCACTGATAATGGAATTGTAAACCGTCATATTTTGCCCAGTGCCGTGTGTAGCTAGTAAAGGCCAGAACAGGTCAAGGTCGTAAATGCTTGGAATAATTTTTTCGATCCCAACAATAGCAATATGCACTTTAGGAAATGTGGTAGAAAGACGCGCGTTTCCTTCGTTTTCGGTTAAACAAACACTTCCGGTATCGGCAATTAAAAAGTTACCCCCTGTAATGCCAATATCAGCAGTTACATATTTATTACGCAGCAGTTCGCGGGCTTTTTGGGTAAGCTGCTCCGGTGTTGAATCGATGGGTGTCCCAAATCGTTCGTGAAACAGTTTGGCAATATCTTCTTTAGAAAGGTGCATTGCCGGAGTAACGATGTGATATGGTTTTTGTCCCAGTAATTGAACTATATATTCGCCTAAATCGGTTTCAAGCGCCTCAATGCCATGGTGTTCAAGAAATTCGTTCAGTTCAATTTCTTCAGTGGTCATAGATTTCGACTTGACCATTGTTTTGGCGTTGTGCTTTTCGAAAATGGCAAGGATCTCCTTATTAGCTTCAGCGGCATTATTGGCCCAAATGACCTTTCCTCCCTTACGGGTAAAGTTAGCTTCAAATTCGATCAGGTATTTTTCGAGATTTTCGATCGTTCGCCATTTGGCGATATTGGCCTTTTTACGGGAGTTTTCGAGATCAAAAAACCTTGAAATACCATTAGCTACAGCAGTATCGTATTTGGTGATGTTGTAATTGATCTTACGACGATGTTCAAGATCAAAAGCCTTAATTTCGGCATCGGTGAGAAATTGCGTTGAATGCTGACTCATGCAATCAAAAATAAATAAAATGAAAAATAATTAACATGTATAAAACCCTCTTTTTATGCACAATACGTGGTAATTATTCAAGCTTATAAATTTTGATATTGGACACGCAAGAACTACCTTTGAATAGCTGTAAATCAGCAGTTTACAAAAATGTCTGCCGCTCCTAAACAACTCAGCCCACAAAAATGGGTAATTATTTCGGCCATTGGGTTCGTTCTCTTTCTAATGGCAGCCATCCTTTTTTCTGTTTTAGCTTCGCAATTCAACAACATCTCTTTAAGCGCTTATTTCTTTTTGCTTGTAATCATTGCCCTGTTAGCGGCCTCATTTTTAGGAGGCGCCTTACGGTCGCGGGCAAAATATAAAGGCAAGGCATACGGCGGCACCCTTGAAATAACCGGACCGGCAGTTATTTTTTTCCTGCTCCTTTACCTGGGTTATAAATATCAGCCAACCCCTTCTTCCTTCAGCTTAATCTTAACTATTTACGAGGTTGGCAATAAAAACAAACCAATAACAACAGGAGAGGTCACGCTCATTTTTAATGATTTTAGAGATACCAAAAGTTTGAACAAAGAAGGACAGGTTCTTTTTGCTCAACTGCCGGCTGCACAAAAAGGCCAGGACGTAATTGTGCTCGTAAACGCAGACGACCATGAATCAAAGGAGCTTAAAATTACCATTCCGCTGGATGATCATCCGGTAATTAACATGGGTTTGGCCAAAAAGCAAGCCTTCGTTTCTGTTCACGGAACCGTATTTTCTCACAACGGCGAACTTGTAAAAAACGCTTTGTTAAACGTCAACGATGGATTAGCCGAAGGAATCTCTGACCAATTAGGGAACTTCAACTTCAGGGTTCCATTAAAAGCCGGAACCGAAGTTAAACTTCGGATTTACAAAGACAATAAAATAAAGTTGGACGAAAACATCATTCTTTCGGATGAAGTTTCGATGACTTTTAGGATTGATCAATAATCATGAAACTGCTCGTTATTTTTTTCCTGATAATGATATCCCAGGTAAACATCAACCATGTGAAAGGACAAACCACGCAAAAATTCAAAGGGCATATCATCCATAACAACAATAAAGTATTAACACCTTTAGAAGTGCGGGTTGAATCCTATTTAACTACCACAAACAGTTCGGGATATTTTGATGTGGCATTACCTGCTGAGCTGACACAGATTCGTATTGAAATAGCGGATAAGCGCTATATGATCCTTTATCCAATCAATGGCAGGGTATTGATTCCCAAAGATCCTAAACTAGTAACTGATATTATTATTGCCGATTTGAGTGAGGATAAAACACTCTCTGCTTATATCAACTATTCGAGAAGGATCGAGAAAAGTGTTGGAGGCAATTCTGAAGAAGTACGGGCCTTAAAAAAACAACTGGATTCAGTGACCACACTGTTAACCAAACAATACAATTTAAAAGAGGCCGATCTACGCTCGGCACTTGAACTTCAAAAGGGAAGAGAAAAAACCTATGCTGAACTGTCGGAGTTGCTAAATGTATATGTAAACGAGGCCAAAGACCTGGAAAATGCCTTTAAATATGTTGCTGATTATGCCTTCCAAAACCAGGATGCACTTAAGCAGCTGATTGATGCTATTAATTCCTACAATGCGGCTTATGAGAAGCTTAATACTGTTCATCAGCAATATTATACCTCTATAAAAAGCAATTGGCAAAGTGATGAATTGGCGGAGAACTATAACAACCTCACTGATTTTGCGTTGAACGACCTGCACAAAAGCAAAATACTGCCTCTTAATACTTTATGTCGATCGATAAATGATTATGTGAACCGGGGAAAGAAGGATGACAACTTTAAAATACAGATACTCAATCAAATACAAATGTCGGTAAGTAGTTTAAATCAAAGCATCCAAGTGCTAAACGATAAGACCAATGTATTGCTTACCAAACTTCAGGCTAAAATAAACCCCTTGCCAACCGAGTAGAGCCTCGACTGTCAAGCAATTATAAAATTTAAAATTGACAGAAAATGAAACTCCTGAAAAAACTCCCGATCATAACCATGATAGTGGTTATGGCGCAACAATTAAGCAGCTGCGGAGCAGAAGCAGTGGCAGCACTGTTTATTCCGCTAATTTCGGCCAAAACATGGACGGATCAAGCTGATGATCAACATACCTTTTTCTTTAATGTTGATACCGAAGGAAAATCCAAAAGCAATTTTATCGGAAATGAAAATATTGAAGGTAATCAAGATAGGTTCAGCGGTTACTATGATGAACATTATATCGAATTTACCTATACTGAAATTAACTCATCAGATGCCACAAAATTGGGTGCTAAATACACCGGTAAAATAGAAGATCAAAAGTTAATACGATTGAAGACCAATAAGGGTAAAGAATTAGTGCTGACAAGTAACTGACTTTACGAATATTTCATTTAATCAGCTTTATTAATAAAACTTTTTTACAGATGCACTTGCTATTATTCTTTATTTACATTATGTTGGTAATAATTTAATTTAGTTACTATTATCTAAATCACCTGCTTTCTCTATTAATTTTCCAAACTGAGAATATAAATATTGCCATAAATTTTCTTTAAGAAAGGTATTACTTAAAGCGCTCCGTTTAACATTATGCAGAATGTGTCGATACTTTTCGAACAAAAATTGGTTGTATTGGCTAAAAGGTTTTAATCATGGAAAACAGTTTAGCAGACCTCAAAGTGCTTTTAGTGGAAGATCAGCCGATAAACCAGTTTCTGGCGGTTTCCATTTTACACAGCTGGAAAATAATGGTTGAAGTAGCCGCGAATGGACAACTCGCTATTGAGAAATTAAACAGCGTTAATTACGATTTAATTCTGATGGATATTCAGATGCCTGTACTTGACGGGCTTTCGGCAACCAAAATCATCCGGCAGGAATTAAAGCTCAGCACCCCCATCATTGCTTTAACTGCCGATTCATCTAAAATTGGGGAAGAATATTGCCAGTCGATAGGAATGAATGGCTATTTGACTAAGCCTTTTCAACCTGATATTTTATATGAGAAAATGTATAGTCTGATTTATCAGTACAGTTAAGAATTCGTTGAAACTTTCCTGAATTATCATAAAAAGGGGGCCTTTGCCCCCTTTTTATTATCTGTTTGACGGAAAATCATTTTTTACATCCACTACGGGACGTTTATCTGCATTTGCCAGGTTCCAGGCGGTTGTAAAAATCAGCTTAACACGTTTAGCCATAAGGTTAAAATGGATCTTTTCCACTTTATCGCCAGGCTGGTGATAATCCTCATGAACACCATTAAAATAAAAAATCACCGGAATACCATGTCTTGCGAAATTATAATGATCGGAACGGTAATAAAAACGATTCGGATCTTTAGGATCGTTGTATTTATAATCGAGTTTAATGTTTACACTTTCGGTATTTGCTACTTCGCTAAGCTTATGTAAATCGGTGCTCAACTTATCCGAACCAATCAAATAAACGTAATTGGTATCTACTAAATGGGCATTGTCGATACGGCCAACCATGTCGGTATTTAAATCGGCAATAGTTTTATCCAAAGGAATTACGGGATTATCGGAATACCATTGAGAGCCCAATAAACCTTTTTCTTCACCGGTAAAGGTTAAGAAAAGAATACTCCTGCGACTGCCCTTTCCTGCTTTTTTTGCTTCAGAAAAGGCCTGCGCCATGGCCAGCACGGAAGTTGTCCCTGAGCCATCATCATCGGCACCATTGTTAATCTTTCCATTTATAATTCCAATGTGGTCGTAATGCGAAGAAAGCACCAAAACTTCGTCCTTCAGATCTGTTCCCGGTAAAAAACCCATAACGTTCATGGCTTTCACCGGTATTTCATTCATTTTAAAAGTAAGTTCGAATTTTTGATTTACAACCGCCGACTGTGGTTTACCGCTGGCTATCAGTTGAGCCATCAATTCCTCTACAGTTTTGCCTTTAGACTTCAATAATTCGGCGGCTAATTCTTCCGAGATATAAACTACCGGGGTCCGCGAAGGCATATTTTGCTTGGTGGCAAAGTCGATACTTTTAGCCTTAATTTGTGAAGCATAATTCGCCATTGATGCTCTTAAATTCGGATAAACAGCAATGATCAGCCTAGGGTGCATAGCCTGCAGATCGCGCAACTTTTTACGAGGATCTAATGTATAATCAGAAAAACCTTGCTTACCGGTAATTAGACTTTTACCTGTCTTATCCATCGGTTCGCCATTTAATATCAGGACCACTTTGTCGGTTACATCAACTTTGGCAAAATCATTCCACAACTGATCGTTAATACCGTAGCCAGCAAAAAGAAAGTTCGATTCCTTAAAATTTAATGATGGAGGCATACTGCTACCTGTCACCAAAAAATCTTCAGCAAACTTAAAAACCGTTCCATTTACAGTTATAGCTGCATCGCCAATTGATTTTTCAACTAATGGAACCGATTGAAAATAGGATCCATTAACCGGCGCTTCCAATCCAAAAGACTTAAACTGGGCCGCGATATAATCGGCAGCAAGTAATGAACCTTTTTGGCCTGTTTCACGGCCTTCAAATTCATCAGAAGCAATAATTGATAAATGTTTTCGAAGTAATGGAGCATCAATGTTCTCAGCAAACTTACCTGCTACCGACTGCGCCGAAGCAATGCCGCAAGCTGCCATAAACAATAAGGCAAACAAACTTATTTCTCTCTTCATTAGTTTATAAATTGAAGGCTAAATGTAATGCAAAAAAGGAGGATCGCCCAAATTCAGGGAGTCCTCCTTTTGTAACTTTTATAATGGTTGTATTAAACGCAGTCGATTTTATTAACGCGGTTTGCGTGACGACCACCTTCAAATGGAGAAGCAATAAACTTCTTCGCAATTTCTTTCGCCTCATCTAATGAAACAAAACGGGCAGGAATACAAACCACGTTAGCATCATTATGACCTCTGGCCAACTCAGCCAGTTCCGGTTTCCAGCAAATGGCCGCTCTAATACCGGCATGTTTATTAGCGGTAATAGCAACCCCATTAGCGCTGCCGCAAATTAAAATACCCAAATCAGCCTCTTTTGCCAATACCGATTTTGCAAGCGGATGCACATAATCAGGATAATCAACTGAATCGGTTGAGAATGGGCCAAAATCTTTTGTTTCAACGCCTTCAGCTGCCAATGCTTCAATTAAGGCTTTCTTGTACTCATAACCGGCGTGATCGCCTCCTAATGCAATTTTCATTTTTATTGTTTATTTAAGGTCTACCCTAATCCCAAGGAAAAGAGATAGATCGGTTGTTACTTTTATGAACCATGGACCATTAACCATGGACTTTCAATTATTAGCTATTATAAAACTCCGCTTCTTTCTTTGCCCTGTTTCTCGCTACTCCTGCAGATACTAAAATACTGATTTCGAACAAGATAAACAGCGGAATAGAAACAATGGTCTGGGTCATCATATCAGGACTTGGAGTAATAAAAGCCGAAACAAGCAGGATCAGCACCACTGCGAAACGACGGTTACTGCGCAAAAACTTAGGCGTAACCAACCCTATTTTAGAAAGAAAATAGATAACAATGGGCAGTTCAAAGGTTAAGCCGCAACCAAGTGACAAGGTTCCTACCGTCGACAGGTATGAATCCAAGGAGATTTGGTTAATAATTTCGGCACTTACCGTATACGAGCCCAAAAAGTTGATGGTAAGCGGAACGATAATGAAATACCCAAACAGCACTCCCAAACCAAACAACAATGAAGTGAAGAAGATCAAACCATTAGCATACTTGCGTTCTTTATCAGCTAAAGCCGGTTTAATAAATCGCCATAACTCCCAAATGAAATAAGGGAAAGCAAGTGCTAAACCTACCAAAATAGATGACGTAAGGTGAATCATAAACTGACCGGCAAGCTCGGTGTTCATGATCACAAAATTGATCTTATTAACACAAAAATCAGGAATATTATACTTACTGGCAACCTCGCACATTTTACGGTAGGTCCAAAAATCAGTATTCTTTGGCCCGAGTATCACCTTATCAAAAATGACCTCTTTATAGCTGAATGCTATTCCGGTAAAAACTGAGATGGCAATGACAGAACGGATAAGGTGCCACCTTAATTCTTCAAGATGGTCGAAAAACGACATTTCCGACTCAATGGTATGCTTATCCTTTAAAACGTATTTAGTAATGAGGTTTTCTCGCCTGCTATTATCAGCCATGTAAAATTATTGAGCTGCAAAAATACTTAAATCAATGAATTTTGAATGAAGTTATTTAGATCAGCTTTTTCTAACAAGCAGGCTGGATTTACATGCTCAATGTTTTGTTGTTTAGGTACAGTTTGGTGTTAAGCGTTTTAGATTGAAACTCGGTTACAGGGTATTTACTTTCGATAAGTTGGATGAGCAAGTCGGTGGCAAGCCTGCCCATTTCAAAAGCAGGTTGACGAACACAGGTTAACGATGGGTCGAACAGTTCAACCACATCGGAATTAGAAAAACCTGCAATTAAAATGTCTTTGGAAAGCGGATTAAACTTTTTAATAGCTGAAAGACAACCCACACTCAGACGGTCGCTCGATACAAAAATTGCTTCGGGTTTATCGCGTCCGGTAACCAACTGCTTAACCGCTTCTTCCACCTCATCGTATTTGCGGCCCCCATGATGGCAGTACTGCACATACTCTTCATTAAATGCAATTCCATGTTTTTCCAAAGCCGCTTTATATCCACTCATGCGCTCTTTGGTGATCGACAAGTGTGGCGCATTGCCCAAATGAGCAATCTTTTTAACGCCGTTTTTTATCAGTAACTCGGTAACATCAAAAGATCCCTGGAAATTGTTGGCCGTTACCTTATGCGTGTTGATTTCATCAATTACACGATCGAAGAAAACAATTGGCAAGCCCTTGTTATGCATTTCGAGGATGTGCGCATAATCGGTAGTTTCGGCAGCCATTGAGATCAGCAAACCATCAACCGAACGGTTGGCAAGGTGCTTAACGTTGATCACCTCACGCTCAAAGGAATCGTGGCTTTGCGAAATGATAACGTGATAACCCTTATCGTAAGCAATAGACTCCACTCCATTGATCGCCTGCGAAAAGAAATTATTGGCCACTTCGCACACTATCACACCAATGGAATAAGTTCTTCTTTCTTTCAAACTTAATGCAATAGGATTAGGCTTGTAATTGATCTTTTGAGCATAATCCATCACAATTTTCTTTGTTTCCTCACTGATCTCGTAGCCGTCTCTTAAAGCTCTGGAAACAGTTGAAATTGAAAATCCCAATTCCTTGGCAATGTCCTTTATGGTTGTTGGTTTAAACATGTTGGTTTTCTGAAATCATTTAAGCATTGCAGAACACAACAATAGGATTATTATTGTGATTTTTGAATAATAATAGTGATATTTTTTTTACCCGAAGGAAATTTATCTTCTTTGAAAAACATAAAGCCGCCCCAGATTAAGCTGAGACGGCTTTGTTGTTATGACTACTTTATCGATTAATTATAACCTAAATTTTGTTTGAACTCGTCTTTATTTGAAACGGCATCCAATTGTTTTTGAGGAATTGGTCTCAACATATGATAATCCATAATTTTAGCTCCGGCGTCAGGGTTGTAAGCTTTAACACGCTGAATCAGTTTATTGGTTCTCTTTAAATCGAACCATCTCATTTGCTCGCCTGCAAACTCACGCGCTCTTTCATCCAAGATAAAGTCGATGTTAATTTGATCAGGCAATACCTGCATTTGGGCAGTATGACCCGGAACAGCCGCACGCGTTCTTAATATGTTCACTTGATCGGCAGCTTCAGCAAGGTTTCCAAGGTTCATTTCGGCCTCAGCTGCAATCAGGTACATTTCAGCTAAACGAATAACAAATACGTCGCGTGCACTTTGCGCCTCAGCAATGGTTGGACGGGTTGGATCATCAAATTTTTGCAAGGTAACGTAATGCAAACGATCATTTGGTGTCCCATCAGCCTTATATACTTTACTTAAATCGTAAGTTCGGTATTTTTTAGTTGCTTCAACCACATTCGGAATTTCGTATTTGGTACAATACACAGCCGTATCACCAATTGCTAAACCTTTTGCAGCATCTACTTTATTTGCGTACCACACTGTTTTAAACGATGCATTGTAACGCGCATCATCTTTTTCATTAAAGAGATTTAACAAAAACAAAGTAGGCATATAACGATCGAACGGACGTCCATTGGCAATATCGCGGAACATACCCGGCTGATCGTCATATTTCATCATAAATAACAAGTGCCCGTTATTGCTTCCACGGTTATGACCATCAGGATAAAGAACCGGATCGGTTAAATCGTTTAAGCTTAGGTTGGTTGAATAGTTAACCGCCCAAATAACTTCTTTATTTACGAGGTTAGCCATATTCCATAAATCGGCATACTTTGGTAACAATTGAAGACCATAGCTACTGATTACTTTTTTAGCTAGATCTGCTGCTTCTCTGTTTTTACCACGAGTAAGATACATGCGTGCCAAAAATGCTTCAGCAGCCTGTTTGGTTACACGTCCATAATTGGTGGTGGTAGTTGGCAGGTTTTGGTTTGCAGTAGCAAAAGCCAGATCATCAAAGATCAATTCGTAGAATTTTTCAACCGCGGTTTTATTGGCAATTGTTGTAAAGGAAGTAGTTTCCTGAGTTGACAAATGCACTCCGCCCCAGGTTTCAACAATATGCCAGTAATAAAATGCACGTAAGAAACGAAGTTCCGCTTCGCGTGTTTTTTGCAGTTCAGCCGAAAGGCCCGATTTACTTACATTATTGATACCTGAATTACAAAGGTTCACCGCTGCGTACAAACGGGTCCATTCAATTTCCAGGGCCTCCTGGTTAGATTGTAAGTTGTTATAGTTCGATAGATCAAGGTAAACATCTCCGGCCCCACTCGTCCAGATATCGGTTCCCATTTCCGAAATGTTATAACCATACTCTTTTCCGTACCACCAACGGGTGTACGAATAAGCAGCATTTACCAAACTCTCAAAACCTGCCGGGGTGGTGTACACGGTTTTATCCGTCAATCCACTCGGATTGTATTCATTCAGCTCTTTTTCACAAGAGATATTTACTGTACCCAATAAGGTAAGCACAGCGGCTATTTTTAATATTTTATGTTTCATAACTCTGGATGTTAACACTTAAAATTCAAGATTAATACCTGCAACAAATAAGCGGGTGAGTGGGTTAGTCAAAGAACCTGCACTTTCAGGATCGTAGCCATCCAAATCACTAATACAGAATAAGTTTTTACCCGTTACATAGATTTTTGCCCTTTGTACTGACAGTTTACTAATCAGCGATTTAGGCAAATTATAACCTAATGAAACACTTCTGAGTTTAATAAATGAACCATCCATATAACCTAATGTACTAGCATATGGCAATGAGGTAAACGAAACAGCTGTGGTTGGTCTTGGCCAGTCGTTGGTTGGATTTTCTGGTGTCCAGTACGATACAGTTGCACTGTTCTCAATACCCTGAGGGTCGAAACGCGACATATAAGCCGAGTTAATGGTTTGACCCATACGCGCATAGATGTAGAAACTGAATTCGAAATTTTTGAAGGTAAGATCACTATTAAAACCTCCGCTCCAGCTTGGCACTGCCGATCCGATAACTTTACGATCATGTATGTTATCAATTACACCATCGTCGTCTTGGTCTTTAATTTTAATATCACCCGGTTTTTTACCGTATTTGGTTGCCTGGTCAAGCTCAGAATTTTGCCAGATACCTACTTTCTCAAAATCATAGAATGAGTTTACCGGCGAACCTACCACCAAGAATTTTGGCGTGCTGGTGGTTCCCGTGTTAAGTACAGTAGCCCCATCAGTTAGTGCTACGATCTCTTCATTATTTTTGAAGAAGCTGAAGGTAGTTGCCCAGTTAAATGATGGTTTAACAATGTTTTGAGTGGTTAATGATAGCTCAATACCTTTATTGCGGGTTTTACCAATGTTTTGGGTGATTATCGATACGCCCGAAGTAAGCGGCATCACACGGTCATATAATAAATCAGAAGTTCTGGTATCATAAACATCCACAGTACCGCTAACTCTGTTATTAAACAAACCGAAGTCAACACCAATATCAGTGGTAGCTGATTTCTCCCATTTCAAATCAGGGTTACCAATTTGTTTAGCGTAGGCAAAACCTGCAGCCGGAGAATCGCCATAAGCAAATGGTATACGCACTAATGAACTTTGCGAAGAGTATGCACTAACCGATGAGTTTCCGGAGATACCATAACTTGCTCTAACTTTCAAATCACTCATCACTTTCGAGTCTTTTAAAAAGTCTTCGGCAATTGGTCTCCAAGCACCAGCTACTGATGGGAAGAAATCCCATTTATTACCTTCACCTAATACCGAGGCACCGTCAAAACGACCGGTTAAGGTTAACAAGTACTTGCTTTTATATCCATAGTTCACACGACCGGCGTATGAAACCAAGGTGTTTTTATTATAGTTACTGTAGATGGATACATCCTGAGTAGAGTTGGCCAAAGCGTAGTACAACTGCGAAGTAAGCAACAGATTACGGCCCAAAGCACTCGCTGTTTCGTTTTCGAATTTCAAATATGAACTAATACCTGTAACCGTCAACGAATGTCCTTTTAACTCTTTCTGATAGGTAATAATGTTCTCCCAGCTCAGGTTACGTGAGTTAGTATTTGCATAGCTTGCTTCAGATGCCTGGCCAAAACGGGCAATAGTATTCGCCGACTTGAAAACACCCTGACGTGTGCTGCTGCTGTTAAATGAGAATACAGTACGGGCATTTAATCCTTTAAAAGGCTTAAGTTCAGCATAAAGTGTTGGGAACAATCGGGTGGTGCTTGCATTATCTTCAAAGGCACCATTTTGCTCATCGGCCAATGGGTTAATGTCTTTACCTTGGTTTGGAACCATGTTTAGGCTTCCATCCTCGTTAAATGCAAAGGTTAAAGGACTGATCTTGTTAGCCAGGTTCAATGGATCCTGACGGGTGCTTTGATTATTAAAAGTCACCTGGGTTTGCGTTCCTAAAGTAAGGTAGCGGTTCAGGTCATAATCCAAGTTCAACCTTCCGGTGTAACGCTGAAGGTTATCTAACATCAATACGCCTTTTTCGTTATAATAATCTAATGAAATATATGAACGAAGCTTCTCACTGCCGGCTGTTAAACCTACCTGGTAATCTTGCTGCATCCCGTTATGAAGTAACAGGTCAGAGAAGTTGGTTTGAATATTATTATTGATCGCGTCTAATTGTGTAGTGTTGAATATTTTCGAGTCATCGGCTGGGCTGGCCCATTTTCCGGTAGTTCTGTTTGCCTCTCTGGCTAAAGCTACATAACCCGTAGCATCGTTAACCGATGGATAACCGGCAACTTTTGACATACCTGCATAGGTATTAAAACTAACTTTTGCTTTACCCGAAGTTCCTTTTTTAGTAGTAATGATAATTACGCCGTTTGCACCTCTTGATCCGTAAATGGCAGTAGAAGAAGCATCTTTCAACACCTCCATACTTTGTATATCATTTGAATTGATATCCTGTACGTTAGAGTACTGAACACCATCAATAACATACAGCGGACCGTTACCGGCATTAATTGAACGTGTACCGCGTACGGTTACGTTCACACCTGCGTTACTCGACCCACTGGTTCTGGTAATATCCAATCCTGGAACTTTACCCTGGATGGCTTCAACCACGTTTCCTGTAGGTATTTTCTTCAATTCCTCTGCTTTCAATGAGGTTACAGAACCAGTTAAGTCGCTCTTTTTCACAGCTCCATAACCAATTACCACTACCTCATCAAGGCCTTTGGCAACAGCGGTCATCTGCACATTTATGCCTGTTTGGCCTTCGCTAACTTTTATTTCTCTTGTTCCGTAGCCGATATAGTTAAATACAAGGGTTACTTCTCCCGATGGGATGGAAATGCTGAACATACCTTCGGCATCACTCGCTCCACCCATTGAACTCCCCTTTACAGATATGGTTACTGCAGGCAGAGGCTCATTGGTTTGAGCATCTGTAATCTTGCCTTTTAATTGGCGGTGTTGGGCCCACGCTACATAGTTAAACAGTAACAGGACTCCCATTAAGAGTACCATTTTTTTCATATTCATTATTTCTAAATTGGTTGATAAGTTGGTTGCTTATACATTCATAATAGCGCCCGAAATGAAGGGTTTCATAGCTGACTTACCGACAAGTTTACATTTATTGAGTTCAAAAAAATCCGATTTAGGCTAAAAAAGTTATGCAAACGTTACCGGTAACGTTTCTGTAGTACCACTTTTACACCTCTAATATTGAACTTCCTGCTTATTTTCCTACTTATCTCCCCTTACCCAACTGAAGTATGCTCTTATTTACCCCCTTTCCATTTTCTTTCCGAAATCGATTGCATAAATTTTCCCTTTTCATCTAAACCTTTTATTGGCTTAAATACTTACAATTGCCCAATCATTCATACTTATATTGAATTACAACCAATTACCATGATCAAATCATTCTATATTAAACCCGTACTCATGTCAGTTTTTTTGCTGATGTCCTTTCGCTTTACAGAGGAAAAAAGAATTACGGTTTACCTGATTGGCGATTCCACGATGTCGATCAAGGAACCTACCGCTTACCCGGAAACGGGCTGGGGTATGCCTTTCGCTGTTTTCTTCGACTCAACCGTTGTGGTTGATAACCGGGCGAAAAATGGGCGCAGCACCCGAACCTTTATCTCCGAAAACCGTTGGCAATCGGTTGCTGATCAGTTAAAGGAAGGCGATTATGTTTTTATTCAATTTGGACATAATGACGAATCGAAAGAGAAGGTTGATCGATACACCTCCCCTCAGGATTTTAAAGCTAACCTGAGCAGGTTCGTTAACGAAACACGCGCCCATAAGGCCAACCCCATACTTATTACCCCTGTGGCACGCCGCCGTTTTGATAATGCGGGAAAGGTTTTGGATTCGCATGGTGAATATGGTCCATTGGTAAGATCGCTTGCCGCTGAGCTGAATGTTCCATTGATCGATCTCCAAAAAGAGAGTGAAGCTTTATTACAAGAGTTCGGCAAGGATCAATCGGCCTTGCTATTTCTGCAGCTGCAACCCGGCGAACACCCCAACTATCCACTGGGGAAAATTGACAATACACATTTCAATGAATTGGGGGCCCGCAAAATTGCGCAGCTGGTTTTAGCCAATATCAAGGCGCAGCATATTCCTTTAGAAAATCATATTGTAAAAAAATAATCTTCTATATAGATGAAAAAACTGATCACAGCCCTGGTGCTACTCCTTAGCTGCGCACAGGTATATAGCAAAACCGTAAAAAGCATTGTGGTGGCTCAGGATGGAAGCGGTAATTTTAAAACGGTGCAAGAAGCGCTCAATACCGTTCCAAAGCATAATACCGAACGTATTGAGATTTTCATTAAAAAGGGTGTTTACAAAGAAAAGCTAAAGCTCGACACTACCCAGCATATGGTGAGCCTCATCGGCGAAAGCCTCAATGAGACCATACTCACCTACGATGATTTTTCGGGCAAAAAGGCTGCCGATGGAAGTACCCATACCACCAAAACCACCGCTTCGTTTTTCATTTTTGCTGATGATTTCCTGGCAACAAATATCACTTTCGAAAATACAGCCGGCGAAGTGGGACAAGCTGTGGCTGTAATGGTTTATGGTAACAGGGCCGTTTTTGTCAACTGCCGGTTTTTAGGTAACCAGGATACGCTTTATACCCAGGGTCAGCAAAGTAATCAGTACTATAAAAACTGTTATATAGAAGGCACTACCGACTTCATCTTCGGTTTTTCGGTGGCCGTGTTCGACAATTGCCATATTCACAGTAAAAAGAACTCTTACATAACTGCTGCTTCAACTCCAGAGGGTAATTCATACGGATATGTTTTCATCAACTGTAAACTTACCGCTGCCGAAGGCATCAATGAAGTATACCTGGGCCGTCCGTGGCGGCCTTTTGCCAAAACAGTGTTTATTAATACTGAAATGGGTTCACACATTTTACCTGAAGGTTGGCACAACTGGAACAAGCCGGATGCTGAAAAGACGAGTTTGTATGCCGAGTATAATTCAAAAGGAATGGGCGGCAATACTGAAAAGCGCGTTTTATGGTCACACCAACTGAGTAAAAAGGACAAAAGAAACTATAAGATCAAAACTGTTTTGGCTGATACCATCGGCTGGACCGCTAGAAAATAATATTCCCGGCTCATAAATCTTTCTAATGCATTTAATTATAAAACGAACATTCGTAGCACTGTCATTTTGCGTATGTGCCTGCCTTCAGGTTCTGGCACAATCAGATGCCGGTATTTCAAAAACATGGGTAGCTGACCTGGGCAATGGGAATTACAAAAACCCCATCATTCATGCCGATTATTCCGATCCGGATGTTTGCCGGGTGGGTGATGATTATTACATGACCGCATCGAGTTTCAATGCCATTCCCGGATTACCCATTCTACATTCCAACGATCTGGTCAACTGGAAGCTAATCTCTTACGCACTAGACCGGCAACCTCCTTTTGAGCATTTTGAAAAGGTACAGAATGGAAACGGCGTTTGGGCTCCTGCCATTCGTTACCACAACAACGAATTTTACATTTATTATCCCGACCCTGATTTTGGCATTTACCTGATAAAAGCCAAACAAGCCACAGGACCATGGTCAAAACCACTATTAATAAAAAGCGGTAAAGGATTCATTGATCCTTGTCCGCTATGGGACAGCAACGGCAAAACCTACCTGGTACATGGCTGGGCCGGAAGCCGGGCTGGCATAAAAAGCATTATTACCATCAATGAAATGAATCCGCAAGGCGATCAAATTTTGGATGAAGGCGTTTTGGTCTACGACGGGCATGAGATCGATCCAACTATTGAAGGCCCGAAGATTTATAAACGAAACGGTTACTACTACATTTTTGCTCCTGCCGGAGGTGTTTCAACCGGTTGGCAATTGGTCTTAAGGTCGAAAAATATTTATGGCCCTTATGAACGCAAGGTCGTTATGGACCAGGGAAAGTCGATTATTAACGGCCCTCACCAGGGAGCCTGGGTAGATACCAAAACAGGAGAAGACTGGTTCATTCATTTTCAGGATAAGGAAGCCTACGGACGTGTAGCACATCTGCAACCTATGAAATGGGTTAATGATTGGCCGGTTATCGGTATAGATACTGATAAAGATGGAAAAGGCGAACCTGTTTTAACTTATCGCAAGCCGAATGTTGGGAAGACTTATCCTATTACAACTCCGCCCGAATCGGATGAGTTCAACAATCCTAAATTAGGCCTGCAATGGCAATGGGCAGCCAATCCCAAGGTAACTTGGAAAGCTCATTCCACAACCGGTGTCTTGCGTTTGTTCTCGGCAAAAATTCTCGATAGCGCCAAAAACTTTTGGCAAGTGCCAAATATCTTATCGCAAAAGTTCCCAGCCGATCAGTTTATGGTGACAACCAAATTACTTTTTAAACCGGCAGCACTAAAATTGCAGGAAAAAACTGGCTTGATAATCATGGGAGAAAACTATGCATACCTGGCTATAAAGAACACATCCGAAGGTTTGCAACTGGTTTACACCACTTGCACCAACGCCAGCAAAGGCACTGCTGAAACTGAAAAAAACATTGCAAAACTACCTTCAGGATCGGTTTACCTACGCGTTGCAGTTAAGGCAAACGCTATTTGTCAGTTTGCCTATAGCACCGATGGCGATAATTTCACAAGCATTAACGAAAACTTCAGTGCTACTCCCGGTCGATGGATAGGTGCCAAAGCAGGGATCTTTTGTACACGAACCGACCAAACCAACGATTCGGGTTATGCCGATTTCGATTGGTTCAGGTTAGCGCCTGTTAAAGAATAAGTTGCAAATAATTCAACTTTAAGAATACCTTGCTTTAGCAGCAGGGTATTTTTTTATCCGTTCAACAATCTACAGGAGTTTAATTACTGGATTTTAAAATGATAACGTTACCGGTAACGTTTGCACAAATATATATGGGCAAATTGTTTTTTAGCTCTCAAAAACTCAGTAGACTTGCTTCGTTCAGTAGTTAACATAATACTGAATAGATAAGAAAACCGCTCATTTCTTATTGAATAAAACAACCAAAAAAAGTAAAAATGAATTCAAGCCATTTGTTTGATTTAACCGGTAAAACGGCATTGGTAACAGGATGCAATAAAGGCATCGGCAAAGCAATGGCAGTTGCACTGGCACGCGCCGGCGCATCAATAATTGGGGTCTCGGCCTCACTGGAGCTTAGCAATAGTAAGGTGGAGCAGGAAGTAAAGGCCCAGGGCGCTCAGTTTTATGCCTACCAATGCGATTTCAGCAATAGAGATTCATTACAAAACTTTATTAACAAGGTAACTAACGATCATCCGGTTATAGACATTTTGGTAAACAATGCCGGAATGATCTTAAGAAAACCGGCCGCAGAACACGATGATGAGCTTTGGGATAGCGTGTTATCTGTAAATCTTGATGCCCCTTTCATTTTAAGCAGAGAGATCGGACGCCGAATGCTGGAACGTGGCTCAGGTAAGATCATTTTCACAGCTTCCTTATTAACATTCCAGGGTGGAATAAATGTACCTGGCTATGCCGCCAGTAAAGGCGCAGTAGGTAGTTTAGTAAAAGCTTTATCTAATGAATGGGCCTCAAGAGGAGTAAATGTGAATGCGATTGCTCCGGGTTACATTGCTACCGACAATACCGAGGCTATACGCAAGGATGCCGATCGCAGCAAGTCTATTTTAGATCGTATTCCGGCCGGCCGCTGGGGAACCCCGGAAGATTTTGATGGCATTACGGTTTTCCTTGCCTCAAAAGCATCAGATTATGTGAACGGTGCTATTATACCAGTTGACGGTGGGTGGATGGGCAGATAGTTAGACATCCGAAGAAAATAATATAAAAGATAGAAGAACGAATAATACTTGCATGGAACAGCGATATCATAACAGCCCTAACGAAACAAAAAACATGAATACAGAACAGTTAAGAAACAATTTCTTAATTGATAACCTCATGCAAGCCGATAAGCTTACCCTTGTTTACAGCCACTACGACCGAATGATCATTGGGGGGGCAGTTCCTGCAACTACCCCGTTAACGCTGAATAACGAAGCTGAATTGCGCGCCGATTTTTTCCTGGAGCGACGCGAGTTGGGAATTATTAATGTGGGCGGTAATGGTAAAGTTGAGGTAGATGGTAAAGTTTACGAGTTGGGCGTTAAAGATTGTTTATACGTTGGCCGTGGTCAAAAGAGAGTTGTTTTCTCTTCTGACAATTCCCAAAACCCTGCAGTTTATTACCTGCTTTCGGCACCTGCACACAAGGAATATGCAACACAATTGATGAAGAAAGAAGATGCAACTCCAACAACAGTGGGCAGTTTAGAAACTTCAAATCATCGCACTATTTATAAATACATCCACAAGCAAGGTATTGAAAGTTGCCAGCTGGTGATGGGCTTAACCACCTTAAACACCGGTAGCGTTTGGAACACAATGCCTTCGCATACCCACGACCGCCGCATGGAAGCCTATTTCTATTTTGATGTGCAGCCGGGACAAGCGGTGGTGCATTTTATGGGGCAGCCTACCGAAACGCGCCATATTATGGTACACAACCATCAGGCTCTTATTTCTCCTCCATGGTCGATCCATTCGGGTTGCGGAACCGCCAATTACTCATTTATTTGGGGTATGGCCGGCGAGAACCAGGATTATGCAGATATGGATGCTGTGAAAATCGATGAACTCCGATAATTAGCCGAATTAAACGATCAACTGATTTAAGCATGAAGACCACAGCAATAGCCCTTTGTCTCTCGTTAATATGCGGAAGTACTTTTGCCCAAAATGCAGCTTCTCAGCAACAGAAAACTGACACCACTCTTCTGTTTGGAAGCACCAGGGTGACTTTACCGAAAGTAGCTGAACCTGTTTTCAGAAAAGACACCTTATCTATTATTGATTTTGGAGCAGTAAGTGACGGCAATACATTGAACACTAAAAGTATCAATGACGCCATTTTGCAGGCCAATAAAAGAGGTGGCGGTGTGGTGCTTATTCCAAGAGGTATTTGGTTAACCGGTCCTGTGGAATTAAAAAGCAATGTTAACCTGCATATTGCAAGCGGAGCCTTGTTGTTGTTTACTAAAGATTTTGATCAGTATAAAATGGTTGAAACTAACTGGGAAGGATTGACAGCGGTACGCAACCAATCACCTATCAGTGGTGTTGACCTGGAAAATATTGCTATCACCGGCAAAGGTGTGGTTGATGGTAATGGTGATGCCTGGAGAATGGTGAAAAAAGACAAACTTTCTGAAGGCCAATGGCAGAAACTTATTGCATCAGGAGGTATAGTGAATGAAGAAAAGCGCACCTGGTACCCAAGTGAAAGCTCACTAAAAGGCGCTTCCCTTAAAAATGGGGGTGTGATTGCCGCAGGTAAAACTTTAAATGATTACCAGGAGATCAAAGACTTTCTTCGTCCCAACCTGATGGTATTAACACGTTGTAAAAAGGTGTTAATTGATGGGCCTACTTTCCAAAATTCAGCAGCATGGAACTTGCATCCACTGATGTGCGAAGATGTTACCGTGCGCAATGTTATTGCCCGCAACCCTTGGTACGCGCAAAACGGCGACGGCATTGATGTTGAATCATGCAAAAATGTATTGATAGAAAACAGTGTTTTTGATGTAGGAGATGATGGTATCTGCATAAAATCGGGGCGCGATGAACAGGGACGCAAACGCGGCATGCCAACCGAAAACCTGATTGTGAACAACTGTACCGTTTATGCGGCTCATGGCGGTTTTGTGATCGGCAGCGAGATGTCGGGAGGGGCACGTAATATCTGCGTTTCCAACTGCACATTTATGGGCACCGATATCGGCCTTCGTTTTAAAACCACACGCGGAAGAGGTGGCTTGGTTGAAAACATCTACGTTAAAAATATAACCATGAAGGATATTGTTGGAGAGGCTATCCTTTTCGACATGTATTATGCGGCTGTTGACCCAATAAAACTACCCGGCGAAAAACGCACAGCTCCTAAAACAGAGTTGCTGCCGGTAACAGAAGCTACTCCTCAGTTCCGCAACTTTTACATTGAAAACGTGGTTTGCAACGGTGCCGAGAAAGCCATTTTCGTACGTGGATTGCCCGAAATGAATATCAAAAACATTTCACTGAACAATATTACCATTAAAGCCAAAACAGGTATCGAACTTATTGAAGCGCAGGAAATCAGCTTAAACAACCTGAATATTTCTACTAATTCGGCTAATACCTTAACAACAATTACTAATAGCAGCAACATCATGTTCAACAAGCTATCATGTAATAAACTTATAACGCTGCTCTTCGCTGTTGAGGGCGAGCGTAGTTCAAATATTTGTGTTACCAATACCGATACCTCGGTAGCAAAATCAGTATCGAGCTTTAGCAATGGAGCCGATAAAAAATCACTGAAACTGAAATAAGCTGTACTTATCTCATGAAAAAACGAAGTCTCATAATTGTATTTATATTGATTGGAAGTTATACAGGAAGCGGCTATGCTCAAAATCTGTCGGAGAAAATGGCCGCTACTGTTATGACGATCTGGAAAGATTCACTGGCCAACCCTGTTGGTAAACCTGTGAAATGGGCTTATGACGAGGGCGTGGTGCTGGAAGGAATGGTGAACATCTGGAAACGTACCGGAAATGCCGATTACTTCAACTTTACGCAAAAAAGCATGGACTTTTTTGTGCAGCCGGATGGAAGCATTAACCGCTACCGACAAGATGAATACAATATAGACAATGTTAAAAATGGCCGTTCGCTTTTATTGCTCTACAAAGTAACCGGCGACGAAAAATATTATAAAGCCTGCAAGCTCTTGCGTGAGCAGCTTAAAAATCACCCCAGAACTAACGAAGGTGGCTTTTGGCACAAAAAAATATACCCTTACCAAATGTGGCTTGACGGTTTGTACATGGGTGCGCCATTTTACACCGAATATGCCGCAACGTTCAATGAACCGGAAGCTTTCGATGATATTGCCAACCAGTTGATCTTTATGGAAAACCATGCGCGCGACCCTAAAACAGGATTGCTGTATCATGGCTGGGATGAATCGAAACAGCAGGCATGGGCTAATAAAACCACCGGCAACTCCCCTAATTTCTGGGGCCGGGCAATGGGTTGGTACGGCATGGCACTGGTTGATGTGCTGGAGAATTTCCCGGCCAACCATCCTAAAAGAGCAACTATCCTTAGCATTTTAAACCGTTTTGCCACCGCAATAACTAAGGTACAGGATTCAAAAAGCGGCTTATGGTACAATGTGCTAGACAAACCTAAAGGCAAAGGAAACTATAAAGAAGCTTCAGCTTCATGTATGTTGGTGTACACTTTAGCCAAAGCGGTGCGCCTGGGGTATTTACCGGCTAAGTACAAAGCGGTTGCTGATAAAGGATACAAAGGCATTACGAATACATTTATTGAAACTGATGCTAACGGGCAAGTTAACCTGAATGGTACCATTAGTGTGGCGGGTTTAGGGGGCAAGCCTTACCGCGATGGCAGTTATGAATACTATATGAGTGAAAAGGTAGTTACCAACGATCCTAAAGGAGTAGGTGCTTTTTTACTTGCTGCCAATGAAATGGAACTTACAGAAATTAAGCAAACCGGAAAAGGTAAAACCGTAATGGTTGACCGCTATTTTAATAATGAGTTTCAAACAGATGCCAGCGGAACTAAACAAACTCATCATTACAACTGGACGGAACTTAACCATGGTGGATTTTCATTATGGGGTGAACACATCCGTTATACCGGAGCTAAAACTACTGAGCTTAACACGGTTCCTTCCGCCAAAAGCTTGAAATCGGCCAATGTGTATATCATTGTTGATCCCGACAATGAGAAAGACACTAAACAACCAAACTACATTGAACAACCTCAAATTAATGCTATTACAAATTGGGTTAAAGCGGGCGGTGTGTTGGTTTTAATGGCGAACGATATTAACAACTGTGACCTGGATCATTTGAATAACCTGGCAGCCAATTTTGGTATCGGCTTTAAAAAAGAAACACAAAACAAGGTAACCAACAATCAATTTGAAATGGGAAAAGTGCTTACCTCTGCCAATAGCGGATTGTTTACTCAACCATGGCAATTATACCTGAAAGAAATTAGCTCGCTAAACGTTACTGCTCCTGCCAAGACCGCCGTTGAAAGTAACAACATGGCCATTATCGCTATTGCAAAGGTGGGCAAAGGAACTGTTTTAGCCGTTGGCGACCCTTGGTTATATAATGAATATACCGACGGACGTAAACTTCCATCATCCTTTAAAAACCTGCAGGCTGCTGATGACCTAACCAACTGGTTATTTAATCAGGTGCCGGCAACTAAATAAATGAGCAGCATAAAGCTGTCTTAATGAAATAAATGCGCATCAGTTATTAACTAATAATATGATAACGAGCTTAATAAGTAAAAAATATTCGTTGTTATTGCTTTCAGCACTGGCATTGCAGGGATGCTCTTCGAAATCGGTTTATAAGATCACCTTGGAAAACGCTACTGATGTTCCGCGTACAGATGAATTGGTGGTATTGAACCGTGATTTTCTGGAGAAAAAACTGGGAAAGATAAGCGATTCTCAAACCTATGAGATCACTTTTAATACCAACACTATTATATGTCAACTTGATGACCTGAATGGAGATGGCAACTGGGATGAAGCCGTTTTTCCGCTGACAATCGGAGCGCATAAACGCATTGAAGCTGACATTCATCCGGTTTCAAAACAGGCATTAAAAGGAATTACTTCGAAAGCACATTCGCGTTTAAAAAAGAAACAAGCCAATGGCACTTATGGCGAAGTGTTAAAGTCAGAAACAATGCCTGAAAATTTAACCGCCAATAATTTCACTACCAACCCAATTCCATTGTACCAAACTGAAGGGCCAGCCTGGGAAAATGATAAAGTAGCCTTTCGCTCCTATTTTGATGTTCGCAATGCCAAAGACATTTTTGGCAAAACTACGGCAGCAATGGTAATGGACACAGTTGGTTATTCGGGTGATAAATATTACCATCACATTGCTCCCTGGGGCATGGATATCCTGAAAGTGGGACAATCACTGGGTGCAGGAGCGCTGGCCATCAGTCTGAAAAACGCTGAGGGAGTTGATACGCTTATCAGAGTAGCGGGCAACAATGTGAAGAAATCAAATTATCAACTTATTACTAATGGACCTTATCGGTCGATCATCAGGTTAACTTATCAACAGGTAAACATTGCAAACCAGGTTTATAACATTTCCGAAGAAATAAGCATTTGGGGCGGCCAGTATTTTTATCAGAATAAGATCTTCCTGGAAAAAACATATGGAAACGAGCACGTAGTAACCGGCATTGTAAATATGCATAGCAACCAGTCGGTTTGTTTTGATGTGGAAAACACCAATTGCATGTACACGCTTGATAAGCAAAGTGAAAACAAGGATATGTTAGGAATGGCTGTAATGACCAAAAAAGATGAACTGGATTATTTTCATCATACTCCCAAAGAGGGCGAAGGCATTATTAACACATATACAGCATTTTTAAAACCTAACAAAAACAATGCGTGTACCTATCGCTTCTATGCAGCCTGGGAACAAAGTGATCGTCAGTTTGCCGACAAAGCTTATGTCGATTCCTTTTTGAAAGAAGAGGGGTTTAAATGGAGCCATCCTTTAACTGTAAAGTAAATACGAATGAATTTAAGCCAACAAAATTTAACCCATATTTCTCCTGAATCCAGCTTAAGCATCCCTGAGCAAACTACTTTCCAGTTGCCCGAAAAAGTGCTGCAATTTGGAACCGGTGTTCTTTTGCGTGGCTTGCCTGATTATTTTATTGACAAAGCCAACCGCATGGGTTTGTTCAACGGTCGTATTGTGGTGGTAAAATCAACAAGCACCGGCGATACTGCCGCTTTTGAAGCACAAGATAATTTGTATACACTATGCGTTCGAGGCATTGAAAACAATGTACTGATCGAAGAAAATATTATTAATACGGCTATCAGCCGAGTGATTGCAGCTAACAGTCAATGGAACGAGGTTTTGGCCTTTGCTGAAAGCCCTGATCTTGGCTTTGTGTTTTCAAACACCACCGAAATCGGCATTCAGTTGCAGGAAGATAATATTCATGCTAACCCTCCTTCTTCATTTCCGGGCAAGTTGTTAGCGGTTTTGCTAAGACGTTATCAGTTTTATAAAGGAGACAGATCGAAAGGATTGATCATTCTTCCTGCAGAATTAATTTCAGATAACGGCAGCAAGCTTAAGGAAATAGTGGTAACGCTGGCACAAAAACATGATTTAGGCGAGGCCTTTATCAGCTGGCTAACTGGGGCAAATACTTTTTGTAATACGCTTGTCGATAGGATCATACCTGGTAAACCCGATGCAAAAACCAATGCGGCACTTAATGCAGAACTTGGATATAAGGACGATCTGCTTTCAATTGCCGAATCGTACAGATTATGGGCCATTGAAGGTGATGAGCGATTGGCTGCTAAACTTACGTTTGCTGCAGCCGACGAAGGTGTGATCATCACCCCGGATATAAATCTTCACAGTGAACTTAAACTCCGTTTGCTAAATGGCACACATACCCTAAGTTGCGCAGTAGCTTATTTGGCAGGGTTTGATACGGTAAAACAGGCAATGAACAATCCTGATATCGAGCATTTCATTTCAAGCTTGATGAAAGATGAGATCGGCCCGGCAATTCCGTACCCTGTATCCCCTATCCAGGTAAATGACTTTGCAAACAGGGTGCTCGATCGTTTCAGAAATCCTCATATTAAACATAACTGGTTAAGCATTTCGATGAACTATACGTTGAAACTGCGTGCCCGTGTTTTGCCATTACTGTTGCAGCATTATGATTTTTCGAACGCAGTACCTGAGGCTATGGCATTGAGTTTTGCCGCTTACCTTAAGTTTATGAATACTGATGAATGTGTGGACGGAAAATATTACGCCACCTGCAACCATAAAAAATACGCAGTTAACGACCCATGGGCGCAGTATTTCTATCAGCAATGGAAATCGGATGCATTCGTGACAACAGTTTTAAACAACGAAAGCTTATGGGGAACCGATCTAACGAAATTAAAAGGATTTGCCGATCGTGTTCAGGAGTATTATGAACAGATCAATAATAACGGAATAATGAGTGCTATTCAAACAGTAAAACCAGCCAATTTACCAGCATGAAGCAAGCTATTTTAAAAGTTCATCCTGATGATAATGTACTCGTTGCCCTTACCGATTTAAAAAAGGGTGAGGAGATCAAACAAAACGGACACAGTATAACCTTACTTGATGATGTAAAGGTTAAACATAAGTTTGCTGCCAAGCCTATTGCCAAAGGCGAAAAGGTAATGATGTACGGTGTGTTGGTAGGTATTGCCCAAATCGATTTCGAGGCAGGTAATGTACTCAGCACTGCAAACATTAAGCATGCAGCCAATGGTTTCTCTACCGGTGAACGCAAAACCGAATGGGTTAAACCTGATGTTAACAAATGGAAAACAACCACCTTCAACGGCTTTCATAGAAGTAATGGTGAAGTAGGAACTGCCAATTACTGGTTGGTGATTCCAATGGTTTTCTGTGAAAACCGAAACTTAAAAGTTTTAGAAGAAGCCTTAATTGCTCCCCTTGGCTACGGACAAAAAAAGGCCTACCAAGAGCAAACCTTGCAACTGGTCGATCTTTACAAAAAAGGCCATTCGGTTAATGATCTGTTACAGGCACCATTATATACCGAGACGGTTGAGAAGAAACAAAACCGCTTATTCCCTAATGTTGATGGCATTAAATTTTTGGTTCATGATGGGGGTTGTGGTGGCATTCGCCAGGATGCGGAAACGCTTTGCGGGTTGCTGGCCGGTTATATCACCCATCCGAATGTGGCGGGTGCTACCATTTTAAGCCTGGGTTGCCAAAACGCACAGGTTTCCATATTGCAGTCGGAAATAGCCAAACGTGATCCATCATTTGACAAGCCTGTTTACATACTCGAACAACAAGCTGTTGGCACCGAGGCTGATCTGCTTTCATTAGCGATTAAAAATACATTTGCCGGTTTGGTTCAGGCCAACTCAACCATTCGTCGCCCTGCCCCACTGAGTAAAATCACCATTGGTTTAGAATGCGGAGGCTCTGATGGTTTCTCAGGAATTTCAGCTAATCCGGCCATTGGTTATACTTCGGATTTGCTGGTAGCACTGGGAGGCTCAGTGATTCTGGCAGAATTCCCGGAATTATGTGGTGTTGAGCAAAACCTGAGCGATCGTTGTCTTCATACGTCAGATGCGGAGCGCTTTTCAGCATTGATGCATACGTACGAACAACGTGCTACGGAAGCAGGATCAGGCTTCGACATGAATCCTTCTCCAGGCAATATTAAAGACGGCTTAATTACTGACGCAATGAAATCGGCCGGAGCCGCTAAAAAAGGGGGTACTTCTCCGGTGGTTGATGTGTTGGATTATCCAGAGAAAGTGACCAGAGCGGGATTAAACCTACTTTGCACACCGGGAAATGATGTAGAATCAACAACCGCTGAGGTAGGTTCTGGAGCTAATATCGTTTTATTTACCACCGGCTTAGGAACACCTACCGGTAACCCTATTGCACCGGTAGTAAAGATCGCGAGCAATACGACTCTATTTAACCGCATGAACGACATCATTGACCTGAATACAGGAACCATTATCGCTGGGGACGAAACAATTGAACAGGCGGGATCCAGGATATTAGATTATGTGATCGAAGTAGCTAGCGGTAATATTGAAGTATGCGCCGTTAAACATCAACAAGATGATTTTATCCCGTGGAAAAGAGGAGTTTCATTATAAAAAAATAGATTCTCCGTGTTTCGAGAAACAAATGAATGCAGGAGTTTTCGACAGGCCCAAGCACACATTAGTGATTCGATAAACGGGGAATCTATTACAAGGCTAAAAATAGAAGAAAAGGACGACAAAAGATTTTATATGAAGAGTTTTTTAGATGAAAATTTCTTACTGCAAACTAAAACGGCACAACAACTTTATCATGAGTTTGCCAAAGAAATGCCCATTATAGATTACCATTGCCACTTACCGCCCGATCAGATTGCAAATGATACTCAATTTGAAAACCTGACTCAGGTTTGGCTTTACGGCGAACATTATAAATGGCGCGCCATGCGTACCAATGGTGTTCACGAAGATTATTGTACCGGATCAAAATCAGATATTGAAAAATTTGAACAATGGGCGGCAACGGTTCCGTATACGCTGCGCAATCCCTTGTACCACTGGACTCATTTAGAGCTTCAGCGTTATTTTGGCATTTCAGAAGTGCTTTCTTCTAAAAATGCCCGTTCAATTTATGAACAGTGTACAGCCAAGCTTCAAACTCCAGAATATTCGGTTCGCAATTTATTGCGCAAAATGAAGGTAGAAACAGTGTGCACCACCGACGACCCTGTTGATTCTTTGGAGGATCATCAGCAACTTAAAAAAGACGGATTTGAAATCAAGGTATTACCCGCATTTCGCCCCGACAAGGCCATGAATTCGGATGATATCCAGTCCTTAAACACTTATATCGATCGCCTCGAAACCGTTAGTAATAGCAGTATCCAATCGTTTGAAGCCTACTTATGGGCATTAAAAAGTCGCCATGATTATTTTGCGGCAAATGGTTGTTCCGTTTCAGACCATGGCCTTGAAGAAATCTATGCGGAAGAATACACAGACGAGGAGGTTAAACTAATCTTCAATAAGATCAGATCAAATCAATCGATATCAACGCTGGAAAGCCGCAAGTTTAAATCGGCCATGCTGTTTTATTTTGCCATTTGGGATCATGAAAAAGGCTGGGTGCAACAGTTCCACCTGGGAGCCTTACGCAATAACAATTTGCGTATGCTGAAAAAACTGGGCCCTGATACCGGCTGGGATTCGATCGGCGATTTTAGCCAGGGCAAAGCCTTAGCCCATTTCCTCGGAAAACTCGATCAGGAAGACCGTTTGGCAAAAACCATTATCTACAATCTTAACCCTGCCGACAATGAATTAATGGCCACAATGATCGGAAACTTTAACGATGGTTCGGTGGCCGGAAAGGTTCAGTTCGGGTCGGCCTGGTGGTTCCTTGATCAAAAAGACGGTATGATCAAACAGCTGAATGCCTTATCCAATATGGGCTTATTGAGCAAGTTCGTAGGAATGCTTACCGATTCAAGAAGTTTTCTTTCGTATCCAAGGCATGAGTACTTCCGCCGTATTGTTTGTAATCTTTTTGGCGATGATGTAGAAAACGGGGAATTACCAAATGATACTGCCTGGCTTGGAAAAGTAGTGCAAGACATCTGTTATCATAATGCTAAAAACTATTTCAACTTTTAAATTATGACCGGAAAAGTACTTTCGTTTGGAGAGCTTTTATTGCGTATTTGCCCGGATATGAAGGGCTCATGGTTGGAGCAGAATCAACTGCCTTTTTATGTTGGCGGTGCCGAAGCAAACGTGGCCACTGCTCTTGCCCTTTGGGGAGTTCCATCTGCTTACTTCACAGCACTGCCAGATAATTTAATGGCCCATCAGCTGGTATCTTATCTTAAAAGCAAGCAAATAAACACCGATAGAATTACCTTTCAGGGTGATCGTATAGGCTTATACTATTTACCTAAAGGCAGCGATTTAAAAAATGCCGGGGTTATTTATGACCGGAGCAACTCTTCGTTTTCAAACTTAAAACCGGGAACCATTAATTGGGACGAAGTTTTTGAAGGCGTTTCGTGGTTGCACTTCAGCGCCATTTGCCCAGCATTAAATCAGCAAGTGGCCAATGTATGTTTGGAAGCTGTAAAAGCGGCTAAAGCCAAAAATATTACCATTTCACTCGATTTAAACTACCGCGCCAAACTTTGGCAATACGGTAAAAAGCCAACCGAAATTGTACCCGAACTGGCGCAATACTGCACCTTGATCATGGGTAACCTTTGGGCTGCGAATACCATGCTAGGCATCACCTTACAAGAAAATATCTTTGCCAACGACAACAAAGAAGCCTATTTGGAACACGCCGAATTAACCTCAAAGGCGATAATGAATGTATTTCCTAACTGTAAAGCGGTAGCCAACACCTTTAGGTTTGATAAATACAAAGGCATTAAATACTACACCACACTTTATACAAATAACCGACTGCTGGTTTCTCAAGAGCATAGCACCGATTTAATTATTGATAAGGTGGGAAGTGGTGATTGCTTTATGGCTGGTTTAATTTATGGGTTCTATAATGAGCTGCCGCCTGCCGAAACCCTCGAATTTGCCACAGCCGCAGCCTATAAAAAACTATTTATTCTATCTGATGCCACTTCATCAACCGTAGAAGAGGTGAATCAACTAATTGTACAGTATGCAAAATAAAGAAACTGCACTTAAGGCAATTGTCGACCAGGGCTTACTACCCTTGTTCTTCTATAATCAGCCCGAAGTTTGCCTTAATATCATTCAAACGCTTTACCAGTCGGGCATACGAACATTAGAATATACCAACCGGGGGCCTGAAGCATTAGAAAACTTCGGATACTTAAAATCAGAGCTGAAAAAAACTTGTCCTGATTTGCATCTAGGGATCGGCACCATAAAAACGACTAAAGAGGCTGAAGCGTTTATCAATGCGGGAGCTGATTACATTGTATGTCCTATAGTGGATGTTCACGTTGGTCATCTAACCCATGAAGCGGGCTTGTTATGGATCCCGGGGTGCTTCACTCCTACTGAAATTCACCAGGCTCAACTAGCCAATGCAGTTCTGATCAAGCTGTTTCCTGCAAATATTCTGGGGCCAGCTTTCCTTTCATCCATTAAAGAATTATTTCCTGGTCAACTTTTTATGCCAACCGGGGGCGTAGAAATTGACGAGCAAAACATCAAAACCTGGTTTAAAGCCGGAGTTTGTGCCGTTGGCATGGGAAGCAAACTAATCAGCAAAACCCTGCTCGACGAGCGCAATTACACGCAGCTATCCACCGAAACTCAAAAAGCATTAGCCTTAATTAAAATATGTAGGTAAGATATTCATACAACCACGCAACCAATTTATTATGAATGAACTTAAAGAGCTTGAGGTATCAACCACTACCGTTACAAGCATAAATGAAAAAATAGGTAGTTATCGCTGGACGATCTGTTCGCTGATTTTCTTTGCTACTACCATCAATTACCTCGATAGGGCGGTAATGAGTTATGTAAAGCCCTATCTGGCAACTGCCTTTGGATGGAATCCTATTGAAGAGGTGACAAACTACTCAAACATTGAAGTTGCTTTTAAACTAGCCTATGCTATTGGGATGCTGTTTGCCGGTCGGATTATCGACAAGCTGGGCACTCGTATTGGTTATGCGCTGGCAACCTGTTTATGGAGTATTTCGGCAGTTTTACATGGTTTTGCTACAGGCACAATGGGATTTGGTATTGCCCGGCTATTTTTAGGTGTTACCGAAGCGGGTAATTTTCCGGCAGCCATAAAAGCTACTGCAGAATGGTTCCCTAAAAAAGAACGAGCGCTGGCAACAGGTATTTTTAACTCGGGTTCTAATATCGGGGCCATTATAGCGCCACTATCGGTTCCCTGGATCGCGCATACCTACGGTTGGCAATGGGCCTTTATCATTACCGGTGCATTAGGCTTTGTTTGGCTTATTTTATGGTTTATTTATTACGAAATACCTGCTAAGCAACAAAGACTGTCGGACGCAGAATACGATTACATCCATAGTGATAAACAAACTGAATCAGTTGAAAAAACGGAAAGTGTGTCATGGATCAAGCTTTTAGGATTTAAGCAAACTTGGGCCTTTGCGCTGGGTAAGCTTATAACCGACCCCATTTGGTGGTTCTACCTGTTTTGGCTGCCTGATTTTTTAAGCAAGCAATATCACCTGAGCGGCGATGAACTTATTTTACCTAGTGCAGTAGTGTACATTATTAGCAGTTTTGGAAGCATAGGTGGCGGATGGTTGCCCATGAGGCTCATTAATAATGGCTGGATGGTTTTTAAAGCCCGTAAAACGAGTATGCTTATTTATGCGATCTTGGTTATACCAATTGTATTTGCACAGTTGCTTGGCGACATTAATATGTGGTTAGCGGTGATGGTCATTGGACTGGCAACTGCTGCTCACCAAGCCTGGAGTGCAAATATCTTCTCTACTGTGTCCGATATGTTCCCTAAAAATGCCACCGGATCAGTTACAGGCATTGGTGGTATGTTTGGTGGATTAGGAGGTATTTTATTAACCTTGCTTGTTCAGAAACGATTATTCGTCTACTACGAAAGCATCAACCAAATTCAAACGGGCTATTATATTATGTTCATTATTTGTGGAGCCGCCTACTTAACTGGATGGCTAATTATGCATTTGCTTGTTCCAAAAATGAAACCCGTAACCCTTTAGCAATTTTCAAGTTTGTGAGTACAATACGTTACAGCAAAAGGCGTAAAGGACAGTTTGTTAGTCTATAACCTTTACGCTGCTGTAGCGGCAATTCATCAGGTTTTCCTATAACTCCATTAAATGGGTTTTATATAGACTAGAATCAAAATATACCTTTTAGCCTTAACCTGTTTTTAAATAAAAAAGGCGGATGAATATTCTTCATCCGCCTATATTTTTTTGAAATAGCTTAACTATTCCATTTCGAAAGTTTCCATGAACTTAGTGGTAAAGTTACCGGCTCTGAAGTTAGGATCCTGCATTAATTTTAAATGGAATGGAATCGTAGTTTTGATACCTTCGATAACAAACTCACTTAAAGCACGCTCCATAGTAGAGATAGCCTCTTCGCGGGTTTGAGCTACGGTGATCAACTTAGCGATCATCGAATCGTAGTTTGGCGGGATCACATATCCTGAGTAAACGTGTGTATCCACGCGCACTCCATGACCTCCAGGTGAGTGGAAGTTAGTGATCTTACCTGGTGAAGGACGGAAATTATTTAATGGATCTTCAGCATTGATACGACACTCGATCGCATGCATGCTTGGAAGATATGAACGTCCAGAAATTGGAATTCCGGCAGCTACTTTAATTTGCTCTTTGATCAAATCATAGTTGATTACCTCTTCGGTTACCGGGTGCTCTACCTGGATACGAGTGTTCATTTCCATAAAGTAGAAGTTGCGGTGTTTATCAACCAGGAACTCGATGGTACCTGCTCCTTCGTAACTTACGGCTGCAGCACCAGCAATTGCCGCCTCACCCATTTTCTGGCGAAGCTCGTCTGTCATAAACGGAGACGGTGATTCCTCCACCAATTTTTGGTGACGACGCTGAATTGAACAGTCACGCTCCGAAAGGTGACATACTTTACCGTATGAATCGCCCACTACCTGAATTTCGATGTGACGAGGGTCTTCAACGAATTTTTCCAGGTAAATACCGTCGTTGCCAAAAGCAGCTCCGGCTTCCTGACGAGCTGAATCCCAGGCATTTTCGAAGTCTTCATCTTTCCAAACAATACGCATCCCGCGACCACCACCACCGGCAGTAGCTTTAAGAATGATTGGATAACCAATTTGGTTGGCAACAGTAATACCTTCTTTAACATCGCTTAATAAACCATCAGAACCCGGAATAGTTGGTACGCCGGCATTCTTCATAGTATCTTTGGCAGATGCCTTATCTCCCATAGCATTGATCATCTCAGGGCTGGCACCAATAAACTTGATACCATTCTCGCGGCAAATTGCAGAAAACTTAGCGTTCTCTGACAAGAAACCATAGCCCGGGTGAATAGCATCTGCATTGGTAATTTCCGCAGCTGCAATGATATTAGGAATATTTAAATAGGAATCTTTGCTTGGTGCAGGACCAATACAAACTGCTTCGTCAGCAAAGCGAACATGTAAGCTGTCGCGATCAGCAGTTGAATAGACTGCAACTGTTTTTATGCCCATCTCTTTACACGTACGTATAATACGTAACGCGATTTCTCCACGATTGGCAATTAGTATTTTTTTAAACATGAATAAGCAATTTGAAAATTTGCGAATTTGAAAATTTGAAAATATGGTTGATCTAATTGAAAAGAAAACTCGTTTTCACATCAACTGATCTTCATATTTTCAAATTAGGACTACATTGGCTCAACCAAAAACAATGGTTGATCGTATTCAACCGGACTTGCATTGTCAACCAAAACTTTAACAACACGGCCTGAAATTTCAGACTCGATCTCGTTAAATAATTTCATTGCTTCGATAATGCAAAGAACTTGTCCCGGACGAATTTCATCTCCAACATTCACAAATGAAGGTTTTTCTGGGCTGGCTTGACGATAAAACGTACCGATCATTGGAGATTTGATGGTAATCAAGTTTGATTCGTCGGCAGCTGGAGCTACTGCAGGAGCAGCCGGTGCAGCAGCAGGAGCTGTTGCAACAGGAGCTGGAGCAGCTGAAATTGCGGCTACAGGTGCAGCAACAGGAACAGTTGCCTGAATTACTGTTTGCGCCTGTGAGGCTGTTTTTATAGTAATTTTAAAATCTTTTCGTTCAATCGAAACTTCATTAACGCCTGACTTAGAGACGAACTTAATCAGTTCCTGAATTTCCTTGATTTCCATTAGTTTGTTTGTTTGTTTAAGTTGTATTATTCAAAGTTACCTATTACGTTTTAAGTTAATGATTTAGTTGTCAACAACCTATATCAACTTTTCTTAATAAGCAACCTCAGTTAGTTTCATAAAGTTTAATAAGCCCAGGTCAGATAAACTGCACCCCAGGTAAAGCCTCCACCAAAGGCGGCTAATATAAGCTTGTCCCCCTTTTTAAGCTTATCTTCCCATTCCCATAAGCATAAAGGAATAGTACCATTGGTAGTATTACCGTAATGCTCAATATTCACCATTACTTTTTCGGCAGGCATTCCGCAACGATCAGCAGTTGCATCAATAATGCGTTTGTTTGCCTGGTGAGGTACTAACCATGCTACATCATCAGCGGTAAGGTTATTTCGTTCCATAACCTCGGCAGCTGTTTCAGCCATGTTGGTTACGGCAAATTTAAATACGGTTTTCCCTTCCTGATACACAAAGTGCTCACGGTTCTCAACCGTTTCGCGTGAAGCTGGTTTAGCAGAACCTCCGGCTTTCATTACTAAAAACTGGCGACCGGCACCGTCACTTCTTAAAATAGCATCCTGAAAACCTAATCCTTCCTGATTTGGTTCCAAAAGAACAGCTCCTCCTCCATCACCAAAGATGATACAGGTTGCGCGATCCTGATAATCGATAATTGAGGACATTTTGTCGATACCGATTACCACTACCTTTTTGTACATACCGGTTTGGATAAACTGAGCTCCGGTAGTTAAACCATAAATAAAACCTGAACAGGCAGCGCTAAGATCGTAACCCCAAGCATTTTTGGCGCCGATTTTATCACATATAACATTTGCTGTAGCAGGGAAAACATAATCGGGAGTAGCGGTGGTACAGATCACAAGGTCAATTTCATTAGGACTGATACCGCGTTTAGCGAGTAATCCTTCCATAATTTTAACCCCCATGTCTGAAGTAGCGCCCTCTTTTTGAATTCTTCTTTCTTTGATACCTGTACGAGATAAGATCCACTCGTCATTAGTATCAACCATTTTTTCCAGGTCCTGGTTCGTCAGCTTATCTTCAGGAGCATAACCAAAAACCGCAGTTATTGCAGCACTAATTTTTGACATACGTTTCGAAAAATAATAATCGCAATTATTTTAAAGAGCGCGGCAATAATAGGAAATTATTATGAAAAACTATGTTTTTCACTAAACAAGAAACCCAACAACCTGATTAATTGCGAGTATCAGACTGCTGGGTTTCAGCTAAGTAATTTCTTATTGAAATGCTTGTTTAATCTTATCGATCAACCCTGAAGTTATCAGGTCGCGCGAAAGCAATAGCATATTCTTAATGGCCTCCGGACTTGAAATTCCATGACCAATTACAACCGGGGCATTAACGCCTAAAATTGGGCTGCCACCATACTGTTCGTAGTTAAAGCGATCGAAGAACTCATCTTTCAACCCTTTCTTACGGGTTAAAACATAAAATGATTCGGCCAGCTTTAAAATGATGTTACCGGTGAAACCATCACATACAATTACATCTGCTTTATCGTTGAACAAATCGCGTCCTTCGATATTACCGATGAAGTTGAACATTTCGGTATCTTTCATTAAAGGATAAGTAGCCAGACTCAGCAGGTTTCCTTTTTCCTCTTCTTCACCAATATTCATCAAGCCTACCTTCGGATTATTCACTTCATAGATATTTTCGGCCAATAATTTGCCCAAAATTCCAAACTGAAGTAAAACATCCGGTTTACAGTCGGCATTAGCACCTACATCAAGTATAATTCCCACACCTCCATGAAGCTTAGGAACAATTGTTGGCATACACGGACGAATGACTCCCGGAATCGCTTTCACGGAGAACATAGAACCGACAAGCATAGCTCCGGTATTTCCAGCACTCGAAAAAGCATCGATCTTTCCTTCTTTCAGTAATCCGAAGCCAACAGCAATACTTGAATTTGGTTTTTTTACAATGGCTTTGGTAGGGTGTTCGCCCATACCAATTACCTCGTCGGTGTGCACCAATTCAAAATTGTTCACATCAAAACCAACCTCAGTGCAAATTGTTTTCACCTGGTTGCTGTCGCCGATTAGCACCAATTTCTGGTCGGCTGGCAATGTTGTATAGGTTTCGATAGCGCCTAAAACCGCAGCCTTAGGAGCATAATCGCCACCCATCACATCTAAACCAATACGCATGGTAAGATCGTATAAGAGTTATTAAGCTTGTGCAGTATTCTCAACAATCAGTTTACCACGGTAGTATAAGTTACCGTCAACTGTATAAGCGCGGTGAGGCAAGTGTACAGCACCGGTAGTTTTACATACGAACAACGGAGTAGCCGATGCTTTGTAGTGAGTTCTACGCTTATCTCTTCTCGACTTCGAAAATTTACGCTTAGGATTTGGCATTTTATTAAAGTTTTATAATCCAAAAAAAATATTTCTTAATTCTCTCCAAAGTTTTTCAAAGCATCCCAACGTGGGTCGATTGGCTTTTCATCACTTTCTGTTTCCTCAGTACGGAGTTCATTCAATTTACTGATCATTTCCTGATCGCAAAAGCTTTGTTGCCCATCGCAAGCAGTAATGATTGGAACCTGTAAATTGATGTATTCATAAATCAGAGGAGCAACATCATACTCATAAGCAGCACGGCTTATTACAATGATCTCTCCCTCTTCGTTTATGTCCGAATCTGAAAGTTTAACGATCTGTCGTTCGTTTACCTCAATATCATGTGGATATGGAGCTAAACAACGATCACAAGCAACTTCAATTGTACCCTTGATAAAAAAATCAAGAATGAACATAGTTTCTTGCTTATTGAACGTTAAGTGTACTTTAACATCCCCATTCTTTACCAGTGAATATTCGAATTCGTCGAAGAATTTCTTATCAATCGAATACTCAAATTCATTGTTGCCAAGCTTTAAGCCGACAAAAGGGATAATATACGCTTTATTCGGTTTCAATGTACGTACCTATAAATTAGCCCGCAAAAGTAGGTATTAATATTTAATTATGAAAGAAGAATTTAGAAATGAAATTTGAATATCAAATTGTTGTGGCGATAAACTGTTTAATTGGGGCTTAAGGATTACTAAAGCCAATCCTTTAACGATAGAAATAATTTCTATGCAGTTTTACACTAGAACAGTTTGACAATTTTATTTATAAATCTCGATTACAATCTTCCCGTCCTTCTTAACATATCCGCGATACATTCCTTCGGTGCAAAACGACATAGCAATATCACCTTTACGATTGATAGCAATTAAACCACCATCCCCTCCGGTTGCCGGTACTTTCTTCATGATCACCTCGTCAGCTGCATCTTTCAAACTTAAACCTTTATATTCTACTAAGGCAGCTACATCATGAGCAACCACGTTACGGATAAAAAATTCGCCCCAACCAGTACATGACACGGCGCAACTGTTATTATTTGCATAAGTTCCGGCACCAATAATTGGGGAATCTCCCACACGACCAAAACGTTTATTAGTCATCCCTCCTGTTGATGTTGCCGCCGCTATATTTCCATTAATATCCAATGCACAGGCACCCACCGTACCGTATTTATAATCACGATTGCCTGGTTGTTTTAAAAGTTGAGTAATTTTCTTTGATGAATCTGAATGATCCATTTGGATTTTATCTTCTTCAATAGCTTTTTGCAATTGATCCCAGCGTTCTTTAGTATAAAAATAAGAAGGGTCAACAATGGTTAAGCCTTGCTCTTTGGCAAATTGCTCAGCTCCTGAACCGATCATCATTACATGTGGCGATTTAAGCATTACTGCTTTTGCTGCCGAAATAGGATTTCTAATAGTATGAACAGATGCTACAGCTCCGGCCATCAATGTTTTACCATCCATAATGGATGCGTCCATTTCATTCTTCCCATCGTGCGTAAAAACCGCACCTTTACCGGCATTGAAAAGAGGATTATCTTCCAAAATATTTACCGCGGCTTCAACGGCATCAACGCTTTTCCCTCCTTTTTGCAGCACATTATAACCTGCTTTCAGGGCCTGTGTTAAAGCAGCGCGATAGGCTGCCTCTTTTTCGGGTGTCATGTTCTTTTTTAAAATAGTTCCAGCTCCACCATGAATAACCAAAGCAATGTTTCCTGTGTCTATTGTGTTATCTGATGTCTTCATTTCGGTTTTCGATGACTTTGTGGCGCAAGAAAATATGATTATAACGATTAACGCAAAAAGACAAACTGAGAGTAAAAAGCTACGCATAATTAATGATTGTGTTGGGAAACCCCAAGGTAGAAGATTTTTCGGCAAAATCATTGTATGTTTGAATTACGAATAACACAATTTTATGTCAACGGACCTTCACTGGCAAAAGCTATCATCTGAATATTTAGTAAAAGATCAATGGGCAACGCTTAGGGCCGATTCGTGCCGAATGCCGAATGGAAAAATCATTGAACCTTATTATGTGCTTGAATATGCCGATTGGGTAAATGCGGTTGCGCTAACGGAAAACAATGAGGTGATAATGATTCGTCAATACCGTCACGGTGCAGAGCAAACCATGCTCGAGATTGTTGGAGGGGTAATTGATGACACTGATTCATCACCTGAAGAAACAGTTAGACGCGAGTTACTGGAAGAAACCGGTTATGAATTTACTTCAATTGAAGCTACAGTAACACTTTATCCAAACCCATCCACTTCGTCAAACAAGGTATACAGTTTTTTAGCCAAGGGTGGTAAAAAAGTGCAGGGCCAGGTTTTAGATCATTCCGAAGAAATTTTGGTGGAGCTGATCAGCCTGGAGGAGTTGAAAAGGCTGGTTCTCGAAAATAAGATCCCGCAAGCCATGCATTCCTCAGCCATATTTTATGCGCTTATTAAATTAGGGCAACTTTAAAATCTTGCCGATGAAATGGATCACCCGTGAACGCCCTAAAATTGATCGCATTGCCTGCCCATGGCTTATCCGACGATTTATTGATAAAGAAGCGAAGTTTATTTATGTTCCTTTCGATGAGGTAAAGAAGCAAGCAGAACTACTTGGAGCCATTCCTTTTGATATTCCGGAGGTAGAGTTTACGCATTATGAGGATTACTGCACTTTCGACTATTTTGTTAAGAAGTATAAGATAGATGATCCGGCAATTGAGACCCTGACAATAATTGTTCGCGGCGCAGATACGGACCGGCATAACCTTGCGCAGCAATCAGCCGGCCTTTGGGCCATCTCAGCAGGACTGGCTCATAACATTACCAATGACCACGAGCTGCTTGAGCAGGGAATGATTATTTATGATGCCTTATACAGCTGGGCCTGTCACCTGCAAAATGAATCTCACACTCAAAATCCCTTTGAAAAACTGTTGATGCAGACATTGGGTGATTACCTGAAAACCTCACAGAAGCGAACTCCAAAATGGGCCAAAGAATTAAAGAATATCATTCAGGATCAAATTGACACTCAACTCAGCTTAAGCTTAAAAGATATTTCAAAAGACCTGAATGTAAACCCATCCTACCTTTCCCGCGAATTTTCAAAATACTTTGACGATCTTTCTTTTGGGGATTATATCCGAAAGTTACGTATCGAAAAAGCGATCCAACTCTTACAATCTCCGGTTTATTCACTAACGGAAGTAGCTTATTTAACCGGCTTTTCGGATCAAAGCCACTTTACGCGAATATTCAAGAAACATACCGGCCAAAACCCCTCCGAATTCAGAAAAAATCTTTCTAAAAAGTAAATTCAATACAAAACCGTCAAATTCATTCTATTTTAAGCAGAAAAACCCTACTAAACTTGTAGTCTATTGCCTCATGTGATGAAATGGATAACAAGAGAACGGCCGAAGATTGACAGAATAGCTTGTCCCTGGTTAATTAAAAACTTTGTAGATAAAGAAGCAACATTTATTTATGTACCCAAAGAACAGGTTTTTGAAAAAGCCAAAGAGTTGCAGGCCATTCCATATGATATTCCGGGAGCCGAATATTCACATGTAGGTGATCTATGCACCTTCGATTATATATTGAATAAACACAAATTGCAAGACCCCACATTACTTCAACTGGCAACAATTATCAGGGGAGCCGACACTAACTGTATGGATCTGGCTCCCCAATGTGCCGGGTTATGGGCCATTTCAGCAGGTCTCTCTTACCTGTACCACGATGACCAGGAGCAATTAATTGCAGGCATGAAAATTTATGACGCCCTCTATGCTTGGGCAAAACACGTTCAAAACGAGAAACACACATGGAACCCACACTTGTAAAAGCAACACCTAACTATTCATTATTTGCACTGGTAAAGTATTTCTTAAAACTTGGCTCGATAGGATTTGGCGGCCCTATAGCATTGGTAGGATATATGCATCGTGATTTAGTGGAACATCGTCAATGGATCAGTGAAGAAGAATACAAAGAAGGCCTGGCTTTGGCACAATTAGCTCCCGGCCCCCTGGCGGCACAACTGGGTATTTATTTAGGCTTTGTCCATTACGGTGTTTGGGGCGCCACTTTGGTTGGATTAGCTTTCGTAATCCCCTCATTCATTATGGTATTACTCATTGGCATTGCTTATAAAATGTATGGAGGCCTTGCCTGGATGCAAGCCGTGTTTTATGGAGTTGGCGCCGCAGTAATAGGCATAATTGTAATAAGCACCTATAAATTAACAACAAAATCAGTAGGCAAACCTGAGTTTTCGTCAATAAAGAAAAACTGGTTATTATGGCTTTTTTACTTTCTGATTGCCATTATCACCGTATTAACAGAAAGAGAAGAGGTGTTGTTATTTGTTGCAGCCGGATTGATTTTCATGCTGGTAAAGGCCCCTCCCCTTTGGTTGCGCAAACCGAAAGTGATCTCTTCATTACTGCTACTCAACCTGGGGTTTACAGCTGCCGATTCTGATACCTTAACCAAAATCGCACTGTTTTTTACCAAAGCAGGTGCTTTTGTTTTTGGCAGCGGACTGGCAATTGTTCCCTTTTTACATAGCGGAGTGGTTGATCAGTATGGCTGGTTAAACGAACAGCAATTCATTGATGCAGTTGCTGTGGCCATGATTACACCAGGCCCAGTAGTTATTACAGTAGGATTTATCGGATATTTGGTTGCGGGATTTCCGGGTGCCTGCGTGGCCGCATTAGCCACCTTCTTACCCTGCTATTTATTCACTATAATTCCGGCTCCTTATTTTAAGAAAATAGCAGGTAATAAGAGTATAAAAGCTTTTGTTGATGGAATTACCGCTGCTGTTGTAGGAGCATTAGCAGGGGCTGTAGTTGTTATTGCTCTTAGAACGATTGTAGATGTACCTACTTTTTTAATTGCCTTAACAACTGCTGCACTACTGGTATATACCAAAAAGCTACCAGAGCCCTTACTCATTGGAGCCGCAGCATTGATAGGCATCACACTTAAATTTTTAGCGTAGCATGATTTAAAATCAGGAAATTGAATGAGTATGGAAAGAGTATCAGCTATTCTTTAAAAATGCGACCAGTTTTTCAACTGCTCGTCCCCGGTGGCTAATGGCGTTTTTCTCATCCATGCTCATCTCGGCAAAGGTTATACTGTAACCATCGGGCTGAAAAATGGGATCGTAGCCAAAGCCGTCGGTTCCCGAACGTTCGGCACGTATCGAACCTTCTACCGTTCCTTCAAACAACTGTTCAACACCATCAATAACTAAAGAAATAACAGCTTTAAAACGAGCTTTACGGTTTTCCTCACCCTCCAGTTTCTGCAATAAAAGATCGATGTTTTTATCATGGTCGCGGGTACCGCTGTACCGGGCCGAATAAACTCCGGGTTCACCATTTAATGCGTCAACTTCCAAACCGCTGTCGTCACCAAAGCAGTTCAATCCGAAGTTACTATAAACGTACCATGATTTTTGTCCGGCATTTTCAATAAAGGTATCGCCTGTTTCAGGAATATCTTCATTGCAACCGATCTGATTCAAGGTTAACAATTCAAAAGCACCATTTAGCATAGCGCTTACTTCTTCTAATTTATGGAGATTATTAGTGGCAAAAACTAATTTATTTGACATTGAACAACAATTTTAAAGCATTCCACAAAACCATTTTCTTATTCTTATCGGCCTCAATTGCTGATAATGTATCAGGTGAACGCATGATCGACATTCCACTAAAGTTAGTTGTGGCATAATCATGCATATTTAAGCCTTTGAAAACCAATGCATCAGAAGGTAAGTCAAAGCCGATGACCTTGCTGCAACTGAAGAAGTTTTTAAGCGCGGTTAAATCAGCATTTTTACAGTGAGCATAATTTAAAACGGCCACATCGTCCAAGCTCATTTTCAAAGCGGCTATAACTTTTAAGAAAAATTCTTTGTCTTTATCAGTAATGTATTTTGAGTTCGGATAATTTACCAGCACCAACACATAACGGTTATTTTCACCCAAATACTCAAAGCCTGCATTAGTTTCCGGTGCGGCAACAGTCGCCTGTTGTTCAGCAACTTGAGTAACCGTTTCTTCGGCCACCGGCGTATTTTGGATGGTTTGAGCACGGTCATTTTGATTCCATTCATCCACCTTATACAGTGTTTCAGAAAGCAACGTACTAAGCATAATCGCATCGGTATTCACCTTCAAATTTTCCATGGAACAAAAATACATTTAATCTCAAGCTAAAAAGGAGACAAAACAATTTATTCACAAGTAAAATAAAAATGTATTTTTGGCAGTTATCATAACTAGTTTAAAAAGAGTACGGCAAGCAAAAAGCCGAAAAATTACAAATGAAGAAACTTTTAACCCTAGCTTTAATATTACTTAGCACGTGTGGAGCTTTTGCTCAACAAAAATCCATTGATAAGGTAGTAGGCGTTGTTGGCGATAAAATCATCTTGCAATCGGATGTAGAATCTCAGTATTTAGAGTATCTGCGTCAGCAAAATCCGCCAAATGAAAAAATGAAATGCGTGATCTTAAATGATTTGTTGCTGCAAAAACTTTTACTTAACCAGGCTCAACTCGACAGTTTGGTGGTAGAGGAAGCGCAAGTGGAACAAACAATCGACCAGCGTATTCAATACTTTACACAGCAAACAGGTGGCTCAGTTGAGAAACTTGAAAAAGAATTGCTGGGAAAATCCGTACTACAATTTAAGGAAGATATTCGTCCTTTGATCAGGGAGCAATTATTAGCTCGTCAGATGCAGGGCAAAATCACTGAAGGAACCACCATTTCTCCGGCAGAAGTAAAAGCCTTTTACGACAAGATCCCTGTAGACAGTTTACCGCTTTACAGTACCGAGGTGGAAATTGGCGAACTTGTAAAATACCCATCATTCAGTAAAGAACAGAAAGACCTGGCAAAAGCCAAACTGGAAGCTTTGCGTGCAAGGGTAAGGGCCGGTGAAGATTTTGGAACCCTTGCGACTCTTTATTCGCAGGACCCGGGATCGGCCAGTCATAACGGAGAGCTGGGCTTTTTTAGTCGCGGTATGATGGTTACCCCATTTGAGGCTGTAGCCTTTAAATTAAAACCAGGCGAAGTATCTCCTATTGTTGAAACGAAATTCGGCTATCATATACTTCAGTCAATTGACCGTAAAGGCGACCAGGTAAACGTTCGACATATATTGATCAAGCCTGAATTTGGACAGAAAGAGTTATTGAAAGCCCAAAGCGACCTTGATAGTGCCGTTTTGAATATTAAAAGCAAGAAATTAAATTTTGCAGAAGCGGCAGTAGTTTATTCGGATGATGTGGATACCCGCTCAAACGGCGGTATGATCCGCAATCCGGAGAACCCTCGTTCAATAACTATTCCGTTGAATATTTTGGGTCAGATGGATGCTGAATTACCTTCATTGCTTGACACTATGAAAGCTGGTGGTTTTAGCAAAGTTTTACCCTATATGAACCCACGTGAAGGCAAGCAGGGTTTCCGTTTAATTTATTTCAAATCGCAGACCGAGCCACATCGCGCCAATCTGGAGTTGGATTATGCAAGAATTCAGGATTTTGCCTTGCAGGAGAAGCAACACAAGATCTTTGAAAAATGGGTTCAGAAAAAACGTACTGAAAAGTACATCAGGGTTGCACCTGAGTACAATACCTGCGAAGAAATTCAGGCATGGGTAAAAAAGGATGCGACAAAAGCCTCTAACTAAAGATATCATTACTTCAAAAGACCGATTGATTTTCAATCGGTCTTTTTTGTTTATACCGGGCATGCAAAAAGTTTATTACGGCATGGCTTTAATTTTGTTGTAAACGTTGGTATTTGTACATTCAAGGCATTATAAATTTACCGGTTCAGGTATCGGTATTTAAACATTGGATACAAATAGCAGCAGAAGCTCATCATAAATCAGAATCTAATATATGTCGTTGTACAGTTCGGAAGTAGAAGCAGTAGAAGCCTTAACCGCATCTTATAAAGAAATCCAATCGGAAGTTTCAAAAGTTATCATTGGTCAGGAAGACGTAATAAAATCGGTTTTAATAGCCATTTTCAGTAACGGCCACTGTTTGCTGGTTGGTGTTCCCGGTTTGGCTAAAACCTTATTGGTACAAACGGTTTCAAAGGTGCTTGATTTAAGCAACAACCGCATCCAGTTTACACCCGACCTGATGCCTTCAGATATTACAGGTTCAGAAATTTTGGGAGAGGATCGAAACTTTAAATTTATTAAAGGGCCTTTATTCGCCAATATTATCTTGGCGGATGAGATCAACCGAACTCCACCAAAAACACAGGCGGCCTTGCTGGAAGCCATGCAGGAGCGCTCGGTAACCACCGGCGGCGTTAATCATAAATTACCGAAACCGTTTTTCGTTTTAGCCACCCAAAATCCTATTGAACAGGAAGGAACGTATCCATTGCCTGAGGCACAGCTCGACCGCTTCATGTTCAATATTAAACTCGATTATCCTTCTTTTGAAGAAGAGTTACAAGTAGTTCGCAATACTACTTCGAACCAAAAACCAGAACTCACCAAAATAATTTCAGCCGAACAAATCGACTATTTTCAGCATTTGGTACGAAATATACCAGTTACCGACAATGTATTGAGTTATGCAGTAAAATTGGCCAGCAAAACTCGTCCGGGAACTGTTCATGCAACCGACAAGGTGAACCAGTACTTAACCTGGGGTGCAGGACCAAGAGCGTCACAGTTTTTAGTGCTTGGAGCAAAATGTCACGCAGCCATAATGGGTAAGTATTCTCCTGACATAGAGGATATTCAAGCTATAGCCACTGAAGTACTTCGTCACCGTATTGTAAGAAATTACAAGGCCGAAGCAGAGGGTATAAGCGTTGAAACCATCATTAAAAGCTTGTTTTAGGCACAATTCAATGCTAACTGTCAGATTTCTTTTGTTAAATAAGTGCAAATAATTGATTGACTTTGTTGGTATTATGAAAAATTAAAGTCACCTTTGCAACGCTTGATTTGAATAAGCTGTTAAGTTAAATTTTAATTTTCGCGCTCTTATCCAAATCTTTACTTATAAAAGGCTCAATTTTTTTTGTAATTTGGGCCCCAATAAATAGAATTTTAAATTAATATCAAATAAAATGCAAACAGGAGTAGTAAAATTCTTTAATTCAACCAAAGGTTTTGGTTTCATTAAACATGATGATTCTAACAACGAAACTTTCGTTCACGTTAGTGGTCTTATTGATGAGATTAAAGAAAATGACCGAGTTCAATTCGAACTTGAAAGAGGTAAAAAAGGCATGAATGCAGTTAACGTAAAAGTTATCTAGTCATACACAATATTTATTTCGGAAAAGCCTGTAATGAGAATTACAGGCTTTTTTAGTAATATGAATAAGCATAAACCTTGTTCGAAAAAGCTAGCCAGCAGAAGCTGATATAGTTATAACAATAAGGAATTGCTAGTACCAGCTTGGGGTTGTTTCAAATTTCTCTTTAACAACTAGTTCTTTTTCATAATAGCAGGTTTCTTTTTAGGGCTTGTAACCGGAGTTTTTGGAGGATTATTGGCACCTTCGGGTTGATGAATAACTTTCCTTTTCGGCTTCCCTGCTTCTGAAGCTTCTGAATCGGTTGCTTCTTTAATGGCCACTAAGCGGTAAATATCTTCTTTTGAAACCGGTCGTTCTTCCACTCTCCAGATAAATCCTTTTAAACGGTCCTCACCACTGGCAATTTTATCCAAGGGATACAAGGAACCTTCAACATCCTTATCCATTCGAACTGTAGCCAGTTTATTATCCTTAAATGTTAACACCATGTTACTACAAATGGCGCGGTTCATTCCTGTATATCGCACCGAATCTTCCTTCGGATAATAAATGCTTTCGCCATTGGAAATTACATTTAGCCGTACCAACTTATTATCCCTAAAAAAGCCCACCATATTTTTACCACTAATCTGATTGAATAAAGTCGAATCGCCTTCGGTACCTACCAAAAATGCGGCACCGTTGAGTTTCATACGGTCAACTTTTTTATTCTTTATTTCGAGGTCTACCTGGTTAGCGGTCATTTGTGAACCTTGTGTCCAAACGGCAGGCGATTTATAACAGCGCATCGTTGAATCGGCATACGTATAAACCAACGAATCTGACACTGCCTGTAAATCGGATTTATATAAGCGCACATGGTGGTAGGCAAATAAAATACGGTGTCTGGTGGTATCAATTTTGGTATTCGCCAGGCTATCCTTAGGTTTCCTTAATAAACTATCTGCTATTGTGGTGGAGCCTAAAGCCAGCTTGGCAGAATCAGATTCTTTCTTTGCCACATTCATTGGTTCGGTAATTCCAGGACCAATTGGTGGCAGGTTTGATTTTACAGCAATATTTTTGTTCGGATTTACTTTTGGACTCAACTTAACCGAATCTGATTTAGTTACCGGTTGTGGCTTAATAGCAGTTACCGGTTTCGACAATGTTGTTTTTAGGGTATCGGCTGTTAAATAAATGGTGTCTTTTTCTTGCACCATTGTTAGAAGTGCCTTTTGAGTCACAAAAGCTATTTCGGTGGGTTTATTGTATTGGCCATAACCCCCGGTTAAAACCGTATTATCTGCTGTATCAATGAAATGAACATTTTTAACTGCTTTCCCAAAGCCGGCTTTGCGATCATAATAAAGTGTATCTCCCCTCAAGGTCTTTGAGCCCGATTGATAATACGATCTTTCATTAAACTTAGCCTGATCATTAGCAGTATTGTACCAGCCATTTTCGGTATACAGAAAATCATCTTTCCCTTTTATACGAGTGGGTCCGAAAAAATTAGCTACACGCGTATTGGTATTGTATTTTATGGTATCACTGGTAATTTCGGTTTGCGGTGTTTTAATCTTTACGTTATACCTGAAAAAAGCGTCCTTGGTTCCTACAAAATAATAGCCGGTATTGCTGGTTAAAATATTTTGCTGGTTGGTAATTTTTCCCGAATTCGGATAGGTTCCCACACGGGTAATCATGTCGTACAACAAATATTCGGTGGTTAAAACCGCCTTACCATCCGTTAGGGTTACCTTTTCAAACAATTCGGCTTTTCGTGTATTACCGTCGTATTTTAAGCGCTTGGAGGTAACGGTGATCGTATCAGCCTGAATGATCTTTACATTACCAAAAGCATCCAGTTTATTTTCTTTTTCGAAATAAGTAGCGCTATCGCAAAACATCAGCGCATTTTCATGCCTGAACCGGCAATTGCCAACAAAATGAGTAATACCCTCATTTACCAGGATATTGGCATTATCGGAGTTCTCGATTTGTACACGCGTCGTTTTGGTTTGAGCCATTACGCCCGGTGTGCAAATGCAAAATATGAGCAGGAAAAACAGGTATCGGAATTTCATTGAGGCAAAAATAACTTTTTTCATGTATTTGAGTAGCTAACATTTATGGATAGCGTATTCTTCCAACCAAAAAAATGGTTGAACATTTATTTTAAGTATTGCTAATTTTCCAATAATGACGTAGGTTTAGCACCCATGCACACACTGTCAGACTTTTTACTTCCTTTTAAAAACTTTATTACCACCCAGGGTTTATTTAATGCAAACGATAAGATTTTGCTCGCTGTTAGCGGCGGAGTTGATTCAGTTGTAATGGCCCGTTTATTTGCGGCAGCTCAGTTTAACTTTGGAATTGCCCACTGCAATTTTCAATTACGTGAAGGAGATGCTGACATGGATGCTGAATTTGTTTCTGCGTTGGCTGAAGAATTAGGAGTTGTGTATCACCAGGTAAAGTTCAATACCACTGGCTTTGCTGAAGACAAAAAAATCTCTATCCAAATGGCAGCCCGCGAACTACGCTATAACTGGCTGCGCGAAATTAAAGAGGAGTTTGGATACAGCTATATTGCCATAGCCCACCATAAGAGTGATACTGTTGAAACCGTTTTGATTAACATGCTTCGAGGAACCGGCCTTGCAGGGCTGCATGGCATTTTTGCTAAAAGAGATGACATCGTCAGGCCCTTGTTATTTTTAACTCGTGATGAAGTTGAAAGTATTGCCAACATGTGCAGTGTAAACTTTAGGGAAGATGTGAGCAATCGTTCTTCAAAATATGTGCGCAATAAGCTCCGCAACGAGGTTATTCCTATTTTAAAAGAAATAAATCCCGACCTCGAAAAAGCCTTTTCACAAACCATTGAATATGTAAAAGAAAGCGAAGAATTAGTAAATCTTTACCTGGATGAAAAAAGGGAGCAGCTCTTTAAATTTCAGAAGGACGAAATACTGATCGATATTGAAAAATTAAAGGTTGAAAAGCAATTGCAGGGACTACTCTTTGGCCTGTTAAAACCATATGGCTTTTTATCGAGCACGGTTACTGAAATTATTGGTGCTTTAGATGCTCAACCCGGTAAACAATTTTACTCCCCTTCACATAAAATCTTAAAGGATCGTACAGAATTGATGCTCACCCGCATCAGCACTGAAACTGAGCACCTTTCTATTGAGGGTTTATTTAACTCCCGTGTGGAAACCAATAAATCGTTTGGCATACCATTTAGCAACCAGATTGGTTGTTTTGATTATGATAAGCTTACTTTTCCGCTGAATGTACGCAATTGGCAGCCTGGCGACACCTTTGTGCCACTGGGCATGAAAAGCAAGAAAAAAATCAGCGACTTCCTGATCGACTTAAAAATACCTTTAAATGAAAAGGAAAAAGTGAAAGTAGTGCTTTCGGGAAAAGATATTATTTGGGTGGCGGGTTACCGTATCAGCGATCGCTTTAAAATCACTTCTCATACGCAGAAGGTGTATCTTTTAAGTATGAAAGGGTAGGTTAAGTATTCGTCAACGTAATGCGGCTAAGATAAATTTGTCCAAGGCCATTTGTCCATCATTGGTAATGTTACTTTTATTATAATTTCCTGCTGTTAGTACTACAACTAAATTATTCGCCTTGTTAATAAATATTCTTTGTCCACCATTGCCTTTAGCTGCTATTAACGAATAGTCCTTATTATTTACAGAATCGATCTGCGTCCAGAACAGAAAGCTATAACCTTTAGTGGGTTCATTTGGGTCTCGTATAATTTGAGGTCTAAAGGTCTCATTTACCCAGTTTTCTGTTAATAATTGCTTCCCGTTCCATTTACCATTATTTAAATAGAGCAAACCGAATTTTAATAGATCTCTCGAACTTAAACGAAGCCCTGATGCTGCAGCAGGAAATTTCCGATGGCTCTTTGTCCACTCATATTTCCTTATTCCTAATGGCTCAAAAAGGTATTTCTCAGCGAATTTGTCAACATTGTCGCCGCTTACAGATCTTATTATTTCGGCTAACACCTGAACCCCGCCACTGTTATATTTCCAGATTTGACCTGGCTTTGTTGCCATTGGCGAGCTTAAAACATATTTAACAGGATCGCCGCTTCTTTCCATATTGGTTTCATCATTTGCAGAAGTTCCGTGCGGGACATCTTCATCCCACTTTATACCTGAACTCATCGTCAGCAAATGTCTGATGGTAATTCCCTGATTTTCATTTGTTTTAAGTTGAATATAGTTTGGCAGGTAATTGAAGATCGGATCATCAATACTTTTTATTTTCTTTTGCTGAATAGCGATATCAATACAGGCTGCAACTACACTTTTAGAAATACTTCTAATGTCGTGTAACGTGTTTGTACCATGTTCGGCGTAGCCCAAACTATGGCCCCAATTTTCGTCCTTTCCTGAAAAATAGTTCTCGTAAACAAGTTTATCGTCTTTACAAATCAGCAGACTATGTATGTTAGGAAAAGTGTCTTTAAGGATCAGCGTGGTAAGTTCAATAATTTTAGCACTGTCAATATTTACTTTATGGATCTCACCAACAGCAATACCATCATTTTGGCTTTTAGGAGGACTGTAAAAATAACTCGTGCTTCTTACATGCGCGTGGCTACAACTGGCCAACCAAATTGCAGCTACAAAAAGTAGCAGGCTGATATTCCTTAAACTTTTTTGAGCCGTCATAATTACTTGATTGAACCTCAGGTTTATTTGTCTGCGAAAATTCTGAACATCATTTCCGATCTCTTACATAATGACTTTTTACAAGTCCATTAGAAAATACTTCGGTTCGTATATGTTTAAAATGAAGATCATTTGGAAGATAACCGAATAATGGAATGCCACTTCCTATAAGCTCCGGCACCCTAGTAATGATCATCTCATCAATGCAATCTTCCCTTAGAAAGCCTTGTATTACTTTTCCTCCGTCCACATAGATGTTCGAATAACCTTCGTTGGCAAGATAATTCAGCAGCTCTATTGGAGGCATTGAAAGTATTGTTACTTTCTCCTTTAGGTGATCTGGCACTTGCTTAATAGTGGAACTTAACAAGTAGACTTTTTGTTCATAGAACCAGGAAGGAAACGTAATGACTTTTTCATAGGTACCTCTTCCAATTACAATAGCGTCAATTTTGCTAATGAACTCTTGATAACTATCGTCCACCTCCTGATTTTGGTAGTTGACCAGCCATTCGATATCACCATCATTCCTGGCAATAAAGCCATCAAGACTTGTTCCGATGTAGATTGTCGTTTTCATTTATTGAGGTTCAAATTGGTGGCTTATAGTTTAATGCCTGGCAAAATAAACTGGATTTGTTGTTTCCATAAACACCCCCGATTTTACTATCAAGTTACAGTATTTCAAGCAAAAGAGGTAGTGAGCAATTGCGCCTGGGAATGCTTGTTAAATTTGATAAAAAGAACCTAAACGAGCTTAATTAAAAACTTTTATGATGACGGCTAGACCTTGGTTTTCTTATTTCAATTAATGCTAATGCTGTTTTTCTGTTCAAGGAACCGCAGGGCTGTTGAGGTGAATGGAACCTTGGAATCATAAATTGGAACGTGGTCACCGTTAGGTATGATCCATAAGGTGGCATTTAGTATATTACTGCAGATGTTTTCAGCAATATCTACTGGAAAAAAGTTATCCCGATCACCGTGCACAACGAGTGTACGAGCGGTTATGGTTGTTAAACTTTGTGCAGTGAAATTCATGTCGTCATAGTTTTGGTGAAAAGCGTTGAACTGTGTAATGAGCTGACGGATTTGCTCGTCACCGCGTTTTGCACATTCACGATACATTTCCCGCACTTCCTGGGGCATAGTGTTAAACGTAGATCTGCGCATAATGGCTCTTGCCTGATCAGGAAAATGCGTAGTTGCACTGATCAACACCATTGAATCGATGCGTTGGGGCTGGCTCGTAGCCATATGAAGTAGCGTCATTCCGCCGGTACTCATTCCCATCGCTGAAAAATGATCAATTCCCAACTTTTCAAGCAATAGGAAAACGTCATTGGCCGCTTCCCGATGTGTGAACTTATTCTCGGGATTGGTGGAATGCCCATGTCCACGCAGATCAACAACGATCAGCCGATAGTGCTTTGAGAGTTCAGCAGTAAAAGGATGCCAGTTTTGAGAGCAACCACCAAAGCCATGCAAAAGCAACAGCGGCGTCCCTACTCCGTATTCCTCGTAGTACATCTCTATGTTATTAATTTGAACGGAATGCCCTCGAGTGTTTGTCAGTTTAGGAGCGTAGGTATTTGCCATGGGGAATGTTAATTTTCATTGATCCTGTTGTCATACCTTGTATAAGATTAATACTAATTGATTCCATTACTATCACCCAGCGGTTGCCGTTACCCGGTTTATACATGTCCTATAAGTGTATCTGAATTCCAAATCTATTATATTAACGGACAAAGGCTATGGTTACATTTGCAATTTGAAAGTTCTTTCTATCAGGAGTTTTCTAAAATGTCGGTCGCGGTCTTATTGCCGAGTTGTTCGGCCAACCCGATAAGCAGCCCTTCCGTGCCACGAATGTAGCAAAGCCGATACATATCTTCGTACTGAACTACTTCGCCAACGAGTTCAGCACCATGTTTGGAGAGCCTGGCCACCAATTCATCAATGTTGTCAACGGTGAACATAAGACGCAGATAACCAAGTGAGTTCACCGGGGCTGTCCTATGATCTGCTACTGTAGCCGGTGAAAGAAATCGTGAAAGTTCGAGCCGACTGTGTCCATCCGGCGTAACCATCATAGCGATCTCTACCGACTGATTGCCAAGTCCCGTTACTCGTCCTGCCCATTCACCTTCAACCATAGCTCTTCCTTCGAGTTTGAGCCCTATTTCTGAGAAAAAGTCAATGGTCTTGTCGAGTGACTCTACCACTATACCGACATTGTGCATTTGTAGTAATTTGCTCTTTTCCATTGTGATATCTTTTTTAGGGTTTCTTTCTGTTGCTGCTAAGTTGAGCATAACGGTTTCGATTTGCAGCAGAACCAGGACTTCCGAGCACAAAGTTTATAACCTTTTTTCATTGTCAGTTTGTTGTTCATAATATGCCGCCTAACTAGTTTATACCTTCACTCCTGTTGTATGTAAATCCTATCCTATATTAACGGTCAGAGACCTCGGTTTCATTTCCAATCAGAAGTCACGCATATAAGCCTTTTTTATTTAGCGTTTCGAGATCCTAGTTCCTTTTCTATTTCTTTTTCTAAAATCTTATTATTGTTCGAATTTCTAACTATTATATAAGTCACTATTAAGGGAAAGAACGTAAAAAATCCAAACCCATTTTTCACTGCGCTATAAGCTACTATTCCAATAGTAATTCCAATAATTGTAGCATCTATTATTTTATTAGCCTGTAGTTTTTTTACTTTCTGTAAAAGTTCTTGGTTACTTAATTCTGTCAAGTTTTTCATGTATCTGATTTCTTATGAAATTTATTAATTAGGTTGAATGTTCAATTTACACGTTCACGGCGCTTTTTAGCACAAATGGTCGGGTGTTTTTAAAAAATTGATAACATATATCGCAATCATTGTTTTGCTATTTAATTTCTTTTCCAAAACAGATAGCTTTTTCATTACCTACGTACTTTCCGTAGTTTGATATTTTCTTGTAGTTGTTTTTTAAATAGAACGAACACGCCTCCTGATTAAGCTTTCTGGTTTCGAGCCAAATCTTTTGATAACCAAGGTCTCTCGCTTTGTTTTCAAGATAACTCAACACATTTTTCCCGATCCCTTTTCTGTTGTATTTAGCATACATTCTCTTTAACTCGGCCACGTCATTCGAGATAGGCCTAATTGCTCCACAACCAACAACTTCACCCAATAAAATTGCTTTTATAAAAACAGCCTTATTGCTTTCGTTGTCCCAATCCTGAAAAGATTTTTCCCCATTATCGCCGAACCGTTTTTCCAGTTCTGCTGATAATGCTTCAATTAAAGGCGCTACCTCAATATCTGCAGGAGTTGTTTCAATAATTTGCAATACCATAATTACTAGTTGAGCCTTTTCTTAGAATCAGATACAGGTTTAGTCAGCCTTTTGCGAAACCACTGTTTGCTGCAGTTATTTTTGTTTTAAGTAGATGTGTCTAATATTATTCAATCCAGAATCTCTTTCATCAATTTCAAACTTATTGATATCTCTTATTAGCGGCAGTAATTTTTGAAATCCATAATTTCTTGGGTCGAAATCAGGTTTCTTTTTAAGAATGTAGTGTCCTAAACTTCCCAGAAATGCCCAACCTGTTTCGTCTGCCAAATCATTGACACTTTCTGTTATAATCCTAATCGTTTCGGTATCAACTTTACTGATTGGCTCTTCCTTTTTGGTTTTTTCAGTCACTTTAGCGATACTGGTCGTTTCCGTTTTAGGTGTCTTTAAGATTTCCAGGTAGATAAATTTGTCACAAGCGGCAATGAAAGGCTTGGGTGTCTTCCGTTCTCCAAAACCAATTACGGTCATTCCTGCTTCTCTAAGCCTTGTAGCTAACCTGGTAAAATCACTATCGCTTGAAACGATACAAAAACCATTTACTTTCTCTGAATAAAGAATGTCCATGGCATCAATTATCAATGCACTGTCGGTAGAGTTTTTTCCTGTAGTATAGCTGTATTGTTGAATAGGCGTGATCGCATTTTCCAGAAGTACGCTTTTCCAGCCGGAAACAGTCGGCTTGGTCCAATCAGCATAAATTCGTTTGATTGTCGGGGTTCCATTTTTAGCGATTTCTTCAAGCATTTCTTTCACATTTGAATATGGAACGTTGTCTGCATCAATTAATACTGCTAATTTATCCTCTGTCATTTTGATGATTCTTTTTTACGGTTGTCGGTTGCTGTTTTTGTCAATCAGTTTACACTATTGTATTCTTCATCTGTTACAGGTAGAAGCCAAGTTACCTGAACATCATCTTTGAAGTTGGTAATAGCAATGTGAACCATTTTGCTGGTTGCAGTTGCCCCGTGCCAATGCTCGATACCTTCAGGAATGTTTATTACATCACCCATTTTTATACGTTGTGCTAATTTTCCTTTTTCCTGGTAAAACCCTTCGCCTTCTATAACAATCAGTACCTGCCCTTTGGGATGCGTATGCCAATTAGTTCTTGCCTGGGGTTCGAATGTTACGCTTCCTACAGAAAATTCATTGTTCTTATCCTTTGCAAGCAATGGTGTTAAAAACGCATTTCCGCTAAACCAGTCGTTTGGCAATGGCTGTCCTTTCGGGAAAATTTCTGTCGACCCCATACTTATTTATTAATTCTTGTACTGTTCATGAATTAGTTCTATTGATTCGAATCCTGCAAAAGGCCACGAAGCTTCAATAAAAGTACAAAGAATTCCTAACGGAAGAGTAAAAGAACACAGGGTAGCCCGAAATGACAGCAGCGCTCTTTTTCTCGTGATTATTTACCCACTCTTGCCTGCAATGCAGCAGGATAACGCTCTCCGGAAATTTTAATCTTTTCTAATGCTGCGTTAATATGGCTCCACTCATCTGAAGAAAGCGAAATTTTAACTGCTCCAATATTTTCTTCCAAACGGTGGATCTTAGTGGTGCCGGGAATAGGTGCGATGAATGGTTTTTGAGCCAACAACCAAGCCAAGGCTATTTGTGCCGGCGTGGCATTATTACTTGCTGCAATTGATCTCAGCAATTCTACCAACACCTGATTGGCTTTTCTGTTCTCCTCGGTAAAACGGGGTACCAGATTTCTGAAATCATCTATATCAAATTTGGTATTTTCATCAATGGCTCCGGTTAAGAAACCTCTTCCTAACGGACTAAAAGGAACAAATCCAATACCCAATTCTTCCAACAAAGGGAGTATTTCATTTTCCGGCCCTCTCCAAAACATTGAATACTCGCTTTGCAGCGCCGTAACAGGTACTACCGCATGAGCTTTTCGAATACTTTGCACTCCTGCCTCGCTCATACCAAAATGTTTTACTTTTCCTTCCTGAATCAACTCTTTCACCGCTCCTGCCACTTCTTCCGTCGGTACATCTGGGTCAACTCTATGCTGATATAACAAATCAATAACATCGGTACTCAGATGTTTTAAAGATGCTTCGACAACTGCTTTAATTCGTTCGGGGCGACTATCCACACCTTTAGCAGCATCGCCATCTTTAAAGCCAAATTTTGTAGCGATAACTATTTTATCTCTGAATGGTTGTACGGCCTTTCCCAAAAGCTGCTCATTCAAACCCTTACTATAAACTTCAGCGGTGTCAAAAAAAGTAATACCTAGTTCGTAAGCTTTTCGTATTAAATGAATAGCGTCCGTTTCGCTGGCAGCTGGACCGTAGCCAAAGGTCAAGCCCATACAGCCCAAACCTACTTCCGAAACTTCTAATCCCTGTCCTAATATTCTAGTTTTCATAATGATCTTATTTATAACGTGGTTCCTTAAACAGGCACTATCCAAGTTTTTTGAGCTTTTAATCAAACGAGTGCTGGCAGTATGAGAGTTGCTTTATTATAATCACTCCAACTTTTCACTAAAGTTACTAAAGCCAAATTGCCAGAAAGATTTTCAAATGAACTTAACATACCACTGAAACCCTTATGGTAAATGCACCTGTGTTGGGGGCTGGGTATTGTTTCTTGTTTTTACCAACCCAATTATTATAAAGCTCAATCCTACAATTATAAATGGAATGCTTAGTAATTGTCCCATATCAAACTGCATCTTATCCTCGAATGAAACTTGTCTTTCTTTCACAAACTCTATTAAGAATCGAGCTATAAAGATCAAGGTAATTACCAATCCAAAAAAGAATCCATTTTGAAGCGTTTCCCGTTTGGTTTTATATAGATAGAACATCAACCCTAAAATTAATAAATATGAAATCGCTTCATATAACTGGGCCGGATGCCTGGGCAAATTATCCACCCGTTCAAAAACAAATGCCCAGGGAACGGTTGTTGGATATCCGATAATTTCCGAATTCATAAAATTAGCAAGCCTAATAAAACATGCCCCTAATGGCGCCACAACCGCAATTAAATCCACTGTTTTAATAATTGATTCCTTTGTCTTTTTTGCATAAATAACTAATGCGATTATTAATCCAAGTGTACCACCATGACTTGCTAATCCTTGAAAGCCTGAGAATTTATATCCACCATCGGCAGTGGGTTGAATTGGTAAAATAATTTCTAATGGATGGCTGAAATAATAGGAAGGTTCATAAAAAAAGCAATGCCCTAATCTCATTCCAACAAATATCCCTATAATTCCATAGGTCGATAATTTCTCGAGATGAGTAAGTGGAATATTTTCATTGCTAAATATCCCCTTAAGAATGAAAAAACAAAGTATCAGGCCACCTGTAAAGAGTAATCCATAGTATCTAATCGAAACCCCAAAGATGTTTATGATCTCAGGATCAATATTCCAATGTATGTAGTTTGTTATCATAGTAAATTGTGATGCTTTTATTGCGTTGTGTCCAACGTTAAAGTTTACTCAAAGCGATGCAAAAAACTCCCTCATATCCCGCCATTGTGTAAAGTTATTAATTAGGTATTCAGTTCAAAGTTTCATGCCTTTTGCCCGCGTTGCAAACGCGCGCGAGCTGGATTTTGTTAATTATATTTTGTTGTTGTTTGTCTAAGCTCTGTTAAAACCTTGTTGGCTTCTTCAAACAGTTTTGCCCACTCCGAAGAATTATCTTCAAAGTTTTGCATAATGTCTTGTCCAACATAAACTCCATTGTTGGTTAGCAGATAGAATTTTACCTGGTCAGCTGTTGGCAAAGTGGTCGTTTGAGTTTTTGTCGCTTTATTAAGGTAGGTCTGTGATAGATCTATGAATTGCTTTGCAGCCTTACTAACGTTTTCGTGGTGGCAACTGGTTAAGTAAAAAATTAGTCCGCCGGCCAAAATAGCTCCGATAATAAGGTATGTCATTTTCATAGTTTGTATAGGTGTAGTTCTTCCAAATGGTAGTTTGTAACGTTTTGCAGATACAGAATCGTACTGCCGAGGTACTGTTTATTTTGATATTGGCAGACTCATTTGAAGCCTTCCTTTACTCTGTTTTAATAGCCTCATATTCCTTACCCGACTGTGTTGTAACGATTCTAACGATTTTACCGCTAGCATCAGTAAAGAAATCTATCGTTCCCGAAGGTCTAATGTCCTTGATATCAAATTTAGTCTTTGACAATGCTATTAACTGAGCTTTCCATTCGCCGGGAATACCGGCAAAGAGCTGTCCGTTTTCTTTTGAGATTATAATTGGCCTTTTTGTGTTTCCGGAAATAATATATTTCCCGACATAGCTGTTCATGATTGAATCCTCAATATCAACAGCTTTTTTCCCGTGCGGCACCTTGCCAATAGCTAAAAAAGCAATTTGTTCAGACAACTCTTCCATTGGTGCACATTCGCAATTAAAAAGTGTGGAGACAAAAACATCTTCTTTGGGAAAGTAAATTTCATTACTCCTAAAACCATTTATGTTTCCACCATGTTGAACTGATTGATTCCCATCCATGTCGATGATAAACCAGCCAAAACCGTAATTTGTTGGAGATCCATCCATCAATGTAAATGGCGTAAAAGCCTTCTCAAGAGTTTCCTTTCTAACTACAGTATAATTATAAAGGGCCTGATTCCATTTAAATAAGTCAGCATTATTAGAAATTAATGCTCCTGCAGAAAATGGAATTGTTGAACTTTGATAGTCAGCATTTTCAAATGTGGAATTGTCCTTCTTATAGCCTTTCACACGGTTAGGGATAATTCTGTTTATGTCATCATAATGAGTACTTGTTAATCCCAATGGGGTAATAATACTTTCCTGTATGTAATCTTTGTAGCTCTTGTTTGTGATCCCTTCAATAATATAACCCAATAAAAAATAACCTGAATTACTGTACTTGAATTTTGTTCCAGGCAGAAACTCCAAGGGTTTATCTTTGAACAGGTCAATAATTTCTTTAGGTGTGAAATCTTTGCGCCTTATAAATGGGTCTGGGATATCCAATTGAGTGTACTCTACAATTCCAGAAGTGTGCGTTAGCAGGTTTTCAATTGTTATTGTATTGCCTTTGAAGGGGAAGTCCTTAATGAATTTTTGAATGCTGTCTTTCAATGATATTTTGTTTTGTTCCACAAGTTGCAGAATGGCAATTGCCGTAAATTGCTTTGTCATTGAGCCAATCCTGAAAATCATATCTGGCTTAATAGATACATTAAGTTCTAAGTCAGCACTCCCAACACCTTTTTGATAAACAATCTGTCCTCCTTTTGCGATCAATACAGCGCATCCTGGGTCAGATGATTTGAATTGTTCCGATAGCAGGTCATCCAAAACTTTTGTTAATTGCTTGTCTTGTTTTGTTTGTCCGTAAGACCAAGTCTGTGTTATACAGAAAATAACAAAACCGATTAATAATTTATTCATATTATCAAATGGTTCAAGTCTTCCTAAGGCATGAAGAACGACGATTTATACACAAATCCAGATAAATGTAAATTTCATTTTCATAATATGGCCGCCTTTAGGTACTCCGTTTACTAAAAATAACCATTCTGTCAGTTTATCCAACTATTCAAACGTCCTTTTAATAATGGCTCTTGTCTGATCAGGGAAATGCGTAGTTGCTCTAATCAATACTTTCGTTATTTTAAGTGCCCGCCAAACGGCCATTTAAAGAGCAAGTGGAATTGAATTTTATAGGCATCGATGAAACCCACAAATAATTTGCAGAAGAAAATGAAAAGCTATTTATATTGGCTTAAACATATTGACAAATGAAAACTATAAATAAGGTATCCTTTAACTTCAACTATTTACCTGTAATAGCCCCAATTTTATTACTCTTCTTGATTTTAATTAATCCCTATGCCCCGGCTAATGCATTGCCAAACAATTTGCATGTGTCAGATTCAACTCTTGATCATGAAAAGATCAGAGAGGTATTAACAAGTCAACAACTATTTGTGGTAGAGGCGAAACCAAATGGTAAGAATGTAAAGTTTAAAGCGGAACTACGAGATGCTTATAAAATCATCAAATACGATAAGGACAGTTCATCCATAGAGCTAAATTGGACTATGTGTACGAAAAACTGTTGCCCCCAGCCTGGCTTTTATAGTTACGGGACAACAGAATATAAAAAGTTGGATACCCTGATAAAAGCCGCAATTATAGGTATGCCTATGCGGAAATAATAAACACTTGCCTATGTTAATACTATTATATTAACGATCCTAAATATTGATCTCAATACAATCTGATTGCCGTTTTACTATGACTTCAGATGACCCGCAGCGGCTTTATCCATATAAATGCTAAAACTCGGATGATTTCGAAGCAGGCTTGCAGGGACTTCTGTTGTAATCTCTCCTTCAATTACTTTTTTCACGATGGAGGCTTTTTTTTCTCCGCTAACCATTAATATCACATGCTTGGCCTCCATAATAGAGGCAATACCTAAAGTTAATCCGGTTAACAGTTTTTTCTGAGATGAGAAATATTTTTGACCCACCTGTTGAGTTACCGGATCCAGTGCAGAAACATGCGAATGCAAATCAGGAGAAGTGCCCGGTTCATTCATGCCTATGTGTCCATTCATGCCCAAACCAAGTACAACTACATCAATGCCTTTATGAATGTCGATAAATTCATCAATACGTTCACATTCTGTAAGGGGATCTTCCACTTTGCCATCAAAAAAGCAAACGTTTTCTTCAGGGGTTTGAAGTGGGAAGAAGAGTTGTTTATTTAAATAAAACCGACAGCTACCTTCATCCTCGCCATTCATTCCTCCCCATTCGTCTAAGCCCACAAATCGCCAGTTCGCCGTGTTAATAATGCCTTGTTGCTGTTGTTTTACTAATTCAGCGTATACACCCGACGGTGTATCTCCCGAAGCAGGGCAGAATAAAGGCGTACCTGCCTTGCTTAAACATTGAACTACGTCGTTTACCACCTGCTGTGACAAGGCTTCGTAAGTATCGGCTAGACTAATTTTCATGGATAGTTTGAATAGTAGTTGTCAGAAACTCCCTTTTCCCCAGTCGTTATTTTAATTATTTGTAAAGGGACACTTAAAAATACGAATAATATGGGGGCCCCAACCAGTCGAAGGCAACCACTATTAGCAGATGGAAAATTTCATTATGAGAAAGCTTCGTTTTTCGAATAATCAAGTCCGCAAGAATAAAGGGAGGCTTTATTATTTTGATTTCTATTTGGTGTTACAAACGCGCGCGAGCTGGGGTCGAATTCATGTAGACGTATACTAGACGTATACTAGACGTATACTAGACGTATACTAGACGTATACTAGACGTATACTCGACGTATACTCGACGTATATACGATGTAAATAAGAAGATGACCCGTCCTGAAATAACTATATGACCCGTCCTGAAATAACTATACAGATTAGTGAATAAATCCTGGATTAACTATACACTGGATGTTGTTAATCCTAATTAACCTATACAGGC